>DASXVP010000001.1:0-124098 GCA_036504135.1 Paludibaculum sp.
CACCGCCGAGACTCCCGTCACATTCAACGTCTTCTTAGACACCAACCCAGCCACAGTGTACTCGAAACTCTCCACAATCGGCATCGTACCTGTCGCGTTCAAATCCGCAAAGTTCTGATAAGTCGAAACCGACCCCAGCCGGCCCCAGCCATTCACTGCCGAATCGTACGAATACACCGTCTTCTGCGTAGGGTCCAGCACATCCGCCCCCGCCACCCGCTTGTACCGCAGGATCTGCGTGGTTCGGTTGTAGACGTCGTAAAGGAACTCGGTCAGTTGTTGCTTCGCATCGCGTTTCCACGAAGGCTTGCCGGTCGAATCGTAGCCGACAGCGCAGCAGCTGCTGCTCAGCCGGACTGTGCAGCCACAGTGACGCCGCGGGCTGGCCCGGCCAAGCTGACCGGTCGCCAGAATCCGCGGGCTCAAATCAGAGCTGTCCGGTGCATGATAGTAGGATGCTGCGCACCGGTATCCTCGCACTCCTGACTCTCTCTGCTGCCTCCGCCGCCGACTGGCTCCAGTGGCGCGGGCCGCACTTCAACGGCGTGGCCGATGGCGATGCGCCCACGGAATGGTCCGACACCAAAAACGTAGCCTGGAAGGTCCCCATCGCCGGACGCGGCTTCTCCACGCCCGTCATTGCGGGCAAGCGGATCTTTCTCACCACGGCCATCCCCAAGAGTGACGCCGCCAGCGAGCACAAGTTTGTCGTGATGGCGCTGGACCGCGACACGGGCAAAGTGCTCTGGGAGAAGACCGCCATCGAGGCCGTGCCGCACGAGCGCTACCACGCCCGCTACGGGAGCTATGCCTCCTACGCGCCCATTACCGACGGCAAGCATGTCTGGGCGCACTTCGGCTCGTGGGGGCTGTACTGCTACGACCTGGACGGGAATCTGGTTTGGAAGAAAGAGCTGCCGAAGATGCGCATGAAGATGGCATTTGGCGAGGGCGGCGCACCCGCGCTGGCCGGGGACCGGATGATCCTGGCGCTCGATCAGGAATCCGGCTCCATCATCGTCGCGCTGGATATGAACACCGGCAAGGAGCTGTGGCGGAAGGAGCGCGCCGAACTCAGCTCGTGGTCCACGCCGCTGGTGGTGCAGGATCAGGTGATCGTCAGCGCCTCCAATAAAGTGCGCGCGTATGACATTGCATCGGGCGAGGTGGTGTGGGAGTGCGGCGGCCTGGGCATGAACGTGATCCCGGCGCCGGTGGTGGCCGATGGGCTGGTCATCGTGATGAGCGGGTTCCGCAGTCCCAACCTGCTGGCCATCAAGCTGGACCGCAAGGGCGACCTCACCGGCACGGACGCCGTGGTGTGGACCAACCAGCGGGGCAATTCCTACACGGCCGCGCCGGTGCTACACGGCGGGATTCTCTATAACGTCACCGACAACGGGATGTTGAACGCCGTGCGCGCCGCCGATGGCGAGATATTCTACCGGCAGCAGCGGTTGCCGAAGGCCTACAACTTCAAGGCGTCGCCAGTGGCTGCCAACGGCAAGCTGTACCTGGCCACGGAAGAGGGCGACGTGGTGATCGTCAAGCTCGGCGAGAAGTACGAGGTGCTGGCGACGAATACGCTGGCGGATCAGTTCTTCGTGGCGAGCCCGGTGATTGTGGATGGAGCGCTATATCTGCGCAGCGCGACCACGCTGTACTGCATCAGGACTCAATAAGACGGAATTCCGATTTTCCCTATTGCGCCAGCGGATTCGTGCGCTAAGCTGTTCAGTACACTATGCCGCTCAATGCTGGCGATAAACTGGGACCCTACGAAATCCTATCCCCTCTCGGCGCCGGAGGCATGGGCGAGGTTTACAAGGCTCGCGACACGCGGCTCGACCGCTCTGTCGCGATCAAGGTACTGCCGGAACACATCGCCATGCGCGAGGACCTCCGCGCCCGCTTCGAGCGCGAAGCCCGCGCGGTGGCATCGCTGAACCATCCAAACATCTGCGTCCTGCACGACATCGGCACGCAGGACGGCGGCGGCTACATGGTGATGGAGCACATGGAGGGCGAGACGCTGGCGGCGCGGATTGAACGCGGCGCGCTGCCGCTCGACCAGGCGCTGAAACTCGCCACGCAGATCGCCGACGCGCTCGACCGCGCTCACCGCGCCGGCGTCACCCACCGCGACGTGAAGCCGCAGAACATCATGCTGACGCGCGACGGCGCCAAAGTGCTGGACTTCGGTCTCGCCAAATCAACGTCGCGTCCTGGACCCAGCGACGAGACGCTGGTCAAGGTGCTGACTTCCGAAGGCACGGTGCTCGGCACCCCGCAGTACATGGCTCCGGAGCAATTCGAAGGGCGTGAGGCCGACGCGCGCTCCGACATCTGGGCCTTTGGCGCGGTCCTCTATGAGATCGTCACCGGCCGGAAGGCATTCCAGGGGAAGAACTACACGAGCCTGGTGGGTGCGATTCTCGCCGCCGAACCGGCGCCGATGGCAGTGACGCCGTTTACGCCGGCGTGGCTGCAGCGGCTCGTCATGCGATGCCTGGCGAAGGATCCCGAGGATCGCTGGCAATCGATGCGCGACGTCGTGCTCGAATTGCGGACGCCCCCGCAGGCAGCGGAGACAGTGCCGGCGGATGCCAGCCGCTGGCCGTGGGCGGTGGCAGCGGTTGGCGTGCTGCTGGCGGCGGTGCTCGGCGGCGTGATGCTCACCCGGCAGAGGACCGTTGTGGATGCCGCGCCCATGGAGTTTGAGATGAAGGTTCCGGGTGGAGCAGGGCTCGTCCTGGTCTCGCCGAACGGCAAGTGGATTGCCTGGAGGGAAAACGGCACGCGCCGGTTCTGGGTTCGATCGATCGATTCCATCAAGGCACTACCAACGGAAGTTGTGAACCCGAGTTCCATGAGTTGGTCTCCGGATAGCCGTTTCATTGCCTTCAGGTCTTCAGGCGTCTTGAAGAAGATCGAAATTCCCAACATGACGGTGCAGGTAGTGGCGCCCGAAACTGATACAACCGTTGGCACGATCAATGGCACGGCGTGGACGGCGGACGGGCAGATCGTGCTGGGAGCGGGCTCCGGGCCACTACAGAGGATCAGCGCGGCCGGAGGGCAACCCACAGCGGTACTCGAACTGGATAAGAAGGCGGGTGAACTGGCGCAACGTCAACCGCTGGTACTGCCAGACGGCAAGCATGTGCTCTACTTTTCGATCCGGTCGGGTCCGGCCGCAGTTGGGATCTATTTGGCCGGATTGGACGGCAAACAGCCTCCGAAGCGAGTCTATAACCGGGTTCCCTTCAAGTTCGTGCCGCCCAACACGCTACTGGTCAATGACAACGCGCGCCTGATGGCGATGACGCTGAACCTGGAATCGGGTGAGACTGGCGAGCCGGCCGTCCTATCGGCGACGGAGGCCAATTCCTTTTCGGCGTCCTCCGATGGCAGGGTGCTCGGCTTGATCGGTGGAGCAACGTTTAACGAAGAACTCAACATCTACGACCGCACGGGCAAGAAGCTGGAGACGCTGACAAACGCTGCACCGTACCCGAGTGCCCACGTGGAGTTTTCTCCTGATGGCCGGCGCCTGCTGCTCGAACGGGAAACCGGGGCCAATGTTGACCTCTGGACCGTGGAACTGGGACGGAAAGTGGTTTCGCGCCTGACGTTCGGTGAAGGGAATGAGTCACCCGGAATTTGGTCCGCGAATGGACAATCGGTGTATTTCTTCGCCAACCGGAACAAGGCAGGGATGGGGATCTACGAGATACCCGCAAACGGCACGGGGAGTGAGAAGCTGATCCACAGCACCTCGACCCACCACATGCACGCTTCGCCGGACGGCAAGTATCTGCTTTTCGAAAGGACTGCCGCCGGGTTGGGCCTGGATTATATCGATCTGCAAAACAGAAACAAGCCGGGCGTGTACCTGACACAAGCTGCGAGCTCGCCACAGTTTTCGCCGGATTCCAAACTGGTGACATACGAATCCGCGGAAACAGGCCGCAGCGAGGTCTATGTGCAAACGTTCCCGGCGGGCGGCGGGAAGTGGCAGATCTCCACCAACGGCGGACTGGAGCCCCGGTGGCGGGGCGATGGAAAGGAACTGTATTACGACCGCGGCGACGGAACGGTGATGGCGGCCAGCATCGCAGTTCGCGGAGGGTCGCTCGAGGTCACAACGACGAAGGAGCTTTTCCGCTTCCATCGCGGAGGAACTGCCGGGACGGCGATCGCCGTGACCCAGGACGGACAGCTGTTCGCGATCAGGGAGTCACCCGTTGGCAGCGAATCTTCCATCCTGTTGAAGCTGAACTGGAAACTGCCGGGGCGTTAGCGGGCAGCGGTCCGGCGTCAAAGGCAAGCTCGACCTCGCGACCAAGGAGGGCGGCGGGGTGATTGCGCTCGCTGATCCTATGGTTTAGCTGTTTGCCTCTGCGAGATGGCCCAGGCGCGATTGTTGCGGGCCAGCTCAAACGCAGGGTTCAGGCGCAGTGCCTGCTCCGCGGCTCGGATTCCTGCGTTCCAATCCTGCATGGCGTTGTGGGCGGCAGCGATGTTGTTCCAGGCTTCGGCGTAATCCGGCCGAATGCGCAGAGCTTGGCCGGCGGCGTCTATGCACTCTTTGAAGCGGCCCGCCTGATACAGATGCAGTGAGTAGTTCAGCCAGTTTTCGGGCGTTGGATTTTGCCGAGCCAGGACGGCCACGGTTTCGAGTGCACGGTTTGCCTCGGCGGCGATGCCACCGAAACGGAGCGCCTCGGCGTCGCCGGGCACGATCCGAAGCGCATCGGCAACCGCAGCCTGGAGCGCAATCCAGTCCCGCTTTTCAGCCAGGATGCGCATGAGCAGATGATGCGCATCGAGCGCGTAGGGGTTGCAGGCAAGGGCGGTGCGGAGGTGGTCCGCGGCCTCCTGAACCCGTCCCAGTTCCAGCAGCCAGCGGGCGTAGTAGAAGTGCGATTCATAGCGGCGGGGTTCCAGTTGCTCCGCCCGGCGGAAGTGCGCCTCCGCCTTCGCGGGACGGTTTGATCCACCGTTTGCGATACCCAGGTTGATTTCGAGATAGAAGTAGTTCGGCAACAGGAGGTGCGCCCGTTCCAGGTAAGGAAGCGCCTGGTCGTTCGCTCCGCGCGACATCAACGTGAGCGCGTAATTCATGAGGGCCCTGCCATTGCCCGGGCTCTTTTGGATGGCGTCGCGCCAAAGTGTCTCCTCGGTGCGCCACACCTCGTTGCGGAGCCAGGTACCGCGGCCTTCCAGCGCCAGCACGATGCCCACAACGCTGCCCGCGACGGCGCGGCGCAGGCCGGGCGATAGACTCCACTGAAGGAGCAGTTGACCCGCGGTATGGACAACGGCCAGGGCGAGACCAACGAACGGGAAGAACATCCGGTGATCATTGGCGACTTCGGCGAGCGGCATCCAGGCGGTGGGAAACAGAGCCGCGAGGAACCAGACGAGGCCGAAGGCCACGGGCCTCCACTCACGGCGGCGCGAGGCGCTGACTATGGCAAGAACGACGGCGGCGAGAAAGGCTGCTCCGGCCCACGCGCGCGGGTCTTCGAAACCGGAGAGAACTTTCCAATCCGTGTCGGCGGTCAGATGGACGGGCGCGAAAAAGGCGCTGAAGTAGTAGAGCGACACGTACATTTGCGTGACGCGGTAGAGCAACGGCGAAGTTCCGCCGGGGGCGAAGGTAGCCGCCGTCATGGAACTGAGAAACCACCCCATGGCGGCAGAGACAGCGACGGAGGGCAGAATGGCGCGCGCGCTCAGGCGCCAATCCCCCGATTCCTCGAAGAGAAAGACCCAGGCGAAGAGGATGACGGGAAAGACGAGCGCGGGCGGCTTGACGAGCAAGGCGGCCACGAGTGGTAACAGGTAGAGTCCCCACCGCCTGAAACGCGGCAAACGGATGTACATCAGCAGGGCGGCGGTAACGCCGAGGGTCGAGAGCAGGTCTCCGCGCTGGATGACATAGTTGATGGTCTCGGCGATCACAGGATGGAGAGCGTAGATCGATGCCGCCACAAGAGCGGGCATCCATGCGCCGTCGAGCAATGTAGAGTACAACCGCCAGATCGTCCAAACCAACAGAAGGAAGAAGCAAAAGTTGGTCACATGGAACGCTAAAGGCGTACCGCCCCCGCGGAGATAATCGATCGCCAGACTAGTGGTCAGCAGTGGCCGGTAGACTTGGTGCGTAGGCAGATTGCTGAACGTTGTGGCATCCGTGAAGAACTTCGGCAGGTTCGAGAGCGAACGGATGTGGATGTTGGTCTCGATGGTGTGCGAGTCGTCGAAGTGGAAACTGTTTAGGAAATGGTTCGAATACGCGCCTGCTACGGCAAGGAGCAGTAGCGCAAACAAAGCGTACGGACGCGGGATCATCGCTAATCAACAATGGCACACAATCGCGGAGGCGGGGCTCCGTGCAGGCGCCCCGCCCTCTGAATGCACATTAGCGGCACCGGAAACTAAACGCGGTGTAGGGCACGCTGCCGGAAGCACTTATCTTTACCAGCAAGCGGTCGCCGGCCGACAGCGCCACGCTCGATCCTGACGTACAGATCGCATTTACTCCTGGAACCAGAATGCACGCCACTCCGGTGTCCGACCCATTTACGTTGAGCGTGAAACTGATGCTTCCGCTCGTGGATCCTGTTGTATCGGGCGTGAAGCCTCGCAGACTGTCCGCCGTGCAGGAGACCGGAACAAGGATAGGCCGCGTGGCCGTGGCCTGAACTCCGGAAAAGCCGGGAGTATTGAATTGGGTGCCACCAACGGTAGTACCGCTGACCAAGAACGAGCTGTAAAAACTCCCCTGCGCGTTAGCGCCAGCGGGTCCTGTTGCTCCAGTGGGTCCTGCCGGGCCAGACACACCCACGCCTGTCGGCCCCACGGGGCCGGTTGGGCCGGGAACGGTGGAAGCGGCGCCGGTGGCGCCGGTGGCGCCCGCTGGGCCGGCGCTACCCACGGGGCCGGTTGGGCCCGCTGGGCCGGCGAAACCGGTGGCGCCGGTGGGGCCCGCTGGGCCGGCGTTACCCACGGGGCCGGTTGGGCCGGGAATGGTGGAGGCGGCGCCGGTGGGGCCGGTAGCGCCCGCTGGGCCGGCGACACCGGTGGGGCCGGTGGGTCCTGTGGGTCCGGCCACGCCACCTGCCGAGGCTAGAAAGATGGCCAACTGCGCAGGATGGCTGGTACTGATGTTCTCCTTGCTGTCCAGGAATACGGACGTTGCCGGGGCGGACGCCGAGGCCGTCACAATAAAGCCAAAGTTCTGCGACGGAGTGTCAACCCAGGTCTTGACCGCCTGTGTCACGTCGATTGAGATCCAGGAGTTGGCCGCCGTCGCCGGCACCGTGGCGAGGAGAAGCCCGGAGACGGGCGCAGTGTTGTTGGTCACTGTTCCCTCCGTCCAGGGGCTGGTGGCCGTCGAAACTTCGACAGCGCCGGCGGTGTTGATCTTATTCACGTAGAAATAGAGGATGGCCTTGCTGACACCGGCGCCGGTGGTACCGGGCGGCACGGAGACAGAGAGGTCAAAGCCCATCAGGGCCCGGTTCCCTCCGCCGACATTCAGGTTCGGCAGCGTGCCGAAGTTGTTGGCGGGCAGGGACGCGCTCACGTGGGCGTCGGCAACGACCGGCACCTCGCCAGCTAACGCCGTCAGGGCCGAGGCCAGGAACATCGCAGAAATAGTGATCGTGCGCATAGGAGATTCTTTCGGGTCAGAATGTCAGTCTTCTTTAACTAGGATCTGGAGCTGCGTGCCGCCGAAGCTACCTTGCGGCGCCGCACGAACAACAACAGACAGCAACCGCCAGCAAAGAGTCCTGCGGAAGCGGGCTCAGGGACAGTTGCAATCTGCGCGCGGTCTACGTTCAAGATATCCAGCGCCCACGCGGATGTACGCTGATTTGGATTCGCGTCCAGGAAGGAGCCGGCCTGGCCCAGATAGGCTGGACCCGTAAAGTTTCCCTGTCCATCCCTGGAGAAGCCATCCGCCAAGCTGGGGCCGTTGGGTGAATTGTCGGCCTCGGTCAATACGACGGTGTAGTTGCCTGCCGGCAGGGGCGAGGTCAGGAAGGCATCCCAGCAAGCGCCGGTGACCGAGTCCTGGCCGACCGCGGGGCACCCGCCGTCGTTCTGGACGCCCAGCAGGAGACCGTTGCTGTCGAAGAGGGAAACGAAGGGGTCAAACCCACCTCGCGAGATCTGTTGGCTGGCCGCGTTGGTACCGCCCGCGTAGGAGAGCGTAACAATGGTTGGCGTAGAAGGAGAGTTGAGGGCAAACGTGAAACTCTGCCGGTTATCATCCTGTCTGAAGTTGCCGGTATACGAGAACGAGGCCGCCTGAGTCAGAAGCGGGGAAACTAGGGTCAACAGAACAGCACCGGCAAAACGCAAGCTCATGGGTACAGCGAACGTAGATCGAAGAATCACAAAGCTGAGTCTGAAGGCAAACTCCCGGGTTGTCAATAAGGATTTTGACTAAGTAGTACTGTTACTACTGGCAGCACCGAACTGCGCGCGCGCAAGGACCGCCGGGTGGGTCAAGTCTCGATATTCTGTGCCGGCCGGGGGACACCGGTGGCAGACGCCCGGGCTCCGAAACGGGCCAGGAAGCACCCATTGAAAAAGGGCCGCTCCGATGGAGGTCGGCCCTTCTGGCGTGCTGCGCTATGTTTCCACAATCGCCTTAATCAGATTGCCGTGTACGTCCGTGAGCCGGAAATCGCGGCCGCTGTAGCGGTAGGTCAGCCGCTTGTGATCGAGCCCTAGCTGGTGGAGCATGGTGGCGTGCAGGTCGTGGACGTCCACGGGATTCTCGACGGCCTGGAAGCCGAAATCGTCGGTCGCGCCATAGGTCATGCCGCCGCGGAATCCGCCGCCGGCCACCAGGGACGAGTAGCCGTGATTGTTGTGGTCGCGGCCGTTCTGCACTTTCACGAGGCCGCTGACCTCTGTTGCCGGGGTGCGGCCAAACTCGCCCGTGACCACGACGATGGTCTCCTTCAGCAGGCCTCGCTGTTTCAGATCGCGAATCAAGGCGGCGATGGGCGTATCCGCCGTGCGCGCCAAGCGGCGGTGATCCAGAATGTCATCGTGGGAATCCCAGGGCTGATCGTCGCCGTAGTAGACCTGCACCATGCGCACACCGCGCTCGACCAACCGGGCCGCCATCAGGCAGCCGCGCGCGAAATCGCCATCGCCATAGGAGGCCCGCACCTTTTCCGGCTCGCGCGTGATGTCAAAGGCGTCGGCCGCCTCGGTCTGCATGCGGAAGGCAACCTCCATGGATTGAATGCCGGCTTCGAGCTGCGGGTCCGCGCCTTCCCGCTCCATCTGCCGGCGGTTCAGCTTCTGCAACAGGCCGAGTTGGGCAGACTGTTCGGCCGCCGAGTAGCGCCCGTTGCGCAGATTCGGGAGGAGCTTGTCGATCTCCTTTTCGTTGTTGGGCACGTAGGTCCCCTGGTAGAGGCCCGGCAGGTAGGCCGATGTCCAGAGGATGGGCCCCAGCACGGGCAGGCCCGGACACAGCACCACGAATCCCGGCAGATTCTGATTCTCCGTGCCCAGCCCATAGGTGATCCACGAGCCCATGGACGGATGGCCCGGCAGGCGCTGGCCGCAGTTGGTGAGCAGGAGTGACGGCTCGTGATTGGGGCGCTCCGTGTGCATCGAGCGGATCACGCAGAAGTCGTCAATCACCGAGCCGATTTCGGGGAAGATCTCGCTCACCTCGATGCCGCTCTGCCCGTACTTCTTGAACGTGAAGGGCGAGCCCAGCAGGTTGCCGGTCTTGCGCTCGCTCTTCAGATTCGGCGTGGGCATCGGCTTGCCGTGGAACTTCTGCAAGGCCGGTTTGGGATCGAAGGTATCCACCTGCGACGGCCCGCCATTGAGGAAGAGGAAGATGACGTGCTTGGCGCGCGGAGCGAAATGCGGCTGCCTGGGCGCGGCCGGGTTGGCCGACATCTGTGCGAACGCCGTCATGGGGAACCCGGCGCCGATGGTCTTCAGCAGATTGCGTCGCGTGATCATGGCTTAGTCCACATACAGAAATTCGTTCGAGGCCAGCAGCGCCTGCGCGTATCGGGGCCACGCGCCCTTCTCCGATTTCAGAAACGCCAGGCCGGCTCGCAGCTCGTCGGCATCGGGCTGGCGCACAAATAAGAGGCGGTAGGCCTGACGGATCCGCGCCTCATCCGTGGGGCCGTTGAGCCGCGCCGCCAGCGCCTCTCCTTGCCGCATCACAAACGGGTTATTCAGGAAGTACAGTCGTTGCAGCGGCACGTTCGTCACGTTCCTCTGCTCGTTGGTGGTGTTCGGATTCGGATGATCGAACAGCGCCAGCGTGCCATCCAGCTTGCGGCGGCTGCGGTAGCCGTACACGGTGCGCCGGAAGTTCTTGTCGTCGTTCAAACGCAGCGGCGGCCCACCGCCGGTCTGCTCCAGATTCCCGCCCGCGGCGAGTAGAGCATCGCGCATGGTCTCCACGTCCAGGCGTTGCCGGTTGGCCCGCCAGAGATAGAGATTGGCCGCGTCCTTCTCTTCGTTCGCTTCGTGACGGATCCACGCGGATGCGTACGTCCGCGAAAGAACGATTTCACGATGGATGGCCTTCACGGACCAGCCTGACTCCACAAATCGCGCAGCCAAATAGTCCAGCAACTCCGGATGCGTGGGCCGCTCGCCCAACTGCCCGAAGTTGGAAGGGGTTCGCACAATGCCCAGCCCGAAGTGGTGCTGCCAAATGCGGTTCACCATCACGCGCGGCGTCAGCGGATTCTCGATGCTCGCGATGGCGCGGGCCAGCTCCAACCGCCCGCTGCCCTGCGTGTAGAGCTTCGGTTCGGCCGGGCTGAGGATCGAGACAAAGCGGCGCGGGACCTCGGTGCCAGGATTGTCGCGGCTCCCGCGGATGAGGAGGTGTGCGTTCCTGGGCTTCTCCGAATCCTTCACGGTGTGCAGGAACGGATACTGGGGCGGCAGGCTCTTCTTGAGCTCTTCCGCACTGGCGCGCAGCCCGGCCAGATGCTGCGAGTGCAGCGCGCCCAGCCAGCGATCCAGATCCTTGCCGGCGAAGTAGAGCACGCTCTTCCGGGCGCCAAACAGCTCGTTGTAGAACCGGTATTTGGCGCGGTCCAGCGAGAGCAACTCGGCGCCGCTGAGGTCGCCTCGCGCATCGGGGCCGCCCAGGCGGATCAGGTTCTTCTGATCGATGTCCTTCTTCTCGGCGAGCAGCGCGAGCACGGTGGCCTGGAACTTTTCGGCATCGCGCCAGTGGTCAAGAAACGGATGATCGTGCTGTTTGGCAGGGTCCAGATAATCCTTCCAGCGCTTCAGCGTCTCGGCGTCCAGGCCATCCGCAGGGCGGGCTCCGGTCACAGCGGCAACATAGTCTTTTGTCTGAGCGGCGAGCATGGCGGCGACGATCATCGCCTGCTCGTCCTGGAATGTCCGCAGCTCGACCTCCTTGTCATCCAGCCGCTTCTTGTGCGCCTTCCACGCCGCCACCTCCGCCTCGGGCGCCAGCGGCACTTCATCGATATCCGTGCTGTTGAGCACTCCCTGCAATGCGTAAAAATCCGTCTGCGGGATGGGATCGAACTTGTGGTCGTGGCACTGCGCGCACGCCACCGTGAGGCCCAGGAATCCGCGCGTGGTGGCATCCACACGCTCGTCCTGCTGCTCGGGGCTCAGCCCGTAAAACGCTAGGCCCGGCAGGAGCCTGGTGCGCTGCGGCTCGGGCAGAAGATCGGCGGCGATCTGGCCGAGCACGAAATCGCTGTACGGCATGTCGTTGTTGAACGCGGCGATTACCCAATCGCGATACCGGAACGCATTGGGGTGCGGCAACTCCTTTTGCGACTCCAGCTTGTCATCCGAATACCGCGCCACGTCGAGCCAGTGCCGCGCCCAGCGCTCGCCATACCGTGGCGAGGCCAGCAGCCGGTCCACTACCTTCGCCTCGGCCTGCGGGGACTTGTCGTTGAGATACGCGTCCGTCTCTTCGGGCGTAGGCGGCAGCCCGATCAGATCAAACGTGACGCGCCGCATCCACGTGCCGCGTGCCGCGCGTGGAGCGGGTTGTAGACCGCGCTCGCGCATCTTGGCGTAGATGAATTGATCGATGGGCTGGCGCGACCACTCGCTGTTCGCCACCGCCGGCGGCGCGCCCTTGCGCACCGGCTGAAAACTCCAGAACGCGCGCTGCTCCGCCGTGATGCGGCCCGTGCCGGCCTGCACCCTGGCGCTGGCCGGCCACACCGCGCCGTCGCGGACCCAATCCTCCAAGACCGCGATCTCCTCGGGCTTCAACTTGCCCGTCATCGGCATCGCTTTGATCACAGCATCGCCCTGCCGCACGGCCAGGATCAGGCGGCTCTCTTCGGGCTTGCCCGGCACAACCGCGGGACCGGATTTTCCGCCGGCCAGCACGGATTCCCGCGACATGAGCGCGAGCCCGCCCATCTTCGAGGCGGTGTGGCACGCAAAACAATTCTTCGCGAGTATTGGGCGTACCTTCGTCTCGAAACGTTCCTCGGGCGTATCGGCGGCAGCCACAAGACACACCGAGCCCAGAAGTGCCGTGGAAAGTACCCAGTTCATTGAACCGGATTGTATCAGACCTGCGGTTCGCGGCTGACCAGTTGAGCCGTCATCCCGGCGTCGGCCGTGATGTTGGCGCCCGTGATGCAGGACGCACGCGGGCTGAGGAGAAAGGCCGTTAGCTCCGCGATCTCCTCCGGTTGGATCAGCCGCGCCTGCGGAATGTTCGAATACCAGTAGTCCAAATAGTGCTTCGGATCGTCGATGGTGGCCAGTAGGTCCCGCCATATCTGCGTTTCGATCAGCCCCGGAGAGATCGCATTGACACGAATCCGCAGGGGCGCCAGTTCCACGGCCAGCGACTTGGTCAGCCCGATCACGCCGGCCTTGGCCGCATCGTACGGCGCCGCCCCCGGCACGCCTGCGATGCTGTGCACGCTGGAAATGTTGACGATGCTGCCCCCGTCCCGCATCGCGCACGCGGCCAACTGAGTGAGCCGGAAGACGGCGCGCAGGTCGATGTTCAAGACGCGATCGTAGTCCCCCATCGTCGTTTCGAGAAACGGCTTCAGGAAGTTCACGCCGGCGTTGTTGACCAGCCCGTCGAGCCGCGGCGCCGCCGCGATGCAGCGCTGCAGATCCTCGTCGCGAGCCACGTCGCAGGGGAGCTCCCAGCAGCGCTCGCCCACCTGCCGGGTGACGGTGTAGTCGCGATCCGCGCAGTAAACGAGCGCGCCCTCCCGCACGCAGACCTCGGCGATTGCCGCGCCAATGCCGCGCGCCGTGCCGGTAACGAGAATCACGCGATTAGTGAGCAGCATGGTTGGTGTAGAGATCGATGACGTTGTTGATGGCGCGCCGGCAGGCCGAGCAGAACTGGCTGCTGCGGGTGAACATGATGCAATCCGCCTCCGCGCGATAGTACCCCTTCGCCTCGTACATCGCGCCCTCGTAGACGCCCACTGCTTTCACCGGCGAGAGTATCTTCGTCGTCGCGGCGTGCTCCTCCGCGAACAGCGCCTCCATCTCCGCCTCGGGCCGGTTATCGGCACGGATCTTCTTGCGCCGCGCCTGGATCTCCTTCTGATACGCCTCGAACTCCGCCTTGGCCCAGGACGTAGGTCGCGCCGTCCCGGGCGCGATCAATTCGTTCCATTTGGGCCTGGCCGGATCGGCGGTGACGTTCGGCTCCCACGGCTCCAATTTCGCGGCGGCCGCCTGATAGGCCACGTCCGACGTGTAGTATTCGTCGGCCAGCCCCGCGAAGTGATGGCCAAACTCGTGGACGAAGACGTATGGAGTCCACGCATTATCGCTGGCAACGGTTGCGTACAAATTGTGGATGCCCCCGCCGCCATACTTCCTGCCATTCACGACGATCTCAACAAACTCATAAGGCGCCGCCGCCGCGATCTCCCGCAGTCTCTGATTGTCGAATGTGAGCACGTAGCGCTCGCTGCCAAATGCGTCGTAGGCGGCCCGCACCGGCGACCGCCGGTAGACGCTCTCCGAGGGCCGCGACACGCCCGATTGATCGGCGGGCACGTCGATGGCCCACACGTTGAAATCCGCCTGCCGCTCCCGGAATGGCGGCGTGGCAAACAGCGCCGTCGTCAATCGCCGCGCGTCCGCGTGCCACTTGTCCATCTCCTGGGCGGTATAGCCATCGCCAATCAACAGCAGATCCACCTTCTCCGCCGAAGGCCCGTTCTGCTGCACCGCCCACACCTTCACGTTGGCCGGCGCGGCGGCGCGCTCCACGGCCCGATCCCGCGGGTCGATCTCTGTAAACCATAACTCTTTGAATTTGTTCTTTTCGTCCCGCTTGAAGATCGTCACCTTCACGGGCGTCGCGGGCGCTGGAAACCGCAAAGATTCATGCAGTGTGCGGTTGCGGTGCTGCGCCTCCACCGTCGTCTCCCACTCTCCGAAGATGCTGGCAAAGCCGCGCGAATACAGCAGCGCCCCGCTCCTGGCATCGCGCACTTCGAACAGATACCTGCCGAGATTCGACGTATCAACGGCCTTCTCCGGCGGCCCCGGCCACGCCCCTTCCTGCACCACGGCATCGAGCGCGAATCGCTCCTCCGACGCCGAGCCCGTATGGAAATAATCGAGGCGCATCGTCACCGGTGCGGCGAGCAGGAAACAGAGAAGTGCTGGGACCACGAACACCATTATGAGAGAACCGCGCCAATCTCGAGAAGCGCCGCCAGCAGCAGCTCGAAATCCTCCGGCTGCGTGCGATGGTTCACGTTCGCCATCCGCAGCGCAAACTGCCCGCGCAGAATCGTGGACGACAGCACGGCCACGCCGGATTCCTGCAACCGCAACAGCAGTTCTTCATTCACTGCGTCCAGCCGCCCGGCCGGCAGCCGCGCCGGCGCATACCGGAAGCACACGATGTTCAGCGAGGCCGGCGCCAGCAGCTCAAATTCGGCGTGCGTGTCAATTTGCTCAGCGAAACATTGCGCGTCCTTTACGTTTTGCTCGATCACGGCCGCGTGATGCCGCACGCCGTACGCCTTCAGCGAGAGCCACACCTTCAGTGCCTTGAAATACCGCGTCAGATCAATGCCCAGATCCGCGAACGGCACTCCGCCGGCAAGAATCCCGCGATCCGTCGGCGCCATGTACGAAGGAGTAGAAGCAAACGTAGCCCGATGCTGCGCCGCGTGGCGCGTCAGCAGGCAGGCGCAATCGATGGGCGCCGAGAACCACTTGTGCAGATCGAATGCCAGCGAGTCCGCCCGCGGCAGACCCTCGAGCAGCGGGCGCAGCGCCGGCGAGAGATGGGCCAGCGCGCCGAACGCTCCATCCACATGCAGCCACAGCCCCTGGGCCGCGCACAGCAACCCAAGCTCCTCCAGCGGATCGATCGCCCCGGTATTCACCGTGCCCGCATTCGCCACCACGCACACCGGCACAATCCCCGTCGCGCGATCCTCCTCCAGCGCCACGCGCAGCGCCGGCACGCTCAGCCGGAATTCGCCATCCACCGGGATGCGGCGCACATCGAGCCGCAACAGCGCGGCCGCCTTGCGCATCCAGCCATGTGTCTCGTCCGAGCAATAGACGCGGCCGGACCCCGCCCACTCCCGCATCGCCACGGCCAGCCCAAGGAAGTTCGCCATCGTCCCCGAGGAACACAGCACCCCCGACGCATCATCGGGAAACGCCATCAGCTCCGCCAGCCACTCCAGCACCTGCTTTTCCACCACCGCCGGCGCCTGCTGAAAACCCGCTAGCATCGGATTCATACCCGACGCCATCATATCCGCCACCATGCCGAGCGGAGTCCCGCTGCCCTGCACCCAACCCCAGAATCGCGGGTGCGTGCTGCCCTGCGGATACGGCAGCACGTGCTCCAGGAACGCCGCGCAGGCACGCTCTTCGCCCTGCGGCTCCATGGGTAGCGCTTCCCGCAACGCACTCCTCGTTTCCTGGGGCAAGGGCCGCCAGGCAGGCCGCTCGCGCGCCTGCTCCATGTAGTCCATCATCTCGTCCAGCAGCCTGTGCCCCAGCGCCCGAAACGCCGGCCAATCGGTCGGGTCCAAAGACTTCGCCATGTGCGCATTGTACGTGACGTGCGATCATCACTGGATATGGAACAGCAGAACTTTCAGAATCACAGCCAGAATGTGAAAGGGTATCTCGCACTCGCCTTCGTCCTGGTCCTGAGCATCATCGGCTCAGGCGTCAACCTCTACCACTCGTGGGGCAACCATGACCGCTTCTACAGCGCGGCGCTCCTCTTCGTCCTGATGTGGCTCGTGTTCTTCACCGCCTACTATGCGCGCGCCTTCGCGCTGAAGGCGCAGGACCGTGGCGTCCGCGCCGAAGAGAACCTCCGCCACTTTGTACTCACCGGCAAACTGCTCGACCCGCGCCTTACCATTCAGCAGGTCATCGGCCTGCGCTTCGCCAGCGATGCGGAATTCGTCGAACTGGCCAAGAAGGCGGCCGACACCGGCATGGCCATGAACGACATCAAGAAGGCCGTCAAGAACTGGCGCGGCGATTATCACCGCGTCTGATCGATGCTCGGCGTGAATCTGTCCGGGGCCGAGTGGGGCGACGAAACCCTGCCCGGCCAGCCCGGAGTCCACTACACCTTCCACAGCGAGCGTTGCTATCAGTACTGGGCGTCCAAGGCGCTCGGGTTGATCCGTCTGGCGTTCCTCTGGGAGCGCCTCCAACCGGAGCTGTTTGGCCCGCTCGACGCCGCCTATCTCGCCCTGCTCCGCCAGAGCGCCCGCTGGGCTCAAAACTCAGCAGCCCGGCTCATCATCCAACCTCACAACTTCGGCCGCTACCGCATCTTTGAAAACGGCGCGCACAGCGAATACACCATCGACGATCACCCGCTCTTCGCTCAGCCCCGCGTCACCCGTCAGGCATTCGCCGATCTGTGGACCCGCCTCTCTAGGGAGTTTCGCGACGACGCCGGAATCCACGGCTATGACCTGATGAACGAGCCGCACGACATGGGCCGCGGCGATTGGCGCGGCATCTCGCAATGCGCCATTGATGCCATCCGCGCCGCGGGCGATGACAAGCTGATCCTCGTCCCCGGCGACGCCTGGTCCAGCGCGGAGAAGTGGTCCGCGGCCAATGGCCCGGTCTCGTGGATCAACGATCCCGCTGGTAACTTCCAATACGAGGCGCACTGCTATTTCGATCGCGACGGCAGCGGTAAGTACGTCCACACCTACGACGAGGAGGCCGCCCTCATCGCGGACCTGCCGCACCACGGACAGCGCCGCGTGGCACCCTTCATCGAGTGGTGCCGCGTCAACGGAGTGCGCGGCTTCCTCGGTGAAGTGGGCGCGCCCTGGGATGACCGGCGTTGGTTGGAGGTTCTGGACAACACGCTCGAAACAGTCACGCAGGCCGGTATGGACGCCACCTACTGGGCCGCCGGCGAGTGGTGGGAAGACTACAAGATTGGCATCCAGCCGCTGCACAACTTCACGGTGGATCGCCCCCAGCTCGCGCTGCTGCAAAAGCATCTGCCGGCGGGGTGGATCGCTACCAACTCAGCAGTCACCGGCAGTGGTTATTGTTTTGAACCGGGCTCACTGGTCACCGCTTCCGGCCCTGGCATTCCCGCTGATGCGCGAGTCGAACTGACGGACTCCGCCGGCGCCATCTGGACTCCGGCGATCGTCGCGTGGTCACCGGGGCTCATCACGTACAGGCTCCCGGCAGAGCTCGCTCCGGGATTGGTCCGGGTGTGCGCGGTGAGCGACGGCGCGGTTGTCGCCGCCGGTCACTTTGCGTCGTAAGGCTTCAGCCGCCGCGCCCAGATATTGCGATAGCGCGGCTTCGTGTCGTGATCCTGAAGCGCCAGCGATTCCTCGGCCGGGTGCGCCTCATACTGCCTCACCACGCGATGCGCCATCGGCCCGCCCACCTCTTTGTGGTGATGCACCAGCACGCCGTTGAACATCAACGTGACGTAGGCCGGTTTTACCAGGCGGCTGCCCTCGAACTTCGGCGCCTCCCAGAAAAGGTCATAGGCGTTCCACTCGCCCGGCTTGCGGCAGGGGTTCACCAGCGGCGGCCACCAGCCATAGATCGCCCCGGCCTGGCCATCCGCGTACGTCGGATTCTCCCAGGCATCCAGCACCTGAATCTCGTAGCGGCCCATGACGAGCACGCCCGAATTGCCGCGCCACTGCGAGTCGCCGTCGATCACCGTGGGCGCCGACCACTCGATGTGGAACTGCGCGTCGCCGAACTTCTCCTTGGAAACCAGGTCGCCGGTCTTGCCGACGCACTCCACGTAGCCGTTCTCCACCTTCCACTTGGCCGGAGACTTCTTGCCTTTGTCCGCGCCACGGCCCACGTGTTCCCATTGCGAAAGGTCGCGGCCATTGAACAGCACCACAGCGTCCGCCGGCGGATCTCCAGGCTTGGCCCCGGGCGTCACCACCGCCGGCCGCGGCCGCGCGATGTCGTGCACCTTCCATGCCTGGCCCGGGATCACCGGCGTATCTGAATAGCCCAGCGGCGCGGTGCGCCAGCCCGCGGGCTTCTGCTGCGCCTGCTCCGCCGCTCCCGCCGTAGCCAGTGCCGCCGGCCCCGCCGCCGCCACTGAAAGTGCTGTTCTCCGCTTCATCGCCGCTACTCCTTCCAGTCGCCCACCCAGATGTTGAACTCGTACCGCTGTTTCGCCTGATAGTCCGACGCGAAGACAAACTTCTTGCCATCCGGCGAAAACTCCGGGAACGACGTAAAACCGCCAAAGCTGGTCATCTGCTCCAGCCCCGTGCCGTCCGGATTGATGGTGAAAAGCTCAAACCGGCGGCCGTCGCAGTTGTGCTTGTTGGAGGAGAAGATGATCTTCTTCCGGTCCGGCGTGAACGTCGGCGCGAACGACGCGCAACCGAATTTCGTCAATTGGTGAACGTTCTTCCCGTCGGCGTCGGCGATGAACAGCTCCATCTTCATCGGCTCCGTCAGCCCCTCTTTGAGGAGCTCCTTGTAGCGGATCATCACCGGCTTGTTGTCCGGATCAGTGGCCCGCCACACGATCTTCTTGCCGTCATGCGAATACACCGCGCCGCCATCGTACCCTTCGCGATTGGTGATCTGCTTCTTGGACGAGCCATCGGGCTTCATCGACCACAACTCCAGATCGCCGGATTTCTGCGACGTGTACACCACGCGGTTCGTCTTGAAGTTGATCGTTGCTTCCGCGTCGTAGCCGGTCTCGTCCGTGAGCTTTTTCACGATCTTGCCGTCGTCCGTCGCCAGGTAGATGTCATAGGTGGGAAACACGCCCCACAGGTAGCCCTTGCTGCGGTCCGGCGGCGCCGGGCAGGCCGCATTGGCCTCATGCGTGGACGCATACACAAAGTGCTTGTTGTCCTTCAGAAAGTAGCTGCACGTGGTGCGGCCCTTGCCCGTCGAAACCAGCCGCTGGTCGCTGCCATCGGCGTTCATGATGTAGATCTGATCGCACTCGTGCGGCGGCCGCGTCGATTGGAAGATCAGCCTCTTGCCGTCCGGTCCCCAGTACGCCTCAGCGTTCTGGCCGCCGTTGGTCAGCCTCTTCAGATTCGTCAGGTGCTTGCCCTGAGGCTGATCCTGAGCGGACAGGATCGTGGCGGCAAGTAGTAGGGTGCAGTTCAGTCGGTTCAAATGGATTTCCCTTCAAATAGGTTGCGGCCCTCAACGAGTGCCCGCATTTTACGATCCGCCACATTGCGCTGTAGCATCCAGAATCCACAGTCGGGGTGAATGAAGGGGATGCGGCCCTCGCCAATCGCGCGGGTGGCGAGTTCGATGCGCGACGCAACCAGATCGGCGCTCTCTACACCATTGTCCTTGATATCCACGACGCCGAGGCCCAGCCCGATCTCCGGCCTCAACTCCTTGAAGTGCTCGATCTCGTCGTACCCGCGGCGCGCAAACTCCAGCACCAGGTGATCCACGTGCAAACCGTTCAGGAACGGAATCAGGCTCTTCCAGAAGCCCTTCTGGACGGACTGCCCGCCGTAATTCCCGAAACAGATGTGCAGCGCGCGCGTGCCGCGAATGCCGTCCAGCACATGGTTCAACGCCGCCTGCGCCCATTCGGCATCTTCCGGATGGCCGCTGATGTTGGCCTCATCGAGCTGCACCACGGAGGCATCAATCCGCGATAGCTGGTTGCGCAACACGTCGGCGATGGCCATGCAAAGCTCAGGCCGCGATCCGTAATGCCGGTCCGTCAGCACTTTGGTCAGCATATGCGGCCCAGTGCAAGTGAACTTCATCGGTTGCTTCGTCAGCGCCTTGGTGAAATCGTAGTCCCGCGGCAGATTCAGCACGCCCTCCGTCACCGGCCCAGTGACGATGCCTGCCGGATCGGTGCGGTAGGTAAGCCCCGCGTCCTTGCGAAATTCGTCCAGGTCTGTCAGCGAAAATCGCGTCCGGATGCCGTCCATGCGACTGACGAAGTAGTCGATCATCCCGTTGGTCTCGGGGTGGCTGGGATCAAAGCGATTCAACTCGCCGTCCGCGATCACGTCGATGCCGGCGAGCTCCTGCGTCTTCAGGACGACAAGAATCGCGTCGCGCAAAGTGGTGCGGGAAGTATCTCCGCGTAGCCAGTCAGGGATGGGATAGCTACCGACAACCGTGGTCAGAATAGACATTTATCGATTCTAGCGTGAGATCGGCCCTCCGGCATCGCTTAGAATCATATTTTGCACCCCGTTCGCGTCACTGTTGTCGTACCCACGCTGGCCGCCGGCCCGCGCCTGCTGGAGTGCCTGGCGTCGCTGGAGGCACAGACCCTGCCCGGCGTGCAGATTATCGTCGTCGACAACAGCGGCACGGGCGCCATCCACCGCCTCGGCGCGGCCCGCCACCGCTTTCGGCTGATCGAGAATCGCGCCAACGTGGGCTTCGGCGCGGCAGTCAATCAGGGCTGGCGCCTAGTACCGGCCGAGTATTGCGCCGTGCTCAACGACGATGCCATCGCCGATCCGCGCTGGCTGGAGACGCTCGTCGCCGCGCTGGAGCGCCGTCCCGACGCTGGCATGGCCGCCTCGTGCATCGTCACGCCCGACGGAGTGCTCCTGGATTCCGCCGGCATGCTGATCGCCCGCGACGGCAGTTCTAAACAGCGCGGCCATGGCGAGCCGCCCGCCTCCTGCGGCGTGGAGGAAGACGTCCTCCTCCCCAGCGGCTGCGCGGCGTTGTACCGCCACACCATGCTGGAGCAAACTGGTTTGTTCGAGGAGGAGTTTTTTCTGTACTGCGAGGACACAGACTTGGGTCTCCGCGCCCGCTGGGCCGGCTGGAGCTGCGTCTATGTGCCTTCCGCCCGCGTGGTCCACGCCTACTCGCAATCGTCCGGCGCTGCGTCGGAAACAAAGGCCTGGTTCGTGGAGCGCAACCGCCTGCGCCTTTGCGTGCGCTGCCTGCCCCTCTCCTGGCTCGCCGCCTCGCCCGTCTTCGCCAAGGTGCGCTACGCCTGGCACCTCGCAGCCATGTTCTCCGGCCAGGGCAAAGCCGCCGAGTTCCGCCAGGCCGGCGGCAGCGGTTGGCGCCTGCCGTGGCTGGTACTGAAAGCCCATGCGGACCTACTCATCCATCTGCCCCGCCTCCTCCGCCAGCGCGCGGCCATTGCCCGCACGCGCAAAATCACTTCCGCTGAATTTGCGGCGCTGCTCCGCAGCCACTCGATATCATTGAGGAGCGTCGCATCACTGTGAATTTCCAAAAGACCCTGCTCCTCATCCCGGCCTATAACGAGGAAGGCGCCATCACGCGCGTCGTCGCCGAGGTGCGCGCGCTCTACCCTGATCTGGGCATCCTCGTCGCCGACGATTGCTCCACCGATAACACCGCCGATCTTGCCCGCGCCGCCGGCGCCCGCGTCCTCAGCCTGCCTTGCCATCTCGGCCTCGGCGGCTGCGTGCAGGCCGGCTACAAGCTCGCCTTCGGTCTCGGCTATGAAACCGTCATCCGCATTGACGGCGACGGCCAGCACAACCCCACCGATATCCCGCGCCTGCTGGCCGTGCTCCACCAGACCGGCTGCGAAATGGTGATCGGCGTGCGCGCCAAGGAGTCCGGCGGCCTGCAAACCCACTTCGTTCGAAAGATCGGCATCCACTTCTTCCGCTTCATCCTCCGCCCCATCCTCGGCCGCACGGTCAGCGACCCCACCTCCGGCTTCGTCGCCGTCAACCGCCGAGCCCTCGCCGTCTTCAGCCGCAGCTTCCCGCTGGAGTACCCGGAGATCGAAACGCTCGTCGTCCTCCAGCGCCGCCAGTTTTCCTTTGAAGAAGTGCCATGCCGCATGCGCCAGCGCATCGCCGGCCGCAGTTCCATCACCGCGTTAAAATCGGTGTATTACGTCATTCACGTCCTGTTGGGCGTCTTCGTGAATATTCTGCGCTTCGACGGGCGGAGCCGCAAAGCTCCGGCGAAAAGGTAGCTCCCATGGATCGGCTCTTCGACATCCTCACAATTCTGGCCGTCGTCCTGATCGTCGTCGTTCTGCGCTCCCTGCGCCGCGAGCACATCCGGGTGGAGCACTCCGTCAGCTGGCTGGCTGCTGCCCTTACTCTGCTGGTGCTGTCGCGCAGCCATCGCCTGCTCCAACAGGCGGCCGCCTACATCGGACTCGAAAACGAAGTTGCCGCTCTGATACTGGGCATTCTTGCCGTCTTCCTCGGCGTGTTCTACCGCTTCTCCCGCATCGTCTCCGGCCTCAAAGACATGAACATCACGCTCACCCAGCGCGTGGCCATTCTCGAATACAAACTCCATCAACAGAATGAAGAGCAACAAGCGAAACCCTGAGCCCGCCAAGCCAGTCACGCCCCCCGCGCCGCCGCCTCCCGCGGCCATCTCCTGGTGGTGGAGCCCCGCCCTGGCGATATTGGCCGTCGTGGCCTATCTGCCCGCGCTGCGCGGACCTTTCCTATTTGACGACCTTGGTCTCCCCGCCCTGCGGCCCGACGGCGGCGAATCGCTCGTCATGTACGTGCACCGCGTGGTCCGTCTGGTCACCAACCTCAGCCTGGCTTTCGACCGCATCGTCTGGGACATGAACCCTCTGCCCTACCACGTGCAGAACCTCGTGCTGCACTGCGTCAACGGCTGGCTCGTTTTCCTGATCGTCCGCCGGCTTCTGGCCCGCGTGGGTGCCGAGGCGCGCGCCGCCTCGCTGGCCGCGTTTGCCGCCTGCTCCATCTTCCTGCTCCACCCGCTGCAAACCGAAGCCGTCTCCTACATCGCCAGCCGCTCCGAGGTCCTCTGCGCGCTGTTCACCTACGCGGCCATCGCTGTCTTTGTCCGCAAGCGGGAAGACGGCATCGGCTGGGGCTCCGCCATCGGGATCCTCGTCCTGATGGGCCTCGGCATTCTCAGCAAAGAGCCGGCGGTGGCCGGCATCGTCGCCATCCTGCTCATCGATCTTCTCCTGGCCGAGGTCTCGCCCTGGAGAGCCGCGGCCGCCAACTGGCGCCTCTACCTGCCCACCTTTGCGGCGGCCGGCATCGGCGGCCTCTACGCTCTGCAAGTCGCCGGCAGGGAAGGCACCGCCGGCGCGCTGCGCAACGTCACGCCCCTGGATTACCTCGTCACCCAGTTCCAGGTATTCTGGATCTACGTCCGCCTGTTCTTGCTCCCCTTTGGCCAGAATCTCGATCACGGCTTCCCCATGGCCAAGGCCCCTGGCGGCATCGCCTCGGCGCTCGGCCTCATCGGGTTGCTGGCCCTCTTGGCGGGTGCGTGGCGCTGGCGAAGGCGCTACCCGCTGGCCTCGCTGGGAGTCCTCATCTTCCTCGTCCTCCTGGCACCCACCTCGTCCATTCTCCCCATCGCCGATCCTCTGGTGGAGCGCCGCGTCTACCTCGGCTTCCTCGGCCTGGTGCTCGTCATCGCCGAATTCGCCGCCCGCATGACCTCCACGCAGTTCCGCACGGCCGGCATCGGCGTCCTGGCGGTTCTGCTCAGCGTGTTCACCATGAACCGCAACGCCGTCTACGCCAGCGCGCAGGCCATGTGGGAAGACTCCGTCCGCGGCAACCCTACCAACGCGCGCTCCCAAAACCAGCTCGCCTACGCTTACTACGTCGATGGGCGCTGCGCCGAGGCCGCCGCCGCCTACGAACGGGCCATGCAGTCGACCAAGGCCGACCACCGCACGCTGGTCGACTGGGGCCTCGCGCTCGATTGCGCCGGCAAGCCCGCTCTCGCCGTGGCTAAGCTCAAAGAGGCCGCCGCGCGCGGCAATCACTGGCACGCCTGGACCACGCTCGGCATGCTGCTCGGCAAACAAGGTCAGACGCAGCCCGCGCTGGAGGCCCTCAACAAGGCCATCGCCATCAACCCCGGCGACGACAACGCCTTCGCCTACCGCGGCAACGTGCGCCTCGCCGCCGGCGACAAGGCGACCGCCATCGCCGACTTCGAGAAATCCCTCCAGCTCAATCCGTCCAACGCAGCCGCCCGCCGCGGTATCGCCGTCGCCCAGGGACAGTAACTTGCGCATCGGCATCAATGCCCTCTACCTCATCCCCGGCGGAGTCGGCGGCACCGAGATCTACCTGCGCCGCCTCCTCGACGCGATGGAAGGGCTGGAAACAGAACACGAGATTGTTGTTTTTTCCAATCGCGAGACCGGAGCGCTGGGCCGCCACGGCGTCGTGCTGCCCGTCCAGGCCCGCTTCCGCCCCGGCCGCATTCTCTACGAGCAGTTCGCCCTGCCCGCCGCCCTGCGCCGCCACCGTATCGACGTCCTCTTCAACGCCGGCTTCACCGCACCCCTGTTCACAGCCATCCCGCAGGTAACCATCTTCCAGGACCTCCAGCACAAGCGCCATCCCGAGTACTTCCGCTGGTTCGATCTCCCCTTCTGGCAATTCCTCCTCTGGGCCGCGGTGAAGAAGTCCCGCCGCCTGATCGCCGCCAGCGAAGCCACCCGCGACGACCTGCGCCGCTTCTACGCCGCCGATAGCGTCGTCGTCCATCACGGCGTCGAGCCCGAGTTCTTCGCCCTCGCCGATCGCCGCGAAGACGGAGGCTATCTGCTCTGCGCCTCCACCACGCATCCCCACAAAAACCACGACCGCCTGCTGCGCGTCTTCCAGATGCTGCTCCGCGAGCGGCCCGAACTCCGCCTCGTCCTCACCGGCGTCCGCGGCTTCGTGTCGGAACGTGTCGAATCGCTGGTCCGCGAGCTCCACCTGGAACAGGCCGTCGAACTGAAAGGTTGGGTACCACGCGAGGAACTGTACGAGCTCTTCCGCCGCGCCCGCGGCTTTGTCTACCCCACCCGCTTCGAGGGCTTCGGCCTGCCCGTCCTGGAGGCCATGGCGGCGGGTCTGCCCCTCGCCTGCTCCCGCATCGAGCCGCTCACCACCATCGTCGCCGGCGCCGCCTGGCTCTTCGATCCCGATAGCGACGAGGAGATGCTCGCCGCCCTCCGCCACCTGGCCGACGGACAGGCCGCTCCCGGCGGCCGCGAGCGCGCAGCCCAGTTCACGTGGGAACACGCCGCCCGCGAAACGCTCCGCGTGATCGTGGAAGCCTACCGCAGATAATCCTCGAGCCTGATCTTCTCGTCCGTACGCGAGTCGCGGTACTTCACAATCACCGGCGTGTACAGCGAGATGCCCCACTCCTGGCCCTTGCCGCGCGATACCGCGCGCGAGCCGGCCACGATCACCGCGCCCTCCGGCACCACCAGCGGCTCGTCGTCGGTGGCCGCATACACCTCGCCCTTCACCAGATCGTAGATCGGCGTCGAGCGGTTCAAAATCACGCCCGTGCCCAGCACGGCCCGCCGCTTCACCACGGTCCCCTCGTACACACCCGTGTTGCCGCCCACCAGTACCTCGTCCTCAATGATCACCGGCAGCGCACCCACGGGCTCCAGCACGCCCCCGATCTGCGCCGCCGCCGAGATGTGGCAACTCCGGCCCACCTGCGCGCACGAGCCCACCAGCGCGTGCGAATCCACCATCGTGCCGTCGTCCACCCACGCGCCGACGTTGATGTACATCGGCGGCATGCACGTCACACCGCGGCCCAGATACACGCCGTCCCGGATCGACGAGCCGCCCGGTACAATGCGCACTCCAGCGTCCGCCGCCACCTGCCGCACTGGATACGTGGATTTATCGAAGAACGGCTGGCGCGCCGTGTCGATCGACATGTCCACAATTCCGCCCATGCGAAACCCGCACAAGATCCCCTTCTTCACCCAGCCATTCACGCGCCAGCCCGATTTCGCCGAGGCATCCGGCTCCGCCGCGCGAATCCTGCCCGCATTCAATGCCGCCTTGAACTCCGCGAATAGCGCGAAGTCCGCCGCCGTGTATGGCGCTGGAGGATTGGCAAACAGCGCTTCGATCCGTGCCTGCATTAAATGAGCCCCGCTTCCGTCAACACCTTCTCAATCCGCGCCGCCGCCGCCGGTTGCGGCGCCACCAGAGGCAGCCGCCACACCGGTTCCAGCAAGCCCATGCTGGCCATCGCCGCCTTCACCGGACCTGGATTCGATTCCACGAAATTCACTTCCATCAGCGCCAGCCACAGCCTCTGCAGCGCCCGCGCCGCCGCGAAATTCCCGTCCAGGCACAACTGCGCCAACTGCGCCATCTCCGCCGGAATCTCGTTAGATGCCACCGAGATGATGCCCTTGCCGCCCAGCGCCGCCAGCGCGATGGTGATGGCATCGTCGCCGCTGAGCACGTCAAAACCATCGGGCAGCGTGGAGCAGATATGCGCCATCTGCGCGATGTTCCCGCTCGCCTCTTTGACACCCACGATGTTGTCGATCTCCGCCAGCCGCCGCAGCGTCGCCGGCTCGATGTTCACGCCCGTCCGGCCCATCACGTTATACAGAATAATCGGCAAATGGATCGCGGACGCAATCGCTTTATAGTGCTGGTAGAGGCCCTCCTGTGTCGGCTTGTTGTAGTACGGCGTCACGGAGAGAATGCCGTCCACGCCCAGCGCCTCCACCCTCTGCGCCAGATCGATCACATCCGTGGTCCAGTACCCGCCCGCGCCGGCCAGCACAGGCACTTTGCCCTTCGCTTCTTCCACCGTGATTTCCACCACGCGCAGGTGCTCTTCCAGCGAGAGAGTCGGGCTCTCCCCGGTGGTTCCGCACGGCACCAGGAAGTGAATGCCCGCCTCGATCTGCCGCCGCACCAGCTTGCGCAGCGTGACCTCGTCGAGCGTTTCATTGGATAGGAATGGCGTCACCATCGCGGTGCCGCAGCCTCGGAAAATCGACATGGTCAGACCCCTTCCTCAAATAGGATACGGCTAAAATCGTGGCAGCCCTTCTTGCCCCCGGCCAGCCAGCGCGCCGCATGCAACGCACCGCGCGCAAAGCCCTCGCGGCTGCGCGCCGTGTGGCGGAGCGTGATGGTGTCGGCTGGTGAATCAAATCCAATCTCGTGCGTCCCCGGAATCGATCCCGCGCGGTTGGATCCCACGTCCACCTTACGTTCATAGCCGGCCTCGCGCATCACGTCCACCAGCTTGATCAGCGTGCCCGACGGCGCGTCTTTCTTCGCGCTGTGGTGAATCTCCCAGGCCCAGCTCTCATAGCCAGGCTGCTGCTGCATCCATCGTGCCGCCTCGGCCACCACGCGCTGGAATATGTTTACGCCGATCGAGAAATTCGGGCTATACACCAGCCCCGTGTGATTCAACTCAAACTGCGCCGTCACTCTTTCCAGCTCGCCAAACCAGCCGGTGGTCCCCGTCACCGTCGGCACCCGCAGCACCGCCAGCTTCTCCAGATTGAACACCGCCGCTTCCGGCGTCGTGAACTCGATTGCCGCGCTCACGTCCCGAAAGTTCTCCGCCAGAAACCCCTCGCCGTTCGCGTTATTGTTCACGTCCAGCTTCAGCGCCACGGTGAAGCCATACTCCGGCGCCAGGCGCTCCAGCATATGCCCCATCTTTCCGTAACCCACCAGTGCGAGCTTCATTAGAAAACCTCCGGGTCGAGCACGGTGAAAAATTCGCGGTGCAGCGCGTCCACCGCGCGCACCAGATCCGCCCCATCCACCACCAGGCTGACATTCATCAGCGACGCCCCCTGGCTGATCATGCGGATATTGACGTCCTTCATCGCACTGAAGATCCGTTCCGCCACGCCCGACGTCTCGCGCAGCGCATCACCCACCAGGCAGATGATCGCCTGATTCGGCAGCACAGTCACCTCGGCGATCTTCGATAGCTCGGCCTCGATGTCGCCCAGAAAGCGCGTCTGATCGATGGTGAGCGAGACGCTCACCTCCGAGGTCGAGACCATGTCCACCGGAGTCCGGTAGCGGTCGAACACTTCAAAGATCCGCCGCAGAAACCCGTGCGCCATCAGCATCCGCAGAGACCGTATGCTCACCACCGTGATGTCTTTCTTGCAGGCAATCGACTTCACGAAATTCGAGCAAGGCACTGGCTCCGAGACGATCAGCGTGCCCTCTACCTCGGGCCGCCGCGAGTTCAGGATCCGCACCGGAATGTTCTTCTCAATCGCCGGCAGCACCGTCGCCGGATGCAGCACCTTGGCCCCAAAATACGCCAGCTCCGCCGCCTCGACAAACGAGATGTGCCGCACCAGATGCCCGCCCGCCAGAACGCGCGGATCGCACGTTAGCATGCCATCGACATCGGTCCAGATCTGGATCTCTTCCGCACCCAGCCCAGCCCCCGCGATGGCCGCGGAAAAGTCGCTGCCCCCGCGTCCCAGCGTCGTCGTGACGCCGTCCACCGTGGCGCCGATGAAGCCGCCCATCACCACCACCGAATCCTCCACCATCGGCGCCGCTTTTTCGGCAAACCGCTGATACGTCCGGCTGTACAGCGGCAACGCCTGCCCGTGCCGGCTATCGGTCACCAGCACGCTCCGCGCATCCAGATGACGCGCCGCCACGCCAAACTTCGGAAACGCGAGGGCCACAATCGACGACGACAACCGCTCGCCATAACTGCACACTTCGTCCCACAGCGTCGCCGTCACCTCGCCCGCTTTGGCGATAGCCTCCAGAGTCGCTTCCAGCTCGCCGAAGTGGGTCTCCAGCAGCGCGTTCAGGGCCCCGAGATTCTCGGCCGGCACGGCTGCGCCACCCTCCTTCAGGTGAAAGGCCCGCAGCTCTTCGGCATCCCGCAGTGCGTCCTCCACATTGCCCGCCGCGGCCTTGTCAGCCGCCGCGAGCAATCGGTTCGTCGTCTTGCCCATCGCCGACACCACCACCAGAGGCTTCCGGTGCGCGTAGGATCCGACGATGCCCGCGATCCGTTCAATCGCGGCGGCACTCTCCACCGAAGTGCCGCCAAACTTCATGACGATCATCGCGCTAGTCCAGCAAGCCTTCGCTATACATCAGTTCGGCGTTCAACACCGCCGCGCCCGCCGCGCCGCGCACCGTGTTGTGCCCCAGGCAAACGAATTTGAAGTCCAGCACCGGGCACGTCCGCAGCCGCCCCACCGTCACGCACATCCCGTTCTCGCGGCCCGCGTCCCGCCGCGGCTGCGGCCGGTTGTCCTCGTGCATGTACAGCACCGGCTTCTTCGGCGCGCTCGGCAGCTTGCGTTGCTGCGGAATCGCCGTAAAATTCTCGAACGCGTGCAGTACCTGCGCCCGCGTCACCTTCTCGCGCAACCCCACGCTCACTGTGATCGTGTGCCCGTCCACTACCGGCACGCGGTTGCAGTGCGCGCTCATCCGCGCCGGCAGCGGCTCAATGTGATCGCCCGCCAGCATCCCCAGAATCTTCTGCGTCTCAATCTCCATCTTGGCCTCTTCCCCGCCAATGTACGGGATCACGTTCGCCATGATGTCCATCGAAGGCACGCCCGGATAGCCCGCCCCGGAGATCGCCTGCATCGTCGTCGCGACAATCGTCTCGATCCCAAACGGAATCAGCGGCGCCAGCCCCATCGTCAATGCCACAGTGGAGCAGTTCGGATTCGTGGCAATCGCGCCCTTCCACCCGCGCGCCTTCTGCACCGCCAGCAGTTTCAGGTGATCCGGATTGATCTCCGGCACCAGCAGCGGCACATCGCTCTCCATCCGGTGGTTCTTCGAATTCGACACCACAAAGTGCCCCGCCTCGGCAAACGCCCGCTCAATCTCAGTGGCGACGTCGGCATCCATCGCGGAGAAGACCAGCTTCGGCGTACCGGCGCCCGGTACGCAGTCTGACACGATCAGCCCTGCCACACGCTCCGGCATCGAGCCATCCAGTCGCCACGAAGTCGCGTCCTTATACTTCTTCCCGGCCGAGCGCGAGCTCGCCCCCACGAAGGTCAGTTCAAACCAGGGATGGCCTTCGAGAAACTTCACAAAGCTCTGCCCCACCATGCCGGTGGCGCCCAGGACTCCAACTTCGATCTTCTTCATGACTTCTTTCCTTCTCTCAATTCGTCGGTGTTCGTGAATTCGCCCGCTCGTTCCGAGCCGCGGCCGTCAGGAAGCGGCGGCAATCCGCTCCCAGCCTTCTAAGCCGTGAGCAGCCGCCGCACCATAGTCTGGTAAATGGTGACGGCCTCCAGCAGTTGCGCCTTCGGCACCCGCTCCTCACTGGTGTGCGCGACATGGATTGTGCCGGGGCCCATCAGATAAGGCTTGCCCCAGGCGCCTTGGAACGCCGGGATATCCGTGGTGTAAGCCACCACTGTCGTCTCAAATCCTGCCAGCGCCCCCATATGAAGCGCCGGAATGCAAAGTATCTCGTGGGCGTCCGCCAACCCGGCCGCGGCCGCTGCCACGTCCTCCCGCAGCTGCGCGGGGTCGTCCACCAGACGGAACATCAGCGCCGCCTCGGCTGCATCCGGGATCACGTTCGGCGCCCGCCCCCCGCTAAGAAGCCCGATATTCAAAGTGGACGCACCCAGCAACGGATGCACCGGCAGCTCGATTGCCCGAATCCGCCCCAGCGCGTCCAGCAACTTGTTGATTGCCGATTCGCCCAGCTCCGGATAGGCCGAATGCGCCATCCGGCCCGACGCCTTCAGCTCATACCGCAGCGCGCCCTTGCTGCCCAGCGCCAGCTTGTTTTCCGTCGGCTCGCCGTTGATGATGAAGCGCGATCCGCGCGGAGTGGTCGCCGCATGATACGCGCCCGCGCTGTTCTTCTCTTCGCCCACTACGAACAGCAACCCGAAATTCCGCGTCCCGCCCGCTAGCAACTGCTCCACCGCGCACAGCATCGCGGCAATGATCCCCTTCACATCGCACGCCCCGCGGCCCCAGATGAACGTCTCGTCCTCCCGCGCCGGAAAGAACGGCGGCACGGTGTCCAGATGCGTCGAGAGCGTCACCACCGGCTCGCCGAAACAGGCGAATACGTTGTGCCGCCGCGGCTCCACTTCCATCGTCTCCACGTGCCCGTCATACTGGCGCGCCAGATCGCCCAGCAGCGAAAGCAGGTACTCTCCGACCCGCTCCTCATTGCCGGTGATGGATTCGATATCCACCAAAGTGCGCGTGAGTGAGAAAACGTCCATGGTTGAAAGGGAAACCTTTACGATATCGAACCTGAGGGTCCGGGATCAACAGAATCCCCCGCCCCGTTACAATGTGGGCACCCGCAACCTGTCCGGTAGGTAACCTATCCAACAAAGGAGCATCTGGGATGAACCGTGTGACTCACTTCGAAATTCCAGCCACCAACCCCGAAGTGGTGGCTGCTTTCTATACCGAGCTGTTCGGCTGGAAGATCAGCAGTTGGGACGGCCCCGTCGATTATTGGATCGTCGATACCGGCAATGACGGCCCCGGCATCCACGGTGGCATCCTCCGCCGCCAGCACCCCGAACAGCCCGTCGTCAACACCGTCCAGGTAGCCGATCTCGACGCCTCCATGGCCAAGGTCGCCGCAGCCGGCGGCCAAATCGTTGTCCCGAAAATGCCCATCCCCACTGTTGGCTGGCTGTGCTACGCCAAGGACCCCGACGGCAACATTTTCGGCATCATGCAAAACGACCCAGCCGCCAAATAGCGCCCCCGGCGCGGACGCTCAAACTTGCCCGCGCCATCCCGCCCCCACCAGGACTCGGTACGATCCTCACCCGCTCCTGCGCTAGCATATCCATGTCGTGAAAACCATCGGCATCCTACTCCTGGCCATCACTATTGCCTTCAGTCAGCAACCCGCCGGCCCAGCCCTCCCAGCAAAAGACACCCCCCTCCGCAAGTCCTCCCTGCTCCTCCGCGAAGGCAAAACCGACGAGGCCCGCATCGAGCTCCAGCGCCTCCTCAAAGCCAATCCCAACGACGCCGAAATCTGGTACCAACTCGCCCGCGCCTACCTCCTCGATTTCTACCAGGGCCTCGATTACCAGAAACGCCGTGTCTCCCTAGCCCTCGCCATGGAGTCCCTAGATGGCGCCATCAAACGCAACCCGGACCACATCCCCTCCCTCCGCGCCAAGGCCGTCATCCACGCCCGCGCCGAGCTCCTCTACTACGACCCCAACAAGTCCTACGAACTCGCCCAGCGCGTCGCCAAGCTCGAACCCCACGCCAACGGCTTCCTCATCAATCTCTCCGAGTGGCTCTCCGGCGAGGTCCGCTTCACCACCGAAAGCGGACACCGCGTCCCCCACGATCCCCTCGTCGGCCTCGACCGCTCCATCGAACTCCTCGACCACGTCATCGACACCGCCCTGCCCTTCAGCACTGAAGAGAGCGCCGCCCTCTTCATCATGGCCAACGCCCTCACCCGCCGCGGCAACTTCGCCGATTCCATCCTCTATTACAAACAGGCCATGGCCCGCACACAGGACCTCGAGCAGCGCCTCGGCTGCCTGCGCGAAATGGGAGCCAGCTTTTACCGCATGGGCGATTTCCCCGAGGCGGCCCGCTGCTTCTATCAGGCCCTGCAACTGCGCCTGAACACCGTCGATCAATGGCTCCTGAAAGTCGCCATGGATCAGATGAAAGGCCCCAAGCCCGACCTCCCGAAAAATGTCATCTTCCCCGCCGCCGAGCCCGTCATCGACAAGACCAACCCGCCGCTGCTCGCCTTCAAGGACATCGCGCCCGAGCTCGGCGTCAACCGCTACGACGGCAACGGCACCGCCTCCTGGGGCGACTACGACGGCGACGGCGATCTCGATCTCTTCGAGTGCGGTAGCGGCTCGTTCATGAAAGTCTTTCGCAACGACGGCGGCAAGTTCACCGACGTCACCGACGAAATCGGCCTCGCCAAAGTCCCCTCCGGCTATAGCCTCAACCTGGTCGACTACGACAACGACGGCCGCGTCGATCTCTACATCTCCCTTAACGGCTGGAGCGGGCCCATGAAGAACCGGCTCTACCACAACACCGGCGGGCACTTTGAGGACGTCTCCGCCAAGAGCGGCGCAGACGACCCCGGCTCCGGCTTCAGCGCCATGTGGGGCGACCTCGATAACGACGGCTGGCTCGATTTCGTCGTCGCCAACGGCGTCATCAAGGACGGCTCCACCCCGCAGATTTACCGCAATAATCGCGACGGCACTTTCACCAACATGACCCTCGCCGCCGGCATCAAGGAGCCGCCGTCCTACGGCGCCATCGGCATCGCTCTCGGCGATTACGATAAGGATGGCCGCCTCGACATCCTCATCAACGGCCTCGACCCCGCCCCCACGCGCCTCTATCACAACGAGGGCAACTGGAAGTTCAAAGAGGTCTCCCATAAGGCCGGCGTCGTCCATCCCCTCCACAACGGCTTCGTCTGCCTCTTCTTCGACTACAACAACGACGGCTGGCCCGATATCCTCACCACCTCCCTCGCCCACTGGGACTCCGCCGTCGAGGCCCTCAAGGCCGGCTTCTCCCGCCCCAACGCCCGCGCCATGCACCCCGACGTCTGCCGCCTCTTCAGGAACAACCAGGACGGCACCTTCACCGACGTCACTTTCGAGGCCAAACTCTTCTACCCCATGGGCGTCATGGGCGGCGGTGTGGCCGATCTCGACAACGACGGTTATCTCGATCTCTACTTCGGTACCGGCGACCCCCAGATGAGCCGCCTGGAGCCCAATCACTTCTTTCGCAACAACGGCAACGGCACCTTCACCGATCTCACCAGCTACGTCGGCTTCGCCCGCCCCGGCAACAAAGGCCACGGCGTCACATTTGTCGATATCGATGACGACGGCGATCTCGACATCTACGCCCAACTCGGAGGCCATTACCCGGGCGATCAGGCCTACAACGCCTTCTACCGCAATCTCAAAGGCAATCAGAACCACTGGCTGGAAGTGCAACTGGAGGGTGTCAAGAGCAATCGCTTCGGCGTCGGCGCCCAACTCACCCTGAAGTCCGGCGATCTCCTCGTCTACCGCGAAGTCAAGGGTAGCGAGGGCTTCGGTTCCACCAACCCCTACCGCCAGCACTTCGGACTCGGCCAGCGCACCAGGATCGATTCACTCGAGATCCGCTGGCCCAGCGGCGTCAGGCAGGTGTTCAAGGACCTCGAACATAACCACATCATCGCCATCCGCGAGGACAACGACCAATCGAAACGCCTGAAATAGAAACGGCGGCGCCGGTTGGGCGCCGCCGTTTCCCCATCTGAACAGGTCAGCAGGTTTCTACCAGAACGCCTTGACGCCGATCTGGATCTGACGCGGGAAGATGTTCTGATTGGACGCGAGGTTCGGGAACTGGGTGCCGAAGTTGGAATTGTTCGGATCGGTAGTGAACGTGTCACGGCCGTAGTAGTTGTGGTTGAACAGGTTGAAGGCTTCCAGTCGGAACTGTACCTTCAGCCGCTCGGTGATGTTGGTCATCTTGTTCAGCGATGCGTCCATCGTGAACGCATGATGCTTGCGAACTTGGCCCGAGCGCGACGGTGTATACCGCGGAGCATATCCCGCCGTCATAAGCCACGCTGCGTTCGAGATGTCGGTGCCGCAGCCCTTCTGGACTGAGTACGGCTGCATCACAACCGAGCCGTCGTTGAACTGGCGCGCGACGCAAGGATTCCAGGCGCGAACCTGGTGGGCCTTCCAGTCGATGTTGCCGCTGAAGTCGCCGCCTGGTGTCTTCGGATCCTTAAGCTGGATCACGTTACCAGGCAGATCAGCCGGCTCGCCCGAGCTGTTGTTGTAATACGTCGAGAACTGCCAGCCGCTGATCAGCCGGTTGGCAAAGCCGCCGGCATTCCCGCCGATCGAGTGTCCCTTGCCGAACGGCAATTCGTAAACGGCCGTCAGTTTGAGAATGTGCGGGCGGTCATTGAAGTACAGGCCCTGCTGCTGAACGTTGGCATATGCATCGTTGAAGCCCCACCGCTCCACCATCTTGGAGAAGGTGTAGTTGCCGAGCAGGTTGAGTCCCTTACCCACGCGCTGGTTGTAATTGACCTGCGCCGAGTTGTACCAGATATTGGAGTCGTTCCGGCCCTGCTCCAGCAGATCGCCGTTGAACTGCGGGAACGGGCGAGCCATCTGGAAGCGAGACACGGTATTGGCCGTATAGAAACCCGTGTTAATGAACGGCGCCAGTCCCTTGAATGGATTTGGAATCTGGGCGTCGCAATAAGTTGGGCTGCCGCCTTCGGCCAGGTTGCAGGTCTTGCGGAACGCTAGCGAGGGGATGTTGTAGTTCCGCTCGGAGTTGGCGCCGATCGTCCGGCTGCCCACGTAAGACACGTCCAACGTGGCAGAGCTCGAAACCATGTACTGGACGCCGACGGAGAACTGGTGCACGTACGGTGTCCAGAAGGTCGGATTGAACCAGTTGTTGTTGCGGCCCGCAAACGTCAGCGCGCCCGCCGAGGCTCCTGTGGGAACCGAAACGCCCGTCGGGTACGGATTGCTGAGGACGTTCGCTAGCGGCGTGCGATCGCCGTCGATGCTGTTCACCAGAGGCGTGTTGGTGGCGAAACCGGCGGTCTGCTGGTAGTTGTTGTTGGGGTTCATGTAATAGAGTCCCCAGCCGCCCCGCAACACGGCCTTGTCAGCCATCTGGTACGCCATGCCGGCGCGGGGCTGCCAGTTTTTCCAGACGTTATCGCCCGCGATGGTCGGATTGCCGTTCACCCCGGCGAAATTGAAACCGCCGGTGAGATTGGCCAGTTGCGGGTAAAGCGCAAGAGTATCAGGCGAGAACATCTTGGCCAGCGGGTTAGCCACGGCCGCGTTGAAGCCGCGATTCATGCGGTTGTATTTCTCATCCGGCGCTTGGTTGAAGTCCCAACGCAGGCCAAGATTCAAGGTCAGGCGGCGCGATATTTTCCAGTCGTCCTGGACGTAAGGCGCGAAGTACCACTGCCGGAAGAACGGATATAGCGGATAGTTCGAACTGCTGTCGCCGTGAGTCGTCGGCGTGCCCAGAAGGAACGTGGCGTAGCCGTCACCCGAGGTCGTATCACCCTGGTTGAATATCTTCTGCGTCCAGTTCTTGTCGCTGCGGAACCGCAGGATGTGCCCGGAGTTCTGCGTGATGTAGTGGATCCTGCGAAGATCCACTCCAAACTTCAGCGTGTGAGCGCCCGCAATCTTCGTGACGCTGCCCATGATGTTGTAGTTGTTAGTGATGTTGATGCCCTGGTCGCGGCCCAGCGAAGCATAACCCACCGTGTCCCAACGCCCGAAATACGCCGGACCCGGAATGCTCTTTACCAGCGCACTAGGCAGGCCGAGCGATGTCAGGTCGAAACCGGCGTTGGCTTGGCCGCGGCCCGTCTCGATGAAGCGGTTGTAAGATCCGCGTATGTTGGCGACGAGAGTGGGCGTCAGGCTGCCGACCCAGTCGATTACGTACGCATCATTGATGCGCTGGAACGGCTGCTGGCCGTCCGTCCCGGGCTTGTTGTCGATGCCGTTGACAGCGCGGTCTTCTGTGCGGTCGTTGGACGCATGGCGGAAGAACGCACGGTGCTTGTCGCCGAAGTTGAAGTCAAACTTCAAAATCAGGTTGTAGAACTTGTCGTTGTTCACATAGTCCGGGATCAGGAAGTTGTTCGTCGAATACTGAAGTCCCGGAGCCGTCGCGCGATTCGGCAGCGGCATGTACGTCGTCACGTTCTTTGCCACAGGATTAATCCGGCTGCCCGGTATGATATTTCCGGCAAACGGATTCCGAATCGGGTTGTTGTTGGCATCCAGCGTGTAGCTCGTCGGATCATAGATGGTGATCGGAGCGTTCGCAGCATTCTTCAACTTGGAGAAATCGCCGGTCCGCATCTCTGGCTCGGGGTACGAGTTGGTCAACGGATTCGGGGTCTTCTCCCGATAGTTCTCAAAGCTGCCCAGGTAGAAGAGCTTTGTCTTCGAGGACTTGGTCAACAGCTTCGGGAAGTAGAGCGGCCCTTCCAACTGGAAGCCGTACTGATCCAGCAAATGGTCGGCGCGCTTCGCACCTACCGCGTTGCCCTGGAACGTATTCGCATCCAGCCATTTCCGCCGCAGGAACTCCCAGCCGGTCGCGTGGAAGTCGTTGGTCCCGGACTTCAGAACGACGTTGAAAACGCCGCCGCCGGTCTTACCGTACGCCGCGTCGTAGGAGTTCGATTGCACCGAAAACTCCTGCACCGCGTCCACGATCGGCACATACGCCACGTTGTTCGTACCGGCCTGTCCGTTGTTCGGCGCGCCGTCCATCATGAACTCGTTATTGGACTGGCGTCCGCCATTCACCGACCATTCGGCGATGGCGCCATTGTCAAACGGGCGCTGCCAGATGGCCGCTCCGCGGAACGTTACGCCCGACATCATCGCGCCGAGCATAAACGGATTGCGCGAGTTGAGCGGAAGCTCCGATACCTGCTGCTGGTTGACCACCGCGCCGCGGCTTGCCGTCTGCGTTTCCAGCAGCGCGGCTTCCGCTGTGACGTTGATCGAATCCGTCACCGCACCGACCTCAAGCGTGATGTCGATGCCAGCGATCTGACCAACCTGCAGCGTCAGGTTTTCGCGATTGTATTGTTTAAACCCGGCCGCGACTACGCTCAGTTTGTAGCCGCCCGGCCGCAGGAACGGCACCGAGTAGGAACCGGACGAGTCAGTCGTTGCCGTATTGCTTTCATTGTTCGCCACATTGGTGGCCTGCACTTTCGCACCTGGGACAGCACCACCGCTCGCATCGTAAACGTGACCCGAGATGGTGGCGCGGAATTCTTGTGCCGGCGCCAACGAGGCGACCAGACACAGCAGAGCTAGCACTAACACCAGTCTTGCTTTCATTGAGACCCCCTGCAATCTTCAGAACAAAGTCCACTAGCGACGAGGGTAGGGACTTCGGGGATAATATCACAAGCACATGACAAAGTGGAGCCCAGTTGTAATCGCTTACGCCTCCCTGCTCGCGTTCGCGCAGCAGCCATTCGTCCCGATGCCAGCCGGTATTGACGTCGTCTTGAGAAACTCATCCACGGTAGAGAAGCACCAGCCCGAAACCATGCCCGGCGGCGTCGCCATCCTCGATTACGACAACGACGGCAAACCCGACCTCTTCTTCGTCAATGGCGCCGCCCAACCATCCCTCAAAAAGCCCAATGAACAGTGGCACAATCGCCTCTACCGCAATCTCGGCAATTGGAAGTTCGAAGACGTCACCGCCCACGCCGGCCTGAGTGGAGAAGGCTACGGCATGGGCGCCGCCGCCGCCGATTTCGATAACGACGGCTTTGCCGATCTCCTCGTCACCTCCCTCGGAGCCAGCCGCCTTTACCGCAATCGCGGCGACGGCACCTTTCAGGACGTCACGGCAAAGAGTGGCATCCCGCCAACGCCTTGGCCAATATCAGCTGGCTGGTTTGACTACGATAACGATGGATATTTGGATGTTTTCATTGTCAATTACTGCCGCTGGAACCCCCTCACCGAGCCCTCCTGCGGCGACCTCAAGGCCGGCTACCGCACCTACTGCCATCCCAGATACTACGAGGGCCTCCCCAACACCCTCCTCCACAACAACGGCGACGGCACCTTCACCGACGTCTCCGCCGCCTCCGGCATCGCCGCCAAGATCGGCAAAGGCATGGCCGTCGCCTTCGCCGATTACAACCTCGACGGCCGCCCCGATATCTTCGTCACCAACGACACCACACCCAACTTCCTCTTCCGCAACGAGGGCAACGGCCGCTTCACCGAGGTCGCCCTCACCGCCGGCGTCGCCATCGCCGACGACGGCAAGACTCTCTCCTCCATGGGCACAGATTTCAAAGACATCGACAACGACGGCCGCCCCGATCTCTTCCTCACCGCCCTCGCCAACGAGACCTTCCCCTACTACCGCAACCTTGGCAACGGCCTTTTCGAAGACCGCACCTACCGCAGCCGCATCGGCGCCGCTTCCCTCCCCCACAGCGGCTGGGGCCTCGGCGTCTTCGATTTCGACAACGACGGCTGGAAGGATATCTTCACCGCCAACGGCGACGTCCAGGACAACACCGAGCTCTTCTCCAGCCGCGCGTCAAAACAGCAAAATCAGATGTTCCTCAACAACGCCAACGGCACGTTCTCATCCACACTCTTCGGAGAGCCCGCCCAGCACCGCGGAGCCGCCTTTGCCGATCTCGACGGCGACGGCCGCATCGATGCCGTGGTGACCCGCCTCGGCGCCCCGCCCATCCTCCTCCGCAACATGCTGGGCCAGGGCAACCACTGGCTCGCCATCAATCTCAAGGGCAGCAAAAGCAATCGCGACGGCCTCGGCGCCCGCATCCGCATCGTCGCCGCCGGCAAGGCGCAGTACTGGCAGGTCTCCACCGCCGTCGGCTATCTCAGTTCCAGCGAGAAGACCGCCCGCTTCGGCCTCGCCAAGTCCACCACCGTGGAGCTCATCGAGATCACCTGGCCCTCAGGCCACACCCAGGTTCTGAAAGACGTCCCCGCCGATCAGATCCTTACGGTCGAGGAGCCGCCAGCCGCGCCCTGAGCTTGCTCAGCAGCAGCCGCGCCGCCTCGTGCGCCGGAGCCCGCTCCAACTCACGCACCGCTTCCGCCAGCCGGTCGCACTGCGACAAAGCCAGCCCCAGCTCATAGCGAGCCTCAGCAGATTCCGGCGTCTGCGCCGCCTCCAGCACCGTCACCGCCTCGCCCGCCCGCCCCTGCCGCACCAGGAACAACCCATACGCCAGCCGCGCCCCCTGCGCGAATCCGTCCCCGCGCCCCACCGCCGCGCGGAACATCCGCTCCGCCTCCGTCGCTTCCCCCAGCGCCTCATGACACTGCCCGATTGCTGCCTCCGCCCGCCCCTTCACGGAATCCACCGCCAGCGCCGTCCGCAGCGGCGTCAGCGCGGCCCGGTATTGATCCGCCGCATACAGGGCGCGCCCATGGTAGTAACAGGCGTCCAGCAGCTTCGGATCCAACCCGCACGCCCGCCCAAACGGCTCCGCGGCGCCGCGATAATCCCCCTGCTTCGCCAGCCCGACACCGATCTCCTTCCAGTGCTGAGCGCTGCCCTCCGGAGGAGCCAACAACAGTAGTGCGATCAGGAGTTCCAGAGCCCTCAGTTTACTCCGTCCGTAGCGCCTCCGACGGATCCAGTCGCGCCGCCCGCACTGCCGGAATCAGCCCGCTGCACACCCCCACCACCAACAGCACCACCGACGAGATCAGCACCGTCTGCACCTGCACCCGCAGCACCAAATCACCCTGGCCCGACTTGTCATCAAACAACGCGCTCAGCATCGGCATCGGCGGGATGATCCACGTCACAAAATAGCTCAGCGCCACCCCCACCACTCCCCCCGCGAACGTGATTAACAGCGCCTCCGCCAGAAACTGCATCGCAATGTGCCACCGCTTCGCCCCCAGCGCCCGCCTCAGCCCGATCTCCCGCGTCCGCTCATTCACCGATACCAGCAAGATGTTCATCAGCCCGATCCCGCCAATCGCCAGCGTCAGCATCCCGATGAACAACAGCAGCATCTGCAAGCCAACCGTCAACCCGTCGATGATCGGCCTCATGTTCGACGTCCCAAACCCCGTCACCGCCCGTTTGTCCGACGCCGGATACCCAAACCGCTTCGCCATCGCCGCCCGGAACTGCTCCTCCGCTTTCAGTTCGAAAATCGGCGCCACCGGCAGGATCACCGCCGTCGACGGATACCGCGTATTCCACAAATCGCCAGCCGAAGAGTAGGGCAGAAATGCCGAGCGGTCATCCGGCCCAAAGTAGTTCCCGAACGACAGTTTCTTATCCATCACCCCGATCACTAGAAACCGCACGCCCTGGATCGTCACCGTCTCGCCAATCGCCGGCCGCCCCGAAAACAGCTTCTCCTTCGTCCACTCCCCCAGAAAGACCACACGCCGTCTCTCCCCGTAATCCTCCGGCGAGAGCCACCGCCCCTCCTTCGCCACCTCGCTCCGGATCTCGCCATACTCCACGCAAACGCCGCGCACAATAATCGTCGCCGTCCGCTCCTGATACGACATCGGCAGCCGCCGGATCGTCTCAGGGCAGATCTTCCTAATTAGTGGCGATTCCGCCTGCGCCGCCACCAGATCCTCCAGCTCAAACCGGATCCGCCGCCCCGCCCGCTCGCCGCCCGCCTGCGCGCTCGTCTGCCCCGGGAACATGATCACTGCCGTCTTCGCAAAGTTGTTGAACGTCCGCATCATCAGCCCGCGGAATCCCGAGCCATACGCCATCAGCAGCGTCACCGCCGCTATGCCCCACACGATCCCCAGCATCGTCAGCAGACTCCGCGTCGGGCTCCGGCGCAGTGCGTCCCACGCCTGCAAGAGGATCTCTTTCAGCATCCGGCCCCCGCCACGGAATGACCGCTCCCTGACGGTCGCGGCTCGGTAACACCACCCATGTCCACGCCGCCCATGCCCACGCCACCCATTTCCACGCCGCCCATTTCCACGCCGCCCATTTCCACGCCGCCCGTTTCCACGCCGCCCGTTTCCGAGCCGCGACCGTTAGGGAGCGGTCCTCCAACCTGATACCGCACCCTCATCCCCCCGCCTCAAACCGCAATGCCTCGATCGGATCAATCGACGCCGCCTTCCGCGCCGGATACAGCGCCGACAAAAACGCCACTGCCCCCAGCAATCCCACGCACACCGCGCCCACCTGCCACGTCGCCCACAGCCCCGCAAAAAACTGCGGCATCGGCAGCTTGTTCACAAAATGGCACACCGTGTGCGCAAACGCCATCCCCAGCCCGCCGCTCACAAATACAATAATCGCCGTCTCCAGAAAAAACATTGTCAGGATCTCGCGGCTCGTCGCCCCCACCGCCTTCCGCAACCCGATCTCCCGCGTCCGCTCCCGCACCGCCACCAGCATCACATTCATCGTCCCGATCCCGCCCAGCAGCAGCGTCACCACGCCCATCGCCCCCAGAAAGTACTTCATCCCGTCCGCCATCGTGCCAAATGCGCGGGACTCCTTCACCGTGTCCCAGATCGCCGCCGCCTCTTTGTCCTCCGGGTCAAATCCATGCAGCCGTCCTAACCCGCGCCGCACCTCGGCAATACACGCCTCATGCCGGTCCAGCGACCACGCCTTCACCAGCAACTGATCCACCGTGCCCGCCGGCAGCGGTGGCGGCTGTGGCAGATCCCGGATCATCGCCCCAAACGGAATGAATACTTTGTTCACGTCCCGCCCGTCGTAACTCGAATCTTGCTCCTTTTCCTCCATTACCCCAATCACCTGAAACGGCCGCCCCGCAATGGTGATCGTCTGTCCCACTGCCACCCGCGCCGCAAATAGCTGCTTCCGCGCATCGCTCCCTAGAAACGCCACCCGCCGCCCGGCCCGGTCGTCCTCCCACGAGAAATACCGCCCCTCCGCCACCGGCAGATACCGCAGCCGCTGATACGGCGGTTGCGACCCGCTCACCAGCAGTGTCGCGTTGTTGAAGTCGCTCCGCACCGCTACCGACCCGCGCGTCAATTCCGGCAGCACAAACTCGCACGAGGGACACTGCGGAGCAAGCAATTCGTGATCGTAGATCGTCCACATCTGCCGCTTCCCCGCGCGCTCCCCGCCCGCCTGCAACGAAGTCCGGCCCGGAAACACAATCGCGATGTTTTCGCCAAACTGCCGCGCCACCTTCGCCTGTCCCTCGCGCAGCCCGTCGCCCGCCGCCGTCATCAGCGTGATCGACACCACGCCCCACATCAGTCCAAACATGGTTAACCCTGCCCGCATCTTGTGTGCGAGCAGGGTCTGTATGGTATCCGCGATGAGGTCGCGAAACGTCATCCGCTATTGCAGGATCACCTTGGCGTCCTTCTCCAGTCCGGCCACCAGTTCCGTCTTCACGCCGTTCGAAATCCCCAACTTCACACCGATCTTCTTGCGGCCCTTCTCCGCCGTCGCGTCCGGCACCTCTACCGAAGCCTTCCGCTCCTTGTCGTAAACCACCGCCGCCTCCGGCACCAGCAGCACGTTCAGCTTCTCTTCCAGAATGATCTCGGCGTTAGCGCTCATGTTCGCCTTCAGCTCCCGTCCCGGATTGTGGATCGAGACCTGCACCTCAAACGTCGTCACGTTCTCCTTTTCCACCCCGTACGGCGAGATCCGGTAGACCTTGCCCTCGAACTTCCGGTCCCGAAAACTCTCCACTACAATCCGCGCCGGTTGATTGATGTAAACCTTGCCGATGTCCGCCTGGTCCACCTTGCCCCGCACAAAGACGTCCCCGATATCCCCCAACGTGAATAGCAGAGTCGATTGCGACCCCATCACCAGAATCGAGCTCACCGCATTGCCCACTTCCACATTCCGCGACAGCACCAGGCCGTCGATCGGGCTCACAATCGTCGAGTTCCGCAGATCCTCGTCCGCCCGCTCCAGCATCGCCGTCGCCTGCGCTACCTGCGCCTTGGCCCGCGTGATCTCGGCCCGGCTCACCGCCAGAGTCCGCGTCGCGCTGCTCTGCTTGTTCAGCGCCATCTGATAGATCTTCTCGGCGTCTTCAACCTGCGTCTTGGCGATCAGCCCTTCTTTATTCAATCCCTTCGCCCGCTCATACGCGGATTTCAGAAACGGCACGTCCGTCCCCTCCGCGTCCACCTTGTTCCGCTCCAGCGCCGCCACGGCCGATTCCTCCGTCGCCTGCGCCGCCTGCAGGTTCGCCTTGGATTCGCGCACCCGCGCCTGCAACTCTTCCTTATCCAATTCCGCCAGGATCTGGCCCTGCGTCACGCTATCGCCATAGTTGACGAAGATCTTCTTCACCAGCCCGCTCGCCTTCGATTTCACCTCCACCGTCGCCCGCGGCTCGATCTTGCCCGTCGCCACGACGCTTCGGGCGATGTTGCCGCGCTCCACGGAAGAGAGCTTCGAGGGATCAATCACGTTAGTCGGCTTCAGCGCCGCGCGCACCCCAAAGCCCGCGCCCGCCAGCCCAATCAGGATCACCGCCGCCCAGATCCAGCGGCGCATCGTTTTCTTTTTGCCGTTTACTGCCATATGAATGACTCCAAACCCTTCAGACGTAAACCGAGCCCCGGTTGTTCGCAAAAACTCCACACGCAAATCTGGCGCTACACTACACCGTATGACCATTGCCCGCTTCGCCGCGTTCCTGCCTCTGCTCGCCCTCGCCGCTCAAACCCCCAACCCCGACGTCCTCAAGCAGGCCGCCCGCGAAATGGTCGAGGGCCGCCGCACGCTCACGCAGCAGATGGTCGATTCCATCTTCTCATTCAGCGAGCTCGGCTACCAGGAATTCGAGACCTCAAAGTACGTCACTGGCATCCTCGAAAAGAACGGCTTCCGCATTACCCGCGGCGTCGCCGGCCTCCCCACCGCATGGGTCGCCGAATACGGTAAAGGCTCGCCCGTCATCGCCTTCATCGCCGATATCGACGGCCTCCCCGAAACCTCCCAAACCCCAGGCGTCGCCTTCCACAAGCCCCTCATCGCCAACGGCCCCGGCCATGGCGAGGGCCACAACGCCGGCCAGGCCGTCAATGTCACCGCCGCCCTCGTCGTCAAGGAATTGATGCAGCGCCACAACATCCCGGGCACCCTCCGCGTCTACCCCGGAGTCGCCGAAGAGCTCCTCGGCAGCCGAACCTGGATGGTCAACGCCGGCCTCTTCAAAGACCTCGACGCCATGCTCTCCACCCACATCTCCTCCGATTTCGGCACCGGCTACGGCGCCATCGGCAGCGGCCTGGTTTCCGTCGAATACACCTTCACCGGCAAGAGCGCCCACTCCGCCGGTTCCCCGTGGGCCGGCCGTAGCGCCCTTGACGCCGTCGAGCTCATGGACACCGGTTGGAACTTCCGCCGCGAGCACCTCCGCACCGAGCAGCGCTCCCACTACGTCATCACGCACGGCGGCGATCAACCCAACGTCGTCCCCCCGCTCGCCAAGGTCTGGTACTACTTCCGCGAGTGGGACTATCAGCGCATCCAGGACCTCCATAATCTCGGCTCCCAGATCGCCAAGGGCGCCACCCTCATGACCGATACCGAGGTCACCGAGCGCGTCCTCGGCGCCGCCTGGCCCGGCCACTTCAACAAGCCCATGGCCGAGGCCCTCACCGCCAACATCACCAAGGTCGGCATGCCCCAGTGGTCCCACGCCGATCAGGCCCTCGCCAAAGCAGCCCAGGCCGAACTAAAAGCCGAGCAGTCCGGCCTGAAAACCACCCCCACCGCGCTCGTGCCGCCCGATCAGACACCCCGCATGTACGGCTCCGACGACATCGCCGAGGTCGCCTGGAACGTCCCCACCGTCGTTCTCCGCTTCCCCGCCAACATCCCCGGCATGATCGGCCACCACTGGTCCTCCGGCATCGCCATGGCCACCCCCATCGCCCACAAGGGCTCCACCGCCGGCGCCATCGCCCACGCCATGACCGCCCTCGATCTCCTCCTCAAACCCGAGCTCCTCACCGCCGCCAAAGCCTACTTCGACGAGCAGACCAAATCCACCAAATGGCAGTCCCTCGTCCCCGCCGGCAACCCGCCCCCCATCTACCTCAATAAGGAGAAGATGGAGCGAGTCCGCCCCGAGCTCGAAAAGCTCTACTTCAACCCCGCCAAATACGCCACCTACCTGGAACAACTCGGCGTGCAATACCCCACCGTGAAACAATGACGCCAACCCGCCGTCTCAACTCGCTCGACGCCCTTCGCGGCCTCATCATGATCCTCATGGCGATGGATCACGCCAGCTACTACATCGCCCACGTCCATCCCTTTGAGTTCTGGACCGGCCCCCTGCCCGGCTATGGAGACCCCGGCTGGTTCCTCACCCGCGAGCTCACCCACCTTTGCGCCCCCGGCTTCTTCTTCCTAATGGGAGCCGGCATGAGCCTCTTCGCCGCCGCCCGCCACGACCTCGGCTGGTCTCACTCCCGCATCACCCGCGCCCTTGTCACCCGCGGCCTCCTCCTCATCCCCGTCTTCTACTTCATCGAGGCGCCCATCTGGGTGGTGCCCTCTCTCATCCTGAAACAGCCCCTGATGGGCGGCGACGGCGCCTTCATCGTCCTCATGGTCCTGGTCACCCTCGGCCTCTCCATGGCCGTCACCGCCCCACTCCTTCGCCTCAGCGTCCGCTCCTGGCTAGCCATCGCCTTCATCGCCATCCTCGCCGCGGATTTCTACCTGCCCACCCTCAAGCCCACGGACCCCGTCAACCCCCTGCTCCGCATCCTCCTCGTCCCCGGAGCCACACCCCCCGTCATGGCCGGCTACCCCCTCCTCCCCTGGTCCGGCATCTGCGCCCTCGGCATCGCCTTCGGCAAACTCCTCCAACGCAACCAGGACAAAGCCCTCCGCGCCATGCTCCCCATGGGCCTCGCCTATCTCATCGGGTTCTTAGGTGTCCGCATCGGAGGCGGCTTCGGCAACCTCCAACTCGCCGCCGGCCCCGGCCTCATCCCCTTCCTGACCGTAGTGAAGTACCCGCCCTCCCTCGCCTTCATCCTCCTCACCCTGGGCATCAACTTCACCCTGCTCTCGTTCTTCCACCGCGCCGGCGCCTGGCTCGACACCGCCCGCCGCATCCTCTCCGTCTACGGTCAGGCCCCCCTCTTCTACTACCTCGCGCACCTCTACCTCTACGGGGCCCTCGGCCTCCTCTTCTTCCGCACCGACGGCGCCCCCCGCTGGCTCTTCCTGCTGACTTGGATCGCCGGAGTGGCCGTGCTCTACCCGGCCTGCCTGCGCTACCGCCGCTTTAAGGAAAGCCGCCCACCCGAGTCGCTGTGGCGGATGTTCTGATCGCGTTCCTTCACGCTCGATCCGGGTCCGCCGGCAGTAGAGCTAAGAGAGGATCTCGCTAAAGATCTCTTCTCAGGTGGCCCGCGTCAGACAGCTTACTCTGAAGTGCAGCTACATCGATGCGGGGCCATTTCCGATAGATGTCAGTTACGCGGTCTCTGCTGGTGATGATCCCGCTATCCTCGATCGCCTGCCTGAAGTCAAGGAACAGTTGGTCGGTGCGCACATACAGTGAAAGGTCCCCGTCGACCGAGATCTTGAAGCCGAGATGCTCCGGTGGTCTTGTTCGGCCGTAGTAGTTCAGTCCACGGAACGACGCCGCGCCGGTGATATCGATGTCTATGCACTTGTCGTTAGCAAGACCCGCAATCGCGGATTGGTATTGATGAGCCTTTCCATTCCGAACCAGCTCAAACAACAGCCCCAGTAACGTGGGGTTAGGCTTGGCGCCGGGCAAAGTGAACTCACCGTTATTGTTTTTGATGGGCGGCGTCCCGAGTTCGGTGAAGTAGCGGGGGTCAATGGCTTTCAGGGCGTTAGTCAGCTCCTGCAGCTTTTCTCCGGACTTGTCCTTGAAACATACCCGGCAGGCAAATTCAAGGAGGATCATCGACATCAGGGCAAACATGAAGTTGCCGCCGCCCTCTTGGTACCCCGGCCGCGCCACAAGTGAATTCCAAGCCGACTCGAAATCGTCGACAATGTATCCGAATACCACTTCGGCAGGCTGACTCTTAATCGCCATGGAATCGATGCTATCACTCGCGATTGCCTGCGAACCAACGCTGAGCGCCCCTGCAATCGCGCATGCCCAATCACACGGCGCAGGGCTGATCGGGTCGACTACTTCATTGCCTACCCCCGCACCCGCTCCACATCCGTAGCCCCGAAATCCGCCCCCTTGAACAACAACGGCTCCCCCGAACACTGTGCCAGCGCATACGCGGCGCAGTCTCCAAAGTTCAGCCCCGCCGGGTGCCGCCCCTTGCCAAACCGCCGAAACGCCCGGCGGGCCACAACCAACTGTTCCTCATCAAAGGCCACCGTCTCAATGGAGGCCCTTATCAAAAACTGATCCAGTTGCGCTCCCGCGTTCTCACCTCGTCGACTATCCAAGACCATTGCCGCCTCCAGCACCGAAACCGCTGAAATCAATCGACGCGGCGCCTCCTCGATCAACGCCACGAACTCAGCCCTCTCGGGCTCATCCTGAAAGATCGCCACAATCGCGGAAGTGTCCAACGTCATCTTGTGGGAATTCCAAGCTCATCGTAACCAAGAATCTCGTCGTCAGTCATATCCGAGATCACCGGCAGCCGGGCGCAACGCAAAGCGATCTCGTTCAACTCATCACGAAGAGCTTGCCCCCCCCGGCTCCGCCGCACCCGGTCATACCGCTCCGCCACCGCGATCCGAATGGCCACGGTAATCGTTTCCCCAGTCAACTCCGCCAACTGCCGGGTCAACTTCTCAGTCTCCTCGTTCTTGATGCTGATCGGCATAGTGTTTCTACCTATCATGAATTCTATCATGATAGGTAGAAACGTTCAATGCCTACTCGTACCTCAACTCACTCCCGAACGCACTGTGCGGAATCCCAAACACCACCAGCGTCACCACCGCCGCCCCCACCACCCACTGCCACGCCCCCGCATTCCGCCTCATCTTAAACCACGCAATCACCCACGCCAGCCACGCCACCGCCGTCTTGTTGTCCGTCAAATCCGTCCCAAACGGCCACCCCGTCCAATACGCGTCAAACGCATACTTCTGCACCACCGGCCCCAGAACCAGCCCACCCACACTGAGCAGCAAAACCGTCACCAGAATCAGCCACGAATAGTTAGGCGCCGGGCCGAAGAACTCCAGCGCCGCCCGCGTCGAAAACAGCATCCCCCCAAACATGCAGATTACGTGCACAATCAGCACCGGCAACGGCACCTCACCCTTGAACCGGATCACCACCGGCGCGCCCCCCAGCGACACCCGCTCCATCTCCTGCTGCAAAACCACCCGGTACATGAGCTTCCCCGCCGGCGGTTGATGCGGCAACCGCGCCACCAGATCCCCACCCTCCCGCGCCATCGCCAAGGTCGCCCACGCGTCCTTCGTCTTGTACCGCTTCCACACCACCTGCCCCGTCACCGCCGCTTCCGTCACCGGCACGCGCACCTCCGCGTCGCCATCGCCCTGAGTCCGCGGTAGCTTGTACGCCACCTCGCCCGCCCCCAGCTTCACCCTCCCCCGCGACGGGTACGAAGGCCCCGTCATCCGTTGATAAACAGCCGAAGCGAGCGTAATAATCAGTGCAAATATCCACAACGAAACGGGTCGGCGCATGGGGCGATTATGTCACGTCCCCTTCCCGCCATTCCACCTCGTTTTCCTCGCACCAATCTAGCGCCACCGCCCGCAACTGCTGATCCCGGAACTGGTGCCATCCATCGATCTCTCCCAACTCCTGCGCCACATCCTTGAACCGCCGGAACGGATGCGGCCGGTCCGTCGCGTCCATCAATTTGTTCCCCACGCGCCGGTCCTTCACCCCCAGTGCATACTCGCGCATCCAGTCCAACTCGTCATAGTCACTCTGATCCGGCAGCGCCAGATACCGCTCGCCCATCGCGCCGTCAATCTCCTCGCACATCTCCTCATAGTCATCCATCATCGGGCTCACCGACACCACTTCACCGCTCTCCACGTCGAGAAAGCTCCGCCCCTCATCCATATGCCACCCAATCGCATCAGCTACATCGCGAAGTAACACTGGCTTGCCCATGGGCGATAAAATATCAGACATTGCACCCAACCGGCACAACAAACTGAATCCGGGTATCATATTTCAGTCATCATGACCCGCCGCACCCTCCTCCTCGCCGCCCTCGCCCCCTCCCAGAGCCCGCCTATCACCCGCATCGAGGTCTTCCCCCTCGCCTACCCCGTCAGCGGCTACTTCAAATTCTTCACCAAGCCCGAGCGCCCCGCCATCTTCGTCAAGGTCACCTGCGAGGACGGCACCACCGGCTGGGGCCAGTCCGTCCCCATCCCCACCTGGTCCTACGAGACGCTCGAATCCGCCACCCACACTCTCCGCAACTACCTCGCCCCAGTCCTCATCGGCAAAAGCCCCACCGATCTCCCCGCCGTCCACGCCGCCATGAACAAGGCGATCGCCCCCTCGTTCTCCACCGGCATGCCCATCGCCAAGGCCGGCCTCGATCTCGCGCTCCACGACATCGCCGGAAAGCTCGCCAAACAGTCCCTGCCCGCCCTTTGGAATCGCAAACCAATCCCGCGCATCGCCCTCAGTTGGACAGTCAACGTCAAGACCATCGCCGAGGCCGAAACAATCCTGGAAGACGGCCGCAAACAGGGCTACCGCCACTTCAACATCAAGGTCTCCCCCGATCCCAAGTTCGATCTGGAGCTCGCCAAAACCGTCCGCCGCTTCTCCCCCGATTGCTTCCTCTGGGCCGACGCCAACGGCGGCTACGATCTCGACACCGCTCTCACCGTCATCCCCGAGCTCCGCGACGCCGGTGTCAACGTCATGGAGCAACCCGTCCCGCCCAACCACCTCACCGGCCTCATCGCCATCCGCAAACAGGGCGCCCTGCCCATCGTCCTCGACGAAGGCCTCGTCAACGTGCGCGATCTCGAAGAGTTCCACAAGCTCGGCTGCCTCGACGGCGCAGCCATGAAGCCCGCCCGCACCGCCGGCCTGCACGACGCCCGCCGCCAGGTCGAATACCTCGAACGCAACAAGCTCATGTTCCTAGGCTCCGGCCTCACCGATCCCGACGTGGCCCTCGCCGCCGCCCTCGTTCTCTACAGCGCCTACGGCCTGAAATACCCCGCCGCCCTCAACGGCCTCCAGTTCCTCGCCGGCTCGTTCCTGAAAACCCCCTTCACCCTCCAGGATGGAGCCATCACCGTCCCCACCGGCCACGGCCTCGGCGTCGAAGTCGACGAAACCAAAGTCAGGAATGCCTCCCATGCTTAATCTCCTCCTCGCACTCGCCCTGTTCTCCTGGACCGATCACAAAGACGGCCGCGTCGAGCTCACCGAAAACGGCAAGTCCGTCCTCACCTACAACTACGGCCCCCAGCTCAAAAACAACGCCCCGGAGGATCGCCGCGCCTGCTGCTACATCTACCCCGCTCTCACGCCCGCCGGCGTCTCCCCCCTCGACGATTTCCCCAAGGACCACTTCCACCACCACGGCCTCTTCTGGGCGTGGCCCGTCGTCAAAACACCCGACACCCAGTACGACCTCTGGATGTACAAGGGCATCCAGCACCGTGGCGAGAAATTCACAGTCCGCGACTCCAACCTCACCGCCGAAAACGGTTGGTACGCCGGCGACACCAAGCTCGTCAAAGAGACCTTCCGCCTCACCGCCCACCCCGCCAACGGCAAGTCGCGCGAGCTCGACATCGAGCTCACCCTCGAAGCCCTCACCGTCCCCGTCACCCTGGAAGGCTCCGCCGAAAAGGGCAAGAGCTACGGCGGCCTCTCCGCCCGCTTTGCCCCCCGCACCGAGACCGCCATCACCGCCGACACCGGCCCCGTCGCCAAAGATGAGGACCTCGTCTTCCACAAATGGGCGGAAATGCGCGCCCTCTACGACGGCAAGCCGGCCACCCTCCGCATCACGGCCGAATCTCCCACCCAGTGGTGCCTCCGCAACTACGGCTTCGTCGGCTCCTCGTGGCCCGGCCGCGATGGCTCCACCCAGTCCTTCACCCTCCAGCCTGGCAAGCCCCTGAAGCTGAAATACCGGGTTTCGCTCTCAGACTAAAAGCTGGTCACAGGGGTTAATTCTGCTATTTTTCAACAACATAGCCCTAAATGCTATTGACACCCCGCGCTAGACTGATCTACAGGGTGACCCAACGCTGGCCAGCTTGACCCTATCGCCGACAATAGAGCGGCAGCAGGCACTTGTGCTCGCTGCATCCATTGCGGGCCGCCGTCTTCGGATGGCGCGAATACCGGTATTTGACCCGATCAGCTCGCGTCCAAATTCGGGGGGAGACTAGAGACCTCCCCCTGGGCGATCCTCCCCAAAAGACGCCTTCCGCGAGGCCGTAGTGCGTCTGCTCACTCGCAGCGCAACGTCTTCGCCGGATCCACCTTCGCCGCGCTCCGCGCCGGCAGCCACGCCGCCGCCCCAGCCACCGCCAGCATCGCCGCGCCCGCCGCCACGAAGTTCAACGGGTCTGCCGGCTCCACCCCATACAGCAGCTTCTTGACTAAGCCCGACAGCGCAAACGCCGCCGGCACCCCCACCGCCAACCCGGCGATTGCCATGATCAGGCTGTCCCGCACCACCATCCACTGCACCCCAAACTGCCCCGCGCCCAGCGCCAGCCGGATCGCAATCTCCGCCTTCCGACGCGCCACCGCATACGCCAGCAACCCATACAAACCAATCGCCGCCAGCAGCGCCGCAGTAACGCCGAAGCCCCCCACCAGGCTCGCAAACATCCGCTCCATCCCCAACGAAAGCCGGATCTGCTCCTCCTGAGACCGCAAATCCGCCACCGGCACGTTCCTATCGATCCCCGCTACCACAGCCCGCACAGCCCCGGCCAGCGAGCCCACCGGCATCGCCGATCTCACCTCAAACGTCGCCTCTCTCATCCTCGTCGGATCCTGCAGAAATGGCACATAAAACGTCGCCGGCGCCTCCCGCTTCAAGTTGTCGTACTTGGCATTCCCACACACGCCGACAATTTCAATCGGAGGTTCTGGTTTGTCCTTTCCAGGCGTGGCTGTAGTGAACTGCTTCCCGATTGCGCTCCGCCCGCCGAAGAACTCCTTCACAAACGCCTCGTTCACTACCGCCGTCCTCGGGCTGGTCGGCGTGTCCCGTTCACTGATGTCGCGCCCCTCCAACAAGCGAATTCCCATCACCGAGAGGAAGTTGCTGCCCACGTGCATCTGGTAGGCGCCGCGTTCCTTGCCCGCCACGTACTTCTCCCCCGGCAGGTAAACCGAACTATTGCTCATGCTGTTCGAAATCAGCGCGGTCGAGGAAAGCGTCACCGCTTGCACTCCAGGAATCTCACCCAGCTTCAGGCGGATTCGCTCGTAGAGACCCGTCAGCCGAGCCTCTTCATATCCGCTGCGGGAAGCATCCACGCTGAAGATCAGCAACTGCCGCGGGTTGAACCCCGGATTCAGATTTGTCAGATTCGACAACGTCCGCATGAACAGTCCCGCGCCCGTCAGCAGCATCACACACAGCGCCACCTGCGACATCACTAGCGCCCGGCTCAGCCGCGTGTGCCCGCCCAGACCGCGCGCGCCATTCCCGCCGTCCTTCAACGCCGGCGTCAGATCCACGCGCGTCGCACGCAGCGCCGGCGCCAGCCCAAATAGCATCGCCGTCAGCACTGTCGCCACAGCCGTAAACAGCAGCGCCCGTCCATCCACCGTGGGCGTGATCGGCAGCGGCTCATTCCCGGCTGACAACGAAAGACACGCACGCGCCAATGGAGCCGCCAGAAACAACCCCAGCACCGCGCCCGCCGAGGCCAGCATCAGACTCTCCGTCAGAAACTGCCGGATCAGCCGCCACCGTCCCGCTCCGATGGAGAGCCGCACCGCCACTTCCCGCCGGCGTGCCGCGCCGCGTGCCAACAGCAGATTCGCGATATTCGCACACGCGATCAGCAACACCAGCCCCACCACCGCGCCCAGCACCAGCATCGGCGTCTCCGCCTGCATTCGCATCAGCGGGATGCCGCCTGCGCCCTCTTCCACCACCGGCTTCCACGGCGCCTTTCCTCGTTCCCGCTTGTCCGGATACGATTGATCGATCTGCGTCATCAACGCTTCCAACGCGGAACGTGCACTCTCCGGGCTCACTCCCGGGCGCAATCGCGCCAGCATCTGCACCCACCAGCGCTCCGCATTCGGCATCTCATAAAACTTAGGACCGAATGCCGGAATCTGCGAGATCGCCAGCACGAAATCGTTGCCGTAGCCCGGATCCAATCCCGTGAACCCGCGCGGCAGCACACCCACTACAGTCACCCGCTGCCCGTTCATCGTCACGTCGCGCCCCACGACATTCGGATCCAGGCCGAACCGCCGCTCCCAGTAAGCATGAGTGACCAACGCCACCGGCGGCGCGCCAACGCGGTCGTCGTCGCGCGAAAGCAGCCGGCCCGCCTGCGGCGTCACGCCCAGCACAGTACTCATGTTGCCCGAAGTAAACAGTGCGCTCGCATAGTGGCTTTCGCCGCCGGCAAGCACCGTAACCTGGCCTCGCGCAAAACCCATCAGATCGTACTGGTCCTTCATCCGACCGGCTAACAACTCATACAGCGGGTACGAAACCGAACTGTCAACTCGTATGCCGCGCATCTTCGTCGAATAGCCGGAGCGCCCCTTCATCGGCACGCGCGGATTGCCAGTCCACAGCACTAGACGCAAATCCTGGGGATCCGGCACCGGCAGCGACTTCAGCATCACCGCGTTCACCAGGCTGAAGATCGCCGTGTTCGCGCCGATCCCGATCGCCAGAGAACCCACCGCCACCAACGTGAACAGCGGGCTCCGCCACAGCATCCGCGCCGCATACCGCACGTCCTGCCAGAATGTCTCCACGCCTTGAAACGTCCACATGTCGCGCAGATCCTCTTTCACCCGCGCGGGATTCCCAAAGTTCCGCGTGTCCCCTTCCCGCATCGCCACATGAAACGCGATCTCGTCGGCCAGGTCTTGCTCCAACTGCCGCCGCTTCCACAGCGCCCGCCACCGCAACCGCAGGTTCGTCCACAACTCGCTCATGACGCCTCCATCACGCGCCCCACCGCGCCGCTCATGCGCGCCCAGTTGGTGGATTCCACCGCCAGTTGTCTGCGCCCCGCCGCCGTCAGTTTGTAGAACTTCGCCCGCCGGTTGTTCGTCGAGACGCCCCACTCGCCCTCGATCCATCCGCGCAACTCCAGCCTATGCAGCGCTGGATACAGTGCGCCCTCTTCCACCCGCAGCACGTCGCCCGAGCGCGCCAGAATATACTCCGCCACGTCGTAGCCGTGCAAAGGCCCGCGCACCAGCGCCTTCAGCACCAGCATGTCCAGCGTCCCCTGCAGTACGCCCGAGGTTGTCTCTTGCTTGCTTCCCATAAAATGCTTATGGGAATCCTACACCCGCCCCGCGCCACCGGCAAGTAAACTTATTTGCGGAAGTTCTTCACGCGGTGAAAGGTCAGAAAGTTGGCGTCATGCCCGCGCGGCGCGCCGCCCTCGTCATCGTCAAATGCAGTCCGCGACGCCACCACCAGATCATTCTTCTCGAACTGCCAGTCCACATACTGGAACGCGTGCTTCTCCGCATCGGGATGCGTCAACACAGTGCGCCTGATCTGCCACGTCATCAGATCCGCCGACGACATCAGCACCAGCGTATTACGCATCGACGCCGGATCCTTCGCACCCGCCGGCGCCGGATTCGAAAGCGTCCAATACAGCTTGCTCTTCGGATCAAACCGGATGCTGAACTTCTTCGCCCCACCTGGAAAATCGATCAGCCGGTCAAACTCCAGCTTGTCGCCCCTTACGCGCACCACCGCCGCCTTCTCCACATTCGCTACGCGCAGAATGTTGACGAGCCCGCCATCGGGCGCCACCACCACATTGCCCTCCAGCCAGTGCTGACCCGCGACAGCGTTGGCCGGATACGCTAACCGGCCGACTGGCGACCAACTCTTCGCGTCCATCAGATCCGCATCCACCGGTGCCGAAACAACGAACGACTCGAAGAAGCCCCACTTCCCTTCCGGGTGCCATTCGAACGCCCGCCAGATCCGGCCATCCTTCACCGCCATGGGCACCGGCGCGGTGTGGCAGCCCTTGCCCTCCGCCAGATAAGCCTGCTTGCTCCACGTCTTCCCGCCATCGCCCGAGCGCCGGATCACCGGCCGCCCATATTCATAGGAGCACCCCATCAGGTAAAGCGCGCCCTTGTGCAGGAACAGGTTCCCCCACGTCATCTCGGAAAACTCAGCCGTCTTTTCCCAGCTCTTGCCCTTGTTTTTCGAGCGAAACACGCGCGTCACCGCCGAGGTGGTCTGGGTGGAGCCCTTCCCGAACAGATCGTGCGTCGCCACGTACTCGCCCTTCGGCAGGATCACGATGGACGGCGAGCCCACGTACTGCCGCCCCGCCGCCGTCACATGATCGATCACCACACCAGGCGGCGCCGGCGTCGCCTGCATCCACATCCGTGCCAGCAAAACCAGCATCACGCTACGCATGGCGCCTATCTTATCGAGATCCAGAGCCCCTTTGATACAATCCCCACAGCCATGCCTGAACGCAGAGATTTCCTCAAAGCCGCGGCCGCCGCCGGCCTCACCACCAACATCTTTCCGCGCCTTGCGCTCGGCGCCAACGACAAAGTCCGCATGGGGTTCATCGGCATGGGCGCGATGGGCAGCGGCAATCTCAAGATCGCGATGCGGCAGGAAAACCTCGTACCCGCCGCCGTGTGTGATGTCTATCAGCCCTACCTCGAGCGCGCCGTCGCCACCACCAACGGCAACGCCAAGGGCGTTCGCGATTTCCGCGAGATCCTGGCCGATAAATCCATCGACGCGGTCTGCATCTCCACGCCCGATCACTGGCACGCCTACATGACCGTCGAGGCCTGCAAGGCCGGCAAGGATGTCTACGTGGAGAAGCCCATCTCCGTCACCATCGAAGAGGGCCAGCTCATGGTGAAGGCCGCCCGCAAGTACAACCGCGTCGTGCAGGCCGGCACCATGCAGCGCTCCGCGCCCAACTTTATCGAGGCCTGCAACATCGTCCGCTCCGGCCAACTCGGCGACGTCACCTACTGCCGCACCTGGAACTACGCCTCCAGCAAGCCCGAAGGCTGGGGCACGCCCGCCAACTCCGAGCCGCCCAGGGACCTCGATTGGGATATGTGGCTCGGGCCCGCGCCCAAACGCGATTTCAACACCAACCGCTGGGGCATCGATCCCAAACGCTGGTCCACGTTCCGCTACTTCTGGGATTACGCCGGCGGCTGGATGACGGACTGGTGCGTCCATCTCCTCGACATCGTGCAGATGGCGTTTGACGAAACCATGCCCACGTCGGTGACCGCGCTGGGCGACCGCTACATCCTGAAAGACAACACCGAGATGCCCGACACGCTCCAGGTGTCGTTCCAGTATCCAAAGTTCGTGGCCGTTTACGAAAACCGGCAGTACAACTCCAATTCACTGATCAAACACGGCTACGGGATTCTGTTTCACGGAGCCAAGGCTACAATGTTCGTCGATCGCGCCGGTTATCAGATCTGGCCGGAGCAGGGCTCGGACGTGCTCCCGGTGGAATCCAAGGCCAGCGGCCCCGGAAATATGGAGCACTGGGCCAACTTCCTGGATTGCATTAAGACTCGCAAGCGCCCCAACGCCGACGTCGAACTGAATCACAAAACGGCGACGTCGTGCCATCTGGGCAACATCGCCTACCGCTCGAAGCTCCGCCTGGATTTCGACCCCGCCACCGAGCGCATCGCCCAGGCCGAGGCGCGCAAGTACGCCTCCCGCGAGAATCGCAAACCCTGGAAAATCGTGGTGTAGCTCACTTGCCGGCTTTCGGCGCCGGGCACTCCGGCGCCGGAGCCTTGATCATTCCGGAATCCATCTCCGGTGGCACGATGATCCCCAACTGAAACTTCACGTCCTTTGGGATCGCCATGCGCGGCATATGGACCGAGCAACGCCCCGCGAGCGCGTCGGGCTTCGCCAGGGAGGCAATTGCGGGCGCGGCGAAGGGCTTCGGAAACAGCGTCAACTTCGGCAGGTGCGTATACGCCCCGCCAGCCTGCATCAGTACAGCGAGTAGCACAGGAATCATGACCGGATCATAACCTCCGCCAGAGATTTCTTTCCCGTCTCTAGTAGTGATTTACTTTTCTGCCGGCGTCAAGCCCACCATCCTGCCGGAAAATCACAATCGGCCTCGGCGTTCACTTCTTTTCCGGCGGCCTCTCGGTCACCAGTTTGTCTCCACCCTGCCGCTTCACTTTTTCCAGACCGCATGAGCCCAACGTCTTGAATCCCTTTTCTTCGAGCATGGCCGCCGCACGGGCAGCCCTTCCACCGCTGCTTCAAAGGGTGACGATCACTTTATCCCTGGGGATCTCCTTCAGCCGCCCTTCCAACTGGCTCACCGGGATGTTGACATAGCCCTTCAGCGTGCCCAGCTTGGAGATCTCCGACGGCTCCCGCACATCCAGGAAAAAGATGTTCTCAGGCTTCTCCAGGAGTTTCGCCAACTCCTCTGGATTCAGCTCTTTCACGGGCTTTGCGCTCTGCCCGCAAGCGATGCCAAACAGCATGGCCGCGCCTAGCGCGCACGCACCAAAGAAGGTCCTCATGGCCGGAAGTGTAACATAGACAGATATGAGTCCTTTGCCAGACGAGTTTTACCGCATCTCCAAGTTGCCCCCTTACGTGTTCGCGACGGTCAATGAAATGAAGGCAAAGCTGCGCGCAGCGCAGTATGACGTCGTGGATTTCGGCATGGGCAACCCGGATGGAGCCACGCCGCGCGCGATCGTTTCGAAACTGGCAGAGGCAGCACGCAACCCCAAGAACCACCGCTACTCCGTCTCGCGGGGCATCCCGAACCTGCGTCACGAGATCTGCAAACGGTACCACCGGAACTATGGCATCCAGCTCGATCCGGAATCGGAGGCCATCGTCACCATCGGCTCCAAGGACGCCCTGGCGCACCTGATGTTCGCGGTCATCGGCCCCGGCGATCAGGTGGTGACGCCCGCGCCCTGCTACCCCATCCACCAGTGGGGCGTGATCATGGCCGAGGGCGAATCCGTGCCGTTGCCGGCCGACAAGCCGTCCGAATTTCTCAACGGCCTGGAGCACCTCTACCGCAAGTCCATCAAGCCGCCGAAGCTCATCCTGATCAACTACCCGCACAACCCCACCACGACGTGCGTGGATCTGGATTTCTTCAAAGAAATCGTGCGGATGGCCAGCCTGCACGGCACCATGGTGCTGCATGATTTCGCCTACGCCGACCTCTGCTTTGACGGCTACAAAGCCCCCAGCATTCTCGAAGTGGACGGCGCCAAGGAAGTGGCCGTCGAGATGTTCTCGATGACCAAGAGCTACAACATGGCAGGCTGGCGCGTCGGCTTCTGCCTGGGCAATCCGAAGATGATCAAGGCGCTGTCGCGCATCAAGAGCTACCTGGATTACGGAATCTTCCAGCCCATCCAGATCGCCGCCATCATCGGCCTCCGCGAGTGCGAGGAGGACGTCCACAAGATCTGCAACCTCTATCAGCGCCGGCGCGACCTGCTGGTGGACGGCCTCAATGCCGCCGGTTGGCCCGTGGAAAAGCCCAAGGCATCCATGTTCGTGTGGGCTCCCATCCCGGAGAGCTTCCGCGGCATCGGCTCGCTGGAGTTCAGCAAACTGCTGCTCGAAAAGGCGTTGGTGGCCATCTCGCCCGGCATCGGCTTCGGCCCGGCAGGTGACGGCCATGTGCGCTTCGCGCTGATCGAGAATCACCACCGCTCGCGCCAGGCGCTGCGCTGCATCAAACAGTTCCTGAAAGACGAGAAGGTGGGGTAGTTTGCTGGTATTATCGCGTCATGGCTGCGCGTGAGCAGATCCGCCCGCTGCGCTTGGACGACCTGCGATCGGTGTCGCCGGCCATACTCGATCCCATCCTGACGGAGGAGCGCGGGCGCTGGCGCGCGCTCCTCCATTGGGACTTCACGCCCGCCTCCAACCTGGTGCTGCGCTATGTGCAGATGCAGGCACTGGACGGCTTTGTGCTCTTCGACGGCGACGAGCCGGCCGGCTACATCTACTGGGTCTCCGAGGATCACAAGGGCCTCGTTGGCGATCTGTACCTGCGCGACGCGTGGCGCTCGCCGGCGAACGAGAATACGCTGCTTTCGGCCGCGCTCACGCAGTTGCGCCGCAACCCATGGGTGCGCCGTGTGGAGGCGCAGTTGATGCAGCTCACCGCGCGCGGCTCCCAGGTTTTTCCCGCCGGGCTGCGGCCCAGGGTATTCCCGCGCTATTTCATGCTCTCCTCGTTGGATGGGCTGGAAAGCCGCCGTCCGCTCATTACGCTGCCCGCCCTGCGGCTGGAGCCGTGGGGGCCGCGCTGGATGGACGATGCCGCCGCGCTGATCGGCGCGGTCTATTCGGCGCACGTCGATAGCGAGATCAATGACCAGTATCACTCCGCGCAGGGCGCGCGGCGGTTTCTGCAGAACATCGTGCAATATCCAGGCTGCGGCGAGTTCTCGCACGAGTGCTCCTATGTCGCGCTGGATCAGCAGGGCCGCGTGCGCGGGCTCTCGCTCGCCAGCACCGTGGCGCCGGAGGTGGGCCACATCGCCCAGATCTGTCTCGCTCGCGAGTACCAGGGCACCGGCGCAGGCTATGAATTGATGCGCCTGAGCCTGGCCTCACTGAGGGCCAAAGGCGCGGTGGAGGCATCGCTCACCGTGACGGCGTCGAATGACCGGGCGGTGCGGTTGTATGAGCGGTTTGGGTTTCGCGTCATCCTTCAGTTTGAGGCGCTGGTGTGGGAGAACCTCTGGGCGTAAGGGGCGGGATACCTACAGGCCCAGCGACGGCGCCAGGGCCTCGCTACGGACCCGGGCGCGGTAGAGGCATCGCTCACCATAACGGCGTCGAATGACCGGGCGGTGCGGTTGTATGAGCGGTTTGGGTTTCGCGTCATCCTTCAGTTTGAGGCGCTTGTGTCGGAGAACCTCTGGGCATAAGGGGCGGGATACCTACAGCCCCAGCGACGGCGCCAAGGCCTCGTAGAACGTCAACACGGCCGGCCCCAGAGTGATGACGAAGATCGCGGGCATGATGAGGAAGAAGACCGGGAAGATCAGCTTGACGCTCAGCTTGCGGGCGGACTCCTGCGCCTCATGCCGCCGCCGCGTGCGCAGATAGCGGGCATGGGTGCGCAGGGCAGGTCCCAGGCTAGTGCCGAAACGATCGCTATCGATCAGCACCGTTGCCAGCTTCTTCATCTCCTTGGAGCTTGTGCGCTGGCCCATGGAGTAGAGCACATCGGTCCTGGACCGTCCGGCGCGCAACTCCATTTGCACCTGCGCAAACTCATTGGACAATTCCGGGTAGAGCACCCGCAACTCACGGCTGGTGTCGACAAGCGCGCTATCGAGAGACTGGCCGGCCTCCACGCTGAGCACCATCAGATCCAGCGCGTTGGGCAGAGCGCGCTCCACCTTCAAGGCGCGGGCGCTGACCTGCGCATCCAACACGCGATCCGGCAGGAGATAGCCAAAGCCTGCGCCACACGCCACCAGCACCATGGCGATCAACGGGCTTTCCTGGTAGAGCAGCCCAACCCAGCCGAGGATCAGCGCCAGCACCAGCAACGACGCCACCTTGACGCCCTCATAAATCACCGGCGCCGCCGGCGAGCGGTAGCCGGCTGAAATGAGACGGCCGCGAACCGGGTCGCGCCGCACCTTGGGCCCCGGCGCGAGTTCGCCGATGACGAACATCGATTGCAGCAGGCTGGCCCACGCGCCCTTGGCTTTGCCGGACGCAAACTCCACGTCGCCGTGCGCCAGGCGCTCCGCGGCGCGCCAGCGGAAGATCAGCAGGATGGCGCCCACCGAGGCCATGACGAACAGGAAGAAGCAAACGCCGAGGAGTGTTTCCGTCATCACGTCCTCACATCTTCACCTGTGCCGCGCGGCGGATGACAAAGTGCGCCACGATGTTGCCTAGCACCACGCAGCCGAGCATGGTGCGCCCCTCGCTGCGGCGCAGCATCACGCCCATGTATTCGGGACTCATCACGAACATGAGGATGGCGATGATCCAGGGCAACACGGTGAGCACCAGGCCGGTGATCTTGCTGTGCGCCGCGATGGCCCGCACTTCGGATTCCAGTGACGCGTTGTCGCGCATCGTCTCGCTGAGCCGCGCCAGCACGTCGTTGAGCCGCCCGCCCACCTTATTCTGGAGCTTGACGGCCGCCACGAACATAAACACCTCGGGCAGCGGAATCCGTTCGGCCAGACCGTCCAGCGCGTGATCCCAACTCACGCCCAGGTTCCATTCTTCGCGGGTGCGGCGCAACTCCGACGCCAGCGGCTCGGGCTGCTCCATCGCCAGCATCTCCATCGCCGGCCCCAGCGGGTAGCCCGATTTCAGCGCGCGCGTGAGGGAATCGAGGGCCTCTGGAAACTGGCTGGCAAAAGCGTCGAAGCGCTTGCGCCGCATCCGGTTGATATAGAGATAAGGAGCGAAGACGGCCAGTGCCACGATGGGGACACAGACCATCAGCGGGATCACCTGCACCTGCCAGAGGATGGTAGACATCGCCGTGCCGAGGAACAGCATCGTCAACGTGACGCGTCCGACGGACCATCTCAGATTGGCCTCGTCGATCATGCGCCGCAGGACCTCGACATGGCTGAAGCGCTCCAGCAGGACGGCCCACACGCGGATGGTGCTGAGATCCTCATCGCGCAGCACCGCGCTTTGTCCCGCCTGCTCCGTGCCTTCCAGCACGAGTTCGGCGCCGGCCTGGCGGGCGCGGACGTGCAGTGACGCCCAGTAGAACGACGCCGCCAGCAGCGCCGTGAGAAATGCACCGCCGAACATCAGCACAAATATCAGAAGTCCCTGCATAAGGCTCTAGGGCCGCGCCGCCGCCACGTTGGCCGGGGCCAACGTCTTCTGCCCTTCCACCGCACGGTCATTCGGATTCCGCAGGATGAGGCGCAACTGCATGGACGCATCGGCCAGGCTGAGCCGGTCCGCATCGGGCGGCGCCACCAGCAGAGTGACCACCGGCTTGGGATTCTCGACGCCGGCCACGCTGAGCACTTCCACGTCTTCCAGCAAGCGCCGCAAGACCAATCCCTGGCCGCTGGGCTGCAACACCTGAATATCGATGCGGCTGCCGGAGCGCATCAATGCCACCACGCCGGACGATTCCACCGGATGGATGGAGACGGCGCGCTTGCCGGATGGGATGGCCAGCGAGGCGCCGCCGGCCGCACCGCGCCGCGCCATCAGCGGCTCCGTGATGGGCTGATTGGCGGAAACAGGCTCCAGCAGCGTGAGGCCAACGGCCTGTTCCATGCCGGGCACGGAATGAGGCGGCATGGCCGCGGCATCCCATTCCACCACGCGCACATCTTCGGCCCGCAGCACCGCGCCGCGGTCCAATGCCTTGGTGGAGACCACCACGGTGCGCGGCGTATCGGCCGATGCGGTGCCCCGCAGTTTCGGGATCAGCAATCCGTAAAAGATGCCGGTGGCCACAATCGCGGCGACGAAGGCCACTCCGAGCAGAGGCATGAGGTTGCGCTTCATATTATTACCCAGCCTCAGTACAACACGGGGACAATTTGGCACAAATCAGCGATTGGCCTTAGTACTCTCTCCGAACACCCTTAGAGCTCATGCCGCCCTCGACGGGTACAATGGAATCAGTGGAAAAACGCCGCATGTGCCCGCATTGCCGGGCCTTTATCACCACCAGCGACAAGGTCTGTCCGTATTGCGACACGCCCGTTGGTCCCAAAGCAATTGATCTTCGAAGCCCCGGCGACCTGCTGGGCGGTCTGATCCCTGGTGGGCAGTTTGTCACGGTTGTGATCCTGACGGCCAACGTGGGGCTGTTCCTGGTGACGATGCTGGCCTCGGCCAAGATGGGCGAGATGGCGGCGCTGACGTTGTATGGCGCGGCACGGCCGGACATGGTGTTCGCCGGGCAGTGGTGGCGCCTGATCACGGCCGGGTTTCTGCATGGCGGCTTCATGCACATCCTGTTCAACTCGTGGGCGCTGATGGACGTGGGGCGGCACGCGGAGGAGATATACGGCGCGCGGCGCATGGTGGTGATCTATTTGCTCTCCACGGTGGGCGGGTTTTTGGCCAGCATGTTCTGGACCCGCAGCGTGTCTGTTGGCGCGTCGGCGGGCCTGTTTGGCTTGATCGGCGCGATGATTACCGTGGGAATTCTGCACCGCGGCTCGTATGAAGCGGCGGCGATCAAGGAGTTCTATATTCGCTGGGCGGTGTACGGATTGCTGTGGGGCCTGCTGCCGTTTTTCCGCGTGGACAATGCAGCGCACGTGGGCGGGCTGGTGACGGGATTTCTGACCGCGTGGGTAACGGGCACGCCGCGGAAGTTTTCGGTTGTGAAGGAGCAGTTCTGGGGCGTGGTCTGCTGGGTACTGGTAGCGCTGACGGCGTACGCGTTCCTGCAGATGTTCCTGTGGAACCGGTCCGTGGTGGGATAAACACAGCGTCCCAGGCTCCTCGGCATCCGCTCCCTCACGGTCGCGGCTCGGAACGGACGGTCGCGGCTCGGAACGGAGGGTGGCGCCGGCGGATCGGCTATTTCTTCTCTTCCAGCAGGTCGTCGCGGCGTACGCGCTCGCCTTTGAACAGCACGTTCCAGATGCGCTCGGTGACGGTGATGTCTTCGAGCGGGTTGCCCTCGACGATCAGGAGAGTTGCTTCCGCGCCGGGCTGGATGACGCCCAGACGGCCTGAGGCGCCGATGGCCTGCGCGGCGCGGGCGGTGGCATCCAACAGCACATCCTTGGGCTTTGCACCGGCCGCCACGCGGAGCTTCATTTCGCGATGAATGGCGGGCCCGTGGGGCAAGCCGGGCAGGCCGGACAGAGTCATCATCGGTCCGGGCGGTGGTAGTTGTGGAGTGGCGCCGGACTTGGGCGGATGGGTGGCTGCCCAGGCGCGGAGCTTCTCCAGAGCGGCGGGCTTCACTACCTGCTGGGTGAGCGTGTCTTTGAGCAGATCGTGATTGCCGGCGACGGAATCGAGAAGCACCAGCGAGCGGCTGCCCTGCGGCGGCGCTTCGCCGAGAATCACTTCAGCTCCGGCCATTTCGCCGGCGCCCACGCGGCGCTGCAACTCCTTGGCGATCTTCATGGGGTCGGGCGTGGTGCGGATGGCGGTGACGCCGCAATAGAGATACGCTCCGAGCGCGCGCTGCATGGCTCGGGTCTGCCTGACGCCATCGGGATCGGGCGCACCGGTGCCGGGCAGGAAGAGATTGACGTTGGTATCGATGAGGCCGGGCAGCACGGTCTTGCCCGAGGCTTCCAGAGTCTCGGCCTTCAGAGACTTGGCGTCCGGCGCCGAGCCTTCGAAGATGGCCTCGATGCGGCCTCCCTTGACCAGGACGGAGCCGCGCTCGATCACGCGGCCGTCGCCGGTGCCGGTGAAGATGCGCGCGTCCTTGATGAGCCAGGTCTGGCCGCGGCGCATCTGGCGGGCGAGGATCTGAGTCTCTTTGAGGTTGTCCTTGGAGTACGTCTGATACATGCCGATAGCCACGAACGGCGCGAGCACGCCGAGGAGCCAGAGCTTGGCGCCGGGCTTGAGCACGTCGCCCTTTTCCCAGCGGAAGAGCTTCACGGAGAGCAGCAGCGCGATCAGCATGGTGGCGACCAGCGCGCAGAGCGGCACCCAGTTCTGGGCCAGCGACTGCTCGCGCACGAGGATGTTCTGCATGCCCATGTAGAGGTGAGTGGAGGGCAGGAACTGGGCGACCGATTGCAGCCAATCCGGCAGGATGTTGAGCGGGATGGTGGCGCCGGAGAGCATCAGCATGGGCAGGTAGAGAAGCTGAATGACCACCTGGCTCTCGGCCATGGAGTTGACCACCGAGGCGATGATGAGGCCGATGCCGCGGAAGGCCAGCACACCGGCGCTGACCATTACGAGAAGCGAGAGCGAATGCTCGGGCACGGGCATGCCGTAGCGCAAGCGGGCGATGACGAGAAAGAAGATGACGGTGGGCAGGAAGACGATCCAGCCTGTGAAGAGCGAGCCGACGAGAATGGGCGCCGGGGTGATTGGCGCCACCTTGAAGCGGCGTAGGATGCCGGCCTCGCGCTCAGCGGTGGCGCGCATGCCGCCTCCGAAGAAGCCGGTGCCCAACACGCCCAGCATCAGCACCATGGTCACCACCTGAGCCATGGCGCCAGTGGACGTGGAGGCTCCGAAGCCCTCGCCGAAGGCGATGAAGAACACCAGCGGCATCAGGTAGTTGAAGAAGAGCACCAGGCGGTCCCGGATGGTCAGTTGCAGCGTGCTCTTGATGTAAGCGAGATAAGCCTTCATGGGATTGGCGGTGATCTAGTCGCGCAGTTTCTTGCCGGTGAGTTCGAGGAAGACGTCTTCCAGAGTGGGACGTTTGATGTGGAGGTCGTCGAGCTCGGCGCCCTGGCTGTCTAGCCATTTGACGAGATCGACGACGGCGCGGGCGGGCTTTTCCACCGAGACGGTCATGTGGCGGCGATCGGCGGAGAAGGCAGGGGTGTAGGGCTCGGGCGGCACGCCGTCGAGGGGCTCGACGGTGGTGATCTCGACGCGGGCGTGGCCGAGGACGCGCTGCTGGAGCTCGCGCGGGCTGCCGATGGCGATGATCTTTCCTTCGTCGACAATGGCGACGCGGTGGCAGAGGCGCTCGGCTTCCTCGATGTAGTGGGTGGTGAGGAGGATGGTGCGTTTCTGATCGCGCATCTCCTCGATGAGGGAATGGATTTCGAGGCGCACCTGGGGATCGAGTCCGGTAGAGGGCTCGTCGAGGAAGACGACCTGCGGATCGTTGACGAGAGCCAGTGCGATGGCGAGGCGCTGTTTCTGGCCGCCGGAGAGCGTGGAGTAGAAGGCGGCGCGCTTGTCCCAGAGCTGAAGACGTTTGAGCAGGGCGTTGGGCTCGACGGACTTGGCGTAGAGGGCGGCGAAGAGCTCGACGGCCTCGTGCACCTTCATCTTCTCGGGCAGGCGCGTGGATTGGAGGGAGACGCCGATGCGCTCCTTGACGGCGAGGGTATCTGCGGCGGGATCGAAGCCGAGGACTTTGACATCGCCGCTGGTGCGCGGGCGGAGGCCTTCGAGGATCTCGACCGTGGTGGTCTTGCCGGCGCCGTTGGGTCCGAGCAGGCCGAAGACCTCGCCCTGGGCGACCTCAAAATCGATGCCGCGGACGGCCTGGAAGTCACCGTAGGATTTTGTGAGGCCGGCGACGGAGATGGCGGCGGCGCTCATTTATTGTTGCGCCGCGAGGACGGCGATGCAGGCCCGCATGAAGGCGGGGAGGTCGGCTGGCTTGCGAGAGGAGACGAGGTTCTTGTCGATGACAACTTCGGAATCTTCCCAGACTCCGCCGGCGTTGACGACATCGTCCTTGATGGCGAAGAAGGAGGTGACGTGCTTGCCGCGCAGAACGTCGGCCGAGCAGCAGCACCACAGGCCATGACAGATGGCGGCGACGAGTTTGCCCTGGGCGTCAATCTCGTGCATGAAGTGGCTGGACTGCGGATGGCGGCGGATGAAATCGGGCGCGAAGCCGCCGGGGGCGATGAGGCCGTCGTAATCGTCGGGGATGACGGCGTCGTAGGATTTATCGGATGTGCAGGGGTAGCCGAGTTTGGAGGGGTAGGTTTTGCCGGCCTCGGCGGCGATGAGGTGGACCTCGGCGCCCTCTTCGAGGAGGCGGTAGTAGGGGTACCAGACTTCCATTTCCTGGTAGAGCTGGTCGACGAAAATCGCGATTTTCTTACCCTTCAGAGTCATGGATACAGTGTCGCAGATTCGGGGGAGGGGGACCGCTCCCTAACGGTCGCGGCTCGGAACGGACGGTGGACAGACCAGCGGACAGACCGGCGGACAGACCGGCGGGCGAGCGGATGGGTGGGTGGCAGCGGACTGGGGGCCGGATGCGGACCGGCTACTCGACCGGCTCGTCGTTGAAGGTCTCGGCGGCGTTTTCGAACTTGGTGTAGTTGTGGAGGAAGACGAGGGGGATCTTGCCGGTGGGACCGTTGCGCTGTTTGGCGAGGATGAGCTCGGCGACGCCGCGGAGGTCTTCGCGATCCTTGGCATAGACCTCGGGACGGAAGATGAAGGCGACCATATCGGCGTCCTGTTCGATGGAGCCGGATTCGCGGAGGTCGGCGAGTTGGGGGCGGTGGTCGCCGATGCGCTGCTCAGGGGCGCGGCTCAACTGAGAGAGGACGAGGAAGGGGATGTCGAGATCCTTGGAAAGGAGCTTGAGACCGCGGGAGAGGGCGCCGACTTCGGTGGTGCGGTTGGAATTGCGGCCGGAATTGGGGACGGGCATCAACTGGAGATAATCGACGACGGCGAGGCCGAGATCGGCGATGGCGCGGAGCTTGCGGAGCTTGGCGTTGATGTCCATCAACGTGGTGGCGGAGGTGTCGTCGATATAGAGGGGCGCTTCGTAGAGATCGGCGGCGGCGATGCCGAGGCGGCCACGTTCGTCGCGATCGAGATAGCCAGAGCGGAAGCGCTGCTGATCCACTCGGCCGAGCGAGCAGATGAGACGGGTGAGCAGCGACTGCTTGGACATTTCGAGCGAGAAGACGGCGACGGCCTTGGGGTTCTTCTTATTGGTAGCGACGTGGAGAGCGATGTTAAGGGCAAGGGCAGTTTTGCCCATGGCGGGGCGGGCGGCGACGATGATGAGTTCCCCGCCCCGGAAGCCGCCGGTCATCTCGTCGAGCTTCATGAAGCCGGTGCCGATGCCGTGGACGCGGCGGGCGGGATCGAGGAAGTCGTTGATGCCGCCGGGTTCCTGATCGAAGACGTCCCTGGCGCTGAGTAGGGAGTCTTTAGCACGGGCCTCGCCGAGCTTGAGGAGGTTGTCCTCCATGGAGGCGAGGATGCGCTCGGGGGCGTCCTCGGCCAGCATGGCCTTTTGGATGGTCTCCTGGGAGGCGAAGATCAACTGGCGCAGCATGGACTTGTCGCGCAGAATCTGGACGTAGCTTTCGAGGTTGTAGAGCTCGGGGAGGCCCTCGTCGAGGGAGGAGAGGTAGGTGAGGCCGTCGACGGATTCGAGCTCGCCGCGGCGCATGAGCTCGTTGGCGATGGTGACGCGATCGATGCGTTCGGCTCGTTCGTTGAGATCGAGCATGCGCTGGAAGATCTTGCGGTGTTTTTCGAGGGAGAAGTCTTCGGGGACGAGGCCGGCGGCGACGGTGACGAAGGCGGAATCGTTCAGCAGGATGGAGCCCAGCACCATGCGTTCGGCGTAGACGTTGGACGGCAGGCCGCGCTCAAAATTCGAGTCGTTATTCGGGGGCGGGGGCATTACTGGAGACGTTATCCAATGTCGCAGGAGCGGGCGGTGTTATCAAGTGGCATTTCGAGGACTTGGCGGGCCAACGGGTTGGCCTGTGGATCTCATGTGAATCTACTCTACTTGAACTCCACGCGGACGGGTTCGGCGAGGTCGCCCGCCATCTTCTGGGGCAGGCGGAAGGCGCGGCCGTCGGAGGTGCAGAAGTAGAGGGCGGACTCAGAGGGCTTGAGCGGGTTGCCATCGGCCCAGATGGCGTAGAACTCAGGATTGGCGTTGAGCACTTTTCGCAGGTAGGTGTGGTTGTAGTAGGAATTGTGGGTGATGGCGCCCATGCGATTCCAATCCTTGCCCTGATTGCCGCTGATCCAGAGGACGAGCTCGCCGCCGGTGGCGTTCGGCTGGGGGCCGGGATCGGTGGGGGCCATGATGCGCCAATCGTTCTCGGATTCGATGAAGAGCGAGCCGTGATCGTAGTTGTGATCGGACGTGGTGAAGGGGCGAATGGTCCAGCCGCGGCCGGTCCAGCGGGCGGTCTGCCATTCGTAGGGGCCGCTCTTGGGGCCGGGCTCGAAACCCTTGGAGGTGAGGAAGAGGATGACAGGTTTGCCGTCCTTCTGGAAGGCGATGTCCTTGACATATACGTTGCGGTCTTCGCTGAGGTAGTCATGGACGAGGGCGGCGTTCTGGACGGTGGTGAGGGGGAGAGTGACGGCGCGGCCGGCGGCATTGGTCCAGGTTTTGCCGGCATCGCGGGTTTCCAGGTAGTAGAGATTGGTGCGGTAGTTGAGACCCTTGCCGGCGCGGCCGGCGGAGGGGTGCATATCGAAGGCGGTGCCGACGCGGCCGGTGGCGGAGTCGCGCCAGGAGATTTGGTAATCACCCATCTGGATGTGGGCGAGAAGGGTGGGCTCGGTCCAAGTTCTGGCGTCGGGCGAGGTCTTGAAGTTCAGCGTGCGTTCGCCGTTCTTGTAGAGGGTATGGAGGAAGAGGAACTGCTTGGAATCGGGCAGGTACCAGGGCTGGGTGTAGGAGAAGTTGGTGGTCTGGAGGAGGTCCCAGGCGGTGATGTCGTACGGCTTGCGAGAGCGGTGGATGTAGCTGGGCCGGGTGGTGCCGTGGGCGCTGGAGAAGACGTAGAGGTAGCCCTCGGCATCGATGGAGAGGGTGGGATTGTCGTGGGCGTCTTCGGTGCGTTTTTGGACGATGCGGACGGGCCGGGGGACGGTGCCGGAGCGGTGATCGTAGTAGCCGATCATGTGCTGGAGCTCGTCTTTATCAACGGAAACGTTGCCGGCGGAGCCGCCGTAGACGAAGAAGGTTTTGCGGACGGCGGGGGCGTAGATGGCGATGGGCGCGTGCTGCTGCGGGTAGGTGCCGAAGCCGCCGCTGTACTTATAGACGTACTCATCGGCGGTGGGCTGATTCATGTACCAAATGCCGCGGTAGCCATCGGCGGTTTGCGGGGCGAAATCGTCCTTGTTCGCGATTGGGGCGGCGGGCGTCTGGGCAGCGAGGAGGCCAGCGGCGGCCAGGATGGAAAAGTGCAACTTGCAAGTGATTTGCATCATCGGATGGATATGGAAAAGCGAATTAAGACCCTGAATGCTATTGTCTCAGACGAGCTCGGCCTGTTGCTGGAAACGTGGAACTATCACTGGAACGTGGAGGGCGCGAATTTCCCGAGTCTGCACAAGCTGTTTGAGGATCAGTACGACGGGTTGCAGGAGTTGATCGACGAGCTGGCGGAGCGCGTGCGGGCGCTGGGCGGCGTGGCGGAGACGAAGGTGTCTGTGGAGTTTTCGTCCGGGACTCCGGTGGCGAAGATGCTGAGTGGGCTGGCGGAGCGGCATGAAGGGCTGAGCGCCAAGATGGGGAAGAAGTGGATTCCGGCGCTGGACAAAGAGGGGGACGTGGGGAGCGTGGATCTGCTGACGCGGGCGTTGCAGTTGCACGACAAGATGGCGTGGATGCTGCGGGCGACGGCGAAGTAGGGCCAAGGCTGCGGCGCTCACGCCGCGTTCAGCGGGCGGGGTCCGGGTATGGGCGGGGCTAGCAGTTGTTTGCGGCGGGCCTTCTCGCGATCATAGGCGGGGTTCTCGGCTGCGGCCGGGGCGGCGTTCACGGGCAGATCGGGCGCCGTGCCTCGATAGACGCAGGCGTCGGCTACGTCATCCATGGTGATGCCGGACGGAAACATGCGGAAGGGGAGGTTGAATGGACCTGACACGAATTCGTTCGGGTCCAAGGCTCCAATCGGCGAGCCTTTCAGAATTAGCAGGATTGGGCGCTGAGCGGAGGTGGGCGCGCTCTCCAGGCGGCCGCTGTTGGGATAGCTGCCTCCGCGAATCGGCAGGACTGTATAGATGCGGCCGCGGTACTGGCGATCCAGGAGCGGGACGAGTGTCGATCCGGCGGGAATCGGACCGCCGGCGGCGTTTCGCCAGATGTGTCCGGCGCCGAAGATGACGAGCGCCTTTTCGCCTTTTTCCAATACCTCGCGACTGAGCAGGCCGGCAGCGAACGCGTCTCGCGTGGAGGCGACGCGGCGCCAGTCTTCGCGGGTCTTCACCACGCTCCAATCGAGTGGCGGGTCGCCGGCAAGGACACGCAACTTGAGGTTGTCCGGGAGTCTCAGATTGACGGCGCGGACTTCGTCGAAAAACTGCGCATAGACCGGCGAATCCGCGCCGCCGGGTGTGGTGATGTCGCGCCAGACCTTCTGGATCTCCGCCGGTTGGACGTCGCCGCCCTGGATGTATCGGTTGAGGATGTCCTGGTGCAAGGAGTTGGCGAACTCCACCATGACGTAGCGGACCTTCTTCGGGAAATCCGGGTGGTGGAGCAGACTTTGCCTGAGGGCGGCATCTTCGAGCGAGCCGTGGAATTCGCCCAGGGCGACGACGTCGGCGATATCGAAAAGGCCGACCAGATCGTCGAGGATTGACGACCGGGAACCTGCCGGCGTTTGCTCGGATGCTGGTGACGATCCCAAGCCCGAGGCAGGCAGTGAGGCCAAGCCCCCTCCGGACAGGCGAGGTGCAGCCGACGCGGAGGTGTAGAGATCGCCGCGCCAATTGGGTCCGCGCCAGTGTTCCATCGCGACGACAGCCATACCGAACAATGCGATTGAGGCGACTGCTCCGGCAGCCAAAGATTTCGGGCCTGGCGTCTGATCGCCGAGGAGAGTGAAATGGAAATCGGCGGCGATGACGGGCTGGGGATCAGGCTGGAGAGAGTCGATCGACTCCCGGAGGACCGCCCACACCAGATCCGTGAGGAGCTGCGCGGCAAAGCGAATCAGGCCGATGGATCCCGAAGACTGAACGATTGAGCTGTAACGGTCGTCGAACAACTGCATCATCTCGGGGCCGAAGCGTTCGCGAAAGCGCGGCGGGTAGGCCCAAAGGGAGGCCTCGTAGAGAGCCCGAAACAGGGGTCGGTATTTCATCGTACAAACACCCGCTGCATTTTGGCGGCGGCGAGCTGGATCATTCGGGTTGCCATCTCTACATCCGTTACGGATATATTGCCGGTTGTCATTTCGCATGTCAAGGGAAAAGCGGCAGGCAACGAAGCGGCGCGATGCGGGTCTATATGGCATGGAAAACCAGACTCAGCATTTAACAGGCGATCAGGCATTGAAGAAGGTATGGGAACTGTTGAAGAGCACGATGATGGTCACCCAGAACGGCGGCCATGTGAACTCGCGCCCGATGGGGTTGCAGAGCGATGCCGACTACTTTGCGGGCGAGTTGTGGTTCATCACGGATCGGATGAGCCAGAAGGTGGACGAGATAGGGGGAGACTCCCCGGTGCCGCTGGTTCTTCAGGACGACGGCGACAGCGCATATATGCAGCTCAACGGCCGTGCGAAGGCGGTGGAGGACCGCGGGAAGTTGAGGCAATTGTACTCGCCGGTTTTGAAGACGTGGTTCCCTGAGGGGTTGGACGATCCGCGCATGACGCTACTCCGTTTTGAGGCGGAGGAGGGCAAGTTCTGGGACAGCCCGGACGGCATGTTACAGGTGGTGGCGGCGTTCACCAAAGCCGTGGTCACGTGCAAGCCGGCCCGGGGCGGCGAGATGGGCGAGGTCACGTTTTATCAAAACCAGAACTGCTTACGTTTGTGGGGCGCCGTTCTTAGCCACGAGCACGGAGCAATGGGCATTGGCCACTACGCTCTGAGACACGCTGCCGACGAAGAACTTCTCCACACGGCCTTTGTCGCAGGAGCCGACGACGACAAGGTCCGCGCCCCATTCCTCGGCATATTCGGCGATCCTGCTTTTGGGATCGCCCTCCAGTGTAACGCCATCGGCAGCAAATCCTTTGTCTTTCAACCGGGCCACGGTGCTGGCCACAATGTCGGCGGCGACACTGTCCACGGTGGCCTGGACGTCAGAGGCGTTCCGAGCACCTTCGAGCAACTGCAGGAGCGGCGGGTGTACGTTTTCGGCGACCGTGAGGATGCGGACCAACGTGCCTTCCGGCCAGGGGATGGAGGCCGCCGCGGCCACCGGATCGGATGCCCCATCGTTACCGGCACTGACAGCGATGAGTATTCGCATAGGTGCTTGCAGTCTAGCAGGAGCGCGCGGCTTCGGTTTGGTAGTGGCGGGCGAAGGTCGGGAGGTTCAGATGACGAGGGGGACGCCGTCGAGGCCCAGATGACGGTCCGAGGACCAGCAGGCGCCAGTGCGAAGTTCGCGCATGATGGCGAGGCCGTGCGCGTCGGCGAGGGTGAGAGACTGGTCGGCGAACTTCTTCACGAGGCGAGCGGTCGTGGTCAACTCGGATTCGTCAAAACTACGGATCGTCAGCCCGGGCAGAGCGTCCACGAAGGCGAGGAATTGAATGGCTCTCTGGTGATCGTAGCGGCGAAGAAACCACCCGTGGCCTTCGGCTATCACGAGTGCAGACGTTACAAGGGGCGGAGGCGCGGCGAACAGGCGGCGGAACAGCGAGTGATAGCTATCGGAGCGGTCGAGGAAGGCGATGAACGCCGACGTATCAACGTAGGCGTTAGTCTTTTTGGCCATATATGAGCTCGTCGATGGACTGGCTGGAGCGACGGTCGCCGGTTTCTACGAATCCTGCGTACTTCATCCACGGGCTGGTTCCCTGGGCGGGAAGGGCGTCGCGGACGGCGCGGCGGACGAACTCTGCTACGGAGATGCCCAGTGCGCTGGCTGCCAGTTTCGCGAGTGCGTATTCCTGTTTGTCGAGGCTGATCTGAGTCCGGATCATGTTATCACCGTACACTAAAGATGATAACACTCGGAGCGGGTCCGAGCTTGGAGTCTGACGGGGACGAGGGCGGCTGTTCGGAGGTCTGGTATGTGCGGGTGACGTCGGAGATGCATCAAGTGCGATCTGTGGCATCATGAGGACATGAGGACGACATTGCACATTGATGATGACGCGTACAAGATTGTGGTGCGGTACGCGAAGCTGCGGAAGATCCGGGTGGGGCAAGCGGTCTCGGACCTGATCGTCCGAGGTTCGCAGGCGGAGGTGCCGGTGAAAGAGATGGGCGGATTGCTCATATTCGATCCGCCGAAGGATTTTCCAAAGATCACGACGGAACAGGTGAAGCGGTTGGCAGAGGAGTGGTGAGCATGCAGAGCCTGCTAGACGTGAATGTGCTGGTCGCGCTGTTTTGGCCGCAGCACGCGAAGCACCAGGCCGCGAAGGAGTGGTTTCAGCAACAAGCTGGCGTGCGGGGCGGTTGGGCGACTTGCGCCATCACGCAGGCGGGGTTTGTGCGGGTGCTCTCCAATCCGGTTGTGAATCAAGGCGCCTTGTCGGTGCTGAGAACGACTTTGATCCTGGAAGAGAATCTGAAGCGGCCGGGGCACAGTCTCTGGTGCATGGACGTGAACTGGCCGGAGGCGCTGCGATTGTCCGGGGCGGCGATTGACGGATTCCAGCAGGTGACGGACCTGTACCTGATCGGGCTGGCGGTGAAGCACAAGGGGCGACTGGTGACATTTGACCGCGCCTTGGGGAGGCTGAGCGAGAGAGTGGTGGTGATTTAGTTAGCGGCCGGACCAGGGGGTCCGGCGCGGACGAGGGCGTCCGCCCCCCGAAGAGACTGCGCTAATGGAGGCTGGTTTTGCTGGCTTGCAGGGACTGAGTCACTGGAGGCTGATTTTGTTGGCTTCCAGGGTGGTGCCTAGGACGCGTTGGACTTGGGCGATGGCTTTGTTCTGGAGGAGGTAGGCGCCTACGAGACGGCGGCGGGAATCTACCAGTTCGTTCTGGCGGGTGAGGACCAGGAAGTTGGTGCTCTCGCCGGTGGAGAAGAGGCGGATTTCGCTTTCGAGTTTTTCGAGGGAGGCTTTTTCGCTGGCTCGGGCGGCGGTGATGCGCTGGCGGGCGGTCTCTAGGGCCTGGAGGGCGGTGCGGACCTCGGCGTTGATGCCTTGTTCGAGTTGGAGGCGGGCGAGTTTCAGGCGGCGCTCGTTGATGGCGACCTGATCGAGCTGGGCCTCGGCCGCGCGGTTGCGGGGGTTCCATTCGATGGCGAGGCCGGCCTGGACGGATTGGGAGCCGAAGCCGAACATATTATTGAGGGCCTGGCCGTAGCCGCCGATGTAGGACGTGGGGATGGAGCCGCCGCCGATGCTGATGGGGGGAAGCGGAGGCAGGCCGGCCAGGGTGGAGAGATCGTTGACGCGACCGAACAGCGGGCCGAAGGCGGCGGCGAAACCGCCACTGCTGCTGGATTGCGGCTGGGTGCCGGCGAGTCCGGCGCTGGAGTAGTTGGCTGTGAGATTGACTTGGGGCTTGGTGGCGCTGCGAGCCAGGTTCTTCTGCACTTCATTCTGCTCGACGCGGAGTTCCAGGGAGCGCAGCTCGGGCCGTTTCTGAATGGCGATGGTGGTGGCCTCGCGCACGTCCTCGGTGGGGAGATCGGAGGGGCGGCGATCTGTAGGGACCAGACGCTCGTTCCAGAGGGCGTCTTCGCGATCGGGCGTGAGGATGACCTTGAGCTGATTTTCAGCAGCGGTGACGAGACCGATGGCGGAGGAGTAGGAATCGATGCGGCGCTGAAGTTCAGCCTCGGAGGCGGACGATTCGATGGGGGCGAGCGTGCCGGCCGAGATCTGGCGCAGGTTGCGATCATGCTGTTCCTGGGCGAGGCGAACGCCATCGCTGGCGACGACCGCATCTTCGATGGCGGCGGCGAGATCCCAGTAGGCGCTGACGGCGCGGGTGATGACATCGCTGACGCGGGTCTCGAAATCTGAGCGGGATTGCTGATTCTGCTTCATGCGGATCTTGAGCGTGGCTCGATCCAGATCCTCCTGGCGGTAGCGCCAGAGGGGGAGCGCGAAGCCGGCAGTGAGGCGCGAGGTGAAGGTGGGGTTGAGGGCGGCGAAGGGGCTGTTGGTGGAGGTGCGGTTGTTGTCGAAATCGACGTGGAACGACATGCCCTGCCAGGGGGTGCGCTGGCGGAGAGAGACGTTGTTATTGGCGAGATGCTCGACAAGTTTTCCGTTGGCGCCAGCGAGGGTGTTGGAAACGGGCGTGTTGCGGGTCTCGATGGAGGGGTTGTAGAGCACGACGGCGTCGAAAGAGCCACGGGCGCCCTGAATGGCCGAGAGGGCGGTGGCCATGTTGGTGCGCTCGACCTCGATTTCGAGGTTGTTCTTGAGGGCCAGTTGCAGGGCCTCGTCGAGGGCGATCTTCTTTTCGAGAGCGGTGACGCCGACTCTTTTGGCCTGGGAGACGGACTCGCGCGCCTTGGCCATTTCGGGCGTATCGGGGCGCAGATCCTGGGCTCGGCCAGGCCACGTGAGGAACAGTCCTAGGAGGAGGAGCGGGACAACGATGGCGTTGACGGTCTTCTTGCGGCGGCCGAGGGGATCGATGATTCTCCTCCAGCGGGGGGAGTTGGCGAGGTCGTCGAAGATCGAGTAGGCCACGGGCGTGACAAGCAGCGTCAGGATCAGGGCCATGGACTGGCCGCCGATGACGACGATGGCCACGGTGCGGCGGCTGCCAGCGCCGGCGCCTGTGCCGAAGGCGAGCGGCGACATACCCGCGACAAGCGCGGCTGTGGTCATCAGGATGGGGCGTAGACGATCGTCGCAGCCCTGATAGATGGCTTCGAGGCGCGACATGCCCTCCCGGCGCAGGCCCTTGATGTGATCGATCTGAAGAATGGAGTTCTTCTTGACGATGCCGAAGAGGACCAGGACGCCGAGCGACGTATAGACGATGGAGAAGTTCTCGCCGACCAGGAAGAGGCTCAGAAGCGCGAAGGGGATGGAGAGCGGGAGGCTGAGCAGAATGGTGACGGGATCGATGAAGCTCTCATAGTTGGCGGCGAGGATCATGTACATGAACACAACCGAGAGGATGAAGGCGAAGAGGAAGTTCTGGACGGCGCGGCCGAGTTCCTTGGAGCGGCCGATGGCGCCGTAGCGATAGTCGGGTGGCAGATCCAGCGCCTCCATTTCGGCGGCGGCGATGGTGAGGAGGTCACCGAGAGCGAGGCCCTTGTTGATGTTGGCGCTGATCATGATGCGCCGCTGGCGGTTCCAGCGGTCGATGGAGGTCGGTCCGGTGCCGGCCGACAAGGAGGCGACGTTGGCGATGGGCACGTTGCCGAGGGTGCCGGAGGGTACATAGAGGCGCTCGAGAGCGGCGGACGAATTGCGGAAGGGTTTGCTGACACGGAGCAGAACGTCATAGCGATCGTCACCTTCCTTGTAAGTGGTGACCTGATCGTCGCCACCGACGAGGATGCGCATGGCGTTGGCGACCTGGGCAACGTTGACGTTGAGATCGGCTGCCTTGTCGCGATTGATGGTGACGCGCACTTCGGGCTTGCCGGACTCGTAAGACATATCGAGATCGTTGACACCGTTGACTTGGCGCAGCTTGGCCATGAGGCGGTTGGAATAAACCTCGAGCTTGGCGAGGTCGGGGCCCTGGATGGAGTATTGGAAGTCGCGGTCGGCGGCGCCGCTGATGAGCGCGGGGAGTTGCACGCCGACGGTGAGGTCCTTGTATTTGGCGAGGCGCTCGCGGGCCATGTCCATGAGCTGGCGCTGTGTCTCTTTGCGATGTTTGACATCGACGAGCTCGACGAGCACGGCGGCGCGATCGACCTGGCGGCGCTGATCGGCTCCGATGGTGGTGAGGAGATCGCGGACACCGGGAAGGGTTTTCAGATCATTTTCGACCTGGGCGATAACTTCGGTGGTGCCTTCGAGCGAGCTGCCGACGGGCATGCGGACGGAGACTTCGAACTCGCTCTGGTCCTCGACGGGCAGGAAATCGACGCCCATGTTCTGGACCATAGGGACGGTGGTCATGACGACGAGGATGGAGATGGTGACGATGACCCAGCGGTGGGCCATTGACCATTCGAGCAGCTTGCGGTAGGGCACGGAGGTGAGCTTGTGGAAGAGGCCGGCCTTGGTGTCTTCAGCCTCTTTGCCGAGCTTGAGGAAGCGCGAGCAGAGCATGGGCGTGAGGGTGAAGCTGACCAGGAGGGAGACAGCGATGGCGAAGGCTGCGGTGTACCCGAAGCTCGACATGAAGCGGCCGACGATGCCGGGCATGATGGCAATGGGGATGAAGATGATGATGAGGGAGAGCGTGGTGGCGAGGACGGCGAGACCGATCTCGCGGGTGCCCTCGGCGGCTGCTTCCATCGCGGTCATGTGCTTCTCTTCCATGTGGCGGAAGATGTTTTCCAGCACGACGATGGCGTCGTCGATCACGATGCCCACCACAAGGGTGAGACCCAACATGGTGATCTGATTGAGCGTGAAGCCCATCATGTTAAGCAGCGTGAATGTGGAGATGATGGACGTGGGGATGGCGATGGCGGCGATGACGGTGGAGCGCCAATTGCGGATAAAGAGCAGCACTATAATACCGGCGAAGACGCCGCCTAGGATGAGGTGCTCCTGGACTGCTTCAAAGGCGGCCTCGATAAAGCCGGACTGATCGCGGGCGTAGGTGATTTCGAAATCAGGCGGGAGCGAGGACTTGAGCTCGTTGAGACGGTTCTTGACGTTGGCGATGACATCGAGCGAGTTGGTGCCGGCCTGCTTGCGGACGGCGAGGACGACGGCGGACTTGCCGTTCAGGCGGGCGGCGGAGCGGGGCTCCTCGTAGCCGTCGACGACCTGGGCGATATCGCCGATGCGGATGGGGGCGCCGTTGAGGTTGCCGACGACGACGCGTTCAAAATCGATGGGGCGTTCCACGCGGCCGAGCGTACGGAGGGAGAGCTCGCGATGGCCCTGATCGATGCGGCCGCCGGGGATTTCGATATTCTGGGCGGCGAGGGCGCCGCGAACCTGCTCGATATTGAGATTGTAGGAGTAGAGCTTGTCGCCATCGAGGACGACCTGGATCTGGCGTTTGCGATCGCCGACGAAGCGGACCTGGCCGACGCCGGCGAGGGACTCGATATTCTTCTTCAGGCGGTCGTCGACGAGCTTGGTAATCTCGCGCAGATCCCGTTTGGCGGAGACGACGACGTTGAGTACGGGGGCGGCATCGGTGGCCACCTTCTCGACAACGGGCTGCTTGACGTCCTTGGGCAGGGTGCCGAGGACGGTGGATATCTTGTCACGGACTTCCTGGGCGGCGACCTCGGGGTCCTTTTCCAGCATGAAGCCGATGGTGATGATGGAGATGCCTTCGGCGGAGGTGGAGTTGAGATCGTCGATGCCGCTGATGGTATTGATGACCTCTTCGAGGGGCTTGGTGACCTGCGATTCCACCTCTTCGGGCGAGGCGCCGGGGAGGACGGTCTGGATATTGACGAACGGGAATTCGACTTTAGGGAAGTAGTCGACGCCGAGCTTGCGGTAGCTGGCCAGGCCGATGACGACCAGGGCCAGGATGAGCATGGTGGCAAAGACGGGGCGGCGGATGCAGAGTTGAGCTAGTTTTTGCATGGTGTGGGCGCCTTGAACTAGCTGCGGCCCGCCACCTTGACGGGCGCTCCGTTGGTGAGCAGCGGGATGGAGGAGATGGCGACGGTGGCGCCGGCGGGGATGGTGCCCTCCGGCATTTCGATGAAGCCGTTGGCGCCGAGAATCTCGGGCACCTTATGCTCGACGGCCTTGCCGTTTTCGATGGTGAAGAACTTGTTGAGGCCGGCTACGGTGTAGACGGCGGCACGGGGCACGGCGACAACGGCGAATGCCTTGTTGGTGACGAGGCGAACCTGGACGAACGAGCCGGGCTTGAGGCGGGCGTCGTTGGTGAGCAGGCGGGCTTCGGCGGTGAGAGTGCGGTTGCGATTATCTAGCGACGGATTCAACTCGCGTACGACCGCCTGGAACTGGGCATTGGGGACGGCCTCGGTGGTGAAGACCAGGGTGGTGCCGATCTTGACGTCGGCGACGACGGATTCGGGGACATCCGCGCGGAGGCGCAACGGGTAGGCTTTGACGATGGTGTAGATCGGCACGTTTTCCTTGATGTACTGGCCGGGGGAGACGTGCTTGACCTGGACGATGCCATCGAAGGGGGCGAGGACGGAGGCGTCTTTGAGGCGTTTTTCGGCGAGCTTAACGTCGGCCTTGAGCTGGCGGATGACGGCGAGCTGGGTGCGGAGGTCGTCCTGAGTGGCTTCGACGGCGGCGAGACGGGCGCGGTAGAGCTTATCGAGCTCGTTGAATCGCTCCTGGCTGATGTCGCCGGTCTTGATGAGCTTGGCGGCGTTATCGTACTTGGACTTCGCGTCCTCCATCTGGGCCTTGGCCTGGCGCATCATGGCGGTGGAGCCGGGGGTAGCTTCCTGGCCGGGGTCCATGCCGACGCGGGCGAGAGCCTGGGCGAGGGTGGCGCGGGAGCGCTCAACCTGGAGGGCGAGCTCTTGAGTATCGAGCTCGGCGACGATCTCGCCTTTGCGGACGAACTGGCCGAAATCGGCAGCGAGGGTGGTGATGCGACCGGGCACCTCGGAGCTGACGGTGGTGGTCTCATCGGGCTGGAGCGAGCCGGTGACCATGATGGAGCGCTCCACCGTGCGGGCCTCAGAGAGCGCGGTCTTGACGGAGATGGGCTCCGGCGGGCGGGCGGCGGCGGCTTTGGCAGCGGCCTGGGCGGCTGCTTCTTTGTTTCCGCAGCCGGCGAGGAGAAAGGCGGTCAGGACCAGCAGGAGAAGGGCTATGGATCGGTGCATGGTAATTAGCGAGCTCCAGGTTTGGAATCCGGACAGATTCCGTTTAGAAAGATGTCTACAAACTGACTTACGACTTCCTCGCGGGAAAGTTCCGATGCAGGGCGTTGATATATGGCGCTGACCTGGCCGTATTGGCACATCATGCCGAGAAAGGCGCGGGCGATGATGACATGATTCTGACCCTTGAATGCGCCCTCAGCCATGCGGCGTTGGACGTACTCTTCCAGGACCTGAATGAACTGGACGGTGCAGCGGTTGTACCAGATGTCGGCGAGGTCGTGGCCCTCGAGGGCGCTGAAGAGGAGTAGCCGGATGTGATTGGTTTCGTCGAGGTACCAGTTGACCACTTCGAGGCCGAACCATTGGAAGAAAGAGCGATCGTCGGAGGTGCCGTGAAACTGGCAGAGAGCGGCGTCACCCACGGCGGCGCGTTCCCCTACCATTTGATCGACAATGGCAGTGTAAAGGTCCCGTTTGGTGGCAAAGTGCTGATAGAGAACGGGTTCGCTGACACCGACGGCGAGAGCAAGCTCGCGGGTGGTGGTGCCGCGGAAGCCGCGTTTGGCGAAGAGATCGATGGCGGTGCGGACAATGGCGGCCCGCCGCTCCACACTGGAGAGGCGCTGGCGGGCGGGAGCGGCTTCCCCGCCGGAACTAGCATCCACTAACATAGTATTCACTAATGTAGCAGGACCAGCTGGGATTGGTCAATCACCGAGGCGGCGGGCAGCCATTGGGCTCATCTTGTTTGCAGTGCCCGCGGGTGGTGGATTCCATTGGCGACAGTCTATGCGCGGCGTACCGCCGTGGGGCGCAGTTGCGGGGCCAGGCGCAATCGGTTTGGGGCTCTGCGCCGATGGAGCGGCCGGCGGCGGTGGTGGTGGATGGGCGCGCGGCCGGCTCAGCCGGCGTAGAGGGTCATGCCGCCGTCGACACGGATGATCTGGCCGTTGACGAAGCGGGCGGCGGGGCCGGCGAGGAAGGCGACGACATCGGCGATCTCGGCCGGATCACCGTAGCGATTGAGGGAGGCGCCGGCATCCATCATGGCGGGATCGACTTTGCGGGTGGCGACGAAGCGGGCGGTTTTGGTGGGGCCGGGGCTGACGGCGTTGACTCTGACGCCCTGGGTGCGGAGCTCAGCGGCAAGGCAGCGGGTGTAGTGGACGACGGCGGCTTTGAGGGTGGAGTAGACGACCTCGGGCGAGGTGCCGAAGTGGGCGGCGGCGGAGGCGATGTTGATGACGGCGCCGCCGCCGGCGGCGATCATGGCGGGGCAGAAGGCCTGGCACATCAGCATTGTGCCGATGAGGTTGTTGTTGATGAGCGTCTGGATATCGAGGAGGGAGATATCAAGGGCGTTGTTGGGATTGGGCTTGCCTCCCTGGGCACCGATGTCGCCGCCGGCGCAGTTTACGAGCACGTTCACGGGGCCGAGCTTGGCGGTGATCTCTTCGGCCATGCGGCGGACGGCGGCCTGATCGCCGATATTGCCGGTGACGGCCATGGTGCGGGTGCCGTAGCGCTCCAGTTCTTTGGCGACGGCGCCGAGATCGGGGGCCTCGCCGTATTTGGCGGGGGCGTTCCGATCGAGGTCATGGATGATGACGTCGGCTCCGAGTTCGGCGAGGCGTTCGGCGATGGCGCGGCCGAGACCGCGGCCGGAGCCGGTGACGAAGGCGACTTTTCCGGACAGGGGGGGATTCACATTGCTCATTGAGGTACTCCTACATCCAACCGAGGGATTTCATATTTTCGGCGCTGCGGCGAATCATATCCAACTCATATTGCACGATGGTGGCGGCATCGTCGCCGCGTTCCCAGGGTGTGCGGTAATCGGCGTCATCGGGGAGGCGGCGGAGGCGGGCGGCGGCGAGGCAGGGGCCGAGCTCGGCCGCGGTTTTGGGTGCGTAACCGTTCCACCACTCGGGGCGAAAGAGGCGGACGTGGCGGGCCTCCAGGGCACCGGGTTCGAGGGAGGCGGTGAGGGTGGGGTGGTGCTGGGCCAGGATGGTGGCGAGCTCCTGAAAGGGCACTGCGCCGTCGCCGATGGCGCAGCGGACGAGGCGGTAGCCCTCATCGGTCCACTGGGCGTTGTAGTCCTTGAGGTGGACGTGGCGGACGAGCGGGGCGACGCGGCGGGCAAACTCGAGGGGCGCCTCGCCGACGGCGAGGGGGTTGCCGGTGTCGATGCAGATGCCGACGTTGGGACCGGACTCGACGCAGAAATCGAGCAGCTCCTGACTGCCGAAATCCTGATGGTTTTCGATGGCGAGGACGAGGCCCAAGGCGGCGGCGTGGGGGGCGTAGGCGTGGAGGTTGCGGCGGGCGTTGGCGATGAACTCGAGCCATTGGGGGCCACAGGCGTTGCGATCGCCGCAAAGGACGGGGCTGAGGCCGAGGCGGATGGTTTTGGCTCCAACTGCCAGGGCGGATTGAATGGCGGTATCGAGACCTTCGAGCGGAGGACCGAGGCTGATGACGGGCGTCATGCCGAGGGCTGCGATGTGCTCGCGAACGGACTGTGCGGCGGGTGGGGTGAGCCCGGTAATCCAGGAGTTGTGGAACTCGATGGTTTTGGCGTTGAGCTGGCAGGCGATCTCGATGAAGCCCTCCATGCCGCGGCCGGCGGGGTTGACGCGCGGGGTGCCACGGCCCTGGAGGCCGAGGTAGTAGGTGAGGCCGTAGGGGTTGAGTCCAATGCGGAGCATGTCTTAGAACAATAGCGGAACGAACTGGTTCAGGTGGCGGCGCCAGGTCTGCCATTCGTGGGAGGTGCCCTGCGAGGCCCAGAAGACGTTGTGGACGCCGGCCTTATCGAGGGCGTCGTGGAGGACAACGACCGAATCGTGGATGCGCTGTTCGCCGGTGCCGGCGCCGAGCCAGAGGAGGCGGACTTTTTTGTTGAAGGCGGCGGGATCGGCTAAGGCTCCGCCGAAGGAGGTTTTGGCGTCGAAGGCGTTGCGCTGGGGCGCGCTGAAAGCGCCGATCCAGGCAAAGGTGTCGAGGTGTGTGAGGGCAATCTGGAGGGTCTGCATACCGCCCATGGAGAGGCCGGCCATGGCGCGGGACTCGCGCTTGGCGATGGTGCGGAAGGTGCGATCGATGCTTGGAATGATGTCGTTGAGGAGAACGGTTTCAAAGGCGGTGAACTGGCCGGGGCCGGGGGCGGCGGGCTGTCCGGGGAGGACAGCGTAGCCCTGATCCATGACGACGATCATGGGCTTGGCCTTGCCGGCGGCGATGAGGTTATCGAGGATGAAGTTGGCGCGGCCCTGGACGGTCCAGCCGCGTTCGTCTTCGCCGGAGCCGTGCTGGAGGTAGAGGACGGGGTAACGCTTTTTGGGATTGGCGTCGTAGGCCGCGGGGGTGTAGACGTAGGCACGCCGCCAGGCGTTGGTGGATTTGGCGAAATACCAATGGATGCGGGTGTCGCCGTGGGGGACATCGCGGGCGGCATAGTAATCGGCACCGGGCTCGGGCACGTCGATGCCGCTGGACTGGCGGCCCCAGCCAAAGAAGGTCTCACTGGCAGGATCGTTGACGATGACGCCATCGACGAGAAACCAGTAGTAGTGGAAGCCGGGGACGGCGGGCGGAGTGGTGATGGACCAGACGCCATCGGCGCCGCGGGTCATCTCCATGGGGCCTTTGCCGAGGCCGTTGTCATCACCACCGGGCTGGAGCTGGACCTTGGCGGCGTTGGGGGCCTTGAAGCGGAAGGTGACGCGATTGTCGGCGTGGGTGACGGGGTATTCGGCGCCCCGCACGTTGCTGGTGGCCGGAGTGGCGGCAGGTTGCGCGGGCAGGAGGCGACGAGAAGAAGAGAGCAGACGAAGATGCGGAACATAGTCACGCACCAGTTTATGCCCGCGCGGGGCGGCTTAGGCGAGGCCGTATTCCTTGAGGCGGTACTGGAGGGTGCGGAGACTGATGCCGAGCTCGCGGGCAGCGTGGGTACGGTTGCCTTGATGGCGCTGGAGGGCCTCCTTGATCGCGCGGCGCTCGAGGTCCCGCATATTGAGGGTGCCGGCGGCAGCGCTGAGGGGATCTCCGTTGGCGCCGGCGAAAGGGAGGTGCTCCGGGAGGATGGATTCGTCGGCGAGGATGGCGGCGCGTTCGATGGCATTTTCGAGTTCACGGACATTCCCGGGCCAGGGGTGAGCGCGGAGGGCGTAGCGGGCCTCGTCGCTGAGGCGGAGGTTGGGTTTCTCGAAGTGGCGGGCGGCGCGGCCGAGGAAGAGCTCGGCCAGGGCGTCGATATCGGCGGGGCGCTCGCGGAGCGGGGGGATCTCGATGGGGAAGGTGCTGAGGCGGAAGTAGAGATCGGCGCGGAAGCGGCCTTGCTGAACGTTGCGTTGCAGATCCTGGTTGGTAGCGGCGATGATGCGGACATCCACGGGGATGGGCTGGCCGCCGCCGACGCGTTCCAGGACGCGCTCCTGGAGCACGCGGAGGAGCTTCGACTGGAGAGCGGCGTCGAGCTCGCCGATTTCATCGAGGAAGAGGGTGCCGCCGCCGGCGCGTTCAAAGACGCCGCTGTGGCGATCCGTGGCGCCGGTGAAGGAGCCGCGCTCGTGGCCGAAGAGTTCACTTTCGATGAGCGTGGGTGACAGGGCGGCGCAGTTGATGGCAGTGAAGGACTTGGAGGCGCGGCGGCTGTGGGCATGGAGGCAGCGGGCGATCACCTCTTTGCCGACACCGCTTTCGCCGAGGAGGAGGACGGTGGCGGGCGTGGGCGCGACGCGCTGGAGGAGGCCGAGGATGTGGATCATGCGCTGATCGCGGGCGACCATGGCTCCGCACATGCCTGGATTCTCGGGCGTGGGCGGCGGGGCGGGTTCAGGCGAGGCGGTGTTGAGGGCGAGGGTGCGGCGGACGAGACGGCGGAGCTCGTCGGGGCTGCGGAGGGGCTTTTCGAGGTAGTCGAGCGCGCCGCGCTTCATGGCGTCGACGGCGGTGGAGACGGTGCCGAAGCCGGTGATGAGGACGAAGGGAGTTTGGGGGGCGTGTTCGGAGAACCATTTCTGCACGTCGAGGCCATCGCCGTCGGGGAGCTTGAGGTCTGAGATCACGAGCGAGAAGGATTGGTTTCCGCAGAGGCGCCGGGCGTCGGCAACTTTGGCGGCGGTCTCGACGGGATAGGCTTCGCCGGCGAGGATGGTTTCCAGCAGTTTGCGGAAGCCGGGATCGTCATCGACGACCAGAATGGGATTGATCATTTCGTGCTCCATCGAATCTCGGCGCGGGCGCCAGTGGGCTGCGCACCGGTGAGCTCAACATTTCCGTTTAGTGCCCGCACCAGATTGCGGACGATGGCGAGGCCTAGGCCGGTACCCTGGGCCTTGGTGGTGACGAAAGGCTGGAAGAGTTTCGGGCGCAGATCCGGGGGGATGCCGGGGCCGTTGTCGGTGACTCGGATGAGCCCCGGCTCAGCATGCAGGCTCACCTGATCACCGGCTTCCATGGCGTTGCGGAGGAGATTAAGGACGGCCTGTTCGAGCATGTCAGGATCGGTGCGGAGCTGGAAATCGGCAGTGTGGAAGACGACACCGGGGGCGTGGGGACGAAGGCGCGTTTCCATTTCACGCCAGGAGATGACGCGCCATTTTGGCTGGGGAGCGCGGGCATAGGCGAGGAGGTCCTTGACGAGCTGCTCCAGGCGGCTGGTCTGTTCGAGAGAGGTGTCGAGCCAGAGACGGATGTCTCCGGTGGCGCGTTCCTGGGCGAGCTGGAGGAAGCCCTTGAGGGCGCCGAGCGGATTGCGGATCTCGTGGGCGAGGACGGCCGACAACTGGCCCAGCTCGGCGAGGCGGGCGAGGCGCGCCTGTTTCTCGCGAGCCCAGACGGCGTAGGCCATGAGGAGGGCCATCATGAGGGCGACGGCGATGGAGAGGTAGAGGTTCTGGCGGGGACGGGCGGTGAGGAAATCGGCGGCGGCGGGGTTGAGGTCGAGGCGCGCCAGACGGGGACCGGCATCGGTGTGATAGGGGACCCAGGCGCGGAATCCGGCTGGGGAGGACGCTTCCAGACGGAAGAGCTCCTGGCCATCGAAGAAGGGACGGATGGAGGGCTCGGTGACCGAATCGGATGCGCCGTAGCTGCGCACGTCGAGCAGGGCGGGTTCCTCGTCGATGACCTGCTGGATGGAGACCTGCTCGAGGCGGGCGGCGATTTCGGCGGCCTTGTTGCGCAGGAAGGCGCCGCGGGCCTGTTCGAGCTCGCGCAGCATGAGCAGCGCGTTGACGAGGAGGATGAGCGGCAGGACCAGGAGCAGAACGGCCACGACCCGCCAGATCAGCCTGGATGGAATCGGAGACATACGTCTGAATGTGGGGATGCAGAAACTGCGCGGAAGGTGACCGGGCTATTCGCGGGGTACGGCGCCCTGGCGCATGCCGCCCATCCACAGGGGCCAGCCATTGTCGTCGCGGAGCCTGAGGACCTTTTTGGTTGTGGGCAGTTCGACGCGAATCGCCACGACGTTTTCGCCCATTTTGTAGCCCTTGGCTTCCAGCAGGTCACCGGCCTTGGGTGTGAAGTTTTCCTGGACGAGGTAGCGCATGGCGCCGAGATAGAGTTTTACGGAGCCCTTGGCCGTGTTGACTTCGAGGAACGGCATGCCCTGCCCCATGGCGATCTGGACGCGGGTGATGGTACCGCGGACTTCAACGACAGGATTCTCCGCGATGGGCGGCTTGGGCTCGTCGCCGGCCCAGACCGGCGACGAGATCAGGAACATGGCGAGCAGCCAGTTCTTCATGGCACTAGTCTCCAGCTCCAGCTTACTTCTTCACTTGAGCGCGCGGGCAGGAGGCGGCGTTGGGACAGTTCTGGCATTGGGTTTTGTCGCACTGGCCGGTACACTTCTGGCCGTCACGTTTGCATTGGCCCTGGCCTTGCCGCTGGCACTGACCCTGGCCGCGGCCCTGACCTTGGCCCTGACCACCAGCTTGGCCCGCAGCGAGCGGCGCGGCGAGGGCGACACAAAACACCATCATGGTAACGAACGTCTTCATGGAATCACCTCTGCGGGGTGTTGTTGCAGTTGGCGGGCCAACGAGAAACCGCAGTGAAATCAGCGGAAAGGGTGAGGAGACGGGCGGCAAATGCGCAGCTGGTGCATGCTTGCCGCGCAGAGCTTGCATAGCGATGTCAGCGGATGGCGTAGTCGCTATCGAGGCGCACGGTCTCGCCGGGTTGGAGTAAGCGCTTCTTCGACCAGAGGCCGAGGATGACGCGCCGCTGGCTTTTCGCGGACCAGTTGAGCACGCCGCGATCGGCCTGCTCAGGCGGGAACCGGTTGATGATTTCCAGGGACGCGCCGGGGTTGAGGATGCGCCACTCGCCGTTGGGGTTTCGGTCGGCGGCGTAGGTTTCGGTGCCGGTGGGCTGCTGGGCCGGCTCGACCATGCGGCGTTTGACGGGCGAGCCGGCGGCGGGCTTGAACTCGACGGACGCGTCTTCCATGGGGCCGGCGTCGGAGTCGAACTGCGACTGGATGACGGCATCGAGGGGCGTGGTGGAGGCGTTGCCGGCGATGGTCTCGGTATGGAAGCTCGGCTCGGCGGCGTCGAGGCGGATAGTGCGGCGGAGCGTGAGCCCTTGGGGGGTGATGCCGGTGAGGATGGCCTCGTGTTTGTCTGGCGAAAGCTCCACGGCCCATCGCACGGTGTAGGCGGGGGCGTTGACGAAATCGGGATAGACGGACGCGCTGAGGCCGGTGCGGTTGGGATAGGCGGTCTCTTCGGCGGCGGGCTGATTGAGGAGCTCGCGGCCGCTGCGTTTGTCGATGATGTGGACGACACGCGCATTGAGCTCGGGGACGAGATCGAGGCGGAGAGTGGAGCTTTCGAGAGTGACGACGCGGTAGGCGCGGAGGGTGGCGGTGAAGTTGGCGTCGTCCTTGGCGAGCTCGGCCTCCTCGCTGAGGCGGGTGACGCCGAGGGCTTTGGCGTCGGTGACAAAGGCGGGCCACTCGGTCTTGAGACGATCCAGTCCGGCGGGCGCGTACCAGCCATCGCGGATGGTGAACGCCTGGAGCTTGCGGAGCTCGAGGTAGCGCAGGGAGAGTTCAGCCTGGCGGATGCGACGGCGGATGGTGTCGTCGGTGGCCTGGGCGAGGGCGGCGCGGATCAACTGTTTGGCCTGGTTGAGGCGGGTGTCGCTCATGCGCGGCGCGCGGCAGCACCACCAGTGCTGGGCCTCGCCCTGGGGCTCGGGGCGGACGAGGCTGTGGAGCAGATCGAGGTAGGCGCGCATGGAGGGCGCGGCGGGGCCGTAGTAGATCTCGTGGAACTCGTCGACGGTCTTCCAAAAATCTGTGCGCGGATCCCAGAGCATGCGGGCGATGACGTAGGCGCGGAGAGGCGCCTCCGAACCGCCGGCAGGGGTGCTGCCCTGCATGAAGAGGCCGGCGACTCCGTTGCGGTGGTACATGGGGATATCGGCGGCGAGCTCGTCGAAATCGGGCACGGGGAGGAGGTAGTGAGAGAAGTTTGCGTTGTAGTGCCAGACGTAGATGTTGCTTGTGATTTTGGCCCAGGCCTTGAGGTTTTTGACGATGTAGGCGTTGTGGGGGCACTGTTCGTAGGGGTGGGCATTGCAGGCGCCGATGGGACACATGCGGATGCGGACATTGGGGCGGGGGCGGGTGAGGGAGGGCGGGGCCTCGGAGTAGAAGTAGGCGAGAGTGTCGATGAGCTTACCGGGGTGAGACTGGGCGACCTGATCGGCCACGGCGTTGACGAAGCGGAGGAGCGGGCCGGATTCGGCTCCGCCCTCCTCGCGGGTGACGCGGCGGCACTGGTCACATTCGCACTGGCCGTAATAGTCGTTCTGCGAGACGGAGAAGATGGTGGCCTCGGGGTGCTCGTTCATCCACTGGCGGACTTTGGCGACGGTGAGGCGGAGGACGTCGGGATTGGTGAGGCAAAGCTGGGCCTGAGCTCCGCGGCGCTTGCCGTCGATGAGCGAGTAATATTCGGGGTGCTGCGCGAAGTGTTCCGCGGACGGCAGGATGGAGTAGAAGGTGTGGACAAACGGGAAGTACTGGATCTTGCCGCCGGTGGAATCATCGAGCATCGTGCTCATGCCGTTGGTCTTGTTGCGGGCGGCCCAATCCTTATCGAAGGCCTCGCTGAGATAGACCTCGCGGTATTCGAAGGCGGGCTTTTGGGTCTCGTCGATGGGGGCGATGGTGATGGTCCGGCGCGTGGGGATGCGGCTGGCATCGGCGGCAACCCAGCGGCAGCCGAGCTTTTCGAGGAAGGTGTAGACGCCATACATGGTGCCGCGCAGGCGGCCGCCGGCGATAGCGAGATGGGGGCCGCGGGACTGGATGGCGAAGCCTTCGTCGCCGAGTTGATCGAAGGGGATCTGGAAGTGGAGTGAGTCCGTGAAGCGGCTGCGGCCGACCAGCAGGAGATTGCCGCGGACGGCGGCGGAATCGGGCAGGATGGGCAGGCGCGCACCGGAGATCTCTTCGAGGAAGCGCTGGAGCTCGACGGCGGCGCGGCGCTCGGAGGGGGAGGAATCGCGGGCGATGACGATGGTATAGGAGGAGCGGCCGTTCTCCGTGAGGCGGAGCGATGGGGCGGCGGTGAGCGCGAAGACGGGGAGCAGTGCGCAGAGCAGATTGCGTTTCATTCCATCAGAGACTGTAGCGCAGGCGGGCGGGGATTGTGCAGAGGCTGCGGCGTTGCCGCGGCGAGTGCGCAGATCCTGCGGGCTTTCCGGACGGGTGTGGGCGCCGCAGCCAGTGGTTTCAATCACTTGGAGGATGGCCGGAGGCTTGCAGTAGAAGTACACGTCTGCAAATCCTCATTGGACGGAGATCATCCATGAATCGTAAACTTAACTCGTTACTTTTCGCGACCGCGCTGGCGGCGGTTACGGTATTGGCACAAGGTCCCCATGGGCCTGGGACGCCCGGCGCTGGCCCGGGGACTGGTCCGGGCGCTGGTCCGGGCGCTGGTCCGGGGAGCGCACAGCACTCCAACGCCGGCCTGAACATGGCAGCACAGAGCACGGTGGAAGGGACCATCACCAGTGTGCAGATGGCGTATGGGACGCAGTATCCGTCGATCGTGGTCGGCAAGGCGCAGATCAAAATGGCGCCGGTATGGTACATGCTGGAGAACGACTTTGAACTGGCGGCGGGTGAAGCTGTTTCCGTTGTGGTGGCGCCCTCGAACACAGCCGGAGACGCATACCTGTACGCGATCCGGATCACGAAGGGCGGGGCCAGCATCACGCTGCGCAACGAGCTGGGCATTCCGGTTTGGACGAGCCAGATGCAGGGACGGGGCGGCCATGAGCAAGGGCCTGCCAGTTGCGGCGCCTGCATCGACCTGGCATCGGCACAGACGGCGAGCGGCATGATCGACCGGGTAACGGTTGGGACGGGCATCCAGCAGCCGACGCTGGTGTTGAAGCTCGCGGACGCCACGCTGCTGACGGTGAAGCTCGGCTCAGAGCGCCTGATTCTGGCGAGCGACTTCGAGCTGAACGCGGGAGACAAGCTGACCGTGAAATACGCACGCTCCACCTGCACCGAGGAACTGGTGGCGCTTGAGCTGACCGATGCGAACGGCAAAACGCTGACGCTGCGGAACTAGGCTGCCGGGTTTGCGCGGAATGGAAGTCCACAGGGGCTCCCATTCCGCTTTCGTTTGCGATACGCTTTCGACAGCAGAGATCCATGAACACGTTCTGCGAATCACCCTGCCTGATTGCCGACGAGCCGACGATTTGCCGGGCTCGTGTGTGTCTGATCCGGCACTCGGCACAGGGCAACCGGGTGGCCGTCGAGCTTCTGTTTGAACGGGTGTATGCGGCCGTATACCGGCAGGCGCGGCGGATCTGCCACGGCGAGGACAACGCTGAAGATCTCGCGCAGGAGACGCTGGTGTTGGCGTTTGAGGGTCTCGCTCAATTGAAGAATCCGCAACTGCTGCTGCATTGGATGAGCAAGATCGCATGGAACCGGCATCGTGAGCGGCAGCGGACCGGCAAGTTCACTCCACTTACGATGGACGAGTTTAGCGACAGCCAGCATTCCAGTTTCGTCTGCACGCCCGATCACCCGATAGACCGTCTGATTGTGCGTGAGACAGCAGCGGTGCTTGCCCATGCGGTGAGGGAGTTGCCGCCCAGTCTATACCAGGCATTTCGCCTGCGTGTGTTGGAGCAACTTTCGACGCGCGAGACGGCGCTGCGGCTCGACACCACCGAGATGGCGGTGAGAACGCGGCTGCTGCGCGCGAGGCGGCTGCTGCGCGAATCGCTGGACCGGACGTTGGAACGGGCCTGAAGAACTGCATTTTCCCGCGCTATTCCTGGCGGCGTTCGCCGCCGCTCACCATTCAAGATCCTCGTCGGGCACGGTGATAGCGGCCACGGCCGGAGCGGTTTCCGGCGCGGTGGCTGCGCGTTTCCGTTTCAGATAGCGGGCGAGCGCTACGGCGCCGGCTCCGAGCGCGGCGACGGGGATGACGGTGAGCCACGTGAGTTTTTGCCCGCGCGGTTCCAGCAGGATGCGCTCGCCGTGGCGGGCGACGTAAAAGGCGATGATGTCGTCGTCGGAGGCTCCGGATGCCACCATGCGGGCGATTTCGGCACGCATGGTGGCGGCGGGCTCGGAGCGGTGGACGGCGACGCTTTCGCTCCAGCAGCAGGGCGCGATGAAGCGGGACTGCAGGGCCTTCGCACGGTCAATGGGCTCACCCTGGGCGGGCGAGAAGGCCGCCAATGCGGCGGCGGCGAGCACACGGCTCGCAAACACACGTCTGGATTCCATATGGGTATCCCCCTTTCAAAATTCGGTAATGAGCTTGGAATTCAGGACGGGTCGGGAGGGGGCCGTTCGAAGAGGGCGTAGGCAGCGTGGCAGGAGGCGGTGCGGGACGGCGCGGCGGGCAGGGCGAAGGGGCGAGGCGCCGCGGGGAGAATGTGGGGCGGGGTCGCGGCGGCGACTCCGGGCACGACGGGAGGCAGGGCCGGCCGCTGGCGGCAACCCGCCGGGCAACCGGGCGCGGCCTGCCATTGGTGCGCGGCGGATGCGGGCGCGTGGCGCTGCGCCTTCCGGCAGCAACAGGTCTTCAAGCGGCGGCAGCAACTCATGCCGCACGTGCCGCTATCGCCGCCTAGGAGCGGAATGAGAGTGAACGTGCCGGGGGTCAGCGTGAGGAGCGCGATCAACAGCGCGATTGCCTGCCGCGACGCAACTCGGGAGAGAGAAAACATAGGCCCCAGAGGACTCTGTCTCCACGATAGCAGCCAGCGCATCAGGCTCGACGGCGGCGGCGGAGCCAGACGAAGAGGAGGGTGGCCACGGCAAGGACGGCGGCGGCGATGGGGGCGAGCAGTCCCTGGCGTTGATCGGCCGCCTGGTGGGCCTCGAACTTGCGGATGTGAGATTCCGGGTCCTGCAGGAACTCGCCGGACTCGCTGGCATCGACGCCATAACGCCTACCGTCGATCAGATAGGCCAAGCCGGTATTATTGAGCACTCCGTAGCAGATAACGCAGATTTCGCCAGGTCTGGCAGGGAACGGTCCCTCAACGCGACGATTGGATTGGGCAACCGCGGCGCCCAGGAGAACGGCCAGAAGCAGACAGTAGACCGCGAAGATGCGCATTCTGAGATTATCATCCCTTCGGTGCGGCGGAGGGGGGCCGGGCGGGCATTGGATCTGGCAGGGGACTTAGTACGAAGGGGTGAGTATGGCCGCATTCCATCCGGTCCGTTGGCACTATCGACGGCAACGGGCGGCTGGGACAAACTGGAAGCGCCACAAGATTTCAGTTTCTCCTCCAAACGAAACTCGGGCCGCCTTCACTCCTCCGAAGGCGGCCTTGTTTTTGATTCAAAAGTAGCAGTACGGTACCAGAAGAAAATGGACCGATGGATGGATCGACGAATTCAGACTCGCCCGTCAAACTGAGGGTGTAAAGAGATCCTACCTCTCCCCAACTACCTGGCCGGCAACGTGAGTATCTCCGAAGCCGGCCTTCTTTTTTGGGGCGGGGCTGGGCTGGGCGGTGGCTGGGCCGGGCGGCCGCTGGGCGCGGATACTGGGCGGCTGCTGGGCGGGGTGACTCAGTTAGCAGCCACCGCCAGCCTTTTCGGTATCCATGAAATAGTAGGCGAGCATGTGGCAGATGATCATGTGCCCGTCCTCGATGCGGCCCATGTGGGGATCGGCGACGTTGATTTCCAACTGAGAGAGGCGGCCGAGCTGACCGCCATCGCGGCCGGTGAGGCCGATGGTTTTCAAGCCGGCCTGGTTGGCGTACTCGACGGCACGGAGGACGTTGGGCGAGTTGCCGCTGCCGCTGATGGAGAGCAGGATATCGCCGGGCTGTCCGAAGTTTTTGAGCTGCTCGACAAAGACACAATCGTAGCTGACGTCGTTGGAGTAGGCGGTGAGTGTGGGCAGAGAATCGGTGAGCGCCATGATGCGGAAGCGCTTGGGCCGGTTGAAGCTGGCGCCCTTGAGCACATCGCAGACGAAGTGGGAGGCGGTGGAGGCGCTGCCGCCGTTACCGCAGGTGAAAATTGTGCGGCCCTCCTCGCGCGCCTGGCGCAGCCACTCGATGGCCTCGTTCACTTTATCGACGGAGATTCCGCAGAGCGTCTGCTGTAGCGACTCCAGATACGTAGCCGGAAAACTGTTCATCCCTTTTCTCCTTCCAATGCCTGGGCCCCTTGGGCCAATTCGTAGGCGCCCCACAGCACGCTGTCGTCGCCTAGCGTGGCGGGAATCACGTCGATGCGCGCGCGCGACCAGGACGTGATCTGCCTGCCCAATTCGTTGCGCAACGGCACGAAGAGCGCGTCGCCGGATTTGCTGATGCCGCCGCCGATGACGATGCGGGCGGGATTGAGCAGCATGATGGCGGCCTTCAGACCGCGGGCCAGATCGACGACATAACTCTGGACGAAGGCGGGGTCCTGGAGGAGCGCCTGGGCGCTGCGGCCGTGATCGCGCTCCAGCCAGAGGCCGCAGCACATGCGCTCGAAACAGCCATTGGAGCCGCAGAGGCAATCGGGGCCGTCGGGGCGAATGTTGAGATGGCCGATCTCGCCGGCGTAGGAATCGGCTCCTCGGTAGACGCCCTCGGTGGTGAGGATGCCGCCGCCAATGCCGGTGGAGAGGGTCATGTAGAAGAGGGGCCGGACGCCGCGGCCGGCGCCGTGGACGCCCTCGCCGAGGGCGCCGGCGTTGGCGTCGTTATCCATCACAACGGGCACGCCGAAGGTGTCGCGGAGCCACGCAACGAGGTCAAAATCCTTCCAGCCGCCGACGTGGGTCGAGAGGACCACTTGCTGGGTTTCGAAGTTCACAGGCCCGCCAAAGCCGACGCCGATGCGTTCGATGGGGGCGTCCGCCTCCCAAGCGTGGCCGATCTCGCGGATGCGATCGAGCATCCAAGCCCTGCCGCCTTCGCGATCGGTCTGTTGGGACTCGCGCCGGACCATGGCGCTGGCGGAGAAGAGAGCCATGGTGAACTTGGTGCCGCCGATATCGATCGCCAGAATGCTCATCCGGCCTGCTCCTTTTCGGCGCGCAGCACCTCGGCCGGCGAGGCGGTGCCGGTGCCGGGTTTCATGATGGTGACTGAGGCGACATAGTTGCCGAAGCGGGCCGCCTCGACGGGAGTGGCGCCGGCGCAGAGGGCCAGCAGAGCGCCGGCGGAGAAGCTGTCTCCGGCGCCACAGATATCGACGGGGTGGGCAACCGGCCTGGTGGCGATGCGAACCTCCGTGCCTTGATGGAGGACCGAGACACCTTCACCACCGTGGGTGACCATCATGAGGGGGCCGCCGACCGTGTCGCTGAGCTTCTGGTAGTTCACCTCGATGCCGAGGCGCTCACAGGCCTCGCGGGCCTCGCGCTCATTGGGCTTGACGGTGACGCCGCGGAACTGCTCGATTCTCATGCGGGAATCAACCCAGATGAGGAGCTTGGGGTGGGCTGCGGCGAGGCGCGTGAGGCACTCGCGAACGCGGGCGGTTACGACACCACCGGCGGCGGTTTCCATTTGATCGGCCACCATGACGCAATCGTGTTGCGGGGCAGCCTCCTCCAGGCGGCGAATGAGCTCATCTTCCACCTCGGCCTGGGGTGGGAATGAGACGTAATCGATGCGGCCGAGGTCCTCGACGCCGGTGCGTGAGTTGAGGAGCTTGGTGTAGGTGAAGGTGACGGGGCCGGTGACGAGGAGGGAGGAATCGATGCCGCGTTTGGTGAGGGCCTGGCGAAGTTCGTAGCCGTGGCCGTCGTCGCCGGCGATGCCAAGCACGCGGATCTCGCGCGCACCCAGGGCGGCGAGGTTGGAGGAGACGGTGCCGCCGGCGCCGGGGGTGACCTCGGTGAAGGTGACGGCGACGCGCTCTAGGCCGGTTTCGCGGGAGGGTTCGGCGAGGAAGGGGTCGTACTGGCACCAGCGATCGAGGCAGATGTCGCCGACGACGAGCACTTTGACGTCGGGGATGCGATCGAGGATCTGCTGGGCGGTCATGGGCGGGTCTCCAGGGCAGCGCGATAGCTCTGGCGCAGGGCCGGGAAGGTGGCGCGGTGATCGCCGCAAAAGTAAAAGCTCTCGCCACCGTCGGCGACGGTGCGGACGAGGAGGGTCTTGTGGGGGCGGAAGTAGTAGCCGGGGTCGGTCTTGGAAAGTTCCTGGCGGAAGTCGCCGTGGATGGGCACCATATCGAAGACCGCCGTTGTGAAACGCCGGATCGAGCGGCCTTCCTGGTGGGCGAGGTTGCGGGCCATCGCCAGTGCTTTCAAGAACACCTCCGGCGCCATGATAGCGGAGCCGAAACTCAATAGAAGGCCGCCCTCCAGACGCTCCACCACTCGGGCGAAGATCAGAAAGTCGGTATAGCTGGCAGCGCCGAGCGCGGCGCCGTCGAAATTGGGATGCTCGTGCAGGATGTCGTAGCCGATTCCGCAATGATTGGTAACGGGGATGCCGAGACGGTAGGCGGCGGCCAGGACGCTGAGGTCTTTGTGGGGGTAGTCCGATTCGAGAATACGCTTGCCAACATGCTCGCCGAGGCCCTCGCCGGCGGCGGCGGCGTCGCGAATCCAGTCGTTGAGTTCGCCGGTCTCTTTCCAGAGGCCGAACTGGCCTTCACGGATGTAGCGGGCGACGCTTTCGGTGGTGGCGCCGATGCGGGCGAGTTCATAGTCGTGGATCATGCCGGCGCCATTCATGGCGATGATGCTGAGGGCGCCGCGTTCGAGTTGATCGATGATGTGGCGATTGGCGCCGGCGCGAAGCAGGTGGGCGCCCATCATGAGAATGCGGGAGGCGCCGGCGGACTGGGACTGGACCCAGCGCTGGCCGATCAGGGGCAGGTCCGGATGCTCGAAAGGCGGGGGAGCGTCGTCGAGGGCCATCCAGCGGCTGAGCGGCAGATCATTGGTACGCTGCCCCAAGGGCAGCACGCGCAGCTTGGCGCGATCCAGGGTCGGATATCTTGTGGGCATCTAGACAGGGAATAGCATACCGAACAGCTCGGCGTGGCAGAGGTAGTTGGGGACGATGTAATCGGCGCCGACGCCGGCCAGGCGATTGCGCTTCCACTCGTCGATTTTCAGGCAATCCGGCTCGTCGGTGGCCGCGCCAACGGCGATGCCGCCCACTTGTTTGACGTTTTCGATCTCGACGTAGCCATCGCCGAAGCCGAGGAACTCGTCGCCGCGAAAGCCGGCCTCGGAGATGAGGCGCTGGATGAGCATGGCTTTGGAGAAGGACTTGTAGTCGTCCTGGGCGCCGTAGACTCCGCCATCGAAGTAGCGGGTGACGTCGAGGAGATCAGATTCCTCCTTGACGAAGGCCTCGTCGGTGCCGGACGCCAGATAGAGCTTAAAATCGCGCGCGCGCAGGGCCTCGAGCAAGGCCCGCGAACCGGGGACCAGGTACTTTTCGGGAGAAACCTGGCGGGCGCGAAGGGCGGTGAGACGGTCCTTGATTCGTTCGTTGAGCAAGTCGCTGTAAAGGCGTTTGTAGAAGAGCGGCTCGTTGGGAGTACCGCCGCGGCGGGTGATCTCCTCGCAGAGGTGGATCATCTGGTAGATGGTCTGCTTGCCGGTTAGGCGGGCGACAAAATCGTTGACGATGGCGGTGAGCTGGGCCTCGCTTTCACCGCTCTTGAGGTCTGCGAGGATCTCCACCATCATGGGCACCATGACATCCACCCAACCCGAGCGGACCAGGGAGAGCGTGCCGTCAAAGTCAAAAAGGGCGACGCGCGCATGGGCGGCAGTCGCTCCGGGGCGAATCACTTCAATGGAATTAGGCATCAGGGGATTTCGATTACGGTAAGGGGCTTTGAATCAGAGCCAGAATTCCCACCGGCCCGTCACAACTACGAATGCGCAAAGGCATGCGTTGGTTACCGCGTGAGCCAGGATCAGGTCGCTGAGGCGTCTGGTCCGTACCATCCACCAATTGTACCCCGCGCCCGCCAGAAAGCCCACATCCCAGTAAGGCCCGTGCTCCATGGCGAAGAGGACTGCTACCAGCCAGAAGCTGTTGCGGTGGTAGTGGCCGAGGGGCACGGTTTGAAAATCCTGCCGTTCGATCCAGCGCATAAGCCAACCGCGCCAGAACAATTCCTCGACGATGGGAACGATGAGGATGGCGCGCAGGGACCGGAGAGCGAGGGACGCGGGATCAGCGAAGGCGTCCGAGCCGAGGCTGGTGGCGAGCTTGCCGGTGAGCGAATTCTGGAAGAGGGTGCTGGAGCGCCAGCCGGGGAACAGGAGATCCGGCGTCACCCAGACGGCAAAGACGGCGACGCCGATGGCGATGCTGGCCCAGGGGCGAGCGGGGCGGAATTCGAGGACATTGCGGCTGAGCAGAAAGATGGCGACCGCAACGATGAGGACCCACGCAGCCAAGGTCAGGCGAGACGCCGGCCCCAGGCTGGGCGCGACGGCGAGCAAAACCACGAACACGACGAAGGGACCAACCCAAGGCAAGCTGGCCGTGAGGCTGTAGGGGGAACGGGGCTCGCCGGCCAAGCTAGCTGACCTTCCCCAGTAACTGCCGGATCAAGGCCTCGTCGTCCTTGCCGGGCTTGAGGCTCAAGGCAGTTTGGAGGGCTTGCCGGGCGTCCGGCTTGTTGCCTTTCTGAAAGAGCGCATAGCCGAGATGGTAGTGATAGAGAGGGTTTTTGGGCTGACGTTTGATCAAGTCCCTGAAAACAGTGATGGCCTCGTCATTGAGTTGTTTTTTGACATAGACCCAGCCCATCGTATCGGTGACGTCATCGCTGCCGGGCGCCTTCTGTTTCGCCTTCTGGGCGAATTTCATCGCCAGGTCCAGGTCCTTGCCCAACTCCGCATACTGGAAGGCGAGGTTGTTCAGGGCGATGGCGTTTTCCGGATCCAGCCTCACGACGCTTTCGTAGAACGGCAATGCCTCCGCCTTCTGACCTGCGGCGTCGAGGGTCAGAGCCAGTTGCAGGTTGGCACCCGGATTGGTGGGCGCCATTTGCTGCCCTTTTCTAAGGATTTCGATGGCAGCAGGGAGTTGGCCCTTGGCGCGCAGCATATCGCCCAAGCGCACATAGATGTCGAGGTTTTTCGGATCAGACTGCAGCAGAGACCGGTACTCAGTCTCGGCTGTAGCGAAATCTCCGGCGCGGGCAGAGAGGGTAGCGAGACCGATTCGCAGCGTCCGGTCGTCGGGGTGTTTTGGCCGCTCCGCCTTGAGCAACTGAACGGCCTCGGCGGCGCGGTTGCTCCTGACCATCACCTCCGCCTCGGCAAAGACGAGCCGGAGGTCGGACGGAAACTTCGCGCGCAGCGCCCGGAACCGAAGTTCGGCGTCTTTGTACTTGGCTTCGCCGAAATCCGTGAGGGCGATCTGGAAATTGAGGTCCGCGGATTCCGGGTCATCCTTCACATACTCAATGAGGTCCATTCTCGCCTGCCGGAGATTGCCGCTCTGAATCAGCGCGTTGGTCTTGATGAGCCGGGCTCTGGCATTGCGGCCATCGAACTTGAGAACGGCGTCGGCGTCCTGGATTGCTCTGGCAAAGTTCCGCTGAGCAAGCGCGACCTGGCCCGAGCCGAGATAGGCGGCGGCGAAGCGATCCGAGAGCTTGATGACCTCGTTATACTGCACCCTCGCGGCATCCAGTTCGCCATTGGTCTGGTAGGCCCTGGCTAGGTTGTACCGGACCACGACGTTTTTCGGATCGCGTCCAATCAATGCCTGGAGGTCAGCGACGGCCCCCTGGCGCTGCTCCTTGCCGCCATACTGAAGTTGGAGCGAAGCCCTCATCGAAAGAGCGTCGTTGCTCTTGGGGTCGTCAGCCAGAGCCTGATCCACCACGCTGATGGCGTCCTTTGGTTTGTTCTGATTCAGAAACAGCTGGGCAATTCTCAGGCGGTAGGCCGTCTTCTCGGCGGGGTACTTGTCGGCGCCAGTCTTGAAGACCTCCATCGCGCGGTCAAACTGCCTGCTGGCTGCGAGAAAATCCCCCACTTTTGCGCGAATCGCCGGATCCTCAGACTCCTTGGCCATCATCTCCGCCAGCACCCGGTCGGCCTGATCCTTGCGATTGGTACCCATGTAAAAACGGGCCTGCATGATGCGGAAATCGATGATCTTGGGATTGTTGGCGACTCTCTGCGCGAGAATCTGCTCGGCCTTGGGCGCCTCATTCCGGCGGACGTACTCCATGAGGAGGAAATCGTAGACTTGGGTGTAAGTGGGCGAGTCCTTCGTGATCTGCGTTGCGATGCTTTCCGCCTCGGCCCAGTTGTTGCGTTGATTGAGGATCTGAGCCAATGCCAAGCGCAACTCGGGCTGCTTAGGCCGCACCTGATCCGCCTGCCGAAAGGCTTCCTCAGCGGCTGGCAGGTCCGACTTGGCCGTGGCAAGAAATCCCTTCAAACGGAGGCCATGATAGGACTTCGCATTCTTCTTGAGCAATTGGCCGGAGAGAAGAGCGACCTCCTCCAACATGCGAGGATTCCGTTTGTTGTCGATCGAATAGGCGATCAAGTAAATGTCGGCGAGTTTGCCCGCCGAATCCTCGGGATCGGCCTGCAACTCGACCGCGCGCTGGTACGCCTTCATCGCCGACACCAATTCCCCGCGTTTCGCCTCGGCATCGCCGAGCCTGGCGTAGGCGTCACCAAACTTCGGATCCCTCTTGATGGCGTTCCGAAACATGATGGTAGCTTCCTTGACCTTGCCTTGTGCCAGATACTTCTCGCCGTTGGCGAGGTAACGTTTCTTCACGGTCTCGGTATCGCGGCCACAGCCGGCGAGCAGGAGCATGACCGCAGTCATGACGGTCAAGAGGAAACGAAGGCGTGTATTCATAGGGATACTCTCAAAGACGGGCCGACCCGCGTCGCCCAACCCACAGTTCAACATAGCAAAGTTGTGCGTGCAATGAGACCGGAGTAACGGACCGTTGGCGCAGCCAGAAGAGCGCAGGCTCCGATACCGCCGGGCCGCTCCCGGACGCTACTCACCGGCGACAGGAACGGCCGTCCGCTTGGGCGGACTATCGGCAGTTCCGATCCGGACGGTCATCAGAAGACGAGTCCCGCGGCGCCGGCGCCGAAGCACACAGACTTGAAGCCGATGAACAGCAACCAACGTCAGCATCAGGTAACTCCCGCAACCCCGCTCGCGGCAACAAGTTACAGGGGGCTAGCGCAGCGCGGCTACCAGTCCGTTGGTCTGCCTGAGGAGCTCGAAGCGAGCCAGCTCCAACTGATGCCCGGCGTCGTAGAGTCCCAGCCAGCGCTCCTGCTCCTGATAGCGGGCTTCCTCGACCTGCCGAAGAGTGGCGCGGCCTTCTTCCATCTGCGCCAAAGCGAGAGAGACCTGATCGCGGGCCAGATCGAGATCGAGCCTGGCCACGTCGCGGGCGGACTCGGCGTCGTGGATCTTCTGCCACGCTTTGCGGGTATCGGATTCGATGCGGCCGCGCGCGTCCTTGATCTGCTGCCGCAGGCGTTTGGCCTCAATTTCGTTTTGAGCGGCGCGGGCCTCGTCGGCCGAGCTGGCAAAGACGGGGATCTGGAAGGACATGCCCAACTGGCCGTTGTGGCGCTGGAACCGGCTGAAGTAGTCCTCGTAGTGGTTGAACTTGCCGAACAGGGCGTACTGGGCCACGAGATCGACCTTGGGGAGGCGATTGGAGCGGAATCCGCGCACGGCGAGGTTCTTGGCGGCAAGGACGGCTTCCAATTGACGGATCTGGCGGTTGTCATTGAGAGCTTCGGTGACCGACGAGCTTTCGTCCGCTGGGAGATCGGGAGAGGGGCGCTCTTCGACGGCGGGTGTGAGTGGATCGGCGGGGCTGAGGCCGAGGGCGAGAGCGAGCATTTGAGAGAGAGTCCTGCGGTTGGAGAGAATCTGCTCGGCGCGTCGCGCGGCATGGGCCACATTGACGGCGGCGCGTTTGCCCTCGATGGGCAGTTCCCTGCCCTCATCGATGCGCAGGCGCACGGTAGCTTCCAACCGCTTCAGGTGCTCGATCTGGCGGAGAGCGACCTGGTGAGCGCGGAGGGTCTTTTCCAGATCGAGGAACAATGTAGCCGTGCGGAGGGCCACCTCTTCCCGCATGGCGGCGCCTTCGAGAGCGGCCGCGCGTGCCATCTCTTTGGCCTCGGCCACGCGGTAACCCTGTGGCGCGTTGTAGATATTGCGGACGGCCTGGGCCTGGACGATGGATGGCGAGGCGCCCTCGATGCTCATGGGCATGCCGCTAGAATAGGCGAGTCCGCTGCCGACGATAACTCTTGGCAGCATCGGCTCTTTGACCGCCAATATCTCGTAGGCTGCTTTTTGTTCGTCGAGCCGCGTGAGCACGAGTTCGGGGTTCTGATGGAGCGCCAGCTCGACAGCCTGCTTCAAAGTTAGCGTGCGGGACTCGGCGTGCAGAGACGAGCCAATGAGGGAAAGAAGGAGGAGGCAGCGCATGGGTCTTCACTCGTAGCGTAACGCGACGAGCGGATCCACGCGCGAGGTGCGCCGGGTGTCACGACGGCGAGCGAAGGGGCGCGCTGTCCGTTTCCGGACACTACTCGTAGCGCAACGCCTCGGTGGGATTGAGCCGCGACGCACGGTTGGCCGGTAGTATGCCGAAGACGATGCCAACGAGGAACGACACGCCGAACGCCACCAGAATGGAGACGACGGAGATGGGGATGCGCACTTCATCCTGGAAGTAGTTGGCCGCCACCGGCATGGCGACACCGGCCACGATGCCGAGAATGCCTCCGCCCACGCTGATGAGGACGGCCTCCAGCAGGAACTGCGTGAGCACGGCCCGCCGCGAGGCTCCGAGCGACATACGGATGCCGATCTCGCGAGTCCGCTCCGTAACGGTGACGAGCATGATGTTCATGATCCCGATGCCGGAGATGACCAGCGCGATGGCCGAGACCAGGATCAGCACGAGAGTGAGCACGGAGGCCACGGTGGCGGCAGTTTCCAGAATTCCGGTAAGGTTTTGGACGGTGTAGCGGGCGCCCTGGCGGTGGCGGGAGGCTAGCAGTTCGCTGAGCGCCAGAGTGACGGAGGGCACATCGGCGGCGTCGCGCACCTGCAAATACATCGGGTCCACGCGCTCCACGGGCTCGAAAAAGCGCTGCACGGTGAAGGGGATCAACGTGGCGCCGTTGTCGCCCAACTCGGATTGACCAAATGTCGAGGTGCGCTCGCGGAATACGCCGATGACGGTGAACTGGAGGCCGTGGATCTTGATCGACTGCCCGAGAGCGGCGGAGGCTGAGCCGAAGACGACAGTGGCCAGTTTTTCATCCAGCATGGCGACCTTTTGGCGCAACGCGACGTCGGACGGGTCGAAGAACCGGCCCAGGCCCATGAGCTTGAGATTGCGTACCTGGGCATAGAATTCGTCGGTGCCGATGACGCGGACATCACGTTCCCGCCCGTCGAGCACCAGCCGGTCTGTGGAGTTGGTGACGGCAGAGGCGGCGACGATGCGGGCGCCGAGCTGCTTGCGGGCAGCCTCCACGTCGGCCAGTTTGACGAAATCTGCGTCGGCCTTGGCGGAGTCCTGGGTGCCGGCGTCGTAGTAGGCCGAGACGAGGTTTGAGCCGATGCCGCGAATCTTATCGAGGATGAGATCGCGCGAGGTGATAGAGATGGTGACAACGAGGATGACGCTGGCGTTGCCGATGAGCAAACCGAGCGCGGTGAGGAGAGTGCGGACGCGATTGGCTTGCAGCGCCTGATAGCTGAATTTGAAGGCTTCCAGAAGGAACTGCAGGGACGTCACCCTACCAGTCTAGTCGCCCGAGACGCGCTTCAGCAGGCGGCGCGCGTCCTGACGAGGCGGATCGTCAGGGCCGAGGGGCGATTTCAGGTATTGCTGCAGGAGAACCTTGGCCGTGTCGAGGTTTCGATTGGTTTCGACGTAGGTTTCGGCATGGGCGTAGAGAACCATGGGGCTGTTGGGCTCGACATTGGACGCCAGTTGAAACGCACTTTCTGACTCGGCGTACTTGCCGCGGCGGGCGAGGAACCTGGCGAGATCCACTATGCGCCCCACTTGTTTGGGCGCCAGCGCCGCGGCGCGGCGGAACTGTCCCTCGGCCAGATCGTGCAGTTTCTGCCGTTCGGCGATCTGCGCCAGCGCCGAATGGTACTCGGCCTGGTCACTGGTCTTGATCTTTTCGGCCAGCGCGGTGGCCTTATCCAGACCGCCGCCCAGGAAACCGGGCGCCTCCAGATAATACGAGAGCAGATCGTTCACCGCGTCCAGATCTCTGGGGTTCAGCTGCACGGCCCGCTCAAAGCTATGGCGTGCCCGGGAGGCGTGCCCCGGAGCGGCCAGCGGATTCGAGGTCTCGGCGCGGCGTCCCCATGCGCGACCTAACCAGTTGTGATAGCGGGAGTTATTGGGCTCAGCTTGAGTCGCTTTTTCGAACGACTCGATGGCCTTCTTGTATTCGCCGAGCTGATAGTTGGCCTTGCCGGAGAGTTCCCAGGCTGCGCCGCTCTTTGGCTCCGCGGACTTGGAGAGCACCTCGAGCGCCGCCGGGTAGTCTGTCCGGTCGTAGAGCTTCTGCGCGCGATCGAGATCAGTCCCGAAAGCGGCGGCGGCGGCCATGCTTAACAAAAAGATCAATTTCCAGCCAATGGTCATTACGTTCCTTACATTATACCCGACGCAGAACACCTCCGAATGGTGACAAGAAAATGGCAACATGGACAGATGCGCCGATTCGCCACCCTCGCCCTGTTCACTTGTGCCGCCTTCGCTCAGCAGTCCACGGAGACATATTACAGCGTGCCGCCGATCGACGCACCCGAGTTGGCGGCCCGCGGCGCGCACGCCGTGGGCGTACGGACGTTCACGATTACAAACCCGGATCAGCCCGACATACTGCAGTTCGACAAGGCCACCGGCAAGGCCCCGCTGACGCCCAGGGCGCTCACCCTTGAGGTGTGGTACCCGGCGGTGATTCCCTCTGGTGAGCACGAGCATACGACCTACCGGGACGTACTCACGCCGCGCGGCGGCGCCCCGATTCAGTACCAGACCCTGGGTAAGGCGCTGCGCGACGCGCCGCCGAAGACAGGCGAGCGCTACCCGCTGGTGATCGTCTCCCACGGCTATCCGGGCTCGCGCATCTTCCTGACGTGGCTGACGGAGAATCTGGCGTCGAAGGGCTATGTGGTGGCGGCCATTGATCACACCGATTCCGTGATGGGCGCGGTGCGCGGCTTCGCCAGCACGCTGCTCAACCGAACGGCCGATCAGCTTTTCACGATTGACGCGCTGACCGCGATGGAGCGCCAGGAGAGCCACGTGCTACACGGAATTCTCGACCCTGGGCGGGTGGCGATCGTGGGCTACTCGATGGGCGGCTACGGCGCGCTGGCAACCAGCGGCGCGGGTTACTCCAAGCAGGGCGGGTCCGCCAGGGTGGTGCCGGGCGGTTATTTTGACGATTGGACGGCCGGCAGCCCGAAGTATGACGCCCGGCAGCGCGGGCACATCAAGGCCGTGGTGGCCATTGCGCCGTGGGGGGCGCAGCCGCCTCACAACAACTGGGATGCCGCCGGATTGGCCGGGTTACGAATTCCGTCACTGTTCATCGTGGGCGACCAGGACGACATCTCCGGCTACGAGCAGGGCGTGAAGCGGGCGTTTGACGGCGCTGTGCACTCCAACCGCTGCCTGCTGGTATTTGAGAACGCGCGGCACAACGTGGGCGGCAATCCGGCGCCACCGGAGGCGCGCGCGGCATTTCCGATGCTGGAATCGTTTGAGGAGCCGGTGTGGCGCAAAGAGCGGATCACCTCCATCAACCAGCACTTCATCACGGCGTTTCTCGATTTGAACCTCAAAGGCGACGAGACGCGCCGCGCCTATTTGAACGTGGCCGTGCCGCGATCCAACGACGGCAAGGACGCCACGCTGTGGAAGGGATTCCAGAAGCGTTGGGCGGTGGGATTGGAGCTCCACTGCGCGACGCCTGTCGCCCAGTGATGCGCGGGATACGACCCATCGCCGCCGTCTGCGCCCTGGTGGTTATCGTTGTGTCCGCCGGCCGCGCCGACAGCTTCTCGCAGACGTTCGATGATTTCACCATCCCGATGCCTGTCCGGCCTGGCGATACGCTGTTGCTCGGCATTGTCGGCGGCTGGGAGCGCTGGGACAACCCCGTGCGCTGCATCCGCTCGATGGCCATTGAGTTCAAGCGCCAGCGCCGTGCGGACCTGCATGTGGAGACGGTGGAGAACCACAAGCTCCACCTCGCCGAAGAGCTGGTGCGGCGCGCCTTTGATTTCGATCGCGATGGCGTGCTGTCCCCGGAGGAGGCCGCCCAGGCTCGCGTGGTTGTCTTCGGGCAGAGCCTCGGCGGGCGCGCCACCGTGGTCTTCACCCGCACGTTGTACCAGATGGGGATTGCGGTGCCTCTGGCAGTGATCGTCGATGCCTATGGGCCGGACTCCTACGAATTCCCGCCGAACGTCGCCGCCGCCGCCAACTTCTACCAGCGGGATCACGCCTTCATCAAGGGCGCGCCGCGCATCCGCGCCAACCGCGTGCTGGCCAACCAGCAGTTTCACTACCCCGGCAAGCTGTTTTCGGCGCACGACGTGATGGAGTACGACCCCGCGGTGTGGACACGAGTCCGCGAGCTGCTCACTTCAGCAACGGCGCCACGCGGCGGATCTCCGCATCCACGCCCGGCGGCATCGATAGCCCCATCAGGCGGCAAACCAGTGCAAACACATCAACGGTCTTCGCCGGCGGCGTCACCGCGCCCTTCCTGAACGCCGGGCCGTTACCGATCAGGATGCCCGCCATGGCGCGATAGCGGCGCGGGTCGTAGCCATGCATGCCCTTGAGCTCCGGCACGGGCTTGGCGTCGGCATCGCCTGGCGGCACGACGAACACGATGGATGGCGTTTTCGGAACGATGATCAGATCGCCAATGCGCGGGTTGTCGCGGTACTGCAGATACTCGGGCGTCTCGGCGCGCCGCCACACTTCTACCTCCGGCGAGCTCTTGAGCAGCTCGGCGCGGACGCGCTCCGGATTGTCGCAATAGAGCATAGTCATGGGGGCTTCGTTGGCGGCCAGGCAGCCCTGGAAATTGGCGCGGGCGGAGAGATCGAGACGCGAGGCGACGGCGATCTGGCCATGATCGGAGAGCACCACAATGTTGGTGTCTTTGCGGAGCTTGCGGACGCCCTTGACGAGCTCGCCGACGGCGGCATCCACCTTCTGAATGGCGGCCCTGGTCTCCGGAGAATCCGGGCCGGTCTTGTGACCAGCGGAATCGACGTCGGAGAAGTAGACCACCACGAGGCCCGGGCGCTCCGATTCCGGCAGGCGGAACCAGGCCAGCACTTGCGCGATGCGCTCCTCGTTGGGGACGCGCCCATCGTATTTCCTGAAGTAGGTAGGAGATTTGCCCTGAATATTGGCATCCGTGCCCGGCCAGAAGTAGGTGGCGGTCTTGATTCCGGCGGCCTCCGCCAGCAGCCAGAACGGAGTGCCGCCGTACCACTCGCCTTCGGAGGAGTTCTTCATGTAGGAGAACGAGCGGCGTCTTTCGCGGTCGTAGAACATCATGGCGACCAGGTCGTGATGGGATGGCTCCATGCCTGTGGCCATGGCGTGGAAGTTCGGGAACGTGGTGGAGGGGAAGCTGGGCACGAGTGTTTCCACGGACGCGCCGTCGCGCTTGAGATCGAGGATGTTGGCGGTGTGCTCCCGTTCGGCGAAGTCCCAGCGGAAGCCATCGAGGGCGATGACGAGGAGAGGGGGCTGAGCGCCGGAACAGATCCCGCAGAGGAGGAGGAGAACGAGAGACCGCAACATGCTCACCATTATGTGCCGGAGTCCACAAGAAATCGGAGTGGTCTCAGTAAACGAAAATCGCGGGGCAGCATGTCGGCCTGCCTAACCCAGGATCCGCCCGAAATCCTCTCTCGTGAGCCGCATCGTCTGCCAGTCGCTTAAATGCTGCGACCCGTACTTGGCATAGAAATCCAGCGCCAGCCGGTTCCAATCCAGCACCACCCACTCCATGCGCCCGCAGCCGCGCCGGTCCGCCTCCGCCACCATCTCCTTGAACAGCCCCGCGCCCGCGCCCTGGCCCCGGAACTCGGTCTTCACGAAAATGTCTTCCAGGTACAGAGTGGGCAAGGCAAGGAAGCTGGAATACGTCTCCAGCACAAGTGCGTAGCCAGCCGGCGCACCGTCCACAAAGGCCAGCCAGGCGTCGAGCCGCGGCTTGTCGCCAAAGATGTCGCGGCCCAGCCTTTGGCGCGCGCCTTCGTCCGGCGGCGCCAGTTTCTCGTAGGCCGCGAGGGCGTCAATGAGTGACAACAGGATCGGCGCCTCTTCGGGCCGGGCGCGGCGGATCTCCAACATGGTTGAGACTCCTCAGGCTGAACGGATCAGATGGCCGTGGATCAGGCTTTCAACTGCCGCGCCAAAAACGGCAAGCCTTGTTTGCCGTGGAAAACGTGCGCGCCCGGATGGACTTCCTGGCCGATACGGTCGGCGGCGCCCATCACTTCGTACACCTTCTTCACATGCTCATACGACGCCTGAAACGCCGCCAGCGGAAAGATGGGATCCTTAACGCCGCTTTCGGCAAACAGGGGGCGCGGGGCGATGCACGACGCCACGTCAAACTGCTCGCACCACTGCAAAATCCCGGGCACGTAGTTGTCGATGCAGTGGGAGATGCTCATCACGGAATCGCGGAACGTGTTCAGATACCCGCTCACAAACGCAGCCGCGATGCGCTCGTCCAACGCCGAGGCGAACACCGTATTGGTGCCGCCGCCGGAGATGCCCATGCAGCCGATGCGCTTGGAATCGAACTCTTTCCGCGTCTCCAGATAATCGATAGTCCGCATGACGTCCCACACGCGCCAGCCCACCATCGTCTCGCCAAATAGCAGCGCCGCGCCTGCCGAGGGTTGGCACGAGGACGCGCTCAGGTTTTTTTTGCGCGCGTCCGCATCGCGCCGGCAGCCAAAGCCGATGGGCTCAATCGCGAAGGCGGCCATGCCGTTTTCAACGATCTGCAGCGCGTAGTCGTAGGCGTAGCCGACCTTCTCCGTGCGATCCTTGCCCTTCTCGTCGATGCCGACAATGTCGTCCACGCCGCGGCCGTGGCCAGGGATACTCACCACCACCGGCATCGGCGCCTGCTTGCCCTTGGGGATGAGCAGAAAGCCCAGCACGGCCATGCCGGGGCGCGATTCGAAAACCACGGTCTCGCGCGTGTAGCCCGGAAACTCGCGGGTCTCCAGCACGCGCGGCTTCAGCGCGGTGCGCGCCGGGAATCCGCCCACCAGCTCCGTCACCTTGGCGCGAACCTTCTTCTGCCATAGCTCCGCGTTCTTCTTCGTCGTGGCGGAGAATCGCAGCTTGCGCGGCATCTCGTCATAGCGCAGCTTGCTGTAGACCAGCGAGTCAAATTCGCTCTGGTCCACCTGCTTGCCGAACTTCTCCAGCGAGCCCTTGTAGGGGGCCTCCGCCTGTTGTGCTTTCATCTTCATGGCTGTAGGCGCCAGCGCCGCGATTGCGAGTCTTCTGCGAGTGATCACAGATTCACGTTTACCACTTCCTGCCAGATGTTTTCAGGGACCTGGATCCCCGGCATGCGGCAGCGGCCGGGCTTTTTCGGTTTGTACGCCGTCCGTGGCTACAGTTTTCCCCACTCACCCTCGTCGAATCCGAACAGGATCTCGTCGCCGCGCACGATCAGCGGGCGCTTGATGAGGTTCGGATTGGCGGCCATCAGGCGGATGGCCTCCGCGCGGGACGGCGGGTTCTCTTTCATGTTCTTCTCGCGGTAGAGCTCATTGCGGGTGTTGAGAAATTTCAGGTAGTCCCGCTTGCCGATCAGCGCACCGAGCTGCGCTTCACTCAATCCCTGATTCAGGTCGATCGTTTCGGCCACCACGCCTTGTTCGGTCAGGAAACTCCTGGCCTTGCGGCAGGTGGTTCAAGTGGGCTTCGTATAGAATTTCAGGCACATCGCTATGGGTCTCCTTCGCTGCCGTTTCCTAGGATCGCGGCCGGCTAATACCGCTGCACTGCTCCATCCACGACGGCCGCCCACAGGTCGATCCCGCCGGCCATCGAAATGCACCCCGCCACGCCCTGCTGCCGCAACCAGCTCACCACGTTCAGGCTTCTCACGCCGTGATGGCAGAACACCACCACCAGTTTCTCGTCAGCCAATTCCTCCAGGTGCGCCAGGCGCTGCGGCACGGTACCCATCGGGATCAGCTCCGCCCCATCGATCGACGCAATCTGGTGCTCGCCGATCTCCCGCACATCGATCAGCACGGCCTCGCCGGCATCCCACTTCTGCTTCGCCTCCAGCGGGGAGATCTCAAACGGCATGGCGTCCACGGCACACTCCTCTAGCAAAGGGGGTTCTCAATCATGGAAGTTTAGCGTAGAATCGAAGCCATGAACGGGACCCCGGCTACGCTCCGACCCGCCCTCTTCGGCTGCGACTAGCAGACGCTTCATCATCTCCCCCCCAAAGATCGCACGTTCGTTCGGGAGGTTCCCATGCAGACTACTCACCGGCTCGACCTGCCCAATCTGGTCACTCCTCTGCCCGGTCCCAAGGCAAAGGCGATTATGGAGCGGGATCGCGCCGTTCTCTCGCCGTCCTACACGCGCGATTACCCGCTGGTGATTGAGCGCGGGGAAGGCGCCATGGTGGAGGACGTTGACGGCAATCGATTCCTCGATCTCAACGCCGGCATTGCCGTCGTGGGCACGGGACACTCGCACCCGCGCGTGGTCGCCGCGATCCAGACGCAGGCCGCGAAGTTTCTTCACATGTCGGGCACGGACTTCTACTACGAGGGCATGGTGGACCTGGCCGAGAAGCTCGCCGGCCTCGCCCCGGGACCGGACGCCAAGCGGGTCTATTTCGGCAACTCGGGCGCCGAGGCCATCGAGGCCGCCCTCAAGATGGCGCGCTATCATTCGCGCCGCGACAAGTTCATCGCTTTCCTTGGCGGCTTCCATGGCCGCACCATGGGCGCGCTCTCGCTCACCGGCTCCAAGGCCGTGCAGAAGGCCGGCTTCGCGCCGCTGCTCGGCGGTGTCACGCATATCCCCTACGCCCACTGCTACCGCTGCGCCTATCACCAGCAGCCGCAGACGTGCCACGTGGAGTGCGTCCAGGTTCTCGAACAGCAGCTTTTCAAATCCATTCTGCCCGCGGAGGAAGTTGCCGCCGTCTTCGTAGAACCGGTGCAGGGCGAGGGCGGCTACGTGGTGCCGCCCCCCATGTTCTTCGACGAACTGCGCGCCGTCTGCGATCGCCACGAGATCCTGCTGGTGGCCGACGAAGTGCAATGCGGCATGGGCCGCACGGGCCGCATGTTCGCCAGTGAGCATTTCGGCCTGGAGCCCGATATCATCGCCCTCGCCAAGGGCATCGCCAGCGGCATGCCGCTCAGCGCCACTGTCGCCAAGGCGCAGTACATGCAGTGGAAGCCGGGCGCGCACGCCTCCACATTTGGAGGCAACCCGGTGAGCATCGCCGCATCGCTCGCCACTATTGAACTTCTCGAAGAGAGCCTGGTGGGTCACGCGGCCGAGCTCGGCGCGCACATGAAGGCGCGCATGACCGAATGGGTGGAGAAGTATCCCATCGTGGGAGACGTGCGTGGCCTGGGCCTGATGCTGGCCTTTGAGCTGGTCCAGGATCAGCAGAGCAAGGAACGCGCGCCGGCGCTGCGCGATCGCATCGTCCACCTGGCGTTTGAACGCGGCCTGTTGGTCCTGGGCGCCGGCCAGAACTCGGTGCGCCTGTCGCCTGCCCTGGTTCTAAGCCGCGATCAGGCCGATTTCGCCCTCGATACGCTGGAGCAGTGCATCCAGGAAGTGACGCGCGCCTGAGCCGCAGGTGGCAGCGTTCCCCCCATATTCGGCCCATATATGATCGAATAGTTTCATGTGGTACGAACGCTCGTTAAACCGCCGGTTGGCAGCGGTGGTGCTGCCGGCCTTCATCCTGGCTTCAGCCTGGGCAGCGGCGCCGAGTATCGCTCTCCAACATCTGGATTTCTTCGGCGCGCGCGCAGGCGGTCAGCCCGGAGTGCAGATTCGACCGGTACTCAAGGGCGAGATCAAGGACGTCACTGTCGATCTGGTCTCGATTGTCGGACCCAGGCTCCACTTGGAGCCCTCCAAGGGCGACCGGGCCGTGGTGTGGCTGTTCATCGAAGGCAAGGGCAGCCTGGAGACCAAGGGCGCTGTTTTCCCGGTGGAGGGGGAGACCATCGCGCGGGCCCCGCAGGGCTGGGATTGGAAGATCGATGTGGCCGCGGGCCAGGTGCTCCATGCCCTTCGTATCCGCCGGCACTTCAACGACGATGATCGGGCCGAGATGAAGAAGTTTCCGCAGAACAACGCCGCGCCCTATGTGAGGAAATTCAGAGATTGTCCTGCCTATGGCGAGGCCATCAAGAGCGCGAAGACGACCAGCCGCACCCTGCTCCCGGAGAACTTCGTGCCCCGAATGGCAATCGGCACGGTGGAGACGACGGGCCCGGATACGGTTGGCGCACACCGCCATCCGATGCTGGAACAGTTGTTCTTCGGCCTGAAGGACAACGACATTACGGTGCTCGCCAACGACGCCCGCGCCAATCTCACTGAGATGTCGATTCTGCACATACCCCTGGGCTCCAACCACGGAGCAGAGGTGGCCGAGGGCAAGAAGCTCCACTACGTCTGGATGGACTTCTTCATGGACAAGAAGGGCCAGGAGTGGCTGAAGATGCACACGCCGCTCGATCCGCAGAAGAAGCCGTAAGCGGACATTCCGGCACTGGCTTCCGCTCCCCCTACAGCCGCTCCAGCAACCCCGTCAGAAACGCCCAGAACGGCGCCACGGAGGAGATCTTCAACCGCTCACTCGGACTATGCACGTCCAGAATATGCGGCCCGAACGAAATCATCTGCATCCCCGGATGCTTCTCCCCGATCACGCCGCACTCCAGCCCCGCGTGCATCGCCACCAGCTCCGGTTTGATGCCCAGGACCTCTTCATGCACGGCCTGGCACTTCCGCACAATGTCGCTGCCGGGTTCCGGCTTCCACCCCGGATACCCGCCCGAGTGCTGCACGTCAAAACCAGCAAACCGAAAAACAGTGGAGACCATGCTGCCAGCAGCCATTTTGCTGGTATGGATGGCGCTGCGTTGGGTCGCCGCGATCTCCACCCGGTCGCCATCGGTTGCTATGGTCGCTAGATTCGTGGACGTCTGCACCAGGCCGGGGACGTCCGGGCTCATCGCCAACACGCCATGATGCAAACTGGCCAGCAACCGTGCCAGCGTCAGTGCACCGGCTGCCGCGAATACCTGCCCCGGCTGGCCCGCCGGCTCCGCGCCGATGCGCAGCCCCGGATCAAAGGCGCCCAGTTCCGCCTGGATCTCGATCTGCGCGCCGGAGAGAATCGCCTGCAATTCGGCGCTCCTGTCCCCGCCGAGCACGATAATCGCCGACGCCTCACGCGGAATCGCGTTGCGCTTGCTGCCGCCCTGAATGAACGCTACGGAGATCCCGCAACGCTCGATCAGCGTCATCAGCACGCGCCCCAAAATCCGGATCGCATTGCCCCGGCCCTTGTTGATATCCAGGCCGGAGTGCCCGCCGTGCAGGCCGGACACCTTCACCCGAAACGCCTCGCCCACCGGCACGTCCGCCAGCGCCATCTGCCTCCAGGCGATGGTGTTCAGCCCGCCCGCGCAGCCGATGCACAGCGTGTTCTCCTCTTCCCCGTCGAGGTTCAGGAAGAACTTCGAACGCAGCAGACCGTTGGGAAACTCCGACGCCCCCGTCAGTCCCGTCTCCTCGTCGATCGTGAAGACAAACTCCAGCGGGCCGTGGTTGATCGTGTCGCTCTCCATGACAGCCAGCGCCGCCGCCGCACCGAGCCCGTTATCGGCGCCCAGCGTGGTGCCGGCCGCCTTCAGCCAATCCCCTTCCAGCACAAGCTGGATCGGGTCGCGGTCGAAGTCGTGCACCGTCGCCTCGTTCTTCTCGCACACCATGTCCAGATGGCCCTGCAACGCCGCCGGCACCGCGTTCTCGCGGCCCGGCCGCGCGGGCTTGCGCACCACCACGTTGCCCACCGCATCCTGGATCACCTCCAGGCCCAGCCGCGCCGCCTGGGCGAGCACGTACTCTCGCGCGGCGGCCTCCTTGGTGGAAGCGCGCGGAATCGCCGAGAGTGCCGCGAAGTGAGTGTAAATGGATTTCGGTTCGAGGTGATCAAGTACGTTAGGCATAATGGCAGTCCAAACACCCATGCTACCCCCGCGTGCCAGGGCTGGGCATCCGCCGTAGTAAAATACTTTCGGACCTCATTCAATATCTCTCTCCATTTATGCCAATCATCTTGACCATCTCTCATCCCGATCCGGCGAAGACAGCAACAGATCAGTTCACCTCCATCTGGGCTCGGTACGTGCGCGGATTCAACCAGGGCACACACTGCCAGAAGTGCTTGAAGGGCGACACCAGCCACAAGATTTCCGCGGCCGCCCCTCCACTCGGGACGGAAATCGCATTCGATGAGACCAACAACTTCGACTACCTGTATGTCTGCGGCGTAGCCAGGGGGCCGGAGACGGAACGGGGGAAGAGAAATCTCCACATGCCGCTCAAGGAATCGCCTGGCCAGGAGTGGGAGATGAGAATCAAAACGGGCTTCACGCTATTCGTCAGAAACGCGGAGTTGCTAACCATCCCGGACAAGCGGCCTGACTTGGCGCATCTTGGCGACAGACACTACGGCTGCAAGAACTTCCGGTTCGGCGTCGGCTACTACGGCTACAACCCTGCATAGCTTAACCGGCCGGACTCCCCAGCTCAGCCCGCGCCCGCCGTTTTCAGGATGATACGATCTCTAATGAGGTCTTCATTCTCCCTATGGCAAAACTATCTATCCGCGATCTCGATCTGAAGGGCAAGCGCATCTTCATGCGCGTCGATTTTAACGTCCCGCTCGCCCCCGGCGGACAGGAAATCACGTCCGACAAGCGCATCAAAGCCGCGCTGCCCACCATCAAATACGCTCTCGACCACGGCGCCGGCCTCGTCCTCGCCTCCCACCTCGGCCGCCCTAAGGGCAAGGTCAACCCGGAGATGAGCCTCAAGCCCGTCGCCACCCGCCTCGCCGAGGTCCTCGGCGTACCCGTCGCCTTCGCGCCCGATTGCATCGGCCCCGAAGTGGAAGCCATGCTCCCCGCCCCCGGCCAGGTGCTCCTCCTTGAAAACCTCCGCTACCACGCCGAGGAAGAGAAGAACGATCCCGCCTTCGCCCAGCAGCTCGCCAAGCTCGGCGACGTGTACGTCAACGATGCGTTCGGCACCGCCCACCGCGCTCACGCCTCCACCGAGGGCATCATCCAGTTCCTCAAGCCCGCCGCCGCCGGCCTGCTGATGGAGAAGGAGCTCGAATACCTCGAAAAGTGCACCAAGAACCCCGAGCACCCCTGCATCGGCATCCTGGGCGGCGCCAAGGTCTCCGACAAGATCGAGGTCATCGAGAACCTCCTCAAGTTCGCCGATCGCCTCCTCATCGGCGGCGCCATGGCCTACACGTTCCTCAAGGCCCAGGGCAAGCCCACCGGAAAGAGCCTGGTCGAAGAGGATAAGGTTGAGCTCGCCCGGCAGCTCCTCGAAAAATCCGGCGACCGCCTGATGCTGCCCATCGATCACGTGGTGGCCGCGGAGTTCGCCGAGAACGCCCCCAATGAGGTCGTCATCGACATCCCCGAGGGCAAGATGGGCCTGGACATCGGGCCCGCCACGGCCGAGGCATTCGGCGCAGTCCTGCGCGCGGCCAAGACCATCATCTGGAACGGCCCGATGGGCGTCTTCGAGAAGAAGCCGTTCGATAAGGGCACCGTGGCCATCGCCATGGCCGTGGCCGAATCCGGCGCACTCTCGGTGGTGGGCGGCGGCGATTCCGAAAAGGCCGTCAAGAGCGCCGGCCTCTCCGATAAGATCAGCCACATCTCCACCGGCGGCGGCGCGTCGCTGGAGTTCCTCTCCGGCCTGGTGCTGCCCGGCGTGGCCGCACTCACAGAAAAGTGAGCCCGACCGATCCAACCAAGCCTGACGAAGGGCGGTCCCCCAGTGGGGCCGCCCTCGTCGTTTCTGGCGGCGACGGAGCCATCTTCTACCTGCTCCAAACCCTGCAACCGCCCTACCCCAATCTTGCCATTCGCCCCGCTGGCCGCGGCAACGCGCTCGCCCGCGATCTGCGCGCCATCCCCGCAAACGCCGCCCGGCCAGTCGCCATTGACCTCATGGAGGTGGAAATCGAGCCCGTCGAAGGCGAACCCTACACCCGCCTCTGCGCGTCCTCCGTCAGTTTCGGATTCCCCACCACTGTCACACGCACGTCGCTGCGCTTCCGGACGCTCCGCCGGCTCAGCTACGCCGCAGCCTGCTGCGTGACCATCCCGCAACAGCAATTCTTTAAAATACAATACGATGGCGGGATGTTTGAAACAAAAACATTAACTGGCGTACTCATCAACAACACCCGCCACGTCGGCGGATTCGTCGCCTTCCCCCACGGCTCCTGCCACGACGGCCACGTCGAGGCCATGGAGCTCCGCTCCGGCTACCTCGGCCAGATCGCGCACAACCTCTCGTCCATGTCGCGCGCCGATCTCTACACTCCGGCCCGCATCACGCCCATTACCCAGGCCGCAGTCCGCCCCGAACGCCCGCAGGAACTGATGCTCGACGGCGAGTTGATCCCCGCCGTCAAAGCCGTTCATCTGCGGGTCCGCCCCGCCGCCATCGGCTGCTACTTCTTGGAGCCGTAGGTGATGGCCACATCCGTGCCTTCGGAGCCCGTGCTGAGCGTCACCATCACGGATTTCCTGGTCGCCGCATTCTCCCCGGCCACCATGCCGCCGGAGCCGTCGCCCGGTGTACCGGCCATCGTGGCCGTGATCTTATACCCAGCCTTCTTCAGTTCGTCCGTATAGAAGGCCAGCACCTTCGGCCCGGCATCCTGGGTTTTGAAGTGCGCCATGCCGCCCTCGCCTTCGCCACCCGTCGCCGAGAACGCACCCTCCGGCTTGGACCCCGGATAAGAGGGCACCCAAGCCGGCAGCTTCGCGTCCTTGTCCGTCCCCACCGTCATCTTCTCGCCCGTGGATTCATCTTCGAACGAGATCTTGCCGTTCTTGATGTCCTCGGCGTTCATCGTGATCGTCTTGCCCGACTTCTTGTCCTTGATGGTGATGACGCCCTTGTCTTCATCCATGCTGACCACTTCCACATCCGGATTCGCCGCCACCATCAGCTTCGCCGCGGCCAGCGCCGGGTTCTTCTTCAGCAGGTCCGTGCTCAAACCGGCGTCGGAGACCTTTTTCGCCACAAACAGCCCGGTCCCCACGAACGTGATGGCGCCCAGCAACACGATGACACCGCACCCGCCCAGGATCCAGAACAGCGGACCCTTCTTCTTCCCGCCCGCCGGCCCTGCAGGCAGCGGCGCACCCGTCGTCACCTGGGGCTGTGCAAAGCCAGCCGGTGGGGGCGGAGGGGGAGGGGGAGGGGGAGGCGGTGTAAACGCAGCGGGCGCGGCCGCCGGAGCCGGCGCCTCCACAGGCGTTCCGCACTTCTCACAGAAACGGCCGTTCACCGGCTCGCCACAACTGGAACAAAAAACCATGGGGTCCTCCAAACTGATAAGCCTATGCGAAACTCTACTGCTTGTCGAGTCCAAATGCGAGCAGGACGTTCCCGGCCATTCCGCCAAACAGCGAGTACCCCGACGTGGCGAAGACCATGCCGCCCGCCACCACTGCTCCGGCCGAGTCGATCGACCCGCCGCGCGCTGCCACGCCGTTTACCGTAGTGAAGTCCCTCGCCGTATCATAATCCCACAGCACGCGCCCGTCCTCGCTCGCATACGCCCGCAAATGCCCATCTACAGACCCCGAGAATACCACCCCCGGCAGCGCCGTCACGGCGGCCGATTGCGCAGGGCTGCAGGCCGCCCGTCCCTCGCACACCGACGCCGCCGGCGCACTCCAGAGCCTGGCGCCCGTCGCCGGCGAGAGCGCCTGCAGGCCCCCACCCTTCTTCGGATCAAATACAAATCCGCCCGCCACACGGGTCCCCATCACCAGCCACTCCAGATCCGAGATCGCGGTGTACACCCGCTGACCATCGGTTGCCACACCCCACTGCACTCCACCCAGCTTGCCGCCCACGCCCACCCGCGTCGTCCACAGCAAGCGTCCCCGGGCCGCCGGGTCCAGACCATAGACTAGCCCTGATTTCTGCGCGCCTACCAGCACGCTCCGCCCGGCGCCGAGTTCCACCAGCACCGGCGAAGAGCCGAAGTCGAAGTCCGGCCCCTCGTCATCCGGGCAGTTTGCCTTGCCCGGCCGGTTGCAGCCCGCGTTCCAAGCCTCTCCCGGCATCATTTGGCGCTGCCACAGCCGCCGCCCGGTCCGCAGGTCCAGCGCCACAATCGCATCACTCAGAGGCGTCACCGGCGCCGTGTAGTTGTTGCCAGTCGCCACGTAGACCGCCCCGCGCCGCTCATCAATCGTGGGAGACGCCCACACCGCTACGCCCGACGGTCCGAAACGCGGAGTTCCAATCTTGTTCTGGCCGCGCCGCACGGCAGGCTGGCCGATCATCCACGACCGCCACACCTCTCGGCCTGTCCCCTGATCCAGCGCTACGATGCTTCCGCGAAACGTGCAGCACTGGTACTTGCCGTCGGCCGCCGGCCCCTCTTCAAACGACGACACGGGCACGATCACGCGCCCCGCCGCCAGCTTCACTGCCCCCGTGATCAGCGCGTATGGATGAGCATCTGCCCTCATCTTCCACTTGAGCTTTCCCGTGGAAGTATCAACAGCATAGACATTTGCGGCCAGATCTCCAAAGTACGCCACATCGGCCGCGATTTCGATTGCCGTCCGCACGCCCGCCGCCGCCTCGAACACCCAGTGCACGCAGCCGCTCTCCGCGTCGAGCGAATAGACCCGCCCGCCCTGCGACCCGGCGAACACGCGCCCGCCCGTCACCGCCGCCTGCCCGAACGCCAGATTGTCTCCCGGAAACCCAAACGCCCACTTCAGCCTCAGTGCAGGCGCCTGCGCCGCCGTCAGCCCCGGCTCGGGTTGAAACCGGGTGTTGCGCGCGTCCACGCCCCACCCGCTCCAGGTTGCGCCCCCGGCATGAAACTCAGCCCCAGCCGCACATCGAGGCATCGCCACCTCCGGCAATACCCTGTTGCCGGTGACAAACTCCGCCACCGCCACGCGCTGCGCCTGGGTCAGCGTCATACCGTGCTGCCACATGACGCCTGTCTCCAGGGCCCGCACCACGGCCGCCGCCGGACGCCCGCTGAAGCGTCCCGCCGGATGGCACGACATGCACGCCTGGCGGTACACGGCGGCGCCGTCCTGCCCCCACACACTCATCGCCAGCACCATCAGCCCGCCAAGCCGCATCGCCCCTCCTTCGTCCATAATGAATCAATGCCCGCTCCCGAGCCATTTATTTGGCATACCCGCATTCGTTTCGTCGATACCGACGCCACCGGCCGCATCCACTACTCCGCCCTCTTCCGGCATATCGAAACGGCCGAGGATGAGTTCTTCCGGATGCTCGGCCGGCCCTACTTCGCCACCGAGCACAACGGGCTCTCCTATCCTCGTGTCCACGTCGAGGCGGATTACAAGCTGCCACTCCTGTACGACTCTGAAATCGGTATTTTCGTCAGGCCAACCCGCATTGGCTCAAGTTCTTACACTTTATTCTTTGAAGTGATGCTTGATTCCAAGGTTGCAGCCACCGCGACTCTCATCATTGCCTGCATGTCCAAGGCTACGCAGAAGTCCCACCCGCTGCCAGACTCCCTCCGCGAAGCGCTCACTCCGTATGCGGTTTAGCCCGTCTTTGCAGTTATTTACCTGGGCATACTGCAAGCGTGACATCCGGAATGGTTGTCCGATCTCGACGCCTCCTTGAGCCAATTCCCCGGTTGAGCCCTCGACAAAATAGGTCTCAACTTCGATTGACACCGTTCGCAAATAACGTTACAGTAAACGCTTACTAGGGTCAAAACAGAGCTATTCACCTCATGGCAACACGACTCAAGGACATCGCGGCGGACCTCGGAGTCTCCGTCGTCACCGTTTCGAAGGTGCTCCGCAATCATAGCGACATCAGCGAAGAGACTCGCGAGCGCGTGATGAAGCGCATCCGCGAGTTGAACTACCAGCCCAACCTCGCCGCACGCGCCCTGGTGACCGGACGCAGCAGCACGATCGGCCTGATCGTTCCCGATCTCGTGCATCCCTTCTTCGCCGAGGTGGCCAAGGGCATCACGCGCCTGCTCCGCGAGCAGGGCTACGTCCTGATGATTTCGTCTTCGGAGGAGAACGCCGACATCGAGCGCCAGGAGATCGAACACATGCTGGCGCGCCGTGTCGACGCCCTGCTGCTCGCCTCTGTCCAATCCGACGCCGCCGCTTTCCGGGTGCTGGAGCACCACAAGACACCCCTCATACTCCTGGATCGCCGCGTACCCGGCTTCACCAGCAACTTCATCGGCGTGGATGATGAGGACGCCGGACGCCTGGCCGCCGATCATCTCGTGGCCCAGGGTTGCCAGCGCATCGCCTGCATTCGCGGACCCGAGGTGAGCACCGCAATCGGCCGCGTGGCCGGCTACCAGAAGGCCCTGGCAGCGCACGGCATTCCGCCCAATCCCGACTACGTCATCACCGGCCGCACGGCCGACGATGCCGCGGACCGTAGCGGCTACGACGCCATGCAGCATCTCCTGGCCCTGTCACCCCGCCCCGATGGCGTCTTCTGCTTCAACGATCCCGTCGCCATGGGAGCCATGCAGGCCGTCATTGACGCCGGCCTCCGCGTTCCCGAAGACGTCGCCGTCGTCGGCTGCGGCAACATCCACTACGCCTCGTTCCTCCGCGTCCCGCTCACCAGCATCGACCAGAGCTCGGCAATTCTTGGCGAAAACGCCGCCCGCCTCGCTCTCTCGCTCGTCGGCCTCAAGAAGCCTGCGCCGCCGCGCACCGTCCTGCTGGAATCCAGCCTGGTGGCCCGCGCCTCCACCCTCCGGAGAAAGGACTAACCTCGGATGTCCGTCCTGGATCTCTTCCGACTCAACGGCAAGACGGCGCTCGTCACCGGTTGCAGCCGCGGCATCGGCGAAGCCATGGCCATAGCGCTGGCCGAGGCCGGCGCTGATATCGCCGGTGTCAGCAAGTCCCTGCCCGCCACCGGTTCGCCGGTCGCCAAGGCGGTCACCGCGCTCGGCCGCCAGTTCTACCCCTTCACCTGCGACCTCGGCGATCGCGACGCCCTCTATGCCTTCCTGGGCCGCCTCAATGAGCAGTGCCCGCGCATCGACATCCTGGTCAATAACGCGGGCACCATCCAACGCTCTCCCGCCGCCGATCACCCCGATGGGTTCTGGGATGAAGTCCTCCAGGCCAACCTTCACGCCCCCTGGATCCTCAGCCGCGAGCTGGGCCGTCGCATGATTGACCGCGGCGAGGGCAAGATCATCTTCACCGCCTCCTTGCTGACCTTCCAGGGCGGCATCACCGTCCCCGGCTACGCCGCCAGCAAGGGCGCCGTGGGGCAACTGGTCAAGGCCCTGGCCAATGAGTGGGCGTCCAAGGGCGTACAGGTGAATGCCATCGCCCCCGGCTACATTACGACCGACAACACCTCCGCGCTCCGCGCCAACCCCGAGCGCAACTCAGCCATCCTAGCGCGCATCCCCGCCGGACGCTGGGGCGATCCGTCGGACCTGGCCGGCGCCACCGTCTTCCTCGCATCTCCCGCATCCAATTACGTTAACGGCGAGATCCTCGTCGTAGACGGCGGCTGGATGGGCAGGTAACTCCCTATGAAACAAATAGTCCTCATCCTGTTTGCGGCCTGCGCGCTCTCCGCGCAGACTCCGCCCACTGCCAACTACGATCAGAAGATCGACGCCGCGATGAAGAAGATCGACGCCGTCGTCGCCAAAGGACCCTTCCAGCCCAACTGGGCGTCGCTCGAAAAGTTCCAGATCCCCACCTGGTACGCCGACGCCAAGTTCGGCATCTTCATCCACTGGGGCGTTTATTCCGTGCCGGCCTATGCTCCAGTGATTCCGGGCAAGCTCGCCTACGCCGAGTGGTACTGGAATGCAATGACTCAAGGGAAGAATAATCCCAAGGCGAATGCGATTCAGACCGGCACCTGGGCCTTCCATCAGAAGCAGTACGGCGCGGACTACGCGTATCAGAACTTCGCGCCGCAATTCCGCGCGGAGTTGTTCGATCCTGACCATTGGGCGGATGTTTTTGCACGTTCCGGCGCGAAGTATGTCGCGTTGACTTCGAAACATCACGAGGGCTTCGCACTGTGGCCCAGCAAAGAGGCTTCCGCGACTTGGGGCCGGCCGTGGAATGCGGTCGAAATTGGACCGAAGCGCGATGTTCTCGGTGACCTGACCGACGCTGTCCGCCGCAAGAACCTCAAGATGGGTTTTTATTATTCGCTTTACGAGTGGTACAACCCGCTCTGGTTGACCGATAAGCCGCGCTACATCAAAGAGCACATGTTCCCGCAGTTCAAGGATCTGGTTACGCGCTACAAGCCGGCCATTATCTTCAGTGACGGCGAGTGGGATCTGCCATCCGCTGAATGGCACAGCCCCGAACTTCTTGCCTGGTTATTTAACGAATCTCCCGTGAAGTCCGATGTTGTGATCAACGATCGTTGGGGCAAGGACTCGCGCCACAAACACGGCGGCTATTGGACCACCGAATACACGCCGGGCATGAGCGGCATGGAACATCCGTGGGAAGAGAGTCGCGGCATGGGTTTCAGCTACGGCTACAATCGCGCGGAACGCCTGGAGCACTATCACACAGGCCGCGATCTTGTGATCATGTTGGTGGATCTGGTCAGCCGCGGAGGCAATCTGCTGCTCGACATCGGACCCGATGCCGACGGCACCATTCCGGTCGTGATGGAGGAGC
>DASXVP010000002.1:0-15218 GCA_036504135.1 Paludibaculum sp.
GGACAAAAACCGGTTTGCGCGCCGTCAAAGACGGCGGCCCGCATAGGAAGCGGTGAATTCCTTACCCAATGGGTAGGTAATTACCGCCGCTCTACGTTAGGCGAAGGGATCGAAGCTGGCCAGCGGGTCATCCCCTAAGACAACGGTAGCATGGGGTGTCAATAGGTGGATGGGGTAAGTCATTGAAGAATATGGGAAAAAAGGCGTGTGAATGGGGTTGGGGTGGCAGCGGAAAACTCAAAAGCCCTGCTCGAAAGCGCACGCCCGTCGGTATAGTGTTGTTATTACAATGAAAGCAATGCACCTAAGATTTCGACGGATCGGCAACTCACAAGGCGTCGTAAGTCCGAAGCCGGTGCTGGCGCAGTTGGGACTGAATGGTGAGACGGGCGTGGCTCTGACGATTGAGGGCGACGCGCTGGTGCTGCGCAGACCTGCCAGCCCTGTGCGCAGAGGTTGGGCAGAGGCGGCGCAGAAGATCGCGAATGCCGTCGATGCCGAATTGGCGATGGGCGAATTCGGCAATGCCGCGGACGCGGAGTTGACGTGGTGAATCGCGGAGAGATCTGGTCGGTGAATCTTGATCCCACTGTCAGTAGCGAAATCAGGAAGGCGCGACCCTGCGTCGTGGTTTCGCCCGCCGAGATGCATGATTTTCTGCGTACGGTGATCGTGGCTCCGATGACGACGAAGAGTCACGCGGCGCCGTTTCGCATTGGTATTACGCACGGCGGCAAGAAGGGTTTCATCTTGCTCGATCACATGCGTGCGGTTGACAAGGTCCGGCTCACCAAGAAACTGGGAGCGGTGACGGCAAAGACGCTATCGTCCACGTTGAGTACGCTGCAAGAAGTGTTTGCCGAGTGAGGCGGGCGGATCGAGCCGATTACAGGCTGGTGGAGGATCGCGGGTGTCAGAGATGTAGCGAATCAGGAGGGCAGGTAACGCCGACTTCAGCCGCAATGGAAACCCAGACATTCAGCACCTTTTGTGTGTGAGGGTCGCAAGAGACCGCAAGGTCGGGGAACAGCGACCAAAAGTCAAGGACAGCGACTGCGAGGAACGCGAGGCAGTATTGAAGGGCCGTGGAAAAGAGACCTAGTGCCTCCGGATCTCCGGCACGAATCCTTGCGAGTTGGGAGACAGAGTACGGGTAGGTATGTGTGTAGCTCGAAAGGTAGCGATACACTGCCCGGTAGTAGTTCACGCTAATTTCCGACCGCTCCGCCAGAGCGGAGTTCGAGAGGTGGAATGGTTTTTTCCCATCCCGAATCTGCCTTTGCATTTCTTTGTCTAGTCGGCCGTATACCGGATGATTCAGGACGAGCCCACGTAGACGTCCGACTTCTGCTTCGAGTCCCGCCAATTCAGGGGAGTCAGATCCGATACGTTGAAGCATCCATAGACGATCGTGTTCGCCCTCAAAGCACCACGATGCTTCCCGAAAGTCCCGTTCTTCACTGCTGATTGATTCGACCGCGACGTAATACATCGCGAAGTAGGTGTCAATCAGTGCACGGACGACAGCGCAAGTCGATCCGAGATCCCAGACTTCAGTAGCACCCGGCATAGCCTGGCTCAGCCCGGTGGGCGAAAGGCGAAGGGCTGAGTTCGCATGGCAGTAAACTTTCAAGAAGATATGGCTTGCATATTCGAGGTGCCACTCGACCACGCTTCGACTGGACGCTGCGATTGACAAGTCACTCGCCAGCGTGAGCACGCTCTCCAGGTCTCGCCGCACTTCCTGATAATCAGTGGGCATACTTGCTGATCTCTCTATTCCCAATGCTAACCCCTGGACGAGCGGAACATAGAGCTGGAGGAGTGGTGCCTCGGTGCCAGGGAACGGCGGAATGCACCCTATAACGATTTGGGTTACGCCACGGCCTGCCGATCAAGGGTTTAGGCATCAAGGACTCGAGCTGTGCTTCTCCGCGGCAGGAAAGACCGGAATTCAGGCCGGACATGCTGGCGAGGCGGCAGGTAAGGCGAGCGCGGTGGGTGCGGTGCCACACGCGCCACGGGGGAATGCCGCGTCACTCCGAAGGCTGGTCCTTGTACTGCTGCTGGAGCCGCGCCATCTCCTGTTTGAGGGTGGTGGTGACCTTGGCGTAAGCGGGTTCTCCGTAGACGCTGCGCATTTCGGCGGGGTCTTTGACCAGATCGAAGAGCTCCCATTCGGGCGGGGTGTCCACGTTGCTGGAGCCGCTGGCGCCTAGGGCCTTGCCGTAGTAGTAGATGAGCTTGTGGGTTTTGGTGCGGACTCCGTAGTGGGCGGGGACGTGGTGGTCTCCGGTCATGTGCATCCAGTAGCGGTAGTACATGGATTGGCGCCAGTCTTTGGGGGTGTGGCCGGTGAGGTTGCGGCGGAAGCTGCGGCCCTGCATATCGGTGGGGGCGGGGAGGCCGGCGTAATCGAGAAAGAGCTCGGCGAAATCGAGATTGAGCGTCATGTCCTTGTTCACGGTGCCGGGCTTGAGCTCGCGGGGGTACTGCATGAGGAAGGGCATGCGGAGGGACTCTTCATACATGAAGCGCTTGTCGAACCAGCCGTGGTCGCCGAGGAAGAAGCCCTGGTCCGAGGTGTAGATGACGATGGTGTCCTTCTCGAGATCCTCCGCCTTCAAGTAGTCGAGCATGCGGCCGACGTTGTCGTCTACGCTCTGGATGCAGCGCAGGTAGTCCTTGATGTAAAGCTGGTAGGCCCAGCGGCGGAGGTCGTTGCCCTTGAGGTTGGTGGGGATGTCTACTTTGAGATCGGACTTCACCATATGCTCGCCGACTCGCATGGTGGCGTTGCGGGCGCCGGTGGAGCGGTTGGCGTAGTCGTCGAAGAGGTTGGCGGGCTCGGGGATGGTCTGGCCATCGAAGAGGTGGGCGTATTTGGGGGCGGGCATCCAGTTGCGGTGGGGCGCCTTGTGGTGGCACATGAGGAAGAAGGGCTTGTCTTTGGGGCGGCGCTGGAGCCAGGCGAGGGAGTGATCGGCGATGAGATCGGTGGTGTAGCCGGTGTATTTGCGGTTCTCGCCGTTCTCGATCATGGCGGGGTCGAAGTAGGCTCCCTGGCCGGGGAGGATATTCCAGTAGTCGAAGCCCGATGGGTTTTTGTGGAGGTGCCATTTGCCGACCATGGCGGTGGAATAGCCTCCGGCCTGGAGGAGCTTGGCTACGTTTTGACGGGCGGGATCGAGGGGGTCGTTGAGGGTCTTCACTCCGGTGACGTGGCTGTACTGGCCGGTGAGGATGACTCCGCGCGAGGGGGTGCAGATCGAATTGGTGCAGAAGCAGTTATCGAGGCGGACACCCTGGCGCGCGATGCGATCGAGATTGGGGGTCTGGTTGATGCGGCTGCCGTAGGCGGAGATGGCGTGGGACGCGTGGTCGTCGGCCATGATGAAGAGGATATTGGGGCGGCGGGCCGATTTGGCAAATGCGGAGGCGCCGGCAGCGGCGGTGGCGAGGAATTCTCTGCGGAGCATGGAGATGATTCTATGCTTGTTTGCGTGGGCGTGGCGGGATAGGATTCGGGATTGAGCCGTCTGAATCTTGACGGGGCAAGGAGCGTGGAGTCATGAGAGATCGAATGGAATGCGCGCGGCTGGCGGCAGCGCTGCTGTTCGGACTGGTGACGACGGCGGCGGGGGCGGGTCCTCAGAAGCCGGATTTTGGGCCCAACGTTCTGATGTTCGATGCCGCGATGCCGGCTGCGGAGATGCAGGCGCGGATCAACAAGGTCTACGCCATCCAGGAGAAGAACCAGTTTGGTGCGGAGCGTCACGCGCTGCTGTTCGCTCCGGGCAAATACAGCCTGGACGTGCCGGTAGGCTATTACACGCAGGTGCTGGGGCTGGGCGCGTCGCCCGACGACGTTCACATCACGGGCAACGTGCATTCGGACGCCACGCTGCCGAACAACAATGCGACCTGCACGTTCTGGAAATCCGCCGAGGGCTTTTCGGTGACGCCCGCCGGGGGCACGATGCAATGGGCCGTCTCGCAGGCGATCCCGTTCCGGCGGATGCACGTTCGCGGCAGCATGGTGCTGCATCAGAAAGGCGGGTGGGCTAGCGGCGGCTGGATGTCGGACGCGTTGATCGATGGCAATGTGGGCTCGGGTTCGCAGCAGCAGTGGATTTCGCGGAATACGGAGTGGGGCAGTTGGAACGGGTCGAACTGGAACATGGTTTTCGTGGGCGTGGTGAATCCGCCGGCGGGGGAATGGCCGGCACCGCCGTACACGAAGATCGCGCGGACTCCGGTTGTTCGCGAGAAGCCGTTCTTGCAGGTGGATGCGGCGGGCCGTTACAGCGTGCGGGTTCCGGCACTGCGGAGCGAGAGTGCGGGGATCACATGGCGCGGCGGGGCGACGCCGGGGCGTTCCATTCCCATCGGCCAGTTCTACATCGCGCGGCCGGATGTCGATACGGCCGCGACGATCAACGCGCAATTGGCGAAGGGGAAACACCTGCTCTTCACTCCGGGTATTTACGGGCTGAGCGACACCATTCGCGTGGCGCGCGCCAATACGGTGGTGCTGGGGCTTGGCTTTGCCACGCTGATGGCCAACAATGGCGTCACGCCGATGACGACGGCCGACGTGGACGGGATTATCATCGCCGGTCTGTTTTTCGAGGCCGGCGCCGCCAATTCACCGGTGCTGCTGGAGGTGGGGCCGGGCGGGAGCAAGGCCAGCCACGCGCGGAATCCGATTTCGTTGCATGACGTCTTCTTCCGCGTGGGCGGGGCGGCGGCGGGGCAGGCGTCGGTGAGCCTGCGGATCAACAGCAACGACACGATTGTGGATCACACGTGGATCTGGCGGGCCGATCATGGCAATGGCGTGGGCTGGAAGAAGAACCCCGGGGCGAACGGGTTGATCGTCAATGGGCAGAATGTGACGGCGTATGGTTTGTTCGTGGAGCACTACCAGGAGTTTCAGGTGGTCTGGAATGGCAACGGCGGTCGGGTGTACTTCTATCAATCGGAGATCCCGTACGATCCGCCGGATCAGGCGAGCTATTCGAGCGCGCCTGGGACGAACGGCTGGGCGTCCTATAAAGTGGCCGACACGGTGACGAGCCACGAGGCGTGGGGGCTGGGCATCTACAGCGTGTTCCGGAATGAGGGCGTGGTGCTGACGCGGGCGGTGGAGACTCCGGTGCAGCCGAACGTGAAGTTCCACAGCTTGATCACGGTGCGGCTGGGGAATCGCGGGGAGATCAGCAACGTGATCAACAATACGGGCGGTGCGGCGAAGACGGGGCCGCGGGACGCGCCGAGGGTGACGGCGTTTCCGTAGGCTCTGCGGAGGGCGGGGTTCTCTGCGCTACTGCTATTCGTGGCGTAGCGCTTTGGACGGTGCGACTCTGGTGGATTGCCAGGCGGGGACGGAACTGGCGATGAGCGAGAGCGCGGTCCAGAGGAGCGCCGCGCCGGCGAACGATGCGGGGTCGGTGGGGCTCAACCCGAAGAGGAAACTGCGCAATAGGTGAGTGCAGGCCAGCGAAGCGAGCAAGCCGAGTCCGACGCCGGCCAGAGCGATCAGCAGCGCATCGCCGATGACAAGGCGGAGGATATCGCGCCGTTGTGCGCCGAGCGCCATGCGGATGCCAAACTCGCGCGTTCTCTGCCGGGCGGCGAAAGCGATGACGCCGTAGACGCCGACGGAGGCGATCAGCAGCGCGAGGACGGCGAAGACCACGAGGAGCGTGGCCTCCCAGCGTGTCTGCCAAAGGGTCTTGTCCATTTGATTGGCTAGAGTGTCGGTTTCGTAGATGCGCAGTCTGTCATCCAACCCGTGGAGTTCGCGGCGAAGAACGGTGGCCCAGCCGGAGGGGTCGTTTTCGGTGTGAACCAGGAGTGCGAGGAAGCCTGCGTAGCGCTGTTCCAAGGGGAAGAAGACGTAGGGTTTGGGATCCTGCTCGAGCGAGGCGTACTGGGCATCCTGGACGACGCCCACGATTTCGGCGCTGGCGCCGCGCCCGATGTCGCAGCCGGGGCCCACCCGGACGCGGTTGCCGACGGCACCCCGTCCGGGCCAGTAACGGCGCGCCAGAGTCTCATTGACAATCACCACCGGCGGCGCAGCGACGTTGTCGGCGGGGCCAAAATCGCGGCCGCGCAACACCGGGATTCCGAGCGTCGCAAAGTAGTTGGGGCCGATGACGTTGGCTCCGGCTGTCACCGAGGGTGCGGCGTGTTGGTCCGTCTCCGGCGTGACGCATCCGGTCATGGTCATCATGGGCGCGGCATAGGAAAGCGTCGCGTTACGTACGCCGGGCAGGCTGCGGGTGTGCTCGACAATGCGGCGATAGAGGGCTCTGCCGGTGACCTCGTTGAACGTTGGTTTTGGCACGAAGAGCCGGGCGGAAAGCAGGCCGCGAGGATCGAAGCCAGGATCGATGCTGCCGGCGTTGTGGAGTGCGCGCAGGAAGAGGCCGGCGGTGATCAGCAGGACGAGAGAGAGTGCCACCTGCGCTACTGCGTTGAGATTGCGGAGGGTGAGCCTGCGGTTGCGGGCGAAGACCTCACTGCCTTGCAGCGCGGAGACAACGTTCGTTTTCGAAGCCTGGAACGCGGGCATCATGGCGAATATAACGGTGGTGAGAATCGAGGCGATCAGTACGAAAGCAAAGACGCGCCCGTCGAAGGAGAGGCCGACTCCGACGGCGATGGGGGAGGGCGCCGATGAGATGGCGCGTTCGAGTAGACGGTTCGTCCAGTGAGCTGCTGCCAGGCCTGCTGCCGCACCGAGCAGGCTGAGCAGCAGACTCTCGGCAAACGTCTGGCGGCCGAGGCGCGCGCGGCTGGCTCCCAGCGCCAGGCGGATGGAGATCTCGTGCCGGCGTGCGACGCCGCGGGCCAGCAGCAGGTTGGCGACGTTGGCGCAGGCGATGAGGAGCACGAGGCCGCCGAGCGCCATCAGCAGCGTCAGCATCTGGCGGACCATGCGCCGGTAACCGGAGTCCGTGGTGCCGCGCACGCTTACCAACTGCAGGGGCGACGACGGCGTCCTCAGGTATGGGTATTGGCGGCGTAGGTCGAGATCCGCTGCGTTGAGCTGGGCCTGGGCCTGCGGGACAGTCACGCCCGGCTTCAGGCGGCCGAACACCATGACGCGGCCCTCGTGGCGGTCTGTCACGAGGCGCGACGCGAAGCTGTTGTGTCTCGCGTATGGGACCAGCGGCACCCAGATGCCGGTGAGGATGGGCTGCGCCATCCCCGGAAAGTCCTTCGGCGCGACACCGATCACGGTGTACCATTGCGATTCCAGACGGACCTGCTTGCCGATGATCTGAGGATCGCCGCCCAGTCGGCGTTCCCAGACGCGGTGGCTGATGACCGCAATGAACTGGTCGGCGGCGGTCTCATCGAGGGCCGAGAACCAACGCCCCAGTGCGGGGCGGACTTGCAGGACTGTTGGGTAGTTGTAGGAGACAGCTTCGGCCAGGATGACCTCGCTGGTGTTGCCGATATCGAGCGCGCTCTCGTTGGTCACGCCGGCGGCGAGGGCGGAGAAGGCAGTGACGCGCTGCTGGAGATCGAGGAAGTCCGGATAAGAAGACGGACGGTCGTTGCCGCGGTAGACTCCGACGACTGCGGCATTCTCCGGGACCGCCAGGGGGCGAAGGAGCAGGGCATTGAGGAGGCTGAACAGGGATGTATTGGCGCCGATGCCGAGGGCGAGCGTGAGCGCGGCAACGGCGGTAAAGCCGGGGTTTCGCCTCAATTGACGGAGCCCGTATTTGAGGTCCTGCCAGACGGTCTCAACGAAGACGATGATCGAGTGCATGGTTCACCGGGCGATGGCGAAGGGTATCTACGATTTGACAACATCGGCGGCAAAACTGCTGGGGCCGGCGCGCGTCCGGCTGAGTCTTTGATAACCTGGAATTTGTCTACCATTGTTCGCTAACCCGCGCGCTTCGCAGGAGCGCTGACCCAATGCAACCTGCCGTCCAGCGGCTGGGCGGGAGCCGTGTGTTCAAGTCCTTTGAATACGGAGCGAACCAAATGGAGATCAATAGCCTCATTCGGGGCCGAGTTTCGTTCGGCGCACAGGAGAAGTACCGTGTGTTGCTGGACGAGGGCGGGGAAACGGCGGCGGAGCCATCGGGCGCGTTGCGGGCGTATGGCGAGTTGCCGGCAGTGGGCGATTGGGTGCGGGTGCGCCGGGCCTGCGATTTCTGCCTGATGGAGGAAGTGGAGGCGCGGCGGACTGCGTTTGTTCGGAGAGCCGCGGGTCGGGCCCACGCGGCGCAGTGCGTGGCGGCCAACATCGACGTGTGTTTCGTGGTTTGCGGTCTCGATGGGGATTTCAATCTGCGGCGCATCGAGCGCTATCTGGTGCTGGCGTGGGAGAGCGGCGCGCGCCCGGTGGTGGTACTGAACAAAGCGGATGTTTGCGGGGACGTGGAGGCTGCGGTGGATGCGGTGCGTGCCGCTGCTGGAGGCGCGGAGGTGGTGACGCTGAGCGCGCATTGCTCGGTAGAGCCGCTGCGGCCGTGGCTGGGGCCGGGTGTGACGGTGGGGTTGCTGGGTTCGTCCGGGGCCGGTAAATCCACCATTGCGAATGCTCTCACCGGGGGGGTGCTGGCTACGCGCGAAGTGCGCGAGAGCGACTCGCGGGGACGGCATACGACGACGGCGAGCATGTTGATTGCAGTGCCGGGCGGAGCGTGGCTGATCGACACGCCGGGGATGAGGGAGTTGGGCCTGCTGGCCAGCGAGACGTCGCTCGACCTGGGATTTCCCGAGATCGCCGAGCTGGCCGCGCAATGCCGTTTTGGCGATTGCAGGCATGAAGAGGAGCCGGGGTGCGCGGTACGGCAGGCGCTGGAGGAGGGGTGGATTCCGATGGACCGGTGGGGGAGCTTTGCGAAGCTGCAGCGCGAGGCGCGGCACCATGCCAGGGAGTCGGATCTCAACGCCCAGAGAGCCGAGAAGCAGAAATGGAAGGCGATTCATAAAGCTGCCAAGCGGATGTTCCGGGAACGGGGGCGGTGACGGGGGCCCAACGTAGTATGGAGGGATGGCCGTCCGTTTGAATTCGCGCTGGTCGTGGGTGCTGTGCATCGCTGGCATCATCGCGATGGGTCTGCTCTCGCGAGTGGTTCACACGGGATTCGTGATCTTCGACAAGTACCTTGGCGACGCCCTGTACGCGATGATGATTTATGGATTTTTGCGCCTGTTTTTGAGGGCGCAGGCTTCGGGCGTTTCCGCGATGGTTGTTATGACGGCCATCGAGCTGTTTCAACTGACGATGATCCCTGCGCATCTGCTGGCGAGCGGGCACTGGGTGGTGCGGGCCTGTGCACGGCTGATGGGGGTGCAGTTCAGCTTTCTGGATCTGGCGGCGTATGCGGTGGGTATTGGGTGCCTTCATCTAGCGGATGCTGGCGCGCTTGCTGGCAGATCCGGTTCTATGCCTGTTTGGACCAGGCGCGGATAGCCTGGATTTCGTCATTGGGGATGCAGAGGAATTCGAGAAAGCGCTGGTGGTGATCGGGGTCGAGCCGTTCGAAATCGCGGTGCCACTGATGGAGGTTTTCGTCGGTGAAGCCGGAGGCTCGGAGGAGCTTGACCCAGGTCTCGCGGTTCATGATGTTGACCTTTTCGAGGAGGCGGCGGTTGCGGAGCAGCTCGACGATGACGCGCTGGCGATTGCGGAGGGCTTCGATCTGGGTGGCGAGCTCGGAGAGCTGGCGCTCGAGGGCGGCGGCGAGATCCTTATGGGGCTTGTCGAGGAGTTTGCGGATGTCGGCGAGGGGCAGGCCGGTCTGGCGGTAGAGGCAGATCTGGCTGAGGCGTGCGGCGTCCTTGGCGGTGTAGCGGCGGTAGCCGTTGGCAAGGCGCGCGGAGGGTTTCAAGAGGCCGAGGCGATCGTAGTAGAGGAGGGTGGCACGGGAGAGTCCGTGCTGGCGGGCGAGGGCGGTGATGGTCATGATGCGTGGCTCCGTGGTGGGTGTCTCTTAGGCCTAGTGTGAAGTGTAAAGCTATAGACGGGTCAAGCGGGAGCGGCATGGTAGGATGCGGGTTGTATGGGATATGTCACTGTTCTGCCGGCTGCGGCTGCGTGTGGAAATGGGCAGGCGAAGCTGCCGCGATTTCCCGACTTGGATGGCGATGGGGATGTGTTGACCGAGGCCGGTAAATTGTGGACGGCGGATCCGGGGCGGACGAAGTAGCGCGGCGCGGGATGGCGATATATATGTTGACAGCTCTGTTGGCGCGGGACTTTCCGGCAGTGGTTCGTCACCGCGGGCTGGAGTATTTCCGCGCCCGGCGGGTAAAGGTGCTGAGGGGCGACGAGACAACGCTGCAAGCGATTGTACGCGGTACGGACGTGTACGAGATATCGATGCGGTATTTGGCGGGGGCCCTGTATGTTTCCTGCGGATGCCCGTATTTCGATTCGAACGGGTCGTGCAAGCACTTGTGGGCAGTGGTTCTGGCGGCGGAAAAAGAGGGCTATCTGCGGGCTGCGTCGCGGGTGTCGCGGCTGATCATGATGGATGACGACGGGGACGAATTTGAGGAGGAGTTATCGCTGACGGCGCCGCCGGCGGCTGTATCGAGCTGGCGGCGGCGGCTGACGGGGATCCTTGACCAGAGCAGCGAGCCGCAGCGGCCGCACCGGGAGTGGCCGGCGGGCTCGGAGGTGCTGTACGCGCTGGACGTGCAGGCGTCGCGCAACGCGGGCGGGCTGGTGATCACGCTGCACGTGGTCTCGCCGAAGTTGAACGGCGAGATGGGCAAGCCGAAGGACCTGAGCTTGCGGCTGGGCGACCTGGCGAGCTTGCCGGACGAGGAGGATCGGGAGATCCTGGCGCAGTTGGCGGGCGGGCGCGTGAACTACGGCTACATGGCGACGCCGAGCTATGAGGCGTTGCCGAACCGGGTGCAGTTGCCGGGCGCGCTGGCATTGATGCTGGCTCCGCGGATGGCGCGGACGGGGCGGCTGCGGCTGGATGCGGGGCCGCCGTCGGAGATGGGCGGGGCGCTGAGGTGGGATGAGGGCGGGGCATGGCAGTTTGTGTTGGAGTTGCGGGCGGATGGGGCGGAGCGGTGGCGGTTGGAGGGGGCGCTGCGGCGGGGCGGTGAACGGATGGAGCTGCGCGAGCCGCAGTTGCTGATGGGTGACGGATTGTTGATTTCGAAGGAGACAGTGGCGCGGTTTGTGCCGGGGTCGCATTTTGCTTGGGTGCGGGAGTTGCGGACTTCGGGCTCGATTGGGGTGGAGACGGCGGAGTTGGATGAACTGTTGCGTACTCTGACGGAAGACGGGCGTACGCCGCCGCTGCACCTACCGGAGGACTGGCACTGGACGGAGGAGGCGCGGGCGATGGCGCCGGCGGTGCGGTTTCACGGCGAGCGCGCGCGGGCGACGGAGCAATTGTGGGCGGAGCTGGTGTACCGGTATGGTGACCGATCCGTGGGGAGCGCGAACCAGAGCCGGGGATTCTATGTGAGCCAGGATCGGCTGTTTGTGCCGCGCGACGGCAGGGCGGAGAGCGCGGCGCGGGCGCGGCTGGAGGATTTGGGGCTGAGGGTGGAAACGCAGCGGGGCGAGGAGCGATGGAAGCTGCCGCCGAAACGGCTGCCGGCTGTCGTGCGGGAGCTGGTGCACGAGGGCTGGCGGGTGGAGGCGGAGGGCAAGGCGTTCCGGGCTCCAGGGGCGACGAAGGTGGCTGTGACGTCGGGCATCGACTGGTTTGAGATGCGCGGCGAAGTGGAGTATGGCGGCGAGACGGCGACGCTGCCGCAGTTGCTGGCGGCGCTGCGGCGCGGTGACAGTATGGTGCTGTTGGGCGACGGGACGTATGGATTGCTGCCGGAGGAGTGGCTGGAGCGCTTTGCGCCGTTGGTGGGGTTGGGGCACACCGAAGAGGATCATCTACGATTCCGGCAGAATCAGGCGGGGCTGCTGGATGCGTTGCTGGCGTCGCAAGGCGAGATCCATTGCGACGAGCTGTTTGAGCAGGCGCGGCGGCGGCTGAGGAACTTTACGGGTGTGCGCGCGCTGGAGCAGCCGGCAGGGTTTGTGGGGACGCTGCGCGACTATCAGCGCGAGGGATTGGGTTGGATGGAGTTTCTGCGCGAGTTCGGCTTTGGCGGATGCCTGGCCGACGACATGGGCGTCGGGAAGACGGCGCAGGTGCTGGCGGCGCTGGAGGGGCGGCGGGCCGAGGGTGCGGGGCCGTCGCTGGTGGTGGCTCCGAAATCGCTGGTCTTTAACTGGCGGCAGGAGGCGGAGCGGTTTACACCGCAACTCCGCGTGTTGGAATATACGGGGCTGTCGCGGGATATGCGCCTGTTTGCCTCGCACGACCTGATCCTGACCACCTATGGCACGCTGGTGCGGGACATCCCGCGGTTGAAGGATCAAGTTTTTGACTACGTGGTGTTGGACGAGGCGCAGGCGATCAAGAACGCATCGACGGCATCGGCGAAGTCGGTGAGGTTGTTGAAGGGGCGGAACCGGCTGGCGCTGAGCGGCACGCCGGTGGAGAACCATCTGGGCGAGTTGTGGAGCCTGTTCGAGTTTCTCAATCCGGGGATGCTTGGCGAGGCGCGCGTGTTGAAGATGGCTGGCGGGCTGTCGCGGAATCCGAGCGAAGAGGCGCGGCAATTGCTGGCGCAGGCGCTGCGGCCGTTTATCCTGCGGCGCACGAAGAAGCAGGTGGCGAAGGAGTTGCCGGAGAAGACGGAGCAGACGATCTTCTGCGAGTTGGAGGCGACGCAGCGCAAGCAATACGACGAGTTGAAGCGGCACTACCGGGAGTCTCTGTTGCTGAGGGTGGCGAAGCAGGGGATGGGCCGCTCGAAGATGCATGTGCTGGAGGCGCTGCTGCGCTTGCGGCAGGCGGCGTGTCATCCGGCGCTGATCGATTCGAGCCGGGTGGAGGAGCCGAGCGCGAAGCTGGATGTGCTGATGGAGCAGTTGACCGAGGTGTTGGAGGAAGGGCACAAGGCGCTGGTGTTCTCGCAGTTCACGAGCATGCTGGCGATTGTGCGGCTGCGGTTGGATGCGGCGGGCATTGTGTACGAATATCTGGACGGATCGACGACGGACCGGCAGGCGCGAGTGGAGCGGTTCCAGACGGATGAGAAGTGCGGGCTGTTTCTGATCAGCTTGAAGGCCGGCGGGCTGGGGCTGAATCTGACGGCGGCGGAGTATGTGTTTTTGTTGGATCCGTGGTGGAACCCGGCGGTGGAGGCGCAGGCGGTGGACCGGGCGCACCGGATCGGGCAATCGCGGCCGGTATTTGCGTACCGGTTGATTGCGAAGGACACGGTGGAGGAGAGGGTGCTGGAGTTGCAGAAATCGAAGCGGGATTTGGCGGACGCGATTCTGGGCGAGGACAACAGCCTGATCCGGGATTTGGGGCGGGAGGATCTGGAGTTGCTGCTGTCTTAGGGGCGGGTGCGGTAAACTGAAGTGGTTCGTGATCGCCTGCCTCAATCCCCGGTCGTCTAATGGTAGGACAGCGGCCTTTGGAGCCGTGAATCGTGGTTCGAATCCATGCCGGGGAGCCAAACCCATTCCCTCCCGAAAAACAAGTCCCCAGTAGTTGACGGCTGCGCCCAACGTTTCAACGCACCCCCTACAAAACACGCCAGTTGCCGCGCTCCGCCCAAATTGCGGCCTGAATCGGGAATTACCCATCCTTACCCAAATTTCCCCATCCACGACACGTTTCCGCTCAATCACTAGGCCGACTTCCTGCAAGGCGTCGCGAGTGCCGCTGCGTTAGGCTCTACGTTGACTACAGGGCTGTCCGGCCGGAACCCTACGAAAATCACGTGGGCTAAGGAGGTCGTTGCCTCAAGCATCGAGGCTCCGCGATTCCGCTGTTGCAGCACGATCAGGATGAACCGAAAGAAGGAGCGCAAGGAAATGCCAGCCGCGCATGCGATGTCCTCCACCGTTGTTTCGTCGTAGCCGTAGGCCGCGAAGAGGTCCATCGCCACGTCCCAGATGGACTCCCGTACCGCCCGCAGTTTGCGCTCTCTCAAACTGCGGAGGGCGGAAAGCACTGCTTCGGGTTCCGGGATGGACCGGGGGTTCTTCACGTGCGGACGGGATAGCAGAAGGAGCACGACATGTCTAGGAAGGCGTTTCGTGTTGACCGTGGCACGTAATGCCAGTATGCTTGTCCCCAGAATGGTTTCGTCTCTCCGCACGACCATGTTCCAGGCGGCATTTACCGCAGTTCTCATCGTGTTGCCCGCACTGGCCGCAGATTGTAGATTCATCGGTGGCCCGCAGTTTGGCGGCATCGAGCCGCCGCTGGTTATCGACGCTACCTGCACGGACCCCGACTACAACGGGAAGACCTTCGTCATCGACAGCACTCAGCAGTTGACACTCAAACTGCCGGACGGTTCGACCATTCCCTACACCGAGGTGAAGGGCCACTTCCCTCCGACCAGGACCCAGGCTGAGTTGCCGGCCGGCATCCTGCAGAGCCCCACCACCGTGGCCCACAGCGTCATTTGGAGATTTCCCGATAAGGCACACTGGCGCAACCGCTTCTTTCAGCAGTCGTATCCGCTCGGACAGGAAATCCTGAACGCGGTCGACAACCGGTTCGCGTTCACCAGCGGCGGGTACACGGTGGGAGTCATTCCCGGCAGCCCGAACGTGGGCTATCGAGTGATTGCCGCCGCTGCCAAACTGGCCAAAGCCTATGCGAACAGACTGTACGAAGACACCGGGCGCATTTACGGCTACATCTACGGCCAGAGCGGCGGGTCGGTGCAGATGATGGGCGCAAACGAGGGCACGACCGGGGTGTGGGACGGAATCGTCCCGGTGGTAATCGCTACCGACGGCCTGAGCAGCCACTCGTTCCTGTGGGATGCGCTCTACGCGCTGGCTGTCCCGGAGGCGAAGCGACAAGCCATTGCGGAGGCCGTCGCTCCGGGCAGCGGGCGCGACATCTACGCCGGACTCACCGGCGAGGAGCGCGCGGTCCTGGACGAATTACTGAATGCGGGTTTTGCGCGCCTCGCCCTGGAAGACATGAAGTTCACCGTGACCAGCGCGTCTCCAGGCGCCGGGTCCATCCCACTGCTGTCCAAGACCCGCGAAACGCGGCTTGACCAGTGCTGCAAAGAAACGACATAGGAAGCCCTTCCGGCCTCATCGGTGATTCGGGTTGGCCAGTACACCTTCGTCGGGTGAATCGGTCTGCTGTCCAAAATACCGG
>DASXVP010000003.1:0-173717 GCA_036504135.1 Paludibaculum sp.
TTCTCGGAGAACCTCGCCCTTGCTGTAGGCATGCAGTATCAGAAAATGACCGACTGGCATCGACGGCGGCCCCCGCTCTAGTGTGCCGCCGGCCCGGTGCTTCCTTCGGAGGAGGGACACCATGGCAGACTCCGGAATGGAGTTGGAATTGGCGTCGTCATTTGTCCGCGTCGTCGAGCGAGCAGCGATTGCCGCCGCGCGGACCATGGGGCAGGGAGAAAGAGAAGGATCCGACCGCGTCGCCGTCGAAGCGATGCGCTCGGCTTTCGAAGAAATCCCGATCGCAGGCACCATCGTGATCGGCGAAGGCGAACGCGATGAAGCGCCGATGCTCTATATCGGCGAGAAGGTGGGCGCTCCGCCGATTGATGGTAAGCCTTATCCCGAGGTTGATATCGCGGTGGATCCGCTGGAGGGCACCAACCTGTGCGCCACCGGCACTTCCAACGCAATCGCTGTCCTGGCCGCGTCTGAACCCGGCGGATTGCTGCACGCGCCCGATTGCTACATGGAGAAGATCATCGCCGGGCCCGCTTGTCGTGGCGTGCTCGACATCGATGCACCAGTTGCGGAAAATCTGCAGGCGATCGCACACAGCCTGGACCGCGAGATCAGGGATCTGGTCATCATTGTTCTCGACCGTCCTCGCCACGCAAAGCTGATCGAAGAAATTCGCGCTGCGGGGGCACGCATACGCCTGATTGGAGACGGTGATCTGTCGGCAGGAATTTCAGTGGCCGTGCGCGGCGCGGGTGTGCATGCGGTGATGGGGATCGGCGGTGCGCCGGAAGGCGTGATTACTGCCGCCGCCCTGCGCTGCCTGCATGGCGAAATGGTCGCGCGGCTGGTGAAAACGAAACCGGATACAGAAGAGCGTATGGCGAAGATGGGAATCAGCGATCCGCGCCGGATTTATTCCGCCAAGGATCTTGCCCCTGGAAATCGGATCGTCTTTGCGGCTTGCGGCGTCACCGATGGAACATTGCTACACGGGGTGCGCTTCTTCAAGGAAGGGGCCCGCACGCACACCATAGTGATGACGCGTGCGAGCCATAAGGTGAGCTTCATCGATACGGTCCACTTACAGAGACCACCCGGGCCGCGCGGAGTGCGCCTGTATTAGGCGTGCGTGCCGCTGTCGCAAAGGCAAACAGAGGCACGACCGTCAGAGAGTGCGTACTACGGAGCAAGGTTGAAATTGATCTCGATCACGGTCACTACCTCAATCGGCTGCCCATTCAGCTTGGCAGGCGTGTAGCGTGCCTTGCTCACGGCTTCCAGCGTGGAGGCGCTCAATTCGGGATCGGGCGATTGGATCACCCTCAGACTGCTCAACGTGCCGTCCATGAGTAGGACGCCCTGCACAATCACCGTGCCGGTGATGCCCCTGGCTTTCACCGATTCCGGATACGGCGCGCGCACTTCGCGCAGAAGTTTTGGCGGTTCCACATTACCGCCCACGCGAACCTTCACCGGACCCGAGTACGCGGGCGTTCCCTTGGCTGTGACGGTCATCGTCTCACGAATGCGCCCTACCTGGAGCACCGGAGTAAGCTTGGCTGTCTCACCCGCTTTCAGACTGGTGTGTTCGCGCGCGGCCTGAAATCCCTTGGCTTCAAACGTCAACTGGTACGCGCCCGGAGCGATCCCAACAGCGGAGAAAGATCCATCTTCACCGCTGGCCAACGTCCGGCTGAGCTTGGTTTCCGCGTTGGTGATCGTGATGACTACGTTCGGGATCGCAGCACCCGACACGTCATACACCGTACCGTTAAGTGTCTCCGCGAGCAGGGGCGTAAACCCCAAGCTGGCGAGCAGGCACACGAATCCTGTCATTGTCGACTTCATAATAATCTCCTCGTTATTGAAGTTAGATACTACTGCGCTGTTACGGTTGTGGCAACCGTAATAATTTCCCTGACCATTCCGACCGTGAGCACCGGATTAGTCTGGAGCGTACGGCCGAGTTCCATTCGGTACTGGCGAAATCTGGAAAAACCAAACTTTTCCACCATCAGTGTGTACTGTCCTACCGGCAGCGATTCGAATGAAAAGTTTCCGGATTCGGAGGTCCGGCGGGCATGTTTCAAACCCGTCTGATTCTCGATTAAAGTTACGGTTGCCTTCGGTACCACGGCGCCGCTCATGTCGAAAACTGTTCCCTGCAGGCCTGCGGATGTCGCAACACCCACCGCGTGGTTCGCGGCCATCACACCCGCGACTATCAAGGCGATCGCGCCCAGCAGCAGCATTGCTTTTCCAGCCAGCCAGCCGAAGCGCGCCGGCGGTTTTAGCAAGGTACGGATGCGCGTTTCCAGAATGTCGCCATCCAGCACGCCGAGCGAGTGCTCCGGTTTGCGGAACATCGCGATCGCCCGCGCCACGTCCAGCAGCGACTGCGCGTAGGCCGGCGGATCCACCATTTCCCGCGTGACGTATTCGTCGCAAGCCAGTTCCCGGGTCTGATCCACGCGACGCTTCAGGTACCACGCCGCCGGATGAAACGAAACCGGCACGAACAGCAATTCAAGAATGATCTTCTGCAAATAGTCGCGGCGTTGAATGTGGGCCATCTCATGCCCGATCACGGAGCGCAGCAGTTCCGGCGATGTTTCCTGGAACAAAGACTCCGGCAATACGATGATCGGTTCCCGCTCGCCTAATGTCAGCGGTCCGCTCAACTCCGAACCGCACAGCATCGGCACGGGTGCAAGCCCAATCGATGCGCGGCAGTGCTCCTCGGCAGCCTGCATCTCCGGAGTGAGCGGACGCGACTGAGCGCTGCGCCGGATTCGCCATGCGCCCAGCCAGGCCAGCGCATTCCGTCCACTGCCCCACGCGACTAAGACTCCGTAAAGAATGAGTACCGCAGTGCCTGGCACCGGACTCAGCGGAAATGTGCGGCCATGCTGGTCCACGGTTGGGGCTGTGGCCTGCGCTTCCGTTTCCGGCCTCAGCGGCACGATCTCTATGGTGGCGGAGCGGATCACGCTCAACACCGGTAGCAGCACGGAAATCAGCAGGGCCGTGCTCCACAGTGCGTGCCGTTGCGCCATGCTCGCGCGGCGCAACACTCGGACGCAAAGCAGCGCCACCGCGCACACCAGCGTAACTTGCCAAACGGCATTCGCCAGAAATGTCAGTACCAGATCACTTGCGGTTTCCATGATCGTGGCCTTTTTCTCCCGACAGTTTAGACTCCGTAACCGCTTTGTTCAACTCAGCCAGTTTCTCCGGAGTCAGCAGGTCCGACTCGACCATCGAAAGCACCATACTTTCGGCCGAGCCGCCAAAAACCCGATTCAGCAGATCCCCGATCGCTTGCCGCACCGCGCTGTGCTGCGTCACTGAGGCTTCATAGCGTAGCGCGCGGTCGCCATCGACCTGAATGCGATTGACCTTATTCTTCTTGTGCAGCAGGTTCAACATGGTCTGTACGGTCGTGTACGCCAACTTGCGATCATCCGCAGCCAGGCGTTCCGAAACCGACAGCACGGTGGCTGGACCAGACTCCCAGAGAACCTTCATGATCTCCATTTCGAGGGGCGTCAATTGGTCGTTCGCCTTTTTGCGTGCCATGCTACTCCTAATCTATTAGGAGTATAAATCCAATCTTACGCCGTGTCAACTAAAAAATTAGGACACGCGGAGATTTTTGTTGTTCGGCACATGCCGCTCAGCCGCGCCGGGGGATTGGAACAACCCGCCGGTACGTACGTTCGAAACCTCACTGACGCTCAAGTGCAGGCGTTGCGCCTGGCGGTGAAACGAAAAATATCCGTGACCGACGAAACTGCGCCTTTCGCGCTCCCCGCGCGGGTATGGGAGGTGCGCGGAACTGTTCCGACCCGAGTCTGAGCGCGTCTCAGCACAGATCGCTATTGCGATCCTGATACGATATGGGAACTCCTCAAACTCAATGCGCCGCTGGATTCCAACCCTCTCGATGTTGTTCGTGTCGCTGATCAGCTACATCGATCGCAACACGCTGGCGCTGTTGGCCCCTACGATCCTTCGCGAGACGCACCTTACCGCAGAGCAATACGGCTTTATTATCTCCGCATTCTCAGTGATGTACATGTTGGGGAATCCGGTATGGGGACGCGTGCTCGATCGTTATGGATTGCGGCGCGGTATGGCTGCGTCGGTATCGTTCTGGACACTTGCGAGCGTGGCGCACGCATTTGCAGGCGGGTTCTTCACTTTCGCTGCGGCACGGGCGGCGCTCGGTTTCGGCGAGGGCGCGACATTTCCCGGAGGCTTGCGCACGGTCGTACAGACGCTGCCGCCTTCGAAACGTTCGCGCGGGATTGCGGTCGCCTACAGTGGCGGTTCGCTCGGAGCAATTATCACGCCGATTATCGTGACGCCGATTGCGCTGTGGTGGGGTTGGCGGGCAGCCTTCGTATTCACGGGACTCATCGGCGTTGCCTGGCTGTTGCTGTGGTCCCTGGTCAGCCGCGATCCTGAAATCCAAAAAAGGCGCGAGCCCGAGGCGCAGCGTGCGCACATACACTTTCGGGATTCGCGCGTGTGGGCCTTCATGGCAGCCTACGCATTGGGCGCGCTGCCGCTGGCGTTCGTGTTGTATGGCGCGGCCATCTTCCTGAGCCAGGCACTCGGCAAATCGCAGGCGCAGATCGGTGCCGTACTCTGGATTCCGCCACTCGGCTGGGAAGCAGGCTACTTCTTCTGGGGCACGATTGCGGATAGACTCGCGCGCGAAGAACGGCTTGGCTTCGGCTCGCTGCGAGTGCTGTTCTTCACTTTGATGCTGTTGAGTTTACCGCTCGCTGCGGCAACATTTAGCCTATCTTACCAGTTGCTGCTCATCCAGCTTTTTCTGGCGATGTTCGTGGCCGCGGGCTTCGTAATTCTATCGATCGCCTACGCCACCCACACGTTTTCCGCGAATCACGCCGGATTGATCGCGGGACTTGGTGCAGGCTCGTGGTCAGCCGTCGTAGCGCTGGTGATGCCGATCTTCGGGCATCTGTTCGACCTCAAGAACTACAGCGGTGCTTTTGCTCTCGCCGCGCTTTTTCCGGTCGCCGGATTTTTGGGATGGTGGCTCGGCGCTAGCCCTGCGGTCTCTCGAAAGCATAGAATGTACTGAAAATGAATATGAAATCGATACTGATACTTCTTCTTACGCTTCCGGGCCTGTTTGCCCAAACCTATCAGCCCACTTGGGACTCCATCGATAAGCGGCCCACGCCGGCCTGGTTCACTGACGCCAAGTTCGGCATCTTCATCCACTGGGGCGTCTACTCCGTACCCGCCTTCGCCTCCGAGTGGTATCCCCGCAATATGTACCTCGCCGGCGACAAGAGCAAGGCGTTTCAACATCACGTCGCGACGTACGGCCCGCAGTCCAAGTTCGGCTACAAGGATTTCATCCCCATGTTCAAGGCCGAGAAGTACTCGCCTGCCGATTGGGCGCAGCTCTTCAAGAACTCCGGCGCCAAGTTCGTTATGCCCGTCGCCGAGCACCACGACGGCTTTCAGATGTACGCTTCCGAGCTCTCCGATTGGAACGCCACCAAGATGGGTCCCAAGCGCGACCTCGTCGGCGACCTCGCCAAGGAAGTCCGCAAGCAGGGCCTGCACTTCACCGCGTCGTCCCACCGCGCCGAGCACTGGTTTTTCATGGAAGGCGGCAAGACGTTCGATTCCGACGTCAAGGATCCCAAGTTTGAGAGCTTCTACGGTCCCGCCCAGCCTAAGCGCCTGCCCGGTGCGAAGGCCGACAATCAGCCGAACGAGAAGCATATGAAGGACTGGCTGGCCCGCACCTGTGAGCTGGTGGACAACTACAAGCCGGAGGTCGTCTGGTTCGATTGGTGGATCGAAGAGCCCGCCTGGGTTCCCTACATCCAGAAATTCGCCGCCTTCTATTACAACCGCGGCGCCGAGTGGGGCAAGCCTACCGCTATCAACTATAAGAAAAACGCGTTCCCGGAAAAGGCCGCCGTTTATGACATCGAGCGCGGCAAGCTGGATCAGCTCCGCCCCTACGTCTGGCAGACCGACACCTCCATCGGCCTGAAGAGCTGGAGCTACGTCGAGGGCGAGACGTTCCGCAGCGCCAACTCGCTCGTCGATGACCTCATCGACATCACCAGCAAGAACGGCCTGCTGCTTCTTAACATCGGCCCGCGCGCCGACGGCACCATCCCGGACGAAGTGCGCACCACACTCCTCAACATCGGCAAGTGGCTGGCCGTCAACGGCGAAGCCATCTACGGCACGCGCCCCTACAAGGTGTTCGGCGAAGGCCCCACCAAGGTGCTCACCGGCGGCTTCACCGATAGCAAGCAGAAGGACTTCACCGCCGCCGACATCCGCTTCACCACCAAGGGCAACACGCTCTACGCCATCGCGCTCGATTGGCCCACCGCGCCATTCACCATCGCCTCGGTGGACGCATCCCGCAAGGTCTCCAGCGTCACACTCCTGGGCTCAAAAGAAAAGGTAGCGTTCCAGCAGACCCCGCAGGGCCTGAAGGTCACGCTGCCCGCGGCGAAGTCCGGTGACTACGCCCATGTCCTGAAGATTCAGTAGTCTCCTCCAGGCGGTCTGTTTGGGCTGGGGCCAGTTCCTCGTCGAAGCAGACCGCCACCTTCTGCCTCCTACACCAGCGCCGTCAGGTCCGTCCACTTCACACCGGCTTGCAGCCCACAGCCATTCTTGAAACTCCCGTCGCGGAGACGAAACGGCTTCGCCGTCGAGTAATTCCCGCGGCCACGACCGACTGCAATCCTTCCTCGACAAGCGCTCAAGAACTGATCCCCTCGTTGGCGGCAAGCGCTTTGGCTTGCTCGAAGAGCGGATCCTCGATCTCGACAGTTGTCTTCATCCACCCATACTGCCATGGCGTCCGTGTGGGTCGTATAGGCTGAGTATCACCGCCCTGCCAGCCTACCGAGCAATCGTTCATCGATCAAATCCCAGAATTCCACCTGTCCCGAATTAGTCCCGAGCGCCGTTCGATTTCGAGACTCGTCAAAGACCAGATTGGTAGTCGGGCGCGCGGCCTGAACGGCGCGACTAGTGCCGGTCTTGGGATGCCAGAGATGAATGGCACCCCCTTCGGCGGCGTAAGCTACCCACCCGCTCTTGCCAAGCACGGCGATCGAATGGACGTAATCGGAGAGAGCTTGCGATTTCCCGAGTAGCCTGAGTGTCTCGATATTCCACTGATAGACGCGGCCGTCCTGACTCCCCATGTAGAGCAGGGGCTCTGTGGGATCGATTGCGATCGGACCGAACGCCATGAACTCCCGACGTTCCGTTAGCCTACCGAGCAACGTCATCGAATGCAGGTCCCAGACGCCCGGCCAATGCCCAGCCCAGAAGGCGCGGGTCCCATCCAGACTGAACCCCACTTCTCCCCAGATGGAAGAGCAGCAATGAAATGGCCGACCCACTCCCGAGGCAAGATCAATCGTCATGATTTCGCCCTTGCCGTTGACGGTCAGGAGCAATCGTCCATCAGTGCTGAATCGCACCGAGCCGTAGTTTGCCTGGTCGCCGCGCACGACAATCGATTTGCCTTCTTTGGCCAAGGGAACGAGCGTTATGTTTCTGTTCGCGATTGCCAGATACTCGGCGTTCCTGGAAAAGCGCAGGTCGTTGAGGGGGCCTGTGGAATCGACGACCTTGTGAGGAGTTGTAGGAGCTTGGATGTCCCAGATGCGAACATAGCCGGTCGATGTGCCGCCAGCCAATCGCTTACCCGTCGAGTTCAGTGCAAGAAGCTGGAGCCTCCGAGGCTCTTCCCGGCGAGGCGCGAGGTCCGCGAGGCAGTATAGAACAACAGCGAACAACGCGGCGCACGCGAGTGCCACTAGTTTCGGTGCCGGTCTCTGAGCTTTCACCACCAACCGTGTAGACAACACAACACTGTCGGTGGTTCCCTTAACCCAGCGAGACCTGAGAAAGCAACTACCAGACCCAACCCAAAGCCGGCTCGCTCGTTAGGACGCAGTCAACTCCTCGTCAAAGCAGACCGCCACCTTGCCGCACTTGCCCGACGCCATCAGCGAATAAGCCTGATCCACGTTGCCGAGCGCGAAACGGTGTGTCACCAAGTCCGCCGGATGCAGTTTCCAGGTGACAAGCCTTTCCACCAATTCCTCCATCAGCCACGTCGAGGTCACCCAGGATCCGAAAATCGTCTTCTGGTCGTGAATGATGTCCGGCGACGGATTGAACTCCACACGCCCGCCCTCGCCCAGCATCACCATGCGGCCCCACTTGCGAGTCGCGCGGATGGCCGTGGCGCGCGCGCTGTCGTTGGCCGAGCAATCCACCGCCCGCTCCACGCCCGCGCCGCCGGTCAGCTTGCGCACGTCGGCCACGTTGTCCGGCCCCGACATCAGCACCTCATCGCACAGCCCCAGATCCTTCGCCAGTTGGAGCCGCTCCGGAATCACGTCGATGCCGATGATGGTGTGCGCGCCCAGTTTGCGGCACAGCGCGCCGGTCGCCAGCCCCACCGGACCCAGGCCCGTGATCAGCACCGCGTCGTTGCCGCTGATGCCCACCTTCATGAGGCCCTCATACACCGTGCCGAATCCGCAGGCCACCTGCGCGCCATCGACAAACGACAGCTCCGGCGGCAGCCACACCAGGTCCTTCTCCTCAGCCAGCAGGTAGTCGGCCATGCCGCCGTCGCGCTGCCAGCCATACGCCCGCCGGTACTTCTCGCTGGTGCAGGAGATCATGTAGCCGCGGCGGCAATCGTTGCACACGCCGCAGCCGGAGATGTGATAGACAATCACCCGGTCGCCTGCCGAAAAGCGCCGGCACCCTGGCCCCACTTCCACAATCTGCCCACACGGCTCATGACCGGCCACGACGCCCTGATACCCCTCCGGCCCCTTGCCGAGGTGCTCGTGATAGATGCACCGGATATCGGACCCGCAGATGGTGGACGCTTTCATGCGCAGCAACACCTCACCGTGTCCCGGCTTCGGCACCGCCACGGACTTCAGCACCGTCGTGCTGTCGCCCGGCAGAAACGCTCCCTGCATTTGCTCGCTCATGATTTGATTACTCCATCCAGATCCCAAAGGTCTTCCCACGTTTGGCCGTCACGCCACAAAAAAACCTGCCCCTTGATCAGGCGGCAGTTCCTGTCTATGGCGGCGATTTCCGCCATCTCCGCTTCCGATAGCGGCTCCATCACGGTGCACTTCAGGTTCGCAATATAGTTCTTAGGCGTGGTGGAAAACGGGATCGGAGTCTGCCCGCGTTGCACCGCCCACTTCACGCACACCACGGCCGGATGCACGCCCAGCCGCGCGGCGATCTTCACGATCACCGGGTCCTCGGTAGGCACGGTATCGTCGGGCGTGCGGTCGCGCTCCGGCCGCGCCGGCGAGCCTACCGGACAGTAGCCTACAGCCTGCACGCCCAACCCGCGCACAAACTGGAACAGCTCCGGCTGCTGGAAGTGCGGGTGCAGTTCCATCTCGTTTACCGCCGGCTTGACCTTCGCGTCGTGCCACACCAGCTTGAGCTTCGGAATCGTCATGTTGGAGGTGCCGATGTGCCGCACCAGACCCAGCGCGACGAGTTTCTCCATCGACCGCCACGTCCGCATGAAATCGGCATGAATATACGGCTTCGCATCCGGACTGCGCGCATCAACGGAACAGTTCGGCGGATGGAAGTTCGGAAACGGCCAGTGCACCAGATACAAATCGAGATACTTTAAGCCAAGATCGGCAAGCGACTGCCGGCACGACTCGATCACATCCCCTTCGCCGTGCTTGTCGTTCCACAGCTTGGAGGTGACCCACAACTCTTCGCGCTTCAGCCCGCCTGCAAACATCTCCGAGAACGCCTGCCCGATGCTGGCCTCATTGCCATACACCGACGCGCAATCAATGTGCCGGTAGCCGGCGGCCACAGCACCCTTCACGGCTTCGGCCACCGCCGCAGCATTCACATGATCGGATCCAAAGGTGCCCAAGCCAATCGCCGGCATACGCGCCCCGGTGAAAAGCGTCCGCTGCGGCACACGGCCCGGATCCAGGCCGTCCGGCGCCGGCGTCCAGCGCGAAGTCGAAGATGCTGACATAACTTACATCATCGGCCACGGCGGCGGTGATAGCAAGCCGAATGTCTCATTTTCTCCCACAAAAATCGTTAACTTTGAACCATGCCGCGCTGGACGGCGCAATTCCTGAATCCTTACTTGTGCCGCCCGAATCCCAACAACACATGAACACCGAGAAGAAAATCATCGCCGTCGTCGGTGCCACAGGCGCCCAGGGCGGAGGACTCGCCCGCGCCATCCTCAATGACCCCAATAGCGAATTCGCCGTCCGCGCCATCACCCGAGACATCAACTCAGACAAGGCCCGCGCCCTGGCCGATCTCGGCGCTGAACTGGTCCCTGCGGATCTCGGCGACGCCGATAGCGTCCGCGCCGCCTTCCAGGGCGCCTATGGCGCCTATTGCGTGACGTTCTTCTGGGCTCACTTCTCCCCTGAACGCGAGCTCGCCGAAGCCACCACCATGGCGCGCGCCGCCCAGGACGCCGGCCTCCAGCACGTCATCTGGTCGACACTCGAAAACACTTTGAAATGGGTCCCTCTCGACGACGACCGCATGCCCACCCTCATGGGCAGCTACAAGGTCCCCCACTTCGATTCCAAGGGCCAGGCCGATCATCTTTTCACCGATCTCGGCTTGCCCACCACCTTCCTGCTCACCTCGTTCTACTGGGACAACTTCATCTACTTCGGAATGGGCCCGAAAAGAGGCCCCGACGGCCGCCTCGCCATCACGCTCCCCATGGGCGATAAGAAACTCCCTGGCATCGCCGCCGAGGACATCGGACGATGCGCCTATGGTGTCTTCCAGCGCGGCCCCAAGCTGGCTGGCAAGTATGTCGGCATCGCTGGCGAGCATCTCACCGGCCAGCAGATGGCAGCGGCTTTCGCCAGCGCGCTGGGCCAGCCCGTCGTCTATAACGCGGTGGAGCCGGCCGTCTATCGCTCCTTCGGTTTCCCCGGAGCCGAGGATCTCGGCAATATGTTCCAGTTCAAGCGCGATTTCGAGGAATACTACTGCGGCGCGCGCAGCCTCTCCGTTTCCCGCGCACTGAATCCCGCCCTGCTTACATTCGAACAATGGCTGGCGGATAATAAGGCGAGCATTCCAATCGAATGATCGTATCGGCCAGCTACCGCACCGACATCCCCGCCTTCTACGGCGAGTGGTTCATGAATCGGCTGCACGCCGGCTACTGCAATGTCTTCAACCCTTATTCCCGCAAGCCATACGCCGTCGACCTCCGCCCGGAGGCGGTCGACGGCTTCGTCTTTTGGACCAAGAACCTGACGCCGTTCCTCCCCCGCCTCGCGGAAGTGCACGACCGCGGCTACCCCTTTATCGTCCAGTACACCATCAACTCCTATCCGCGTGAGCTGGAAACCTCGGTCATCGATTCGTCCCGCTCCGTTCAGCACATGCACCACCTGGCGCGCGACTATTCGCCGCTCTGCCCCATCTGGCGCTACGATCCCATACTGCTCTCTACGCTCACTCCAGAAGAGGCCCACCTGGAGCACTTCGAGCGCCTCGCGACTGAGCTGGAGGGCGCCACAAACGAGGTGGTCATCTCCTTCGCTCAGGTCTACGAAAAGTCGCAGCTCAACCTGAATATCGCCGCCGCCCACGATCACTTCAAATGGCACAATCCGGACGACGCAGCCAAGCGCGCCCTCGCCGCCCGCCTGGTGGAGATCGCCGCCAGACACGGCATGACCCTTACCGTTTGCTCTCAGCGCGATTACACGGTCGCTGGATCTCAGCCTGCCCGCTGCATCGACGCCGCCCGCCTCACGACGCTCGCCGGCCACCGCATCACCGCACCCATCAAGGGCAACCGCGCCGAATGTTGCTGCCACGAGTCGCGCGATATCGGCGAATACGACACCTGCCCGCACGGCTGCGTCTACTGCTATGCCGTTCGCTCACCCGGCCTGGCCCGCAGCCGCTATCAGAACCACGACCCCCAGTCCGAGTACCTCTACCACCCGCCGGCCAAGACGCATTAGCGCCGGAAATTCACATTCAATTCCTCACCCGTGCGCGCCCGCACCCGGCCCTCCGCCCTGTCAATCTGCCCTCCCATCATCTGCACCCGGATCGTCCCGCTGGCTTCCGCGTTCGCAATCCGCATCACGCGGATCGTCACGTCGTTCATCCCCTGGTTCTCGATGCGCCCATAGAACGACGGGCTCGATTGCCCCCGAAACTCCAGCATTGCCTCACCGTTCGCATTCACCTCCAGCCTAGCCTCGGATAGGCTCATCTGCCGGCCGTTGGTCACCCAAAAAGATCCGAGGCCCGTCGAGCTCGCGCTGAACGCCCGGCCATTGCGGTTCTCGCCCCGGACTGGATTGCCCCACCCGGACCTCACCGCCCCACCCTGCCGCAGCTCAGCCCGAAACTCGCCGTTCCCGCGCGCGGTGACGCCGCTCACCGAGACGCCCACAATGCGATCCCCGCGCAGTTCCACCGTCCCCTGCCCGCTCGCGCCCGCGTTGCGCAGCCCCTGCGTGATCTCCAGAGCTACGCTGTCTCCTCGCCGGCTCCAGCGCCCGCCCAGGTCGTAAGACGCCCCAATCCCCCGCAGCTCCAGCCGGAAATCGCCGTTGCGCATCAGATCCACGCGCGCCTCCGTGATGTCCGAAGACGGCCCATTGCGCTGTTCAAAGCGGCCCAAGCCCACCACGGTGCCGCTGAATTCGCCGCCAGCGGCGCCACCGTACCCGGCACCGCCGTACCCCACGCCGCTGTTCCCACTATTGCCGCCCCATCCGGCGCCGCTGCTCGGCGTACTACTGCTCGGAGGCGCGTTGTTCAAGCTGCTATCCGCCGGCCCCCTCCACCCGGCGCTCTCCCACTTGCTCGGTCCGCCGCGATTGTCCCACTCGATCCGCCCCGTATAGCCCTCATCCCCGCCTTTCGGGTCGCGAATCCGGATCTTCGCCGTCCACGAATTCTCCGCACCCGGCGCCTCCAGCAGAGTCTGCTCGCCGCGCCCGTCCACTCCGCGAAACTTGAAATTCGCGAGCGCGTTCCCGCCCGGCAGCGGCTGCGAGCACTCCGTGCCCTCATCGGTGGACGGCCGCCCGGCCAGCGTCTCAAACGCCACCTTCTCCCCGCGCAGATGGACGATCGTCTCAATGTCCACCCGCACCCGGATCGTGCAATACCCGCTCGCCTTGTTCGCATCGTAATCGCCGGTGCGCTTCGGCGTGACGTCCGCCCAGTCGCCCGCCACGGCCAGGCCGCTCAGCAATCCAACCGCGATCACCGCGCGCCGCACACCACGCCCATGCTGCATAGAGAACCCTCCGCGCTCATTTTACGTCCAAGGAATGCAAAACGACAGCGCCGATTGCGCTCGGATTCTCCCCCCTGCTAGCGTCGTAATGTAGATCCGCACCATGAGCCAGCACCCCTCCACCGATTGTCCCCAGCGAAAGACCGTCCGCACCCGCCGCGTCGATGAGGTCACGTCGCTCCACGACATATTTACCCATTGCCTGCCAGCCTTCGGCGGGGCCTACCTGCGCCGCATTTACAGCATCCTCGATACCGCCATCGGCCAGGGCTGCCCCCTCACCCTCGCCATCGCCGGCCCCATCACCGTCTCCGGCCAGCACCAGACCTGGCTCATCCCCCTGCTCGAAACCGGCTGGGTCGCCTACCTCTCCGGCACCGACGCCATGTGCTACCACGACGGCCACCGTTCGCTCGACGGCTGGCGCGACCCCGTCCACGAGGTCCCCATCTTCGGCGACGACGGCGCCCTGCGCGACGAGAAGACCATCCGCGTCACCGACATGGCCTTCGACGAGGACGTGCTGCTCGATCAGGACCGCTTCATCACTGCCCTGCTCCGCCAGCCCGAGTTCCAGAAGAAGATGAGCGGCACCGAACTGCGCAACCTCCTCGGCCGCCGCTTCGGCGCCCTGGAACAGCGCAATGGCGTGGAGCCCGGCCTGCTCGCGACGTGTCACAAACTCGGCATCCCGTTCTTCGTCGGCGCCCCCGGCGACGGCAGCGTCTTCCTCAACTCCATGAAGCTCTGGGCGATGAAAAAGGCTGGCCTTCTCGACAACTACGAGTTTGAGCTCGACATCCACGCCGAGGTCTTCGAAAGCTGCGCCTACCACTATTGGGGTCTCTTCGAATCCGACACCAAGGCCCTGGCGACATTCGTCCTCGGCGGCGGCGTCCCCAAAAACTTCAACCTTCAGCCCGAGCCCGCCCTCGGCCAGGTGCTGGGTCTGCCCGACGTCACCGGCTACCACTTCGATGTCCAGATCGTCAGCGCCCCCGTCACCGACGGCTCGCTCTCTTCCTGCTTCCCCGCCGAGGCCGTCACCTGGGGCAAGGTGGATCGCCACGTCTACCACCAGACCACCGAATCCATGCAGGCCGATTACTCCATCGTCCTGCCCTTCCTCATCAAGGCCCTGCTCGACAACCGCGCCCGCTACGAGCGTCTCCGCGAGGAACTGGGCGAGGAGCATCTCTACGCCAACCACCCCAAAGCCAAAGGCTACCTGCGCCCGCGCGATGGTTACCGCCTGTACGACAAGCGCGACGAGCTCACCGAAAGGCTCCGCCTCGCCGTGAAAGAAAACAAGGAGTGGCTCGCCGCGACGCTCGATTACCCGTTGGCCTGATCGTCGTCCTTGAAAAGCGTACGGGTGTCGGACGCCAGACCGGGCCGCTCCAGTTGACCCCAGCGATACGCCAAGAAGAGTGTCGCTGCGCCAAACGGCCGCACCACCCAACTCGTCCACCGCAGGCCCGTCGCGCTCGCCAGCAGCCACGCCAGCGCCTCCGCCATCAGCCAGCCGCCGCCCACCCAGGCGACAACGACCCATTGATTCCGCGTTGGTCCCAACCCCGTCCCCCGCATCGCCCGTACCTCCCGCAAATAGCTCCACCAAAACCCGCAGGCGATGGCCAGCAGCACAATGCCCAGCGCCGGCCCACCAGCACGGCACAGCTCCACCCACGGCACGCTCGCCGGCAGGCAAATGAAGACCGTTGTCGAGAAGAACACGGCCAAGCCTGCATAGATCCCCCGCCGCCGCAGCCGCGCCTGCACGTTGCGCCACGCCCGAAGCTCCAACTCCGGCGAAGGCCCCGGATCACCAGTGAGAATCGTCTCCCTCATCGCACACTCCTCAAACGCTCTCTCGCTCGATGCACTTTGGTTCGCGCCGTCGTGGCCTCTATGCCCAGCATCACGGCGATTTCGTTGTAAGGAAGCTCATGCTCGACATGCAGCAGCAATGCCGCACGGTCCACTTCCGGCAGCGTCTGCAACTCCGCCAGCACCGCCCGCAACTCGTCGCGCGCACGCTGACCCGAGGCGCCAGCCACCACCTCCGGCATCTCACCCCGACGCCGCTCCCGCCGCCACTGCTGCCGGTAGAGATTGCGCACGATGGTCAGCAGATACGCGCGCACAGACCCCAGCTGCACACGATCCCCCGCCTCCCAGATCCGCAGGAACGCCTCCGCCGTCAGATCCTCCGCTTCCGCCGCGTTGCCGCTCAAGCCGAGCGCAAAACGGTAGACCGCACGCGAATGATCGCGATACAAATCGCCGAAACCCGCGCTGCTGGGCTGAACATCCATCTCACTAGAGGATATTCACTCGCTCCGCGGTTGTTCCCGCGAACTCTACATATATTCCGGCACCGGAATCCCCAACACATTCTCCAGCGTCTCCTGCAACTGCCGCTGGAAGTACACCGCCAGCCACAGCAGGAACGTGCGCTTCTCCGCGTTCTCTTCCGCCAGGATCGGATAGTCGTGGTAAAACGCGTTGAACGCCTGCGCCAACTGGAACGCATACCGCGCCATCGCCGCCGGCTCGCCCACACTCAATGCCGATTCCAGCGCCTTGCCCGATTTCGACGCCGCCAGCAGCAACTGCCAGAAGTTCTCTTCGCCCAACTGCCGCACCATCCAGGCCTCGTCCAGCACTGCCGCGAAGTCCGGCAGCACCTCGCCCCGCTCGGCGAGCTTCCTCAGAATGTTCCGAGCCCGCACCGCCGCATACTGCACATACGGCCCCGTCTCCCCCTCGAAGCTTAGCGCCTCCTGCAAATCGAAAGCGATCACAGTATTCCGCGTGAACTTCAAAAGGAAATACCGCAGCGCCCCAATCGAGATCTGTGTGGCGATCTTCGCGCGCTCCTCCGCCGGCTTGCCCTCGTGCCGCGAATCCACCTCCAAACGAGCCTTCTCGATCAGCTTATCGATCAGGTCGTCCGCCTTCACGCCCAGGCCCTTGCGCCCGCTCACTTCCACATACGGCTTCTTCTTGTCCTCTTCCGAGAGCGGGATCCCCAGTTCCACGCAGGTCCGCGGCGATAGCGCCACCATCTCATACGAGAAGTGAATGGAGTGGTCCGCCTGATCCGTATACCCCAGCGCCCGCAGCCCCGCCACCACGACGTCCTGCAAGTAGGACTGCCGCGAATCGATTACGTTATACACCTCGGTGCCGCCACCGAAATGCAGACCCTCCTGCGCCGCCGTATCCGTCGCCACGTACACCACGTGCCCATCCGGATACGTCCGCAGCGGCCTGTAATGAAAATCCTTCCCCAGCAGCCCGAACTTCCACATCTGGTACGCGATGTCCTTGCCGACGTACGTCACCGTGCCATTCGACCGCACGATCACCTTCGAATCGTCGTCCGTCTCATCGCCCGTGGCCGATTCCCGGAAATGCCCCGCCGCCATCACCCAGCAGCCCTTGTTCTTCCCTTCCTCCACAAAGTAGATCGCGCCCCGCTCCTTCAACTGCTCATACGCCGTCGCCCAAAACTGTAAGTGCAGAATCTCACTCTCGCGCGGCAGCACGTCGTAGCCGATCCCCAGCCGCCACATCGTCGTCAGATGACATTCCACCACCGCGTCGGCCACCACATGGGCCAGCTCCGCAATCTCGCCCACGCCCTGCTCAATCTCGTGCAGCGTGTCTTTCCGCCACTGAATCGCCTCCGGATGGCCGCCATAGTAGGCCGAAGTCCGCGCATACAGATCCCAGCAGTAGTAATCAAACCGCTCGATCGCGATCAGCGCCTGCACGTCCGCCAGCGACTTCTTCTCCAGGTAGTGGAACCCCACCACCACGTCGGCCACCTGCACGCCCGTATTGTCGATGTAGTTCTGCACCTCCACGGTGCGCCCCATCCCCCGCAGCATCCGCACGAACGTATCGCCCAGCACCGAGTTCCGCAGATGCCCGATGTGCGCCGCCTTGTTCGGGTTGATGTTGGTGTGCTCGACAATCGTCTTGCCGGCCGTCGCCGCCGCCGCCACATCCCCGCCCGCCAGCAGACCCATCGCATAGGCGCCCCGGTCCAGCCGCACGTTCAGATACCCGCCGCCAGCCACTTCCACGCTCGCGATCCCCGGGATCGCCGGCAGATTTGCCGCAATCTCCTCCGCAATCGCGCGCGGAGCCTTCTTCATCGCCTTGGCCAGAGAAAACGCCACCGGCAGCGCCAGTTCCCCGAAAGATGCCTGCTTCGGCTGCTCGATAACTACTGGAATTTCAACACCGTAGCGTGCCTTCAGAAACTCCGCCACTCCGGCCCGCAAACGCGACTCTGCCACATGAAACACGGGGATCGACCTCTGTTTTCAGTGTATCAAGCCCTCCGCACGCCCCATCTCCGACCCATTTGGTCCTAGATTGCGCTATACTTACTTTCGTGGCCAAAGTAACAGTCCTCCCAGCCAACGAAACCTTCGAATTCGACCTGAATGCCCTGCCCTATCACGACCATGGCAAGCCTCTCTCCTTCCTCGACGTAGGCATCAGCACCGGGTTCCACATCGAACACGCCTGCGGAGGCAACTGCGCCTGCACCACCTGCCATGTCGTGGTCAAGAGTGGCGCCGAATTCCTCAGTGACATGGATGACGACGAGGCCGACAAGCTAGATCTCGCCGCCGACCTTCAGCTCGGCTCCCGCCTCGGCTGCCAGGTCCACTTCGTGCGCGACGGCGCGGTCACGATCGAGATCCCTTCCTGGAATCGTAACTACGTTAGCGAAGGCGGCGCTTCGATGAACCTGGGCGACGCCATTCCTGCTCCCAAGAAATAGCACCGCGGCCCGCGCCGCCTCCCGCCGCGCCGATGGCGGCACGCCACAATTCGGATATTCGCCTCTTTATCCTTGCAATCGGCTCATTCCAATGCCAAACTAAGCCGATTGCGCGTCCCGGCGGATGCACTTCACCCTTGCCGATCGCGCAATCGCGTTCGAGCTCTAAGGAAAGTGAGGTATTCATCATGGCGACCAAGCCAACCAAGCCAGCATTCGTCCTGAAGGACCAGCTCATCCTGCGTGAGCACATCTGGGACCGGATTCACTGGGTCACATACCGTGTCCCCAACGAACTGGCGGGCATTCTCAAGAAGGGAGTGGCCGACGCACCCGTCCGTGTCCAACTCACCAAGCAGTTCACAGACGCCACATGGAAATACACCAGCGCCCTGATCATGGAGGGCGCCGCACCGCCGCCGGAAATCGCCGGCGCCATCTACAACATCGCCGATGACATCAGTTGCGGTCGCGAGATCAGCCTCAAGGCAGGCGACTACATCGCCATTCAGAGCTTCCTGAAAAGGAAGTAGCCCGCTCTGCCGGCGCGGCGGGGAGCCTCCCACCCGGCGCTCTCCGCCTCCCTCACTGGAGATCACCATGCCCTTTGAAGGTCTGCCCCTGCTGCTCGGTTGGGAACTGACGCTGGCCTGCAACCTGCGCTGCCAGCATTGCGGATCTTCCGCCGGCTCGGGACGGCCCAATGAACTCACCCTCGACGAAGCCCTGGCCATCTGCGCCCAGTTTCCCGAACTCGCCGTGCAGGAGGTGGTCTTCACCGGCGGAGAGCCGCTGATGCAGGCTTACTGGCCGCGCCTCGCCACCCGTCTCCGCGATCTGCGGATCAAAGTCGGAATGGTGACCAACGGACTGCTGCTGAGCCCGCGCATCGTCGCCCAAATCCGAGACTGCGGCATCCACGAAGTGGGTGTCAGTCTCGACGGGTTGGAGCCCACCCACGACGAGATCCGCGCACTGCCCGGGGCCTTCCAGCGCAGTTTGGACGGCCTCCGGCGGCTGCTCGACGCCGGGCTCCACCCAACCGCCATCACCACCGTCAACGCCCTCAACGTACATGAACTCCCCGCCCTCTACGCCCGCCTCCACACCGCAGGCGTGCCGCAGTGGCAGGTTCAGCCGCTCTTCGGTTTCGGCCGCGGACGAGAGCAAACACGCCTGCACCTGTCCGACGACGAATATCTCGAAATGGGCCTCTTTTGCCAGCAGTATCGCCCGCTCGCCGCGGATGCAGGCATGACACTCGTGCCGGCCGACGGCTGTGGCTACTGCTCGCCCATCGATCCCCAAGGCGCCCCGTGGCGCGGCTGCAGCGCCGGCATCGCCGATTGCGGCATTATGAGCGATGGCCGCGTCAAGGGGTGCCTCTCCTGGCCCGATTCCCTTGTCGAAGGGGACCTGCGCCAGGATACGTTCTGGGACATCTGGTTCCGCCCCGGAGCCTTCGCCGCCACTCGCGATTTCACCTGCGCCGAGCTCGGCGGCCAGTGCCGCACTTGCGAGATGGGCGCCCAGTGCGGCGGCGGCTGCTCCGCCAAATCAATCGCCGCCACCGGCCAGTTTCACGCCGACCCCTACTGTTACCGCGCCATCCTCGCCGCCCGCCTCGCTACGCAGTAAACGGCGGCGGATCAAACACCGAGAGTATGCTCCGCACCATCGCCTCCCGCGTCGTGAAGCGCGTCTCGTCGTAACACCCCAACGGATTCTCCACCACGTTGACCAGGCACTTGTTGCAGTACGTGCAAGGCACCGGAGCCACATCCAAGCCCTGCCCAAACATCTGCGGCAGATCCGGATTCGCAATCAGCGTCCGCGCCATGCTCACCGCATCGCACTGTCCCCCGTCCAGCGCCGCACGGATCACGGACGCCGTCTGAAAGCCTCCCGTGCAGATCACCGGGATCACTACAGCCTTCTTGATAGCCGCCGCGTCCGGCAGGTTCAGACCCTCGATCACCGCACCCCGCGCCTTCACCCACTGATCGTGGAACAGCTTGCCCGTCAGGTCATTCCGCAGCAGCAGAAAGTTGCGGAACGTGTGAGACCCACTCGATATCATCGTGTCGTACACCCGCACGAAATCGGCAATCGGCAGATCCCCGGCCGGATTCCGTGGATGCGGGAAGAAACTCCCGTTCGACACATGGATCGCGTCCACGCCCTCCGCTTCCAGCCACTGGCACACCTGCACCGCGTCCTGGATCGTGTTGCCGCGCCCCTCCCCCAGCACCATCGCGTTGTTGTTCTCCGTCGCGGAGATCTTCATCTGCAAATGGAAATCCCGCCCGCACCGCTTCCGGATCGATCGCACAATCTCCAGCACAAACCGCGCCCGGTTCTCCAGTGTCCCGCCGTAGCCGTCCGTGCGGTCGTTGATTGCCGAACTGAGAAACTGCGTGATCAGATACCCGTTCGCCCCGTGCAATTCCACGCCGTCCAGCCCCGCCGCCTGCGCCCGCACGGCCGCCTGCCCGAATTGCTGAACCACCTCGCCAATCTGGTTCTCCGTCATCGCCGTCGCCTCGAAGCCGTGCAGCGGATCGGACTTCGACGTTGAACTCCAGCTCTCCGGATACTCCACGCCCGCCACATCGCGCTGCCGCCCCCCGTGGCTCAACTGCAATATGAACCTGCAATCAAACTCGTGAACCCGCTTCCCCACCTCGCGCCAGAACGGGATCTTGTCGTCGGCATCGATCATCGCGTAGTTCGGCAGAATCCGACCCCGCCCGTGCACCGGCACAAATGACGAGATGATCGCCCCCACGCCGCCCCGCGCGAACTTCGTCTCCCAGTTGATCCTCGCCGGATTGCCAGAGCCGTCGTAGTTATCGAACCGCCCCGATACGTTCGAGCGGATCAGCCTGTTCTTGATGCTCAGACTCCTAAAATGCAACGGCTCGAATATGCTGTCCGCCATGTTGCGCCTCCGCCTTCAGAACGTCTTCACAAACTCAATCAGCGCTCGCTTGTCGTCGTCACTCAAATCCTTCGCGAAGAGGTGCCCGCGATCCACCACAAAATCCGGCGACAGGTTGTTTCGCAGCAGAACGTCGTACAGCAGCCCCTTGCCGATCAACCCTCCGATAAAACGCGTGAAGAAGTTGTCGTTCCGGAGCAACTGCAACCGCGGCGCGTTGATGTTGGCGATCAGGTTCACCGGCGTGCCCTGCCTGATCTTGAGCTTGTAGCCGCTCTCCAGCGGCTGATAACTATCCACGCTCGTCACCCACATCGACTTCGGCCCCATCCGCTTTTCCGGCCACAAGAGCTTTTCCATCGCATCCTGAAACGCCGCCATCCGCCCGCCCACACTAGGATCGCCGTTGAACAGCCCCAGCCCGTTGTTGTGAAAATACGGCGCCGTCGCCCACACGCCCGAAAGCGTCGGCACACGATAATACCCTCGCCCACCCGCGGGCGGCTGAAAGTTGATCGGATGCCCCGGACGCACCGGATTGTACAGGCCCTTCAACTCGCCCGCCGCCGGCTGATCCTTGTACGTCTTGGAGGAGAACTCCTCCCACACATGACCCTGGATCGCGTTGGTCGCCATCGCCCGCCCGATATTAGTCCCGATCTCGCTCACCGGATAGCGCCGGTCGTTGGACAGGAAGTTGTCCTCCAAAAAGTCCGCCTGCTGCACCGCCTGACGGAACCACGCCGCCGCATCGGACGTCCCCGCCGGAGGCTGCTTGCTGGAATGACACCGCGCGCACTGATCCGCAAATGCCAGCGCGCCCCGACGCAGCACCTCGGCGTCTTTGCTCAAATACTGCTCCCCGCCCGGCGCGTCCTTCAACCGGGCCGGCTTCACCGTCTTCAAGAACGCCTCAGCCCCCGCCATCCGCGCCTCGGTCGCCCGCCAGTCCGGACAGTCCTTTCGCGCCAGCGCGATCCGGAACGGCTTCTGCTCCATCTTGGTCCCATTGATCGGATCGTGCAGCGTCGTCCAGTAGTCCGAGCACATCCCGATATTGACGTACACCCGCAGCGACGCCCCCGCCGTCCCAATCGAATCCGACCCGTCTTTCAAAATGTGGTGCACTTCCCTCGTCGTCCCGTCGCCCATCGTCTCCGTGTGCCACGGCCGGTCCGCCAGATGCACGATGGAATTGATCGCGTTCGGATTGAAGATATGATCCGTCGCAAACCGGGATGTGTCCGAAGTCCCCGGCGGCTGCACATTCGCCACATGCCACCGGAAGTCCGTCGCATCCAGCTTCAGCCCGAACAGCGTGCCTTCCCGCAAATACTGGTTCCCGATCGCCGAAGACAGGTTGTACCACCGCGGATTCTCCGGATCCTTCGGCGGGTACGTCGGGTTAAATCCAATGTGGCAGAAGCCGCACGCCATGCCGATCAGGTACGGCGGCTCCACGCTCGCCGGGTCCTTCAAATACTTGTTCACGTCCCAGACGATCTTGTCGAACTTCGGATTTGGAAACCTCCTCAGCCCCACTACGCCAGAGGACTGGCTCGGAATCCCTGGCACATCCACCGCCTTGCATACGTCCATCCACAACCCGAATTCATCCGGCTTGGTCGCCGCCGTGCAATCCGGATCATTCACCACCCCCATCGTCTTGAAACGCTCCGGACGCCGCCGCGAGTCTACATATTGCAGCAGATCTGTGATGCCGTGCGTCCGCGCCGCCACGCTCCGCCAAAACTTCTCGCCCCCGCCCGTCCAGTAATACCAGGTGTTCCGCCCCTCCCGCTCCTGCGGCGTCAGTTTCTCGCCGCCATATTCGTAGCTGTCCGTGACTGGCGCGTGGTCCTGGCTAAGCAGAGCCATCGCCGCAGCCAGGATCAGCAGAAGGGGCCGGAAGGATCGCATGGAATAGAAATATAACTTATCCGTCCAGTATGTGAAAGCCTTTTCTTATGGTGCCTTTTCTTATGGTGCCCAGCTCAGCGCTTCATCATCACTGACCCACCCACGCGCAGCAGCGCGTACTCCCGCTCCCCCGCCGCCGCCTCAACACCCGCAATCCCCAGCGCCCCGAGCTCCCATTCCAGCTCGCCCCGGTGACGGTGCTTCAGATGCATCGCCAGCACCCTCCCCCATGCGCGGCATCTTCCGCACCTCCGCCGCAAACAGCGCCGGCGTCAGATGCCCGGACACGCGCGCCAGGCCATCCATGGCATTCGGAAACGTGCATTCCAGAAACACGGACCGCGGCTCCGGGAAATCCTGCGCAAACTCCCAGATCCGCTCCGTCGGCCCGCTATCGGCTCCAAACACCACAGTTGAAGTCCCGTCCGTCACGATGTAGTCCGCCGTGGCCACCACGTGGTTTACCGGCACGGGCAGCACTCGCAGCCCCTCCACCACTACGGCCCGCTCCGGCACAAGCTCGTCCACTACCTGAAACGGCCGTCCCTCCGGAGCCAGCGAAAGGAAGTCCGGCCACACCACGTTGTTGAACACGTGGCGCCGCAGCGCGTCCAGAGTCTCCGGCAACGCGTGCAAAACCACTGCCGGCTACGCCGGATCCCAGGCGTTCTCCAAAAACACCGGCGGGCTTCCGATGTGGTCCATGTGCGAATGGGTGATGAAGATGTGCCGCACCTTCACCTGCTCAGCCGGCGAGCCCACAAAACCAAGCGTCCCCGCGTCCACCGCCATGCACCCGTTGATCAGGTACGAGCTGGCATACTGCCTCTCCCGCGGCTCATCCGGCGACGATCCTAATAGGCGCACTTGCATGGCAGCACGTACAATATCCCACCCGCCGCCGGCATCGGCAACCTGGTTCACGCTACTACTGCTTCACAACCTCCAGTCGCCACAGGAGCGCCTGGTAGAACATCGCCTGCAGACCGCTGCCCTTGATCGCCGCCAACTGCTTCTGCAGCTCCTCCTTCGCCGAGGCTCGCGCCAGATTGCCCAATTGCACACTCACGTCGTTGAACTCCGGCTGGCCGCTGGCATAGGCCAGCTCCGACCGGATCGCCGTAAGGGAATCGTCATCCGCGGGAATCCTTGGACCAACGGAGAGCAGGTATTTCATCGTCCGGTCAGTCGTGTCGAATACATTCAGGCGTTCAAGGGCCCACGGCGAGAGGAACCGCAGTTTTTCATCCTTGGATAGTTCAGTCGACAGCTTCTCCGCTGGGAGTGCCACTACGTGGACGCGAACGAGGCCAGGGTGCAGCCTCGAAACCATCTGGAAGGGGCCGGCCTTCTGCCCGTTCCATAGCCGGCGCGCCCTGTCGTTGTCGCTTAGAATATGCCCGAACGCGAGGCTCCGAAAATTGTTGACATTCGGAGGAACCTTGTCCGCTCGCCACTTGTCAGGCGCCGAAAGCTGCACATCTTCCGGATACCGGCACTCAAATCCGAAATACATTATGGTCTGTTGCGCTTCGGCTCCATTCGCCAAAGTGTAGGCATAGGTGAACTCCGGACCCGAGCGCGTCACCTGCATCGTCAGCTCCGGTTTGATCAGGTTCTCCAGCGGTAGGCGAATTGTCATGCCGTTCGACACCGCCACAATGTCCTGAGTGACGGGGTCGAGCTCCACCGAATCGCCAGGCTGCCGCTCCGGCGGCGCCGGTCCCGTCTTTTTCGTCACGCTCAAGCGCAACTGCGCTGACAACGCACAACAAGCGAGGCAAAGGATAAGTAAGGCTCTCATTTCACAATTCCTCCTCTTAGTACTGAAACCGAAGATGGTAATGGTTCCCCTCATTGAGGATGGGGCCGCCTCCAGAACCGCCATAGAGATTCGCGAGAGACAGGAATAGCTCCGCCTGTGAGCCAAGTGGAGCTGTCGGCACATCCATGTTCCGTCCCTTCCGATGCTCGGCGTGGGGGCAGTCTGAGTTGGGATCCCACCAGCAACCGTAATTTGAATTCGTGCGGTAGAAGTCGAACTTTCCTCCCCACGCCAGGCTGATGTCATTGATTTGAGCGACAATGCCTGACTGCTGTTTGAACTCTCTCATGATGGTCTGCATCAGCGCCACTGTCGACGCCGTGCCAAAGTGGTTCTGCGGGTGTGGCGTCGTGGCCCCCACCAACGTATAGTCCCCAAGTGGCAGCATCTCAATCAGGGCCTGTCCGATTTCGACGTTGATGAATGACAGCACCGAGACGTAATCGGATCCATACCATGAATACGCCGTGATGTCGTAGAAGCCTGCGAATGCCGGGCGGTCCACGGAATCGACGAGGTGCACCCCGAGATTCCCGTAAAGGCGTCCGTCCAATACGAGCCACTCGGCACCCCGGGTGAACCGAACGAACCGCGCGGAGCCGTACCATACACATTGTGATTCGTCGTCGCGTGTCCTCCGCTCGGCTGTGATGCCGTGCTTTCAAAGTGAACCAATACCGCCGGCTGCGGCGGATTTACACAGCCCGCGACACAGATCGTTCCTCCCGATGCCACATCCTCAAAACCGCTCTGGCGAGGACTGAGTCCAGCAAAAATAATACACAGTAACACGATCTGGTAAGCCTTTATATCTGAATAATGACCTTCTATAGCGCTAATGTCAATGGATTAGTTTTTATGATTGCCAGTCCAATGTAGACGTTAATGTATGACAGGACCGAATCGACGCCGTCAAATTGCACGACAATCGCTCCGGCCCCCAGGAGAACACCAACATCGCCGCGTCCTCCGCTCGGCTGTGATGCCGTACTTTCAAAGTGAACATTCGGAAAGGACGTGATCACCGCTGGACTCAAGCTCAGAGCGCTCGTCGTCATTCCCTAGTTGGCCTGCGGCCACCTGGACTAACCACCAGATCCTGCCGGATCTGGCCAGAATATGAATGTAGAGGCACTAATGACTCAAGACGAGCGCGTTTCGCGGGTGATCTTCGACTACGCCGCACGCATCGCCGGCGCACAGGATCCCGACGCCCTGCTCCATCTCAACGACGGCATGGCTCGCGACCTTACCGGCGCGGACCGCTGCTCCCTCTGGCTGATCGACGTCAAGTCCGGCGAGCGGTGGACCAAGGTTGCGCACGGCGTGCCGGAGCTGCGCATCCCCGCCGGCGCCTGCATCGCCAGCGGCGAGCCCATCCTCGTCAACGACACGTCGAGGGACCCGCGCTTCCTCCAGGGCGTCGACAAGCAGAGCGGCTATCAAACCAACCCCGTCCTGGTCCTCCCGATGCGCAACGCCCAGGGCGCGATCATCGGCGCCCTCCAGGCGCTCAACAAACGGGTGGCTTCACAGACGACGACATTCAGATGTTGAACCTCGCCGTCTTCTTCTCCGCGTCCGCCATCGAAACGCAGCAGCTCCGCCGGCAGGCCGCGGAAACCAGGCTCCTCCAGCAGGAGCTTGCCATCGCCCGCCAGGTCCAGAACCAGCACTTTTCCCGGAATCCGCCGGTCTTTGCCGGCCTCGATTATGCCGCGTTCTGCCGCCCAGCCCGCCGGGTCGGCGGCGACTAGTACGACTTCACGGCGCTGCCCGGCGGATCTCTCTTTTTCCCCCTCGGCGACGTCTCCAGCAAAGGCGGCGCCGCCGCCGTGTTGATGGCCTCGGTCCGGACCCAGGTGGCCGATCGACCGGCCTCCCTCGCCGGCCTCATCACCGCTTTCAATAACGCCGTTTACTCGTTCGCCAACGGTGTCAAGTACTCCACGCTCTTCGCCGGGATGCTCGACGTGGCGGAACGCCGCCTCACTTACGTCAACGCCGGGCAATCGCCACCCCTGGTCGTACGCGCCGCCACCGGCGCCGTCGAGCGCCTCACACAAGGCGGGTAGCCTCACCCCCCGTGGTTTACCATAGGATCAGAGGGCTCTCCAATCGTCAAGGTATGCGTACTCGCGTCGTCCAGCGCGGGTAACTCCACATTCATCGGGACAGACCGCACGAGAATTCTCGTAGACGCCGGCTTGAGCTGCAAGCAGATCGTCGAGCGCCTCTCCGCCATCGGCGAGGACTTCCACAAACTCGACGCCATCTTCATCACCCACGAACACTCCGATCACATCTCCGGCCTGCCCACGCTGATGAAGAAACTCGGCAGCCGCGTCCCCGTCTTCCTCACCACACACACCGCGCCCCTCCTCGATTGGAACAACGCCGCCCCGCATATCGAGACCTTCCAGGCCGGAGCCTCCATCGATGTTGGCGACCTCTCCGTGGGCTCCTTCACCATCCCCCACGACACCATTGATCCCGTCGGCTTCACCATTCGCACTCAGGGCCTCAAACTCGCCATCGCCACGGACCTCGGCTATATGCCCGATAGCGTCCGCTTCCACCTCAAGGGCGCCAACTTCCTTCTTCTCGAATCCAACCACGACCCCGAGACCCTCAAGGTCGGCCCCTACCCCTGGCACATCAAGCAGCGCATTCTCTCACGCAAAGGCCACCTCTCCAATCAAGCCGCCTGCGATTACATCACCTCCGAGCTCACTAGCGAGACCCATACTCTCGTGCTCGGACATCTCAGTGAAACCAACAACGACATCTGGAATGCAGAGCTCTGCGCCAAAATGGCCCTCGATCAGTGCGGCTTGAAACCCCGCCTCATCGTCGCCGAGCCGCGTAAGCTCAGTGAAATTTTTCAACTGTAGGATTTATCATGATTGAACGCTATACCCGCCTCGCCATGGGCCAAGTTTGGAGTGACGAAAGCAAGTACCGTCAATGGCTTGCAGTCGAGCTCGCCACCGCCGAAGTCCTCGCCGCGCACGGCAAGGTACCCGCCCAGGCAGCCGTGCAGTTACGCGAAAACGCAGGCTTCACCGTCGAGCGCATCCTCGAAATCGAGAAGGACATTCGCCACGACGTCATCGCCTTCACGACATGCGTAGCAGAAACTATGAAGGCGAAGGGCGTAGCCGAAGCCTCCCGCTGGTTCCACTACGGCCTCACCTCCAATGACGTGGTCGATACGGCCCAGGCTCTACAATTGAAGGAATCGGCCGCGCTTCTGCTCGCCGGTCTCGCCGAGCTGATCGAAACCCTCAAGTCCCGCGCCTTCGAATTCAAAGACACAATCGCCATCGGCCGTACCCACGGGGTCCATGCCGAGCCCATCACCTTTGGCCTCAAGCTCGCCCTCTGGTACGACGAGGCCGTCCGCGCCCACCGCCGGCTCGCCCAGGCGGCCGAGGACCTCCGTTTCGGCAAGCTGTCAGGCGCAGTCGGCAACCTCGCCCACCTCTCCCCGGAGGCGGAACAGCAGATCTGCGAGAAACTCGGCCTCCAGGTCGCACCCATCGCCAGCCAGGTGCTCGCGCGCGACCGCCACGCCGCCTTTGTCTCCGCTCTCGCCCTCGTCTGCGCCCTTTGCGAGAAGTGCGCCCTGGAGGTCCGCCACCTCCAGCGGACCGAGGTCCGCGAGGCCGAGGAGCCCTTTGCCGAAGGCCAGCAAAAGGGTTCCAGCGCCATGCCCCATAAGCGCAACCCCATCGTGAGCGAGCAGATCTGCGGCCTCGCCCGCGTCGTCCGCTCCAACGTCCAGGCCGCCTTCGAAAACATAGCGCTCTGGCACGAGCGCGACATCTCCCACTCCAGCGTCGAGCGCGTCATTCTGCCTGATTCCGCCATTCTCACCGATTATCTACTCGCGAAAACCATCTGGCTCATCGGGAAAATGCGCGTCCACCCCGAGCGCATGCGCCGCAACCTCGATTCCACTCAGGGCTTGGTCTTCTCCGGGCAGGTCTTGCTCGATCTCACCGCCGCCGGCATGCTCCGCGAACAGGCGTACAAAATTGTACAGACTGAAGCCATGAAGGCGTGGCACGAAGAGGGTAACTTCCGCGCCGTCATCGAAAATCACCCCGAAGTCCTGCAACATCTCTCGCCGGAACAGATCGCCTACGCGTTCTCCATTGAGCGCCAACTGGCGGGCGTCGATGCCATCTTCCAACGCGTCTTCGTTAACTGAACATCGCGTCTGACGCTCGGTTTCAAAATTGAGGGGTCAGATTTCACCTTTTCGGGTTAGACTGATCTCGGGTAAGGAGATGTCCCCGGCCGGACCCGTAAACTCATGATTGAGACCAGGAAGCTCGAGCGCAACGGTAAGCACCTGCCCAGGAGAAGCCGGGGCATGGCGCGGGTCCTGCTCGCTGACGATAATCCAACCTCTCGACTCACCCTCCAGACAGTTCTGGAAGCCGGTGGCTATCGTGTCGACTCCGCCGCCTCCGCCGCGGAAGCCGTCGGCCTTCTCGACCAGGCAGAATACGAACTCGTACTCTCGGACCTCTCTATGGAGTCGCCGGAAGCCGGACTGAAGGTTCTCGCCCACGCCCGGCTCAAGGACTACGACCCCGCCACCGCGCTCGTCACCTCGTGGCAGGCTGCCTCTGACCCCAAGCCCACCCACAACTCCGAGATGCTGATTGAGCCCGAAGACCTGCCGGAGCTCCTCGGCCAGGTTGCATCGCTCATCGGCTCCCGCGCCTCCCGCCGTGTCGCCCGCGCCCTACGCGGCGCCTGACACGCCCTTCACCACCCGCTCATATTCGTCCAACGCACCGTCAAAAAAGTGGTCCTTCGCCTCCACCCAGTGCAGTTCCTTCGGCCCCCACAGTCTTTCATACCACGCTTGTAGTTCATTCTTCGGGCCAAATTCGTCATTCGTAGAATGAATGAAGATCCGCCTCAGCGGGCAACGCTCCACGATCTCGTACTGGCGGTATACCGTGGGGAACCCCACCAGGATGACGCGGCGCGCGCCGGCCCAACACTGCACCGCCACCCGCGACCCAAAGCTGAACCCAGCAACGGTCAGGGGTAGCTTCGGATACCGCGCCCGCAGAACAGCCATGGCCGCATCGGCGTCAGCGACCTCTCCCACTCCGTCGTCGTGGACGCCCTCGCTCAGGTTCACGCCACGGAAATTGAAGCGTAGCGTCACGCATCCGGAGGCCCGCAGCCCGCGCGCCAACCGGTGGACCACCTTGTTGTGCAGAGTGCCGCCATGCAGCGGATGCGGGTGGCACACCAGCGCCGCCTCGCGCGGGCCACCGCCCTCGGGCTCTTCCAGAATCGCTTCCAGACGCCCGGCCGGCCCGTCAATGAAGAACGACTCGATGCGTCGTGCCACGGGTCAGTTGCTGCGGTAGTTGGTAAACTGCACGTCGATGCCGAAGTCCTGCCCGCGCAGCGCGGCAATTATTTCCTGCAACGAGTCGCGGTCCTTACCGGCCACCCGCACCAGATCGCCCTGAATGGAGGCCTGGACCTTCTTCTTCGAGTCCTTGATGAATTTCACGATCTCGCGGCACTTGTCCGCAGAGATCCCGCATTGCAGGGTGATCTCCTGCCGGACGCTGGAGCCGCCCGCGCCCTCGATCTTGCCGTATTCCAGATTCTTGAGCGGCACCTGGCGTTTCACCAGTTTGCTCTGCAGAATCTCCAGTACGGCCTTGATCTGGAAATCGCCGGAGGAGCGCAGATTGATCTTCAGATCCTTCTCGTTCAGTTCGATGCTGCTCTTGGAGTCCTTCAGATCGTAGCGCTGGGTGATCTCCTTCATGGCCTGTTGGATGGCGTTGCCAACCTCGGGCAATTCGACCTTGGAGACGATATCAAACGTATTTTCTGGCATCCATCCAATTGTAGTATGGGCGGTGTACCATGAACATCGTGAAAACCTGCATCTGTGCCGTACTGCTGACGGCCGGCCTGGCGCTATATGCCGCGCCCGCCGGTAAGCTCGCGCCCAAGCCGCTGTTCCGGGATCCGGTCCACGATGGCGCGGCCGATCCCGTCATTGTCTGGAACCGCGCGGAGAAGCGCTGGTTCATGCTCTATACCAACCGGCGCGCCGACGTCACCGGCGAACCCGGCGTTTCCTGGGTGCACGGCACGCGCATCGGCGTGGCCGAATCCACCGACGGCGGAGCGACCTGGAAGTACCGCACCACAGCCGACATCAACTACGGCAAGCCCGATTACTCGCACTGGGCGCCGGATGTCATCGACGATGGCAAGACCTATCACATGTTCCTCTCTGTAGTTCCCGGTACGTTTCCAGACTGGAACGCGCCCCGCGACATCGTGCATCTCACCAGCACGGATCTGCTCCACTGGGGCAACGGGGCCCGGTTGGAACTGGGATCGGATCGCGTCATCGATGCAACGGTCATCCGCCTCAACGACGGCTCGTGGCGGCTCTGGTACAAGGACGAGCGCGACAAGAGCCACATTCACTTCGCCGATAGCCCGGACCTGATGAAATGGACCGCGACGGGAGTGGCGATTGACGATCGCTCCGGCGAAGGCGCCAAGGTCTTCCGCTGGGAAAACCGCTTCTGGATGATCACCGACATCTGGAAAGGCATCGCGGTCTATAGTTCAGACAACGCGAGGACGTGGCGGGCGCAGCCGGATCAGATCCTGGCGCAGCCGGGCAAGGCGCCCACAGACCGCGCCAAGGGTCAGCACGCCGAGGTGGTCGTCAGCAAAGGCCGTGCCTTCATCTTCTACTTCACCCATCAGGAAGGCGCAGACGCCAAGACGGGCGATCCGAACTGGCACCGCCGCACCGTGCTGCAAGTGGCGGAACTGATCTATCGCGACGGCCAGATCACGTGCGACCGCGATGCGCCCACGTATGTCAATCTGGTGGAGCCCTAAATTGCGAAGCTGACCGCCAAGCGGTCCCCTTCCCGCATCGTCAGCGTCCTTTCCAACCGGACGGCGACAATCCGCGCGGCGCGTTGCAACTCGTGCAGCAGCGCCTGCCCGTTGAGCTTGGCCGTTGATGTCCGCGCGGCACCCGGAACGTCAATGAGCTGCACCGGCAGCGTGCCGTACTCCACCTGGATCAACACGTTCGTGCCGGCGGCCTGCTTCTCCAGCGAAACAGTGCCCCAACCCGTGCCGGTGGACCAAAAGCAACGGAACGCGGCGCCGCCCCATTTCGGATGGAGCGAGAAGCTGCCGCGCGCGCCGAAGTACTGGAATCCGCTGAGAGAGAGAATGCCGGACCACGCCGCCATGGCGCGCGCATAGTGGTGGCCGCACTCGGCCTCGTCCCAGGGATTGCGGCGTTCGCCGTCATAGCGGCGGCGGATGTCGCCGATGCACTCCACGCCCTGCTGCACCATGCCGGCATCGATCATCGCCACGGCGGCGCTGTATTCAAAGCCTGTCATCACTTCGGCGTAGTAGGGAAACGGGATGTGGGGGCGCGCCGCCTTGCCGTAGTCGCAGATCACCATGGCGGTCTCGTCGTTCAGAGCGAACGTGCGCTGCACGCTGTCGTGGTCAAACATATTCCGCTTGCGGTTGTATTTGTAGATGGACTCCAGCGCCTTGCGCACCTGCTTCTGATCCAGCAGCGGACCGAGGCCGGCGGCAGTGGCCAGATATTGGCCCACCAGTTGATCCACCAGGCAGCCCTCGCCCACCTGGTATTCCGGCTGCTCCGTATTGTCGGAACCCATATCGCTCATCAGCGATGAAGCGATGGAGGCGCGCGGCACTCCCTTGATCTTCTGCACGTAATACTCGCCGTTGAAGAGGTTGGCCTCGATCCACTGGCGGCCGCTCAGGTACAGGCGATAGTATTCATCGGCGGAGACGGCGTCGCCGCATTGGCGGGCGATGGCTTCCCCCGCGCGCAGCGCAGCCAGATAATAGATGCCGCATTGCGGGTTGGGCCCATAGAACTCGACGTCGTACGTGTTGTGCTGCACGCCTTCCAGCACGCCATCGCGATCGGCGTCCCAGCCGCCCGGCGTCCAGGCGAACTCGAGCGCCTTCTTCACGCGTGGCCACATGTTGAGCAGCCAATCGTTGTCACCGGAGAGGCGCCAGTCGTGATAGACCTTCACGATCTGGCCCATCTGGCCATCGGCGGCGGCGAAGCCAGAGCGTTTCTTGCCATCGGGCAGAGACTGCCGGAAGTGCATGGCGCCGGCATCGTCGAGCGAATAGCCGAAGGCCGCCTTGCGCAGTGAGCGCGCCAGCGTGGGGAACAAACAGTTTGTGGTGGTCTCGTAGTTCCAGACGTGCGTGCAATTGCCATGGCAGCAGCCGGATTTGTCGTGCACACCTTCAAAGCCGTGGAACTCGCCATCGGCCGTGCGGAAACAGGTGGTGCTGACGAGCGTGGAGAGGTTGGCCGACGCGGCCTCCTTCACGGCGGCGGGCAGCGTGGAGGCGCGCATTGACGCGGCAAACAGGCGCGTGTACTTTTCCAGCCGCGGAAGATTGGCGGCGGCATACTCCACGGCCTTCCAGGCGCTGGGGAAACGCTGGCAGTAGTGGTTGCCGATGATGGTGTTCTCGTCGCCTTTCGGAGCGGACCAGCCGCAACGGGCGGGCGTGCGGTTGGGATAGCGCCAGGCGAGGATGAACGTGAACTCGGCCGACGCGCCCGGCGCCAGGGTGCGCGAGAGGCAGACAGAGCCGACTGCGTTGCGTGCCTCGGGCTCGGGCCCCAGCTCGCCATCGGCAGTGAAGTCGTCCCAGAAAAGCATTGGCGAATTCCACCAGCGTCCCTTGGGCCAGCCGCGCAGCGACGTGACGCGCGGCTCGCCGGTCAGCATTGCCGCCAGAGCGAACTCGCCCTCCAGCGCGTGGCCGGCGGGGAGGTCCGGATTCGTCATCACGATGCCTTCGAGATTCGCGCCCCGAACCTGTTGATTCAGACGACCGTCGGTGCGGAGTTGTGCCTGGCCCTGGCGCTGGTCCGTACTGGCTGGATTCTCAATAGACCACGCGATGGAGACCTGTGCCGCGGCGCGGCCCGGATTGGTCACGCGGTAGCGCAGGTAGGCAACGGGCAGGCCGGAGTCTTCGGCGTCGAGCGGGATGAAGGGCGTGAAGGCCTCGAGCGAGACCTTGACCGGCAGGCGGGCATCGCGGAAGTCGATGCGGGCCAGCGGAAACTCGCCGGTGAATGTGGCGGAGGCCAGCCGCGAAAGGCCAGGCGCGTTGTTAGAGCCGAGCCCGGAGCTGCCCTCGTAGGGCGGCAGCATGCGCGACTCCAGCACGCGCGCGATCGGCTTGGCGTTGCCGCTGCGCACCCAAATGGAGGGGAAGGCGTAGTTGGGCGAATTGCCTTTATCGGGCCGGTTGAATATCTCCCAATCGCGCAACTGGCCGCGTCCGCCAAGGCTGAGGCTGCCCGCGCCCACTCCGCCCAGCGGGAAGGCGAGCATGGCCAGATTGCGCCCGGTGAAGACGCGCGGATACTCGGAGGGCGGGTTCACAGGAAGAGGAGGCGCCGGCGCCTCCGGCAGCGGCTTCTCCACGATGGCAGGCGCCGTGCCGGCCACTGCCACCTGTTGCAGGAATGCGCGTCTTGCCGGCTGCCTGGGACCGTCGTTCATTGGGGGATACCTCGTGAAAGAGCTACGGAGATGCCGCGCGTGTTGTCCTTCGCCACGGCGCAGTAGAAATGATAAAGCACGCCGCGGTGCGTCACAATCGACGGCTTGTGCGCGTAGCGTTCGTCGACGGAGCCAGGCGCGCCGACATCGATGGAGACGCCGTCGCACTTCTCAAAGTGCAGCAGATCCGGCCCGATAGCGAGCAGGTCGCGGGCGACGCCTTTGCGATCGAGGCCGAAGTAGAACATGGCCCACTGTCTGCCGTACTTCAGTACGCACGGATCGCTGGCGAACTTTTCGTCGGGGCTTCCGGCAGGACCGTTGTGGAGCAAAGGGCTGCCGGCGAAACGCGTCCACGTTTTCAGGTCGCGCGAGGTGGCAACGCCGGTCTGTTCATGCCACGACTTTTCTGCCGTTTTTGCGTTGTAGAAGAGGTAAAAAGTGTCATTTTCGTGCACTAAACAGGGCTTGTAGAGGCCTCCACGCTCCCATTCGGCGCCATCTTCGGCGCGTAGGATGGGCGGATCGAGCTGCCACTTGCGCAGATCGGTGGACCAGCAGAGACCGATGACCGCGGGACCTTGTTCGTAGCCGGCGTTCGGGTAGGCGTGATAGACACCGAGGAAACGGCCGTTGAACTTCTTCAGTTCGCCTTTGGCGCGGATGTCGTTTTCGCGCACGATCCAGTTGAGCGCCACGTTGTAGCGGAAGAGCTCGCTTTTGGGATCGCGGCCGAGGATGAGGCCTTCGTGCTTCCAATCGAGCAGGTTGGCGGATGACGCGAGGCCTGTCTGGTAGCCGGTGCCATCGAAGGCGACGAAGGTCATGTGAAAGCGGCCGGCGTGGTGGAAGACGAACGGGCAATCGACGGCCTTTTCATCAAACGCGCCGGGCTTGCCGGAAGCAGTAACGACGAGGCGATTTGCTTTGAACGGCGTGCGGAGATCGGCGGGGATCTCACGGGACTGCGAAGGGGCGAGCGCGGCGGCGAGGAAGTGGCGGCGATTCATCATGCACTAGCATAAGGAAATGCTTCCCCTCATGGCGTTCCTTCTTTTGTGGCTCCAGCCGCCGCAGGAGACCGGCGATTTTCTGCCTTCCGATCTGGTGGAGGTGGTGACGCTGGATGCGAGCGTGAAGCTCGATATCCGCTATGCCTCGACGAACAACTTCATGGGGCGGCCCTTCTATCAGCAGGCCCGCGCGTTTTTGCAGCGCCCGGCGGCGGAGGCGTTGGTGCGAGCACACAAGCGATTGGAAAAAGACGGCTACGGCATTCTGGTGCACGACGGCTACCGGCCGTGGTCGGTGACGAAGGCGTTCTGGGATGCGACGCCAGCGAACAAGAAAGACTTCGTGGCGGATCCGGCGAAGGGCTCGCGGCACAACCGTGGCTGCGCGGCGGACACCACGTTGTATGACCGGCGGACGGGGCGCGCGGTGGAGATGACGAGCGGGTATGACGAGATGACGGAGCGCGCGTATCCGGACTATTCGGGCGGGACGGCGGAGCAGCGGCGGCTGCGCGAGCTGCTGCGGGCGGCGATGGAAGCCGAGGGCTACATGGTCTTCGAGTACGAGTGGTGGCACTTCGACTACAAGGACTGGCGGCGCTACCGCATCGGCACACTCAGCTTTGAGGCGTTGCCGCCGGCGCGGCCACGCTGACGCGGCCTGTGCGTTCCAGCCAGGTGCGAAACATCAGAGCGAAGTTGGCGACATCCTGGGACGTCTGCAGATCCTCGATGGAGTAGCGCATTTTGCGCTTCCAGTTGGGGTACTGCCAGGTGGTGCCGGGCAGATTCTGCTGATCGGGTTCCTTGGTGAGATCCTCCTGGTTGAGGAGCATCAGGAGGGACGGCGTGCGGACGAGGTAGCCGATGACGGCGTTGTGGAGCTCGCCGGTGAGCTCGGTCCAATCGGCGGCCTCGCGGGGGAAACCGGGATCGAGCAGGCCTTCGCGGATGAGAGCCTCGATCATCTTGAGCTTCTCGTCGCGGCGCTCGGCGATCTGGCGCTGGTAGAAGGCATCGTCGGTGAGCAATCCGGCTGTGCGGCGCGCCTCGATATCGCGGCCGGCCCAGAAGCCGGCGATGGTGGGCAGGTCGTGCGTGGTGGACGAGACGAGCGCGTTGCGCGGATACTCGGCGGGCGGCAGCGGGCGGCCGTCGTGGCCCTTCTCAAAGTAGAAGAGCTTGTAGCGCAGCATGCCGTAGTGTTCCATGGCTCCGCGGAGCGCATCGGGCACGGTGCCGAGGTCCTCGCCGACGACGAGGAAGTGGCCGCGGAGGCTTTCGAGGGCGAGGATGCGGAGGAGGTCCTGCCAGCGCTCGTTGACGTACGTGCCGTGGGCGGCGGTGAGGCCGTCGGGGATCCAGAAGAGGCGGAAGAAGCGCATGACGTGATCGATGCGCAGGGCGCCGCCGCGGCGGGCGTTCTTGCGGATGGTCTCGACGAAGAGGCGGTAGCCGTTATCGCGATGGGTGGCGGAGTTGGGCGGCGGGAAGGCCCAATCCTGCCCTTCGGGGGCGAAGTCATCGGGCGGCGAGCCGACGCGGCAGCCGTCGACGAAGAAGGGGCGGTAGGCCCAGAGGTCGGAGCCGCAGCGATCGGTGGCGAGGGCGACATCGTGGTAGAGCCCGATGGGCATGCCGAGGGCGCGGGCTTCCTTCTGGACGGTGTCGAGCTGGAGATCGATCTGCCACTGGACGTACTTGTGGAAGAGGACGCGGCGCCAGTGGCGTTGGGCAAACTCGTGGGTCTGGGCGGATTCGGGATCGCGGAATTCGGCGGGCCAATCCGGCCAGATCCAGAGGTCGCGATTCTGCGTGTGGAGGACTTCGTCGAGAGCGCAGTAGGTGGCGAAGCGATCGAGCAGATCGCCTTCGGCGGCGGCCCACTTGCGGAAGGCGCGGGCGCGGGCGGTGGCGGGGGTCCACTCTTCACGCAGGAAGCGGCGGAACGAGAGGCGGAGGATGCCGCGCTTGAGGCGCATGACGCGCTGGTAGACGACCTGATCGGCTCTGCGGAGCTCGGCCAGTTCGGCCTGGAAGCGGGCGCCGGCGACGATGCGGCGAGCGGGCTCGCAGAGCTTGAAGTCCTGGATGAGCTCGATATCGAGGTAGAGCGGATTACGGTAGTAGGACGAGAGCGGGAGATAGGGGCTGGTGTTGTAGGGCTCGCGGTTGTGGAGCGCGTGGAGCGGGTTGAGGGCGACGAAGCCGGCGCCGAGGGAATGGGCCACCCAACCGGTGAGGGCGGCGAGATCAGTGAAGTCGCCGGCGCCCCAGTTGCGCTGGGAGCGGAGGCCGTAGAGGCTGACGGAGAGACCGGCGGCGAGCCCTCCGGTACGGAGTTGTTCGGGGAGCCAGGCGCGCTCGGGCGCGACGATGATCCGCTGGTTGGCGCGGACTTCGTCGCAGCCGGGGGCTTTCAGGACGATTTCGAGATCGTGGTAACCGAGGCGGAGGGGGACGGGGAGCGGGAGGATGCGGGCCGCGGGGTTGCCGGGGACGGTGCGGAGGATGGAGAGGGGCAGGTCCCGGCGCTCGGCCCAGCCGTCTTCCCAATAGAGCGCGAGGGCGATTGCCGTATCCGGGCCGCAGTTGGCGGGGAGGCGCAGGGTGACGTGGGGGGCGAGATCTTCGACGCTGAGGACGGCCACGGGGTCCAGTGGTTGCTTCGCGAGGTGCTGCTGGTGTTGCGCGACGGAGGCTGCGAGGGCTTCGGGAGTGGCTGCGTCAAAGCCAAGCGACGAGAGGATGGCCAGGATGGCCGGCTCTTCGGTGACGTGGTGGCGGCCCCAGATATCCCAGTATTCCGTATCGATGCCGTATTCCAGGCAGAGTGGTGGCAGGAGTTCCGCGAAGGAGATTGTCATGGACTCCTTCTATTCTATCCGGCGCGGCATGGGATAATCTGTTAAGAGGGGACATGGAAAACAAAATCCGCGAGAATCAGATCCAACTCGGCGAACCACCGGCCGGGCTCTTCGACCACATCGACAACGAGATCCTGCCCGGCGCCAATGAAGGCATTCTGTTGACGACGGTGGATAGCCTGATCAACTGGGGCCGGAAGAATTCGATCTGGCCGATGACGTTTGGGCTGGCCTGTTGTGCGATTGAGATGATGGCGATGAGCGCCTCGCGGTTTGACATTGCGCGGTTTGGGGCCGAGGTGTTTCGCGGGAGTCCCCGGCAATCGGATTTGATGATCATTGCGGGCCGTGTGTCGAACAAGATGGCGCCGGTGATCCGGCAGTTGTACCAGCAGATGCCGGAGCCGCGCTGGGTGATCTCGATGGGGGCGTGCGCGACCTCGACTGGCGTATTCAGCAACTATGCTCTGATCCCAGTGAATCAGGTGATTCCGGTGGATGTATACGTGCCGGGCTGTCCGCCGCGGCCGGAGCAGTTGATCTACGCGATCACGATGTTGCAGGAAAAGATCCAGGCGTCGCGCGGGACGACGATGGATGTTCTGAATTTGTCGTAGTGGGGTGAGTTGGGTGCGGCTGGGTGGTTGCCGAGAACGATTCTTGGCTACAATGCCGTAGCCCCAGTATGGTTCCGGGGTGTTGGCCAACTTCCGAATGGCGCGGGATCCGCCCAGGATCGGTGGACACAAGCCGTCTTCCGGGTACGAATCCGAAAGTAGTCGCCTCCGCAGGTCGCCGACAACCCCGGCCTTTTGAATTCGGTCACTGCTAACTGGCCGTTGAGGAGAAGCCACCCTCATCCGCCCCCCACGAACGGAGTCGAACAACTGCGACCGATCTATAATTCCGACTAGTGCCGCCGCTTACTGCCTTCGCGTAGGTCTGAAACATCGACAATCGCGTTAGCCAGCGCATTAGCCCTGATTGCTCGATCCTCCAACTCGCTCGCCTCTTTTTTGCGCCCTGCGGCACGCAGTACCCCTACGCTGTTGAAATACACGTTCGCGGTCAGTTGATATCTACCCATTCCTGCGGTTTCGGCTAGGCGGACGGCCTCGCGCGCATGCCGCACGGCCCGAGCATTGTCGCCTCGTTCGCTGTGCGCGACTGCGAGGTTGTTGGTGAGGACGAGGAGGTAGTATGGGGAGCTCTTTCCGGAAACGGCCAGGAGCGCATTTGCGCGCTCGAGCACAACGACAGCCTCATCGAAACGCCGTGACGCTAAGTAGAGCACTCCGAGGTTTACGCGTTCGGAAATGGCCTCCTCGCTTCTTTGCATCCTGTCCCATCCTTCGATGGCCCGGATGTATTCCCGCTCAGCAGCGCCATAATCCCCCGCGGCCTGATAACATGCGCCAGCCAAGCCTCGCACGGCCGCGCTCTGTTCAGGCGACTCGACCAGCAAGGCTTTCAAACGCTCAATCAAGGCGAGAGCTTCGCTCAGCATTCCGCGTTCGACGTAGATGGCGCCCTGGATTCGGAGGGCGCCCAGCAAAAGGGCCGCGTTCACCGGTTCCGCTTCCCCAAGGCCGAGCGCAGCATCGATGTACCGCCCGGCCTCTGCCAGTCTGCCGCTGTCGAATGCGTCCTGGGCGAGCAACAGATAGCCCGTGCCTGCGCAGGACCTGCCGTCGCGCCCGAGTTCGGCTGCCACGGCACTATAATCAGTTCGACCGGCAAGCTTCGAGGCGATGGCTTTTGCATCGCCGCATGGCGCTTTACTCTGGGTCTGCGCAGCACAGTTAGTCCCGAGCGCCAACAAGGTCAGCAAACCCAGCGAAATCACCCCTGGCTGCGGCGTTCGACCGGCACCGCTGAATTCGCATGCCGGATGGAACCGGCGTCTCATTTTGACTGGCACCGTGAGTGTCTCCCCTCTCCTTCACTGGCCGGCGTCCCAGTTTGATCGGTCATCGGTCCGGCCGTGGGAAAGAGCATGGACCCAAGCTCCAGGGCGCGGGTGTTCTTTCTATGTGGCGGCTTTGTTCCCGGATAAGCTACGTGGAATTAGAGGGTTACGGCAGTCTGTTCCTAATGGTGGCCGGAGCGGGCATCCGCCCTAGAAAAGGAACTTCAAACCGATCTGCACCAACCGCGGCGGCGCGGCCCCGAGCACACGGCCGAAGCCGGGCGAATCGAGATCCGACACCGGCAGACCGAAATTCGCATGGTTTGCCACGTTGAAACATTCCGCCCGAAACTGCAGGCTCCGCGACTTGTCGAAGGCAAAACTCTTGAACAATGAGATGTCCACATTGACGATGCCGTCTGCCCGCGCTATGTTCCGGCCTGCGTTTCCGAACTGTCCCGCCTCGGTGAGCGGATTCAGCCGCCGGAACGCCGAACGGGAAACCCACTGCTCGACGCGACGCGGCCCCTGGTTCGGATCTGCAACCACATCCGGCCGGCTGCCGCTAAAGCCCGAGATCGGCGGGTGGGAAGCTTGACCTGACACGTTCGTGCTATCGAACACTGTAAACGGGGTGCCGGTGGACGCCACCGCAATTCCGTTCAATTGCCACTCGGCCAGCAGGTCCCGCCACGCTCCCCGCAGCGACTTCGGGGCGGGAATCTGCCAGTTCCCACTAGCCACGAAGCGATGCCGGGCGTCGAATAGCGAAGGCCCATGCTCCGCGGCCAGCTTGAACGGATTCTGCGCGATATCGACTTCACCCGCCAGCGGCCGTGCGGCCCCGCTAATGAGATTCATCGCCGACAGGTAATCGAGGGTCTTCGACCACCAGTACGAAACGTTGAAGCCAAAACCCGAATTGAACCGCTGGGTGAAGGACAACTGCGCTGCGTGGTAGGTGGAGTTCGTGATGTTCGACAGCAAGGCCACATGCGCCAACTGGCAAGCCGACCCGTCCGGCGGACAGTTCCCATAGATGCGCCGCCGCTCCGCGTTCTGCGCCGTGGCGCCTGGCCCCACAATCGCCGGATTGGCTTCGATGTTGCGCGGCAGTCTGGTTCCCTTCGTCCCGACGTAACGCGCCTCTATCATGGAGTTGGCTGCCAGGGAATGTTGCAGCGAGAAGTTCCAGTTTTGCGCATACGGTGGACGCGCGTCCTTCGACACCCCAATTGCGGACGCCGGCCGCACGAACGTGCCGGGTTGCGGTTTCGGCAGATTTCCATATGGGTCAACGAACCCCGTTCCTGGACCGCTGGACTGAACCAACTGCGTCGAGGGCAATGAACTCGCGGCCGCCTGGATAGCTGTCGTCGCCCCATTCGACATCGTGTCGAAGAAGATTCCGTAACCCGCTCGAATGACCACTCCTACGGGACCGCTATAGGCGAATCCGATTCGCGGCATGAAACCAGTCCACTGTGTCGCCGCAAGTCCTTTCGCGATACCTGTGTCTCCCGGAAACAAGACACCGGCCGGCGCGTTTGGAAAGACCGTCGATTGCCGGCCCGGCACAAACGTATTCAGCCGGTTTCGCTCTTCGGTAAGCGGCGGATTCACTTCCCAGCGAAGCCCATAGTTGATGGTGAGCCGGCGCGCCGCGCGCCAGGCATCCTGGGCGAACAGTCCCGTGCCATAGTTGCGCAAGCCGCGCGAGAGATCGCCTAAGCCCTGGGTGAACACGAGTGGCCTTCCCATCAAGAAGTTGGCAAAGCCATCGTTGGAGGGAAACGAAGGCGTGAAAACGAAAAAGGCATTCGGCGCGATCGCCTGGAGCGCCGCGATCCTAGTCTGACGCAGGTCTCCGCCGATCTTGAACGCATGGGTGCCTGACGCAATCGACAGAGCGTCGTATAACTCATAGTCGTTCTGCGTCGAGGTCCGCGGGCCTACGATTGCTCCCCCGACAGCCGAGTACCCGTTGATGTTGAAGAATGGAACGCCCTGCCCGGCCTCCGACGCCGAGTCGAAGTTGAATCCCAATTCGCGCGGCGCCGTCCGATTGAGCCGCTGATCGAAGAAGAACTTGTGGCGAAAGTAGGAGGCGCGGAAGGAGTTCACAGCTCGAGGGGAGATCAGATGGGTCTCGGAAAGTGTGAACGCCTGCGTCTCCAGATCGTCCTGAACCGGAAAGCCGGGCAGTTCGGAGCCGCGAATGGAGATGGGGTTGATGTTATTTCCATTCGAGTAGGAGTAGCGGAATGCGATCTGATCGCGGCCGCGGAAGCGGTGGTCGATGCGGGCCCCGCCCTGATCGTAGTCATTGTGGGTCACCACCGTCGCCGTGTACACCGACGGCGTGGTGTTGGCAAGCGGAATGTAGCGTTCCATCACACCGAGTGATACCGGGTTCAAGCGCGCTGGGGGAATGACGCCTCCTGGAAATGGCACACCGCCGGCGGAGATGTCGATCAGTGGAGTTATCCTTCCGGAAAAGTCCCCCGTTCTCTGTGCCGCGGTAGCCACGACGGCCGAGCGTGTCACACCCTGCCGGTTCCTGAATCCCTCGTAGTAGCCGAAGTAGAAGGTACGATCGCGAATCAGGGGCCCGCCAATGGTCGCGCCGAATTGATTCTGCTTCAGCGGTTCGACATCCTGCGAGAAGAAGTTGCGCGCATCGAAGATGTCGTTGCGGAGAAACTCGTACAGCGAACCGTGCAGTGCATTTGTCCCCGATCGCGTGACGACGGTTGTGGTCGATCCACTCGTGCCTCCGTACTCCGGCGGCGCGGTGTGCGTCAGGATGCGGAACTCGGCAATCGCTTCCACCGGAATCCTCAGGGCGAAACCGCCATCCACCCGGTTGGCGTTGCTGGCTCCGTCGACCCGGTAGATATTCGATTCCGGCCGTTGTCCGTTCACCGCGTAGCCGTGGCCGCTGCGAAGGCTCCCACCCGCTTGCTGCATTCCGGGCGTCAACGGCGCCACACCCGCCTGGAGCAGGCCGAGTTGGGTGAAGTTGCGCCCGTTCAGGGGAAGATCAAGGACCTCCCTGGTCGTCACGGTCTTACCCAGCGTATTGGTGGCGGCGTCGACCAGTGGGGCATCGCCTTCCACCGTGATCGACTCCTTTTGCCCCGCGAGCGTTAGCATGACGTCCAATCGCACTGTTTGGCTCACGCTGAGTTGCACCGGTTGCCGCCGAAAGTGGGTGATGAAGCCTTCGCGATCCACGGAAATCTGGTAGAGGCCCACAGGGGTGTGCACGAACTTGTAGAAGCCGGTCTGCGAGGTTGCCCGGACCTGCTGATGGCCCGTGTCGAGGTTCCTGATCGTGACGGTGGCCCCAGGGATGCCGGCTCCGGACACGTCCCGAATCTCGCCCTCCAATGAAGCGACCGGGTCCTGGGCAAAACTGCATGAACAAACTACGAGCAGAGCGGTAGCGAGTCTCGCTCTGGTTGTGTGCGCGTCGACGATCCCAGCTCGATTCGGCACAGGTCAAAAGTTTAGCACAGTAGGTGTGTCTTGCCCGCGGGTTACACGGCGATGTTCGTCGAGCATGAGGCTCCTCCAGTGAGGATTTCGTCGTTATTCGTGTTAAGATGGCTCACCTTGGCTGAGATCTCACCTTCGAAACCTGGGAATCGAATCGTCCGCTTTGGAGTCTTCGAAGTTGACGTTGCGGGCGGCGCGCTCTTCAAGCAGGGATTGAGGGTCAGGTTACCGGAGCAGCCTTTCCAGGTGTTGGTGGCTTTGATCGAGCGTCCCAGGGAGGTCGTCACTCGGGACGAGCTTCGCCAGCGGCTGTGGCCCGATACTCAGGTCGATTTCGAACGCGGCCTCAACAAGGCGATCAACCGGCTCCGCGAGGCCCTTGGCGATGATGCCGACAATCCCCGGTTCATCGAAACGGTCCCCCAACGAGGGTATCGATTCCTGGTGCCGGTAGAAGCTGCCCCGCCCGAGCCGGCATTGCCGCCGTCAGCCGAATCCTCTCGCGCTCCCCTCCTCACCAACCGTCGAGGTCTGCTCGCCGTCGTCGGGGGCGTCTTCACGGTTTCCATTGGGACCGTCCTGTATCTGCGAGTGAGATCATCCCCGCCTCAGACGCTCGCGGTGCTGCCACTGGAGAACCTGTCGGGCGACCAGGCGCAGGAGTACTTCGCCGACGGAATGACAGACGAGTTGATTAGCCAGATCGGCAAGACAGTGGCCGTCCATGTGATTTCGCGGACCTCTGTCATGCGCTACAAGCGAGCTGCACGCAAGTCGCTGCGGGAGATTGCCGGCGAGTTGAACGCGGACGTAGTCCTCGAAGGAGCGGTCGCGCAGATGGGGAAGAAAGTGCGCATCAACCTTCGGTTGATCCGGGCCAAGGATGACGTGCAGCTCTGGTCGGACAAATTCGAGCGTGATCTCGCGGAAATCCTCGCGCTGCAAAGCGAAGTCGCTCGCGCCGTGGCGGGTGAGATCCGGACGAGCCTGTCGCCCGCGGACCAAAGTAGAGCTGCGCACACCCAGCCTGTCAATCCCGAAGCCTACAACGCCTTCCTGAAGGGAAACTATCTCATCCGTCAGGGCATTCCGGGCGTCGCCAGGAGCATCGACCATTTCACGGAAGCCACTAGCCTGGATCCCAGTTACGCTGGCGGCCATGCCGCTCTCGCAGAGGCGCTCGTCCTTTCCGCCATCTTCGAATTGCGTCGTTCCGAAGATGCTTTTCCGCAGGCGCGGGCAGCGGCCCTGAAGGCTCTTGACATTGATAAATCGAGCGCAGCCGCCCACAATGCCCTGGCGGACATCAAGAAGGGATATGACTGGCAACTGGCCGATGCCGAAGCGGAGTACCGGCTCGCGCTCCAGTTTGATCCGAACCATATACTGGCTCGCATCTGGTACGCCGATTGTCTTTCCCGAATGAACCGGCACGACGAAGCCCTGGAGGAGTCGAGCCGCGTGCAAGTCCTGGATCCCGTCTCTCCGTATAGTTACGGCAGCCGTTCGATGCTAATGTGCCGAGCGCGCCGATATGATGAAGCCATCCGACTCAGCCAGCAGGCGCTCGATCTCGCCCCCTATTTCCTCAACGCGCGGTGGTGGCAAGGTCTCTCGTACGCTGGCAAGGGCGACTTCTCGAAGTCCATAGAGTGCTTTACGAAAGCCACCGCGATGGATGCCGGGCCCGTATTTCGCGCGCTGCTGGGCCACGTGTATGGGCTGGCAGGTGAAAGATCAAAGGCGCTGGGCATCGCCGAGGAACTCGCCCAAATGTCCAAGCAGCGGTTGGTCTCGCCGATGAATATCGCGATCGTCCATGCCGGGCTGGGCGATGCGAATTCGACATTTCACTGGTTAGAAGAGGCCTATCGCGCCCGCGCCGCACGAATGCACGAAGTGGGGTGGATGTACTTTGATCGTTTTCGCCAGGATCCGCGTTACCCGGACCTCCTTAGACGAGTAGGTCTCCGTCCGTAGACCTGGCGAACCTGGAAGGAGGTGAGACTCCGAGCAACTCTGAAGGGTTCATTTGGCGGCCCCGCACGCGCCTAGATCATGCCCGCTCGGTTCACGCTGGCCAGAAATGACCTTGAAGTCGTGATGATTCCAAGGGATATTCCCGGCAGGCCCGATTAGGACCGGGAAACGCCCTTCTTTCCGTCAACTCCCGGGTAGTCGTCAATCCCGAAGTTGGCAACTGGCCGTGCGGATTGCACTACCGGGCTAGAGCGCATGCCTGCACGATCGGAGCGGTGAACCTGGGTTATCGTAGCAACCCCAACAGGCAGAGGCCCCGCGCGCCCGGCGACGCGCGCGCCTAGTCCCCTCGCGGACCCAGATAGGCCGGACCGTAGATGGCCGCCCGAATGTCGCGGTGCAGCGTGCCGTCGAAGGGCATTTTCTGCGTGAAGAAGACGGCCGCCAGGCGGTTGGCGGGATCCACCCAGAAGAGAGTGGAGGCGGCACCATCCCAGAAGAACTCGCCCACGGCGCCGCTTTCCTGCGGCCCTTTCGGTTGCGACACTCGCACCGCGAAATCCACACCGAATCCGACCGACCCTTTCCCCGGGAGGAAACCACGGTCCGTGATGCGCGGATCCAACTGATCCGTTGCCATCAACCGGACCGTGGAGGGCTTGAGAATCCGGGTGCCGTCGAGCTCCCCTTCGTTCAACAGCATGCGCGCGAATCGCATGTAGTCGTCCACCGTAGAGGCCAAGCCAAACCCGCCGCCCGTCAGGCGGTTGTCCTGGAAGTTGAGTTTGCGGGTGTTGGCATCGGGATCGCGAACGAGCTTATCCTCGGACTTCCGGTACATTGCGGCCAGGCGAGGCCAGCGCGAGTCGGGCTGGCGCCACGCGGTCTCGCGCATGCCCAGCGGCTCAAAGACGTGCTGCCGCACGTACTCCGCGTACTTCTGGCCGGACAGGACCTCCACCAGCAACGCCTGAACGTCCACGGCGATGCTGTAGCTCCAGCGGGCGCCAGGGTGGAACAGGAGCGGCACCCTGGCCACGCGCTTCCCCATCTCGGCCAGATCGATATCGAGCGCCATGGGATCGGCCTTCGCATAGGCATCGTGCGCCGGCGTGTTCCCCGGCCCGTAGGCGAAGCCGGCGGTGTGGCGGAGAACGTCCCTGACTGAAATCGGCCGCGCCGGCGCCCGGTAGATGGGCGCGCCCGCGGCATCCTTGCCCTCGTAGACGCGGATCGATTCGAACTCCGGCAGATGGTGGAAGAGCGGATCATCGAATCCGAACTTGCCCTGCTCCCACAGATGCATCAGCGCCACGCCGGTGACCGGCTTGGTCATCGAGAAGATCTGGGCGATGGCATCGCGCGTCATGTGCCGCCCGGCCTCGCGATCGGCAAAGCCCGCGGCGCCGAAGTAGGCTTCGCGGCCGTCTTTCCAGATGAGGACGGAAGCGCCGGCGGTGCGGCCGGCGTCCACCATGCCGGAGAGGGCATCCCCGATCCGCTTCAGATCCAAGCTCAGGTTTTCGGCCGGAGCGCTGGGAGACGGCCCGCTCTGGGCCAGAGCCGGGAGAGCGGGCGCCACGATGGCGGGCGGCAGGAAGCGGAGAATGCCCCGGCGCGTGCAGGTCAGAGTTGGCGTCTTCAAGTGCGTGTGGACTCCTAAGTGGGTGCAGAAATAGCTTATCCCAGCGGGAGAGGGGGCGGGAGGGGGTGCTTCGGCTGGGTGGCCGTGCTGGGGATTTTCGCGTTGGTGGTGGGTGCGGGTCGGGAGCTACCGTGGCACGGAGCGAGCTTGATTTGAGTCCGCGCGGAGGCGCCGGCGGGAATGGGCTTCGGTCAATCGGTTTCCGATATTGCTGCTTCAACGCCATGACGGTGGTTAGGGGCGGCCATCAAATTTGAAATGTGAGCGCTGGGTGATCAAACGTTCGCTATGGCAGAGGTTTCCCGTTCACCACAATCCGGCCTCCCATCTGTCGAAGATAGGACTTGAGGATCGGCGCTGGTGTACCTCCGTTCACGGTGAAGAACTCATCAGAGATCTCCCGGATTTCCTTGCCGTTGGCCCTCGAATGAATGAACGGATAGTGGTAGTACGGCTCGTATTTTGTGCGAGAGGCGTATGCAACTCTTCGCGAGTAGATTAACTCACCTTGATGGGCGCCGCCCTCAATCACGAATACCGACATGACCCCCGGCACATAGCTGATCTCTCCGTGACGAAGACCGATGATGGCGAGGTTACCTGACGTCGCATAAGCGGGCATCACGAGATAAAGTGTCGAGCCGTCGGGAGACATCTGCATCTGGTCGAACACGCAGAATCCCACCGCCCCTCCATCGATCGGGATAGGCCGGTCAAATAGAACTTCCTCCGCCTGAGTTGTCGGATCGTAGACCGAGACCCAGTTCTTGGCACTCTTGTTCGTGCAGTCGAATTCATAGCCATACCCAAACGACCGCCCCCGGAGCATCGCGACACGACCATCGCCCTTGAGAATCGGGCTGAATCCGACACCTAAGCTCACCTGGCGTCCTTGCCGATATTCATAGATCACTTGACCACCAGTCTCGAATACTCGTTGAGCCCATGAACTTGACGGGCACAACGATGCCAGCATGGCAAGACCCAAAAATCGTCGAAGTTTCATAACTGGCCCACCTCATCCTACTGAAACGGTCGCTAACCTCGCATATCGTAGACGGGCGACCAACCGCCGCCGCTGCGAGCGGTACGGGAGGCGCGAGCGCAAGATGTTTCCAGGAATGCTGCTTCAACGCCATAACTCTGCTTCAAGAGGATTACACGCTAACCTTCTTGCTCCAAAGCCTGAACTGACTAGTCATTCCGACGCTGCAGAATGTAGCGCCTGACGAGCACCGCCACACCCGAAAACACGAAAAGAGCTCCGGCGTACAGGAGCCAGTTCGCGAGAGAGTCGAGATCTCTTTCGAGTGACAACCCCACCAGCTTGTCCTTTTGGTGGGCCCAGTCCGCAACGACGATGAGGTCTCCCGAGTAGGCTGAATTCTTGTCTTCTCGTGTTGTCACCGCCGCGAGAGTAAGCTCGTCACCAACAACGGCTCGGCATCGCAGGCAGCTTGATTCGCAATCATCCGAGTAGCCATAGGGCGGGAAACTCGGTTGCAGAGCCGAGGGTCTACCGGTCGAGCTCCTGAGTTCAAAGCGAAGCGGCATCGTTGGCAAACAGAGGGCGAGTTGTCGCAGCGGATTACTTGCGACGAGAACGAGTTCCGGTTCCCCCCACGCCTGACGAACTCGTATCCAATGGGTCGTGGTCGGGACAACAAACGTGACCGAAAGCGGCTTTGAGGTGACCTCCGCGAGGTGAATTCGGGCTAGGGGCTCAACTACACGCGATACATCCTCGTCGCTCAGACGAGCCGCTGAGCCAGCGATCCACACTATCGCCGGAAAGCCGAGAAGGCCCCCGACGGCGCAGAGAAACAAGGGTATGCGTTTGGACTTCATCGACTCACCGCCCTGCCGGGCCTGACTCTCAATACCTTGACGCTTCAAAGCGGGCCCTATTCAGGCGGGAGAGAAGAACGAGCGTAGCCCGCCCATTTCAGGTTCGCACAGCCCGTGCTCGCGAGAGTGTCAAAAGCCTTGCCAACCCCGACGAGAAGTGGTTGCGGCCAGCCGCGCAGCTTCCGACACGAGAGCATCGCACCCGCTCGCTTCGGTGATGGGGTTATGTTTAGGTCGCTAACCTCCCTTCTCGGAAACTACCGGAATCCCGACCTCCGGACGCACCGCTCCGGTCCGGCATCTTAGTGCGGATCAAATGGCTCGGCACGCCGCCCTAGCTGTGGCGGATCACCAGGACGTCTCCGTCCTTCACGATGTACTCTTTGCCCTCCAACCGGAGCTGTCCCTTTTCGCGGAGGCCGTGGTAGCCGTTCTGATCGACGAGGGTCTGCCAGTTGACGACTTCGGCGCGGATGAACTTCTTTTCGAAGTCGGAGTGAATGGCTCCGGCGGCTTTCACGGCGGTGCACGCAACAGGAATTGTCCAGGCGCGGACTTCGGTCTCCCCGGCGGTGAGGAAGCTCATCAGGCCGAGGAGGGTGTACATGCTGTTGATGAGGCGGTCGAGGCTGGTGCCGGGGAGGCCGTAGCTGGCCATGTACTCGGCGGCCTCTTCGGGAGAGAGCTCGGCGAGCTCGGCTTCGATCTTGCCGCAGACGGCGGTGATGCCGGCGTTGCGCTTGCCGGCGAGGATTTTGTCATGAAACGCCGCTTCCACTTCGTTGAGCTTGGAGGCGTCGGCTTCGCCGAGGTTCATCACGTAGAGGATGGGTTTCTGGGAGAGGAACTGGAAGCCGCGGAGGATCTTCTCGTCCTCGCCGACCAGCTCCCAGTTGCGGAGGGGCTCGCCGGCGTCGAGCTTGGTCTTGGCGATTTCGAGGAGCTCGAATTCGCGGTCGAGGGCCTGGTCGCGGATCTTTTTGCGCTCTTTGTTGAGGCGCTCCAGGCGCTTTTCGACGACGACTAGATCGCTGAAGACGAGCTCGAGATCGACATCGTCGATGTCGCGGAGGGGGTTCACATCGCCTTTGTCGTGGGGGACGGTGTCGTCCTCGAAGACGCGGACGACGTGGGCGATGGCATCGACGACGCGGAGGCTGGCGAGGTAGCTGGGGTCACGCAGGGCTTCCTTGGAGATGGACGGGAAATCGAGGAACTCGATGGTGGCGTGGGTGACCTTGGGCGGCTCGAAGATTTTGGCGAGGGCATCGAGGCGGGGATCGGGGACCTTGGTCATGCCGATGCGGACTTCCATGCCGCCGAGGCGGCCGGCCTCGTGGACGCCGGTGAGGATGGTGAACAGGCTGGTCTTGCCCGTCATGGGGAGACCGAGGATTGCGGTTTTCATAAGGCTTTAGAGGGGGACTTCGATTCGGTTGAGGATTTCAGTGAGCAGGCGCTCGGCGCTCTCGGTGGAGCGCGTGGCGAGCGAGGCGCGCTGGTTGAGCATGACGCGATGGGCGAAGACGGGGACGGCGAGGCGCTTGACGTCGTCGGGGAGAGCGTAATCGCGGCCTTCGAGAAGGGCGAGGGCCTGGACGGCGCGGAAGAGGGCCTGGGCGCCGCGGGGACTGACGCCGAGGGCGAGCGACTCGCTGGTACGGGTGGCGTCGACGATGGCGAGCATATAGCCGACGAGGGACTCATCGACGGTGACGAGTTCGGTGGCGGTCTGGATGGCGAGGAGCTCGGCCGGAGAGAGGACGGGCTTCATAACGGGGGCGCCGGCGTAGCCGTTGCGGAGGATTTCGCGCTCGCTGAGGGGATCGGGGTAGCCGATGCGGAGGCGCATGAGGAAGCGATCGAGCTGGGATTCGGGGAGGGGGTAGGTGCCGTGGTGCTCGACGGGGTTTTGGGTGGCGATGACGAGGAAGGGCTCGGCCATCGGGTAGGTGTGGCCGTCGATTGAGATCTGGCGCTCGTTCATGGCCTCCAGCAGGGCGGACTGCGTTTTGGGGGTGGCGCGGTTGATCTCGTCGGCGAGGAGAAAGTTGGTAAAGACGGGGCCGGACTTGAACTCAAATTCGCCGCTGCGGGCGTTGTAGACGGTGACTCCGAGAATATCGCCGGGGAGCATATCGGCGGTGCATTGGAGGCGCTGGAAGCCGCACTCGACGGAGCGGGCGAGTGCGTGGGCGAGGGTGGACTTGCCTACGCCGGGGACGTCCTCAATCAGGAGGTGGCCGCGGGAGAGGAGGCAGACCACGGAGAGGCGGATGACATCGCTTTTGCCGCGGATGACGGCGTTGAGCGAGGCTTCCAGTTCGTGGAGTTTGGGGACTGCGGAGATGGGCGCCTCGGGGCCGGGCATGGCTTTTAACATGATAGCGGTTTGGGCAGGCGCGGTGCGGGCGGGCGCGAGCGCCGGGTTCGTTCCGGGTTCGTTCCCCCGGGAAAACTGGGGGTAAGTGGTTTGTTTGCAGTAGGCTGTGGGGTGGAGCCGGGGATGGGGATGGGGGTGTTTCCGCGACGGGCAATTCCAGGCCAATTTCGCTCGGGTTCGTTCTTGGGGTTCTGAATGGGTTTAAGTGTTTTTTCCAGAGCGTTGGCTGAGATTTTCGAAATTATTGAGAAAGCCCGCGAGGGACGCCGTCCCGTCGGGTCGCTGGCAAGGGCGGAATGAAAGCGATTCGGGTTTCAAGGAGCGGGCCAGGCGCCGTGCCCTGGGTCCGGCTGGGGATGCCGTGCAGACAGACCAACGCCACGGCTTTAGCTTAGCGCGGGCTGTCAAGCGTGGGAGGGGTTAGAGGGGCAAAAACGGTGGTTTTGCTGGGGAAATGACGATGAATTCAGGTTGTGAACGGGTTTTGGCAGCGGGGCGGTTTTGGAGTGGCGGCGGGTGGGTTTGGCGGCGAGTGGCGGGCGGAGGGGCTGTTGGGGGCGGTTGGTGGGCCGAGCCGTGGCGGTTTTGGCGTGGATCTTCTCGGGTCCGTTTTTGGGCGGGGTGGGGGCGTGGCATTTGCCGAGCGGGCGGACGGCGTGGCGTTCCAGGAGGCTGTTTTTTCAAGCCAGTCTTGGCGTTGACGGTCCCGAGTCCTGCAATTGTGAGGACTAACAGTAGCTTTTTCATCTGTTCTATCCCTCTTAGTTAGAATCGAATTCCAAACGTGACGCTCACCCAGTCATTGCTGTGGTGCGCAAGGAATCGGTTGAACCGGACATCCGTGAAAACCTTCATGCCAACGTCACCCAGGGCATAGGTCACTCCGCCACCGAGGTTGAAGCCACCCTTGAAATTGGTGAACTCCGCCACCACCGGAGCGCCACTGTCGTAACAGTATCCAGTGAAGGGATCGCAGTACCCGCCTGTCTGGGACGGATCCGTAAAGGCAAGCCTGCGGTGATAGAGCCCATAACCGCCGGTAGCATAGCCACCCAGGTGGTGGTATGGGGTGAACTCATACCTGGGATTCAACGTCAGACTCCAGTAATTGTTGAAGCCGTCGGGCTGATTGGCATTCTGGAGAGTGGTGTTCGTCAGGGAGAATCGATCCAACTGGTACTCCAAGAGGCCAGAGATATGTGGCGTGAATCTGTATCCTCCACCGAAGAGGAGATTCCAGCCGCTATTGAATCGATCCGCCGCGGTACCGGAGGGGACCGAGAGCCCACCTTCCCCCCTTAAAGATGCACTTCGAATACTCCTGTCCTGCTGCCGCGAAGGACAACACCAGACACACGGCGACTGCGCGAGTTGGTTTGGCCATCCCATTCGCCTCCAAGCAACGGGCAAATTAGACACGCTTTTGGGCGCACACATTCAAAAAGGTAGTTCGCCAATATATCCGACCTTTTGAAGTGCCCTATAGGCGACGACTTGCGCCACTGGCTTCAGGCTAAGGCAAGGCAGACGCTACAACCATCCTTTCCGCACTGTATTTTCATTTCGCTGCATACGGCAGTGGCAAGCGGGACAGATGCGCGCCTACCAGAGGTGCCGAATTCGCTGCATGCAGGGCAGACACATACGCAGTGCCGGTCCAGTGGCGCGGCAGCAGCTCACCACAGCGCAGGCCAACCGCCGCCACCTACCCAAGTGAGGGGCGGGCAATGCTGCCGGCGTGCGCCCCGAAGCTTCCCTGGCGGCTGAGTCCGTGAGCGCCGAGGCCGTGAGGAACCGGGCGCCCTGCTCCGCCAGCCGGCGGAGTGACTCTCTTCCACCGGCATCCAGAGCCGTAACGTCTGTGATATCGATGATCAACTCTCTACCTTTCAGGGTCGGGTACGCTGTCTTCCAGGCCTGTTCGACTTCTCCGGCCTCCACCCCGGAGAGGCCGCCGATCAGTCGGAAGGTGAGCGAATGCGCCTGATCGTGAAGGTAGATACTCAGCATCTCCACAATTGAGATGCTGACGGAACGCTGGCGTGACAACCAGGCACGTGCGCTGGCGCGTTGGCCGGCTGAGCTCAGCGGCGCTCGTAGACGTAGGTGTTTTCGAAAACGTCTCCTTGCAGAGTGGTTCCCGTCGAGTGAGCCGTCAACGTGCTTCCGTCGGCGGAAACGACACGCCGTACCAGAAGAGCGGCCCGGCCTCCGTCCTTCCACACTTCCTCAATGGTTCCCAGCGCCGACCGCTTGAAAGTAACTGAATCGGCTACGATGGAGCCCACCACCGGGTAGTCTTTGCCGTCTGGTTTCGCCCGGTACTCGACGTTGTTGCCGACGAAGTGCAGCCCATCGGTTTCGAATACTTCATAGGCGATCGTGGCGAGGCTGTTGCCGAGCGAGCGCACAGGGTTGCGTTCCCATGTGCCGGCGAACAGATCGGACGGATCTTTCGGCGTGATCCTCTGGTACCTGTTGGTCCACTGGCGCGCCTCGACGGCGGAATCCAGGCGCCGGTTTTCGACGGTCAGAAAGCGGCCGTCCGCGGAGACACGCAGAACGGCTCTGTTCACGGCGACGGACTCGCGCTTGTATGTCCGTTCAATCGTATGAGCGTCCACGCGTTTCAGCGAAACCTGCGCGTGGGTGGAGACCCCCCGGATGGGAAAGTCCTGACCGCCGAAAAGCGCCGTGAATTCGACTCCCCCGCTGACGTATCGAAACGCCTCACCCCGGCGCTCGATCGTCACTCGAAGACCGCCCTGGATCTCGGACTTTTCGAGATTTAAAGACCAGGTGCCGATGAGCGGATCGGCCGCCGGTGCCGCTAAGGCAACCGCGACCCCGAACAACAGAATCCCCTCTATGTGACAGCCCACGATGAGCCTACCTCCGAGCGGTGGATGTTCTCTGCTGTTTGAGTATACCGCCGGGCAGCGGCGCGCCCTCGCGCGAATTCTCTGTGCAGCTTCAGCGACATACCCCGGCCCGGTCCACCAGCCGCAGCCACATCGGATGGCTACCGCGCACCCGGCGGCAGACGGCAGAGCGAAACCGGCAGATCGACGCTATCGTCAGAATCATCACTCCAGCGAGAAAGAAAAACATGAATGGAGCTCCTGTGGCGAAGGATTCGCACGATCAGCCATCGCAACCGGAGCACCAGAGGCCACGATGCCGATTCCGCCGTGTTTTCGTGGATTGGGATGCGCAGCACGGGATTTGGAGCGCAAGATCCGCACTGCGGTCCGCAGGAAGTGCGCGTTCCATGGGGACCGCAGACCGCCGGAACCTGTGCGGGCGGACCCACGGAGACTGTCGCCCCCGTTGGATCGCGGTCGTCGCGGGCAAGCCGCTCGTGGTATAGATCGTAAGCGATGGGCGCCCACAATCCGAGGCCGTTTCTTTCCGGAGTCCGACTGGTGCTCCTCACCGGCTTTCTGGGATTACTGGGTCTTTTGGCGTTGGCCGGCCTGTATGCGTTGCACTCGCTCAAACAGGTGGCGGATCTTGAAGATCAGAGTACGCGCGAGTTCATCGGGCGCAGCGATCAACTGGAATCCATCCGGAGCCATGCCTACGCCGCTAACAGCCGTGTGCGTGACTACCTGCTGGATCGGGAAACCTCGGCGCCGGCGCTGCACAGGAGGCAAGCCGTAGATGCCTGGGACAGCGCCATGTCGGGCATGGCAAAGTACCAGGCGAGCGGACCTTCGAACCAACTGGCGGCGCTGCGGCAACTCCAGAGGTCCCTGCAAAGCTACTGGCAGACGGTGACGCCAGCGCTGGAGTGGAGAGATGCGCAGCGCGCCAGGCTTGGCTATGATCTACTGGCGGAACAACTGTCCCCGAGACGGGACGAGTTTTTGCGGCTGCTGGACGAGGTGCGCAGGTCCAATGAAGTGGATCTGCGGGCGGCTACGGACCAGTCCGCGGCGCTGATCGCGGACTTGAAGGACCGGCTGACGAGCGTAGTTGTCGTGGCACTGCTAATCGGAGTCGCACTGGCGAGCCTCACGCTGATTCACTTTCTGCGTCTGGAGAATGCGGCGAGAGCGCGCTACGAAGCGTCGCTGGAAGACCGGGCGCAGTTGGAGGCGCTCTCGGCCCGGCTCCTGGAGATTCAGGAAGCGGAACGGCGCCGAATCGCGCGGGAGCTGCATGATGAGACAGGCCAATCGCTCTCCGGGATATTGGTGGATCTGGCAAATGCGGCTGCCGCCGTCCCGCCGGGTCATCCAGCGTTGTTGGAGCGGCTGGATTCCGTGAAGCATCTGGCTGAAACCACGCTCGCTTCTATCCGGAATCTGAGCATGCTGCTGCGACCATCGATGTTGGATGACCTGGGCCTGATACCGGCATTGCGGTGGCAGGCGCGGGAGACCTCGCGGCGTACTGGGATGCAGGTGGAGGTTGTAGCGGAAGACTACGAGCTTGTTTTGCCGGATGACTACCGCACCACGATCTACAGGCTGGTGCAGGAGGCGTTGCACAACGCGGCCCGGCATTCCGGCGCCAGGACGGTGTCGGTGCTGGTGCGCAGCGAGCGGGACCGCCTCCTGGTGTCAGTCCGGGACGACGGGAAAGGCTTCGTGCCGAAGCTGACCCGCGGGATGGGCCTACTGGGCATGCACGAGCGGGTGGCTCACTTGAATGGCCGGTTCCAGATTGATTCCGAGCCGGGACACGGGGTGACATTGACGATCGAGCTGCCGGCGCCTCCGGGCCAACCGCGGATCGAGGGGGAGCCATGAAAGCAACTCGGGTGATATTGGCAGACGACCATACCGTGATCCGCTCGGGCTTGCGATTATTGCTGGAACGGCAACCCGACCTGACCGTGGTGGGCGAGGCCGAGAACGGCCGGCAGGCAGTGGACTTGGCGGAGGAACTGAAGCCGGACGTGGCCGTGCTCGACATCGCAATGCCGCATTTGAACGGCATCGAAGCGACCCGGCAGATTGTGGCGCGGAATGCGGCGGTCTCCGTGGTGATTCTGAGCATGCACTCCGACGAAGGCTACGTGATCCGGGCTTTGCAGGCTGGAGCGAAGGCGTACCTGCTCAAGGACTCGGCCGAGGCAGATCTGATCGCCGCAATCAGCGCGGTGCGGGATGGCAAGTCCTTTTTCAGTCCGGCGGTGAGCCGCCTGCTTCTGGAGGATTACGTCCGCCAGATGCAGCGGAAGGGCTCAGTGGACAGCTACGAACTGCTGACGAACCGGGAACGGGAGATCTTCCAACTGGTGGCGGAGGGCAAGGCCAACAAGGAGATCGCGACTCTGCTGAACCTGAGTCCGTACACGGTGGATACGCACCGCACGCGGATTTTGCAGAAGCTCAATCTGCACTCGATCCCGGAACTGGTCCTGTATGCGGTGCGCAAGGGAATTGTCAGCTAACCGGGATTTTCAAGCTAAATATACAGTCCAGCCGGGATGGTTCCAGTGACGACCTCTCACTAGGCTCGAAGTGTGAGCCAAATCCCATCCCGATGGCCATGCCGAGTGACCGATGAAGAACTGACCGCCCTGCGCCAGTTCGACACCTGCAAGCTCGCCAACGCAATTGAGAAGTTGAATTTGCGACTGCACAACGAAGGGTACACGATGCCCGGCCTGCGTTGTGTCACCGGGACTTGCGACTCGGTGCTTGGATTCGCCGCCACCAGTCGAGTCCGGTGCGGAGATCCGCCGCTGCGCGGTTCGTCGTTTCACGACGTGGCCGAGTGGTGGGCGTATCTGGAGAGACAGCCGCGGCCCAGGATCGCCGTCATCGAGGATGTCGATCCGCAACCGGCGCAGGGTGCGGTGTTGAGCGACGTGCATGCCGAGATCCTACGGGCGTTAGGATGCATCGGCGTGGTGACGAACGGGGCCGTGCGGGATATCCCGGCGTTGGGAGTGATGAACTTTCCGGCCTTTGCCAGCCAGGTGACCATCTCGCACGCCTACGTGCACCTGGTGGAGTACGGCACTCCGGTGAAGGTTCATGGGCTGCCGATCAATCCGGCGGACTTGATCTACGCGGATATACACGGGGTCCTGTCAATTCCAGCCGGCTACGCAAGCGACATCGTCCGGCTGGCAAACGAAGGTGCGCGGCGTGAGGCGCGAGTGATCGATCTCTGCCGGTCCGCCGAGTTTTCGTTCGAGCGGCTCTACGCCGAAATGCACGACCTGGAGATCAACCGATGAAGAAGACATGGGTGGCCGGAAGTGCCACGGTGCTGGTGTCCGCCGGAATACTGGCAGCCTGGACCACGAGCCGGACGTCGTCCGGCCCGGCAGCGGAGACCGCACAGCAGGCTAGTGTCGCCGTAGTGGCGGCAGTCCGCCAGGACATGGCCAAGACCATGACGGTGACGGCAGAGCTGGTGCCGTATCAAGAGGTGGAGGTGATGGCCAAGGTAGCCGGCTATGTACAGAAGGTCCTGGTGGATGTCGGGGACCGGGTGAGGCAGGGCCAGACGCTGGCCGTACTGGAAGCGCCCGAGATGAAGGATGACTTGACGCGCGCGGCGGCGGCGATCCAGAGGAACCGGGCCGAATTGGTGCGCGCTCAGGACGAGATCCGCCGGGCGGAATCCGCGTACAATATGGCGCACCTTACCTACACGCGCCTCGCCGCCGTGGAGAAGTCCCGTCCGGGCCTGGTCGCTCAGCAGGAGATCGACGACGCACAGAGCCGGGAGCTGATGGCCGGGGCGCAGGTGTCATCGGCAAAGTCCGCGCTGGTAGTGGCCCAGGAGCAGGTGCGGGTGTCGGAAGCGGAGCAGGGTCGGTCAAAGACGATGATGGCGTACACCCAGGTGACGGCGCCGTTTGCCGGTGTGGTGACGCGGCGCTATGCCGACACGGGAGCGATGATCCAGGCGGGCACTGCCAGCCATTCGCAGGCCATGCCTGTCGTGCGGCTGTCGCAGAACAGCCTGCTGCGGCTGGTGTTGCCGGTGCCGGAATCGGCCGCCGGATTGATCCGCGTGGGCGCCTCGCTGGATATACGCATTCCCACACTGGGCAAGGCATTCAAAGGTCGAGTGGCACGCACCACCGCCAAGGTGGATACGGCCAGCCGCACAATGCTGGCCGAGGTGGACGTCCCTAACCCAGCCGATGAACTGATGCCTGGCATGTACGCGGAAGTGGATCTAACGCTGGCTTCGAGTGCTCAGGCACTGGCAGTACCGCTCACTTCGGTTAAGGAGCGCGAAGGGTCGCAGGTGGTCTACGTCGTGGACGCCGGTGGCAAGGTACAAGTCCGCAAGATCGCCAAGGGGTTGGAGTCCGCCAGCCTGGCGGAAGTTCTCCGGGGATTGGCCGAGGGCGAACAGGTAATCGTGAGCAACTCGAACCAGTTGGTGGAAGGCCAGAAGGTCACGGCGATCCTCCAGAAGGGCGGCGAGTAGTGTCGAGATTTGCCATCCGTACGCCGTACTTCATAGTCGTTGTCTGCCTGGTGATCGGAATTCTCGGCGTCAACAGTCTGGTGCGGATGCCGGTGGATATGTTCCCGGCCATCAATATTCCGGTGGTCGTGGTCGCGACGTTCTACTCCGGCATGCCGCCCGAGCAGATGGAACCCGACATCACGAGCAGGTTGGAGCGATTTTTCACGCTGGCCAGCGGAATTGACCACATCGAATCCCGCTCGTTGCCGGGGGTGAGCGTCATAAAAGTGTACTTCCAACCTGGGACGAACCCCGATTCCGCGGTCACAACCATTAGTAACCTGTCCATGGCCAATCTTCGGAAACTGCCGCCCGGGACACTGCCTCCGGTGGTGCTGAAGTTTGACGCCTCTAGCTTGCCCGTCTGCCTCATCACGCTGAAGGGCGACGGCCTGAACGAGACCGTCTTGCGCGACATGGCGCAGTTCCAGGTTCGTAATCAGGTCGCCAGCGTACCAGGCGCTTCCGTGCCGCAGCCCTTTGGCGGGAGGCTCCGGCAGATTATGGTCTACGCGGATCCGTACAAGCTGGAGGCCTACCAGTTGAGCCTGATGGATCTCGTCCGCTCGGTAAATCTCGCCAACCTGATCCTACCGACGGGCGATGTGCAAATCGGCCCGTTGGACTACAACATCTACACTAACTCGCAGCTTCGCTCCGTCCAGGAGATCAATGACCTCCCCGTGAAAATGGACGGCATGAGGCCAGTGCGCATCGCCGACATCGGCGTGGCGAAGGACGCACAGCAGATTCAAACCAACGTGGTGCGCGTAGATGGCCAGCGATCGGTCTACATCCCGGTGCTGAAACAGGGAGGCGATACCAACACCATCGCAGTGGTGGACGGGATGCGGGAGGCACTCACAAAACTGGTGGATATCCCCAAGGAGCTGACAACGCGGGTTGTGTTTGACCAGTCTATCTTTGTGAAAACAGCGATTCAAAGCCTTCTGCACGAAGGAGCGATCGGTCTGTTTCTGACCGCGATGATGATCTTGATCTTCCTTGGCAGCGCCCGTGCGACGGTCGCGGTCTTCTTCTCAATTCCGTTGTCGGCGCTGGCGACCTTGATCATCCTCTCGATCGCTGGCCACTCGATCAACAGCATGGTCTTGGGTGGTCTGGCGCTGGCGTTCTCCCGCCTCATCGATAACTCGGTAGTGGTTCTGGAGAACATTTACCGCCACCTGGAACTCGGCGAGACTCCGGAAGTTGCTGCGGAGAAAGGCGGGCGCGAAGTGGCACTGCCTGTGCTGGCCGCGACGCTGACCACGGCGGTTGTATTCTTTCCGGTCACGATGCTCTACGGCGTGAGCCGGTTTCTGTTCTCTGCCCTGGCTCTTGCCGTGGTGATCTCGCTTTTCGCCTCCTATGTGGTGGCGATGACGGTGGTGCCGCTGTTTTGCGCGAGATTTATCAAGGCTGCTCCACATGGTGCCAATTCCCGCTTTACTGAGTGGTTTAACGGTCGTTTCGAACGTTTTTTGCAGATTTACGATGCCCTCGTGAAGAAGGCACTGGATCGACCCATCCGCGTGCTCGCCGGCTTCGGGGCACTGTTCATCCTCTCTTTGGGCCTCGTCCCACTGATTGGAATGTCGTTCTTCCCGCGCACCGACCCGGGCCAGTTCATGATGAACCTGAAGCTCTCCTCCGGCACCAGAATTGGTGTCACCGAGCAGAAGATCGAAGGCGTGGAGCGGATTATCCGCGAAGTTGTCCCGCCGGATGAACTGGGTATGATCGTCTCCAACATCGGGGCCGCACCGGGCTTCTCGGCGATCTATACGCCCAACTCGGGCATGCACACGGCATTCGTGCAGGTGAGCCTGAAGCCGGATCACAAGACGGGCAGCTACGAATACATGGCCCGCGTGAAGCGCAGGATCTCCGAACAGATGCCGGAAGTGGGATCGTACATGCAGTCGGGCGGGCTGGTGGACGCGGTGCTGAACATGGGGATGCCCGCTCCAATTGACGTTCAGGTTGCAGGCTCGTCGATGGAGCGCAGCTACAGCACTGCCACGCTGCTAGCGTCCAAGATCAGACAAATACCCGGAGTAGCCGAACTCTATATTCCGCAGGATTTGGACTACCCTGCCCTGCAACTGGACGTGGACCGCATCCGCACCGCCAAGCTCGGCCTGGACCAGAAGGAAGTGGTCGGCAACATCATTACCGCGCTCACCTCCAACGCGATGATCGCGCCGACGTTCTGGATTGATCCGAAGAGCGGCTACGACTACATGCTGGCGGTGCAATACAACGAAGGCCAAGTCAAATCCATGGGCGATCTGAAAGCCATCGCGCTGCGCGGCGCCGGGCAGAAGAATCCGTCGCGTCTGGACAGCGTCAGTTCCTTGCGCCGCATCGATTCGCCCACCGAGGTCGATCACTATCAATTGCGCCGTGTGATGGATATCTATGTGCGACCGCTGAACGAGGATCTCAGTCGTATCGCCAAAGCGATTGACGGCCTGATAGCAGATACAAAACTGCCGGCTGGCGTGACGGTGACAATGCGCGGGATGGTGCAGGGCATGCGGGTTTCCTTTCGGAGCTTCACAATCGGGCTGCTGCTGGCGGTCCTGTTGTTGTACCTGATCCTGGTGGCGCAGTTCCGCTCGTTCATGGATCCGCTGATCATTTTGATCGCCGTGCCGCCGGGCTTGGTGGGTGTGCTGATTACGCTGGCCGCCACAGGCACAACGCTCAACGTGATGTCGCTGATGGGTGTGGTGATGCTGGTGGGTATCGCTGTCTCCAACAGCATTCTAATTGTGGAGTTCACGCGCCATCTGCGCGAGGAGGGGATGGACGTGTATTCGGCTGTTGCGCTGGCGTGCCGGGTGCGATTGCGCCCGGTGCTGATGACGTCTCTGGCGACGATCTTCGGATTGCTGCCGATGGCTTTGAAGCTGGGCGAGGGCAGTGAGGCATACGCACCGCTGGCGCGAGCGATTCTGGGCGGATTGGCGGTCTCGGTTGCGCTGACGGTGCTGCTGGTGCCGGCAAGCTATTACCTATGGCATCGGAACCGGGGCATCCAGGGAGCGCAGCATGCTTAAGGGCCTGTTGACGGTTCTGATGCTGGCAGGCATCGTGGTGGCGGCGCCTGCGCCCGCGCCTCGCCGGCTCACCCTGCAGGAAGCCGAGGCGATGGCGATGAGCCAGCACCCGGCGCTTCAATCGGCGACGGCTTTGCAGCGCGCGGCGCTGGAGGTGCCCAAAGAGGTGCGGTCGCAACTGATGCCGAGAGTGTCGATGTCCATGACCGCGGCGGGCATGACAAGCGAGGAAGCGCGGCTGTTTGCCGGTGGGTTGAACTCGCCGTCGGTGTACAACCGCTTGGCTTCCAGCGCGACGGTGAGTCAATTGATCAGCGACTTCGGCCGAACGCGTAATCTGGCCGCCAGTGCGGATCTGCGTGCCCAGGCGCAGGCGGAGTTTTCCAGCACTACGCGCGCCCAGGTGCTGTTGCAGGTGGATCGCAGCTACTACGCTGCGTTACGGGCGCAGCGAGTTCTCCAGGTGGCCAGGGCGACGGTGGAGGCTAGGAGCCTGGTGGCGGACCAGGCCAAGGCATTGCAGGAGAGCAAGCTGCGCTCCGCGCTCGACGTCACATTTGCGCGCGTGAACCTGGAAGAGGCGCGGCTGTTGTTGTCGAATGCGGAAAATGAAGAGCGGTCCGCGCTGGCTGATCTGGCCAACGCGATCGGAGTTAGTGTTCAGGAAAGCTACGAACTGGTGGAAGATCCGGTACCCGGAAGTCTTGCCACCAAGGTCGATGGCCTGATCGACGAGGCACTGAAGAACCGTCCGGAGCTGAGGCAGGCTCGGCTCGAGGCAGAGGCGGCCGCGAAACTGGCCCGCGCGGAAAAGGCGTTGCGCTATCCCACGGTGAGCGCGATTGCCAACGCTGGCGTGGCAACCCTGCATACCGACCGGTTCCAAGGTGACTGGGCCGCGGCCGGCATCAACATGGACATACCGATCTTCAACGGCGGGCTGTTCGCGGCGCGCCGAGGCGAGGCTGAGGCAAGGACGGAGGCGGCGCTTCAACTGGCGCGGGATGCGGAGAACCGAGTTGCGCGGGATGTGCGGGTGGCCTATCTGGCAGCGGTGAATGCGTATCAGCGGCTTCAGTTGACCGCCCAACTGCTTCAGCAATCCGAGGAATCCCTGAGCCTGGCGCAGGCACGATATCAACTCGGCCTCAGCAGCATTGTGGAATTGACCCAGGCCCAACTCAACGTGACGCGCGCACAGATCGCACAGGTCAGCGCCAAGTTCGACTATCAGGGACAGCGGGCTTTGCTGGCGTTCCAGACAGGGGACTTGAAATGAAGGCCGCACGCTCCATTATTGGAATCGTGCTGCTGGCGGGATTGGCCGCGGCGGGCACACCGCAGAAGAGTGCTGTCTTGAGCCTGCCAGTCTCGGCGCAAGCGGGCACGGAGGCGTGGCCATTGCAGCCCCAGCATCTGGAAGTGACGTGCGACGGTAAAGCAATTCCTTCCACCGCGCTGAGACGCGTGGACGGCCCCGTCTCCGTGGGCATCGTCCTGCAACCTACCAAGTACATGCTTCAGCATGTGGCGGAGGTCCAAGCCGCGTTGCGGGCATTCCTGGGCCAGATGCGGCCGGGCGACGAAGCCTTTACGGTGAACAGTCTGGAGCGGCCGGCTCTGGGTGTGGGATTCACGTCGGATCCTGGGGCAGTGGTTTCCAGCGTATCCCTGCCCGAGGCAAAACGTAGGTCCCACCTCTACGACGGAATGGATTTCGCGTTGCGGTATCTGGAGAACGCCCGCAATCCGAATCGCGCGCTCCTGGTGATCTTCTCCAGCGACGATGTGGCGAGCGAAATCCATGGCAAAGCGGTGAAGGCGAAGATCCTCTCGGCCCACATCCCGACCTACGTCGTGAGCCTCTACGCACGCACCCCCGATGATTTCGCACCGACTCAGTTCGAGCTCACGCGAGTTGCGATCGATAGCGGAGGCGACATCTGGGAGGTCATGCGTCCCAGCAAGTTGCCAAGCATCATGGCCGAGGTAAGGATCCGTCCCGACTATCTACTGGACCTGAATCCGGTGCAGCAATGCGGCCCCACGGAGATTCACGCACTGAATCTGCAGTGGTTGCCCGGCGTTGCACACCGTGGGGTCACTCTTCGTTATCAGCACAAGCTGCCCGTGCTGCCGCAGTGACCATCTGCCGCGTTCTAGCGAGAAGAACGGGAGTGGGACACGGTCAATCTCCTCCTTATCCGCGTACTGTCTAGCCCGGATTGGGTCCAGCCGCGGCGGCGGAGCGCCAAATGGTGGGACGGCCGAACGCTGGAGGGCAACTCGCCGTCACGTGGCGGATCTGCGGCGACCAGCAGGGGCAGTGGGCGGAGGGGCCCGGCTACTGCGCCACGATGGGCGCGGCCGGCCCGCCCACCTGAACTGCGATGGGCTGGACCGTCCCGTCGGTGGCGTGAAACTCCAAGGTGAAGGCTCCGAGAAAACCCGGGGCGAGTTGCCAGTAGAAGATTCCGGACTCGGGGTCGAAGGTGGAGCCGATGGGGAGATCGCGGAGTTCGTCGCCGATGCGGAGAGCGGCGGTCCATTCCTGACCCGGGGGGAAGGTAGAGTTCGAGGTGGTCCAACTCAGTCAGCACGATGGGCTCCAGCCGGCTTTCGCCGGCCTGGCGGATCGGGGTGAGGGCTGTATCCTGCGCGTGGCCTTGGCGGTAGAAGGGATAGGCGCCCGGGAGCGTGGCGACGGCGGCGCGCTGCCGGAGGGTCGACGGGCGAGCCACTCCTGCTCGATCGGCGTGTCGGGGGCGGCGATGGCGGCGGTGACAGCATTCTGGGTATTGAAGAAGCGGCTGCCGATGCCGTCGCCGCGGCCCAGGCTACCGGCCCAGGCTACCGGACCAGTCCGCGGGGGTGAGGCCGTTGGGGGCCTGAGCAGCTGGCTGGGCGGCCTGGGCGGTGACGGCGGCGAGGAGAACGATGGATCTGAGCATGGGCTTGGAGAGAGTACGCCTTTGTTTACGCACAGCGGCTGCGGCCGGCGGTCGCGGTTCCAGTGCAGTTTCAGACTGGTTGGACCCGGTTGAGGGGGGCAAGGGAACAGAATCTTTCGAGGCGGGTGGCGGGCGGGGCGCGCCGGGCGTTTATGAATGGCGGGGCGTGAAAACGATGACAGCGGCGCCGAGCAGGCAGAGCGCGGAGCCGAGGAGGTCCCAGCGATCCGGCGGAACCTTCTCGACGCACCAGAGCCAGCCGAGGGAGGAGAGGATGTAGATGCCACCATAGGCGGCGTAGGCGCGTCCGGCGAAGGGGGATTCAATGCGGGTGAGTGCCATGGCGAAGAGAATCAGAGCGACGGCGCCAGGGACGGTCCAGAGAGGACTCTTGCCGAGCTTAAGCCAGGCCCAGAAACAGAAGCAGCCACCAATCTCGCCGAGGGCGGCGAGGAAATACCAGAAGAGTGTTGTCATAGGGGATCCGCGCCGGGCGCGGCAGTGGCGATTGTCGCACAGGCGTGGTGGGGTGCGGAGTGCGGGTGCGTTGACAATTTCCATACTTTCGTTATTATCGAAATAGAGCGAGGGCAGAGACGATGCGAATCACGAGTGCGGTTTTCCTGGTGTGTTTGCTGGCGGCGCCGATGGGGGCGGCAGAGCCGGGCGGAAAGAGGATTCTGGTGCTGTGCACAGGCAACTCGGCGCGGAGCCAGATGGCGGCGGGTTTCTTACAGAGTTTCGATCCGCGGCTGAACGTCTTTTCTGCGGGGACGAATCCGGCGGCGAGAGTCAATCCGTTTGCGATTGCGGCGATGAAGGAGGTCGGTGTTGACATTTCGGGCGGCACGCCGAAGAAGGTGGATCAGTTCATCGGCGACTCGTTTGATTTCGTGATTACGGTTTGCGATGACGCGGACAAGTCCTGCCCGACGTTTCGGGGCAAGGTGGGGACGCGGGTGCATATCGGATTTCCCGATCCGGCAAAGGCGACGGGGACGGATGGCGAGAAGATGACGGTATTCCGGAGCGTGCGGGACGACATCCGGAAGCGCTTCCGGGCGTACTACGAGACTAAGATCCGGTAGGGGACCGGCGTGGGTCAGGGGAGCCAGTCTATGCGGCGAGCGAGGCGGTTCCAGATGGCATTGGGGCCGGCGAGGGCGGCGCCACGGGGCCAGGTGGGGGTATTGGGGAGGCGCTGCCATTGCTGGTTGGGTTGGAGGGTGAAGAGGGCATAGGGAGTATCGAGACGCTCGGGCTCGTTGTCGGCGCGCAGGGGCAGGAGGGCAAGGAGGGCGGCATTGGGGGTAACGGCCAAGCTGGTGAGGGCGTGGTCCGGGGGGAGAGGAACGGGGCGGAGGCGGGCTTCGCCAGTGATGGTGTCCCATTGGACCAGGGTGGCGGCGGCGGGGAGCCAAGCCTGGAGGACGCCTGGATCTGAGCTGAAGAGTTGGGGAAGGCCGTCGAGCGTGATGCCTTTGGGGGCGGTGAGGGACCAGCGGCCGGCGCGCTCGCCGGCGAGGCGGTGGGCGATGCCCTGATCCCGGCCGCGGCCGATGCACCAGATGCCGGTGAGGTCGTCGGCGGCGAGACGCTGGCAGACGATGTCGTCGAGCGGGAGGAGACGTGGCGGGCCGGTGAGGGGGTAGAGGCCCAGATACCGAGCGGAGGCGCCCATGGGGAGAATGGCGTGGAAGGCGATGGCGAGGAGCCCGTCGCGGGTGAGGGTGAAATCGCGGACCTCGGCATGGCGGAGGGCAGTGAGGCCGGCTCCGGCTTCGACGATGCGGGTGGTTTTGCCTGCGCGGTCGCGGACGAGGATGCGGCCGCCGCGGGGGGTGGCTTCCAGCGTGAGAATCTGGTCGAAAAGCACCTTGGCTTCGGAGGTGGCGGGGGGGAGGGGTGTCTGGGCTTGGGCGGTGGCGAGGAGGAGAGTAAGGAGGAGCCAGGGGCAGGCGCGGCGAGGGTTTCGACGGCGGAGCATCAGGAGTGGGACTCGAGTTCCGGGGCGATGGCACGACGGAGCGCAGAGGGGCATGGGTCGGGGGTATTTCGATTGTAACGGGTAGGCCGGGGCGGCGGCGGCGAATGAACCACGTCGGCAACCGGACTCTCCCGAAACCTCGCGCCACGCGGAACACCGTCCGGCTGCGGTTTTCCGGGCGCTGCTGGTAGACTCCCGGTAACGAGGCGGGAGTTTTCGCCAACAGGTTTCGCTTGGTAAGATACTCTCGTGGCTTCAGACTCAGTCCTTCGGCGAGTTTTGAGCGGGACCGCCGATGCAGCCATTCGGTTCGAGGAACTCTGTCATCTACTCGAAAGCCTGGGTTTTGAGAAGCGTGTGCGAGGCAGCCATCACATTTTCCGCAAGAATGGCGTTGCCGCCAAGTTGAACCTTCAACGGGCGGGCGCGCAAGCGAAGCCGTATCAGGTCAAACAAGTCCGGGCCATGATTCTGGAAGCAAAGTTGGGTGGCGAATGACCAAATACGAAGTGATTATCTACTGGAGCAAGGAAGACGACGCCTACGTTGCGGAGGTTCCTCAGCTTGCCGGGTGCGCCGCTCATGGGGCATCGCAAGAAGAGGCTTTGCGTAACGCCCAAGAAGCGGCCGATCTGTGGATCGAGACTGCCAAGGAATTTGGCGATCCGATCCCTGAGCCGGCCGGCCGGCGTCTGGTTTTCGCCTGAGCCAGCGGGCTGATGCGATGCTGACCGCAGTGCGCATTTGCTTTTGTTGCGTTGTGGCCGCATCCGAAGCGGGCTTCCGAGCACGCGATTCGTCGGGAGTGACCGTCGCGGCGGAGGCCGTAATTGGGAATTGAGTAGACCGTCCCCGAATTAAATCCGGTAGGCGAGGGCGGCGGCGCCGACAACTCCGGAGGTGTCCTGAACTCCGCTGGGGACGAGGGGGACACTGCGTTTGAGCAGGCCCTGGACGCGCCAATCGACCTCCTTTTGAAGGGGCTCGAAGAGAGCGGGGCCGGCGTCGGCGATGGAGCCGCTGAGGATGACGAGTTCGGGATCAAAGGCGTGGAGGAGACCGGCGAGGCAGGCTCCGAGAACGCGGATCTTGCGGTGGAGGATGGCCTGGGCGAGGGGGTCGCCGAGCGCGGCCTGTTCGAAAACGAAGCGCGTGCTGAGGGCCTCGGGGGTGGCACGGAGTATTGCGGTCATGGGGGAGGCACAGCCCTGGTGCATAGCGGACCAGGCGTCGGCTTCGATGGCACGGGCGGAGAAGATGGCCTCCAGGCAGCCGTGGTTGCCGCAGATGCAGATGGGGCCGTCGGGATCGGCGCAGATGTGGCCGAGGTGGCCGGCGACATCGGCGGCTCCACGGAGGAGTTGGCCGCCGGCGAGGATGGCGCCTCCGATGCCGGTGCCGAGAGTGAGAAGGAGGACGTCGCGATGGCCGCGTGCGGCGCCCCAGGCGGCCTCGCCGGCAAGGGCGGCCTTGGCGTCGTTGTCAGCGGTGATGGGAGTTTCCGGGGGCAGGACGCCATCGAGCAGCGAGGCGAGGCGCAGGCCGGTGAGGAAGCCCCAGACGCCCGGCATGGTGCGTACCTCGGTGGTGGCGGGGTCGATGATCCCTTTGCAGCCAAAGGCAGCGGCGGCAGGCATGGCATTGTCAGGGGCGAGGAGTTGGCGGACGAGCGGCGGGAGCGTGGCCTGCAGGCTCTCGCGGGAGGTGGGCGAGGTGGCGAGGGCGGTGCGGAGGATGTGGCCGTTTTCGTCCACGAGGCCGGCCTTGAGGCGGGTGCCGCCGATGTCGATGCCGAGGTACGTCATGGCAGCGTAATGCCCTCGCCGGTGCGGAGGATGCGGTGGGGTTGGCCGAGGGCCTCGCAGTGGGCGATGAACTCGGCGGGGCTCTCCGTATTGAACTCGAACATATCGTAGTGGCAGGGGATGGCGAGGCCGGCGGCGATCTCGTGGGCGAGCCAGGCGGCTTCCCTGCCCCAGAGGTTGCCGGTGACTCGGCGCTGGGGGAGGGTGCCGTTGATGGGCAGGAGGGCGACGTCGATATGGAGAGGCTTGAGCTTTTCGGCGAGACCCTCGTAGAGCACGGTGTCGCCGGGATGGTAGATGGTGTAGCGGCCGGCGCGGATGACATAGCCGAGGTAGGGGTAGAGGCCGGCGGGGGTGGGGTCGAGCTGCTCGTGGGCGGAGGCGACGGCGCGGATGTGCCAGGATCCGAAATCGAGGGCGCTGCCATCGTTGAGGCCGAGGGGCCAGGCGGGATCGCAGCCGAGGCGTTCGGCGACAAAGGCGCGGTTGGCTTCCGGGATGACGAACTGGAGGCCGGGATTGGCGGTGCGGAGGGGGAGGAGGGTGGCGGAATCGAGGTGATCGGTATGGTTGTGGCTAGAGGTGACGATGTCGATCATGTCCAGCCGCGCGGGATCGATGACGAGTTCGGTCAGGCGGGTGTGGGGCTTGTCGGTGGCCGCGTACTTGAGGGAGAGGCTATCGGAGAGGTAGGGATCGATCAGGAGGAAGCGTCCGGCGTGATGGAGCAGGAAGCCGCTCTGGCCGAGCCACCAGATGCGCAGGCCCGGCGTCCCGCGATGGGCGGTGATATCGCCCAGCAGGGCGTCGTCCTTGGCGAACGGGGCGATCATGGGAGGCCCAACTCCTGGCGGACCAGTTTCACACCGGCGACCATGTTGGTGAGTTTCTGTCTGGCGGCCCAACGGGCGGTCTGGCTGAGACCGCAATCGGGCGCAAAGCTGAGGCGCTCGGGCGGGGCGTACTGGAGACAGCGCCGGATGCGGGCGGCGACGTCGGCGGGGGTCTCGATATAGTAGCTCTTCACGTCGATGATGCCGAGGGAGACGTCCTTGCGGCCGACGATGGTTTCGACGAGTTCCAGCTCGCTGAATTCGCGGCTGGCCATTTCAAGATGGAGCTCGTCGACATCGAGGTGGAGGAATGCCGGGAACATCGGGTTGTAACTGCGCGGTCCGACGGCGCGTCCCTTGTAGTTACCAAAGCAGAGATGAGTGGAGAGGCGGCAGCGCCCCACTACGGGCGCGACTGTGCGATTGAAGATATCGACGAAACGGACGGGATCCTCACGGAATGCGTAGCAGCTCATGGAGGGCTCGTCGACGGTGAGCTCGGTGCAGCCGGCGTCGAGCAGAGCGGCGAGTTCGGCCTGCACGATGGGCAGCAGCGCCTCGGTAACGGCCCAGCGATCTGTGTAGGGCCCGCCAGGCTGGAGGCGTCCGCTGAGGGTATAGGGTCCTGGGACGCTGGCCTTGAGCGTCACGCCGGGCGGAGCGAGGCGGCGGAGGCGGCGGAACTCCTCGACGGCGCCAAGGCCGCGGGGGGCGAGGAGCGCGCCGGTGATGGCATGCTTGCCGCGCTGATCGTGGGCAGGCGGGCCGAAGCGGCGGAGAGGCGCCTGCTCGGTTTGGACGCCCTGGAGATAGCCGTAGAAGGAGAGGTTGAAATCGAGGCGAGTTTGCTCGCCATCGGTGATGACATCGAGGCCGGCGGCGGCCTGATCGTGAATGGCGGCGACGACGGCGTCGTCCTGGAGTTCGGCGACATCGGCCGGGCCGAATTCGTGAAGATGGCGAGCGGAGAATTCGAGCCAGGCCGGGAAGGGATAGCTACCGATGACGGTGGTGCGCAAGGGTCGCGGTTGCATAGTGGCTACCATTGTAGAGGGTCTATACTGGCGGCAGAGGGAGTAGAGCTGGATGCGAATTGTAGTCGGGTTGCTGGTAACGGTGGCGTTCGCGTGGGCGCAGCAGTATCCGGGGCAGTATCCTCCGGGGCAGTATCCTCCCGGCCAATATCCTCCCGGCCAATATCCTCCAGGACAATATCCTCCGGGACAGTACCCGGGCGGGCAGGGCGGCGGGCTGCCGATTCCCAAGATCAGTTGGCCGAAGCGGAAGCCCAAGGAAGAGAAAGAGAAGGATAAGAAGAGGGACGAGAAGGGCGAGACGGTCGCCGAGAGTGAGATCAACGGCAAGCTGGTGAAGCTGGGCGAGAAGGAACTGGTGCTGGATCTCGAAGATGGGAAGGAACAGAAGTTCCGGCTGCTGGCGAAGACGAAGTTTGAGAACGAGGACGGCGAAGCAGTGAGGGACTCGCTGTTGCAGCCGGGAGACCGGCTGACGGTGCGGGTAACGGAGGCCGATCCGGAGACGGCGGTGCGGGTGGTGCGGTTGAAGGGGGGCGCGGCGCCGGCGGCGGGCGCCAGTTCGCGCGTCAGCAAGAGCGAGAAGCGCGAAGGCGGCAGCGGGAGCTCGAATGCGAACGCGAACGAAGAGCTGATCGAGACGGCGCGGGATGCGGCGAAGTCGTTTCGCTCGGATCTCCCGGACTACACGGCGGACATGGTTGTGACGCGGTTCTACAGTTCGTCCAATCCGCCGAAGTGGCAGCAGATCGATCTGGCGACGGCGCAGGTGGTACGCAAAGGCGGCCGGGAGGACATGCTGGATGTGCTGGTAAACGGGAAGCCGTGGCCGCGGCCCTCGGAGCATGTGAAGGAGTGGGCCGCGGAAGAGTTTTTCAACGTATTGGATGTGGTACTGCTGCCGGGCGTTGTGCCCGCGTTTGTGAAGAAGGGCACGGAGAAGGCGGGCGGCAAGACGTTGCAGATTTTTGAGGCGAACGTGAGGGCGGAGGATTCGAACTGGGTGGTGGCGACAGAGGACGGGAGCCGCCACAAATCGGCTTATAAGGCGCGGGTGTGGGTGGATCTGGAGTCGCGGCGGGCATTGAAGCTGGAACAAAAGGCGGTGGGGCTGCCGGCGAGCTTCATGCTGGACAGGTCTGAGATGGTGGTGGAGTTCGCTTTGGTGAAGTCGGGCTCGGGGACGGTGCTGGCGCCCGTGCGAGGCGAGAGCGTGGCGTGCCGACGGGGCGGTAGCTGCTCGAGGAGTGCGGTGGAGTTGAAGAATTACCGGTAGGCGGGCGAACTAGAGAAGTGACGCCATGGGGATGGGATCCATGTCGTCGAAACTCTGATTTTCGCCGGCCATGCCCCAGATGAAACGGTAGTTGGCGGTGCCGGCGCCGGAGTGGAGCGACCACGGCGGCGCGAGAATGGCCTGCCGGTCCCGGACGATCAGATGCCGCGTGTTTTCAGGCTTGCCAAAGAGGTGAACCACCATCTGATCACCGAGATCGAAGTAGAGGTAGATCTCGGAGCGGCGCGTGTGGGTGTGCGCCGGCATAGTGTTCCAGACGCTCCCCGGCTCCAATTCGGTAAAGCCCATGACGAGCTGGCAACTCTGGACGCCGCCGGGGTGAATGTACTTGTTCAGCCGGCGGCACGAGGCGGTGGCGGCGCTGCCGATGGTGGCTGACTGCGCATCACTGCGCGTCACCTTGGTGGTGGGGTGTTTCTGGTGCGCAGGACAGCTTAGAAAGTAGAAAGCGGGCGGCGCATCCGTCGCGGATTCGAAGACGATGTCGGGCTCGCCGATGCCGACGTAGAGGCAATCGAGGGGTTCCAGCGGGTAGGGCTGCGCGCCCACTCGCACTACGCCGGGGGCTCCGATGTTGATGATGCCGAGTTCTCGGCGTTCCGTGAAGAAGCTGGTCCCAAACTCGCGGCAGGATGGGAGCCTGAGTTCGCCGATTGGCATGGCCGCGCCGACGGCCAGTCGATCGAGATCCGTGGGGACGAGGTTCAACTCACCCGGCTCGAATAGGTGCTCGACCAGGAAACTCTCGCGCAGGGCCGAAGTGGTCAGGCTATTAAGCTCCTCGGCACGGGGCAGACAGCGGAGCGATGTGTTCGGCATATCAGGAAACCTCCCAGCCTCCGTCCACACCGAGGATCTGGCCGGTGATCATCTGGGCGCTGGGGCCGAGGAGGAAGACGGCGGCGCGGGCGATGTCGTCGGGATCGAGGAGCGAGCCGGAGAGCGGTTGCTTGGTTTTCATGAGCTCCAAAATGCGCGCGTCGGTTTGAGCGCGGAGGCTCATGGGGGTGCGGACGAGGCCGGGGGCGATGGCATTGATACGAATGCCGTGAGGGGCGTAGTATGCGGCGGCAGAGCGGGTCATGGCGATGGCGGCACCCTTGGCGGCGGCGTAGGCGTGGGTGGCGAAGTTCTTCGGCTCCGGCGAGTAGGCGGTGACGGTGGCCATGTTGAGGATGGCGCCACGCTCGCGCGCCATCATGCGGCGGAGAACGGCGCGGGACATCAGAAACATGGTCTTGAGATTAACGTCGAAGGTTCGGTTCCACCCCTCGTCGCTGATCAGGTGGAGCGGGCCGTCGCCATACTTGCGGCCGCTGGCGCCGGCGACGTTGAAGAGGGCATCGATGGGGCCGAGCTCGGTGATGCAGCGTGCGACAGCGGTTTCGGCCTGGGCGGTGATGGAGAGGTCACCGGTGTGATAGCCGCCGCCACATTCGGCGGCGAGCTGGCGGTTGTCATTCTCCTCGAGGCCGCAGACAAAGACCTTGGCGCCGTAGACGGCGGCGAGGCGGGCGGTGGCGGCGCCAATGCCGCTGGAGCCGGTGATGAGCCAGACCTGATCGTCGAGAACCACTCTAGTACTTTACTCGAATCCACTTTTTGGATTTCATCGACTGATAGCCGGCGTCGAGGATGCAATTGACGGCGTAGCCATCCTCATATGTTTCGCGGGGCGTGACGCCGTCGCGGACACATTCGACGAAGTGCTTCATCTCGGCCTGGTAGCCGTAGGCGAAGGCTTCTTCGGGCAGCGGGCGAGTCCAGCCGAAATCGATATCGGCCTTCTCGATGACGTAGCCGGAGGGTCGTGTGGTGAAGGTGCGGATAGGCGTATCGCGCGTGACGTCGGTGAAGATGGAGCCCTCGCTGCCGTGCACTTCATTGCGGAGATCGAGACCGCCCTTGGTGGTCCAACTCAGCTCGCAGTGGGCGATGCCGCCGGAGCTGAACTTGAGCACGAGCAGGGCGTTATCCTCACCCTTGGTCTTATCGTGGTGGACCAGGGTGGCGCCCCAGGCCATCACTTCAACGACCTTATCTTCCTTGCCGTAGAAGTAGCGCGCGGCCTCGATGCAGTGGCACCCCAGATCGTTCATGGCGCCGCCACCGGTCTTCTCGATATCCCAGAAGTGTGGAGCGTGCGGGCCGGAGTGGGACTCGCGCGAACGGACCCAATGCACGCGGCCGATGCCGCCGTTCTCGATGACGGCGCGGGCCTTGACGACCGCAGGGGCAAAGACCTCGGTCTCGGCATAGCCGTGCATCCTGCCCGATTTCTTAGCAGCCCGCAGCATCTTCTTCGCTTCGTCGCGCTGGCGGCCGAGCGGCTTGGTGCAGACCTGATTGCGTTTCATCTGCGAGAGCAGCACGGAGACGGGCATATGCGCGTCATTGGGCAGGGCGATGATGTAGAGATCGATGTCGTCGCGCTCGATCAGCGTGGCGAGATTGGTGCTGCTTTCGGGGATCTTCCACTGTTTGGCGAAGGCGGCGGCGGCGTCCGGATCGAGGCCGAAGTTGACCACCACTTCGTGACCGTTGACGTTGTCGAGACCCTGCATGTAGAAGCCGGCAACGAAGCCGGAGCCGAGCATGGCGATGCGGACAGGTGGCGGCATGATGATGAGTCCTCTTTATTCGTAGAGATGACGGAGGCTCTTGCGATAGGCCTCATAGAATTGCTCCAACGCTTCTGCGGCGCTGGCATTGCCGACGAACTGATGGCTGGGGAGCATCACTGGCTGATGACCGCGGGCGACTAGCTTTTCGGCGGTTTCGCAACGCAGCATGTTCATGATCATGGCGCCGGTGACGGTGGACGTCGGGCCGGTTTTCCAAGCAAGCCCCTCGATGCCGTGGACGCAATCGCCGGGCGGGCATTGATTGTCGATGATGACGTCGGCCACGTCGATCAGCTTCTTCCCGGAGGAGTGCGCGGGCACACTCTGGGCGCAGTGGGCTTTGGAGACGATGCCGATGACGGGCAGGCCGCGCTGTTTGGCGCCCATCGCCATCTCGACAATCACCGGGCGGATGCCGGAGGTGGAAATGACGATCATGGCGTCATGTGGGCCAAAGTGGAAACCGCGCAGGATTTCCTCCGAGTAGCCCTCGTACTTCTCCAGATAGAGAGGGGCGCGCAGGCCGTTTGAGCCAACAATGTTGGCGTGGTTGGACAGGGCGAGTTCCACCAGTGCTACGAAGCCGACGAAGCAACCCTGGCGGGGCGTCATCTCTTCGCACATCATGCGCGAGTGGCCGTTGCCGAAGAGGAAGACGAGACCGCCGTTGGCAATGGATGACGCGCAGATCTCGGCGGCCTGTTCAATGGCAGGCAGTTCCGTTTCCTGGAGACGCCGGACCAGTGCCAGCGCCTTCTCGTAGTAGGCGAGCGCTCCGCTCAAAGTTGATGCCCCTCCCTATAATTCAACGCTGACGGCCTGGTGGCCGATGACCTTTTCGAGGCGGCAGACCGCATAGCCATTTTCAAAACGAAACGGCAGCGGTTTGTTTTGGGGCGCCAGCATCACCCTTTTCGGCGCAGCCTCGACACGCACCCGGAGTTCCTGATCCAGCAGTATCCCAGGTTCCTCAATGATATCGATGTCAGGCGCGCGGCGGGTCATGGGGTAGTGGAGCAGGTGGACGATGACGCGCCGCTGTGCGGACTGTTTCAGCGCAGTAACCTGCGCGGTGGAGGGCAGGCGCGGGGCGACGACGGCGGGTTGCGGGAGGAGGCGATGGATCAGGTCGCCGACGATCAGCTTGTAGGCGCCCGTACCATCCAGTGCGTAGGAGCGGAAGAAGGGATTGGCGATGTAGGCGACCTTGCCCTGCAGCGTGATCACGGGGCTTTCGGTGCGCTGGCCCATGGGCGTCTGCTTGTGCGAGCTGAAGTGATCGGGGGCGCGGTCAAAGTAGGGGTGGCCGTAGGTGGCAAGCACCTCGGTGCCCTCGTCGGCAGCGATGGCGTGGCCGGGCTGGTAGAGGAAGTAGGGCGTATCGTCGAGCGAGGCGAATGCGCCCGGCTTCGGCAACAGGTACTCGCCCTGGAATGGCGCCTTGCCCTGGTAGCGGATGCCCAGCGGCTTCCAGTAGAACCAGAACATCTTCGGATCCAACAGGCTGGCAGCAGAGGCGAGGACGGCGCCGCCGGCGGCGACGAAAGCATCGAGCTTATCCAGCAGCGGCTTCGACGGCGCAATCTCGTCGGGCAGGATGAGGAGCTTGTACGGGAGGAAGTCTTCGGCCAGATCGATGACGTTGAACTGCTGATGGAGCTCCACCAGCATGTTGGTAAAGCCCTGGTCGGCCGGCGTGATCTTCTGCGTGGATTCGGTATTGAAGAGCGCCGTGGAGATGACGCCGACATCGGCGATGGCCTGTGTGCCACGCGCGTAGGGCTCCAGCGCCTCGATCTTTTCGTAGGTCTTGCCGATGCGGGCGTAGGTGATTTTGTCCAGGCGACCGCGCGGGTGGAGTTGATCGCCGACGCAGCACTTGGCGCCGTTGGCGACGAAGTTGAGGCACTCGAAATCGAGCGCGGCCTGATTCTTTAGGCCGCCAAAATCGCCCCAGCTCTTGTGGAAACGGCCAGTCATGCCCACCATGTCTTTGCCGAGCGTGCGCATATAGCGGACGCGCTGCTGGAAGTGCGTGTAGCCCCAGCCGCCGGTGGGGAGCGACTCGATCTCGATGTGGGAGTAGTAGTCGAGCTCGTCGCGCACTCCGACAACCAGGCGGCTGTTGTAGAAGGTGAGCCCGGCGGGGAAGCGTTTGTGAACGACAGCGTTTAAGCGCTCCTCCACTCGCTTGGCGACGAGCTTGTTATGGAGCTTGATGGAGGCGGGGTCGTCCTTGAGATTGAGTTTGGCGCGATCGGCTACACACCACTGGCAGAAGCAGCCATCGGGGTTCTGCTTGAGGATGTCGTACCAGGCGCCATCCACTTTGTACTTGGCGACGAGCTCCTCGTTTTCGGCGGCCACCTGATCCAGGTAGGGCGTATTCATGCACATCCAGGGCCAGGCATCGGTGGGCGGGCCGCCGATGCGCTGGTGCTCGCGCGTGGTGGCGAGCCACTCGGGGTGGCGGCGGGAGGAGAGCACATCCCACACGAGCGAGTAGTAGTACAGGACATGGATGCCGTTAGCGTGGCAGGCCTCGATCATCTGGCCCAGCATGTCGGCCTTCAAAGCGGGGTGGCGCGCGGCGAGCTTCGTGTCGTAGTAGGCGTAACCGTGGTGGCACTTGGCGAACACGTTGATGGAGTTGACGCGCGCGGATTTGAGCGTGGCGGCGAACTCACGAGCGTCGAAATCGGCGCCGACATCGCCGATCAACTCGCTGGTGTGGAAATCGAGATGGACCTGACGGAAAGGTAGCTCTTCCCTACCCTGGGCGGCACTGGCAGGCGCGGCGAGGCCAACGGCGGCCGAGGTGATCAGAAATTCGCGACGGTTCAAGCTAGACGCTCCTCAGGTATTGATAGCTCTTGCCGATGGAATCGAGTGGCGAGCCGGGACACTGGTCCTGCTCGACGATGTATTGATCGACTCCGATGGCGGCGCAGGTCTTGAGGATGGCGGGGATCTCCAACGAGCCGGAGCCGACCTCCTGGAATGCGTTTTTCGCGACCTTGCCTTCGTTGTATTCAGTAGCCGTGCCGGCCTGGATGTCCTTGAGGTGGACGCAGGCCACGCGTCCCTTCAGGCGATTGAGCTGCGCGACAACATCCTGGCCGCCAATCTTCAACCAGAAGATATCGACTTCAAATTTGACGGCCTGTTTATCGAAGCGCTCGACGAGGATTTCAAAGGGACGCGGTCCGGCGGCGGGATCGAACTCGAAGGAGTGGTGATGGTAGCAGAGCTGGATGCCGGCCTTGCGGGTCTGCTCGCCGGCGGAGTTCATCTGGTCCGCGAACCTTCGGTAGAAATCCAGGCCGCCGACAGTGCGTTCGGCCGGTTGGAGATAGGAGACCACCAGAAAGCGCGCGCCGTGGGCTTTGCTATCGGCGATGGCGTTGGTGAGAGAGTAACCGGCGGGCATCGTGGCCTGGAGGCCTTTCCACGCGTCCCAATTGCCGGTGACGAGCGGTGTTTCCAGGCCGACGCTCGGCGTGGTCAGTTTTAGTTCCCGGCAGATGGGGCCGAGTTGGGCCAGTGAGCCGCGCCCGGGCTCGACGGACTGATAGCCGATCCTGGCGACCTCGGCCAGCACGCCGCGCGGGTCTTTGGGGAGGATGTTGCGGAGGGTATAGAGTTGGAGATTGATGGGTTTGGCGAATGCGGCGGCGAGCGGCGCAGCCGCTGAGGCGGCTAAGAAATGACGGCGGCTGAGTAGCGGCATGGCTGCATCGTATCGAAAGCGGAGGCCGGATGCCAGTAAGCAGGCCCGCCATTGGGCGAATGTTGGAGAATGGGTTGCCGTGCCGCGATGCGAGCGTTTATACTGGTCTTAGTTCGCAAGTGCGCCCGTAGCTCAGCTGGATAGAGCAACTGGCTACGAACCAGTAGGTCGGGTGTTCGAATCACTCCGGGCGCACCATTTCCCCCAACAACTTACAGCCCACCAAGGCTCTGGCTCTACGCCAACAGGCTCACCCTTTCCAATCCGATTCCCCCCACTCCGCCTGGCGGGACCTCGACGCCGAACATGATCACCGTGAATCCGGATTTGCCGTCGGCGACCATGAATCAGTGGAGCCTGGGCATCGATCGCGAGATCTGGCGCGGCAGCGCCTTCGAGATCCAGTACCTCGGCTCACACAGCTACCATCTGGACCGCAGCTACTACAACAACACGCCTCTCCCCGGACCCGGCTCGGTGGCATCCCGCCGCCCCAATCAACTGTTCGGGCAGATCCGGATGATTCAGAACGACGAGATCGTCAACGACCACGGCATGAGCGTTGAACTGAAGCAGCGCATGACGCGTCACATCCAGTTCATGGCGCACTACACCTGGTCGCACGCCCTGGACATTTCGAGCGACTCTAACAACGGTGGTGCGCCGATGAATCCGTATCTGTGGCGGGCCGATTACGCTAGCGGCAACTGGGATCTTCGCCACCGTTTTGTCGGCAGCTTTGTCTACGACATTCCGTTCTTCGCCGGCGCCAACGCCGCGTTGAAAGCCGTATTTGGGAACTGGCAGATGAACGGAATCATCTCGGCCCAGAGCGGTATGCCCTTCAACGTCAGCTACGGCACCGATACGGCGAATACCTCGGGCGGCGGCACCAACCGGCCGAAACTGGTGGGCCCGGCATCCAGCAATTGCGGCCACGGCCACCTGACGGGCTGCATCGCATCTTCCGCCTTTGCGATTCCCTCGCTCTACAACTACGGCAATGCAGGCCGCAACCTGCTGCGCGGACCCGACCTGGCCAACGTCGATGCCTCTCTCTTCAAGAACATCCCCATCAAGGAACGTTTCCGGATCCAGTTCCGCGCGGAGTTCTTCAACTTCCTGAACCATCCGAGCTTCAGCAATCCGGCATCGACCTTCAACACTGCCTCCTTCGGCAACATCACCTCCACCAGCACGGAGAACCGGGACATCCAGTTCGGCCTGCGTCTGGCGTTCTAGCCGGGAGGACCGTTTCAGGCAGCTCGCGTTCGTTCTGTTGGCGTGCCCGCTGCTGTCTTCGCCGAAGTCACCCTTCGGTTGGGTTCTCAATGGCGGGCACTTCATTCTTGCGTCCGGGCTCCAGACCGCACCGGGCCACTACTTCGAATTTCGCGGTGGAGTAGACTCACTGTGAGTCACCGTGGGAACAGGAGGCGAAATGGACGTCAATGGAGTGTCGCGCCGGAACCTGCTTTCGAAAACAATGTCCGCTGGAGCCGGCGTGGTTTTGGCCAACCCGGGCCACGCCGCGGCGCAGGCCGTCGGGGTAAAGGCAGGCGACCTGCCCGATCTCACCATCAAAGAGGTGAAGGTCTATGTGGTGGATTCCGGGCGGCCGGGCACGGCCGTCACCAACGCCGGCTACACGCGCCTCGCAGCCGTGGTGACAGAGAGCGGCATTGAAGGCAACTACACTCTCGCGCGCCGCTACTGGCACCCGAACTGGAGCAACGAGGGCTGGCTCGAATTCGCCAAGCGAACGCTCGTCGGCAAGTCCGTGCTGGACCTGCCGGCGCTGACTGCCCAATATGACCCACCGAAGCGGAGACTGGGCCAGAGCTCCTACGCCTCGGCCATTGACGCCTGCCTTTGGGACATTTTAGGAAAGTCCGTGGGCCTGCCCATCTACAGGATCCTGGGCGCTTACCGGAACCGCGTGATGGCCTATGCCAGTTCGCAGCACCACAAGACCGTCGAGGAGTTTGTGAACGAGGTGCGGCAGTGCAAGGCGGACGGGTTCAAGGCATACAAGATCCACCCGCCCAGCATGCCCGACGGAGGTTCCGATCTGAAGCTGGACCTGGAGGTGTGCAAGGCCGTGCGGCAGGCAGCCGGAGATGACTTCATCCTGCTGATGGACCCGGTGGGCGTCTACACGCGCGAACAGGCAATGACGGTGGGGCGCCTGCTCGAGAAACTCAACTACGTTGCCTTCGAAGATCCCATTCCGACCACCGATATCGAGGGTCTGGTGCAGTTGTGCCAGGCCCTCGATATTCCCGTGCACATTGGGGAGTTCATCTTCTCTCCCTACAACTACGCCGACTATATCCGCCGCGGCGCAATGGACGTCGTGCGCTTCATCACGGACAACGTCGGCGGCATCACGGGCGGCATGAAGATCGCCCGGTTGGCGGAGTGCTTCGGCATGGAATGCGCGCCTCACAATTGGGGCGAGACGTTCGACCACGCCGTGCATTTCCACTGCGAGCTCGCCATGCCGAATAACGCCTGGTTCGAGATGACCGTTCCACAGGGCATCGGCGACCGGCCGTACATCAAAGACCGCATCCGGATTGCAAGGGACGGGTATGTCGACGCGCCCGTAAAGCCTGGGCTGGGCTACGAGATTGACCGCGCCGTCCTGGACCGGATGACAAAATCGATTGAGAGGTAGTGCCATGCTGACAGCTCTCTCGCGCCGGCACTTTCTGACGCTCGCCGGCGCCGCGGCCACTGGGGCCAGGGGCGCCACGACGAAGGTGCTGCGCGGCATCTTCCCCATTGCCCAGTCTCCTTTCACGGAGGCAGGAGCGCTCGACCTGGAGGCTCTCGCCCGTCAGATCCGGTTCCTGGACCGCTGCGGAGCGCATGGCGCGGTCTGGCCTCAACTGGCCAGCGAGTGGGACACACTGACGGAGCGCGAGCGCATGGATGGCGCCGAGGCGATCGCCGCCGCAGGCAAAGGGCTGAAGCTGGCCATTGTGCTGGGCGTGCAGAGTCCGGACACCGCCACCGCAGTGAAATACGCTCAACAGGCGGAGCGATTGGGTGCGGATGCCGTCATCTCGTTGCCGCCCCCAAAGAATGAGGATCCGCGCGCCGTTCTCGAATACTACAAGCGAGTGGGCGCCGCCACATCCTTGCCGCTGTTCGCGCAAGCCGTGGGCAAGATGACGCCGGAGTTGTTGCTGGAGATGTACCGGGCCATCCCCACACTGCGCTATGTGAAGGATGAGGCCGGCCAGCCGCTCGATCGGATTGGCCGCCTGCTGGAGGGCAGCGAAGGCCGACTCAAGATCTTCTCCGGTGCACACGGCCGCACGCTCATCGAGGAAATGCGCCGCGGCTTTTCCGGCAGCATGCCGGCCGCCGCCTTTGCTGATCTCTACGCACAGACATGGGATCTGTGGCAGGCCGGCAAACGTCGCGAGGCGATGGAGATGCACGGACGGACGCTGCTGGTGTTGACCGACATGGGCCTGTACGGCCTGGAGGGGCTGAAGTATCCGCTGGTGCTGCGCGGCGTGTTCGGCACCTGGAAGACACGAAAACAGGAGTCCTCCCAGGTGCTCACCGAGGCGGGCATGAAGGCGCTCCGGGAAGCCGTGGAGTTCGCCAAGCCCTTCTTGCGGGCATAGTGGCGAACCCTACCCGTCCCGATCAGCAACGTGGCAACGCAGCGGGCCGACACTCCGCGCGTTAGATACCCAACCTGAGCCGCCGGGCCAACTCTCCATTCGTTTGATTCGTCGTGGGCTGATGGCCCTTCAGCGGCTGGATCTTCTCGTGGACGGCGTCCAGGAACCAATCGGTCTGCGGGAAGAACATCGCTTCCAGTTCGGCCGCCGGCGTGATCCAGTTGCGGCTGCCCAGAACGACTGGCGGCGCGTCCAGGTAGTCAAAGGCGAGTTGTGTGAGGTTGGCTGCGACGCTCTGCATGATGCCTCCGCGCTCCACTGCGTCACTGGCCAGGAGAACCTTGCCGGTCTTCTTCACCGATTCGATCAGCGGGTCATAATTCAACGGGCAGGCCGAACGCAGATCGATCACCTCCGCCTGCAGACCATAGCGCTGGGCGAGTTGTTCAGCCGCTGCGATCGCCGTGTAGAGCGCCGGACCAAACGTGATGATGGTCAGGTCCTTGCCGGCCCTCTTGATGGAGGGCTCCGAGAGCGGGATCTCGTAGTAGCCCTCCGGCACACCGGACTCGACAAACATCTCTCCGTAATCGTAAACCTTCTGGCTTTCGAAGAAAATCACCGGATCGGCGCCCGCGAGCGCCGCGTTCATCATGCCCTTCGCATCGTATGGAGTGACAGGGTAGACCACCTTCAGGCCGGGAATGTGGTGCACCAGCGCGGACCAGTCCTGGGAATGCTGGGCGCCGTACTTTGCGCCGACGGAGATGCGTAGCACGACGGGCATGCTGAGCTGGGCGGCGGACATGGCCTGCCACTTGGACAGTTGATTGAAGATCTCGTCGCCGGCGCGGCCCATGAAGTCGGCATACATCAACTCGGCCACCGCACGGCCGCCTTCCAGCCCGTACCCGACGGCGGCGCCTACCACTGCCGCTTCCGAGATGGGCGAGTTGAACAGACGGTGATAGGGCAGCGCTTCCGTCAGTCCGCGGTAGACGGCGAAGGCGCCGCCCCAGTCGCGGTTTTCCTCGCCAAAAGCCACCATCGTGGGATCAGTCGCAAAACCGTGCAAAATGGCCTCAAACAGCGCGTCCCGGACGTTAAACGCCTTCATTTTCGACACCGGTTTGCCCTCGTGCAGCGGGGTGCGGATCTTGGTCTTGATCTGCTGCACACGGGAGTTCTGCACCAGGTCTTCCAGGAACTCGGGCTGGCGCGCGCCGGCCGTCTCCCGCTTGCGATTCGAGAACATGACCTCGCCGACGAGGTGGGAATCGATGGCGATGCGCGGCGCCGCTTCGTAATTGGCGGCAAGTTGAAACATCTCGAACACAGTGGATTCGATGGCCGCGCGCGTGTTGTCGAGCTCCGTGGCGGGCAGCGCACCGTCATCGATCATGCGCTTGCGATAGGCGAGGAGCGAATCGGCCTGCTGCCACAACTCGATCTCTTCCTTGGAGCGGTAGCTGGAGGCATCCGATGGGGAATGTCCGCTGATGCGGTACGTCACGGTGTCGAGCAACACCGGGCCGCCGCCCTCGGCGAGGATCTGCTTTTTTCGGCGGAAGGCATCAATGACGGCCAGCGGGTCATAGCCGTTGATCCGCTCGGAGTGCATCTGGTCCGGGTTGACTCCGGCGCCGATGCGCGCAATGTAACGGACACCCATGGTCTCGCCCAGGGGCTGTCCGCCCATGCCGTAGTGGTTGTTCATGCAGTTGAAGATGATCGGCAGGCCGCCGCCCAACCGCGGATCCCACAGCGTGCGGTACTGATCCATACTGGCGAAGGTGATGCCTTCCCACACAGGGCCGCAGCCAAAAGAGGCGTCGCCGATATTGGCCACCACGATGCCGGGCTTGCGATTGACGCGCTTGAAGAGTGCCGCGCCGGGCGCGATGGAGCCTGAGCCGCCTACAATCGCGTTGTTCGGGTAGATGCCGAAAGGTGCAAAAAATGCATGCATCGACCCCCCTAAACCGCGATTAAAGCCGGTTTCGCGCGCGAAAATCTCACTGTACGCGCCGAAGACCAGGAACTTGATGGCGAGCGCCTTCACCGACCCGATGTGCCCTTTTTCGAGCGGCGCGAGGATGGCCCCGTCCAGATAGGAGCGCATGATGCCGAGAAGCGCGGCGTCATCCAGGCAGCGGATGGCCGACAAGCCCTTGGCCAGAATCTCGCCGTGGCTGCGGTGCGAGCCAAAGATGTGGTCGTCGGGCGTAAGCGTGAAGGCCATGCCAACTGCCGCGGCCTCCTGGCCGATGGACAGATGCGCCGGGCCGAGATGATCGTAGTGGACGCCCTTGTAAACGCGCTTGATCTTGATCTCGTTGAGAATGGTCTCGAACTCACGGATGGCAGCCATGTCCTGCCAAACGGCGAGGAGTTCATCCTCTGAGAACAGCGCCCGCTCCTGCTCCACGGTCTTGTTGTAGGCATTCACCTCGATGTCAGTGCAGTGGATGCGGCTGGGCGCCAGCAGTTCTCGGGGTTCCAGAATAATCGATTTCGGCATCTTATGAATTCACTCCCATCAGGCAACTTCGAGGATCGCCAGCTTCAGCGCTTCCGATACGGTGGGGTGCGGGAAGACCAGGGCCTCGACGTCCGCAACGGTCATTTCCATTTCGATCATCGCCGCGGCTGCCACGATGAACTCGCTCGACAGATCACCGAGCGCGTGAACGCCCAGGATTTCTCCGTAGCGCGCGCCCGCCAGCACTTTGATCATTCCGGCAGAGCCGACGTTCTCCACCAGGAAACGGCCGGCGACGCCCATGGGCAGCAGCGCCTTCTTGTATTCGACGCCAAGCGCCTTCAGCTCGTTTTCGGTCTTGCCGACGCTGGCCGCCTCCGGGTGCGTATAGATGACAGAGGGGATGGCGTCGTACCGGATGCGATCCGGCTTGCCGAACATGTTGTTGACCGCCACCAGCCCTTCGCGCGTAGCGGCATGGGCCAGGAGTCGGCGGCCGGTGACATCGCCGCAGGCCCAGATGCCGGGCACGTTGGTCCTGCCGCGTTCGCTGGTCTTGATACCCTTGCGATCGAAGTCCACACCGAGCTCCGCGAGTCCGAGTCCCTCGACCAGCGGTGCGCGGCCGGTAGCATTGACGATGCACTCCGCGCTCAGCGAGCCGGGCTCGCCGGACTGCTCGAAATGCAGCGTGTTGCCTTCGATGGACCGGACGGTGCAGGAGGTGTGGAACACGATGCCGCTCTTCTTGAGCGCTTGCTGGAGGCGGCTGGAAATGTCGTGGTCCGATCCGGTGGCGATCTGGGGCAGCATCTCGAGCACCGCCACCTCCGCGCCGGCGGCGGCGAAGAAGCTGGCGAATTCGAGGCCGATGTAACCGCCTCCAATCACGGCGACGGTCTTGGGCAATGCCGGCAGATTCAGCACACCGGAGGAGTCCACCACACACGCGGAGTCGATGCCGGGAATGGGCGGGACCACTGGGCGCGCGCCGGTGGCGATCAGGATATTCTTTGCGGGCAGCGTGAGCTCGCCGACCTGTACGGTGCTCTTCGATGTCAGCCTGGCGTGGCCGCGGACCACCTCCACACCGTTTCGTTTCAGCAGGCCATCGACTCCACGGGTGAGCGTGCCGACGATCTCATTCTTGCGTTTCACCACGGCAGCCATATTGAAGCTCAGACCGGAGATGTCCACTCCAAAAGCGGCGCCCTGGCGGCATTCCGCAAAGAGCTTGGAGGAACGCAGGAATGTTTTTGTGGGGATGCAACCGACGTTCAGACACGTACCGCCGATGAATTCCTTTTCGACGATGGCCACGCTGGCGCCCAGCTTGGCGGCGTGCGCGGCGGCCTCGTAGCCACCCGGACCCGCGCCAATGACGATCAGATCATGCATAGAGGTTAGAGCTCCAATCCCGCGAGGGCTTCCACATTTTCGATCTGCTCGCGGCAGATCTTGAGGAAGCGGGCGCCGGGTGCGCCGTCGATTACCTGATGGTCGCACGTGAGCGACAGGCCAATATGGTCAACAAATTCGACTGCGCCGTTGCGCCGCACCGCCTTCAACTGGATTGCATTCACGCCCAGGATTGCCACCTGGGGCGGGTTGAGGATGGGCGAGAACGACTCGACGCCATAGACGCCGAGGTTGCTAACAGTGAACGTTCCGCCGGCCAGGTCATCCGGCGAGATCGTGCCGTCCACCGCCTGCCTGGAGAGCGCCTTGATGCGGACCGCCAATTCGGCCAGGGAGAGCGACTCGGCCTGCTTTACCACCGGCACCAGCAATCCTCTCGGCGTGTCGCACGCAAAGCCGATATTGACGCTGGAGTGGCGATAGATCCGGCCGTCGTTGAATCCGACGTTCACCTCGGGCATCAGCGCCAGCGCCTTCACCGCGCAGAACATCACCATCTCATTGAGATTGATGTCCGGCATTCCGAGCGGTTCGGCGCCGGCTTTGATCCTGGCCCGCAGAGCCTGCAACCCGGTGGCGTCGGCCGACGCATTCATCGTGAATTGGGCCGTGACAGCCAGCGACTCCCGCAGGCGCCGGGCGACGTGTTCGCGAACGCGCGACATCTTCTCCGGAGGCGGGCCGAGATCTGATGCGCGGACCACACCGCCTGCTTCACCCTGGATTTCGAAGCCTGTCTGCATCAGGTGTTTGGCGAGCGATGTCGGCCGGGGCGACTGGTAGTAGAGCCGCCTCAGGTCGTCTTCCAGCACGCGGCCTTGCGGGCCTGACCCTGTGATGTGCTCCGGCCGGAAATCGTGCTCGGCGGCGAAGCGCCTGGCCCGAGGACTGTAGGCTGCAGCAGGGCCGGATGGCTGGGCGATCGCCGCTCTCGATTCCTGCACCGCGGCTGGCGCTTGGCGCGGCTCATCCGGGCTTGACGGCGCAGGCGCCGCACCCTCATTCGATGGCGCTTGCGGCTGGAACGGCGCGGCGCTCTCGCCGGGCGCGCCGACCACGCAAATATTGGTGAAGACCGGAACCAGGTCGCCCGGCTGGAAGAACGTAGCCAGCAGCGTACCGGCGACGGGCGATGTCAGCTCGAACGTGGCCTTATCGGTCTCGATTTCGGCGACGAGTTCGCCCTCGGCGACCGCGTCTCCAGCGTGTTTGTTCCACCGCGCCAACAGACAGTCTTCAACCGTGTTGCCGAGTTTCGGCATTTCAATGGGAGTGGCCATTCAATCGGGAGCCCTTTCCAGTCTGGGCCGGTGTGCCCTATATTCAGGCTAGCGGAGTTCCTCCAGGAGTTTCCACCCCGACTCCACAAACTGGCACAGCGTGCGTTGCGTCACGCCATAGGAGACGAAATCCTTGGGCGTCATGCCGTCGGGCTCGAACGCCTTCACAAACTCCGGCATCGTCGAGAGCCGTTCGATGACGTCGGCCGGGACCTCCGCGTGGATGCGCGTTTCCCTGGGATGATCCTTGGCGACGAACCACTCCTGGGGCGCGGGCGCGATGGACATGACCAGCTCGGCGCCAGCCAGCTCAGTTAGATGGTACGTGCCTCGCAGAGCAGCCACCAGCAGAACGGCCTCGTAGCCGCGCTCCTGATAGATGGAGTAAGCCCGTTTTGTGACGGCGAGGCCGGATTGGCGAATGTCAGATTCGCTCACGGCGGCCTGATTGTCCTGGGCCACCTCGCGCAGATAGTCGTCCACGCGGCCGATCATGATGACGGCAAAACACTTGCCGGGCTCGATGCCCGCCTTCCTGGCCCGCTGGCGTCCGGCGCGGCAGCGCTCGGCGATGGCGATGGCCTGCGGCACGGTGAAGCTCACCGTGGCCGTGGTGGTAATGCCCTCGGCAACGCAATCCTCCAGCACATCGAGTCCGGCGGCGACGGCGGGCAGTTTGACAGCGATATTGGGAGCCCACGCGTGGAACCGCCGTGCCATAGCGAGCATCGCTTCGCGGTCTCCAGCGCGAGAGGGATTCACCTGCGCACAGACGTAGCCCATCCGCCCGCCAGTGCGTTCGTGGTGAGGCAGGAACAGAGCGGAGGCATGGGTGACTACGTGACGGATGAGCTCCTCAGCCTTCTCCGCTCCCGTCAGGTTGCGGGCGCGGACGGCCTCGATCGCCGCAGTCCAGGCTGCCCGATTCCGGGTTGTCGTGGCGGCGGAGAGGAAGGGGTTGGTAGTAACACCGATGGCCCCGCGCTCCAGTCCCAACCGCAACTCGGCAGGATCAGCGGAATCGTGCCACCATTCGGTCTTCGTGTTTGCCAGAACCCACTCGAGGTATGTACCGCTACTCATATCTGTTTCCTTCCGCTGGACGCTACGCTATCGAATGCGGCCAGCCCAGTCAACGCCGCCAAACCGGAGGGCGGACTAAGGCCGCTTGACTTCCACCTTGGCCATGTCCTCAATGAACATAGCGATGGCGGAATGATCGAGGTCCCCGTGCCCGCTGTTCATGAGCGCCATCAGCACTTGCTGTGCCAGGCTTGTGAACGGCAGGCTGACCTTCATCGACTCGGCAGCGAGCAACGCATTGCGCAGGTCTTTCTGATGGAGCCGGATCCGGAAGCCCGGCTTGAAGTTCCTACCGATCACCATTGGCGCCTTGGCATTCAGCACAGTGCTGCCGGCCAGTCCGCCCTTGACGGCATTGAAGACCACCTCGGGGTCGAGACCGGCCTTCGTGGCAAGCACCAGGGCCTCGCTCATGCCGGCGATATTGACGGCGACCATGATCTGATTGGCGAGCTTGGTGACATTGCCCGCGCCGACAGGACCGGTGAGAGTGGCGCTGGAGCCCATGCACAGCAGGACCGGCAATACAACGTCGAAGACTTCCTGCTTGCCACCGGCCATGATCGCCAGGGTGCCGTCGATGGCCTTGGGCTCGCCGCCGCTCACCGGCGCATCGACGAACTCAACGTCCTTCGCGGCGCACGCGGCGGCGACTCGTTGCGCCACGATCGGGCTGATGGAGCTCATGTCAACAATAATGGAGCCGGCAAGCGCGCCGCCGAGCACTCCACCGGGACCGGTGACGGCCGCTTCCACTTCCGGACCATCCGGCAACATGGTGATGGTGATTTCGGAACGCGAAGCCACGTCGGCGGCGGACTCGCCTTTGAGGGCGCCGGCGGCCACGATCTCGTCAACGGCGCTCTCGACGACGTCATAGACGACCAACTCGTGGCCGGCCTTCAGCAAGTTGCGCGACATGGGCTTCCCCATGATTCCCAAACCGACAAATCCGATCTTCAAGCGAGACTCCTTTAGCTTTCCCGGCCAGTGTGTGTGAAACCGCGCCCGATCCTACGAGCGAAGCCCCAGTTGATCCCGTGCGTAGGCGATGGACTTCTTCACGTTGTCCTGCTCCATCTGGAGTTGGGCCTCGCGGTCCATGCCCGTCAAGCGCGGCAGAGGTTTCGACGGTTTGTTCTTTCTGACCATGGCAAGCGAGCGGGCCAGGTACTTGCCGTTACGCTCGGGGAAGGTGAGCCAGTATTTCTCCGTCAGGCAGGTGATCTTGAGAGGATCGCGGGTGAGGAAATCGAGCGAGAATTTCACGTTGGGGCGCGACTTGAGAACCACGGCCACCATCCGCTTGAGATCGCAGATTCCCGTGCCGAGCGGAACCTCCGAGAGCAGGAACCCGTCCTCATATTCCTCGACGCCCATATCCTTGATGTGGGTGTTGATGACGTAGGGCGCCAGGGATTCGATTACTTCCATCGGATCGTCCAGGAGCGCGATGTTGTTGCCGAAATCGAGGCAGACGCCCAGGTACTCGCTGGAGTATTTCTTGAGAATGGCGACGTAGTCTTCCGCGGTCCAGTCTTTGTGGTTCTCGATGCCGACCGGCATTTTGTACCTGTTGGCGAGAGGCGCTATGCGCTCGAACTTCTGCATCGATTCGGCCACGAAGGTCTTCCACTGTTCCAGCGAGTTAAAGGTCTCGTAGCGGCGGCCGGAGAGACAGACCGTACGGACGCAGCCGGCCCCAATGTCCTTGGCGGCCTGGAGCGTTTTCTCGAATAGTGCGGTGTCCGGACCGGGCGCTGCGGTGGTCACCTCCAGATACATACCGAGCTCTTCCGCGCGGCTGCGAACCTTCTTGAGGTAGTCCGGCTCGAAGGAGGTGATGGGCACCTGGATGCCGCCAGCGCCCACGGCGTAGGCCTTTTCGAGCAGGTCATGCGCAGTGCGTGGCGGGCGCAGGATGACGAAGCAATCGGGCGACAGGCCCATCTTGCAGCGCACCGGGGGCTGCATGGCGGCGGAAGCCGCGGTGGTGGCAATAAAGTTGCGGCGGGTCACAGTTTGAAGCTCCTCAATACGTCGTCCCAGGGTTTGCGGTAGGGCCGGACGAGGAGGGCGTTGGCTTCGCGGTCGCCGATTACCTCCTCCTTCACTGCATCCCATTTTAGGGCGCGGCCGAGTTTCATGGAGAGGTTGGCCAAATGGCAAGCTACCGACACGTGATGGCCGTCTTCGACGTCGGAGATGGGGCGCTGGCGGGTGCGGATGCACTCCAGGAAGTGGCGCGCGTGGTGGATCATGGGCTCTGGCGAATCGCCCGCACCTTTGCGGGCCTCGGCGTAGGGCTTGGGCTGAAGGTCGGCGGCCTTGGGATGTCCGGGCGGGTTGGACCAGGCGGGGATTCCGCGTTCCGGGGCGATCTGCATATCGGGCGCGAACTCATAGCCGCTGCGGGATGCGGCGAGGATGCCCTTGGTGCCGCAGAACTGCACACCAGCCAGGCTGGCGGCCGTGCCAGCGCCGCCGCCGCGCGGTCTGCCACCCGAGGCCTCCCGGAGAGACCCTTCCACGGTGAAGCCGGGGTATTCGAAGATGGCGTCCTGCGTATCCGGCGTCTCGCCATTGTCTTCGAGGGCGAAACGGCCGCCCGCGGAGTACACCGATTTCGGCGACTGCACCTTCATGAGGAAGTGCACCAGATCCAGATCGTGCGCGCCTAGGTTGGTCATCTGACCGCCGGAATAGTCCCAGAACCAGCGGAAATGATAGATCACGCGATTGGGATTGTACGGCCGTTTGGGCGCTGGGCCGAGCCACAGGTCGTAGTCGAGGCCGGGCAGCGGTTCACAATCGGCGGGCCGGCCGAAGCCGGGCATGATATTGCGGTAGGAACTGAAGCGGACGGTATGGATCTTGCCGGCGTAGTTCTGCGCCATCAGCGCCTGCACTTCCTTCATGTGGGTGCCGCTGCGCCCTTGGGTGCCGGTGATGCAGATGCGCTTGTACTTGCGGGCGGCCGACGTCATCCAGCGGCCTTCCTTGATGAAGACGGTCATCGGCTTCTCGACGTAGACGTCCTTGCCGGCGGCGCAGGCCATGATGGTGGCGAGCGCGTGCCAGTGGTCCGGCGTGGAGATGATGACGGCATCAACGTTCTTGTCGTCGAGCAGTTTACGAAAATCCTGATAGCCCTTTGGATTGCTGCCGCACATGGCCTGGGCGTTGTCCACGCGCGGCTGGTAGACATCGCTCACGGCCGTAAGCGCGGCATCCGGGAGGGTCTTAAAATCGGCGATGTGCCGCAACCCGATCAGGCCGCAGCCGATGAATCCGATATTGATCCGGTCATTGGCGCCGAGTACGCGGCTGTAGGAAGCGGCGGTCACAGCACCGAGAAAGGTCCGTCGGGATGATGGCAGAATTTCTGGAATCTCGATCACTTTGGTTACTCTCCTCGACCCGCGAGAGGCGGGACCGGTCACGGCCCCGCCTCCTGCGCGTTCATCGAACATATCAAAAGACGAGCTTGAGCCCGCCCTGGAGTTGCCGCATCGTGCCCGTGCTTCGGATCTGGCCGAACGTCGGTCCCGGTGCTGCGGCGTCACGGCTGCCCCACGAAACGCTGGGATCGCCGAGCCTCGGATGATTCGGGAAGTTGAAGGCTTCAAAGCGCAACTGGAGGTAAGTGCCCTCCTTGATCGGGAAGCTCTTCAGGGTCGAGAAGTCCCACGAGGTGGTGCTTGGCCCGATCATCCGGTTGCGGCTGACGTTGCCAAACGTACCGGGCGCGGATAGAGTGAATCCGGCCGGATTGAACCACTGATTGGCAGTCTGGTCGGATGCATAAGGATCTTTCCCTGTGGCGCTCAGGCGAATCTCACCGTAATGGTTGGTGCCCGACACGTCGTAGCCGGCCTGCATGTTGAGCGGGCGGCCGGATTGAATCGTGATGATGGAGGAGAGTTGCCAGCCGCCAATCACCTGATTCACGATGCCGCCGCGGTTGGCAAACTTCTGCCCTTTGCCGAACGGTAGCTCGTAGAGAATCGAGGTCACGAAGCGCTGCGGCGTGTTGAACGCGGAGTAGCCCTTGTCGCAGGCAATGCAGTAGCTGTCCTGCGGGAAGATATCCACATTGGTGCCGCGGATGGCGCTGGAACTATCGATCGATTTCGACCACGTGTAGCTGGCCAGGTACGTCAGTCCCTTGCTCATGCGGCGGGTGAACTTAACGCCCAACCCGTTGTAGCTGCCGTTACCCTCTGAATGCGCGGTCTGGATGTAGTTGAACTCCGGGAACGGAGCGCGGGCGAGGAAGTTGCCCACCGTTCCAGGCACGGCCTGGTTGGTATCCTGCAAGCCCTGCAAATGGCGGCTTTGCGTGCCGTTGTAGCCCACCTCGAGTACGGTGCTGGCGCCCAACTGCCGCTGCACGTTGAGGAGGTACATGATCGAATAGGTGTTGCGGATGCCGTACTTGACGCTCCATAGGCTCGGTGAGGGCGGCAGGATCCAGGGAGAGGCTGCGCCAGTGAGGAAGTTGCCGTATTGGAGATCCGCTACGTCAGAACTGGCCACGCGGCGCACCCTGCCGGCCATACCGCGGTTCAGGTCGAAACGCGAGTTGCCGGACTCCACCGAATAGAACATTCCGCCGCCCGCGCGAATGGTCCACTTGGAGTTGGGGCTGTAGCTGATACCCAGGCGGGGTGCGAAGTTGGTGTAATCCGTCTTGATCAGATTGTTACCGAGCCGCCCGTCGCGCGCGACGGGGACGCCAGGATAGCGGAAGCCTTTGCCTTCATAGAAATCGCCCGTGCCGGTGCGGATCAGTGTCGGGTGCAAGCTCATGTCCGCCACCTTTGACGCCTGGATAATGTGCGGCACGTCTACGCTGACCATGTTCTGCGAGCGGTCATACCAGGGCGGCGAAAGCTCATAGCGAAGACCCATGTTGATGGTAGTCTTCGAATTCATGCGATAGGTGTCGTCGATGTAGAAGTACGCGCTGGTGGAGCGGAACTGGGCAAACGCCAGCCACATCGCCGCTTCACCGGCAATCATGTTGCCCATGAGCAGATCCGCGGTGGAGTCACCGCCCTTGCGGGTGGCGGGGTTGCTGGTGTAAGTCCCGTTGAACTCGAAGGACCCGCGGGCGAATTCGTTGCCCTTCTGGTTGTAGCGGTCCCGCCGGAGCTCACCGCCGAACCGAAGCGAGTGTCGACCCTTGATCCAGGAGAAGTTGTCGATCCACTGGAACGTGGTGTCGTAGATGGCGAACGGCCCGCTGGAGTCGTTACCGAATCCGCTGACGCCCACCAGGCTGGTGATGCGCGGGACGCCCCAGGTGATGGGGTCCGGCGTAGTGAGGCCGGGAATGCCAAGCTCGCCGACAACGTCGCGGACGCCGCTCAACTCCAGGCCAACCAGATTATAGAAGTGGTTCAGGCCAAAGCGGAATTCGTTCACTTTGTTGCCGCCGATCATGCGCGTGTTGGACAGCATGGCCTGCCAGGCGGACGTGTACAGCGTAGTGCCATTGAGAGCCCAGCCTTTGTTAGTGATTCCCTCTTCCGTCTTGCTGTAGCGGCCGAACCACTGCGAGGATGAGCTCTCGTTGAAATCGGAGCGAAGAGTAAACTGATCTTTGTCCGTCAAGCCAGGTTGCGCCACCTGGTAGTTGTTGCTGAGCGCAGTGGTGTTGACGTTGGGCGCGGGCCAGAATTCCAGCAGCTTCATGGAAACGGGATCGAAGCGGCTCTTCGGGATCTGGTTGCCGACGAAGGGATCGGCCGTCCAGACGCCGCCCACCTGCTTTCTCGATTTCGGATCGTAAAGTTGGTTGCTTGGCAATGCGTAGGAAAAGTCGCCGTTGCGCATGGCTGTGGTTGGGGTCGTGTAGGATCCGATGCCGCGCGTACGCTGGCGGAATCCCTCGTAGTTGGCCATGAAAAACAGCCTGTCTTTGCCATTGAAGATCTTCGGGATCCACACCGGGCCGCCCAACATGAAGCCGTACTGGTTGTATTTGAAGGGGCTCTTGGCCGGCTTGGTACCGAGGAAGTCGTATTGCTTGGCGTCGAGCTTGTCGTTCCGGAGGAATTCGAATAGGGCGCCGTGGAACTGGTTGCCGCCCGACTTGGTGGAAACGTTGATCTGGCTGGCGGCGCGGCCGAATTCGGCCGGATAGATGCCGCTCTGCACCTTGAATTCCTGGAGTGCGTCAATGGACGGCAACACAACGTACAAGTTGAAGTTGACATCGGTGTTTTCCACGCCGTCCAGCGTGTAGCGGTTCCAGGTACCCCGCATGCCCATCAGTGAGATGTTCTGGGTGGCACGGTCACCGCCCTGCCGTCCGCCGGCCTGCCCAGGGGTCCCGAAGCCGTACGTCACGTTGGGCGACAGCGACACCAGTTGCAGGAAGTTCCGGCCGTTCAGCGGCAGTTCGACGATGCGCCGATTTTCGATCACGGTGCCCACCGTCGCATCTTCCGTCGCCAGCATGGCGGCGCTGCCGCTCACCTCGACGGCCTCAGTCACCTGGCCGACTTCCAAGGCGAAATTGACGCGAGCCGACTGCTGCACTTGCAGTTCCACGCTGGAGCGCGTGGAGGACTTGAATCCACCCATCTCCACGCGGACCCGGTACTGGCCGGGGACAAGGGACGGGAACGAGTAGAGCCCCGCGTCGTTTGTCTTCACCGATCGCGTGGCGTTGGTCGCCAGATTAGTGACAGTCACTGTGGCGCCCGGGACGACTGCCCCCGATGCATCCACCACCTCGCCCACGATTTCACCCAGCGTCTGACCGCAAAGTGGCAGGCAGAGGCAGAGCAGGAAAGCGAACACGAACATTCTCATCGACTTTGACATCTCTCTTCTCCAGATCAACGAAGTTCCGAACTAATGAGTGCCGATCCCTTGTTTACCAACTACAGGAGCCGAATATCGAAAATAGACAGTGCGAGTATACTCAAACATCGCGCCAGTGTCCAATGTGCATCGCAGGGGCCGGTTGTTCAACCGGCAAAGGGCTGCGAGAGCGATCAGAACAACGGCCGGGGAGACCACCGCGGAAGGCAGGTCTATGCGAAAAGGCGCCACGGCGCCCGCTTCGGTTGAACCGAGCATTGGCGCCGTGGCTTACGACCGTTCACTGGAGACGGCCCGCTACGAAAGCCGGACACTACGCCGCACACTGATCAATCGTAGTATTCGAGGCCGAGATGCGTGATGAGATCCTCACCGCGCATCCAACGCAGCGTGTTCTTCAGCTTCATCAGCTGGATGAAGATGTCGTGCTCCGGATATAGCCCCGGCGCCGTCATCGGACCCTTGAAATAGAAGCTGAGCCACTCCTGGATGCCCTTCATGCCGGCGCGCTGCGCCAGATCGAGGAACAGCACGAGGTCGAGCACCAGCGGCGCGGCCAGAATCGAATCGCGGCACAGAAAGTCGATCTTGATCTGCATCGGATAACCGAGCCATCCGAAGATGTCGATGTTGTCCCAGCCCTCCTTGGCGTCACCGCGCGGCGGATAGTAGTTGATGCGGACGGCGTGGTAGAGGTCCTTGTAGAGTTGCGGATACAGGTTGGGCTGGAGGATAGAATCCAGCACGCTCAGCTTCGTCTCTTCCTTGCTCCGGAACGAGCCGGGATCTTCGAGCACTTCGCCGTCGCGGTTGCCCAGGATGTTCGTGGAGAACCAGCCGCTGCAGCCCAGCAACCGGGCCTTCAACCCTGGCGCAACGATGGTCTTCATGTAGGTCTGGCCGGTCTTGAAGTCCTTGCCGCAGACAGGCACACTGTTGTCGCGGGCCAGCGACAGAAGTGCGGGAATGTCGTGAGTGAGGTTCGGCGCGCCGTTGGCGAACGGGATGCCCAACATGAGCGCGGCATAGGCGTAGACCTGGCTCGGAGCGATGTCGGGATCGTTCTTGGCAAGCCCTTTTTCAAACGACTCCAGCGTCTGGTGCACCTTCGACGGCTTGTGGAAGACTTCCGTGGAGCCCGTCCAGATCATGACCAGGCGGTCGCATCCATTGACCTTTTTGAAGGTTTTGATGTCGTCCATCAGGGCATGCGCCTTGTCCAGGAGCGTCCCCTTGGTCTTCACGTTCGGCCCGTCGATCCGCGTGACGTACTTCTTGTCGAAGACAGCGGCCATCGGCTTGACCTTCTGCAACTGGGGCTTGACCTTTGTGAGAAGCTCCGGCTTCAGGACGGCCGCATTGACGGCAGCCTGGTAGGCGTTGTCTTCGAAGATGTCCCAGCCGCCGAATACGAGTTGATCGATGCCGGCCAGCGGCACGAACTCGTTGATTTTCGGGGACCGGTTGTCGGTCCGCTTGCCCAGCCGGACCGTGCCCAGTTGAGTGAGCGACCCAATCGGCTCGCCAAGTCCTTTTTTGACCGCCATCACGCCGGCCATGAATGTTGTCGAGACGGCTCCCATGCCGGGCATCAGGACGCCGAGTTTGCCTTTAGAAGACGCTATTTTTTGAGTCATAGGATCACTTTCAGCGTAGGGCTGCGCCGATCAGAGGGTCAATACCTGAGACCTCAGTCTGGTCGTTTTCCCGTGGAATGGGTATGTGATATGATTTTTCGGAGATCATTCTACATGCTTGAACGAACGTTGGCGCTTCCGTTGCGTCGGGCCGCCCTCCTCTCCGAGCCTTTCCTGGTGCAGGGCCCCCGCGGGGCTGGGAAGACGGCCCTGCTGCGGCGCGAATTCCCGGGCCATACGTATGTCTCTCTCGACGACCCGGACGAGCGCGGCCGCGCCCGCCTGGATCCGAGGAGCTTTCTCGCCAGATTTCGGGGGCCCACTGTGATCGACGATGTGCATCGCGTCCCTGAACTGCTGCCGCACATCACTGGGCCGCGCCCGCTGATTCTCGCCAGCTCCCGCCGTCTGAAACTGCCCCTCACAACCTTCGAGCTGTATCCATTGACTCAGGCGGAGCGCGAAGTCCGCCCCCCGCTATCGATTGAGATGCTGGGACGATTCGTACCCACGGCGACGGCGCCGTCCAGCGTGCCTGTTCCGCCGGCGCCCGCAGACAGGTCCTGGATCGAGAGAGACGTGCGCACCCTGATTAACGTGCAGGACCTGGACCGTTTCGAATCGTTCGTCCGCTTGGGCGAGGCGCAAAGCGGTGCAATCCTCGACCAGCAGGCGATTGCGCGCGAGTGCAACGTTTCGCACCGCACAGTGGCTCGCTGGCTCGGCGTACTCGATGCGTGCTTTCAAACTCTGCTGTTGCCGCCGTCCAGCGCAGCCTTTGGGCGGCGGTTGATCCGCAGCCCCCGGCTTCATTTCCTCCAGAGTTCAGTGCTGGAGAGCCGGGCTGTTTCGGAGATCTACCGCAATGCGCGCCACGCGGACTCCGTCCCGGATCTCACCTACTGGCGCGACTCCAACGGCCTTGAGATTCCGCTGATCGTTCAGGTGGAGGGCGCCCCGATGATGCCTGTCTGCATTGTGGCCGAGCCGAATCCAACGGACGTGGCGCGGCTGCATCGCTGGATGGAACTGGCTGGCGTCCATCAGGGGGCCATCATCGCGCAGCGGCATGGACAACTCCGGCGCAAGGGAATTGTGAGCCACTCGATCGCGCAGTTGTAGGGCGGGCGGGGGAGACTTACCTGGGCGGCCATGATCCCACAGCCACTCCCGGTTGGAATATACTCTCAAGCGATGGCTCGGGAAGGACACTTTAACGATGAAGCTATGGACTAATCGATATATGGTGGGCGTACTGGCCGGTGTGCTGGCTCTCACAGGCTGCGCCCCCAAGGTGGAAACAAAGGCGCCGGATCCGCAGGCGGAGAAGGCCGCCACGGAGAAGGCAATGCAGCGGCTGGACGAGATGAAGTTCGGCATGTTCATCCACTGGGGGCTGTATTCGATTCCCGCCGGCGAGTGGAAGGGCAAGTACGTTCGTGGCATCGGCGAGTGGATCATGTTCCGCGAAAAGATCCCGGCTGCCGAGTACGCCCAACTGGCCACGAAGTTCAACCCGGTAAAGTTCAACGGCGGAGAGTGGGCGCAGCTGGCCAAGGACGCCGGCATGCGCTACATGGTGATCACGTCGAAGCACCACGACGGCTTCGCGATGTACGGCTCGAAGGCATCGAAGTACAACATCGTGGATGCCACCCCCTATGCGAAAGACCCGATGAAGGAACTCTCGGCGGCCTGCGGCAAGCAGGGCATCGATTTCGGGTTCTACTACTCGCAGGACCAGGACTGGCACGAAGCCAACGGACGCGGCAACAACTGGGACTTTCCCGAAAAGCGAGACGCGCAGATCTACCTGGAGGGCAAGGTGTTCCCGCAGGTCAAGGAGATCATGAGCGGCTATGGCCCCATGCGCCTGATCTGGTTTGACACGCCGGGATTGCTGAGTGAGAAGCAGGTGACGGATCTGCGCAGCATGGTGAAATCGCTGCAGCCCGGTTGCCTGATCAACAGCCGAATCGGGCATGGCAAGGGCGACTACGCGCAGACGGGCGACAACGCGATCCCGATCCAGGTGTACATGAAGGACGGGAAGTGGGAAGTGCCGGCGACGTTGAACGACACGTGGGGCTTCAAGAAGAACGACAACAACTGGAAGAACCCGCGCGATCTGATCAGCAAGCTGAGCGACATTGTCAGCAAGGGCGGCAACTATCTGCTGAACATCGGACCTACGTCGGAAGGCGTGGTGCCGGAGCAGAGCCAGGAGATTCTGCGGACCATCGGCAAGTGGCTGGCGGTGAACGGCGAGGCGATCTATGGCACGGGTCCGAGCCCGTTCCACATGCGCGACATCACGTGGCGCGCGACGGTAAAGCCCAACAAGCTCTACGTGCACATTCTCAACTGGCCGGGCAAAAAGCTGCGGATCGAGGGCTTGGAGAGCCAGGTGACAAAGGCGTATTTCCTGGCGAACAAGGCCGAGGTCCCGTTCAAGAAGGCGGGCGCGGCGTTGGAGTTCGCACTGCCTGAGAAGGCGCTGGATCCGAACGTGACCGTGCTGGCGCTGGAGCTCGCCGACGCCCAGCCGAAGGTGGCCGACGGGTATCGGGCCGATCAACTGCCGGCGAAGCTCGACCTGCACGCCTGGGTGGCCAGGATGCGCGGCGAGGAGATCAAGTACGACTGGACCACGCAGAGCGCAACCGGCTTCAAGAGCTTTGAGCGCGAGACGAACGGGCTGAGCTGGTATCCCTACAAGGCTCTGGACGGCGTCTATGACGTGGAGATCACCTATGCGTGCGACGATGCCGTAGCGGGCAGCAAGTTCCGCCTGGTGGCCGGACGGCGCAGAGAGCCGAACCCGAGCGCGATCGACGGCGTGGTGGAAAAGACCGGCGGCAAGTTCGTCACAAAGAAGCTGGCGGGCAAGCTGACCGTAAAGCCGGAGACGGAGACGATCAGCCTGCAACTGGAGGGCGACGACAAGTCGGCGCCGATGAAGGTGCAGAAGATCACGCTGGTGAAGAGCGCCAGCTAGGGGCTCGCACCGGCATACAATTGGGAGTCATGAAGAGACGCCAGTTCCTGATGGCCGCGCCGATTCTGACTCCCATTGCCTACGCGGCGGCGGCGCCCGCCAGGGTGAACCGCTGGACCGTCATCACTATCGGTAATCTTTCGCGAAACCGCTACTGGGGTGAATCCGACGCCAAGCCCCTGCGCGGTGCCATTTGCACCTGCACGCTGATCAGTGGCGATGGCTTTCACCTGCTGGTGGATCCGTCGCTGGCGGCGGCGGAGGAGATGGCGAAGGAGCTCGACCGGCGTACGGGATTGAAGCTCGACGACATCAACGGCATCTTCGTCACCCACGAACACGGCGACCACTACTATGGCATCGAGCATTTCCGGAAGGCGCAGTGGTGGGCCGCGGCGCCGGTGGCGGCCATTCTCAACGGCTCGAAGAAGCTGACGCGCAATGTCGAAGTGGCGCCGGAAGTTTTGTTTGGCGCGGTGGATGTGCTCTCCACGCCGGGCCACACGACGTCGCACCACAGCCTGCGCTTCGATTGCGACGGGCGCTCGATTGTGGTCGCGGGGGACTCCGTGGCGACGCGGGATTTCTGGCGGGAGCGCAAGAGCTACTTCAATGCTGTCGATTCCGAACTGGCCGCAAAAACGATGGACCGGCTCGCCGGCTCGGCCAGCGTCATCATTCCGGGCCACGATAATTACTTCACGATCTGAGTGGATCTAGCGGGTCTTCCAATACTCCAGCGCGGGGCCGCGGATGGTGTCGAACTTTCCGCTGCCGGCCCGGGCACGCAGCGCAGCCTTCTCCTCGTCACCCAATGGCTTGAAGTTCTGTGCGATGCGCACGTCATCTTCCAGTTGGCCGATGGTGCTGAAGCCGAGTGGCGCCGCCGTGATGGGCAGGCTGAGCGTGTACCGCAGGCAGTCACCCACGCTAAAAGGGCGCAGTAAGAACGCATTTCCGAACACTTTGATGCCAAAAATGCCCACTCCGCGCTCGATAGCGGCAGGAAGCGCGGTCTTTTCGAAGCTCATCTTCGGAGAGTCGGAAAACGAGGTATCGGCAACGTGGAGCGGCATCAGTGCGGTGTCGAACCGCTCGGCGTGCTTGAGCATCTCGACGTGGACCTCAGGGTCGCGGCAGTTGGTGTAACCGATGTAGCGGCACTTGCCTGCCTTCTTCGCCGACTCGAACGCCTCGATGGCGCCGCCTGGCGCGAAGACGCGCTCGACATCGGCCATGCGGTTGACGCCGTGCATCTGCCAAAGATCCACGTAGTCGGTCTTCAGGCGCTTCAGCGATGTCTCCAACTCGGCATTGGCGCCTTGGCGGGTGCGGTCACCGGATTTGGTTGTGAGGAAGATCTCCTTGCGAAAGGCAGGAATGAAGGCGCCGTAGACGTCCTCCGCCTTGCCGTCGCCATAGCTGCGGGCCATGTCGAAGTAGTTGATGCCAAGCTCGTAGGCCCGTTGGACGACGGCTTTGCCCTCATCGAAGGGGATCAGGTGAAAGCGGGCGCCGCCCTCGCCGATGATGGTGAGCTTCTCGCCCGTCCGGCCCAGGACACGCTTGGGAATGTCACCGGATTTGGGTCTCGCCACCCTGGGGGTCCCCAGGCCTGCGAACACCGCGCCGATAAATGCACGCCGATTGGAATGGATCACAGCCGTAGCTCCGCTTTCTGACTGACCAACAGCTTCTGCAATTTCTGGATGTCCAGCTTGCGCGGCGGCACACCGGTGGTGGCTGCGAGCGCGGCAGCGCATCCGGACGCATGGCCCACCGCCATGGCCGGCGCCATGGAGCGGGCAGACTGGAAGGGCCCCTGCTCGCACGAGATGCAGCGGCCGGAGAGCACGAGGCCCTCGATATTCTTGGGGACCAGAGAGCGATAGGGAACGTCGAATCCCTCGTGCCGGAAGAAGTACCGCTTGCCCCGATAGCTGGGCATCGGGTTCGAGCTGATGGCGATGACATCCGGGAAGCGCACGCCATCCATCGCATCCTTCTCGGTTACGGTGTACTCCCCGATGATCCTGCGGGTCTCTCTGACGCCGATGGTGGCCGGTGTGTCCAGCAGAGCGACCGATTCCATCCCCGGTTTTTTGCGGAGCTCCATGAGGTTGTCCCAAAGCGCCAGGCGCGTCTCCACCTCGGCGCGTGTAAGGCTCTCCACGTCCAGCCCGTCACCACCGAAACCTGGGCCCCAGCGCACGACGCGGTCCTTGATGCGGATGCCGCCGAATGCGCCTTCCACCACGGAGGGCACACCGCCGATGCGGTACATCAGGCTCATCGGCATGCGGTCACCGGTTGCGGCTGGCCCCATGAAAGGAGCGCCGGCGCGCGCGGCAATGTCACCGTCTCCGGTGCAGTCAATCACAATGTCCGCGGCGATGGCCTGACGGCCGGACTTCGATTCCACAATTACGCCGGTGACCCGCGCGCCGTCCAGCATCGGCGCTACCACCCAACTGTGAAGGCGCAGAGTGACGCCTTCCTTCCGAATGAGATTCAACGAGGCGAGCTTGGCGATCTCGGGATCGAACGGAACCGTGTACGGGATGTCGCCCTTGGCCACGTCATGCCGGAAGTTGAGCTCGTAGTTGTCCACGTCGGCCACGCCGCCCATGCGCACCAGTTCGGCGATGTACTCGGCGGGGATGCCCTTGACGGTTTGCAGCTTCTGCGGTTCGCGCTGATTGCGGAAGCCGTTGTAGCAGGTCATGAGGCCGGCGGTGCCGTTCCCGCCCAGGAACGAGAAGCGCTCGATCAGGAGCGTGCTGGCGCCGCTGCGGGCTGCCGCGACGGCGGCGATGACACCGCTGGGACCGCCGCCCGCCACCACAACCTGATACTTCCCGACGATGGGTGTTTCTATCGACTCCCGGTATGTCTTGGCGGACGGGCCGGCAGGGGCGGCGCCGTGCGCGGTGGCCGCGGGAGCGGCTAGGGCCGCGGTCACAAAACTGCGCCGGGCCAGCGCCGTGCCGGACAGAGGCTTCTTGTTGAGCATAATCAAACCCCGTACTCTGGTTTCATGCGGACGGATCAATCTAATCACATTTTGAGCGCGACAAGAACTGTTTTAGGCTTCCGATTCTGATACGTTGCCTGAGTGCGCCACATCCGAACTGGAGATCCGACGTGCCAATGAGATCCTTTCTGCTGCTTCTGACTGCCGCTGTTCTGCCCGCCGGCGCCGCGGTCTCCACGCTGCACCCGCGAATCTACGTGAGGAACGACGCGGCGCGGATCGGCGCCGGCCTCACGGTTACCCAACTGCGCGCCCGCCTGACGGACGCCGCGTACGTGCGATGGCGGAGCCCCATTGGGACGCGCGGTCCGGCGGCTGCCGTGGAACGCGCGGCACGGTATCTGGAGACGGGCGATTTGACGGAGTTGGCGGAGGTGCGGAATCTACTCACCACGCAGACCTACTCCTATCAGAAGAACGACGTGGGCGGCTTTCTGGCCGGCGCCGAAATGGCCATCGCACTGGATTGGGTTTATGACGGCCTGACGCAGGAGGAGCGCAATGCGACGATGGCGAATATCGTCACCACGGCCGACAGTTCGCGGCAGTTTCTGCTCACCGGGCAGCCGGACATCAACCACAATTACACGTACATGGCGCTCAACGCGGTGGCGGTGTGCGGGTTGGTATTGAGCGGGGAGAGCGAGCCTTACGGGAGCAGGGCGAAGGAGTATCTGGCTCTGGCCCAGAAGTTCGTAGAGGCGCGTGGTATGGTTCTCGACACGTGGAACGCGCGGGAAGGGGCCTGGGGCGAGGGCAGCCACTACACGTTTCACGAGACGTTGCGCACGCTGATCCTGACGCTGCAAGCCTACCGCAGTGCCTCAGACACGGACTACTTCCCGGCGATCCGGCGGGAGCATGGCGCCTTCATCAGCAAGGCGGGCCGGTTCCTGATTGCCTGCACACGACCCGACATGACCTTTGAGCGCACAGGCGACACGCTGGCCTCCAGGGCCGTGGCTTCGCTGACTGTGCCGCTGACCGTGGAGATGCTGGCCGCGGGCACGGACGATGCCGCCGAGAGCGCGAGGCTGCGCTCGTTTTCCCGCGCACTGATCGATGCGTACGGCACGAAAGCGATGCACGCGGAGTACGGCTGGGGGATGCGCATCTTCCACGACCCGCGGGCCATCGTGGAGCCCTCCTACACGACGCTGCCGCGTTTCCAACGCCTGGGGGCCGGGACGTATGAGCAATTCACGCTGCGCAGCGGCTGGGGCCCGGACAGCGCCATGGTGACGATCCTGGCCGGAGACCATTACACCGATCACCAGCATTTCGACAAAGGCCAGTTCTTGATTTACCGGAATGGCGGCCTGGCGATCGACAGCGGTGCGTACTCGGGCATGTATCAGCCCGGCAATCACGCCAACGAATATGCGCCCAGGACGCTGGCGCACAATTGCCTGCTGGTGTACGACGCCGCCCAGCAGATGCCGAAGGGCTACGAGAATGACGGCGGGCAGACCATCCTGCGAGGCAAGCAGCATCATAGCGACTGGCTCGCTTACTTGGCGCATCGCGACGCGGAGGGATTGCACACGGCGCAGGTGGAGGCCAGCGATCTGCAACCGGACCGGTACGCCTACATCCGCGTGAACCTGCACAACGCCTACGGCGGCCGGGTAGAGCACTATGACCGGCAATTCGTCTACGTGCCGGGGGCGGGGATGCTGGTTGTCTTCGACCGCGTCTCCAGCACGCAGGCCACTGCCGAGAAGCGTTGGCTGCTGCACTTTCAGGATCCGCCTACGGTGGACGGTAGAGTGGCGCCAGCAGGTGTGGAGGACTTTCCGGGAGGCAGCGTGACGGCGGTGCGGCATAAAGGTGTGCTGGAGTTGGGCGGCCCGCCTGTGCGGTACGATGGCACGCTTCTGGTGCAGACACTGTTGCCGGTGGAGCGCTCGATCACCACGGTGGGCGGCGAGGGTTTCGAATACTACAACCGGTTCACGGAGAAGAACTACCCGGTGGCCGACACGCGCGTGACGGCAAGTATCCGGGAAGCGGGGGCATGGCGGATGGAGGTGGCGCCTGTGCGGAAGGCGCGCGACGACCAGTTTCTCCATGTGCTCCAGTTCCCTGCCCCCGCCAACGGTGCGGCCCGGCAGGCGTCTCTGGTGCGGGATACGGCCGGCCACGCGACGGGAGTTTACCTGCAGCGCGACGGGCGCGCCGAGGTTGTGCTGTTCTCGTCCGCGGCAGCAGGCGGGCCGATCTCCTTGCCTCTGGAGTATCGTGTCACGACCTCATCGGCGGCGTCGCATTTGGTGACGGAACTGCCGCCAGCAGCGGAAGTGCTCATCCGGATCAACGGCGGCGCAGCGACGCGGCGCCAGGTGAATGGACAAGGTGTGCTGCAATTCGACGACTCAGGCAGCGGTGCACGCATGGTCACCGTTACGTTGGCTGTGAGGCAGTAGACCTACTGACCGGGCCGTTTGCACTCGAAGATGACCGCCTCGTTGACCATCTGCGCGCCGGCGGGGACGTCGATCGCGTAACTGCCTGCCGTTGCGCCCACGGAGACCACCTGGGTGAAGCTCCGGGCCGCGCCATGCTCCTTCCAAAGGTGGCTGATGTGCAGCGGGGAGGCGCCCACGGGGGCCTGCATTTCCATAGCGAGCCGGACCTGATCCAGCGCCAGATCCTGCACCCGGTAGCGGACGTAGATCTCACGGCTGGCGGGCACTGCCACGTGACGATCCACTTCGGGCCAGCGCAGCAGGCGCCCCTCCTTGCGGCCGTCCAACCATTTGAGGTTCGGATCGTAAGCCCAGATGGTCTCGAACGGCCCCTCCGGCGATGCACTCCAGGCGATGGAGGCGGCGGGCTGTTTCGCTGCCACCGGTGTCACCGGACGAGTCTCGGCCGTGAACTTGTCTGGAGCGATGCCTCGTGTCAGGTCCAGAAACCGGCCTCCAGCGTCGATGCCCACCACGGCCCCGCCGCCGGCGTCCGTCAGACGGAAGACAAACTCCGCCGCGCCCGGGCCGGCAGGCAACCAGAACCCTTGCGCTCCATCGGTGACGTATTTGGCGTTGCCGGCTCGAAAAGCGGACTGCGGCAGCAGAGCAGGATCTATGGAGAGCTCGCGGCGCAACTTGGGCGCGCCTGCCGCGTAGACCAGCTCGTTGTGGCCGGCCTTCAGCTCGGGCAGCGACCGCGGATTCACCTGTATCCGCGTGCGCAGCAGGAGATCCTCCGCGCGCACCTGGGGCGATCGAGTGACCTTCAGCAGGTAGCCATAGGCGCCGGAGACGTGCGTACGGCGGCCGTGGGCGCTGCGGGTGAGCACCGCCGGCTCCGCGCGCCATGGTCCGGTGTGCGGCCCTCGCACGGTGGCGGCTGCGGTCCAGGTGCGCCCGTTGTCGGTGGAGGTCGAGAGCTGTATTGACTGTTCGGCAGACTCCATCGTCAGCTTGAGCTGGAACTCCGCGTCGATGATGACATAAGGACTAAGCACCTCATAGACGGCCTCAGCTTCGCTGGACACGGGTGGACGATACTCCAGCGCACCAGTCGCCCAACGCCGAGAGTCCTTCTGGCTCTTCGGACCGTCCTCGGTGCGGATCGCGTAAGCCTGGATCTCCTGAGGAAACTCCGCCCAGTCCTTGCCTTGCCATTTATAGGGCAGATAGTACGCGCCTTCGGCTTCCGGCTTGAAATAGCGGATGAGACGCTCGCCGGGACGCAGCACAAAGTCCATGGTGTGTCCGCCGGGAGAGCGTTCATGCGGGAACAGGTGATTATCGGCAGTGGTGGTGAAGGCGCTGGCCAGATCCGGAATGGCCGCGGCGCGCACATCGGCGGGATACCAGGGATCGGAAGCACGCCTGACATCCGCCTGGGTGGGCGTCAACAGCTTGCCGGTCATGATGACGGGATCGGTTTCCAGATCGTGCACGGAGGCGACGGGCGAAATGCGGGCAGGCCCGCGGCCGGTGGTGTTGTAGCCCATCATGTCGGAATCGAAGTGGTGGTAGCTGCCGTCGTAGAAGACCTCGGCGACCGTGTGCCCGGTAAGGAACCACACGCGGGCATCCTCGAATCCGCCGGCTTTCCAGACAGACTCCAGCAGCGGCGCGATGTGATAGCAGAGGCCGAATCCGTAGCTATTGAGAAGCTTCATCGGATCCAGCACTTCGCCGGCCGGCTCCTCATAGGCCCAACCGGCAATGTGATACCAAAGTCCCGGCTCCACGAACCGTCCGTCCGTCAAGAAGAAGCGCCACACGGCCTCGGCGCGCTCCCGCGGAGTGCGCGCATTGGCCTGCCGGTAGATGCCCTGCGCCAGACGATGGAGCTCGGTGGTATCCGGCTGATCCTTGATCAGCACTCTTGGGGAATACACCTGCCCGCACAGTTGCAGAGCCGCCACGACGCTGAGTATGAGCGAGCGGGTATATCTCATTGGGTTGGCGCTACGCTGGGAATCATTGGATCGGTAACGACGCATGAGGAGCTCCATGAATAGCCGTGAACGTGTTTTCGCGATGCTCGCCGGACGGCCAGTGGACCGCCTCCCGTTGATGCCGATGACGATGATGTTCGCCGCCGACCAGGCCGGCGTTCCGTACGGCAGATATGCCTTGGAGCACGGCGTGCTGGTGCAGGCCCAGTTGGCCACGGCAGAGCGTTTTGAGTTCGACCATGTATCGGCGATCACGGAAACGCGGGAAGCGCGCGACTGCGGTGCGACGATCCGGTACTTCGAGAATCAGCCCTATGCCATCGACGAATCGCAGGCGCGGCTGAGCGAGAAGAGCGAGTTGCTCGGGATGGTTTGTCCGAATCCTGAATCGGCCCCGGCCATGCGGGACCGCTTGCAGGCGATCCGGCAACTGAAGCACGCCATCGGGGCGTCGAAGGTGATTGAAGGATGGGTGGAGGGTCCGTGTGGCGCGGCGGCCGATCTGAGAGGGATCAACACGCTGATGCTGGACTTCCACGACGACCCGGCCTTCGTGCGGGACCTTTTCGATTTCGTGCTGGACGTGGGTCTGCGCTTCGCCCGCGCCCAGATGGAGGCGGGCGCCGATCTGATCGGCGTAGGCGATCCGGCCACGTCGCTGACCGGCCCGCGGATCTACCGGGATCTGATCTGGCACTGGCACAAGCGGCTGGTGGATGGTCTGCACGCAATGGGCGTACCAATGCGCCTGCACATCTGCGGCAACACGCGAACTATTCTCAGCGACATCGCTCTGCTGGGCGTGGATATATTGGACGTTGATTCGGCTGTTTCGATGGCGGATGCCCGCGCGCGTACTGGTGAAAACCAGGTATTGCTGGGCGGCATCGATCCGGTGCGGGTATTGCTGAACGGCACGCCGGCAGATGTGGAGGCGGCGGTGCTGCGCTGCCGCGCCGATGCCGGCGCCCGGTACATTGTGGGCGCGGGTTGCGAGGTTCCGCGCGGTACGCCAGCGGAGAATCTCGCCGTGCTGAGACATTGCACCGGGCATCTTCCGGCTCAGCCCTTGAGCCTCTGATCGAACCACGCGAAGGCGACCTCCTGCATTTCCACGTCGAAGATGTGCGGCACATCGTGGAAGCGCGAGGTGAAGTTCGCGGGGGCGCCGGCCTTCTCGTAGATGGCCGCGAGCTTGCGCACGGCCTCTTCCATGCCGGCGAGCGGGAACAACCCGTCGCGGCGGCATTGCAGCACCAACAGGGGCCTGGGCGCCCGCAGCGCTACGACGTCGGGCAGGTCCAGGCAGCGATGCAATCCGGGCACGAAATGGACGAACGAGTGCGTATCCACGTGCTTGCGGATCATCGGCTTGACGGTGGACATAAAGCCGACGACGCAACCGGCAGCGATGCGATCATCGAGACCATTGAGAAACAGCGACCGCCAGCCGCCGAAGGAGACGCCGACGCAACCGATGCGTTTGGGATCCACCTCGGGCCGCGTGCAAAGATAATCCACCGTGCGAATGTCGTCCCAGGCCGTGATGCCGGGCCACACCTGACCGGCGTAGGTGAGCGACTTCACCACGGTGTCCTCCTTGGCGCGGCACTTCGAATTGAGATACTTCACGTCTTCCACTGAGTACTTGGAGCGCTCCCAGCCATGGCGCAGATCGACGTCCTCCATCAGACGGCGTTCCCCGAAGGGGAATGCATCGATGGTGATCACGACATAGCCGCGCCGGGCGAGCGCGGTGGCGGTGGGACGCCCGGCGTAGTTCGCCTGATGGTACACCGTCATTGCCGGGTGATTGGCACCCATATCGATGACTTTTTCTTTGCCGAAAATGAACATTCCACCGTGAGAGTGGAGATCCACAATGGCTGGCGCGCGGCCCTTCAGGTTCTTCGGAATGTGCACATAAGCCGGGACACGAAAATCGCGTGTGGTGGAAAAGATCACCTTTTCGCGAATGAATTCACCCATGTCGCGGCGGTCTACAATTTCCGGCCGCGGATTCACCGGGTCCGGCCGCGGGCCGAGGGCTGCAAAAGCAGCCGCGCGTCCTTCGCTGCGATAGGCCTCGACGGAGGTGAAGCGCGAGCCGAGGAACGAGTGTGTGTACTCGTTCCTGGCGGCGATACTCTCAATCAACGGGTACAGCGATCCGCTATCGGCGCCGGCCGGAGTGGCGATTCGCGGTTGGTCCGGCGGTGGCGTGGGCGCGGGCTGGGGCGCCAGCGCACCGGCCGCGGCCAGGGTCTGAATTGCGGTTCTGCGGTTCATCTTTTCAGGAGCATCCATTTCCAGCGATCCTCTCCACGTTCACTTGATGTTCCACTTCGCCGGCATCGACGACGTGGATCAGATTGTTGATCTTACCGTGCGTATGGCGCAACTGCTCTGCTCCGGACTTTTTGGAGATCACCCCTTAACCGGCCGTTGCCGGCGTGAGCGCACGATGCGACAGGTGATCCATGTCTCGTTGGAGGATGGGCGGAGGGGACTACTCTTCCAGCCGCTTCTCCGACAGCCCCGTCATCGGCACCTTGTGGCGCGCAGCGTAGTCGAAGGTGATACGGCTCAGCGTACTCCGCCAGGCGGCCAAGCCGATGCTGCGTTCGGGCGCGTACATATAGCCCAGGTCCGCGGTGCGGTCGGCCCAATGGTCCTTGCTGTCGTCGAGGACGTGGACAAACTTGCGGCCGTCCACAGACATTCCCTTGGGGAATCTGCTCTTCTCGAACACGCTCTCGAGATAGCGCCATGTGGTGGCGGCCTCCTGTTCCACACCGGCGACTCTGTTGTGCGCGCTGACAAGGTGCCCCACCGCCTGCTCGAAATGATTGAGCTTCGCCTCGGCAGCGGCACGGCCAAGGTCGCGCTCGGCATCGGCCAGAGCATTTAGCAGCCTCCAATGGTGCCCGGTGAATTTGGCCAGCGCCAGGAAGACCTCCATGTTGTAGCGGTTTCTCTCAGCCGTCAGGATCCGGGCGGCCAGGGCGTGCTGGAGTTCGTCGTTCTCGACGCTGCGCGATACGCTCTCCGCCAGCCAGTTGCGGTAGCGCGTGGCAAAGCGTGGCTGGATGGAGAGGTCCAGCGGATTGGGCAATGGCGGAGCGGCCAGAGTCAGGTCATGGCGCTGTGTGCCGATTCCCTTGCCGTCTGAGTTGCCATAGCCTGCGGCCCGCACGCGCGAGATTTCGCGATCCCAGGTCCGCTGCCAGGCGCGCGCCTGGCGCTGCATGGTCCGGTATATCTCCACCATGCCGCCGGTTTCCGGCCCATAGTAGACCTGCATGAACTCGGCGGCGTGCTGCTCCGCGCCAGGGACTCCGGGGTGCCAGCCCCAGCGCGCACCGGCGCTCCACCCCAGCCAGAATGTTTCGTTGTGCAGGCCGGAGTCGTCCCAGGCGGCTGTGAAATTGCCGATTGGATTAAGGGCCAGCGCCCGCCCGCCGCTAATCGACCGGGACAGTTGCGTCAGACGACCGGCCGTGTAGACGGCCTCGTATTCGCCGAATACGGTGCCCGGCGGCACACTCTCAATCTGGAAATGATCTGGGAAGAGAAACTCGGCGCCCTGCAAGGACGTGTACGCGAGTTGCCTCATGCCTTTGCGCTTCTCCACCTCCATGTAGCTGTCTTCGCCAACAACGCCGTCGATCACGCCGCTCGGAATCCGTTCCAGGTCGTGTGCCAGCAGCGGATACTCCAACCAGGCCAGCATGCGCCTGCCCTTCCCGGCCAGATGGTCGTGGGCCCTCCTGGCGAACTCGGCCCACAGGGCGCTGCGGTTTTCCGGCGTGTACGGCGCCTTGCAGTTGGCGCCGATGCCGGCGTAGTACACCTCATCGGTCGAGACAAAGAAGTAGTCCACCCCCTTTGTGGCGGCAATCAGATCGTCGTACATCTGGAAAATCAGCTTGTAGGTATCCTCCAGGCAGAGGCAGGACTGGTAGTTGTTTCCGTCGGCCTTCAAATGGGCAAACTGCGGATGCTTGAGCACATACGCCATATGCGCGGGCGATTGGACGATGGGCACAACCTGGATGAATCGCTCGCGGCCGTAGTCTACAATTTCCTGCAACTCAGCCGGCGTGAACGCGCCGGGCGCTCCGATGACTGGATTGGAGGGATAGGCAAATTTGTCTTCCAGTTCGAAGCCGATCATGTTGGCCTTGAACCGCGCGGCCCAATCGAGATAGCGCTTCAGAGTGGGGATGCGGTCCTGATGGTGCTTGGTGTCCCAATGCAGAAAGCGCAGAGCGAGTTGGGGCCAATCGTCGATCTCTCCCTCTGGAACAAATAGGCTACCGCGCGGCCCGCGCTTCACGAGTTGCAGCAGAGTCTGTACACCATAGAACAAGCCGGCCTCTCCGTTGCCGGTGATCTCGATGCGGGCCGGTGCGATGCGCAGCCGGTAGGCCTGGGTGCGAGTCTCAGCGGGCGCAGCGGTTACGGCGCCGTCTTGCACCCTTAGGACGATTGCCTTGCCCGCGCCCCCTGGGGAGCCCTTCAGATTCAGGGCGTGGAAGTCCCGCAGATCCGCGGCCAGAGCGCGCGCAGCGGCGCTGGGCGGCGCATCGATGATCCACGTGTCGTCCAGGTAGACGTTGCCTGCAGCTAGTCTCACCTTCTGCGGCGTCGGAATCACCGCGTGGCCGCGCAGAAAGAGATCCGTGGGTTGCGGCTGGGCCATGGCCACGGAAATCAATAGGCATGCAAAGGCAGTGCGTAACATTCTATATCGTCATCCTTTCTTTACGGACGGTATACCACGACCGTCGAACTCGCGATGCCGCGGTGGCCAAACTCGTCTTCCGGCGCCAGTTCCAGCCGGTTCTCGCCTGTCAGCAGCGCCCACGGGAATCGGGCGTCCACCGGTTTCCATTCCTCCGAACCAAACCGTGCCAGGTAGCGCCGGAAGTACGGCTGGCTATTTCCACACTCGACGCTCAGCGATGCCTCACCAGCTCGGACGAGACGGAATGCGGCCTGATTCAACGTCCACCACAGATCACGCTTCCGGGTACACCAGTTGGTCGCGTCAACAGTGAGGGGCGTTCGACCATCGACGAAAAGCGGGAACCCCTCATAGCCTTCCGCGCCGTCGCCAAAGTGCGTGAACACGGGCTCGGGCCGCGAGTGCCAGTTGTTGCGAGGCGTCAGTTGCAGCCAACCGGCGGTCATGTATCCGTGGTCCCACTCCCAATCCCACTGCACGGGTTTGCCGTAGCCGTAGTTGCCCGTGACGCAGCGCACCGGATGCTTGCCGCGCAGCACCTGCAAACGATCCTCGTTGACGTGCCGGCCTCTTTGCTGCACTTCGCCGGGGCGCAATACGGTTCGCAGATAACGCTCGTGCATCTCCAGCAGATTCAGCGGCTCTCCAGTTGCAGGATCGGCGTAGTACGTATCCAGCGAGGGATCGAAAAACACCCACTTCCCGAGCTCATTCACCCAGATCTCCGGCACCTCGTGGCTGGTGTCGCGCACGCCATGGATGGCCCAATGCCGCCCCTGCCAGCCAAACGCGGAGGCAGCCGTCAGCATCACCTCGCAGTAGCTCATGCAGTGCGAGTAAATGGTGCCGCCGTTGGCTTCCGTCATGACACGCCGGATCTGCCACGGGTACGCCTGCTTGCCGTCCTCCCACGGCCCGGGCCGGATGTTGGCTCTCGTCGCCACCCAGTGCATGAGGGCGGCCAGCCGTTCAAACTCCGTCCGCTTTCCGGCGATCACGTCGTCGAGACCGAAGCTTCTGCGCAACCATTGCACGTCGGCCTGATCCTGTCGCTCATAGCCAAACTCCAGCGGCGAACGCACGATGCGCTGCACCTGATCCGTGACTAACACTAATGTGCCCTTGAAGGTCGGGCGCGCCACGCGGCATGTGATTTTCACGCCGCGGAGAGAGGGCGGCGCTGCCGGATTGGGGGCGGCGAGTTCGAGTCGCACCTGCGCGTAGCGGCCATTCTGTGGCACGGCGCCGGCTGGCCTCGCCCACTCACTCCACGTGCCGGGTGTCTGGAAATATGTGCCGCCGGTCCGCACCTGGATCGAGACTCCCGGGGTGGCGTCGAGCGTCACGCGCAGGTCTGTCACCGATGCAGCTTCGGAGAGAACTCCGCCGCCGCCCAGATCGATGACATCGGTGATGACCTCGCCGCGGGCGCTGGCGCTCCAGTTTCTCGTATCCAGAACCAATAAGCCCCGCAGAAGTTGTACACGCTTCGCCTGGAGGCCGTCGAACAGCCGCGCCGCGTCGAGATGAACCACCGATTCCGGCGCCTCACTGCCGTTCAGTATTGGGAGCGTAGCCGCGGGCAGCCATGCCAGCTTGAGGAATTCCGTCCGTCGCATCATTCCAGGCAGCACTCCTAACCGCACCAGCGCTGCACGAACAGCAGCAGCACCTTGGCGGCGTCGACGACTGTTTCGATCTCCACGGATTCGTCGGCGCCATGTGTGTTGCCGCCGCGCGCGCCCCAGAGCACAGCAGGAATCCCGAAGTCCTGCTGGAAGACGAACAGGTCGCAGGGTCCTTCAATCCCCGCCACAGTTGGACGTGCGCCCAGCACCTCATTGGCGCAGGCAGCCAGCTCACAAACCAAAGGATTGGCCGCGGAAATGGCGGAGCCAGGCAGCCATCGCAAAGGGAACTCGACGTGCGGCGCCACTGGGAACAGGTCCGGCCGCCGCTGCACCACCTCGTTCATCCATTGGCGGAACTGGGCGTCCACAACGTCCGCCGATTCGCCGGGCATCGTCTGCCAGAAGAGCTCCACCTTGCAGACGCCTGCCGTCGCCATCGGTTCGCCCATGCCCCACGGCCCGGAATGTAGCTTCAGGACTGATACCGGCACCGGATTGGCGAGATGCGCGTAGAGCTCATGGCGTGGCGCCGAGGACTGGCGTAGCGCCGCAAACTCCGGGATCTGAGAAAGGAACCAGGCCAATTGCCCGGCGATGCCCGTCTCCATGGCTTCGGCTAGGACGCCGCCGTTCGGAACCTGGAACGTAATGTCGGCCGTCCGCCCGCCGCGCTGGGCCGGGCAGATGCGTAAGAACGAGGGCTCCGAGATCACCGCGGCATCGGCCAGATATCCGCGCAGCCTTCCGGCGAGTGTGCCGTTGACCCCGCCAAACTCCTCGTCCACGACGGACTCCACAGTAAGCGTGCCTCGCAACGGCAGCCTCATTTCCCGCACGGCACGCGCGACGAAAAGGTTGGTGGCGATCCCAGCCTTCATGTCGTTGGAGCCGCGGCCATAAAGGCGCCCGCCCTCGATCTGCGCGCCAAAGGGATCGCGCGTCCAGGGGAGAGTGCCTACCGGCACCGTGTCGATATGCCCGGAGAGGATTAGCGACCTGCCGCCGCCGCTGCCCAGCAGGCGCCCCGCTATATTGGGACGGCCCCGGTATTCGCGGCCGGGCCGGTAGAGGGGATGCTCGCAAAGTCCTTCCACCTCGCCGGGTTCGTACACATCAGTAGCGTAACCGCACTCTCGGAGCACGTTGGCGCAATACTGCTGGCAGGCTGCCTCCTGCCCGGTGGGCGGCGTATTCTCGGAAGGTGTACGCACCAGCGCCGCGAGTATCTCAATCAGCTCGTCGCGATGGGCGTCCACGTACTGCAGGAGGTTTTTTTCGATCTGTAAGTGAGCCTGCATTGGCGCTTGCCTCCTCCAGGCTGCTGCAGGGCTGGCTCGTGCTCGCGGCCTGAAACCGTGATCTTTCGCATTCCGCTGTGATTTGGTGCGTTAGAAGCGGTGCCGCCTGCGCGCGCAGGAGAGAACCGCGGCACAATGGGGCAGGTTGGAATGGCTTGAGAACTCCGGAGCGATCGAGGCGAGGGCGCAACGGCCCCCGCCTCGTTATCAGCACTACCAGCTCACTCTGAGTGAGAACTGGATAATGCGCGGTTCGTTGGTCTGAACGGACAGGTCCTGCATCCCCGTGGTGACGTCCGGGTTGGCGTCAATCGGGTGATTGAACGCGTTGAACATATCCGCCGTAAAACGGAGCTTCACCCGCTCCGTGATCGAGAAGTTCTTGAACATGGATATGTCGGTATTCCACGCGCCCGGCCCCTTGTAGAAAGCCCGGGAGTTCCAGCTAACTGTCTCGGTGACGCCGGTATTTCGCGTGGTGCCGTTGGCCAGCACTTGAGTGATCTGGTTGGCGAAGTTGCTGCCCACCGGATGCATCAGGCGCTGGGCGCGATCCAGGGGGATCAGCTTCTGAAGGGCAGCCTGATCCACATTGGTGGCCAGAGTGGGGTTGAAGTCTCCGGCAAACCAGAGCCGGCGGGTGCGCCCGCCGTAGAACATGGTCAGCCTTTGATCCTCGGAAAGCGATGGATTGCCGAACAGGTATTCACTCGCATTCACTCCCATCCAGAACCCGCTACGCCATTCTCCGATGGCCGCGACCTGCCACCCGCCGATGAGGGCGGTGGTCAGCCTGTTGGCGTTGCTGGCGTACTTCTGGCCTTTGCCAAACGGTAGTTCGTAAATGCCGTTCCAACGCATATGGTGCGCCGGGATGTTGGTGGAATTCTGGTAGCCGAGCTTCAGCCGCTGGTCGTAGGTGAGATTGCCGCCACCCAGGAGCTGAATGTTCTCCGGCACCTGGAAGATGCCGTTGGTGGAGTTGATGGCGCCGCCACCGGAAGAGAATCCCGGCGAGTCCGACGTGGTCAGGGACCGGGTGAAAGTGTAGAACCACTGCAGTGCGAGGCCGTTGGAATAGCGGCGCTCCGCCTCAACTTGCAGGGAGTTGGTGTTGGAGTAGCCGGTCTTGTTGGTCGCATTGCTGAACGACCAGTCTTTGTTGACCCGCAGCAGGTCGCGGTTGCCGGGGGGCGCCAGCTTGGTGCGAGCCACATAGTTATACTCGGCCTCGCGGGAACCAACGCTGAACTTCTGCTCCATGCCCGAACCGTGCGTGCCGATGTAGCTCAGCCGCAGGGATGTCATCTTCATCAGTTCGCGCTCCAGCGTGAAGTGCCAGGATTGCGCCCGGCCGTCCCGCCAGTTGTTCGGATCCATCGGCACCATGCCGCGGGCGCTGGTGGGCAACTCCACGATGCCGTCGGTGTTGACGGTGGCCTTCCCGATAAAGTACTCGGGTTTGGGCGTCGTCCGCACACCGTAGCTGCCAGTTCCATCGATGTAGGCGATCGGGTTCTCATATCGCAGGTTCAACGGAGGATTGGTCCGCGAAGCCTGGAGGATCTGCGAGAGCGGCATGGTCCAGAAGTATTCGCCATAGCTGCCGCGCAGCACCGTCTTGGGATCCACCTTGTAGGCAAAGCCCAGGCGCGGCCCGAAGTTGTTGTGATCGCCAGGCACCAGGTTGCCCGGCATACCCACCTGATCCGCGGTCTTCCAGGTCAGTCCGCGCAGCTTCCAACTGGCCAGCATCGAGGGCGGCAGGCCCTGGATCTGTTCCATCGAGGTATTGAACGGGGTCACCACCTGGAAGACGCTGCCGATTGTCTTGAGGTCCACGTTCACCAGGCGGTCGTACTTCTCCTTGTAAGGCGTCCACAGGTCATAGCGGAGGCCGAGGCTCAGGGTGAGCCTGGGGGTCACCTTCCAGGTGTCCTGAATGTAGGCGCCGATCTCTTTCTGCCGGAAATAGAAGTAGCCGCGGTTGAACTGGTTGGAGTAGTAGCTCCCCAGGCCCAGCGCCATCGCCGCGAAACCGTCGCCGCTGTAGGCAACAGCACTGTCGCTGGAAGGATCGTACTGCGAGGTCCACTCACCACTGAAATCATGCTCGCCCTGCGTCTGCTGCAGTTCGCGAATGTTGTTCAGCTCCTGGCGGTACTGCCCGCCAAACAGGATGGTGTGCTTGCCTTTCACCCAGGTGAAGTTGGGCTGCACGATGTAGGCCGTGAGCATCTCGTCCTTGCGGTTGTCCGCGTCGTAGGAGAAGTACGTATTGCCGCCGGCCGAGGCTGCATACATCGTCGGCCAGCCACCGGCGCCAAAAGGATTGGGCAGTCCCAGCTTGTTCGCCCAGTTGGTGTTGTCCGCCATCGTGCCCGAGCTCTTCGGGGCGCGGTGAACGGCGAACAGGGTTTCACTGATGAAGCCGGGGCTGAATGTGTGCGTGTAGCGCAGGGAGGCGTTGTACACATCCGCATTGTTGCGGCTGGTGCCGTAGCCGTCGGTGATCTCCGATTTCGGCGCGCCGTACAATCCGCCCAACTGTTGAAACACACGCTTGGAGTGCGTGAACCGGCCGCTCACCACGTTCTTTTCGTTGAAATTGTGATCCCCGCGCAACGTCAGGTTGTTGGTGTCTGTCTTGATCGGGTAATACGTCTGCATGTTGTAGCCCAGGTAGGGGCTGGTGCTGGTGGTGGGCACGTGAGTCACGCTCTTCATGGTGGCGAAGAACGGATTCATGCGGTTCTGTGGAATCTGGCTGTTGGCGAAGGGCGTCCGGGTTCCGGCGGCCGAGGTCGTCAGGGGATCGTAGATCGGGTACTTGTTGCTGTTGCCGTCGGTGACGCCGCTGAAATCGCCGGCCCAGAGAGCGTCGGTTGGCACCGTGTCCTGATAGTACGTCTTTTGCCGTTGGCGCAATCCTTCGTAGGCGGCGAACCAGAACGTCTTGTTCCGGCCGTCATAGAGCTTTGGAATGAAGATCGGGCCGCCGGCGGAGACGCCGAACTCGTTGCGGGCGAGGAACGCGGACGAGTTGCCGTCCTGTCGCTGGCGGGCGCGCAAGCCGGCGCCGTTGTTGCGGAACGTTTCAAAGACGGCGCCGTGGAACTGGTTGGTGCCGCCCTTGGTCACCACCGTCACGGTCGCGGGCCGCGAAAACTGGGCGCCGCTGCCCACTGTTTCGATGCGGAACTCCTGCACGGTGTCCAGGCCAGGCTGCACACGTGCGATGCCGCCGCCAAAGCGGTCCACCATCGAGACGCCGTCCAGCGTCATGTCGGTCGCGCCGACCTTCATGCCATTCACGCGCGGATTGCCGCCACCCTCAACTCCGGGCGTGAGGTCAAACAGGTTCGTGATCGTGCGGCCGTTCAGAGGCAACTGCTGGATGCGGACGTTGTCCTTCACGCTGCCCACTTCCGCGCTCTCCGTCGTGATCACCGGCGCCGCGCCCGTGACTTCCACCACGGATTCCACGCTGCCCACTTCCAGGGCCGGCTCCACCACCGCCGTCTGCCCAACCACCAGAGTCAGTGTGCCCGTCCACTTCTTGAAGCCTTTTGCCTCGGCCGCGAGTTTATACTCGCCGGACGGCACGCCGGCAAAGAGGAAGAAGCCGATCTCACTCGACGACGTCTCACGCACGGTGTTCGTCGCCAGATTGGTAAGCACCAGCTTGACGCTGGGCACGGACGCGCGAGCCGCGTCATAAATAGTGCCACGTATGGTACCCGTGCCAGTTTGCGAGTTGGCGGGCAGCGCGGCGCAGACCAACAACGCCGCACAAATCGCGAATCGCCAGACATTTTTGAATATCATGGAGCCTTCCTCACTTGCCTTTCCTGAAGCTGACTTTCTTCCCTGTTCTTGCCGCAAACCAAATCATGGGCCATGCTACGCGCGGAGCCAATGGCCCCCATCAAAACCGCTTCCTCGCCGAGCGCGGAACGCTCAATCCGCACCGGCCATGGAATTACGCGCTCTACGACTTCGCGAATCCGGCCCACCACCAGATCGAAGAGCTCACCCGCCAGCAGGATCAGTTCCGGATCCATCACCACGGCCAGATTCGCGGCAGCCAGGCTGAGCTTCGATCCCAGGTCGTCCACAATCGCGACAGCCGCCGGATCGCCCCGCCGCACGGCCTCCACCAACTCGCCGTGCAGATCACTGGCGCCCGTTAGCGCGGCTTCCACCGCTGCCTTGGTCTTCGCCGTCCGGACCCGCTCTCGCAACCGGTCGCTGCCGATGACCGATTCCAGATAACCGCGTTCATTCGGAACGCCGGCCGCGGCCTCCTGGTCGAACACCATGTGCCCGATTTCCCCCGCCGCCCAGTGGTTGCCCTGGTACAGCCGGCCGCCCACCACAAGCCCTGCGCCGACACCGGTGGTCAGGCGAATGAGCACGAAGTTCTTCACGCCCTTCCCCAGACCGTAGTGCATCTCGCCCAGCGCCGCCAGATTGACATCGTTTTCTACCAGAATGGGGACTTTAAACGCCCGCTGGAAGTACTCGCGCACCGCCACCCTGCGCCAATGAAAAACGTTGCCTGCCTCCAGGACGACTCCCGAATCGGAATTCACGCGTCCCGGTGCGGCAACCGCCACGATCATCAGCTTTTGTTTCCGGCGCCGCCCTCGAGACAAGACCAGATTGACGGCGGTGACGGCAGTGGCGAGAATGTGGTCAGCGCCGCGCTCCGGCCAGACCTCCGCGTCCTCCCGGTCCTCAATCGCTCCATCCAGGTCCGCCAGCCGGACACGCACCACTGAGGATCCGATCTCCACGCCGATCAGGTTGCCACACTGCGGATTGAAGCGAAGGAGCTTGGACCGCTTTCCGCCCCGTTCATCCGGCTCCACCGTCCCGTCTTCCACCACCAGCGTCCGCCGCAGCAGGTCCGCCACCTGGCTGGATACTGTGGGCTTGGTAAGACCGCTCAGCCGCGCCAGTTCGGCCCGCGACGCTGGCCCCTTGTCTCGGATCAGGTCCAGTAGAAGAGCGCCATTCAGCCGCCTCATGGAGGAGGGCCCCATCCGGCCGGAGTCGCGATGTCCTACGCTGTTCCGCATTTGGAGGTTGGTTTGTTAAATTACCTTACCACATGATTCAAGCACCGATTCGCGCCGCCGTCAAGGGCGGATTTTGGGAAACTTCAAGTGCGGCGGATGCTGATGGAAAACCCGTCCCCGGTTTGACTGCCCGCGCCGGTAGTGATAGCCTTCGCTACGGAAATCGACTGCGACTAAACCCCCGGAAAAGACATTGAGTCAACCCCATTCCCCCACCGCCGAGCGGACCCTCTCCGCAATGCGAATTCTGGCGGTGGCTGCTGGTGCTCACGCCAGCCTAGTCGCCGCCGAGAGCGGCAAGCCGCAACGCCTGCTCGCCCTGGCTCCGGCTGACATCGCGGTGGTGGTTGTCTACTTCGCCCTGGTTCTCGGCATTGGGCTCTATCTGAAGCGCCGCGTCCATGCCAGCCGCGACTTCTTCTTCGCAGGGAAGGGCGTGGGCTCGTGGGTGGCTGGACTCAGCTTCGTCGCGGCCAATCTGGGCACGCTGGAGCTGCTGGGCTGGTCGGCGGCGGCGTATCAGTACGGCATGCTGGCCGCCCACTGGTACTGGATCGGCGCCGTGCCGGCGATGCTGTTTCTCGGCATCGTCATGCTGCCGTTTTACTACGTCTCCAGGGCGCACTCCGTGCCGGGTTACCTCAAGCTGCGCTACGGCGAGAGCTCGCGCCTGCTTTCCGCTTCGTCGTTCGCGATTATGACGATTCTGATGAGCGGCATAAACATGTATTCCATGGCCGTCGTCATGAAAGTTATTCTCGGCTGGGACATCAGTTTCAGCATTCTGGTCTCCACGGTGACGGTGGGAGTATATGTCGCGTTGGGGGGTCTGCTCTCGGCTATCGTCAACGAGGTCGTGCAATTTGTCCTGATCTGGGCCGGCACGATTGCCATCCCCGTCTTCGGCCTCATCGAGACAGGCGGTTGGAACGGCATGCTGGCGCGCATCGCCGCCCGCTCACCCTCGCAGGATTACACCCACATGTGGCGCAACATGGGCGCGGCGGCTGATAACCCGATGGGCGTGCACTGGACCGGGATGGTGTTCGGCCTCGGCCTGATCGGCGCCTTCGGCTACTGGACCACCGATTTCCTGGTCGTCCAGCGCGTGATGGCCGCGCGGGATCTGCGATCGGCGAAGATCGCCACAACCATCGGCGCAGCTTTCAAGATGCTGCTGCCCGCCATCGTCATTCTGCCTGGGTTGCTGGGCTTGGCGGTGCTCCCCATGAAGCTGACCGGCGAGGCCGAGGCCCTGGCCACCGGAGGCCACAGCTTCAACGAAGTGATGCCGCTGATGATGGCGCGCTATCTCGGCCCCGGCCTGCTGGGAGTCGGCGTCACTGCGCTGATTGCCGGCTTCATGTCCGGCATGGCGGGCAATGTCAGCGCGTTTGCCACGGTCTGGACCTATGACATCTACAAGCCCGTCTTCCGGCGCGATGCGGACGACGCCAACTGCCTCCGAATGGGACGCTGGTGCACGGTGTTTGGCCTGGCGGCCAGCATCGGCGCGGCTTACCTGGTGATGCAGTTCGCCAGCATCATGGATTACGTCCAAGCGCTGTTCGGATTCTTCATCATTCCGCTCTTTGGCACAGTGATTATCGGGATGTTGTGGAAGCGCGCCACGCCGGCCGGAGGATTCTGGGGTCTGCTGTCCGGGACGCTCTCTTCGGTCGCATTGTGGCTTGTGGTCAAACTCCACCCGGAGGCGCTGGCCATCGTCGCGTTCTCCGCGGACGCCAAGGCAATGGCCGAAAACCTATACCGGTTTATCTGGTCCTGGGTGATCTGCGTGGTGGTGACAATTGTGGTCAGCCTGATGACCACGCCCAAGCCAATCTCCGAACTGCAAGGCTTGGTGTACGGTGTGACGGACCTGCCCGTCGATGGTGAACTTCCGCTGTACAAGCGGCCACTCTTCCACGCAGCAGTTGTGCTGATCGTGTTCGTAATGCTGAATCTCTATTTCTGGTAAGCACACAATGACGCGCAAAGACCGAATGCGGCGGGCTCTCCGTCGCGAGCCGATCGATCGTCTGCCGGTACAGACCAACTACACCTCCGCCATGGGCAGGCGTCTGGCGGAGCACTTCGGAGTGCCCCTGGCGCAGGTGCCGGAGCGCCTGGGCAACCACTTGCTGCGAGTGGATGTTTCCTACCAGAAACCTACCAACGACGATGGATCCGTCGAATACGACTGGTGGGGCGCCGGGTGGGACACTCGCACCGAGGGCTATTGGCATTCGTTTTCACCGCTGGCCACTTCGCTCGACCTCGACTCTTACGCATGGCCGGATCCCGACGCTCCGGAGCTCCTTGCCGCCGCCAAGCGGATCATCGAGCGCGACGGAGCCGAGTACTTCGTCGCACCCAATCTCGGTATGTGTCTCTTCGAGCGGGCCTGGTCCCTACGCGGTTTTGATGCCCTGCTGATGGACATGGCGGACAGGCCGGAGTGGGTGGAGGACTTGCTGGACCGCATCACGGAGATACAGATCCGGCTCGCACGCCGCTACATCGCCGCCGGCGTGGATGGCGGATACTTCGGCGACGACTATGGCGCGCAACGCTCAATGCTTTTCTCTCCGCGCATGTGGAGACGCCTGATGAAGCCGCGGCTCGCCAGGATGTTCGCGGTCTTCACCGATGCGGGCCTGCCCGTCATCCTTCACTCCGATGGTGACATCAAAGCGATACTGCCCGATCTCGTGGAGATCGGCCTCACTACTTTGAATCCAGTCCAGCCCGAGGTGCTGGATCACGTTTGGCTTGCGCGCGAATACGGGCAGAAGCTGAGTTTCTACGGCGGCATCTCCACTCAGTCCGTTATGCCGCAAGGCGACCGCGCGCTGGTCCGGCGGGCAACGCTCGATTGCGCGCGCGTGCTCGCGCCCAAGGGAACCGGGCTGTTGATCGGCCCCTCGCACCGCATGCAATCCGACATTCCCGCAGTGAGCGTGGATGCGATGCTTGCCGCAATTGACGAATTGAAGAGCTGACAGGATGGGAACGATGGACCGCCGTGAAATTGTGGCGCAGCTATTCCGGGACCACTTCGGCGCCGAACCCCGCCTGTGGGCGCGCGCACCGGGCAGAGTCGATCTGATGGGCAGCCACACTGACTACAACCTCGGATACGTATTGACGCTGCCGATCAGCCGCGACACGTGGATCGCCGCCCGCGCCAACGGCAGCCGCGAAGTACGATTGCACGCCGCCAATCTCAACGATTCGGATGCCTTCGCCCTCAACCGGCTCGACGAGGCCGCACCGAAACGGTGGACCCGGTACGCTCAGGGCGTTGCATTCCAGCTGCAAGCCGAAGGGCTGCCCCTCGCCGGGTTCGACGCGGTGATCCACAGCACAGTCCCGCTGGAGAGCGGTCTCAGTTCATCGGCGGCCCTGGAATGTGCCACGGCGGTGGTGTTCCAGGAACTGGGCGGATGGCAGATGGAGCCCAAGACAATGGCGCTCCTTTGCCAGCGCGCCGAAAACGAATTTGTCGGCGTGAGCTGTGGAATCCTAGACCAGTACTCCTCGTGCCTCGGGCAGAGTGAATGCGCGCTGCTGCTCGATTGCCGCGACCTCTCCACACGGGCGGTGCGGCTCGCCGATGGGATTGGGGTGGTAGTGTGCAACACGATGAGCCCGCGCAGGCTGTCGGGCGGCGAGTACGCGCAACGCCGGGCAGACTGCGAATTGGGCGCCAGCTTGCTCGGCGTGAGCGCTCTGCGCGATGTCACCCCGGAGACGCTGGCCGCAAGGCGGCACGAACTCCCTGGGCACGTTGCGAAGCGCTGCGAGTTCATCGTAGCAGAGAGCCGGAGAGCGGAGTCACTGGCACAAGCCCTCGAAGCGGGCGATCGTTTGGCGGTAGCGCAACTCTGCGACGACTCCTTCCTTGGAGCGCGCGATCTGTACGAGATCTCTGCCCCGGCCATGGAGGCTATGCGGGACGCGATGCTGGCCGCTCGGGGGGTGATCGGCGCGCGCCAGGCCGGCGCAGGATTCGGAGGATGCCTGGTGGCTATCGTGGAGGAGGCCGAGGCGGGCGCCTTCGCCGACGCCGTCCAACAGAGATACTGGGAGGCCACACAAGTGTGCCCCGAGATCTACCCCGTGCAGGCAGCACCGGGCGCGAACGTCTTCGCCCGAGAAGGGCGGGCACAATGAACGGCTCAACGCTGCCGGAACTCCCCGCCGACTACGAAGTCTCAGCCGGGCAGGTCGCCGGCTTCCAACAGAACGGGCACATCCTGTTGCCTGCGATTGTCACCAGCGAAGCGGTGGCCACCTATCGCAGCGTCATCCTTGCCGCCCGCGAACAATTCGGCGCGGAGCGCACTCCGCTGGAGAGCCGCGACACATACGGCAAGGCGTTCCTGAAAGGCATGAATCTTTGGGAAAAGGACGAAGCGGTGCGACGGTTCGTCCTGGCCGAACGGTTCGGGCGGATCGCCGCGGATCTACTGGGAGTAGACGGCGTCCGCGTCTATCACGATCAGGCCCTGATCAAGGAACCAGGCGGCGGCATCACCCCGTGGCACCAGGACCAGCACTACTGGCCGCTCGATACAGATGACACGGTCACCATGTGGATGCCGCTCGTCAATGCGTCGGCGGAGATGGGCACCATGCGCTTTTCCTCGGGATCGCACCGCGCGGGCTACCTCGGCGACCTGCCCATCGGCGACGAATCCGAGCAGCGGTTCGAGGAGTACATACGCACTCGCGGCTACCGTATTGCACCAGGGGCTGCCATGTCCGCGGGCGATGCGACGTTCCACTATGGGTGGACCCTGCACGGCGCGCCAGCCAATGTCACGGAGCAATCGCGCGAAGTGATGACGGTGATCTGGTTCGCCGATGGGGCGCGCGTGACGGAACCCGACAACGCCAACCGGCGGCGCGATCTCGCAAGGTGGCTCCCCGGACTGGCGCCGGGCGACCTCGCCGCCAGTGATTTGAACCCGCTCACATACCGGCGCCGGCTCAGTGCGCCATCAGCTTCACTTTGACCCACTTCCCTTCCGCCGGAAGTGAGATGCCAAAAAATGTCTCGTCGCCATTCAACAACCGGCTGCGCTTCCACGCTCCACTCACAAACGAGCCTTCCTCGGCCCATAGAAACTGGGCATTGCGCAGCTCCGATCCGCGCCTCGGCAGGAACCGCACCAGGGCGTCGAAACCACCAATCAGGAACTCATCGAGACCCAGTTCGGCCAGCAGCGCCCGCCCCGTCCGGTTCTTCGTTCCGCTTCCGAACAGCCCCCCGTAACTGGGCGTGGGCTTGCCGAAAGTGACCACGGACTCAAACTTCGGGAACGTGAGCCGCAGATCCGTAATCCGGTCTTCCTCCACCGCAACCTGGATGGCGTTGGCTTGCTGAAGGCGGGATATCTCCTCCACCGCCGGAGCAAAGAGCTTGTAGTTGGCCGCCACGCCGCTCATCAGGTCCATTCCGGCAAAAGGAGAATCGGGGCCGAGCGACATGTCAATGCCGAAAGGCGCGAACGACAGCGAATGGTATTCACCGATGGCGTAGAACATATAGCGTGCGCCCATCGGCCCAGGGATGGTCTCCGGCACGAAGAGCGGATTGTCGCGCCGGCTGTACTTGCCCAGCACTTCGCGGTAGCCGGCATAATCCAGCACATAGTTGTCCGGCGAAATTGCATCGAGATTCGGGGTCACAGCCTTCCACAAGTCGAGCATGTTAGATGTGGCCCCACCGCTGGGATAGGCGTCGCCGGGCCGTTCGAAATTCTTTCGCTCTCGCAGCCAGACGTTGGCGTACAGCGGCAGGGCATACTCCTTCTTCCCTGCCCCGGCCACCTCGTTCACATAACTCGCCACATAGTATGCGGCGAAGGCCTCGTCGGCCTCTTCCGGACCAAATACCTCTTTCCACGTGCCCTGCTTCTTGCCCAGCGCGCTCACCAGTTTCGCCGGCGCCGGCCCGCGGAAGAGCCGCTCGGCCTCAGCCGAATAGTCCCTGTCACTCTCGAGAGAGCCAGCCTCATTTTCGACCTGCACCATGATGACGGTGTGCCGCTCTCCATCCACTTCCTTGAGATGCTTCATTAGCGCCGCGAACGCCCGTGCATCGGCGGAACGCGATTCGGTCGAGATCGGCGACAGCACACGAATCTGTTCCCCTGCCCGGTTGCGCATGCGCGGAAAGCGGTAGGGATCCTGCTTCACCCACTGCGGCGCGTAATCCATCACGCCGTTCTTCCACGTGGCGAACCACAGCAGCACCAGGCGCAGATTGTTCTTCCGCGCGCCCTCGATCGTCATGTCCACCGAGGTGAAGTCAAACTCTCCCTGCCGCGGCTCAATCACTTCCCAATAGACGGGAATTTCCGCCGCGTTGGCGTTGAGTTTGTTGAAGATCGGCCAGGCCCGATCGAGCTGTTCCTTCCATCCCGATGAGTTGCTCACCTGTCCGCTCAGGATGAGGAAGGGCCGGCCATCCACCATCAACCGGTACGAACCTTGAGATGACTTTTCGATTCGCGGCATCTCCGCTGCGGAGAGTAGAGACGTCAGAGCTAGAACAAGAAGAGATCGCTTCATGGCGGTGTGGCGACAAGTATACCGCCGCGAAGTACCCGTCGTTGTGGCGCACCGCGATCACCTGGCCGGCGTCTTCAACTCCCGCTTTCCGTTTTAGTACGATGACTGCGGGCCCTCCATCATCGAGGCTGCCATGATCCGGCCGCGAGCATGGCGCCGCGCGCAGATCCAGTTGTATGAAGCAAACCATCGTCGTCACAATCCTCTTCCTACTAGGCTGCTCGTCGTTCGCGCAAACCGGTCCCGCCGTCGCAAAGACGCCGCCCTCACCCGCCAGTGGCGAACAACTCTCGGACAAGCAGGTGGCGGCACTGCCCCTCAACAAGCGCGACTTTAGCCAACTCCTGCTGCTGGCAACCGGCACCCAGACCGATACGAACGGCGCCGCGAATTTCACCCAGCAGTTCACCGTGAATGGACAACGCGGCAGCGCCACCGTGTTCACCATGGATGGCGTCGACACCACGGACCCAGAGATGGGCGGCGCCACATTCTCCAACTTCAACGTCGATGCGATCCACGAGATCAAGTCGATCTCCGGTGTGTTGCCCGCCGAGTACGGGCACGGCGCCGCGGGCTACACGGAGGTCGTCACCAAGTCCGGCACCAATGACTTACACGGCAGCCTCTTCGAGTTCATTCGAAACGCATCCCTCGACGCCAGGAACTTCTTTGACCGCCGTTCGGTGGCGCAACCCGGCCGCATTCCGCCGTTCAACCGAAATGAATTCGGCCTCGCCAACGGAGGCCCCCTCATCCTTCCGGGCCTCTATAGCGGCCGCAACCGCACCTATTACTTCGGCCAATACCAGGGATTCCGCCAGGTTCTCGGCACCACGCAGATGCTGCCGGTGCCAACCCTCGACGAGCGTCTGGGCCTCAACAGCACAGCCTTTCCAGGGGATCTGCTCTACGTGCCGGTGGATCCGCGGGTCGCCCCGGCCCTGGCCCGCTATCCGCTTCCAAACGATCCGCAGGGCCCGTTCGGCGCCCGCACTTACGCAACGTCCTCCAAAGTGAGAACCGTCACGGACCAGTTCTCCGTGCGCATCGATCACAAGCTCTCGGACAAGGCTCAACTGTTCGGCCGCTTCAATCTGAACAATGTCGATGGCCCGCTCACCAATCCAAGCCAGACGGCAATCGATCCCTCCTTCGCAATCCGCTTCTTCGATCACCAGCGCAACGCCGGCCTTTCCTACATCCGGACACACTCGCCCACCTTCCTGATGGAGACCTACCTGGGGTATGTGCGGTCCACTCCTAACTTCCCGACATCGAACAGCACCCAGCCCGCTCTGGTCTTCGGCGACGGCCTCTATGAAGGATTCAACTCCGCCGCCGGGTCCATCATTGCCGCATACGGCAATCTGTTCCAGGTGCGCCAAAACCTGACTTGGACCCGCAACGGCCACGTATGGAAGGCGGGCGGGGAGGTTCGTGTCAACCGCGATACCACTGTCTATGGAACTGCGCCCAATGGCACGTATATGTTCGGTGGAGGGGCCGCCTACTCCCCGGTGGCCATCCGCTCCAGGAGTGGTCTTCACAACATCGCGCCCGGCGACGCGCTGCCGGATTCGCTCAGTGGGTTCCTGACGGCCACGCCCTTTTCCTACACCGTCACCGCGGCCCCGCCGCTCTTCGGCCAAGGGCAGAAGATGGGTGTGGCCGCTGTTCGGCGGCAGGCCTACAATCTCTTCGTTCAGGACCATTGGACGATCTCTCCACGGCTCCTCCTCGATTACGGACTCCGCTACGAAGTCAATACCAGGATCAGCGAAGGGAAGAAACAGACCGCTGAATTCGTCACCGAAAATGCAGCCGGAGAACGCATCGATCCAATGAACCTTGGAGCGCGCGCCCGCTATCTGATTCGTCCACAACCTCACTATCCAATGGATTGGCGCGGCTGGGGCCCCCGGCTCGCCATGGAAGCCAGGCTCTACGGCAAGACCGTCTTCCGCGCCGGCGCGTCCATCACTGCGCTCCTCATGAACCTGTGGCAACAGAACTCCGTAACGGCCAACCTGCCCATCGTGGTCAGCCCCTATTCCACCGCACAACCCGGCCGGCCGCTCCCGTTCCGCAACGTCGCAACACCGGTTGCCCTGCCCGATATCTACTCCACCTCCGGACAACTGATCTACGCAACGGGCCGCTCCACCGATGTGCCGACCAACGTCGAAATGGATGTCGCTCGCTTTCAGCGCGACCTCGCCGCGCTCAGCCCGGACAGGCAGGTGCAGGCCCTGAGCGGTCAGGCCATGAATGCCGGCCTGAGGAACGGCTATATCGGCACCTGGACCGCCGGCCTGGAGCGTAAGATAGGCGAGATCACCGCCAGCGCCGCCTACGTGGCCACCACCGGTATCGGCCTCGGCTGCCTGGAGAGCCCCAACGGATACGGCGGCGCCGAGGCCGGCTATGCGCCATTCACTCAGTTCGATCCACAGGGCCGCGTGCAGGGCGGCTTCGGCCCCATCTGGGTGGTGAGCAGCCACTCCCACTCCACCTACCATTCGCTGCAGACCTCGGCGTCAAAGACCTCCCTCCGCGCCGGCCTGGGCTTTCAGGCCAGTTACACCTACAGCAAGTCCATCGACGACACCAGCGCGGTGCTCGGCGGATTTCTGGGAGGCCCCTCTGGCACACAACTGCAAACGTCGCCGCAAAATCCGCGCAACCGCGCCGCCGAGAAGGGTCCATCCACCTTCGACATCACGCATGCGCTCTCGTTCAGCGCCATCCAGGAACTGCAACTGGAACGCCGCTGGAGCGCGCTGCCGAAGCGTGTCGCGGCCGGCTGGCAGTTCCTCGCCATGGGCAGCCTGATGAGCGGCGCGCCGTTTAGCGTCTACTCCGGCATCCAGCAGACCGGCGCCGGCTCCAACAATGCGGACCGGCCTGACGCCATTGGGCAGCCGGCGCTATCCACAAGCCGCACGGTCCGCGAAGACTACTTCGGCCTCAGCGACCGCAACAACTCGTACTTCTCCATCCCAATCAACCTGCCCGGTGGGTCCGGGCCAAACCGCGGCCGCTTCGGCACACTGGGTCGCAATACGTTTCGAGGCCCGGCGTTTCACAACTTCGATTTCTCTTTGATCAAGAACACCCCCATCGGTCCGAAGGGCAACCGCGAGCGGATCGCGCTTCAGTTCCGGATCGAGGTCTTCAACGCCTTCAACATCGCAAATTTCGGCCTGCCGTCCAACGTGGTTCTGGGCCCTGGCTTCGGCGTGATCAGCCGTACTTCCGGCCCCTCGCGGCAGATCCAGTTGTCGCTGAAGATCGTCTACTGACGAAGAGCCTGGTTGTGCGGCTCTACCGGGACGTACGCAGCGCCGCCGTCTCCATTGGCAGCAATGCGTCCCGGATCGCGACGGCAACTCTGCGCTGCGTTCGGGTTTGGTCGGCGGAAGGGCAATCTCGAACTACCGGCGATCTGGTTCCGGTTTGGCTCTCGAATCGTCGGCGCCCATCTCCTCAAGCTTTCGCTTCGCCCAATCGTTCTTGGGATTCACTTTCAGGGACTCCCTGTAGAAGTGAATCGCGCGCTCGTTTACGCCTCTATCGGCATAGGCTCTTGCGAGGGCGTCCAACTGGTTCCACGGAGGCGGGTATTTCTCCTCATCATGAAGGAGGACTCGCGAGGCTTCCTCCAGGTCGCCCTTCCATATCAGCTCGGCGACAACCATCGACACCATGAAGGGCGAAGTAGTGCGGTCATAGCCGTAGCGTTCACCGCCGCTCCGGAAGTGCTCGTGAATCGCTGCGATTCCTCCCTTGGCGAAGAGTTCGAGCGGGTTCGTCAAGTGCCACTGATCGAAAACCTGCTCCAAGCCATGATGAAGGCCGCTCAGCGGTATTGACAGATGAGTCTCCTGGTTCATCCACTCGAAGTGCGACCGGAACCCGGCGGGAGCTTTGTCCTGGAGCGTTGTAGCCAGCCGCGTAATGTTCCGGTCTGGCCGCTCTCCAGAGTGGGCTGCCGCGATGAAGAAGTCCGCCGTCAAAGACTTCGTGCCAATCAGAGTGGCGCTGACCTGGTCAACCACCGCGCCATTGTCCCAGAACAAGCTGGGATCCAACGCGATGTAGGCTTGGAACACAGTCGGGTTTTCAGCAAATACATAGGCAGCAAACAGGCCGCCGAGCGAATGCCCTGCCAGGATTCGATAAGGCCTCGTGGAGTATTTCTTCTCTACCATCGGCATCAGCTCGTTGGTGAGGAATGTGAGAAACTTCGCCGCTCCTCCATTCGACGGCGTGAAGCGGCGGTCCATTTCTGAGCTCGACGTGGGAGTCAAGTCCCGCGACCGGCGTTCACGGCTGCCGCTTGCGATTCCGACAACCATCATGCGAGGGATACGTTCAGCCTGGGCGAGAAACTCCACAGCGCCACTCGCGTACCGAAAGTGCGTCTCCGCATCCAGCAGGTAGAGGACTGGATAGCGTTCCTTGGTGTCGGAGTTATCCGGCGGATGGTAAATGTAGATCTCCCGGCCTTCCCCCAGAACAGCCGACCGAAGGGTGAGCGTTTCACCTGCGACAATCGGACTCTGGCCAAAGAGCGCAGAACTACATGCTTGAGCTACCGCCAACGCCATGACCAGCGCTGCCGAGTCCCCGGAAGTGCCCGACCGTGCGCTCCGCACACGCTCATGCTATCTCGTTTCCCATTCCGCTGTGGAGCGTATTGGGCATTCAATTCGCGGGAAACGGCGAACGGATCCTTCAACCCGTCAGCGGGTTGTCCTGCAACGGAACTACCTACAGCCAAGAGCGCGCCGATTCCGGCCCAGAACCCGATGATTGGGCTCATCCCCATGCCTACCAGCGGAACGGGAAAGGCGCCGATCAGCGGCATCACCGCGCAACTAGGGAAGTAGACACTCACGGCTAAGGCTGGCGGACGCGCATCCAGGTGGGAACGGTCCCGCACGACGAGCGGAGAAAAGGATACTGCCGCCAGCGACGCCACGCAGACGGCCACGAGGCCCATCGAAACGGCACGAGCCAGTCGATGATGCCCTCGACTTTGGGCACCGGCGGCAGCGGGTCGGGACGGGCCCAGCTAGTCCCTGCCGCAAGCAGAAGCAAAAGGCTAACCGGGACACGAACCCGGCCCGGGGTTCCCGTCGTAAACAGGATGACCATCATGGCGGCGGCAAACGCCGTCGCCTGAGACGCATCGGGCTGAAAGCAGAGCAGCAACTCGATAACCAGCGCCACCCACCACGTCCACCGCAATCCGCTCCGCACGGTTGCCGCCAGAGCCGCCGTCGCGGCCGGCAGCCACAGGAAAGCGGTATTCCACGTCATCGGGCCCAGCGAGATCCAGAGATGCACGCCGGCCTGCCCTGCGTGCGATGGGCTCAGCAGCAAAGCCAGCGGGGTGAGCAGCAGCACTGCGCACAACAGGCGGACCGGCCGAATGTGGCAGATGAGTCCCGCCAACCCAGCGCCAATGACCCAGGCGGCGGCGTTGCGGCCCCAGACACCGGTGCCGATACCGGCGGATACCGCGACCATGCAGCCAGAACCAACAGCAAGAAAGGAGGCGACAGCGAAGGTGACGGCAAGCCAAGGCGGCGTACCGGACACTGGCGATCCTGTCGTGGAACCGCTCTTGCCGCTGGCTTCAGTAATCGACAACGTGCGCCCTACCATAGGCGCCGCGCACTTGCGCCAATAACTCCTCCGCCTCCAGCAACCCAGCTTTCCGCACCATCTGCCGGATTGGTGTCCGCGGGTCATTGGACCAGAAGATACCGCAGTCCTCATCTTCGTAGTAGCGGTACCCAACCTTCTCGCCATACATTTCCCTCAGCGCCTCTCCGTTTCGGAGTCCGGAAGTCCACGGCAGGATGGCATAGCTGAGATCAATCTCCTGAACGAGAACTTGCCCTGGGGGCTTCAACTGGGCAACAATTTTGCCGGTCGGCTCGAACACCGTTGCGTTGTGGCGCCAGGTGCTGGATACGATGTAGCAGCACTGCTGCATCGCGCGGCCGGCGGGGTGCGTGGTCTGAGGGGACTGCGACGGCCACGCAACCAGCTCAGCACCCTGGCGCGACAACTCCGTCCAGCCCCGGTCGAATTCCATGTCGTAACAGATTTGGATGCCCAGCTTTCCAAAATCACAGTCGAACACCGGCACTTCTCTACCTGGCGTCGAACCGCCCTCCATACTCTTGCCATCGGCGGAGACCACCAAATGGACCTTCCTGTAGATCCCGGCCAATTCGCCCTTCCGGCCAAACAGCACGGCGGCATTGGAGCACGATTTCTCCGATTCCCGCAGATACGTGGGGGCGATGAGGTAGCAGCCGAGCTCCCGCGCCTTGCGGGAGAAGGCGTTGGCGAATGGGCCATTGAGAGGCACGGCACACGCCATTGCGTCGTTGCCGGCCTCCCCGGAAACCGCCGTCTCGGGCAGAATGGCGAGATCCAGGCCGCGGCCGTACTTGCGCTGCGATTCCACCCGCATACCGTCGACAAGGGCGGTGAGCTGCTCCAAACGCTTCTCCAGCCCCGGATGCTTCACCCAGAATTGTTGCATGGCCGTTCCGACGATTATCTTGCGGGGCGGCAAGCTGGACCTGCCTCCGCGTGTGCCGGCCTGAACGGGCGCATGGACTGCCGCGCGGGCGAGGGCCAGCGTGCCCATTCCAGCAATCAGTGCTCTTCGATTCAAAAGGCAACCTCCTGGTTACGATCCGTCCCCCGCTCGCCCCAACGGCATCGAAAAAGGGGAACCGTGCGTTTCGCCACGATTCCCCTTTTTGGTCGGCAGGGGCCGTTCAGAGTTGATGTGCCGGAATCACCAGCGGAGCTGCGTCATCCGGAGGAAGTGTCAGACGCCTAGAAGTCGATCCGGGCATCCAATTGCATGGTACGGCCCGCCCCGCTATTGAGCATCTGGCCGAAGCCGGAGTCACCAACAGTTGTGGAGGTGACGTAGGGCCTGGTGCGCTTGAAGGGATTCGTCATCGTCATCCCAACTTTGAACGTGGCCTTCTCGGTGAAGAGCGGGAATGCCTTCGACATTCTTATGCTCTCGTTGAGGTTCTTGGGACCGTAGAGATAGTTGAGATTTCTCGCTGCCGTCCCAACTCGAAGGGGAACGCCGTTGCCCGTGGTAGGCACATTCGCGAATGCCTTCGCATTCAGCCATTGCACCGGTTGGCTCCAATCGGTCTTCGACGGAACTCCACCCAGCGAGGCATCCTGACCGTAGACGATGTCAGGCCGGATATTGCCGAAGCCTGCCGGAGTGTTGAGTCCGGAGGAGTAGACGGCGAGCGGGGTACCGCCAGTGTAGTTGTGGATGCCAGCCATCTGCCAGCCGCCCAGCAGAAGGTTCGCCCAGTGGAGGTCAAGCTTCTTGCCCTTGCCGATCGGGACGTTGTAGCTCCACGTCAGCTTGAAGGAGTGGGGGATATCGAAGGTGGCAACGGAGCGTTCCAGCTTGCGATTGAAGTTGTCTTGAGGCGTTCCGTACCCCATGGCGCCCAGGCTGTCCTGGTAGCCAAGAGTCTTTGACCACGTATAGGCTGCGAGGAAGCCGAAGCCGCCCGACAGGTGCTTGGTGACCGTGGTCTGCAAGGCATGGTAGTTCGATCCCGCATTGTAGGCGTAGAAGTCATTCACGCCGTAGAACTGCGGATAGGGCAGCCTCGCCTGAGCTACCGACTGGTCGGTCGGGAAGCCCTTGTATGGCAAGTACTGCATGTGCTCGGAGACCGAATCCAGCAGCGTATCGCCGAGTGAGAGGTTGGTTGCCGGAACCTGGTTGAGCTGGTTGAAGCCCCACATACGCGTGCCCTTGTTGCCGACGTAGGCGACTTCCAGGATCGTGGACATGGGCAACATGCGCTGCACGGTCAGGTTCCAGTTCTGCGTGTACCCCGGGCGGTTCGAGTCCCGCGCGATGGTCTGACTGGCGTTGAAATGGCCGCTCTCCGGGTCCGTCACCGGCAGGCTGTAGCCGAGGCTCGGGAAGGGCTGGCTCAGGTACATGGCCGGATCCTGGGCGAACTTGGTTGGGCTGCTGCCGGCGGCGACGGTGATGCTGGCATTGTAGCCGGTGGTGAATCCGCCGTAGCCCCAGTTGTTGGTCAGCGGCGGCGTGTTCATCATGGCGTAACCGGCGCGGACAACGGTCTTGTTGTCCACCTGGTAGGCCACTCCGAGACGCGGGCCGAGCTCTTTCCAATAGGTGTCAGTTGGCCGGTTCTTGAAGACCAGCAGTCCGTTGAGGTTGCCGGCGGTCGGATCCTTCTGAGAGAGATCGATGTAAGACATGCGATCCGTTCGTTCAAAGAAGGGAGTAATGACCTCCCAGCGCAGACCGAGGTTCAAGGTGAGCTTCGGCGTCAGCTTGATGTCGTCGGAGAACCACATAGCGTGATACGGTCCCCGGAAGCCATCGCTCAGTCCGGCGATGTCGTGGCCGGCGCTGTGCGCGGCGCCTAACAGGAAGCTGGCAAACGCGTTGCCGGTTTGGCTTGTGTAGCCGGGGAGCGCAGTTTCCACGTTGCGAAATGCGAAGGTCCCGGAATCCGAGTAATTCCGCTCGTTGTAAAAGTACTCTGTGTACTGATAGCCCGCGTGGATGGTGTGCTTACCCCAGATCTTCGTTATGTCGTCCTTGAGGACCTTGCTGCCGTTCGCACCGGCTCCAGCCCAGCCAACACCAATCTTTGCGATGGTGCCGCCCTGGTAGTCGGCCCCGCTAAAGCTGAATCGCGGAAACACGGTGGCAGAGGTGTTTTTGATTCCGATCTGGCTCGCCCAATCCTGGTTCACAGTGGCCGCCGGCGCTCCGTTCTCGTTCAGGAACCGGTTGTAGCCCAGGGCGAAGCTGTTGATCAAAGTCGGCGTCACTGTGGACGTGACCGAGAACCGGCCCATCTGGCTGGGCGTGTGCTGGTCCTGCCAACCGCTGGTCGGCAGTCCGGGCACGGGCAGATACCGGCCGCCGCCGATATTGTTGCGCTGGCGGTCGCCGTGGTTGAAGAAGAACGAGACCCGGTGATTGGAGGTGATGATCTGGTCTATCTTGAACATCCAGATGCTCTCGTTGAAGTAAGGCTGGCCAGAGCTCAGTTGCGCGATGTTGCGGATCATCGAGTTGTAGGTCGGCTCGGCTAGCCCTACCTTGAGAATTGCGGCCGCCACCGGATCGAATCGATTGGTGGGAATCTTGTTACCGGGGAAAGGATCGCGGAGGACCGCCCCACCGGAATTCCTTGTAGTCCGCGGATCGTAGATCGATCCGAATACGATCGCGCGTCCGAGCGCATCGGTTCCGACGGAGGTTCCGGCCTGGCTTTTGCCTGACCACGTCGGGTCGAGCATTTGCGAGAAGTCACCATTGCGGTAAGCGACCGGGGAGAGAGTCGTGAACCCGTTGAAATCCAACTGATTCACCTTGTCGTGCTCATAGTTCATGAACCAGAACGACTTGTTCTTTCCGTTGTAGATTTTCGGAATCAGAACCGGTCCACCCAGGGCGAAACCGTAGTTGTTATTGCGATAACGGCCCTTCTTGCCCCCAGACGTGGTCGTATTCAGGTTCGCGGCGTTGAAGGCCTCATTCTGGAGGTACTCATAAGCCGCGCCATGCAGTTGATTGGTGCCGGATTTGATACTGAAGTTCGCGACGGCTGTCTGGCCGCCGTTGTACTCCGCGCCGACAGCGCCAGTCTGGAGTTTGAAGTCGCCAATCGCGTCGAGCGAAGGGCTCATCTCGTTGTTGTTGCCGCCCGAGAGATCCGAGCGCCCAAGAGCAATACCGTCGATGAGGATCTCGTGCGAGTATTGCTGGCCGCCATTGATGGAGCCCTGGAACGTGTCGCCGGTGGTGCCGGGCAGACTGTCGAAGATGAACTGCTGAATCTGCCGCTGGCCGTCGCCAGTGACGATGGGCCAGGATTTGAACTCTTCCTGGTTAATGTAACTGCCCATTTCAGCGGTGCCCGCTTCGAGCAGAGGCGGGGTATCGGAAACCGTCACCTTTTCGGTGACCTGGCCGACTTCCAGGCTGATGTTGACCGTGAGTGTCTGCGCAGCGCGCAGGATGACGTTTTCCGCTGTCGCCGTCCGGAACCCTGCCATGGTGACGCGAATCGAGTACGTCCCCTGCTGGAGATACGGGATGGTGTAGGCGCCGGCGGTCGTCGACGTCGTTTTGTATTCGACCTTGGTGGCATCGTTGGTTGCCACAACGGCAGCGCCCGGCACCACAGAACCTGTCGAATCCAACACTGTACCGTTCAAAGTGCCGACCGCCTGCCCCCACGCATTGGCTGCGCCCAAGGCAAGACAGACGATAATCGAGAGAATTGATAGTTTGCGAGACATTTGAACCCACTTCCAAGCTGATCTCGAAGGCCAACTGCTTATGCGCTGTCGGACCGCAACTAGCCGAACCCTGCTAGCTGCTTTCTCGTGCTTGCGTAAACTTTGCTTTCTTGTCGAAAGCACTTACCCTTAACACTCTCTGAGGTATCGTAATGCTTGCTAAGCACGGTGTCAAGCCCAGATCGCTCCTTTGCGCCAGTGCCGGCACGATCAAAACCGCACCACTTTCAGCCACTCGCCTACGCTCTAATTGCATTCTCCTCTGGCTCCAGTGACAAACTAGTGGGAATGGCACCCTCTGGGCCACGTTTGGCTCGAATCGGAATACTCGTCGCGAGTCTCGCTATTTGCTGCTCTTCCGCCGTCAGGGGCCAAGCGCCACAGGAAGCGATGCAGAAGAGCGCGCAAGCGAATGCGCTCATGCAGGCGGGCAAGCCCGAAGCCGCGCTCCCGATTTACAGGGAGCTCGTAGCAACCTTCCCCGCGGAACCGTCCTTCCGCGTCAATCTGGTGATCGCGCAATACAAAACGGGTTTGTATCGGGAAGCGGCAGCCGAGTGCCGCATCCTCCTGCAGCGCCAACCGGCGCTCTTTCCTGCGTTGTTGTTTCTTGGCGCCAGCCATCTCAGCCTAGGAGAAGCCTCCAGCGCCATCCAGCCCCTGCGGCGGGCCCTAGCGATCAATCCGGCGGATCCGAACGCGAGACTCATGCTCGCGGACGCGCTTTTTGAACACCAGGAGTGGAAGGACGCAGCTGAGCAGTATTCCAAGGCATCTCAAATGATGCCGGACGGTCCGCGGGTGTGGTATGGTCTGCACCGTAGCTACGCGGCTTTGGCGGCCGAATATCGAGCCCGGCTGGAGAAGGAGGCGCCTGGCTCGGCAGAGGCACTGGCGTTCTCGGGATCATTCGAAGCGGAGCGATTGCAGTTCGCTCGCGCATTCCAGTTATACCGCTCGGCGCTGGCGCGGCAACCTGCCTTCCGCGGGCTTCACGGGCACGTGGCGGAGGTTTATGAGTGGACCGGCCATCCCGATTGGGCGGCTGCGGAGCTTGCCCTTGAGCGGGCATCCGTCTGCGACAGTCAGTCGCCGGAGTGCGACTTCGCCGCTGGCAGAATCGAGAAAGCGGCACTGGCCGATGCCAGCACCCCGAGCGCGCTGTACTGGCAGGGACTCGCCACCCAAGTTCTCTCACAGCGCGCCTACGCCCGCCTGCAGACGCTGCCCCCGTCGCGCGAGCGTTACGAGGCCGCGGCGGAGCTAGCCGAGCGCAGCGCGCGGCATCGGGAGGCGGCGGCGGCGTGGAAAGAGGCGCTCGCACTCGCTCCGGCGGACAACGGACTCCGTCGGCGTCTGGCTCTCGCGCTCTGTTACTCCAATGATTGCGGCTCCGCTCTCCCGCTGCTCAAAAGTCTGGTTGCCGGCGCACCTGCTTCCGCGGAGTTCAATTATCTGTGTGGCCTGGCACTCAACAGCGTGGGCGAACCGGGCAGCGCGCTGCCCTTTTTGGAAGCCGCCGTCCAGTTGGATGGCAACCTGACCCCAGCCCGGGGCGCGCTGGGGGAGGCCCTACTCGAAACAGGCATTCCTGAGCGGGCGATACCGCACCTGGAAGCCGGCTTGGCCGTCGACGAGAAAGGCGTGCGCCGGTATCAGCTCGCGCGCGCCCTGCGCGCGGCCGGGAAGCAGCAGCAGAGCCTTGCGATGATGCGCCAATACCGGGCAATCGTAGCGCGCCGCGCGGCCGAGGAGAAGAACGAGCCCCGGATCACTCCGCCTTGAGCGCAGGCTCGCGAACGGCCAGCACTTGATTCGTCCGCACGTTCCGCAGTGTCTGCCGCGCGCCGCCGGGCCACAGAATCTCAATGTCCACTTGTGTTGCCTTGCCGGTTCCGAAATGGATCGGCGTGAGACTCGACGACGCGTAACCAACGCTCGCCGTCATCTGGTTTCGTTGATTGGCGATTTGAACCTGTGCACCGATTCCGTCGCGATTGGCGCGCGTTCCCGTCAACTTCAGCTCGATCCAGGTGTTTGTCGCGGGGCTTTCGTTTTGCCAGAGCTCCGCCCGACCGCCAATCAGGCTCACCACAATATCTACTTTGCCATCGTTGTTGAAATCGGCGAAGGCGGCGCCCCGGTGCACGCCGGGAGTCTGAAACTCCGCGCCGGCATCGGCGGAGATGTCCCGGAATGTCCCGTCGCCCGAATTGGCGAACACGGCATTGGGCAGACGGTACGGTGTGGCCTCAAAGGACTCCACTGTGTCGTTGACGTGCGAGCCGGACACGAACAGATCCTTCCAGCCATCGTTGTCGAGATCGATCAGCAAAGGGCTCCATCCGCTGCGCCTCATGCTGAGCGGCCCCAGGCGGCTGAGATATGTGGCGTCGTGAAAGATGCCCTTGCCGTCATTTCGAAATAGCGGGAAGGTCTCCCCGGCCAGCGCCGCCACCGCGATATCCGGCAACCCGTCGTTGTCGTAGTCGCGAAAATCCGCGCCCATCGCCGAGACCTCCTTGCCATGGTCCGGCAAGGCAACGCCTGCTTCCAATGCGACCTCCTCGAACTTCCCGCCACCCAGGTTGTGAAAAAGAGAATTCGGCACCTTATCGTTTGTCACGAAGATGTCGGGCCGCCCGTCCTGATCGTAGTCGGCAAAGGCCACGCTCATTCCCTTCCCGGTATGTTGAACGATTGTGGAGAGCGAAGACACATCCTCAAACGTGCCGTCGCCCCGGTTGCGGTAAAGCGTGTTCGGGAGACCCTCGAAGAGTTTGGGGTGGCAGTAGGCCCTCGCGACCTTCGGGTCCCCGCAGAAGACAGGATTCGCCGGCGACCACTTCAGGTAATTGACGACGAACAGATCCAGCCGGCCGTCGCCATCGAAATCGAACCAGCCGCCGGTGATCGACCAGACGTCGTCCCGGATGCCCGCCCTCTTCGTCACATCCTCAAATCTCCCGTTGCCGAGATTGCGATAGAGACGGTTCGATTTGACGCCGGCCACGAAGAGATCGGCGTGCCCGTCGTTGTCGTAGTCGCCCGCAGCCGCGCCCATCGAGTATCCGGAGCCGGACAACCCCGCCTCTCCGGTTACATCTTTGAACTTCATGCCGCCCAGATTGCGGTAGAGGCGATTGGAGAACTTCGGCTGGTTCTTTTCGAGCGAGGGAAGAGCCGCACCGTTCGTGAAGAAGATATCGATGCGGCCATCACCGTCATAGTCAAAGGCCGCCACGCCCCCGGGCATGGTCTCGATGATCTGCTTCTCGGGCGTGGCACTGTTTTCAAGGACAAAGTCGATGCCGGCTTGCGCCGCTACGTTGCGGAATTGGATCGGGGCGCTGCGCTGACCCTGTTGCGCCATCAACGCCACACAGGCCATGACCACGGCCAGGGCCTTAGTCACCGGCTTTCTCCCTGGGCGGCTCCTTGACCGTCAGGATCCGGTCCGAGGCGACGTCCTCGAGTCTCTGCCTGATCCCGCTCGGCCATACAATCTCCAGAGTCTTCACCCTCTTATCCTGACCCAGGCCGAAGTGGACGCGCTTATCATTCGCCGATTGATAGCTGCCGGCAGTGCTGACAATGCCGTGCTGCTCGAAGCCCGATTCGCCGACAACGCGAATCCGGGCGCCGATCCCATCCCGGTTGCTCGAGGTCCCCACCGTGTTCACCAGCAGCCAGTGGTTGCCGTTTCCGCCACTGTTGCGCAGGACCACAGCCGGACCATTCAGACAACTCACCACAACGTCGGGAAATCCATCGTTGTTGAGATCCCCGAAGGCCGCCCCACGCGATGCCCGAGGCACCAGCAAGGCTTCTCCGCTCCAGGCCGAAACATCCTCAAACACGCCTCTTCGATTTCGCAGCAACAGCATCGGCTCCAGGTACTTCAGTGACGGGCTGGACAGTGAGATGTTGTCCATCACGTGCCCTTGTGCCACGAAGAGATCCTTCCAACCGTCGTTGTCATAGTCAATGAGCTTCAGGCCCCACCCGCTGTGCATCGAGCTGATGCGGGCCAGGCCGCTCTGTCCGGAAACGTACTCGAATCTCCCCTTACGATTCCCGAAGAGCGCGTACTTTTCATTCGCCAGCGCCCCGATGACAACATCGGACCAGCCGTCGTTGTCGTAGTCGTTGAAATCGATGCCCATGCCGGAAAAGGTCCGCCCATCTTCGTCGTAGGCTAGTCCTTTCCTGAGCGCCACCTCTTCAAACTTGCCATTGCCTAGATTGTGGAAACACTGCGACGGCACGTTGTCATTAGCGATCAGGATGTCGGGCCATCCGTCCTGGTCGTAATCGTTGAAGGCGACGCCCAGTCCATATCCCGGCACTGCGCCGATTCCGCACTCCCTGGAGACGTCGGTGAACGTGCCGTCACCGTTGTTGTGGTAGACGAAATGCGTCGCCTTCTTGAAGGACTCGGGATGGCAGTAGCCCCGGTAGCCGGGTTCGCGCGGACCGCACCAGAGATTTTTGGCGAAGTCCCACTCCATGTACCGCGTGACGATGAGATCCAACCGTCCGTCGCAGTCGTAATCGACGAAACACGCACTCGACGACCACCCTCCGCCCGCCACACCGGCCTTTTCGGTCACATCGGTAAACGTGCCGTCGCCATTGTTGTGATAGAGGATGTTCCTCCCGAAATTCGTCACGTAGAGATCGGCGTGGCCGTCGTTGTCGTAGTCGCCCACGGCAACGCCCATCCCGTAGCCGTGCCCGCGCACGCCGGCCTTCTCAGTGACATCCGTGAACGTGCCATCACCGTTATTGTGATACAGCCGGTTCCAGAAGCGCGGATCCGACTTATCCGGCGTCTTGTCCGGCGACATCGGATCGTCGAGTTTGGCGCCGTTGACGAAGTACAGATCCAGCAGACCGTCGCCATCATAGTCGAACATAGCAACGCCGCCGGGCATAGTTTCGATCAGATATTTCTGCGATGTGGGACTGCCATTGCACTGGAAGGCGACTCTCGATTCCGCCGTCGCGTCGCGGAATACGGGTAAGCGGGGAGCCGCGACGGCCTGGGCACGCGCCGGACGTGCTGCGCGCTCCAGAGCGAGCATGGTTAACGCAAACGTTCGCCGGTTCATGGATCGGATCTTCAGTCTACCGCAGCGTTTCCAAAGCGGCCGGCGAGGCTCAACCCTCTGGCTATTTCCGTTGCCGCGCGGTGGTTTCCTTCAGAACCCGGAACTTCTCCAGAGCGGCCTTGGCCTTTTCCTCATCGCCGAGCTGAGAGTAAACCCGGCCCATCAAATAGAGCGGCTCCGGATAGTTCGGATCCAGTGCGGCCGAGCGTTCCAGCCAGTTGATGCACAGGTCATTCTTCCCCAGTTTGCCGAGCGCCTTCCCACCCAGGTAGAAGTTGCGAGCCGAGTTGGGGTTGCGCTTGGCAGCCCGCGAGGCAAAGGCATATGCCTTTTCGGCATCACCCTGATCCAGCAGCAGGCTGGCCAGATTGGCGTACGGCCAGTCGTAGTCAGGATGGGCCCCATCGACCAGCTTGATAGCGGTGAGAAAATGCCGCGTGGCCATCTCGGTATCGCCGAGCGCCTGATAACACAACCCCAGATTGTCGTACGCCTTGTAGGATTTCGGGTTGATCTTCAGCACGCGTTCAAACTGCCCCTTGGCGTGGTCAATGCGCGACTCCTGAAAGTAGATGCGCCCCAGCATATAGGGACCTTCCTCATCGTTGGGATGATGTTCCAACAGCGTCACGAAAGTGGACAACGCGTTGTCCAGTTGACCCAGTAAGTATTCGATGTTGCCCTTCAGTTTCAGCGCGGTCGCCTGCGCTGGATTCGTCTTCAACACGGCTGTGGCCTCTCGCAGCGCGTCCTGTAGCCGTTGCGCCATGAAGTAGGCGTTGGCCAGAGCGAGCCGGCCATCCACCGCCGCAGGCTCCAGTTCGACGAACCTTTCAGCGGCGCGGATGGAGCCAGGGAAATCCCGCAGTAGCAGATGGACGCGGGATAGTTCGAGCAGCACCGTATGCTGGCCCGGACACGCATCGAGGGACTCCTGCAAAGCCTTGGCCGCGGCTGCGTGCCTGCCGCCACGGAGCGCTTCCAGCCCAGCCTGCCGCCGCTCCGAACTCTGAATGAGGTTGCAGGGCGCAGCTGCCGGCGGCTGCGCCAGCATTCCAATTGCCCCGAAAACAAGTTGAACCAATACCATCTCCGTCACCAATCCCCTCACCGCATCGACGCGAGTTCCGCTTCTACCTGCGGAATCAGCTTTCCGTACTGCGCGCGGGGCGCCTTGGCGACGAAGACCTGGAAGCAGGCCCGCGCGCGCGGGATGTCTCCGCTCATCTTGTAGATCAGGCCAAGGTTGAGTTGCGCTTCCACCAGGCCGGAATCCAGCGCCACGGCGCGCTCAAAATGAACCCGGGCCGCCGCCAGATCCTGCCGCTGGATCGCGATCAGTCCCAGTCCGTTGTAAGCCGCCGCGTTCTCTTCGATGGTCAGCACCCATCGGAAGCACCTCTCGCTCTCCGCCACCTTTCCTCCCTCCAGATACGCTGTGGCCAGGTTCACCTGGCTACCCGTGTCTGTGGGATTAAGTTGCGCCGCCTTCTCGTAGGCGGCAATCGCCCGCTCCCGGTTTCCGCCGCGAAGCGACAGATCACCGATGCGCGCCAGCAGCCGGCCATTGGAGATACCCTGTTTCTCCGCAGTTTCATAGACCCCCATTGCCTCGCCATGCCGGCCGGCTTTCTCGTACTCCGCGCCCAGGTAGAAATAGAGGGACGGGTTGGCTGCGTCCGCTGCCAGTGCCTGCCGGAGCGTCACAATTCTTCGCGCACTGGGAACCGATTGCGCCCCTGGACCGAGGACACTCTGAAAGGCTCGCAGCGTGGCGAGGCGGTCCTTCGGATCGGCGCCCTTGCCATTCAATTCCACGTCGGACTGAGCCATGCCAGAAAGGTAGCCCAGCGACTTGAGCTGGGCCATCGTCTGCGAGTCCACCTGGCTGGACGCCACCTTTTCCACCTCACCGACGCCCACCTTGCCGATGGCTTTCAACTGCGCGTCCAACTCGCGAAACTCCTTCGGATGAGCGTCGATGACGTTCACCTTCTCCTGTGGATCCTGCTCCAGATCGTATAGCTCGGGGCGCGGGGCGCGCACGTACTTCCACTTCGCGGTGCGGATGCCGCGCAGTTCCGACCATCCCATGTTCATCTTCGGGTAAAGGGTTTCCTGGTAGGAGTAAGTCAGCGGCAGGTTCCCGCCCTGGAATGCCGGCACCAGGCTGATGCCTTGCACCGGCGCGGCCGCCTTGCCGCCCATCAATTCAAGCAAAGTGGGCAGAACGTCAATGGTTCTGGCCTGCTGGTTGACTCGAACTCCGGACGGGACCCCCGCCCCGGCAATCAGGAATGGAATTCGCAGAGTCGCATCGTAGAGGAAGATCCCGTGGTTGAACTCCCCATGTTCGCCAAGGCTCTCGCCATGGTCGGAGAGAACGACGACAATGGTGTTGCCGGCCGGCGACTTCTTTGCCACGGCATCCAGAAATCGCCCCAGTTGTTGATCCGTGTATGCCACCTCTCCGTCGTAGAGATTGTGCTTGTACTTCTCACGGAATGGGGATGGCGGCAGATACGGCTCGTGCGGGTCGTACAGGTGAAGCCACACGAAGTACGGCTTGCCGGACTGCCCGTTCAGCCAGCGGATCGCGTTGTCGGCCACAACCGAGGCACGGCGCTCGGGATACTCGCTTTCCTCCAGACTTTTTTCCGGCTTCGGCATGTGGTCGTCGTAGACGTCAAAGCCCTGGCTGAAGCCAAACGCCTTTTTCAGAACCGATGCGCCGATGAAGGCGGCGGTGTCCCACCCCTGCGCCTTCAGGATTTTGGCCATTGGGATGGGCGACGCTCGCAGCGCGAAGCCGCCCGTATTCCGGACTTGGTGCACGTTCGGGTTCGTGCCGGTGAAGATGCTGGCGTGCGATGGCGGAGTCAGCGGAGTCTGGGCGACGGCGTTTTCAAACAGCACGCCGCGCTGGGCCAGCGCGTCCAGGGTCGGAGTCTCGATGTCTTTGTTCCCGTAACAGTGCAGGCGATCGGGGCGCAGCGTATCGATCGTCACCACCACCAGATTGATGGGCCGCAGCGGCGAAACCGGGTCCGCATCCGCGCTGGGCGCTTGGCCAGAGGGCTTGCAGGCCAGCAGCGTAGTCAGCGCGGTGACACAGACGATCTTGCAGCAGTCCATATGCAAGCTCAGAATAACAGGCGGCGCGAATCCTACCTGACTGACCGCAGGGGCACGGTCAGCGTACCAATCGTGCCCGAGGCCACGTCCCGCACCAGCACGCGCAACAACGCCGCCCCCAGCTCCGGAATCAACTGCTCCGCCAGCGCCAGACCTTTCACCTGCAATACCCTTTCGAACGTAGCCTGATCCAGACTCAGATTGTTCGTGTTGGCTTTCGTTTTGAGAAGCTTCTCCTGCTGGTCGAGCTGCACCAGCCACACGTCCAGGGCGCAGTTTCGCCGGTCCCCCTTGGATTGGAAAGTGATGTCGCGCGGGTCGATCTGGATCGCTAGATCAATGCCTCCCTGGAGAGACGGCCTGACGGCGACGGTCAGCCGCAGGCCCGTCGCATCCACGGGGTTCCACAGCGAGGCGTTCAGCACCTGCTCGCGGTACCACGAATCAGACGGCTCCACCGGCTGGGCGAAGTAGCCGCGGCGATAGTGCAGCTCCGTGCCGGATCGGTTCACGCGCAGGTCGAGCTTGTGGAATCGTCCCTTCCAGTCAGTATGGAGCGGGTAGTAGCCGACGACATAAGTCACGCGCGAGTCGTCCAGAGCCCGGCTCAGGGCCGCCGAAAGATCGTTATTGTTGAAGAACGCACGCCCCCCGGTGCGGTCCGCCAGCGCCTGCATCCGCGCGATCTCCGACGTATCCGGATTCCGCAACTGCGGCGAGCTGAGCGCCCCGCCATACTGCTGAGCGGCGATCAACCCGCGTGCATCCACGGGATAGATGGCCAGGTTCACCTTGCCCAGGGCTCTCGAGGCACGTTCCACTTCCGGCCAGCTATCACGCTGACCCGGCTTCGTCCTCCTCGGCACAGCCACCGAATCTCCGTCGAGCGAAATCGGGAAGCTGCCCGACACCCAGATCAAATTCTTCCGGCCAGGGACCTGCTCCAGATGGGAGGCGATCGCGGTGAGCGCGCGAACGGTGCGAAATGCTCGATCCTCCGTGTAGTAGTCGTAGAGGCCGAAGGTCAGCTCGCCCATCCAGGCATCAAAGTGCTCTGCGCCGGTGGTGGCGGGGTCGTGGAGCGGAGCGGCCAGCGAAGCCGCCATGCCGCCCCTGTAAGCGGCCAGGGCGCGGATCAACGCCGAGGAGTCGTCCGTGAATTCCTGGAGCACCCTCGGCCCACGGCCCATCGCGTAGAGGGCCACGCGCTCGCCCGGCTTGAGCTGCCGCAGGAACTTGAGAATCTGCTCACGCGCATAGGGCTGGTCAATCAGACGGGTATTCAACCCATCAAACAGGATCACGGTCGCGCTGCCGGCGTCCAGTCGATTGGTGAACATGCCTGGTGGCAGCTTGCGCTGCGGTGTGGCGGAGGGCTGGGGCGTCTCCACTCTGAAATGGGCGATCCGCTGCGGCACGCCCTCATCGAACAGTTGGAAGTCATCCTGCGTCAGGCCAGTGACCGGTTCCCCTTGCTTCGAATGCGCAGTCACGCTCACTTCCACCAGATGCGTGGTGGCCCGAATGGGTTCTGGTGGCGTCTGCGCCGCCGATGTCGTCCACAGCCATGCGGCCGCCGCAACGCCGGAGATGAAACGATCGCGCATGGTGCTACCGTCTCACCGCGACCTCAGGGTCATCAGAACGATTGCAGTGATGCCTCTCATGTGGCACTCCATTTGGAATCCTCCGGACCTATTGCGCGATGGGCGCCGGCCCGACAATATCGTCGAGCGCTTTCGGATCGCCCTGGGCCGGGCCGTGCCAGACACTCCCGCCGTAAGTGGTGATATAGATTTTCGCCGGATCCTGCGGATCGGGAATCACGCGATGGCCCCATTTGAAGTTGTATCCGCGAATCCGCGACCAATGCAGCCCGGCGTCGGTAGACCTGTAAGCGGCAGCATCAAAACCGCAGACGTAGAGCACGTCGGGCTGGCGCGGGTCGATCGTGACGTCATAGACGTGCTGCATTTGCTGGAGGATCGGCCTCCACGTCGCGCCGCCATCCTGCGAGAGAAACACCCCGCCGCCAGTATCCACGCTGGTGCGCCCTTGGCCCCAGGCGGCCAGATACATCCTGCGGTTATCGCGCGGGTCCAGCGCCAGCCCGTTTGGAGCGTTGACGCCGTCCGGCAGCGTCATCCTCTGCCAGTGATCCGCGCCATCCACCGATCTGTACACCGCCCCGCCGCCAGGTTCGCCATGGTTGCCGCCATTGTTGCGGGCGACCAGCAGATAGAGCGCGCCGTCGTTCGCTCGTACGATGCGCCAGGCGAACGGCTTGGCTTCCGTGATGCCCGCGTTCTTGAGGGTCCAGCTCTTTCCATTGTCAGTCGATTTGTAAACGCCACGTCCAAAGCCGCAGGCATACACCGTGCGCCGGCCCGCCGGACTGGCCGGATCCATCAACACATGTGTCACCGCGGTTTCCGGCATGCCTGCATTGGATGCCACCCAGTGCCGCCCTCCATCGGTGGAAACGCCCACCCCTCCTAAGTATTTCGCCGGATCGGTCGTCTTCCACATCTTGGGACGGGGCAGATCATGGACACCGCTGAACGCAGCCCAAACCAATCCCTTCACCTTGGGATCGAGTTCCAGCCAGTAGGTCGTATTTCTCCAGCGTTCCGGCACACCCACCGTCGCCGTCTGCCACGACGCGCCGCCGTCAAAGCTGTGGAAAGCGCCAATATCGGTGTAATCGATGAAGACGTGCTGCGGATCGAACGGATCGAACTGGATGCCGTAATTCGTGGTGACGTCGAGTCCGCGAGTGGTCCAGCGGTCCGCGCCCACCCGCACCGAGTTCACTTGAGCCCACTTTTTGCCACCGTCAAGAGTGCGATAGGTGCGGAAAAGATCGGTCGCGTAACAGATCTCCGGATTCCCCGGTGCCACACCCAGACTGGCAGGCGCATCGAACCAGATGTCGTTGCCCCCGATCGGGGCGCGGTTTTCGATGTGGGAGGGATCCAGGTTGGACGCGACGCTGGTAGATTCGCGAAAAACGATCGTCCAACTCCGCCCTGCGTCGGTTGTCTTCGCGATGCCGTTGTACAGGTCCTCCGGACGCGCGCCCAGTTTCAGACCTCGGAACCCGGCGTACGCAATCCGGGCCTGCCGCGCCGAGGTGGCCACGGCTTCAAAGCGCCCAGCCTGCTGGCCCAGCGCCGGCGTCCGCGCCTGCCACGTCCGGCCATCATCCTCAGACACCAGCAACGCGCCCCGGGTCGTCGTGGCGTAAAGATACGTCGCGCCGGCAGCCTCACCGGCGCTCACCTGAGCGAGCGTCGCCTTGGGGCTGGGAAGAGCCTCCCAGCTCTCGCCATCGCGGCGGTACACCGTAGAAGCACCCACTGCCAGCAGGCCCTTGGCGCCATGCTGGAGCAGCAGAATCCGATCTTTGGGAAACTCGCGCTCGCGCCGGAAAGTCGCGCCTCCGTCCAAGGAGACCAGCAGTCCCGCTGATCCGCGCCTCCCGATCGAGTAGGCGACATGGATGATCCTGGAATCGGCCGGCGCCACTGCGATCGCAGTGATCCTCAGATTGCTGGGGTATGCGGGGTCTTCCGTCGTCAGGCTGTACTCGGAGTGGTCGCCGTTCTGGTGCTCCACCGTGTTGCGGGCGGGGTTTGGGAAAACCATGCGCCACGAGCGCCCAGTATCGTCGCTCCGCCAGAGCGCGGCATTGCCGGCGTAGATCACCTTAGCGTCGCGCGGGTCGAACGCGAATGTCTCAATCACGCTCCGCAGATTGAACATGCGCCAAGATTGGCCGCCATCCCGCGTGATGTAGCCACCCGTCATGTCGCAGTGCTCCACCACGAGATTGGCATCGTGCGGGCTGATGGTGGGCGCCAGCATGGTGCCCCCGCCGCCCGGGCCAATCACCCGCCAGGTGTCGAATCGTGGCGCGGGGCCCGGCGCCTGCAACGGGGCGGCCGCAGCCATCAGGGGGAAGAGGATGTAGAACCATTGCCGTCTCATGTGCTTTGTTCTGCTTTTCTTTACTTTTCCTTGACGATACATCAACTACCGGCGGCTCGCAGCCCCGTACATCGCCAAACGGCTATAATCGAGCAACTGTGACGGCAATCCTGTCCCGCAACTCCCCGCTACGCAGCAAGTCCGGTGCCGTCCTCGCTCTCTTTCTCACGCTGGCGGGTTGCGCTCGCCAGACGAAGCCGATTGACAAGAAGATCATCGTCCTGGGCATCGACGCCATGGATGCCGGCTTCCTGGAGCGCCATTGGGATTCCCTCCCCAATCTCGATCGCCTGCGGCGCACGGGCGAATTTCGCCGCATGGCCACCACCGTGCCGCCGCAAAGCCCCGTCGCCTGGTCCACCTTCATCACCGGCATGGACCCGGGCGGACACGGCATATTCGACTTCGTTCATCGCGATCCAGCAACAATGCAGCCGCTATCGTCAATGGCCGAGCTCATCCCGCCGGCCAGCACCTTGCGCCTCGGGCCCTACGCACTGCCGCTCTCGGGCGGCGGCGTGAAGCGCGCCCTGCACGGCACGGCATTCTGGCAACTTCTCGATGAAGCGGGCGTCCCCGTGACGCTCCTGCGAATGCCCAATAACTTCCCTCCGCTCGAATCGAAAGCACAGACTCTCTCCGGCATGGGCGCTCCCGATATGCGCGGGACCTTCGGCACGTTTACAGATTTCGACGACGATCCGCGGGCGGTCGCACGCGACGTGGCAGGGGGACGGATCGTACCGGTGACCCTCGAGCGCAATCGGGTGGCTCTGGTCATCGAAGGCCCCGAGAACACCCTCCGCCGGGATCGCGCTCGATCCACCGTCACCATGGATGTACAGCGGGACCCGGATCGCGACGTTGCTCAATTCGAAGTCGAAGGCCAGAGGTTCCTCTTGAAGCAAGGCGAGTGGTCCGGCTGGATTCGTGTCCGGTTTCCGGTGGTGCCCTGGCTGAAGTCAGCGGCCGGGATGTTCCGCGTCTATGCGAAGAAGCTCAACCCTGAGTTCCGCATCTACGTTTCACCGGTGAACCTGGACCCCGCCGCGCCGGAGTTGCCCATCTCCACGCCGCCCGCCTACAGCCGTGAGTTGGCGGAAGCGATTGGCCCCTTCTATACGCAAGGCATCGCGGAGGACACTGCTGCCCTTCGCGCCGGCGTCCTGACTCGCGAGGAGTACCTGGCGCAGAGCCGCAGCGTCGGCGACGAACAGTTTCGCATGCTGGAGTACGCGCTCAGCCGCTTCCATCAGGGCGTTCTCTTCCTCCATTTCCTGGGCATCGATCAGGACTCCCACGTACTCTGGGGCACCCACGAAGCCGAGCTATTGAAGACCTACCAACGCGTTGACGCCGAGGTGGGCAGAGTTATGCGCGCCGCACCGGAGGCGACTCTCCTGGTCATGTCCGATCACGGTTTCGCGACATTTCACCGAGCCGTGAATCTGAACACGTGGCTCTATCGCGAAGGATTCCTGGCACTCGACAATCCATCCAACCTGGGCCAGGGCGAGATGTTCGCGCACGTCGATTGGTCGCGGACTCGCGCCTACGGGCTGGGCTTGAACGGGCTCTACCTGAATCTCGCTGGCCGCGAACGCAAAGGGATCGTTGACCCGGGAGACCGTGAGAAGCTTGTCGACGAGCTTGTCACTCGCCTGGAAGCGCTGCGCGATCCGGCAGACGGACAACGCGTGGTCGCTCGCGCCTACCGCACCCGCGACATCTACCACGGCGCCGCGCTCACTACAGCGCCCGAGATCGTCGTCGGTTGGGCTGATGGCTTCCGTTCCTCCTGGAAAACAGCTCTCGGCGCGCTGTCGCCCAATACCTTCGAAGATAACAACGACGAGTGGCGCGGAGACCACTGTATAGCCGCGGAACTGGTGCCGGCCACCCTCCTCAGCAATCGCAAAAGCAAGGTGGGAGACATCTGGTTGGGAGACCTCACGGTCACGCTCTTGCACGAGTTCGGTGTCTCCCCCGCCGCAGGCATGCGAGGGCGAGCGATCTTCTGAGGCGGAGGAATCCGCGGATGCCTGGTGATATCATCCCCGCAAGACCATGAAGAAAACCGCTCTCGTTCTCTTCCTATCCATGTTCCTCGCCGGCGCCGATTCGCGGCTAGAGACTTGGCGTGTGGATTCACTCGACAAAGTATTCCCGGACAGCTCAAAAACCACAGATCAATCGGGTGAAGCTATGCCGCTGCTGGCGCGCAACGGCCATGCCAGTATCCAGATCGCGATGCGCAGCGAGACGGGCATCGCCGCGCTCCAGGCTTCCGTTGAAATGCAGAGCCCCATCGTCGCCCAGGTCCGGCGGGTGGGCTACGTCCCCGTAGGCTCCAACCCCACTAGGACACCGGAAGATGAGCTGGTTCGAATTGCACCCGCGCTCTACCCGGACCCTCTCTTTGCCGCCACGCCAGCTCCGCTCAAGGCCCGGCGCACGGAGGCGATCTGGGTGACGCTCCATGCGCCATCCGGCACGCCGCCGGGTGAGTACTCCGGCAAGGTCGCGCTCTCCTCCGGCGGCGCCGTGATCGGCACCCACACATTCAAGGCGAGGGTCACCAAAGCCACGGTGCCCGCCATGCAGTCTCTCCAGGTGACGAACTGGTTCACGCTGGAGCCCGGAGAACTCGGCCGGCATTTCAAGCTCGACAAGGATCCCGAGGCGTATTGGCGGCTGCTCGGCAACATCGGCCGGGTCATGGCGGACCACCGGCAGAATGTCTTCCTCACCCCCGTGATGACTCTGGCCGGCGCCTCCATCGAAGGCGGCAAAATCCGTTACGAGTTCGCGAAGTTCGACCGCTGGGTGGAGACGTTCCAAAAGGCGGGAGTGATCGGGACCATCGAGGGCGGCCACCTGCTCGGACGTGTCTCGGGCTATCACACCGCCACCGTCGTACCCGCCTACGTCATCGAGGAGGGCAAGGTGGTCCTCAAGCAGCTCTCCACAGACGACCCGCGCGCCGAGCAGTTCCTCGATTCGTTCCTCTCCGCGCTCTACACCCATCTGAAGGAGAAAGGCTGGACGAAGAACTACATCCAGCACATCCACGACGAGCCGCACGGCCAGGAGACGCCGGTCTACAACCGCTACGCAAAGATCATCCGCAGAAATCTGCCGGGCATACCCACCATCGACGCCGTGGGGCTCGATCAGGATCTGGGCTTCTTTGCCGACGTTAGCGACATCTGGGTCCCCGTCCTCGGTAGCTTCGATAATCAACTCGACAAGCTCAAGACCCACGTCGGCAAGGGCGGCCAGGCGTGGTACTACACATGCACCGCGCCGCAGGGGCGCCATCTCAATCGGTTTATCGACTATCCGCTGCTCAAGACGCAGCTTCTGCATTGGTTCAACTTCCGCTATAACCTGACAGGCTTCCTGCATTGGGGCGGCAATTATTGGGGGCCTGAGCCGTTCTTGAGCGTGCAAGGCGTGATCAACGACAACACGACTTTGCTGCCTGCTGGCGACAACGCCATCGTCTATCCAGACCCTGCCAATGAGTCCGTTCTCAGCTCGATCCGCCTCGAAGCAATGCGCGAGGGAATCGAAGATTACGAGCTCCTCGTTGACCTCGCTAAACGCGATCCGCAAAAAGCCCGGCGCCTGGCCGCGACAGCCATCCCGCACATCACCGATTATGTTCGCAGCGTTCCCGCGTTTAGAGCACTCCGGCGCGAGCTCATGGAACAATGATCCGGCGCTCCCTACGCCGGGTTACACTGAACGATCGGGTGTTGGCGCAGGGCTGGGAACAAAGGGAGTGAACGATTGAGGCCGAGGCTATTTCTGGCCGCAGCTGCGATGGTGCTCGCCGTCATCGCGCAACGCGGCTTTTCGCAGATGTCCGGTTCGGGGAAAACCGCCGTGCCGCGGCGTCCTCTCCCAGCGGGCCTGCGGGCGCCGGTCACACGCTTTGAAGACCTGGCGAAGCAGGCCGGGCTGACCGGCCTGAACGTCTCCGGCTCCGACGTCCAGCAGACCTACATTGTCGAAAACACCGGCACCGGTGTGGCCGTTTTCGACTACGACAACGACGGCCTGCCGGACCTCTTCTTCGTCAACGGAGACCGTTTCGACCGTAAAGGCCCGGTGCCGCCCCACTTCCTCTACCGCAACCTGGGCGGCCTCCGCTTTGAAGACGTGACAGCGAAAGCCGGCATCACCAATGACGATTGGGGACAGGGCGTTTGCGCCGGCGACGTCGATAATGACGGCAACATCGACCTCTTCGTCACCTCGTGGGGTTCCAATGCGCTCTGGCGCAACCAAGGCAACGGCACATTCCGAAACGAGACGAAGGAGCGCGGGCTCGCCGCCCCGAAACGATGGAGCACCGGATGCGCGTTCTTTGATTACGATCGCGACGGACACCTCGATCTGCTGGTCGCTCACTACCTGAAGTTCGACCCCGCCAAGGTGGCCAAGCCGGGTGACCGCGGCCAGTGCGTGTGGTTGGGCTTCCCCGTCGTGTGCGGGCCAATGGGCCTGCCCCCGGAGACCATGTCGCTCTATCACAACGACGGCTACGGCCGTTTCGTCGATGTGACGGAAAGCGCCGGCATCGGGGCATCCAAGGCGGCCGGGCTCAGCGTATTGACTGGTGACTTCGACAACGATGGCTGGCCTGACGTCTTCGTGGCTGCCGACTCCACCCCCAGCCTCTACTTCCGCAATCTGCACAATGGGACATTCAAGGAAAGCGGAGCGCCGCTCGGTGTCGCCTATAACGACGACGGCCACGAACAGTCCGGAATGGGCGCGTCGGCGGCCGACTACGATCACGACGGCTGGCTCGATATCGTCAAGACGAACTTCACAGGCGACATCCCGAACCTCTACCGCAACATGGGCAAAGTCGGCTTCGCGGAAGTGACGGTGATGGCCGGGCTCGCCGTCCACACTCAATTCGTCGGTTGGGGTTGCGGCTTTCTCGACTTCGACAACGACGGGTGGAAAGACATCGTCATCGCCAATGGCCACGTCTACCCGGAGATCGACGGCCGCGGCGTCGGCCAGACGTTCAAGCAACGCAGGCTCCTCTATTGGAACCGGCGCGACGGGCAGTTTTTCGACAACTCCGATGAGGCTGGGCCAGGCATCACGACACCGCATTCATCCCGCGGCCTCGCCGTCGCCGACCTCGACAATGATGGCGACGTGGAAATCGTCGTCGTGAACATGCACGAGTCGCCTTCTCTTCTGAAGAACTTCGGTGAGCGTGGCAACTCTCTGCTGATCCGGCTCCTCACCACAAGCGGCCGCGATGCCATCGGCGCCCGCCTGACTCTGCGATCTGGAGGCAGCACCCAGATCGACGAGATCCGTAGCGGCGGCAACTACATCTCTCAAAGCGACTTTCGGGTGCACTTCGGCCTTGGCACGGCGGCCAAAGCCGATCTGACCGTGATCTGGCCGGACGGCGCGAAAGACTCCTACCCGGAGATCGCCGCAGGCCAACTCGTCACTATCCAGCAATCCCGAGGCATCGTGCGCAGCGCGAAACTCAAAGCTGGACTTCAGCGCACGCCGTAAACCTCGAACGCTCCACCTACCGCGGAACCACCGGCAGCACCAGCCGCGAGGGATGCTCGGCGTCGTGGTAGATCGTCTGGTGCGCACGGACCATCCGTGTAGCGCCGGCGATCGGCTCGCCGGTATTCAGATTCCGGTCGAAGCGCGGGAAGTTGCTGCTGGAGACGTACAGGCGAATCTGGTGGCCGGCCTTGAAAAGGTTGCTGGTGGCCCACAGATCGATGTCAAATTCATAGACCTTGCCCGGCTGGAGAGGCTCCGCCTTCTCACTGGAATTGCGATACCGCGCACGGACAATCCCATCGGTGAGGAAACGTGCGTAACCGGACGGGTCAACGTCGGCCAGCAGCGCCGTAAAGTCCGTGTCGGCGGCTGAACTGGCGGCGAAGAGCTTCAATCGGATAAAGCCCGTCACTTCGAGATCGGCCTTCAGCGCCTCCGTCGAAAACACCAGTACATCCGGCCGGCCCTCGTTGGGTCTTTGGTCAGCCGGCCCAGGCGGAATCTGTGCGCCACAGCAGAGGCGGCCCCCAATCGTCGGCACCGGCTTGGCCGGATCGTAGTCATACTCCTGTGGCGCCTGTTTCGTTGGCGCGGCAGGACGCAATCTCCCTTTGTCTAGGTAGTAATCCTCAGAGCGCGCTCGCTTCAGCGGGAACTCCTGCTCGTCCCGCCACGCGTTCTCACCCATGACGAAGATCCGCACGGGCGCGCCAGTCGCATACTCGTTCTGAACGCCCTTCAGTGCGTAGTCGAACCAGTGCCAGGCGATTTCGTTCAAATCAACAACCGCTGCTTTGCCAAAGACGACGTCGCCGATCTTTCCGGCGCTGCTGGTCTCGGCGTGCGCCCAGGGGCCCAGCAGCAGCCGCTGGCCGTCGCGGGCCGGCGAACTGGCGCGCATCCCGGTGTAGTTCTGAATGGAGCCCTTGAGGAAGATGTCGTGCCAGCCGCCCGCGTGCAGCGCCTTCACGTTCATGCCGGCATAGTGATCCGAAATCCGCCAGCGCCGCCAATACTCGTCGTTGCTCTCGTGCTTCAGCCAGTCCTGAAAATAAGGAGTGAGCGTCGCGGCGGCCGGCTGATCCAAAGCCCGGTAGTTGGAAAGCGGCAGGGCCTGCACCCAGGCCTTGGGATTGAGATTGCCTTCCACCCTGCGCCGCAGCGTATCGGTGGCCAGCAAGCTGGACCACGAACTGGTGAACCACTGCATCAGCGCGCCGCTCTGATAGGTCCAGCCGTTGTAGTATTCCGACGCCGTGACATACGGGAGGATGGCGGCCAGATGCGGCGGCTTGGCCATGGCAGCCAGCATCTGCGTGGCGCCCACGTAGCTGCCCCCGAACATGCCCACCTTGCCATTGGAACCGGGCAGAGCGGCGGCCCATTCCACGCTATCGTATCCGTCCAGACTTTCGTTCAGAAATGGGTAAAACTCACCCCCTGAGCCATAGCGCCCGCGGGTATCCTGGGTGACGACGATGTAGCCATGGGAGGCCAGCATCGTCGCACCCGGGGCCTCCCCGGCACGGTTGTAGGGGGTCCTTTGCAACAGCACCGGGAATTTCGCATCCGCCTTGGGGCGGAACACGTCGGCACTCAGGGTCACTCCGTCGCGCATCTTCACCCCAACGCCATACTGGCTGGTGACGGCGTAATCCTGGCCGGTGGCGATGGCCATCCAGACGAGTGCAAAGAGCGGAACCCGGAGATGGTTCTTCATGACGACTGTAATCCTCTTCAGTTAAACGCGCGCGAGCATGAACCGAGCGGCTTCCTGCGCGTCCGGTTGGGCCGTCGTGCCTCCTACGCCGAGCGTGGAGAGCGCTCCACAGGCGGCGCCAAAGCGTATGGCTTCCCCGGTGCCCTCGCCCCGAAGAAAGGCATGCAGGAAACCGGCGTTGAAAGAGTCGCCCGCGCCCGTGGTGTCCACCGCGGCGACTGGAAACGCACTGACGGCAGCCAGCCCGCCGTCAACGATCGCCATACAGCCCGACGCGCCCAGTTTGGCGACAGTGAGCGTACGGCCGTTTTGCAGGCGGCGCAGAGCGAGCGCGGGGTCCTGCTCGCCCGTCACTCCGGCCAGTTCCACTTCGTTCGGGAGAAAGATGTCCACCTCCGTCAGCACGTCCAGCAAATCGCGGCCCCACTCTTCCAGCGGATCACAGCCGGGGTCCAGCGACGTGGTCAGGCCCAGAGCATGCGCTCGCGCAAACAGAGTCTTCAGATCCGGCCGCAACCCTCGCTGCAAATAGAACGACGAGACGTGGAGGTGGTTCGCGTCTTCCAGCCAGGCCTCCTGTACGTCCGAGACGTGCAGCGCCTCCGAAGAGCCCAGATACGTGATCAGCGCACGATCTGCCGCCGATGAGACGGAAACGGTGATGCCGGTGGTGAGATCGGCACTGCGCAAAATGCGGCTGACGTCGATGGAGAGCTCGTTTAGGCGGGCCAGCACCAGATCACCCCAAGTGTCACAACCCAACTTGCCCGCGAAGGCCACCTCATTACCCAGCCTCGCAAGCCCGGCGGCGCAGATTGCCGATGCACTGCCCAGCGTCAGCGAGGCGCGCTCCACCAGGACTTCCTTGCCAGGGGTCGGGAATGAACTGTAATCCTGCAAAACCAGGTCGACGTTCAGTTCCCCGACGACCAGGATCTTCATCGCCTCACCTGCTCAGCCGGGCGGTGCACCGTGAAATCGCCGACAACGCGCTGAATGACCCCGGCGTCCGAGGGGGAGTCCGGCTTCAGTCCCTCAGCCAGGCAGCGGAAAAAGGCCAGCAGTTGCCCGGCAACCACGTGGATCACGGCGGAGTCATCATCGCCCGCCTGCGCGAGTCCGGGTAGCTCAATCGCCGTGTCTCCCGGCCGCAGCAAGTCCTGCGAAATCCCTTCGCCAATCAGGACCTTGGACGCCCCGAGTTGCTTCTGATTGAGCTCGGCGATCAGATCCGATTCGTAGGCCTGTAGCACAGGGTCGGAGGAGAGAAAGCAGACGATCAACGTGTCGTCATGGACATAGCTCATCGGGCCATGCCGCAGCCCCAGATAGCTCTCGGCCAGGGTCGGCAGCCGCCCGGCCGTCATTTCCAGCATCTTCAGCGCCGCCTCACGTGCCGCTCCGTAACGTGGGCCGCTGCCCAGAAAAAGCGTTCTCTTGAACGGTCCGCGAGCGACCTGGGCCAGAGTGCCGATGTGCTGTTCCAGCAGCATTTCGCAGATGCCGCTCAGTCGGGTGCAAAGTTCGAGATAGGCGGCCGTATCGTTCACGAATCCCAGAAACGTCGCGCCCAGCGCCATGTTGGTGAAGCTGCTGGTCATCGCCAGGCTGCGGTCATTCGTCCGCTGGTCCAATACCACCGTCTGTACACGCGGATTACCGTCGTAACCCGTCGCCAGACGGCCCGCTGCGTTGCAGGTGATGAACAATTGGCGTGTATCCGGCTCGGTATCGAGCACCAGATCCACCGCGCCCGTGCTTTCCGGACTGTCCCCCGATCGTGCGAACGAGACCATGGCACAGGGCCGCCCCGGAGGCATCACATCCAGGCCGTAGGTGAGAATGGAGCCGCCGCTCAACGAATGGCAGTCCACACCCAGCCGCTTCTGCAGCCCCAACCGGACACAGTACCCGGCAAACTCGGAACTACCCGAACCTGTCAGCACCAGCGATTTCAGCCCTGCCAGTACGCTTTCCAACCTGGGCGCCGAGTGCACCATTCGGGCCGCTGTATCCAGCCACGTCTCCGGCTGCTGAAAAATCTCCCGGAATGTGTGGTGAAATCCTGATGCTTCCCCCTCCTCTCCGTCGCGGACCAGCAATGCGGCCGCCTCAGGATGGAGCCGGGCTACACTCGCAGGAAATTCAGACGTGGATTGGCTTCCGGTCGACATGGAGCCACACCCCTTTCGGTTGAAGGTGACGAGTTGATTATTGCAAAGAAAAAACAAGGTTGCAAGCCGGACGTATTACTATTTTGTCGCATTACTGTTTCGTTTGATTTCTCTTTAAGCACTACAAGTTCTTCCTCCAATCGCGATCCGAGGCGCCCTTCAAGGTGATGGGATACGCGCCGTTGGCCGCCAGCGGCTGTCCGCAGGCCCACCTCACCGGCCGACGTACACCGGCCTTGGCCTCGATCTCGGCGCGCAGATACAGCGTGCCGCTGGTGAGCTCACGCGGCAGCAGAATAGATGCTTGACGAAGTTTGCCTCCAAAAGGGTGGCCTGCGTCCAGGCTCCCTTCGGTCCTGAACTTGCCATCGGGCGATTCCAATATGATCCGCAACACACCGGGTACGCCGGCCACACCATCGTTGGCGAATGCGATCACCAGTTCCATCGTGCCGTAACGCTTGCGCTGCCACACCCACGACGGCCGGACTCGGTAGCCCATGCGCCGCTGCAGCGTGTTGAACCCCTCCGGGAACTGCTCGTGGTAGCGGGCCAGGTTGTCGGCCTCAGTCCACAGCGACCAGTAATTGGCGCCCAGGTCCAACGTGTGCAACATCGAGTCTTCCAGCTTGTTGATGCCGGCGCCATCAATGGGGAGGTAATCTTTGTCGGTGCGGTACTGGCGGAAATAGCCGTCTTCCATCACGGCAGCCAGCCAGGGCGGCCGGTTGGAGAGGGCGTCGATCTGCTCCGGTTCCTCCACCAGAATGCTGTCTGAGCGCAGCCAGCATCCGGAGCGTACCGCCAGATCGATCACCGCGCGGTTGCCTACATTGGTGATGTCCGGCTGCGTGTTCACCGCCAGATGGCAGCGGCGGAATGCCTCCAGTTGCACCTCGGTCATGGCGAGGCTGGTCTTTTCCGCAGTGACGTAATCTGGGAACGAGCTCGGCAGGTCGCCTGTGTGGCCCTCGCCCCAGAATCCGTATTGCATCAGGTCCACGAACTCGATCAGCGGATTGGCGTCGAACTCGGCAGCCAGCAAGCCCGTAAGTTCACGAAAGGCCTTTTGGAACTCCGGATGGTCGTAACGTGGTTCGCGGTAGCCCTTCCCAATGGGCACGAGCGGAACACGTTGGCTGACGAACTCGGGCATGGCCAGTTGCTTGGGCTGAAATTCGGGGTTGGAGAGTTGCACCCGAAACGCCACGCGCAATTCATGGCGGCGGGCCGCGTCGAGTGTCAGGGCCCAAATGGGGCTCAGGTCGAGCCGGCCCGGCCGCTTCTGTACGTCCCGCCAGTCGCACCGCACGTAGAGAACGTCGACAAAGGGCAGCTTCGCCATCTTCTCCACATGGGCTTCCAGTGTCTCGGCGCCGCGGCGCGCCGCCAGCGAAGGGCCACCTTCCTCCCAGGTGTAGCCAACCAGGCCTTGACCAAAGTTGCGGATGGGCGCCTTCGAAGCGGTGGTGGAGGATGTCGTGAACCAGCCGTCGTCCTGCGTGATGCCGAATGGGCCCTGGTTCAGCCGGTCCGTAACGCGCGGGCCCGGACCGAAGTCGTAGCCGTCCCATCGATGGGCGGGCACGTCGACCGCGGGAGCCATCGCACCCAGCTTCAGAAGGTCTCTTCTCCGCATCGGATCCTCTCCATCCTCTCAAACTGGAATTCTCTCCTGTATACTACTACCAAAAGGAAAGCAGTCGAAAGCCACATGCCAACCGAACGAAAGCTGGTATTAATCCTCGTAGCCGCTGCCGCACTCGCGGCCCCACGTCTTGATCAGTGGCGCGTCGTCGGGCCCGGCGGTGGCGGCGCGATGTTCTACCCCACAGTGAGCCCGCACGATGAGCGAGTGGCGCTGGTGCGGTGTGACATGACAGGCTCGTATCTGACGCTGGACGGCGGCCAGAGTTGGCGGATGTTTAACCTGCGCGGGCCGGCGCGATTCTATGAATTCGATCCTAGCGATCCGAAGGTGATCTACACCTCCACTACCGGGCTTTGGCGCAGCGCCGACACCGGCCGCACATGGAGCCTGGTTCTGCCTGCGCCGGCCGCCCTGGCAAGGATTGATCTCTTCGGCGATCACGGCGACGAGCGCATGGTGGGCCGCGATGGCAGCCAGTTAACAGTGGACGCACTCGCCATCGACCCGGCGGATTCGAAGGCACTTTATGTGGCCGTGCGCGATGGTACGCAGGCATCGCTGCGAGTCTCCACCGATTGGGGCCGCTCCTGGACCAAGCTGAGGGCTCTCGATAGTGCGGCGCGCAAGATCTGGATCGACGCCAAGTCACCGCCTGCCGCGCGCACTGTGTACGTTGCCGGAAAGAGTAGTGTGTTGGTGCGGCGGCAGGGATCGTGGAACGAACAGGCGCCCCCGGACGGCGTGACGACCTTCGTCGATGTCACTGGAGGCTTTCAGCCGGACGGAGCGCTTGTGGTCTACGCCACCTCCGCGGCGGGCATCCACGTTTCCGCGAATGGCGGATCGCAGTGGCAAAAGGCTGGCTTGGCCGGCAAGGTCCAGTATCCCGCCATCGCCACCGCGTTCTTCCAGCCACGGACCGCCTACGTCTCCTTCGCGGGACTCAGGGACGAGACCACCGGCCCAGGCAAGGCGGCATTTGGCATCGCCAAGACCACAGACGGCGGAATCACCTGGACCCCTGTTTGGAAGGAAACGGACAAGGCGGGCGCCAACATCGCCGACGCCTGGGTGACGGAGCGTTTCGGCCCCGGATGGGGCGAGAATCCGCTCAGCATCGGAGTAGCGCCGCACAACCCTGAGCTCTGCTACACCACCGATTATGGCCGCACCATGCGGACCATCGATGGCGGCCGCACCTGGAGCGCGGCTTACTCCCGCAAGGCGCCGGGCGGGTATTCCTCGACTGGGCTGGATGTCACCACGAACTACGGAGTGCACTTCGATCCATTCGACAAAAAACGGCTCTTCATCACTTACACCGATATCGGCGTCTTCCGCAGCGAAGACGGCGGCGCCTCATGGGTCTCGTCGTCGCAAGGCATCCCAGAGCGCTGGGTGAATACCACCTATTGGATGGAGTTCGATCCGGTCGTCAAGGGCAAGGTGTGGGCAGTGGCCAGCGAGGTTCATGATCTGCCGCGGCCGAAGATGTGGCGTGGGCGAGGCGTCTCCAAATACAACGGCGGCGTAGTGGAAAGCAGCGACGGCGGCCGCACCTGGAAGGTACTCAGCACCAATCTGCCGCCAGGCGCGGCCACGCATATTCTCCTGGATCCGAAGAGCCCGTCCGGCAACCGCACGCTCTACATCACGATGTTCGGGCGCGGGGTGTTCAAGTCCACCGATGGTGGCCGAACGTGGGCTTTGAAGAACCAGGGGATTGATGGAGCAGAGCCGTTTGCGTGGCGGCTCACCCGCGATGCCAACGGCCGCCTCTGGCTGGTCGTGGCCCGCCGTAGCGACGACGGCAGCTCCGGCAATGCGCAGGACGGCGCTTTGTACCGCTCCGATGACGGCGCCGAACACTGGACCCGCGTACCGCTGCCGGCAGGCGTGAATGGGCCAAACGCGCTTACCGTGGACGTGCGAGATCCACAGCGCCTCTATCTCTCCGTGTGGGGACGCGCCACGAAACCGTCCAATCAATTCGGCGGCATCCTGCTCTCCTCTGACGGCGGGGCATCGTGGAAGTCCGTTCTCGATAAGGACCAGCTCGTCTACGACGTCACCGCCGATCCCGCACATCCCAATGTGCTTTATGCTTGCGGCTTCTCGTCTTCCGCATGGCGCAGCGACGATCGCGGCCTCACGTGGCGGCGCCTGGGCGGATACAACTTCAAATGGGGCCACCGCGTTGTGCTGGATCCGCACGATCCCGGCCGCATCTACGTCACCACTTTCGGCGGCAGTGTCTGGCATGGTCCCGCCACGGGCGACCCTCGCGCCATCGAAGATATAGTTACGCCCCAGGCAGCGCAGGCAAACCCGCGCGGTCCGGCAGCGCAAAATAGATAAGAGACTCATGATGAACCTCGGAATAGACTTCCATACACATCCCCTGTTGGTTCGCGAAATGGTGGCACGCCATCCCGAACTGGTGAAGCCGGCCCGCGAAACCTTCTACATCGGCAACACGTTTCAACCGATCCGGACCTTTCTCCTCGAACTCGATGAGGCAGGCTTGGACAAGGCGGTGCTGCTGCCCATCGATGCCCAGCGTACCCGCGGCGATATGGTCTACAACAATGAGCAGGTGGCCGAGCTCTGCGCCATGGAGCCGCGCTTCATCGGCTTTGCCAGCGTAGACCCGGCGCGGCCCGACGCTCCTCAGCTCCTCGAACACGCCATCCGGGTTCTCGGCCTGCGCGGACTGAAGCTTGCTCCGGCCATGCAGGAGTTCTTCGCTGACGACCGCATGGCCTATCCGCTCTACGAGAAAGCGCTGGAGCTCGGCATCCCGATTCTCTTCCACGCCGGCATGAGCTGGGAGCCCGGCAGCCGCCTCGCCTACGGCCAGCCGCTGCGCTTTGAAAATGTCGCGGCAGATTTCCCCCAACTCCGCATCGTGCTCGCGCATCTGGCGTGGCCGTGGGTGACGGAGGCCGTCGCACTCGCGCTGAAATATCCGAACGTCTACCTGGATACATCGGCACTGTACTTCGACAACCCGCGCGACTTTCTCACCTACGCGATGACGCATGTCGTCCCGCTCACCGTCTTCGAGCGCAGCCTGCGCAACCAGATCGTGTTTGGCTCCAACTACCCGCGGGTGGAGATCAAGAACATGGCCCGCGCCGTGCGCGGCCTCGGCTTCTCCGAAGAGTGTCAGAAGCTCGTATTTCGTGACAATGCGCTACGTTTGCTGGGAGGCCGGGCATGATCATCAAAATGGAACGGATCGAAGTGCAGTCCACCAAGGACATGGAGATGATCGACATCACCGCTCACCTGGAGCGCGTGGTGAAAGAGAGCGGGCTGCACAATGGCATCGTGCTCGCCATGACAACCCACACGTCGTCGGGCCTGATCGTGACCGAAGGCATCGAGTGCCTGGAGCGCGATGTGGTGGCCCATTTGGACCGACTCGCGCCCAAGGAGGCGCCGCCCGGCGCGCCCGGCTACTGGCACAACCGCTATCTCGATTTCGACGGCCGCCTTGGCTTCAACGCCGGCGACCATCTGAAGAGTATCCTCGGCGGCATCAACTGCTTCTTCGCCGTGGAAAATGGGAAGGTGGTTCGCGGCGGCCGCCAGACCGTCTACTTCGTCGAATACGATGGACCGCTGGCACGCACGGTGATCATTCAGGTGATGGGAGAGGGCGCATGAATCGCAGACACTTCGCTGCCGCGTTAGGCGCAATGCCCGTGCTCGCACAGGCCGTCAAAAAGGCCCCGCCGCTCGACATCAAGGACTACGAGCCCAAGAGCATGCTCCACGTGGCGGAGACCAAAGTGGAGAAGGCCAAGTTTCCCGTCATCGATATTCACACGCATCTCACGTGGCCGCCGCTCTCGACGCCGGCGCAACTGCTGGAGGTGATGAACCGCCGCAATCTCCGCATGCTGGTCAACGTCACCGGCGGCTTCGGCGACACGCTGAATGCGAATGTGCAGAAGTTCGATCGCGCCCATCCCGGCCGGTTCCTCACTTTCACCGAACCCTCCTGGAAGCGTGTCAACGAGCCCGGTTACGCAAAGACGCAGGCCGATCTGGTCGAGCAGGCCAAACGCGACGGCGCGCGTGGCTTGAAGGTGCTGAAGTCTCTCGGACTGGTAGTGCGCGATAGCGCCGGCAAACTGGTAAAGGTGGACGATCCGCGTTTCGATCCCATGTGGGACACATGCGGCAAGCTGAACCTGCCGGTGGCGATTCACGTCTCCGATCCCGCCGCTTTTTTCCAGCCCATCGATCGCTACAACGAGCGCTACGAGGAGTTGGCCAATCACCCCGATTGGTCTTTCTACGGCAAGGACTACCCCAGCAACGCGGACTTGCTCGCCGCGCGCGACCGCGTGATTGCGCGCCATCCCAAAACCACGTTCGTCGTCCTGCACGTCGGCAACTTCGCCGAGGACCTCGGCCACGTCGCCCGCTCGCTCGATCGCTTCCCGAACATGCAGGTGGAGATCGGCGCGCGTATCGGCGAGCTCGGCCGGCAGCCCCGCGCCAGCCGCAAGTTCTTCGATAAGTATCAGGACCGCATTCTCTTCGGCACCGACGCCACGCCCAACGGCGTCAACTTCCCGCAGCAACTCTACGGCGACGCGCTCTATCAGATCTACTTCCGGTTCCTCGAGACTGAGGACGAGTACTTTGATTACGCGCCCGCCGCCGTGCCGCCACAGGGCCGCTGGCGCATCTATGGCATCGGCCTGCCGGATCAGATTCTGCGCAAGGTCTACAACGCAAATGCGGCGCGTGTGCTGGGGTTGCCGGCATGAAACCCGCGTGGGCCGCGCTAGTTGTATTTGCCGTGGCCGCGCCCGCGCAGACCGTTCGCGTGTGGCAGGGCACGCTGTCGCTGCCGTCCTATGAGGAAGGTCAGCCGGACGTCAATCCGCCGTTTGACCTCTTCGCCACCACCAAGTTCAACTACCCGTACACGCTGCGCAACAGCATCACAAACACGCGACTAACGCGCCCCTGGCGTGCAGTTTTTGTCGAAAACGAGTACCTAAAGTGCTCCATACTGCCGGATATCGGCGGGCACCTGTACAGTTGTACCGACAAGCTCAACGGCAAGGAACTCTTCTACGCCAACCCCTCCATCAAGAAGGCGCTCATCGGCTATCGCGGCGCGTGGGCCGCTTTTGGCATTGAGTTCAACTTCCCTGTCTCCCACAACTGGATGTCGATGTCGCCGGTGGACTTCGCCACACACGCCTATCCCGACGGCAGTGCTTCGGTGACTGTCGCCAATATCGACCGCCCTTACGGAATGCAGTGGCGCGTGGAGTTGCTGCTGCGGCCCTCGTCCACGGTGCTGGAGCAGAAGGTCACGCTGTACAACCGCTCCGATGTACGCCGCCGCTATTACTGGTGGAGCAATGCGGGCGTCGAAGTCGAAGACCAAAGCGTGATCCACTACCCGATGCGCTACAGCGCCAGCCACGGCTTCACGTTCGTCGATACGTGGCCGATGAATCGCGACGGCCTCAACGTCAGCATCGTGCGCAATCACACGGCAGGGCCGGTGTCGCAGTTTGTCCACGGCAGCCGCGAGCCTTTCATGGGTGTGTGGCATCCCAAGGCGCAGAGCGGCATCGTGCACTATGCCGAATATGGAGATCTGCCGGGCAAGAAAGTGTGGTCGTTCGGCGTCGATGCGGACGGCCTGGAATGGCGCAAGACCTTGTCGGACAATAACAGCGGTTATGTGGAGGTGCAGGCCGGGCTGTTCCGCAATCAGGAGACTTTCGCGTTTCTGCAATCGCAGGAGGTGCTGCGCTTTAGCGAGTATTGGATGCCGGTGCGCGGCATCGGCGGTATCAGCCGCGCCAACCTCCACGGCGTCGTGCATCTGGCGCGCGAGGGTGAGGCATTGCGTGTCGGTCTGAACGTCAATCACGCCATGGCCGGCGCCCGCGTGCGGTTGCTGGACGGGCAGCGGGTTTTGCTGGACGAGCGCGACAGCCTGACGCCGGCCAAGACCTTTGCCCGCGACCTGAAGACTGCGCCGGCATCGCCCGTGACGTTTGAGCTGACGGGTGCGGACGGGCAGATTCTGCTGGCGCACACCGAAGGCCATTACGATTGGACGCCCGATATCAAGCCTGGTGCACAGCCGCGTGTAGATCGGGACAGCTCGCCGCTGGAACAGGGCGAGGATCAGGAGGTCAATGGCGATCTGCCGGCCGCGTGGTCCACGTATCAGGCGGCACTGGCCCGGTCGCCGGACGACTACTTGCTGAACCGCGCGGCGGGACGCCTGGCTGTCACGCTGAAGCGATTTGAAGAGGCCCTCCCGCTATTGCTGCGCGCACAGCGCCATGTCAGCAATGACGTGGAGGTTCACTATTATCTAGGCATCGCCTACGCGGCGCTGAACCAGCCGCGTATGGCGCGGACGGAATGGGAAGGCGCGCAGCGCCAGCCGGCTCTCCGCCCGGCGGCGCGGCTTCAGTTGGCGCGTTTGTCGGCGCGTGAGGGGCAGAAGGACGAAGCGCTGCGTCTACTTCGCGAGGCGATTGGCGAGGAGCCCCGCATGGTGCGCGCCGGCGGATTGGAAGTGGCGCTACTGCGAGCCTCGGGCCGCAAGGCGGACGCGCGCCAGCGCCTCGCGCATTGGCTCGCAGTAGATCCGACGTATGCACTTCTGCGTGTCGAGTCCGTCGCGCTCGGGCAGCCGGACACCAGCCTTTGGACCCATCTGGCCGCGGACCCCGAACGCGTGATCGAGGTGGCTGTCGAATACATGGAATTGGGCCTGTACCGGGACGCGCTGGCACTGCTGTCTCGCCAGTATCCGGCGCGCGGAGAGTTGGAGGCCGAGCCCGGAACGGCTCTGCCGCAGGACTATCCGCTGGTCGCCTACTACCGCGGCTATTGCCAGGAGATGTCGGGAAGCGACGGCAAAGCGGAGTACGCCGCGGCATCGAAGATGTCCACACGCTACGTCTTTCCCTACCGCGCCACCACGCTGGCTGTGCTGCGCCGCGCCCTGGCTTCCAATCCCAACGATGCCACGGCGCACTTTCTGCTCGGCTCGTTGCTGATGTCGGGCGGCATGGCGGACAGCTCTATCGCGGAGTGGCAAACCGCCCGCTCGCTCAACCCGCGGATTCCCGTCCTCCACCGCAACCTGGGCAGCGTCCTGCTCGTCGCCAAGCGCGATGACGCCGGCGCGCTGGAAGCGTTCCGGCAAGGGCTGGGCGTGGATGGTACGAACATCGAGCTCTACACCGGCGCCAGCCAGGCGCTTTCGCTGCTCCGTCGTCCGGCGTCGGAGCGGGCCGCCATCCTCTCGGCCTATCCCGATCAAAAGGCGCTGCCGCGCGAGTTGGCCTTTGACCTGGCGCTGAGCCTGGCCGAGGCGGGTCGCGCCGCCGAGGCCCGCAACGTCTTCAAGGACCGCTTCTTCGCTCGCGAAGAGGGCGGCACCAGCGTGCAGGACGTCTACGTGGAAGTGGAGTTGCTCAACGCCGCCGCGCTGGCCCGCTCTGGCCGCACGGCGGAAGCGCGGGCTCTCCTCGCCGCGCTCGGCAAGCCAACGCCGGGCTTCGAGTTCACGCGTGAAGGAATGGATCGCTTCGTCCGCAGCGCGCGATTCCTCTACCTCGCCGGACAAATCCAATCGGCCCCCGAGCTTTGGAAACAGGCCGCCGCCATGCAGGGGCCCTATGCCATTCTGGCCGCCAAGGCGCTGAACGCTCCAGATTGGCGGACCCGTGCAGAGCAACTGCTGGCGCGCGAACTGCCCGACGCGGGCCGCGGCCTGCTCCTGCAGGCGCTGGGCCGCGAGGCCGAGAGCGTAGAGGAGTTTCGCAGCACATTGCGCCTGCCGGACCGCCGCCTGTCGCACTTCGTCGCGCGCCAGGCCCTACTACCAGGGAAACCATGAACCGAATCCGCCGCCCACTGACCACCCGCCGCACCACACTTCTCACGCTGCTCGGCGGCGCTGCCTCCCCCCTCTCCGGGGCGCGGTTTCGCACGTACTCCCGCTGCCTGCCAGACTATCTGACGGCACTCGCGGGGGAGGCCTACCAACGCCGGAACGCCGCGCTCGCCAGGTTGACCACGCCGCCGCTGGTCCGCGCCCGCCAGCGGTGGGTGCGCGACACGCTCTGGAGCCTCATCGGCGGCCAGCCCAACCGCACTCCGCTCGATATCAGCCCAGCCGGCGGCTTTGCCCGCAACGGCTACCGCGTCGAGAACTTCAGTTTCGAAAGCCGCCCCGGCGTACGGATCCCTGCCAACCTCTACATCCCCGCCAACGCTCAACCGCCTTTCCCCGGCGTGCTGTTCCAGATGGGGCACAGTCTGAACGGCAAGGCCTACGCTTCGTACCAGAAATGCTGTCAGGGCTTGGCGCGCCTCGGCTATCTCGTCCTCGCGTTCGACCCCATGGGCCAGGGCGAACGAACCTACTACGGCACCGGCGATGCCGATGAGGAGCACTCCCGCGCGGGACGCCAGATGCTCCTGCTCGGCGATACGGCCACACGCCTGCAACTCTGGGATGCCGTGCGCGCGCTGGATGTACTTACCGCGCATCCGCTGGTGGACCCGCGCCGTCTCGGCTCCACAGGCCAGTCCGGCGGCGGCACACTCACCATGCTGCTCGCCGCCGTGGACGACCGCCTCTCCTGCGCCGCTGTCTCGTGTGGCAATACCGAAAATCTCGCCTGCGCCTCGTTCAATCCACCCGGCTCCACCGACGATGCCGAACAGAACTTCATCGCCTCCGGACCTCTGGGATTTGATCGCTGGGATCTGCTCTACCCGCTCGCGCCCAAGCCTCTACTCGTCATCGCCAGCGAACGGGACGCCTTCGGCACTTACTCGCCCAACTACATCCGCAGCGGGGAGGAGGAGTTCGCCAAACTCCGAAGTATCTATGGCGTGCTCGGCAAACCCGGCAATCTGGAATGGAAGACCACTGCCCTGCCCCACGCCCTGTCTCATCAGCTCCGGGTCCACACCTACAACTTCTTCGAACGCTGGCTGCGCGGCGCCACCAAGCCGGTTGCCGAACCCGAAGTCCAGCCTGAGCCCGATGCCTTGCTGCTGTGTGGAGTGAAGCCCGCCCGCGTACCCTTGGCCGCGCCCACACCCGGCCCGATGGCGCAAGCCAAGCTCCGCAGCTTGCTGCGTATGGACGAGTCCCGGCCCGCCGCCGTCACCACGCTCGGGCGGGAACGCGGCGAGAAGTGCATAATCGAAACCATTGAGGTGCAGTCGGCGCCCGGCGTGTTTTTGCCTGCCTATCTCTTCGTTCCTTTGCCGGGTGCTCCCGCTGGACCGCTCTTGCTCCTGCTGGAACCTGGTGGCCGGACCCGGCAGTGGCGGGAAGGCGGGCTGTGCCACGAGTTGGCCGCCGCCGGAATTACTGTTTGCGCGTTCGACGTGCGCGGCATTGGCGATCTGACACCCGAGGTTGGCCGCGGCAACTCCTTCTACACTCGGCCCCATGCCACCGAGGAGGCCTACGCCTGGGCTTTACTGATGCTGGGCCGGCCGCTGCTGGGCCAGCGAGCGGTGGATATCCAGGTCATGGCACAAGCCGTCACCACCTACCGGAGGGCCACCCGCACCATTCTCGCCGCCGCCGGCGCCATGGCCGTGCCGGCGCTTTGCGCCTCTGTCCTGACGCCGTCCATCCAGACCACGTACCTCTCCGGAGGTCTCTCCACATGGGCCAGCCTGATAGCGGGTGACGAATATGCGGAGCCGTTCGCCAACTTCCTGCCTGGCGTCCTGACGCAGACTGATCTCCCGTTTCTGGCCACGGCCCTGGCGCCGCGCCGTCTGGTGATCGCCGGGGCCGTGGATGCGCGCGGACGCACGCTGGATGCAAAGGTGGTCCGGGCCTCGTACGGAGAAGGAATTGACGTGCGCTCTACGGCAGAATGGAGCGTGGCGGCGCTTTCCGCGCTCTAACCGCGCCTCAGACCTGCAATACCTCGACGCCCTTGTCCTGCAGTTGCTTCACGAAATCCGCAGGCGCACGCGTATCCGTCACCAATCTGCGGATGCTCTCAATGGGGCCAATTCGTGAGACACTGCGGCGGCCGAGCTTACTGAAATCAGCCACCACGGTGGTCTCCCGGGCGATCTTCATCATCCGGCTGTTCAACTGCGCCTCCAAAACGTCCGGAGTCGAAGGTCCGATCTCCAGATCCAGGCCGTCTACAGCCAGGAAGAACCGATCCGCATGCATTTCGCGCAGCATCGCCTCGGCCTGCGGACCAACGAAAGAAAACGAAATCTGGCGCAGTACGCCACCCACCATGATGAGAGCGATGCCGGGCTCATCCGCCAGTTCCGAGGCGATGTTCAGGGCATTGGTGATCACCGTCAGTCCCCGCAATTTCATGGCCTTCAAATGGCGCGCGATCTCCCACGTGGTGGTCCCGCTGTCCAGAATAATGGTCTCGTTCGGCTGAACCAGTTGCGCCGCCGCAAGACCGATCCGCGCCTTTTCCGGACGGTGCAGCCCCGCCTTGAAGTTCACCGGATAGTCGTGCGTCGCTTCCTGGCATCGCACAGCGCCACCGTGGGACCGCACCACAGCTCCAATAGAAGCTAGCGCGTCCAGGTCATTCCTCGCCGTCACAGCAGAAACACCGAACTGCTCAACGATTTCCGCGATCGTCGTCCGCCCCTGATCCCCAATCAGTTCGCGGATCGCCCGCCGGCGTTCCTCAAGCAACAATCGTGAAGTATTGGGCGAAACCATTTCTTTCCAATTGTAACCCCGGCTTGCGATTGCCGCCGCCTGCAACGTCAACTCGTTGTTTTTAGGAAGGTCCGAAACTCGGGTCTGCCCCCGCTGTTGGCGTAGAGCCCCGTCGAGCGTTGTTGTTTGGCCCCCCGGAAAACCTAGTGTCCAACAGCCTCTCCACCACTCAAGCTGGACACTTCTCCCATGATCATCGCATACTCACTGCATGAGTAAGCGTCTTCAAGTGGTGCTTCCCGACCCCGAAATGTCCGACATACAGCGTTTGGCCAAGCGTGAACGTTTGACTGTGGGTGAATGGGTCCGCCGAGCGCTTCGGGACGCCCGCGCGAGTCGGCCTGTGCTTGACCCTGAAACGAAATTGAAGGCGGTTCGGCGCGGCGCGCAGTACTCGTTCCCCTCCGCTGACCTGGAGCAGATGCTGAGCGAAATCGAGCGGGGGTACCAAGGTTGATCTTCGTCGACTCCAACATTCTGATGTACTTGATGGGAGCAGCCCATCCGCACAAGGCGGAGGCGCAATTGCTCCTCGAGCGCCTGATTGCAGCGGGACAGCGTCTCGTTACTGACGCTGAAGTGTTGCAGGAGATTCTCCATCGGTATACGGCTATTGACAGGCGGGAAGCCGTCGGACCAGCCCTCCAAACTATACTGGACATTGTCGATGAAGTGTTTCCCATCGAACGAGCGGAGGTTTTGCGTGCCGGGGAAATCGCCCAGCACCGTGCGCTGCTGTCGGCCCGCGATGCGGTGCACATTGCGGTCATGGAGCGCCACGGCGTTCGATCGATTCTGAGTTTCGACCATGATTTCGACCGGTGGCCGGGTCTTCAACGGATCCATCAGATCTGAGCGGAAAGCTCCCGAGTACTCTCCGGCCGGGAAGAGTTGTCAACAGAATTCCGCAATCTGGCTCCCCACTCTGGACGACGTTCGAACTCAAATCGTCGCAAGTCGTTGAAAAATACAAATCCGCTCCGCGCCCGCTTCAGTTTCCGAGTGGCGCGTCACACAGGAGCAATACGGACAGAGCACTGGTCCGATACGGCGATTACGCGATCAGGTGGATCAGTAAACGGTAAACGGCACGCAATCTTCCCCAGGCATGCGGTCGCAACAGTGTACCAATGCCCCTCGGAGAGGTGGCTTTCAATGGTGCACCGGCCTGGTATCGACAGGGTCGACTAAATATGCAGAAGTTCGGATAGTCTACGCACGACGAAGAGGGCGTGACGCCAGCGGCGATGAGCCCCGGTCCGCCTTCCTTTCGCCGGCGCCTACTCACCGCACTACGACGCGGATCCGGGCGAGATTCTGCAGCAGCGTGGTGCTCGTAGCATCGCCCACACCGTCGCGCTGGGCGTAGGCGCGAAGCGTGATCGTGTACTCGCCGGGCCGCGCAAAGCTGACACTGCGCGTTGCGGTGACGAGCGGTTGAGGTTCGGCAAGCTTCGTCGCCGGCTCGTAGGAGAAGTCGCCTTTGCCGAGATACCAGTCGTATTGAATAACCTTGCCGGTGCCGGGAGGCATCTCGATCGTTCCGGAGAGGTTGACTGGCTGGTTCAGACCGACCTCGGCGCGAATCTTGCCATCAGCTGTCAGATGCACCACCGGTTGCAGACCGTGACGTTCGCGCGCTTTCTCCGGCAGGATGACTTGGTTCATCGCATCGAGATTATGACGCGATGATGGCGGCGGGGCGATACCCCGCTCCGCCCACGCGGCGAGGTCGAGCAGCGCTTGGTTCATAATGCCGGCAATGCCGATCATGGACGTGGCGACCTTGCCTCCCGACGCGCCGGCGAAAGAACCGTGTCCGGAGTTCTCGTTGTAGTAGATTCGGAACAGATCGTTGGCCTGTGCTCCCAGGGCCGTGCTTACCTGTCCGGCGTAGAATGAGGCGACGTAGGGGTACGAAGCCGGGTCCACCAGGTCCTCGATAACGATCGTCTTCACCGTCAGATGGCCGGTTTCGCGGCGCCCCCCCGCCGTCCGGATGTTGCTGAGATATGAAACCTGAATGGGGCGCTGGACATACTTGGTTGTGCCGTCGGCGTTCTTGTACTGGTTGTAGGCAGGGTTCCCGTTGTCGAGAATCGAGTGACGCGGATAAAAGCACGCGGCCAGCAAGAATCGGTTGTTTATGCGGATCTTGCCTCCGGTAGCCAGCGCATTGAGCAGGGTGGCATCATTGGTTGCGGCCAGCGTCAGCGTGTTTCCCTCGAGTTTGCCGGCGAGCGACAGGGCCTGGCCGTTGGTGATCCGGGTCTTGCCGTCTGCGCCGTAGACATAAAACTGCAGGCCCGCTGCGCCGATCGACCCCAACGCCGGGACCGTACCCGGTTCGAACGTGACGGCGATAGGTGTGTTCTGCGCGTTGCGGGTAAGACCGGCGACGGTAGCATAGCCATCTACCTTGGCCGCGGTGAGATAAGACGGCGGATTCGTGCCTTCAAAACCGGGCTTCGACCAGAAATCGTCTTCGTAAGCAGGATCGAAAGACTGGATGGACCCACTGCTGTCCAAGACGATTTGAGAGCACCAATGCGAGGTGTACAGGCCGGGCAGATGAGGATCGGATGAGCATGGGCGGGCAGCCCTTGTAGAGTTGGAGGTGCAAACCAAAACCAACCGCAAGGATGTACCCACCCAT
>DASXVP010000004.1:0-17198 GCA_036504135.1 Paludibaculum sp.
CTCCCGCGACGACTATACGAAGTTCTCGAAGGAATACGAGGACAAGAAGATCTTCAAGAACGACCCGTTCGCCGTCATCGACCGCGAAGGCGTCGGCAAGTTGATCAAGATGGCCGTCGAGCTCGGCCGTAGCACCAACAAGGACCTGGAAATCGGAATCTGCGGCGAGCACGGCGGCGAGCCGAACTCCGTCGAGTTCTGCTACCAAGTCGGTATGGACTACGTTTCGTGCTCCCCCTACCGTGTGCCGATCGCCCGCCTCGCTGCTGCGCAGGCCGCGATTGCCAAGACCGAAGGCTCCTCGGAAGCCAACCGCACCGCCTAGTTCGGTTCACAGTCCAATAGAAAAGGGCCGCGTCTCCCAACCGGGGGCGCGGCCCTTCTTCCATGCATGCTGCGCCGCAGCCGCGTCACTCCCGCGTTTGCCCCGCACCCCACATTTCCGATAAACTTCTCCCTTACTCCCTTCTTCGCGAGGCCATCCTGTTTTGACCAATCCTGTTCCCGCCCGCCGGTCCATTCTGAGTGGCGACGAAGCCGTCGCGCTCGCCGCGCTGGACGCGGGTCTCGCACTCGGCACCGGCTATCCTGGCACGCCCTCCACCGAGATCCTCGAGGAATTGGAGAGGCTCGGCGGCCGCGCTCAATGGTCGCCCAACGAGAAGGTCGCCTTGGAGGTCGGCATCGGTGTCGCCTTCGCCGGCGGCCGCGCGCTGGTCACCATGAAGCACGTCGGCCTCAACGTCGCCGCCGACCCGCTCTTCACCGTCGCCTACACCGGCGTGCGCGGCGCCCTCGTCATCGTCTCCGCCGATGACCCAGGCATGGCCTCCAGTCAGAACGAGCAGGACAACCGGCGCTACGCGGTCGCCGCCGGTGTTCCCATGCTCGAGCCCTCTGACTCGCAGGAGGCCTACAACTTCACGCTCCTCGCCATCGAGGTCTCCGAACGTTGGGGCGTGCCTGTCCTGCTCCGCATGACCACGCGGGTCTGTCACTCCAAGACCATTGTCGAAACGCCCGGCTACCCAGTTCCGCCCGCGCCCGCCGCCGGCTTCGTCCGCGACATCCCAGCGCGCGTCATGATTCCCGCCTACGCCCGCCCGGCTCACCACCGCCTGCGCGCCAAGCTTGCCGAAATCGCCGCCTGGAACGAGACAGAGGGGCCGAATACAACCACGGCCGGCGGCGTGGAATTCGGCGTCATGACATCGGGCATCTCCTACCAGCACGTGCGCGAAGCGCTACCCGATGCCGCCGTGTTGAAACTCGGGATGACCTATCCGCTGCCCCTATCCGCCATGCGCGAGTTCGCCGTCGCGCACCAGCGCACTCTGATCATCGAAGAGGGCGATCCCTACCTGGTGGAGTCCGCGCGCACCGCTGGCATTGCCGTGGAGAGCCAGCCGCAGATCTTCCGCTTCGGCGAGCTCAACGCAGCCCGCGTCGCCCGCATCGCCGCCCGCGATCTCACGCCCGAACCGAAACCGCTGCCCGGCAAGCCGCCCGCGCTCTGTCAGGGCTGCCCCCATCGCACTGTTTTTACGGCCCTGCGCGATCTCAACTGCATCGTCTCCGGCGACATCGGCTGCTACTCGCTCGGCGTGCTGCCGCCGTTCTCTGCCATGGATACGCTGGTCTGCATGGGCGCGTCCATCGGTGTCGGCCTCGGCCTGCGCCACACTCTGCCGCCCGATGAGGCCCGCCGCGTGGTGAGCGTCATCGGCGATAGCACCTTCGTCCACAGCGGCATCACCGGCCTGGTGGAGATGGTCTACAATCCACCGGCCAGTGGCCACGTCGTCCTGATTTTGGATAACGGCACCACCGCCATGACCGGGCTCCAGGAGCACCCCGGCACCGGCCGCACGCTGCATCATTCCGCCACCGGGAAGTTCGTCTTCGAGAACGTCATCCGCGCCATGGGTATCGAGCAGGTTCACGTGATGGATCCCATGGTGAATCCTCAGGCGTTTCAGGACCTGGTCCAGAGCTGTTTGGCATCCGGCGAACTAAACGTCATCATTGCGCGGCGCAACTGCCTGCTGGCGGCAGGGGCCATTCGACAGTACGAAAAGTGTGCAGAAAGCGACAAAAATGTGCAATAAAGTGCTCAATATCGTCGTTGCGGGGCTCGGTGGGCAAGGTGTGCTGAAAGCCTCCGATATCGTTGCCGAAGTGGCCTTCACCGCCGGTCTGGACGTCAAAAAGAGCGAGATTCACGGCATGAGCCAGCGTGGCGGCTCAGTCTCCAGCGACGTGCGTTATGGTGCAAAGGTCTTCAGCCCGATGGTGCCCGATGGGCAGGCGGATTTCCTCGTCGTCCTCGATGCCACCCAGGTCGAAGTCAACCGCGCCGTGCTCAAGCCCGGTGGCATCCTGCTGGAGCCGGCCCTGCTTGCCGGTACGAAGCTCAAGAGTGAGAAGTGCATCAACGTCGCTCTGCTCGGCGCACTGAGCCGCCATCTGGAATTTCCAGAATCTACCTGGACCGCAGCCATTGCGAGGCATCTGGCGCCGAAACTCCACAGCATCAACTTCGAGGCCTTTGCCGCCGGGAGGCTCGCGTGAACGCCGCCAAACAAGCCTGCACCCGATTCCATCCGGACAGCGCGCCGGATTATATCCCGCCGGCACAACTCGCCAACCTGCAATTGAGCCGCCTGCAGGCCATCGTCGCGCGCGCCTATCGCCACGTGCCTCTCTTCCACGACCGCATGGTGGAGCGCGGTGTCACGCCGGACACCATCACATCCCTCGCGGCCATCGCCGAGCTGCCATTCACCACCAAGGCCGACCTCCGCGACACGTATCCGTTCGGCCTGTTCGCCAGCCCGATGGAAGAGATCGTCCGTCTGCACGCCTCAAGCGGCACCACCGGCAAGCCCATCGTTGTTGCCTACACGCAGCAGGATCTCGACGTCTGGACCTCCGTCATGGTCCGCAGCTTTGCAGCCTGCGGCCTGCACCACGGGGACATCATTCAGAACGCTTACGGCTACGGTCTCTTCACCGGCGGCCTGGGCGCGCACTACGGCGCGGAGGGTCTCGGCGCAACGGTGATCCCGATCTCCGGCGGCAACACGGACCGGCAGATCATGGTGATGAAGGATTTCGGCGTCACCGCCATCTGCTGCACGCCCAGCTATTTCCTGCACATGATCGAGCGCGCGGTGGAGATGGACATCGACATCCGCGACCTCCCGCTGCGCGTGGGCGTCTTCGGCGCCGAGCCCTGGACAGCCTCCATGCGCAAGCGCATCGAGACGCTCTCCGGCATCCGCGCCATCGATATCTACGGCCTCTCTGAGATTATCGGCCCGGGTGTGGCCATCGAGTGTCCGGAGCAGGACGGACTGCACATCTTCGAAGACCACTTCTATCCAGAGATCATTGACCCCGAGTCCGGCGCAGTGCTGCCCGACGGCGCGGAGGGCGAACTCGTGCTCACCACGCTCAGCAAATTCGCCATGCCGATGATTCGCTACCGCACGCGAGACATCACCGCGCTGCTGCCGGGCGCGTGCCCTTGCGGCCGCTCCCTGCGCCGCATGAGGCGGATCAGCCGGCGCAGCGACGACATGCTGATCATTCGCGGCGTCAACGTCTTCCCCTCACAAGTGGAGACCGCGCTGCTCGAAGTAGAGGGCACGCTGCCGCACTATCAGATTGTCCTCAGCCGCGCCCACGGCCTGGATCAGATGGAGGTGCTGGTGGAGGTCACGCCCGAGACATTCAGCGACAAGATCGGCGCGCTGGAAGAGTTGAGCGCGAAAATTGAGGATACCTTGGAGCAGGTGCTCGGCCTGCGTGTGCCAGTCCGGCTCGTGGAGCCGCACACCATCCAGCGCAGTGAAGGGAAAGCCAAACGAGTGATCGACAGGCGGTTGCCAGCATGAAGATTCAACAGCTCTCGCTCTTTTCCGAAAACAAGCCCGGCCACCTCATCGCCCCTTGCCGCCTGCTGGCCCGCGAGGGCATCGATATGCAGGCGCTCTCGCTGGCCGATTCGCAGCGCTACGGCATTCTCCGTATCATCGTCTCGGACTGGGAGCGCGCCAAAACCCTTCTGGAGGCAGGCGGCTTTGTCGTCAAGGTCACTGAGGTGGTCGCCATCGAAGTGCCGGACCATCCCGGCGGACTCTCCGCTGTGCTGGACCTCTTTGAGGGCCCCAATACCAACATCGAATACATGTACGCATTCCCCATCATGCGCGGCGGCAAGGCCGTCCTGATCTTTCGCTTTGATCATCCCGACGACGCCATCGATACGCTGCGCCGCGGCGGCATCAGCGTGCTGGATCGAGCCGCGCTCGATAGCAGGTAATCCGCCCGGATGAATATCTCACAGACCATCTCTTCCCAGCTCGAACGCGCCTCCTGGATCCGCCGCATGTTCGAGGAGGGCGCCCGAATGAAGCTGGAGCGCGGCCCCGAAAACGTCTACGACTTCACGCTCGGCAATCCCGACGTCGAGCCGCCAGCGCAGGTGCTGGAGGCGCTGAGCCGCGTGGTGGCGGAGCGCCGTCCGCGCACTCACGGCTATATGCCCAACCCCGGATTCCCCGCGGTGCGGCAGGCCGTGGCCAGCCAGTTGTGCCGCAACACCGGTCTGCCGTTTGAGGCCGACGACATCTTCATGACGGTGGGCTCCGCCGGCGCCTGCAACGTAATCCTCAAGTCGATCCTCGATCCCGGCGACGAAGTGATCGTCCTGATGCCCTGCTTCTCCGAATACCCTTTCTACATCACCAATCACGCCGGACGCATGGTGCAGGTGGAGAGCGGCGAGGACTTCCTGCCCGATGTGGAGCGCATCGCTGCCGCCATTACGCCACGCACCCGCGCCATCCTGCTCAACACGCCCAACAATCCCACTGGCCGGATCTACCCAGAGTCAGTGCTGCGCGATCTCGATGCCATGCTGGCGCGGCTGGATCATGAGGTGCTGGTGATCAGTGACGAGCCGTATAAGCACATCGTCTTCGACGGCAATCATCAGCCGGAGGTGGCCGCGCTGATCACCAACTCCGTGATCTGCAACTCGTGGTCGAAATCGCAGGGACTGCCCGGCGAGCGCATCGGCTACCTGGCGCTCTCGCCGCGCCTGCAAGGGCGACCGCGACTGCGCGGCGCCTGCGCCTTCACGAATCGCATCCTGGGGTTTATCAATGCCCCCGCCCTCTGGCAACTGGTCGAGCTGGAAGCGATGGACGCTACAGTCGATGTCTCGGGCTATCAGCGGAAACGCGATCTGCTCTGCGACGAGCTCACGCGCATCGGCTACGACGTGCGCAAGCCGGAGGGCACTTTTTACATCTTCATGAAGACGCCGCTCGCCGACGACATCGCCTTCGTCCGGCTGCTGGCGCACGAAGGCGTGCTGGGCGTGCCCGGCGCCGGCTTTGGCCGCGGTGGCTACATGCGGCTCTCGCTCACGGTGCAGGAGGAGATGATCCGCAAGTCATTCTCTGGCTTCGCCGCTGCGTTCCGTGCCAGCGCCAGTTTGTAGCTCTTTCGGCCCCACGCGGATTCGGACCACAGTAGGCGCAACGTCCGGCCGGCTGAATTCCAACTGGTATTCGCCCAGGAACCCTGGAGCCAGTTGCCAGTAGAAGACGCCGTTCTCTTCGTCGAGAGTGGAGCCAATGGGGAGCGGCCGCAACTCATCGGCAAACCGCAGTCGTCCCGTCCAGGGTGCCCCGGCCACCATAGCCGGCAGGTGGAGCTCCACCCGATCCAACTCCGCCAGTTCCACCGTCTCGAATTCCCCGTCGTCGCCTAATCCCACGTCGAGCAACGCGGCATTGAGATCGTGACCCTTCCGGTAACTCAGAGTGTCGCGCCGGGCCGCACTGGGCCGGGTGAGCGTCATCATGCTGACCAGCCGCCGCCGCTCCGGCGCCAGCTCCGCCGTCTGCGTACCGCCGGGCACACTGGCGCCCGCCGCGGCGGCATTCAGTACCGTGAAGAAGCGGCTGCCGATGCCGTCGCCGTGACCTTGATTGTCGTAGACAATCCAGGCAATCGTGTGCACTCCATTCGTGTAGTTGGCGGAGTCCAACACCGCTTGCCCTCCGCTGGCGCCGCTATTCGCCAAGCCGGGGAAGATGGCGGCAACGTCCGGGCGGATGAGCCCGTAGATGGGATGCCCGACATTGACGCCATCGATATTGAGCCAGATAGTGGAACCGTCGGCGGCGATGGATGCCGGCTGGGGCGTGAGCGCCCAACCGGAGCTGATGCTGCTGCCGCTGATCGTCTGGCCCGGCGCGGGCGAATCGAGCGCGCCGAAGGGCCTCACCGCGTGAGCATTGTCCACCGTGATGGTCTTGGAGCCCAGCTTTACTTGATTGCCCTCTTCATCCACGGCGATGGCATGGAGCGTGAATGTGCCGTTGCCCTTGGCTGGCAGCCCGTTCGTCAGCATCAGATAGCCCCAGCCGGCGCGAATCGCATTCGGACTAAACGGGAATCTCGCCTCCACATCGGGGCGGGCGCCGGCGACAAACGTCGCGTCGCCGATATAGACGTATCCGTTGGGGTAGACGCCCTCGGCGCCCACACGGTCCCTCCAGATGGTTACCTTATTGACTCCGATGTTGTCGAGCGCCCAGCCGGTGACGGCCACACTGCCGGAGAGGCCGGTCGCGTTGTGGAGCGGCGTATCGAAAACGCCAAACGGCGGCGAGACGCCGGCTGTCATTTGCAGCGTGACCGATACGGTAATGGGCGTGTTGACGGCGTCCGCCGAGTTGAACGTCACGGTGGCGCTGTTTGCACCCAACGCCGGCAGGGCGGAGCTCAGAATGGAAACCATCACTCTCGCGCCGCCGACACCTGAGGTCGGGGAAACCACCAGCCAGGGCTTGTCCGTGCTGGCTGTCCAGGCGGCGGTTCCTGGGCCACTCTGCGTCAGCACTACTTCCTGGGCGGGCGAGACTACCGGCGCCGCGCCGGTCACGCCTCCAAAGCTGAGCTGGAAGCGATCCAGGTTGATGGTGCGCGTGCCGGGTAGGGTGGTGGGCAAGGTGGGAATCGGCGTAGCTTTGAACCAGATGCTGCCATTGCCCAACTGGCCATCCAAGCCGGCGCCCCAAGCCCAAACGATCCCGCCTTTCGTGAGCGCCAGACTGTGCGCGGAGCCGGCGGAGACCGTGGCGATGTCGCTAAGCCCGCTCACCAACACCGGCCGGTACCACCGGATGGCGGACCCGTCGCCCGGTTGGCCGTTGGCGTCGGTGCCCCAGATCCAGACGGTGCCGTCGCTCTTAGCCGCCAGGCTGTGATTTGCCCCGGCCGCGATGGAAACCACTCCGGCGAGGCCGCTGATCTGGACGGGCTGAGACGCCCAAGAAGAGCCAGGCCCAATGCCCAACTGGCCGGAACTATTGGAGCCCCAGGTCCAGACGGTGCCGTCGTTCTTGAGAGCCATGGCATGAGAGCCGCCCGCGGCTACTGCCACGATTCCGCTGAGCCCGCTGACTGGTGCGGGCAGACTACCCGGCGAATTGGTCCCGCCTCCCCACAGCGCAGCGATGCCCCACGCCCACACTGTTCCGTCACCCTTTCGCGCCAGGCTATGCCATTCGCCCGCGGCAACCGCTGTCATGGCGCTGAGGCCGCTGACGCGCACAGGGGCGAGGCGCTGCACGGTAGTCCCATCGCCCAACTGGCCGTATTCGTTGGCGCCCCACGCCCAGACGGTGCCGTCATTGATCAGGGCCAGGCTATGGGCTCCGCCTGCATTCACCGCTGTCACTCCGGTCAACCCGCTGACCTGCGCCGGCACGCTGGAAGCAACGGAACTCCCATTGCCCAATTGGCCGGAGGCGTTGGCGCCCCACGCCCATGCGGTTCCATCGCTCTTGACCGCTAGGCTAAAGGCCTGACCCGCGTCGATGGCTGTCACGCCGCTGAGGACGCCTACGGGGACGGGCTCGGGGCAGATCCCGCAGGAGCCGTTGCCCAACTGGCCGGAGGTGTTCTTGCCCCACGCCCACGCCGTCCCGTCGCTTCGCACTGCAAGACTATGATCGGCGCCGGCAGCCATGCCTGTGACTCCGTCCAAATTGGACACCGGAAGCGGCGCGTACCATAGCGGCGGGGTGCCGTCCCCCAATACTCCAAAGCGGCTCTCGCCCCAGGCAAAAACAGTCCCGTCGCGCTTCACGGCGAGACTGTGCGCGATGCCTGCCGCTATTGACGCCACGCCTCTCAGTCCAACCACCTGCACTGGCGTGCTTCGAGTGACCGTCGTCCCGTCGCCGAGTTGGCCGTTCTCGTTGGCGCCCCAAGCCCAGACCGTTCCATCGTCCCTCAGCGCGAGACTGTGCTCGCCATTCGAATCCACAGCCACCACCCCGGCCAATCCGCTCACTTGTGTGGGCGTGGTACGGTCCGGCGTCCCGCCTCCCGGCCAACTCCCCCCAGGGACATCCCAGGCCCAGACGGTCCCGTCGCTCTTCAACGCCAGGCTGTGGAAATACCCCTCCGCGATTGCGACTACCCCGTTGAGCCCGCTTACCTGGACCGCTGGCGTGCCGGCAGTGCTCCACATCCAGACGGTCCCATCCCTCTTGAGTGCGAGGCTGGTGTTGTATCCTCCCGCCGCAGCTACCACGCCGCTGAGCCCCGGTACTTGGGTAGGCCTGATCCACCATTCCTGCGGCATTCCGAAGGCCACGGCCCCGCCCCACGTCCAGACAGTGCCGTCGTTCTTTACCGCCAGGCTATGGTTGACTCCCGCAGCCACCGCGACAACCCCGCTGACCCCCGCTACCTGTACCGGCGCGTACCGGTCCTGGGCGGTGCCATCCCCCACCTGGCCCCAACGATTCCAGCCCCAGGCCCACACCGTTCCGTCGTCTTTCAGCGCCAGGCCGTGAACCGCGCCCGCGGCCACTCCCACCATTCCGCTCAGGCCGCGCAGCGGGACGGGCGCAAAGCGGTTCAGCCCTGTCCCGTCACCCAAGGCGCCATTGCCGTTGTCCCCCCAAGCCCAGATAGTCCCATCGATGCCCAGCTTGAAACTTGCCAATGAGCCTGCGGCCACCGCCGGCCGCGCCCCCGCCATCGCCCCACCGGCCGCCATCACGGCCAGGCAGACCGGCCACGCCCACATTGCATTCCGAGTCATGAGATCTGTCACACTTTCGCGCTGAGGAGATTCCGAGCTGGAAGTATGATTTTATCTCAAACGAAAACTCTAAAACGCCACCTGCCCGGTAAATTGATACGTCACTTCGGTGCGGAAAAAGAAGCCCGGATCCTTGCCCGCGTAGAACGATCCCGGCACGTGGCACTCATATAGCACGTGTCCACGCCAGTGCTTGTTCACTGTCAGATCGGCCCGCAGTTGATACTCCTGGCCGCGCCCCGTTCCGTTTCCGTACTGTTGCCGACTGCCTGGATAGGGATGGTATGCGTGCATCTGATAGACTGTGCCGCGCAGGCTCAGCGGCTTCCACGGGACGTACACCGCTTCTCCCTGCCACATGCCGGTATTGGTCCAGTAGGCGACGCCCACCTCTTTGAATTGCGTATAAATGTAGCCCTCGCTCCATTTCGGCCAGCGAGAAAACAGCGGATCCCAATTGCCGATGGTGCCCGGCGTGGAGGGATCGCTGCCTGACATGCCCCAGTATCCAAAAGTCGCGTAATGGCGCTTTTGTGCGCCGAAAGTGCGCTTGAGATACCCATAACCGCCCCAGGCGCGGATCTCGCGGTTGGGCCGCTGGCGGCCCCACTGCCACGCGAATTCTCCCGTCAGGCTGAACGCACTCGGCAGCTTGTGGACGGCCCGGCCGCCGGCTGTGTAAACGTAGCGGTCCGCTTGGTACTGCGCGTTCGTCTTGGGGCGGATGTCACCAAATTCGCGCTTGTAGAAGAGATACGCCTCCAGCGAGGTCTTCTTGAAGCGATTGTCGGTGTAGTATGCGCCCAACGCCGATTCATTCCATTCGACTAACTGGCGCGCCTTGTCGTTGATACGCGGCAGGAAACGGTCCAGGCGCGGATCGAAGATTCCGATCAGTTCCAGTTTGGCTTTGCCCCGCTCGTAGCCCAGGACGGCGGCATTGTGATAGATGGAGCGCGAGCCGTCCCACGGATTGCCCTCCAGAATCAGAAAGCCCTCGCCCTTGGTGAGGTTCTGCCGCCCCACGCGCAGGCTCAGGCCCTTGACGAAGAGCCGCTTGATGTCCACATAGGCCGTCTCGAAGATGCCCTCGTCCATGTGGGTGGCTGTGTGCGGCTGGAAGATCTGATTGGTCTCCTGCGCCAGGCCCAGGCTGATGTCGATATTGGCCGTCAACGGCGCCTTGATCCACAGCCGAGTGCGGTAGCGCACCTGGCCGCGCTCGTCGTCCGTGGCGTCCTTGTAATCGAAGATGTTGTTCCAGTTCTCGTTGCGGACCCTTTGCTCAAATCCGTATTCGAAATGGCGCTCGCCACTCTGTGCGCCGAGCCGGAGCGTCAAGGCGAGCATTAGAAAGACAACCGCGTATCGTTGCGCCAAGGAGCCCTCACAGTATTGGAGTAGCGCGCCAGTCAGTCCGGGATCCCACTCCCCATCGGGCGCCCGATGCCGGTAGGCCAAGTGCGGGCGAGGGCTGCGCACAATCCGCAGCGGCTCTTCCTGCCGAGGATAGCGGTAGCGCCTCGGAGAGCCCTCCATATTGTATCGCGGAGAGCATCGAGTATCAGGCCTGAAAGACCGAAAATTGCAGCGGGCCAGGCAGGCCGCTCGCTCTCTGTCCCCGCGTTCTCCGAGCGCTCCCGGCGCAGGAACGCTGGCGGATAGCTTGACCGCTCGCGCGCCACACCCGAGTCTTGGCTGGGCCGTTGCAGAATGCGGCACAATCCACAGCAGTCGTCACGATTGGCCGTCCCGCCCCTCTGGAGCGACGTGTTTTTCCACAGACGTTTCCTGGAAGCGGTGAAAAATGTGTTGCTCCGCGCGCTCTTTGAGAGATACAGTCATAGGAGATCGTTTTATCTGAATTCAGTGTCGCAAAGTTCAACAAGGCAAGCCCACCCCCTCCCAAGCCCTGCCACGGTCCCGCAGTACGGCGAAGAACCACATTTTTCGTTCGCAGGTGTGACACGCTCGACGAGTGCAATTGGTTGGCCGCCACGCTAGGAGAAATCATATGCTTCAATCTCGCAAGTCAATCCTGGCGGTCCCAGCCCTCCTGCTGATACCGCTAATAGCCCTGATGGCTGTTACGCCGCCCAAGAAGGCTGCCGTGACCGGCACGACGAAGTCGGCTTCGTTGGACGAAAGCCAGGTGAACTTCATCCGGCCGGGCGTGGTAGTCAAGATCAAGTCGGCCGCCATTGCCAAAGACGGCACGATCACCGCCCGCGTCACCATCGCCGATCCCAAGGGCGTGCCGCTGGATCGGGATGGCCTCTCCACCCCCGGCCCGGTCTCGATGAGCCTGATTGCCACCTACATTCCTGCCGGCAAGAAGCAATACGTCTCCTATACCACCACGACTCTCAAGGCGACCATTAACGCCAATCCGGCGCAGATTCAGGCTGCCAACGATTCCGGCGGCACCTGGGCAAAGAACGCCGAGGGTGACTACACCTATACGTTCAAGACCAAGGCGCCTGCCAACTTCGACGCCACCGTGACCCACGCGATCGGCGTCTCCGCCAACCGCAATCTCACCGAGTTCCTCACCTACGGCGAAACGGACGCGATTTCCAATGACGTCTTCACCTTCGTGCCGAATGGCTCGGCGGTGGCGGTGACCCGGTCCGTGGTGAATACCCAGGCCTGCAACGGTTGCCACAACCCGCTCTTCGGTCATGGCGGCTCGCGCATCGCGGTGGAATTGTGCATCATGTGCCACACGCCGCAGACCATCAATCCGGACACGCAGCTCAGCCAGGATATGCCCGTGCTGATCCACAAGATCCACATGGGCAAGAAGCTGCCCAGCGTGATCGCGGGCACGCCGTATCGCATCTGGCACCGCGGCGCCTGGTCGGACTTCTCCGAAGTCGCCTTCCCGCAGGATACGCGTAATTGCACGGTCTGCCACACAGCGGGCCAGGCCCAGTCCGACGCCTGGAAGACCAACCCCAGCCGCGCCGCCTGCGGCGCCTGCCACGACAACGTGAACTTTGCCACGGGCGAGAATCACGTCGGGATGCCGATGTTTACCGACAACGAGTGCGCCAACTGCCACACGGCGAAGGCGGAGTCGGATTTTGACGCCTCCATCCCTGGCGCCCACGTGGTACCTAACAATTCCGCTACGCTGCCCGGCATCATCACCAAGGTTCTCAAGGTGGAGAACACCACGCCCGGCTCCTCGCCGACCGTAACCTTCAGCGTCGTGAACAAGGCCGGTGATCCTGTGGACATCAGCAAGCTGACCCAGATTCGCGTCGTCCTCGCCGGACCGAATACCGATTACCAGACCGGCCCCGGCGCGGTTCGCGTCTCCGAAAACCCGGCCACCACGGTTGGCAGCAGCGGCGTCTACACCTACAACATGACGGGCAAGATCCCAGCCGCCGGCGCCGGATCCTACACCGTCTCGATCCAGGCCCGCAACTCCGTCGTTCTGCTGCCCGGCACCCTGAAGGCCGTCACGGCAACCGATGCGGCCAAGCCGGTTGAGTACTACTTCTCGGTGGACAAGAGCCAGGTGGAACCCCGGCGCGTAGTGGTTGCTACCGCCAAGTGCGCTGCATGCCACGGAGACCTCAAGTTCGTCCACGGCGGGACTCGCGCCGAGACGCAAGAGTGTGTCATCTGCCACAACCCCGTGCTGGTCGATTCCGCCCTCAAGCAGAGCGTCAACTTCGCCTGGCAGATCCACAGCACCCACCGTGGTTCGGATCTGGTCAATCCTTACATGCTGGGGACCACCAACTACAAGGAAGTCGGATTCCCGGGCGACAACCGGGCTTGCGCCACGTGCCATGTAGGCAACTCCTACCAGCCGGATATGGTCGGCGCGAAGGCGGCGGTGGCCAGCCCCGGCGGCTTCACGCCCACCACTCTGCCCATCGCGGCCGCCTGCCAAGGCTGCCATGACGAAGTGGAGACTGCCTCCCACGCCCTGGCCAACACCACGGCGCTCGGCGAGAGCTGTGTGGCGTGCCACGGCTCAAAGGCCGAGTTCTCGATGGACAAGGTCCACGCGAGAATCAAGTCGAACTAGTTCGAGCGTTTATTTCTGACAGGAAGGGGGCAGGAGCAATCCGGCCCCCTTTCTTTATGTCATTCCTCCCGCGGCTGCTGTACCCACGGCGTCAATGGCCCGCTGAAGGGCGCCCGTGTCGAGTGTTGTCCCGTCCGCCTTTGCGCCATCCTCGCGAATACTACGGTCCTGCGCGAGCACCGGATCAGCGGCCAACGCGCCGAGAAACTGCCTGCTACTGCTGTTCAGCACGGCGACCATTCGATATCTTCGGCGGGGCGGCAACTTGCCGGGCGGCAGGACTGTTCAACCGGCGTTGACTCCCGCCGCCGCCCGTGATATTCGTATAACCCACATCGGTCTGTCAGGGGTGAGAGCGTCCGCGGTGTTTCAGGGAATTCCCGGCGAGTGTACTTGGGCCCGGAATCGTGAATACTACTCCTCTTCGCTGAACGGGTCGAAGTATGACTTGATGGCAGTGATAGAGGTAATCATGCGAAACACAGCTTTGAAATCTTCCCACGGGCTCCGTCTCACCCTGGCCGTCCTTTTTCTTCTCGCGGCCGCGCCCTGGCAGATGTCCGCGCAGGTGCTCTACGGCTCGGTTGTCGGCACGGTGGAGGATCCCTCCGGCGCCGTGGTGCCGCTGGCGAAGATCACGCTCACCAATACCGCCACCAGCGTGGCTCGCGATGTGCACGCCGATGATCAGGGCCGCTACAATGCTCTCTCCCTCACGGCCGGCACCTACAATATGGTGGTCACCGCCGCCGGTTTCCGCACGCTCACCCGCACCGGCATCGAGGTCACCATCAATACGGTCACCCGCGTGGAGGCGCGCCTCGAGGTCGGCCAGCTCAGCGATCAGGTGACCGTATCCGCCTCAGCCTCCGCTCTGCAAACCGATCGCTCCGACACCCGTTCGGAGATCAGCTCGAAGACCGTCGTGGAGCTCCCCCTGGCGTCCTATCGCAACTACCAGAGCATGATTAATCTGGTGCCCGGCGCCACGCCCGCAGCGTTTCAAAACTCCATGGGCGCCTCTCCGCAACGCTCCCTCACAACCAACGTCAACGGTACCAACCGGAACAGCAACAACACGCGCATCGACGGCGCAACGAACGTTTACGTCTGGCTGCCGCACCAGACTTTGTACAATCCGCCGGTCGAATCCATCGAGACTGTCAACGTCTCCACGTCGTCGTTTGACGCCGAACAGGGCATGGCCGGCGGATCCGCCGTCACCGTCGCCACCAAGTCGGGCACGAACCAGCTCCACGGCTCCGCCTTCTGGTATCACGATGACCAGCACCTATACGCCCGTCCCTATTTCTACAAGTCCAATATCGATCACCCGGCCCTGAATAAGTCCATCGTGAATATCCCCGGCGGCACCATCGGCGGTCCGATTCTCAAGAACAAGTGGTTCTACTTCTTCAGCTTCGAGCGCACCTGGGAGCGCACTGGCCAGTTTGCGAACTCCAGCGTGCCGCCGGCCGACGTCCGCGCCGGCAACTTCTCCGCCTATACCGGACTCGGCCTCATCTACGATCCCCTCACCGGCACGGCCGCGGGCACGGGCCGCACGCCCTTCGCCAACAATCAGATTCCCACCTCCCGCTTCTCGCCCACCTGGTCCAAAATCCAGGCCCTGGCCCCGTTGCCCAATCAAACGGCCACCGATACCTATGGTCTCTCCGGCAACTACTTCAGCTCCGCCACTCTCGGCCTGACGCGAGATCAGTACGACATCAAGTCCAACTACAACGTCAACGCCAAGCTCATGGTTTGGGGCAAGTACTCGCAGATGAACGCCCCCGTGCAGGGCGCCGGCGCGCTGGGCGCCCTCACCGGACCCGCCCTCGGCCAACTCGGCAAGGCCGATGTCTCCATCAAGATCCCTACGTTTGGCTTCAACCTCACCATGTCGCCGACCTTCCTCATTGACGGAGTCTTCGGCTACACCAAGTTCAAGAACGTCGCACTTGGCCCAGATTACGGCAAGAACTGGGGCTCCGAAGTCTGGGCCATTCCGGGCACTAACGGAGGCAGGACCTTCGCCAATGACATCCGCTACTCCGGCCAGCCCTGCATCGACAACGGCTTCACCGCCTGGGGCAACTGCTCCGCCTCCAACCCCAATTTCTACGACGATCACAGCTACACCTACACCACTAACTTCTCCAAAGTGAAGGGCGCCCACGAGTTTCGCTGGGGCGTCGATATTGTTCGCCATGCGCTCAATCACTGGCAGCCGGAAGTGGCCAATCCGCGCGGGCAGTTGACGCCCACTGGCAACGCCACCATCCTCGCCGGCCAGGTGGCGCGCACCACGCATACCTATGCGGCCGGTTTGCTCGACATAGTTGGCAGTGCCGGGAAGTCCGTCCAGCTCTACGATTTCCACACCCGTGAGTGGCAGGATGGATTCTACTTCCGCGATCGTTGGCAGATTCGGCGCAATTTCACCCTGAATCTCGGCGCCCGTTACGAATTCTATCCGCTGATGAATCGTGGCGACGGCCGCGGTGTCGAGCGGTGGGACCCCACCACCAATCTCGTCACGATCGGCGGAGTCGGCAAAGTGCCGCTCAACAACGGGATCAACGTCTCCAAGAAACTCATTGCCCCGCGCATCGGCTTTGCGTGGCGCCTCGGCGACAAGACAGTGGTTCGCTCCGGCTACGGCATCACCTTCAATCCCATGGTCCTGTCGCGCACCATGAAGGGCCTGTATCCTGCCGCAATCTCCAATAGCTGGGTGTCGCCGTCTAACTACACCTGGTACGGCACCCTCTCCCAAGGCATCCCCGACGTCCCGACGCCGGATTACAGCAGCGGTTCTCTCCCCCTACCCGCCACCGTCAACATGGGGCCGCGTAGCGCGTGGGGCGGCGATCTCCACCGCGGCTACATCCAGAGCTGGAACATGACCCTCGAGCACAAGTTCCCCGAGGAGGTCCTCCTCTCGTTCGCCTACGTCGGCAACCAGACCGTACACCAGTTCCTCGATTGGGACGTCAATGCGGCCACCACCTTTGGCGGGGGCAATACCAGCCGTCCGCTCTACGCCACCCAGGGCCGCCTCATCGAGGCCCTGATGTGGGACGGCTGGGCCTCCGCCAATTACCACTCCTTCCAGACCGCCATCAACAAGAACTTCACCCACGGGCTCTTTCTGAAAGGCGCCTACACCCTCTCCAAGGCCATCAGCATGGCCGATGACGATGGCTGGCAGGCTCTGCCCCTCACCAATATGCCGAGCGCCCTCGGACGCAACCGCTCCGCCGCCGGCTACGATCGCCGCCAGATGTTCGTCATGAGCTGGGTCTATGAAATGCCGTTTGGCAAAGGTAAGCAGTTTGCGTTGACTGGCTTCGCCGATAAGGTCCTCGGCGGCTGGCGTCTCAACGGCATCTATTCGGCGTACACCGGAACGCCGTTCACGGTGTCGGCCAGCGGCAACTCGCTCAACACTCCCGGCTCCTCGCAAACCGCGGATCAGATCGCGGAGGTCGTCAAGATCGGCGCGGTGGGCCCCGGTACGCAGTACTTCGACGTCAACTCGTTCCGCGATCCCAACTTCCAGCGCCCCGCCACCCTCTACCGCTTCGGCACAACGGGCCGCAACATCCTCTACGGCCCCGGCTTCCAGAAGGCGGATCTGGCCATGTTCAAGGACTTCCGCTTCTACGAGCGCGTTACCGTGCAGTTCAAGGCCGAGGCCTTCAACTTCACCAATACGCCTCGCTTCAACAACCCCAACTCCAACGTGAGCAACATGACTGTTAATGCCACCACCGGCGCCATCACCAATACCAACAACTTCATGGCGATCACCAGCGCATTCGATGGCCAGGAGCGCAAGTTCCGCTTCGGCCTGCGCCTGTCGTTCTGATATGGAGCGACCCTGTCAAGCCCCACCGGGTTTGGCGGGTTTGAACTCAGGCCGGCTCGCCTCCGCAAGGAGGCCAGCCGGCCTTTTCGTTTTCATGTTGCCTCCACAAATCGTGAAGTGTTCCCGCCGGAGCC
>DASXVP010000005.1:0-95322 GCA_036504135.1 Paludibaculum sp.
GGACAAAAACCGGTTTGCGCGCCGTCAAAGACGGCGGCCCGCATAGGAAGCGGTGAATTCCTTACCCAATGGGTAGGTAATTACCGCCGCTCTACGTTAGGCGAAGGGATCGAAGCTGGCCAGCGGGTCATCCCCTAAGACCACGTTAGCATGACGTGTCAACAGGTAGTTGGGGTAAGTCATTGAGAAATATGGGAAAAATAGGGTGTGAATGATAAAGTTTTCATCGGCGGGGCGGGGGCGAATCCCCAAGGGATGAGGGAGCCTCGCCGCGGCGGTGTTTACTCATTTATGAAGACGTTTCGGTGGCGGCAGCCGATCCGTCGTCTTCCGTGGCACTGGGACCGGCGAGCAGTTTTCTCCAATCACCGATCAGAAGCCCGCCTAGAGCGGTGAAGGCCCAGGCGATGTAGCGGGAACCCGCCGCGAGTTCGCCGCTGCTTTCGGCTTCCTTGCTGACGACTTCAGCAAGGGCGTCGAAGGCCTTGCTCAGGTCCGATTCGAGCTTGGTCCATTCCTTCTCGTTTTGCCATTTCTCCACCAGAGCCTGGTCCGGTTCCCAATCTTCGGCCGCGAGTTTTTTGTAGACTTCGATTGCACCATTGGCCAGCGCCAGCTTGGGTGAGTGGGCGCGACCTTCGACCATTGTCTTTGTGTTGAGCTTGGTGAATTGTTCCGCGCTTCTGCCGAGGGCGACGATATCGCCTTTCGCGGATTCATAGTCGGCGGCTTCCTGCTCGGAATCGTCCTTCGCGAGTTGCACCTTGATCGAGCGGAGCAGGTGCATTGCCTGGCGCTGGTCCCTGTTTTGGGCGTTGCGCTGCTCCTGGTTTGCGCTTTCGGTCAGCGCTTGCTGAAGTTGGACTGACTCCTTGTCCATTTCGGTGGCAAAGTAGTCGCGGCAGAACCACGAAATTCCGATCAGCGCCAGTGCACTCACGCGCTTGGCCGCGCTCAACCAGTTCCGTTTACCGTGCAAGAGTGTCAAGTTTTCTCCTCGGGGCTCTAATCGTGTCAGCAATGGGGTGGCCTGTCAAGAAGAAATGACAGTGGTGTGCCGGCTGGGGCCAGGTATGCAGGCGGCGGCGGACGCTCTGGCAGGAACACGGTGTTCAATGGATGTCCGAGATCCTGTCAATGCGGGTGAGGCTGCACGTCGAGAACAGACCGAGCCAAATGGCATGCGTTTTCCGTGTGTGCGAATCGATGGTGGACTGGCTCTCGCAACTCGCGCCGAATGCAGGCCGGGCTGATCGTCACCATTCCTGCCCAAAGTCTCTGAGGCTTACAGACTGGCGATAACGTCGTCGCGCGTCACCCCTTTGCGACGAGCCACGGCGCGGAGGATCGAGTTGAGTGTTCCTAACCGGACCGGGTGGTGGGCTGGGATGACGATCCTCTGATGGGCGGGTTCCGAGGTTTCGAGAATGATATGGCTGGCAACCTGATGGACTCTGGTGTAGCCCCATCGCCGCAAAGGGCATCAGCGAGGTGCGCGCCCGAGACGTCGCGAGGGGTTTTCATGCGACCAATAGGATCTCGTCGCGGACGAGGTGGAGGCGAATCCGCGAGGGCCGGGGCCGGTCGAAGTAGAACGCGGCTGTCGCTTCCAGCACGTCTTCACGCAACTGTTCCCACGTCTCCCCTTCGGTGAAGATGCTCTCGGTCAGGCACTCGGCGCAATAGCCACCATCGGCCTCCTGGACGACCTCAAACACCAGTTCAGGCGGAAGTCCATAATACGGCATGAATCCTGAGAGGCTGCTGGCCTACTCCTCTTTGAGCGAGCGCTCCATGAGGTCGCGGAGGCCCTCGCGGGGGGATTTGCCTTCGCGGAGGATGGCGTACATTTGGCGCGTGATGGGAAGCTCGACGCCGAGGCGGGCGGCGAGATCCATGGCGGCGTAGGTGGTTTGGACGCCTTCGGCGACCATGCGCATGCCGCCGAGGATCTCTTCGAGCGCACGGCCGCGGCCGAGTTCGAAGCCGACGGTGCGGTTGCGGCTGAGCTCGCCGTTGCAGGTGAGGACGAGGTCGCCGAGGCCGGCGAGGCCGGAAAGGGTGCGGGCCTGGCCGCCGGCGGCGATGGCGAGGCGGGTGATTTCGGCTAGGCCGCGGGTGATGAGGGCGGCCATGGTGTTGGCTCCGAGGCCGAGGCCGGCGCAGACTCCGGCGGCGATGGCGATGACGTTTTTGAGAGAGGCGCCGATCTCTACGCCGATGGGATCGCTATTGGTATAGAGGCGCAGGGTGGGGCCGGCAAAGGCGGACTGGACGGTGCGGGCGAGCTCGGCGTCGTGGGAGGAGATGACGATGGCGGCCGGCTCGCCACGGGCGATCTCCTTGGCGAAGGTGGGGCCGCTGAGGACTCCGATGCGGGGGGCGAAGGTGGCTCCGATGACCTCGGCCATGACTTCGGAGACGCGCTTGAGGGAGCCGTTTTCCAGACCCTTGGTGGCGCTGACGAAGAGGGTTTCCGGTGTCAGGGCGGGGAGGAGTTGGGTGTAGACGCGGCGGGCGTGGTGGGAGGGCATGACGCCCAGGAGGATGCTCGCGCCGTGGGCGGCGGTAAGGATGTCGGGGTCGGCGGTGACGTTGCCGGGGAGGGTGACGCCGGGGAGATAGACGTCGTTGATGCGGGTGTCGTTCATGCGGGCGGCGAGGTCCTCTTCATAGACCCAGAGGCGCACCTGATGGAAACGCGGGGCGAGCACGACGGCTAGGGCGGTGCCCCAACTGCCGCCTCCGATGATGGAGAGACGGGTCACTTTTTCCCTCCGAGGCTGAACTTGTTTTCGGTGCCGGCGCGGAGGCGCTCGATATTGGATTTGTGTCGCCAGATGATGAAGGCTCCACAGAAGAGGCAGGCGGCCATGACGGGCCAGCCGGGGTGATAGATGAGCCAGACGCCGAGGGGGAAGAGGCCGGCGCCGAGGATGGAGCCGAGGGAGATGTAGCGCGTGGCGGCGACGACGAGGACGAAGAGGATGACTACGCCGAGCAGCGCGGCGGGGGCGAGGGCTAGGGCGACTCCGACGAAGCTGGCGACGGCTTTGCCGCCCTGGAATTTGAGGAAGACGGGGAAGGCGTGGCCGAGGACGACGGCGACTCCAGCGGCCGCCATCCATGTAGTGTCTCCGCCCGTGAAATGGCCGGCGAGCCAGACGGAGAACCAGCCTTTGGCGATATCGAGGAGAAGAGTGAGGATGCCGATGCCCTTGCCGGAGGTGCGGAGGACGTTGGTGGCTCCGATGTTGCCGCTGCCCATGGCGCGGACGTCCTGGCCGGTCTTCATGCGGACCAGCAGATAGCCGAAGGGGATGCCGCCGATGAGGTAGGCGGCGAGGATGAGGAGAAGTGGTGTCATGATGCCTCGAGCGGGTAGGTGGCGAGTTTGGTGTAGAGAGAGCCGGCGGGGGTGGGGCGGCTCAGGTAGAGGTGAAAGTTCTTCGCGGTAAAGGCGCCGAAATCGGCGCTGGGGATACCGGCGATGGCCTTTTTGAGGGGGAAGAGATCGCCGGGTTGCTTGATGCGGGCGAGGGTGAGATGGGGCGTGAAAGGCTTGTGCTCGGCGGCGATGCCGAGGGTCTGGCAGGCGGCGTTGGTGTTGGCGGCGAGCTGATCGAGGACCGGGGCGGCCTGGATGCCGGCGTAGAGGATGCGGGGCTGGTGTGGATTGGGGAACCATCCGATGCCGCGGATGGCGATGTTGAGATGGCCGGTGCGGGGGATGGTTTCGAGCGCTGATTTGAGGTCCAGGAGGCGGTCTTCGGGCCACTCGCCGATGAACTTGGTGGTGATGTGGAGGTTGGACATCGGGCTCCAGTGAATTTCCGCTGTGGGCTTCAGAAGTTGGAGAAGCAGATCGAGGTTGCGGGACATTTCATAGGGGACGTCGATGCCGATAAAGAGGCGCATGGAGCGTGTTACTCTCACAAGCGTAACCTGTCATGCGGCTCCGAGTCCTGCCTCGCAGTTTTTATTCCCGGCCCACGGTGGAGGTGGCTCGCGGGTTGCTGGGCCAGTGGCTGGCGCTGGGCGATTTGAGGGGGCGGATCACGGAGGTGGAGGCGTATTTGCCGTTTGTGGATCCGGCGGCGCACTCGCATCGGGGGATGACGAAGCGGACGCGAGTGCTGTTTGGGCGGCCCGGGTTTGCTTATGTTTATTTGATTTATGGGATGTACCACTGTTTGAATGTGGTGGCGGAGGGTGAGGGGACTCCGGGGTGTGTGCTGATCCGGGCGGTGGAAGGGATGGGCGGCGGGCCGGGGAAGCTGACGCGGGCGATGGGGATTACGCTGGAGCACTACGGGTGCGATCTGGTGAAGGGGCCGCTGCGGATATTAGAGGGGGCGCCGGTGACGGATGTTGTGGTGACGCCGCGGATTGGGATGAAGGTGGCGGTGGATGAGCCGCTGCGGTTCGTAGCGAAGCGGCTGGATTGATTCGGGAGGCGACCTGCTATGACGCTTGATTTCGGATATCCGTGGTGGCTGAGCTATGGGCATCTGGCGCTGGCTGTGCCGGCGTGCGTGCTGTTGTTGGTGGGTATGCGGCGCGGGTGGTCGCGCGGGGCGATGGTCGGTCTGGGCGCTGTGACGGTTTGGGCAGGCGCCGTCTTCCTTCTGATTCACTTTGGGGTGGGTATCAACTCGACACCTCCGTTGCCGACGCAGTCCTTTCTGCGCGGTGGCACGGGGCGCGTGTTGGACTTGGGCGCGGGGACGGGGCGATCGTCCATCATGGTGCTGACGGCGCGGCCTCAAGCAACGCTGGTGGCCTCGGATCTTTTTGGTGACTCGTACGATCTGCACTTCGGGCGGGGGGAGAAGCCGCAGGAACGGTTGCTGCGGAATCTGCAGGCGGCGGGGGTGGCGGATCGGGCGACGATTGAAACCGCCGACATGCGGAAGCTGCCTTTCGCGGACGCGAGCTTTGATGCCATTGTCAGTGCCTATGCGGTGGATCACCTGGGCCGGGACGGGATCGGGAAAGCGTTGCGCGAGGCGGCGCGGGTGTTGAAGCCGGGTGGGGAGTTTCTACTGATACTGGTGGCGAATGACGGGTGGGCCAAGTTGGCGTTTGGACCCGTGCTTTCGCATGGTGGGACTCGGGGGCGGGATTGGTGGATGGCGCGGATGCAGGAGGCAGGGTTTCAGGTTGCTGAGGCCGGGGCGTCTCCGGCGACGTTGTATCTGTTGGGGCGGCGGCCGTAGGGGGACCTGAGTTATTGGGGGCTCCGAGGATCGGGATGAAGGTGTTGGTGGATGGGCTGCTGCGGTTTGTGGCGAGGGGGCTGCATCAGCTTGCTGGGCGGGCGAGGGCGCCCGCCGCGGTCCAGGGGGACCGCCCCACGACGGAGTGGGGCGGGGTTGGGCTTACGCTCCGGATTCGAGCCAGCGGCCTTCGCGGGCGCTTTGGATGACGGCGTCGCGGACCTTTTGGGTTTGGAGGGCGCAGCGGAAACCGGGCTGGACGGGCACACCGGTCTCGATGCCTTTGACGAAATCAGCGATGGCATTGAGGAAGGTGTGTTCGTAGCCGATGCAGGTACCGGGCACCCAGTAGTGGCTCATGTAGGGGTGCTCGCTGTTGGTGACGTGCACCTTGCGCCAGCCAGTGAGGTGGCTTTCCACCTTCTTGCCGGTCTGCATGTTTATGTACTCGAAGTACTGGAGATACTCGGGCTCTTCGAGTTCGAAATAGACGCTGCCGTCGGCGCCGTTGGCGAACTCGGCGAGGAACATGCAGGCGTCGTCGATGGTGACGGGTTGCATGGTGGCGGTGGCGGCGTGCACGCGTTCGCGCTGTGAGTTGATCCGGGCGATGGTGATCACGCTGCCTTGTATTGGGCTGGGCCGGGCGACCCAGATCGCGCCCTTGCCGAAATCCCAGCGAACGGCAGAACTGGTGGTTCGTCCAAACACATTTAACACGATTGCACAACGGAGCGACTTGTCTTCTTTCGGAAGGCGGCGCGGGATTTCGGGGTGCTGGCCGGGGCGTACGGGACGCGACCGATTTGACTTCGTGGTGCTAGACTCACTCCTATGTTCGTCATCGTCGGTCTCATCGCCACATTGGCGATCTTCGGCGTATGGAGAAGCCGGTCTCTCTGGGTCAGGGCGCTAGTTGGCGCCATTGTGATCGCGTTGATCTGGTTCTTCTGGGACCCAATGATCCGCGCGAGGGGCGGTTCAGAATGGTGGCAACAAGCCCTTTGGCGCAACCTAATACTATATGCCTCGATGTTGATGGGCATGATGTTCCGAGTGATTTGGGACTCACTGGAGTTGTGGCGCCAACACAACGCGCAGGCGGGGGCGAGGCGTAGACGGAGGCCCCGGTTTGAGTTTTGGGAGTTCGTTTACCCGATCATGCCTTCGCTGGTTGTATTTCAGGCAGTTCTCCTCTTCGCTGACAAGGAAGAACTCAGTCTCCCCCTGTTGCTGGCGAGCTTTCAGAATGGTTTCTTCTGGAACGCCGTGCTTTCCAGAACCAAACAGAGTATTGGAGCCTCGGAGAAGTGAGCTATGATGCGGACTCTCTTGGTCGCAGTTTGGCTTTCCAATCTGTTGATGGCCCAAGACCAACCGCCCAATCCGGACGAGTTGATGGCGTGGCCCCGCATCACGGGGTACGTCCAGAGGATAGCCGTACAATCCAGACCAGCTCGCGTGTGGGTGGCCGGTGAGGGCGTTTTTCGCAGTCCGGTTTCACCCAGTTTAGGGACTCTGGTTCACGATCCGCCGCACACTGGGTTTGAAAACTGGACCCCTAAGCCCAAATCGGAACAGTACGGCGAGTTCCTTGATCTCAGGTTTTCGACGGACGGCTCGTTGGGCTGGTTGGCTACTGACCGCGGGTTCATTTTGCGCTCCACGGATGGCGGAGAGACCTGGAATCAAGCGGTGATGACGGGCAAAGGGAAAGACGACGTGCCGGGATCGGTTCGACGCCTCTCTTTTACGCCGGATGGTCAACGGGGCGTGGCCGTAGCCCAACATGGGCTTTGGCTCACCGAGGATGCCGGTGCACATTGGGAGCACACGCTCAACCAAGACAGTTGGCACGATGTCTGCCTGCTTCCAGACGGTCGCACCGCCATCGCCGTCGGATGGGACGGATGGACTACTCGTAGCGCCGATGGTGGACGTACGTGGACCAAAATCAGCCACAACACGTTCTTGCCGCTTGTCCCCGGATTGACGCAGACTCTTACTCGCGTTGTGTTTAGCCCGAATGGTCAACTCGGCTGGATTGGCGGTGAAGGCGGCACGATCCTGCGAACCGAAAATGGCGGACGCTCCTGGCGCAGGCCACTGTTCCAACGAACAAGCCCGTAGAAGACATCACTGACATTTCCTCCGATGTTAGCGGGCGATTCGTATGGGCTGTTGGGCTCATCGACCGGGACGGCGTCTTGCTGCGATCGGTGGACGGTGGCGAAAACTGGGAGATCCTTGAGACGCCGGAAGCAGAATATCGCAGCTTGGCTATCTCCGGCGACGGGAAGAAGGTATGGGCGGCTGCCGGAAAGCTCGTGCTTGAATCACTGAAAAAGAACTCAGCCCCGCGAATCACTCATTTCAGCGCGGCGCCTCCTGATCTAACACCGGAGTTCAGGTTGGAAGATCCGGACACCGCGCAAGAAAAGCTGTCCGGCGCCATTGAGGTCATTGGGCCGGGGCTTGTCAATGTACGTTTCCCGTTTGGTGCCGGCGTGCAGGCGCTGGCTTGGCCGAAGGGCGCCTTCATGGCGGGCCAGAAATACAAGTTCCATCTGCGTGTCACAGATGGTTGGAATATTACCGTGCAGGACTTTGATGCCGTGATGCCCAGCAGTAACGCTTCCCGCGCTTTGGCGGCGGTGGCCGCCACGGAGGTCCCCGTTCCAGAACTCCAGGACGTTGACCTCAGGGGAGCGACGGCAGTGCTGGATGGCGGGAACATTGCGATCGACCAAATCATCACGAGAGGCGCGGACGGCAAAGCGGCGCTGACGCCATCCGAGAACGTTTTGCAGAAGCTGAAAGACGGCTTCCACGGCATCACGATTGCGGAAGCACAGAAGGGAATTCTCCGGCAGATCGGATTCTACAAAGAGCAGCTTGGGCTCAAGCTGTTTAGCCCGTATCGCAAGAGCTATGCGCTCATCATCGCCATCGGGAATTACCCCGATGCCGCGGGATATCCGAAGCTGACCAGCGCTGTGACGCAGGGCAAGAAGCTGGAAGCCACGCTCCGTGCCCAGGGCTTTGAAGTACTACCGCCCCTTTATGACCAGGATGCTACCAAGAACCGGATCGAACAGGCGATTCGGAGGGCGCCAGCCGGTCCGGAAGACCGCCTGTTCATCTACTTCGGGGGGCATGGTGATGATCAGAATGGATTTCAGGGTAAGCGCGTGGGCTATTTGATTCCGTTCGACGGCCGCAAAACAGATCTATGGGAAACGGCCATCCCACTGGAGAGGCTTACCTCTGACTACTCGGCGCGGTTAGCCGCCAAGCACGTTCTCTTTGCGTTGGATTCCTGTCAATCTGGCTTGGCCGTTACACGCGGAAGCGCCCCGGATCCAGATTCCGACGCGTTGCGCCGCTTTAAGGCCTTCACTGACATTGAAGCGCTCACCAGCGAGGCTGGCCGGACGATTCTGGCCGCTGGAACTGGAGGCCAAGACGCCCTGGATGTGAGCGGCGGAATCTTCACGGCCGCCCTCATCGACGGCATCAGCGGCAAGGCCGACTTTGATCGAAACGGCGTGGTGGACTATTACGAATTGTTCGCCTTCATTTGGGGAAGTGTTAACACGGAATCGCGTGCCTGGGTTCGCAAACAGCAGCCTGCTGACTTGCACATCGGCAACGGCCGCTGGGTATTTGCCTACGATCGGAAAGTACGGCCGTAGTGCGGGAGAAGGTACCCACGGAACGATTGGCGCGCCGCGTCAGGCGTCGGCTTGAGCGTCGCGCCATTGGGATAGCGGCTGCGCGGGCCTCAGGGCGGATGGGCCAGGCCGATGGGACCTGCATACACGATCGCTGGAGACCTGGCGACCACCTGCGCTGATGAAGCGGCAGGGCGCGTTGGAGTCGGTATTAGAGCCGAGGGCGGGCGAGGGCGCCCGCCGCGGTCCAGGGGGACCGCCCCACGACGGCGTTAGGCTCCGGTTTCCAGCCAGCGGCCTTCGCGGGCGCTTTGGATGACGGCGTCGCAGACCTTTTGGGTTTGGAGGGCGCAGCGGAAATCGGGCTGGACGGGCACACCGGTCTCGATGCCTTTGACGAAATCAGCGATGGCATTGAGGAAGGTGTGTTCGTAGCCGATGCAGGTACCGGGCACCCAGTAGTGGCTCATGTAGGGGTGCTCGCTGTTGGTGACGTGGACCTTGCGCCAGCCGGTGAGGTGGCTTTCCACTTTCTTGCCGGTCTGCATGTTTTTGTACTCGAAGTACTGGAGATATTCGGGCTCTTCGAGATCGAAATAGACGCTGCCGTCGGCGCCGTTGAGCTCGAAGGTGTTGAAGTTCTTGCGGCCGCGGGCGTAGCGGGTGGATTCGAAGGTGCCGATGGAGCCGTTGGCGAACTCGGCGAGGAACATGCAAGCGTCGTCGATGGTGACCGGCTGCATGGTGCCGGTGGCGGCGTGCATGCGTTCCTTGACGAAGATCTCGGTCTTTGCGACGACGCGCGCGATGGGGCCGTTGAGCCACATGGCGGTGTCGATGGAGTGGGCGAGAAGGTCACCGGTGACGCCGCTGCCGGCGGATTTGGCGTCGAGGCGCCAGAGGGCGTCGCCGCCCTGGGGGACATCGGTGGAGATGGTCCAATCCTGGAGGTAGGTGGCGCGGTAGTGGAAGGGGCGGCCGATGCGGCCTTCGTCGATCACCTGCTTGGCGAGGGTGATGGCGGGGACGCGGCGGTAGTTGAACATGGCCATGTTGGCGACGCCAGCGGTTTCGACGGCGTCCACCATTTCCTGGGCGCCGGCGACGTCCATGGCGAGGGGTTTTTCGCAGATGACCATTTTGCCGGCGGCGGCGGCGGCGAGGGCGATCTCGCGGTGGGCGAAGTTCGGCACGCAGATGTCGATGAGATCGATATCGGCGGCGGTCATGAGGGCGTGCCAATCGGTTTCGGCGCGTTCATAGCCCCAGGTCTCGACGAACTTCTGGCCTTTTTCGGGGCTGACGTCGCAGATGGCCTTGAGGACGGCGCGGTGCTCGACGGGGAAAAAGTTATTCAGGCGCCGGTAGGCGTTTGAGTGGGTGCGGCCCATGAAGCCGCAGCCGATAAGGCCAACTCTGAGTTCTTTCATGCTCCATACCTCGCTACGAGTTCGTCTACGCGTTTCTTACAGGATTCGGTGGCCACCCAGGCATCGGGCCAGAAGCAGAGATCGATGGTCCACCAATCGTGCGGCAGGCGGGCGGCCTTGATGAGGGCGGGCATAATGACATCGAAATCGAGCAAGCCGAGGCCGAAGGGCGGGTGGGCGGAGGTTTCGTCGTCGCCGTTGGCGTCCTTGTGGCAGGTGTTGTCGGAATCGATGACGTGGATGTGATTGATGCGCCCGTCGAGGAGCTTGAGGAATTCGAGCTGGGTGGGGAAGACCTCTTTTTCGCCTTCCTGGCGGATGCCCTGCACTCCGACCATCTGGCCGTGGCAGGTGTCGTACATGAGGCCGAAGTTGGGCTTGTTGACGCCGTCGTGGACGCGCAGGATGTCGGTGGGCTTGTTGAAGACGAAGCCGGGCTCGAACTCCCAACTGACGTTGAGGCCGTGATCGGCGGCGATTTCGGCGCAGGTCTTCCAAGTGGAGACGGCGCGCTGGAGAGCGGTGGCGTAATCGACGTCGTGGAGGATGGTGGGCGGCTGAACGCTATCGACGCGGACGCCGGGGATGCCGAGATCGACGGCGAATTCGGCGTTCTTTTTGAATTCGGAGATGTACTTGGTCTGATCGTCGGTGTTGATCAGCTTTTCGCCCCAGAGGTTGGCGGCCATGCCGCTGAGGCCGAGGCCCTTGGCGGCGAGCTTGGCTTTGAGCTCGGCGCGCTGGGATTTTTCGGGGAGGGCGCCCGGCCATTCGGAATCGGGACCGTTGGGGTTGCCTGGATTGGGATGCGGCGGAAAGGCGCCGAGCTCGACGCCGTCGAAGCCCAGTTCCTTGAGCCGGTCGCAGACGGTATCAAAGGGAACGGGGTGGGTGGCGTAAGGGCCAATTGTGTATGCCCACGATCCAATGGAGATTCGTTTCGACATGGAGTGATTTCAACCTCTTCCTGTTTTGGGGCCGGCCGACGGCGTACAGTGGCGCCGCAAGGGTTTGGGCCTCGGACTGTCAATATATCGTATGTCGCACCACCCCGGCGTATACTCAAAGCTCTGCTATGGCAAACCCTTACAAGCCGGCGTCCGAGAGCGCGCCGCCGGAGCCCCGCTGGGCGTCGATTATGGCGGTGCTGGCGGTTGGCGGGCTGTACCTGGCCATGCCAGAACAGTTGACGCCGGGTCCAAACTGGCTGGTGCTGGTGGTCGTGATTGTGATGCTGGTGCCGACGATGGCGACCCACCGGATGGGCAAGAGCGAGTTGAACCACCTTTTTGGACTGGGCCTCTCCGCGATGATTACTGTGGCGCTGGCGTGGTCCGTGGGTTCGCTGATTTTCCTGCTGCCGGAGAGACGCCAATCGGCAGCCGGGCTGTTGCTTTCGGCCGGGGCGCTGTGGGTGACCACAGTGCTGGTGTTTGCGACCTGGTACTGGCGGCTGGACGCGGGCGGGCCGCACAAGCGGGATGCGAAGGAGACGCACGCGGAGGGATCGTTCTTGTTTCCGCAGATGACGATGAAGCCGGCACAGAAGAACTGGCGTCCGGGGTTTGTGGATTATCTGTTTTTGGCGTTTACGACGAGCACGGCGTTTTCCCCGACGGACACGCCGCCGCTAACGCGCTGGGCGAAAGGGCTGATGATGACGCAGAGTGTGTTGTCACTGAGCACGCTTGCGATATTGGCGGGCCGCGCCGTGAATATGTTCTAGGGGATCTTCGGAAATTTCGCAGTCCGCTCCCTGACGGTCGCGGCTCTGTTCCGCGCTGCGGTTGTGGCTCGGTTCCGAGCCGCGCGCGTGAGCAAGCGGTGGCCGGCAACAATGGTGAAAGCGCTCTAGGCCGGGCGCTTTTTTCGCGCCAGGTAGATGGTGCGGTGGCCGCGATCGATCATGGAACCCGGCGGGAAGAAGCGGGCGGCGTCCCAGGCGCGGACTGATTCAAATCCGGCATCGCGGAGGGCGGCTCGAATTTCCTTTTGAGTCCAGCAGACCTGTTCGACGCGCTCCAGATGGCGTTCCCAGAGCTTGCCCTGGCGGATAAAGAACTCGGCAATGGAATAGGCGCGATCCTTTTCGGCGTCGTAGCGGCCATGAGAGACGATGACCACTCCGGGTAGTTCGTGGCGCCAGGTGAGTGGCCAGACTTCCTGAAAGGCCAGCAGGTTGTTGGCGTCGAAGTAGAAGTAGCCGCCGGGTTGGAGCGCGCGTGCGGCGGCGTGCGCGACGAGCGCGAGGTCCTGCTTGCGGGGGACGTGATTGATGGCGTCGAACTCGCAGGTGATGAGGTCCACCGGCTCGGGCAGGCGGAAGCTGCGCATGTCGGCCTGGATGACAGTGATGGGCGGGCGGGTGCGGCGGACCTTTCTGCGGGTGATGTCGCACATGGTGGGCGAGAGGTCCACGGCGTAGACGCGCAGGCCGAGTTGGGCCAGTTCCATGGCCGTTGTGCCGGTGCCGCAGGCGAGGTCGCACACGGTGGTGCATTGGGTCAGGAGAGGATCGAGCAACTGCTCACGGACGATGGCGCCCCACGAGCGCGTGAAGGGGAAGATTCTGTCGTAGTATTCGGCCCACAGGCGGTACGGCTTCATCGCATTCTCCGGTCGGGCGTGTTCTCCCTGAGTGCTGTCAGACATGATACGCTCAGCCTGATTCCCATGCTGACACAAGCTCTCTTTCTGGCTTTTCTCTTTGGCTCGCGTCCGCCCGAGGTTCAGTTCGACAAAGCGACGATTGACCTGGGCGCGGCGGAGACCTGCGCATTTGCCGATATCAACGGCGACAAGAAACTGGATATCGTTTCCGGAGAGTTCTGGTATGAGGCGCCGAACTGGACGCCGCACCGTTTCCGCGAGATTCCGTTCCTGAACAACTACGTGGATGACTTCGCCGATCTGGTGGCGGACTACGATGGCGACGGGTATCCCGATGTGGTGAGCGTCGGCTGGTTTTCGAAGTCCGTGGCCTTCTGGAAGAATCCGGGCAAGGCTGGCGGGATGTGGAAGAAGCGGGAGCTGGAGACGCGGTTCAATGTGGAGTTTGCGTTTCTGGTGGATCTGAACAACGACGGCAAGGCGCTGGAGGTGTTGCCGCAGTTTGGTGACACGAAGGCTCCGCTGACGTGGTATGAGTTTCGCAACGGGAAGTGGGAGACGCACATCGTGAGCGATCGCAGCTACGGCCACGGGATCGGGGCCGGGGATGTGAATGGCGACGGGCGCACGGACATCATCACGCCCGAGGGATGGCTGGAGGCGCCGGCCGATCCGCGCGCGGGCGGATGGACGCTGCATGCTGATTTCAAGCTGGGCCAGACCGGATTTATTCACGTGCTCGATGTGAACGGCGATGGCAAGGCGGACCTGATCACTTCGCTGGCGCACGACTATGGCATCTTCTGGATGAAGCGCGGGGCGGGGAACGAGTGGACGAAGCAGATGATCGATGATTCGTGGTCGCAGGCGCACTCCGTGGCGCTGGCGGATTTGAATGGTGACGGGCGGCCGGATCTGGTGACGGGGAAGCGGTACATGGCGCACAACGGCAAGGATCCTGGCGAGCGCGAGCCTTTGGGCGTTTATTGGTATGAGAATTCGAAGGACGACAAGGGCGCGCCGATGTTTGTGCGCCACGTAATCGACTACGGCACGCGGACGGGCGGCGGCATGCAGGTGACGGTGGGCGACATCAACGGCGACGGCCGGGCGGATATTGGAGTGGGCGGCAAGGCCGGCCTGTTGCTTTTTAAGAATCTGGGAGTGAAGAAATGAAATACGGCGTCAACGCACTAATCTGGACAGCGAGTTTTGAGTTGGAGCATCTGCCGCTATTGCCGAGGGTGAAGGAGCGGGGGTTCACCGGGATTGAGATTCCGATTTTTGATCCGGGCTCGACGCCGGTGGCCGAGATCCGGCGGGGGCTGGAGGACAACGGGCTGGAGGTGACCACGTGCACGGTGATCCCGAACGGTCTGACGGTGTTTGCGGAATCGGCGGGGATCCGGCAGCAGGCGCTGGATCACATCAAGCTGAGCATCGAGACGACGGCCAAGCTGGGCGGGCATCTGGTGGCGGGGCCGACGTATTCGCCGGTGGGCTATCTGCCGGGGCGACGGCGCACGGCGGATGAGTTTCAGCAGGCGGCCGAATCGCTGCGGATGCTGGGCGATGCATTGCGGGCGCACGACGTACAATTGGCCATTGAGCCGCTGAACCGCTTTGAAACGTTCTTCCTGAATACGGCTGCCGACGCGGCGGCGCTGTGCGACAACATCGGGGACTCGAGCATTGGGATCCTCTTCGACACGTTCCACGCCAACATCGAGGAGAAGAGCCTGGGCGACGCGTTGCGGATCTGTGGAAAGCATCTGTTCCACGTGCATACGTGCGAGAACGATCGCGGGACGCCGGGCTCGGGCCACGTGCCGTGGGTGGAGGTATTCGACACGCTGCGGGCGATGCGCTACGACAAGTGGCTGACGATTGAGAGCTTTGGCTACAACATTCCGGAGATTGCGGCGGCGGCTGCGATCTGGCGGGATATTGCTCCGCTGCCGGAATCGATCGGGTTTGACGGGCTGACATTTTTGAAGCGCATGACCGCGTAACAGTTCATGCGGGTTGCCGAGTTCACGGTTGAGCAGTTTCGCGGCATCGAGCGAGCGACGCTGCGGCTCGATGCCACAACCGTGCTGATTGGGGAAAACGACTGCGGGCGCTCCAGCCTGCTGGAGGCGCTGGCACTGGCGCTGGGGTGGAAGGCTCCGCCGGGCGAGTTTCATTTCGAGGCGTGGCACTTTCGCCGGGGCGCGCAGCAGCCGATCCGGATTCGCGTCTCGTTCGTGGAGAGCTTCGAGGGGGAATGGGAGCAGGCGGCGTGCGGGCCGCTGCGGGACGCGCTGCCGCACGCGCTGCTGGCGCCGCGCGGGTTTTTTCTGGAGGTCCGCGCTACGCCGGAGGGCGTGTCTTCGCGCTTTGCCACGGCGAACTCGACGGTGGAGGTGCGGGACGACCGGGAGCTGCTGCGGTGGTTGAACCGGCGGCTGCCGATTTTGCGGATGGGCTCGGGCGTGGTGGAATCGATGCGGAGCCTGGGGGCAGCGGCGCAGCGGCCCGCCGATGAACCGGCGTCCGATCTGGTGGAGCGTGTGGAGCAGCATTACCGCACGCTGCTGCTGGGCAATTCGATGGATCCGACGGGCGAACTGGAGGCGGGTTACCAGGCGGCGGCGGAGTTGCTCAAAAGCAGCCCGGAGAGCCTGGATCTGGCGGCGAGTCCGCTGGCGCATTCGCGGCGGGCGGCGCCGCTGCTGCACGGCACGGCGGCGCAGAAGATCGGGACTCTGCTGCTGGTGGGGGCGATGCTGCATGGGAGCGAGCAGGAGGGCGACTACGGGGCGCTGCCGCTGATGCTGATCGACGATCCGGAGGCGCATCTGCACCCAATGACGCTGGCGTCGATCTGGGCGATTCTGGACCGGGTTTCGGGGCAGAAGGTGATTGGGACGCACTCCGGGATCTTGCTATCGGCGGCACCGGTCCACCAACTACGGCGGTTGACGCGGGCGGGCGGCGTAGTGACGGAGTGGCGCGTGCCGGAGGGTTCGTTGGGCGCCGATGATCTGCGGCGTTTCTCGTATCATTTGCGGAGCCGGCGCGGAGCGGCGATGTTTGCGCGGTGCTGGCTGATGGTGGAGGGCGAGACGGAGTTTTGGCTGCTGGGCGAACTGGCGCGGCTGTGCGGGTACGACTTTGCGACAGAGGGGATCGTGTGCGTGGAGTTTGCGCAGTGCGGCCTGGCGCCGTTGCTGCGGGTGGCGGGGCATCTGGGGATCGAGTGGCATCTGCTAACCGACGGGGATCAGGCTGGCGAGACGTACGCGGGGGGTGCGGCGCAGTTTGTACGGCGGGGCGAGGACGAACTCCGGCTCACGATGCTGGAGGACCGCGACATCGAGCACTGTTTCTGGCGGTACGGGTATGCCAACGTATTCCGGCAGGCGGCGGGGAAGCCGCAATCGGCGTCGTTCCGGCCGAATGCGAGGGCGATCATTTCGCGGGCGATCGAGCGGCACTCGAAGCCGTGGATGGCGATGCAGTTGTTGGAGGCGGCGGCGCCGCGGGGCAAGGGCGGGGTGCCACCGCCGCTGCGCCAGGCGATTGAGACGTGCGTGCAACTGGCGCGGTGTGGAGGCAGATCCGCGGCCGAATGCGAGACGCTGGAGGGAGGGGCGATTTCGTGAACTGGGACAGATTGCGTCCGCTGGGGTTGCTGGCCGCGGGCGCCGTTTGACGCGCCCTATCAGGGCCGAACTCCATTATGCTGGTAGCGGCACAAATCCTATGTCGCTATCACTTCGCTCACTCGCTCTATGCTCGGCGCTGATGGCGCCGGCTTTCGCGGCCGATCCCATTCGTTTTCTTCCCGCCACCAAGACGTTTGTGCTGGATGCCGGCCCGGTCACTTACGCCATTGGGGTAAATGACAAGGGCGCACTGCAGCCTATGCACTGGGGTGGGCGGCTGTGGCGGGATGGGGACTTTGCGGAGGCGCGCTCGTCGCAGGGTTGGGCGAGCTTTGACCTTTCGGCAACCACGACGCCGAACGAGTATCCAGGGTACGGCGGCGGGCTGTTTGTGGAGCCGGCGGTGAAGGCGACGCTGGCTGACGGGACGCGGGACCTGGTGTTCCAATATCTCTCGCACGAGATTGCGGGGGATACGTTGATCATCCGCGTGAAAGACATCCGGTACAACCTGGAAGCGGCGCTGCACTACAAGGTATATGCGCAGGGCATTATCCGCAAGCACACGGTGATCAGCAACAAGACCGGGGAGCCGCTGACGTTGGAATCGGCGCAATCGGGTGCGTGGAATCTGCCTGCGGGCGAGGGCTATCGTCTGACGACACTGTATGGACGGTGGGCGGGTGAGACGCAGATGGCGCAGGAGGTGATCCAACCGGGGCTGAAGGTGGTGGAGAGCCGCCGCGGCAACACGAGTGCGCAGGCGAATCCGTGGTTCGCCATTGATGGGCCGGAGCGCGCGACTGAGACGAGTGGGCGGGTGTGGTTCGGGGCGATTGGCTGGTCCGGCAACTGGCGGTTGACCATCGAGCAGACACCGCATCAGCAGGTGCGGGTGACGGGCGGGTTGAATCCGTTCGATTTCTCGCATCCTCTAAAGCCGGGCGAGTCGTTGGAGACGCCGCCGTTCTACGGCGGGTATTCGGAGCACGGGTTTGGAGAGGCGTCGCGCGCGTTCCACCGCTTTCAACGGGAGTTCATCCTACCGGGCGGATTGACGTCGAAGCCGCGTCCGGTTCTGTACAACTCGTGGGAGGCGACTGAGATGCACGTGGACGAGGCGGGACAGACTGAGTTGGCGAAGAAGGCCGCGACGCTGGGGATCGAGCGCTTCGTGATGGACGACGGCTGGTTCGGCGCGCGGAATACGGACAAGGCAGGGCTCGGCGACTGGACCGTGAATCCACAGAAATTCCCCAATGGACTGAAGGGACTGATCAGCAACGTGAAGGCCTTGGGGATGGACTTCGGGCTATGGGTGGAGCCGGAGATGGTGAACCCGGATTCCGATCTCTATCGCAAGCACCCGGACTGGGCGATGCACTTTCCGGGACGCCCGCGGAGTCCGGCGCGCAATCAGTTGATCCTCAACATGGCTCGTGATGACGTGAAGGAGTACATCTTCGGCGTGCTCGACAAGATCGTCAGCGAGAACGAGATCGCGTTTCTGAAGTGGGACATGAACCGCAATGCGTCAGAGCCAGGCTGGCCCGAGGTCGCGCCGGCGGAGCAGAAGAAGATGTGGCTTCAGTACACGCGGAACGTGTACGAAATTATCGACCGTCTGAGGGCGAAGCACCCGAAGCTGGAGATTGAATCGTGCAGCGGCGGCGGCGGACGGATCGACCTGGGCATTATGAGGCGTGTGGAGCAGGTGTGGACGTCGGACAACACCGATGCGCTGGACCGGCTGAAGATCCAGGAGGGCTACACGTACGCCTACACGCCGAAGGCGATGATGGCGTGGGTGACGGACGTGCCGAATTTCAATGGGCGCTCGACTCCGTTGAACTTCCGGTTCGTGGTGGCGATGCAGGGCTCGCTGGGCATCGGCAACAACCTGAACAAGTGGAAGGAAGAGGACTTCACGCTGGCGCGGAAGATGATCGCGTATTACAAGCAGGTGCGGGGGACGGTGCAGACGGGCAAGCTGTACCGGCTGGTGTCGCCGCGCGCGCCGGAGGGCTTTGCGGCCTCGCAGTATGTAGCTGAAGACGGCAGGCAGGCGGTGGTATTTGCGACGCTGCACTCGCAGCAGTATGGGCGGCCGGTGCCGCCGCTGGTGTTGCAGGGGCTGGACGAGCAGGGCGTGTACAAGGTGACGTGGCTGGATGGCAAGACGCAGACACTGAGCGGCGCGGCACTGATGCGCCGTGGGCTGACGCTGGAGCTGAAGGGCGACTACGCGGCGGCGTCGGCGGTGCTGGAGCGGCAATGAAGCTGACACGGCGCGCGGTGCTGCAAGCTCCGGCGGCGGCGGCGCTGCAGCCGCGGGCGCCGCACATCCTGCTGATCTCGGGCTGGAACCTGTACAACATCGGCGACGTAGCCATCACGCCGGGCTTTTTGCGGCTGGTGCAGCAGCACTGGCCGGAGGCTCGGGTGACGATGCTGGCGGCGAGCTATGCGAACGAAATCGGCGCGTATCTGAGGCCGAAGTTCCCGGATCTGGAAGTGATCCCGATGGAGTTTAAGTCGGGCGTGGCGTTGAGCCCGGCGTTTGAGAAGGTATTCCAGAGTGGGGATCTGCTGGTGCTGAACTCGGGGATGACGCTTTCCTATGGCTACTACGGCCTGGAGTGGAACAGCTATATTCCGCGGATTCTGGCGTTCATGAAGGCGCGGCAGTTGAAGATGCCGTACGGAGTGTATGCCCACTCGTTTGACCGCGTGGAGCCTCATGCCGACGTGCTGTATTCCGATGTCTTGTCCACGGCGGCGTTTGTGTACACGCGGGACAGCGAGTCCTTGAAGCTGATCAAGTCCAAGGGAGTGCGCTGCCCGGAGATGGCGTTTGCGCCGGACTCGACGTTTGGCTTTGACCTGCGGGACGAGGAGCGGGCGGCGCAGTTTCTAAACCGGCATTCGCTGGAGCCGGGGCGGTATCTGGCGTTTATCCCGCGGCTGGATGCGAACCGGTTCCGCGAGGACGGCAAGGAAAAGGAGCACGCGGCGCAGACGCGCGAGTTAATCATCCGCTGGGTGCGCGAGACAAACACGCCGGTGGCGCTGGTGCCGGAGGTGCAGAAGCAGATTGAGACGGCGCGGGTGCTGGTCTACGATCAACTGCCGGCCGACGTGCGGCGCATGGTGCGGTTTCAACCGGATTACTGGATGCCGGACGAGGCGCAGGCGGTTTACGCCAAGGCGGAACTGGTGGTGAGCGCGGAGATGCACTCGGTCATCTTGGGGTTGGCGGCGGGGACGCCGTCGATTCACCCGCACTTTTCGCAGGCGGGCTTGAAGCAATGGATGATGCGGGACATCGGCTTGCCGTACTGGCTACATGACCAGGACGAGGTTCCGGTAGACAGGATCTTTGATTCGATGCTGGATGTGCATCGCGATCCGAAGGTGGCGAGGGCGCGGGTGGACAAGGCGCTGACATTGGTGCGGCGACGGCAGATGGAAACGATGGCGGTTCTACGACGGTCCGTGCGATAGTGTCGATTTCCCTGCTACCTGCTGAGATCCCATTTGATGATGTCACCCAAGGGATTCTTCCAGGAGCCAACGAGCTTGTTCGGGTCGCGAGGCGCTGGGATGGGCACCTCCCAGTTGGGGGCCTGAATGTTGACGTCGCCTCCGCTCATCGACTTGCCGTTGGCCGTGATGGTCTTTGTCCCTTTACTGATGAAAGCTGCCACGCGCATCTTCCACTCACCCGCGGCCGGGGTGATGGTGACCAGCAAATGATCCTGCGTGGCTGACTCCGTGATGACGTAGGAGACCTTGCCCGAAGCTTTCGTGGTGGACGTGTAGGTGCAGCGGGCAGACGTACCGGACAGAGTGCAGTCCATCGTGCCGACGGAGGTGAAGCCGGTATCGGTGGCGTTGATGGTGGCCGTGATGGTTCCGCTCCAGGGCGCGCCGGTCCTGGCGGTCTGAGCATTTGACGGGCAGACCAGTAGTGCCAGGAATCCCGTTAGGATGGCCACTTGGAACTTCAGCCTTTGCATTTGCTCGATTCCTTTCTGAACCGCGACTTGTATTGGCGGCTCTCCCGGACGCCTCATTGTACGCCGCAGGAGCATTTGGAATTCAGTCTTTGGGAACTCTTGTTTCAACCGCGAAACGTGCCTGGGCAGCCACCGGCAGCGGCCGAAGGAACTGCGGCTCCGGGTGCACCATTCGTTATTCGCGAATCGCGAATGGTGGAATGCTGGTCGCCGCGATGCGGGCTGGACCGGTGTAGCGACTCAAACGGGCCGAAGGCCGAGGCCGGGGGCGTTGCTGAGGATCAGTTTGCCGCGCTGGACCTGGACTCCGGTGTAGGGGTCGTTGGCGATGAGAAGCATGCCGTCAAGGTCGGCGTAATCCACGAGTGGGGAGAGCTGCGCGGCGGCGGTGATGGCGACGGAGGACGACACCATGCAGCCGAGCATGACCTTGAGGTTGAGGGCGCGGGCGATCTGGATCATGCGCCAACCTTCGAGGAGGCCGCCGCACTTGTCGATCTTCACGTTGACGCCGTCGAAGTGCTGGGCGAGGCGCGGGATGTCGGTGGGGTGGAGGCATGCCTCGTCGGCGATGATCGGGATGTGCACGCGCTTGCGGATCCAGTTCATGTCGTCGAGGTTGGCGGCCGGCAGGGGCTGCTCGATCATCTCGACACCCATTTTTTCGAGCCAGTTGATCTTGTCGACTGCCGCCTCCTTGCTTTGGAAGCCCTCGTTGGCGTCGGCGCGGATTGGCTTCTTTGTGGCGGAGCGGACGGCGTCTACAACCTCTTCGTCGTTGGCGAGGCCGACCTTCACTTTGAGGACGGGGAAGGCCTCGGCCTCCAGAACTTTCTGGCGCACGACGGCGGCTTTGTCGATTCCGATGGAGAAGGTCGTGACTGGCGCATCGGCCTTGTCGAGGCCGAAGTACTTCCAGAGGGGCACACCCAGCTTTTGGCCGACCCAATCGAGCAGGGCGATATCGACGGCGGCTTTGGCGGCCCAGTTGCCGTCGATTTTGGCGAAGACGCCGGCCATGACTTTGGAGAACTGCCAGGGATCGGCGGATTCGAGCCACGGCTGGATGGCCTGGACCGCGGCGGTGCAGGTGGCGGCGCTTTCTTTGTAGCGAATGATTGGGGCGCCCTCGCCGATGCCGGTGACGCCGTCGCGGGCGTATTCGACGTAGAAGGTATCGCGGTAGTCGGATGACGACATCACCGTGGTCCAGGTGTGCTTCAGGTTGAGGCGGCGGGTCCGCAGGGTGATGCCGTTGGCGGGGGCCGCGGTTGCGGCGGGCAGCGGTGTGGCGGCGAGGGTGGCCGCGGAGCCGAGGAATGATCTTCTCTTCATTGTTTCCACCTTCTGCAGGCGACCAGTAGTTTCGTCCATTTCGCGTCGGCCAGCTTGCTGATCTGGAGCACCGGCTTGTCGCTGGTAGTGGCGTGGATGAACTCGCCGTTGCCCATGTAGAAGCCGGTGTGGGTGATCTTTTTGGCGGAGGCTCCGAAGTAGAGCAGATCGCCGGGTCGGAGGGCGGCCGAATCCACTTTCTCCATGGCGCCCCAGTCTGCCTGCGGCTGAGCGTCGCGGGGCATGAGGACTCCGCCGCAGCGGACGAGCATCTGGGTGAAGCCGGAGCAATCGTAGCCGAACGAAGACGTGCCGCCCCAAGTGTAGGGCAGACCGAGGAAGCGGCGCGAGAGCTCGATGAGCTCCGGCACTTCGCGGACCTTGGGGTTGAAGACGAGATCGCCGCGCTGCACCCAGCCTTTACGGTCGTCGGGCAGGCGGACGGCGAGCCAGCGGCCGTTTTCCTCGGGTTTTTCTTCGACGACTTCGAGGCGGGTTTCGAAGGGGACTGTGACGAGAGGGGCGTGCCGGGTGACGGAGGGCTCCCGGTAAAGGTGCGCCGCCAGGCTTTCGACGGTGGCTATTTTGCCGGAGGCAGCGTAGGTCTCGCCGTCCTGGAGCTTGCGGAGGGAGGCGGACTCCACCCAGCCGGTGTAGTTGTCGCCGGGCGTCTTGATCCTGGCCCAGCCAGTCTGCTCCTCGGTAACGCTGACGTTGGTGCTGTAGATCGCCTGGGAGACGACATCGGAATCGGCGGTCGGTTTGGAGTACATGTTGAGGACCGGCGCCAGGACGACGGCGCGGGTTTCGGCCAACAGGCTTGTGGTCAGCATGAGAAGAACGATCCCTGCTCGCATGATCACAAATTATACTACTTTGTGAGTGTACACCATCGCTAGGTGGTGCTTTCAAGTAGTTATATTCAAAACACTTATTTCGATGCTGACGTTGCGTACCATGGGTGCAGGGTGTATCCTGGAAACATGATTATCTCCATGCGCAAGAATGCGGTGCGCGAAGACATTGACAGCGTGATCCGGCGTATCGAGGACTTCGGCTACAAGATCCACACGATTGAAGGCGAGGAACGGGTTGTAATCGGCGCGATCGGCGTGGGGGACACGAGCGCGTGTCTGGAATCGCTGGAAGCGATGGATTGCGTGGAAAAGGCCGTGCGGATCTCGGCGCCGTATAAGTTTGTCTCGTTGGAGTTCAAGAAGGCGCGCACGGTGATCCGGATCAACGAACGGGTGAGTGTAGGCAACTCCGAATTTGTGGTGATGGCGGGGCCATGTTCGGTGGAGAGCGAGGCGCAGATTCTGGAATCGGCGGAGCTGGCGGCCAAGGGCGGAGCTCAGGTGTTGCGGGGCGGGGCGTTCAAGCCGCGGACGTCGCCCTACGATTTCCAGGGGATGGAAGAGGCGGGGTTGAAGTTGTTGGCCAAGGCGCGGGAGTATTCCGGGCTGGCGATTGTGACGGAGGTGATGTCGGATCAGGACGTGGCGTTGGTGGCATCCTATGCCGACATCCTGCAAGTGGGCGCGCGGAATATGCAGAATTTCGCGTTGTTGAAGTCGCTGGGGCGGTGCGGGCGGCCGGTGCTATTGAAGCGGGGGCTGAGCTCGACGATCAAAGAGTTGTTGATGTCTGCCGAGTATATTGTGGCGCACGGCAACAACGACGTGATGCTGTGCGAGCGGGGGATTCGGACGTTTGAGACGGCGACGCGGAACACGTGCGACATTGTGGCGTGCGCGGTGCTGCGCGAGCTGACGCATCTGCCAGTGATCCTGGATCCGTCGCACGCGACGGGGAAGCGGAGCCTGGTGCCACCGCTGGCGCGCGCGGGGGTGGCGATTGGCGCCGATGGCTTGATTCTTGAGATCCATCCCAACCCGCAGAAGGCGATTTCGGATGGCGCGCAATCGCTGGATCCGGCGCAGTGGTTCCACATGATGGAAGATCTCCAGCCGTATCTGGCGCTGTGGAAGAAATCGCGCCAGGCGGAAATGGCAGCGGCTGGGATTTAAGTCCAAGGGCTCACAGAGGGCGGTCACTCAGCTACGCTATGTAGAGACCCGTACACTGTGAAGCCGAAAATCATCATCGCGATTGTCGCGGCCCTGATCCTGGGCGCCACATCCTGGTATTTCATTCGTCCCGTGACGGCGGCGGAACTTCTGACTGCGCTGCCGCCGGGGGAAGCCCCGACTGTCTACGTCAATGTGAAGGCATTGCGGGCGGCCGGGCTGATTGAGAAGATCGCCGGTCCGGACACGCTGGAGGATCCGGAGTACAAGCGGTTTGTGGCAGCGACGGGCTTTGATTACCGGCAGGATCTGGACGCGGTGGTGATTGCCTCGCGGCCGGGTGACACGATGATGGTGGTGGCGGGTACCTTCGATCTGGACCGGCTGGCCACCTACGCGAAGGCGAACGGCGGGCGGTGCGCGGGTGAGCTCTGCTCGGTGCAGGGGTCCACACCGCAGCGGCAGATCTCGTGGACCAAGGTACGGCAGAGGGTTCTGGGGCTGGCGGTGAGCCCGGACCCGATGGCGGCCACGCTGCTGGCCGGCAGCGGGACTAAGCAAGATTTCCCGGTGCCGGGCGGCCCGGCCTGGGTGCATATTCCAGGGCCGGCGCTGCGGCCGGGATCGAATCTGCCTCCGGGCGTGAGCGCGCTGCTCTCGGCGTTGGAAGGGGCGCGGTACGCACAGCTCTCGGCCACAGCCACGGAGATTACCCTAACTGCCCCGTGCCCTTCGGAGGCCCAGGCGGGGGCACTGGCGGCCCGCTTGACCGAGACTACAAAGACCCTGCGGAGCCTGCTGGCCCGGGAGAAGACCCAGGCAGGGATGTTGGCGGATGCGCTGGCGGGGGGCGAGTTTCGAGCGGAGGAGAAGACGCTGCGCGGACGCTGGCCTCTGAAGTGGTAGCGGTGGGCTAACGTCCCAGGAGGCGCTCGAGGAGCCCCTCGAATTTCTCGGCGGTCTGGGCCTTGGGGATGCGCTGGCGGACGAGGCCTTCGCGATCAATGACGAAGGTATAGGGCCGCTCGCGGGGCAGGGCATCGGCCTGGGGTTTCTCGATGTGGCCGGACATGATCTGCATGCCGCGGAGTTGGGGAAAGCGCATGAGAGTGAAGGAGTCCTGCTCGGAGAGCATAATGGCCATGAGCCCCTCGCGGCCGTAGCGCAGGGCGAGGGTGTGGAGTGCTTCCATCTGCGTGAGACAATCCGGGCAATCTGTTGTGCGCCAAAGGGTTACGACGAGGACGCGGCCGCGGAAATCCGATAGCGAGCGGGCGGAAAACTCGCCCGGCACGGTGAACGAGGCATTGATCGGCTCGCCTTTGCCGATGGTGACGGCGAGCCAATCGGGATTCATGAGGGCGACGAGCATAGCGCCGACGGCGAGGACGGGCACGGCAATGCACACCGCCCAGAATGTTCTGGTGATCGGCTTCGGCTCTAAAGACTCCACGCCTGTCCGCCCCCCCTATTGCAGCCGGGCCTTGATCCGCTCGGCGTCCACCAATTCTTCGAAAACGGCCAGCACCTGTTTGCGGAAGTAGTAGATTCGCTTGACGCTCTCCCGAAAATCGCCGTCGTAGTGAGGGTGCGTCAGCCACTTGTCGAAAGTTGTTTTCGGGATCTCGATGTCGCGCTTGAGCTGCTCCGGACTGTGTCCGCGCAGGAAGAGTCCATAGAACATCGCCGCCTCGCGCTGGATGTCGACGGGGTCGAATTCTATGTGAGCCTGAGTCACTGGAGGTTCAATCGGCGTGATGGACACGGATCTGGAGTCCCTCGCAAGAAAACACGAGTATAAACGGCCCACGGGGCTGGCGGCAAGACGGGTAACCGCCCTATTGTGATGAAAGAATCCAGTCGATAGATTCTTCGGGAGATTCTGTATGCGCGTATCAACTGTTGTCAGCCTGGTGGGCGGGGCACTTCTGGCGATGGTATTCTGCCCGACGGTTTGGGCTGGACAGCCAGCGGCGTCCGCACCGCCTGCGCAGGCGAATTTGTGGCAGTACGTGCATCCCGATACCCGTTTTCTGGCAGGCGTGGACTGGCAGCGGGCGAGGAGTTCGGCGACGGGACGGATGATTGCCAAGCAGTTGGCGGGCAAGGGACAACAATTTACATCGTCGGGTCCGGCGATGGCGATTTTCGAGCACTTCGACAGGTTGCTGATATCAACGACGGGCCGCGAGGTTTCGACGCCGGGGCAGCAGCCGCCTATGGTGGCGGCGGTGGAGGGGCGAGTGGACCGCGCCTCGATGAAGAAGCTGATGCCAGTGGGTACGGCCGTGGAACGGTTTAAGGGCGTAGATCTGTTTGTGCCGCCCAAGGGGCAGGACACGGATATGCTGCTGGCGCTGGTGAGCGACCGTGTGGCGCTGATTGGGGACCGGGATTCAATCACGCGCATTCTGGAGACGCCCACGGGCACGCGGGACGCGGCGCTCCTGGATCGGGCGATGCAGCTCTCGGTGCAGTGTGAAATGTGGATGGTATCGGCCGTGCCTCCGGGGCAGGCGGCGGGCAACTCGCTGCCGGCGATGAAGCAACTGGACGATATCGAATCGCTGGACCTGGGAGTTTCCCTGGCCAAGGGGTTGGGGCTACGGGCGAACTTGTTCACGAAGACAGAGGATTCCGCCAAGGGACTGGCTGCGCTGGCGCAACTGGTTACCTCGATGGCGGCTCAGAGTCCGCAGCAATCTCCCGAACTTGCGGCGATCATGAAGAACCTGGATGTGAAGACGGAAGGCAAGGCGGTGCGGATCGCGATGGATGTGTCGCTGGCGCAACTGGAAAAGGGGATGGTGAGCGTCAAGTCGGCGACGCAGGTGGCGGGCAAGAAGTCACTGGAGTCCTTCCTGGGGATGGACCCGCCGTCGCAATCGGCCGCTGTGATGTTGCCGAAGCCTGTGGTGGCAGCCAAGCCGTTGCCTCCGCAGAAACACACGATCCGGATCTCGGGGATGGAAGATGGCCCCAAGGAGATCGTGTACGAAAAATAGCGGTACGCTGTGAGCTGTGATGCTCACACTACTGCTTGCTCTGCTTTTCGCCGACGGCTCCGCCGGCTGGCATATCTGGTCACCCCGTGAGGAGATCGCTCCGGCGCACGCGCGAAGTGCGACTGGCGAGCTGACCTTGGAGGGCGGCGGCAACGCAGCCGTGTTTGGCGGGTGGGAGCGGCTGTACCCGAATCTGAAGGCTGGCACGTGGTACCGGCTGAGTGTCCGTTACCGGGCCTCCGGTCTGGATTACGAGCCGCTGCAGTTGCCCGTGCGGCTGGTATGGCAAACCGCTGCGGGCGGGCGCTCCGGGAGGCCGGATTATGCATGGCAGACGACCACTGTGGCCGGGGAACGGCTGGTGACTTTAGATGCGCCCGCGCCGCCTGACGCCGGGGCGGTGAAGGTGCAGCTTCTGCTTCAGAATGCACCTCGCGGCAAGGTGACATGGCGGGACGTTCAATTGACGGCGGTGGCCGCGCCGGCGGTGCGAAACGTGAAGGTGGCCACGATTCGGCTGCGTCCCAAGGGCGCCGATCCGGTGGCCGCGTTTCTTCAGTTGGCGCAGAAGGAAGTGCCGGGCGGTACAGACGTGATCCTGTTGCCGGAGGGTGTCTCCGTAGTGGGCACGGGCAAAACCTATGCGGACGTGGCTGAGACGATCCCGGGACCGACGACAGCGCGGCTGGCGGCGCTGGCGCGGGACAAGCATGCGTATGTCGTGGCGGGGATCTTTGAGCGGGAAGGCCATGCGATCTACAACACGGCCGTGCTGATGGACCGGGCGGGACGGGTGGCGGGGAAGTACCGCAAGGTCTACATCCCGCGGGAGGAATTGGAGGGGGGCATCACGCCGGGGTCGTCATATCCGGTGTTTAAGACTGATTTCGGAACGGTGGGCTTGCTGATCTGTTGGGACGTGCAATATGCCGATCCGGCGCGGGCGCTGGCGATGCAGGGTGCTGAGTTGCTGCTAATGCCGATCTGGGGCGGCAGTCTGGAACTGGCGCAGGCGCGCGCCATTGAGAATCACATTTATCTGGCTTCGTCCGGGTATGACTTTCCGTCGATGCTGATCAACCCTTTGGGGAAGACGCTGGTGCGGACGGAGAAGGACGGCACGGTGGCGACGAGTACGATTGATCTCAGTCAGCGGCTGCCCGATGAGTGGCTAGGCGACATGCGGGGACGGTTTCACCGCGAGCTTCGCCTGGACTTACCGGTGCGGTAAGGGAACGATGATAGGCTAGGCCGCGGGTTTGGCGGCTCTGGGGGCGGGACGGCCGCCAGGGGAGGTCCAGCCGGCCGGGGGCGCGTAGCCGGGACGGGTGCTGACCTTGTCGGCGGTGGGGAAGTCGGCCGGCACCTTCTGTTTCACTTTGCCGGTGGCGGCCCACTCCGTGCCGCGCTGGAAGGTGGCGATGAAGCCGACGCAGTTGAGCGCGGCGAGGTCGTGGCCCATCACGGTGTGGAAGATCCGGCCCTTGCCATACGTGAGCACCATCAGGATGGGTTCGTCGCGGTCCGTACCTCGATTGCTGGCGATGGAGAACGCGGTAGAGAGGACGGTCATGTTCTTGCCGGGGCCGCGGAGGGTGGCGTAGAGTTCGTCGGGAACGTGGAGCCATTCCTTGGGGAGTCCCTTGGTGATGGGATGCGTGGTGTTCTGGTTGACGATTTTGTAGCCGAGGCGGGAGCCGTGGCTGCCGGCCCTGCCGGGCGAGGGATCAGAGACCAGTTTGCCGTCCTTGAAGTACCAGAGCGGCCCGGACTTCTCGTCGCGCCCGCGCCAGCCGCCGATGCCGATCATCTCGTTGTAGGCCACCCATTTGGGAAAGGCGTTGTCGGCGGCATGGACGGCGACGAGGCCCCCGCCGTTCTTCATGTACTGTTCGAAGGACTCCTTGAGCTCGGCGGACCAGCGCTCGTCGGGCACGTCGTAGTTGGAGACGATGACTTTGTACTTTCTGAACTCGGGCTTGAATTTTGTGAAGTCGCCGCCGGCCGGCGGAGCGGTGACCACGTCGACGTTGAAGGCCTTGGTCTCGTCGAGCATCTTCTTCAGGTAGGGCGTGGTCTCCTGCCAGGCGTGGTAGGGGCCGCCCTGTTCGCCATCGAGGAGCATCACCGGGATGGGCGGCGCCGCCGCCAGTGTCAGCACACCGGCGAGGAGTGCCGTCATGAGCCAGCCAATCCCAAATGACCTTTCAGCCCCGAATACCTTGTTCATCGTCGTTGTCTCCTGATAGGTGCAGAACCTACACGACGATTGTATTGCAAATTTGAGGGCTACTGGCACTTGCCTTTGCAGACGGTTTCGCTGACTTTGCGGGGCGGCTCAAGCTCGCGCGGCGAGTTGAGGGTGGGGCGCTGGACGGAGTAGACCTGGATGACGGTGCCGTCGGAAGAAGGCCGCGTGGTGAAGATCTGGCGCTCGCGAAGTTGGGCGGGACTGTTGGCCTCGATGGGGCGGCCTTGTGCGGCGGGTCCGAAGACGTCCACCTCGCGGCGCTCGGCGCCGGAGGGGTCCTTGACGGTGCGGGCCATGGCCTGGCGGACGAGCTGGAGCCGGCCGGTGGTGGCGGCGTCGTATTCATCGGTTTGCTCGCGGACCTCGTTGCCGGAGATGGTGGCCTTGACGACGGTGCGCCAAGCCTCGACAAAGCGGCCGTTGGCGTCGCGGGCGTAGCTGGTCTCGTCGCGCTCCGACGCGTCTTTGGTGGCGGTTTCGCTGGCGACGCGGCGCTCGACGGTTTCGAAGCCGCCGTTCAGTGTCTTGCGCTCGATGCCCGTCTCGCGCTGGGTGGAGCTGCCCGATTTTCGGATCTCAGCCGTGGTGCGCTCCACCGGCTGGAGGGCGCCGTTGATGTCGCCGCGGTAGGTGGTGACCTTTTCGGCGATGGAGCCGTCGGGACGGGTTGTGGTCTCGGAGATAGATTTTTCCGGGGGCAGGGGATTGCCGTTGGGGTCGAAGCGGCGGCTGATGCGTTCGACGATGCGGACACCGCCCTCGTTGCGGATGACCTTTTCCTCGGAGGATTCAAAGGGCACGCGGCGGCCGTTGAGGTTGCGGAAGGTCTCGTTGCTGCGGCTGTCGCCGGTTTGGACGGTGGACCAATCGCGTCCGTTGCCGAGTCCGTCGAAGACGACGGTGCGCGACTCGCTCTGGGCAAAGGCGGCGACGAAGAGGGTCGCGCAGCAGAACGCAGAAATGGCCTGGAGCCTCATACCTGGATTATCGGCCGCTGAGGCGGAGAAGAATAGACCGCTACAATGGAGATTAGAGAGGGTGATGAAGAGCTTCTACCTGGAAACATTCGGCTGCCAGATGAACGTGCACGATTCCGAGAAGGTGATCGGCACGCTGGAGGAGCGCGGCTACGCGCAAGTGGACACGGTGGATGCCGCCGACCTGGTGCTCTACAACACGTGCAGCATTCGGGACAAGGCCGAGCAGAAAGTCTTTCACCGGCTGGACGACAACAAGCGGACGAAGAACAAGATCTTTGGCGTGATTGGCTGCGTGGCGCAGCAGGAGGGCGAGAGGATCTTTGAGCGGGCGCCGCATGTGAGCCTGGTGGCGGGGTCGGCGAGTTACACGAAGCTCGGCGAGATGCTGGTGCAACTGGAGCGGGGCGAGCGGCGGGTGACTGGGTTGAGCCTGGACACGGAAGATACGTTTGAGACGGCGGTAACGCGGCGGGACAATCCGCACAAGGGCTACATCACGATCATCGAGGGGTGCGATAAGAGTTGCGCGTACTGCGTGGTGCCGTTTACACGCGGGCCGGAGCGGAGCCGGACCTCGGAGAGTGTTTTGCGCGAGGCGCGGGGGCTGGCGGAGCAGGGCTACAGCGAGATTCAGTTGCTGGGGCAGAACGTGAACAGCTACCGCGATCCGTCGGCGGCGGGTTGGAACTTCGCGCAACTGCTGGAGGCCGTGGGGCAGGTGGCGGGCATCCGGCGGGTGCGGTTCACGACGTCGCATCCGCGCGATTTCGGCAAGGACATCGTGGACGCAATCGACCGGCAGGAGACGCTGTGCAATCAGGTGCATCTGCCGGTGCAGAGTGGATCAACCCGCATATTGCAGGCGATGGCGCGGCAGTATACGCGCGAAGAGTACCTGACGCGGATCGGGTGGATGAAGAGCGCGGGCCGGGACATCGCGCTATCCACCGACGTGATCGTTGGATTTCCGGGCGAGACCGTCGAGGACTTTGAAGAGACGCTGCATTTGCTGGATGAAGTGGAGTACGACTCGATCTTCAGCTTCAAGTATTCGCCGCGGCCGAACACGAGCGCCTTGGGTCTGGAGGATCACGTGCCGGAGGAAGAGAAGTCCCGGCGTCTGACGATCCTGCAGGAGAAGCAGCGGGCGATTCAGATCCGGAAGAACACCGGGCTGATCGGGTCCAGGCAAGAGGTTCTGGTGGAGGGCTTCAACAGCTCCACTGGGCAGTGGATCGGACGGACGTCGCAGAACCGGACGTTGAATTTTGTGACGGCGGAGCAGGCGGAGAAGGCGGAGAAGGCGCGGATGATCGGGAAGTATCTGCCGGTGCGAGTGACGCGGGCCGGGCCAAACAGCCTGGTGGGCGAGTGTGCTATCCCGGTGTAAGGAAAGGCAGGCGATCAATGGAAGTCGAGATGAAAATCCGGGGGCTGATGATGGACCCGGTGACGAACATGCCGATCGTGATTCTGAAGGACGCCAATGGCGGCCAGATTCTGCCGATCTGGGTGGGGATCTACGAGGCCAACGCGATTGCGCTGGAGATTGAGAAAGTCTCGACGCCGCGGCCGATGACGCACGACCTGATCAAGAACGTGCTGACGGGGTTGGAGGCGGGCGTGCGCAAGGTGGTGGTGAATGAACTGCGCGACGATACGTTCTTTGCCGTCATCTGGGTGGAGAGGAACGGCGAGATGATCTCAATCGACTCGCGGCCTTCCGACGCGCTGGCGCTGGCGTTGCGGCTGGACTGCCCGATCTATGTGGACGAGCAGGTGTTGCGGACATCGAAATCCACGGCCACTGTGTCTGACAAAGTTTCGAACGAAGAGCTGCGTCGTTGGCTGGAAGGGCTGAACGACGAAGATTTTGGCCGATACAAGATGTAGTCATGGAAGTTACGCCACTGGTGCTGATGCAATTGGAGAAGATCGCGGCAGCGGGGATTGTGATGATCCCCACGCCGGAGGTGCCGACGCACTTTGTATTTTCACGGGATGGCTGCGTGGTGCTGGTGGAGCGGCGGGGAGAAGGGTTTGGGTCGGTGGGGTCGCCCGGGCAGTTGACGGAGAAGGGCGGTTTCGCGGCGTTGGTGGAGCGGGATGGGGAAGCGTGGTTTGTGGCGAAGGGTGGGGAGTGGAAGGCTGTCTCCGGGGAGGCCGCTGCGGCGCGGCGTCTGTTTGCCGAACTGAGGACGGCCTTGCGTTAGCCGGAAGGCCCCCTGGCACGCCCGGGCCGGCTTGATGGTCCTCCGCGTGGGCGAACGCATGATGATGGTCCTGGAAGCCGCCACAGCTTCAAGAACGGCGCCGCGGTGGGCAACGTGAGTTTACAGAACTTAAGCGGGGTGTGATCAACCAAGCCGGCCCCGATTGCGTCTTTTCAGGTATGAGACGAGCAATTCTTGCGGGATGCATGGTGGCGGCGCTGGCGGCCGCCCCAGTAGGATTTGCCCCGTTGCGGCAGGTGCCAATTACAGCCCAACGGTTTGTCTGCTATCTGGATGCGATGGAGCGGAGCGGGCAGGAACTGAGCTTCTGGGACCGGGTGACGTACGGTTTGGTGCTGGCGGGCTCGAAGGAACAGAAAAAGGGCGGGCCGGGAGGGCTCGCCCTTTTGTAGGAGGATGTAGCGCCCGGACAGAGCCGGACTATTTCTTAGGCGCGGCCTTTTTTGCGGGTGCGGCGGCGGGCGCGGCAGCCTTCTTAGCGGCAGCCGGCGCGGCGGGCAGACCGACGACGTCCTTGTTTTCCACCGCAAAGGTGAGGTTGAAGGGCTCGGCGGTGAACTCGCTGGGCGAGCCGACGAACTCGATGTCGGTACCCTTGTCGGGGCAGACAGCGATAGGGGTCTCGAGGGCGAGAGTGATCTCGCTCATGTCGGGCGAGGAGATGCCGACGATGACCTTCTTGGCCTTCTTGGCAGCGTCGCAAGTGACGAGCTTGGCCTTGAACTTCTCGATCTTGGTGCCGCCGACCTCGGCGCCGCCGGGGATGTGGGCATCTTTAAGATCGGAAGCGAAGTAGGCCGCGCCGTTCTCGGCGGTCAGCTGGCGCTTGATGCTGATCCAGAGGGCGAGGTTGGGATTGGATTTCTTGAGAGCTTCTTCATTGCCGGCGAGGATCTCATCCTTCGATTCCAGCTTGAGACCTTCCGGCGGTACGGGGCTGGCCTTGGCGGAGGCGACCAGTTCGGCCATGCCGCTATTGTCACCGTGGAAGTTGATGTAGTTCTTTTCGAACGAGGCCTTCATCTGATCGCGCTGCTGTTGAGGGAGTGCGCCGGGACCATCGTAGACGGCGGCGCGGGCGAAGAAGAAGAGCGCGATGCCCTGGCGTTCCAATTTCTTGGTACGCACGTTGCAGGTGCCAGCCCATACGGCGCACTGGACCTCGGCGGGGTTGCGGGTGAGGGCTTCGACGAAGTACTTGTGCGCTTCCTCGTATTGCTTGCGGTTCATGGCAATCCAGCCAAGGCCTTTGTAGGCGATGGCCTCGGAGCTGGCGCGTTCCTTCTTCCACTGCTCGTCTGTGGCGGCCGCGGGTTTGCGGGCCGGGCTGAAGAAATCGTCCATGATGCCGAGGAAGCTCTTGGCGGCTTTCTCACCCTGATCGAGCGCGCCTTCGGAGGTATCGTTCATCGAGAGGGTGAGCAGGTTCATGTAGTAGAGACCGGTGAAGCTCTTGGGGTCGGCGCCGACCTGCTCCTTGGCGGTATCCATCATGCCTTTGGCATTACCCATGGCCTGGTAGGTGGCGATCACCTGAGCGTAGCGCTCGTCCTTCCAGTCCGAAGTCGGGTATTTTTCCTTCCACTGCTTGAGAAGGTCTAGCTTCGTCTGATTGTTCGTTTCTTTACCGATTTGCTGGACGAGGTCGTATTCGGCACGATCCTTCCAGCCCTTCGGCTGGGCCTGCGCCCAGACAGTGATCAAAGAAAGAGAACCGAGGGCGATGGCTGTCATCGCGCGCTTGAAAGAAAAGAGCACCACATGCCTCCTAAAGTTCGGGCCTGTTGCGTACCGGGCGAGCCCGGAGGGCGACAAGACCCGTTCCGCGTCACAACCGTAGCAATTGCGGAGTATAGCCGAAGGCTCCGGACCGCCGCAAGCCATTCGTTTCCGCATCGCAAAGGAACATCATAATACCGATGCCGGGTTAGATGCTGAGGGGTACGTTTTTGTTCCCGGCCGCGGCGCGGAGAATCGGGGCGATCCGGGGGGTGGGTGATAGAATCGAGAACCTATGCGTTACGTGGACATTGCGGTGATTGTGGTCTATCTAATCGGGATCACCTGGTTTGGCGCCCAGTTCAAAGAGAAGCAGACGAGCTTGAAGAACTACTTCCTGGGGGGCAGGAACACACCGTGGTGGGCGATCGGATTCTCGATTGTCTCAGCGGAGACGTCGACGCTGACGGTGATTGGGACGCCGGCGCTGGCGTTTTATGGCAACTTCGGTTTCCTGCAAGTTGTGTTTGGCTATCTGCTGGCGCGCATCGTGATCACGTTCCTTTTCCTGCCGCACTACTTCAAGGGCGAGCTTTACACGGCATATGAATTGATGCAGCGGCGGTTTGGGCTGAAGCTGCGGCGGCTGACCGCGGGGACGTTTCTGTTGCTGCGGGCACTGGCCGAGGGTGTGCGGGTGTTTGCGATTTCGATTGTGATTTCGATTGTGCTGGGGACGGGGGAGATCGCGTCTATTGTCGTGATTGTGTGCCTGACGCTGTTCTACACGTTCGAGGGCGGGATGACGGCGGTGATCTGGACGGACGTGGTGCAGATGTTTCTCTACGTGGGCGGTGCAATCATCAGCCTGTTTGTGATCCTGCACCAGATTCCGGGGGGCTGGGCGGAAGTGGCGCAAAAGGCTGGCGATGCGGCGAAGTTTCAGGTGTTTGATTTCCGGTTTGACTGGACGATGGAGTTTTTCAGCCGGCAGTATTCGTTCTGGGCGGGTGTGCTGGGCGGGTGCTTCCTAACGACGGCCAGCCACGGGACGGAGCAGTTGATGGTGCAGCGGTTGCTTTCGGCGAAGACGGAAGGCGAGGCGCGGAAGGCGCTGTTTGCGAGCTGGTTTGTGATTCTCTTCCAGTTCACGCTGTTCCTGACGATCGGCGTGATTCTGTGGGTGTACTACGGCAACAACGGATTGCAGCCTCCGAAGCCGGCGGACCGGATCTATCCGCAGTTCATCTGGAATTCGCTGCCGGTGGGCGTGGCGGGATTGGTGATAGCTGCGATCCTGGCGGCGGCGATGTCGAACTTGAGCGCGGCTCTGAATTCGCTGGCCTCGACATCGATTATGGATTTCTACAAGCTCAGGCATCCCGACCGTGAGGAGAGCCACTACCTGCGGCTGGCGAAGCGCGCGACGCTGTTGTGGGGGGCGATCCTGTTTGGGATTGGGGTGGCGGCTCGAAGCGTGAGCTCGGTGCTGGAGGCAGGTTTGGGTATCGCCTCGATTCTCTACGGCGCGTTGCTGGGTGTGTTCCTGGTGGGCGTGTTGACGAAGAAAGTGGGCGAGCGGGCGGCGATGGTGGGGATGGCGACGGGGATCAGCGTGAATCTATATGTGAAGTTCGGGACGCCGATTGCGTGGACGTGGTATGTGCTGATCGGGACGAGCGTGACGGCAGGGATGGCGGTGCTGGCATCGCTGGTGATGAAGGAGCGCGACGAGGTGGCCGCGCGTGGCTGAGGCGAAAGCGGTGACGAAGCTGCGGCGCGACCTGGGCGTATGGGGCGCGGCGTCGATCGTGGTGGGGACGGTGATCGGCAGCGGGATCTTCCTGGTGCCGAAGCGGATGATCCTGGAGGTGGGCGATCCGTGGATTGTATTCGCTGTTTGGATTTTCGGGGGCGTGCTCTCGCTGGCAGGCGCGCTGACTTACGCCGAACTGGCCGCGATGATGCCGGAAGCGGGTGGAGAGTATAACTACCTGAGAGCGGCGTATGGGCCGTTTTGGGGATTTCTATACGGCTGGACGCAGATGTGGGTGGCCAAGAGCGGATCGATTGCCACGCTGGCGACGGGCTTCTTTTATTACCTGGCGAATTTTCGCCCGGAACTGGAGAACGTTGCCTTTCAGATCCCGATTCCGCTGGGGGATGGGGGCGGGCCGCTGGACGTGCGGCTGGGGCAACTGCTGGCGATCTGCGTGATACTCGCCTTGGGTGGATTGAATTGTTTTGGCGTGAGGGTGGGGGGCGGCGTTCAGATCGGCGTGACGATATTGAAGGTCGTATTGATTGGGGGCATCATTGGATTTGGTCTGCTGGGGAGTGCCGGGACGGCGCAAGGCGGAGGGGTTCATGTGGGGGCGACGGGAGGAATGGCCGGCTTTTTTGCGGCACTGGTTGCGGCGTTGTGGGCCTATGACGGCTGGAACAATGTCAGCATGGTCTCCAGCGAAGTGAAGGATCCTCAACGAAACCTGCCGCGTGCGCTGGTGTATGGGACGGCTGGCGTGGTGGTGATCTATCTTTTGACCAATTTTGCCTATTTTCACGTGCTAAGCGCGGACGAGGTGGCGGGAGCGGACCGGGTGGCGGCGGTAATGATGCAGCGGGTGACAGGCGCATGGGGCGCCGACGCGGTTTCGATTGCGGCCATGATTTCGATCTTCGCAGCGTTGAACGGATCGATCCTGAGCGGGTCGCGAGTGCCGTACGCGCTGGCGCGGGATGGCTATTTTTTCAAGCGTTTTGCCCGGGTGAGCGAGACCCACGCCACGCCGGGGTTTTCAATTCTGGCGATGAGCGGCTGGGCGGCGGTGCTTGTATTGAGCGGCCGATACGACCAATTGCTGACGCTGGTGATCTTCCCGAGCTGGATACTCTATGGCATGGCAACGGCGGCGGTGATCGTATTGCGGCGGAAGTCGCCGGACGCGCCACGGCCATATCGAACGATTGGGTATCCGGTCGTTCCGGTGCTGTTTGTTCTGGTGGCGGGATTGTTAGTGTTCTTTACTCTAAAGAATTCGCCGAGGGAATCCCTGCTTGGGCTAGTACTGATAGCTCTGGGATTGCCCTTTTACCGGCATTGGCGCCGGAAGATCGACGGCGAGAGTGTTTCGGAGTGAGACTAGGGCAGAAAAAATGAGATTCTGTTCCGTTTCCAGAACAGAGTGCTTGTAATGTGTGCTGGAATGGGGTACAACTCTGAATAGAAGCGCTGCGGCCACCGAGACTGTTCTGAAATCGGAACCGCTTGGAAAGGTACAGAAAGCCTGGCCGGCGAATCAAGCAGGGAGCACGAATATGGACATCATGAAAATGCTGGCGGAATTACGCCAGGAGCGTGAAGCCATCGAGGAAGCGATTATCACACTCGAGAGGCTCGCGCGCGGACAAGGCAAGCGCCGCGGCCGTCCGCCAGCCTGGATGGCTGCGCTAAAGTCGAAGCAAGAGGACGAGGTCAAGGCCGACAAACCCGAGAAGGTTGAGAAGCCGGTGGCCAAGAAGCGTGGGCGCCCGCCGAAGTCGGCAGCGGCTCAGAGCGAGTAGTCAAAACTCAATTACGAGGTTGAAATGATCGGGCGCAGCCTGCCGAAGACAGCAGGTCGACGCCCGATTTTTGTTAGAGACTACCGATAGAGCAGATACTTGGCGCGGGTATCGAGAAATGGTTGGATGCTTTCCTGCAGGCGTGGTTCGAGGTTGCGGGGATCCTCGGCCTTCATGATTGCTTCCACCGCCGCGGCGGAACCGATGAGACGGCGGGAGCCCTGGAAGTCGATCTTACCGGGGTAGAGTTTCTCCAGCGCGACGGCCAACTCCAGGCCCAGGCGAAGGGATGAGAACGACTCTCGGTCCACGACGACGAAGCGGACGCCTTCGACGGACTTTCCATTGAGATTGGAGGCGTTGGGTGTGAAGCGGGTGGGGTAGAAGCGGACGCCGGGTACCATGCGTTTGTTGAGATAGGCGGCGAGGGTGGCGCCGTGAATCCAATCGGCGCCGATCTGCTCGAATGGTGCATCGGTGCCGCGGCCGACCGAGTAGTTTTTGGCGTACTCGATCATACCGACTCCTGGATAGAGCAGTGCGGCGGAGAGGGATCTCATGTTGGGGGACGGGTCCACCCAGGTGAGGTTGGTGGAATCGAACCAATCGGAGCGGCGCCAGTTCTTCATGGCCACGACCTCGAGGTTGGCGTTCATGCTGTCCTCGGCGTTGATCATGCGGGCGAGTTCGCCGAGAGTCATACCGTGGCGGAGGGCAATATTGGAGCAGCCGACAAAGGATATCTCGGCCGGATCGATCATGGGGCCTTCGACGTGGAGGCCGGTAATCGGATTGGGGCGATCGAGCACATAGAAGGGGACATGGGCCTCGGCGGCGGCTTGCATGGCGTTCTTCATCGTCGAGAGATAGGTGTAGAAGCGGCTGCCGATGTCCTGGATATCGAAGACCAGGACGTCAATCTGGGCGAGGGCGGCGGCGGAGGGCTTGCGTTCGGCGCCGCGGTACAGACTGTAGATGGGAAGGCCGGAATTGGCGTCTTTGGAGTTGGCGACGTTCTCGTGATCCTCCTTTCCGGCGATGCCGTGCTCCGGGGAGAAGAGTGCGGTGAGTTTGACGTCCGCCGCCAGCATGACGTCGATATTGCGCTGGCCGTTGCGGGTGAAGCCGGTGTGATTAGTAATGAGGCCCACGCGCTTGCCCTGGAGACGGGCGAAGTTTTCGGCGGCCAAGACGTCGATGCCGGTGAGGACTTCGGCATTGCGGCCGATGGCGCGGGCGGGTTGCAGCTCATTGAATCCGGTGACATGGACGTCCTGGGAGTCGATGCCAAGGGAGGCAGCGGCGATGGTGGCGACGCGGGCGCGCAGGCTGGTCATCGCGGGGCGGAGCGTGGGGTGGACGCTATTGGCGAGCAGGATAACGAATGTTTTTGAGGCGGGGTCGATCCAGAGGGAGGTTCCGGTGAAGCCGGTGTGGCCGTAGGAGCCGATGGGGAACAACTCGCCGCGGTTGCCGGAGAAGGGGGAATCGATATCCCAGCCGAGACCGCGGAGTGTGGGCTGGGAGGGCGGGGTATTGGGCCCTGTAAATTTCTTGACGGTGAGGGGCGAGACAATTCGGGTGCCGTCGAGCTCTCCGAGATTGATGAGAAACGTGGCGAAGCGGGCTAGATCGGCGGCGGTGGTAAAGAGGCCGGCGTGCCCGGCGACGCCGCCCATGAAGCGTGTGGTGGGGTCGTGCACGACACCGCGCAGGGGCTTGCCGGCCCACATTTCCGTGGGGGCGATGCGGGGGCGCCAGGAGGCGGGCGGGTTGAAGGTGGACTCCTTCATGCCGAGCGGGACGAAAATCTCGTCGCGGACATACTGATCGAGCGGCTTGCCGCTGACTTTATGCACGATCTCGCCGAGCAGAATGAAATTGATGTCGGAATAGATCATACGTTCGCCGGGCTCGGCGATGGGCCTGTCGATGAGAGCCTTCTGGATGCCGGTGTTGTAACCAGACCATTCGGGCTTGAGGTCCACGTCGGGCCGGAGGCCGGAGAAATGCGTGAGCAGTTGGCGGACCGTAATATCGCTTTTGCCGTTCTGAAAATCGGGCAGGTAGACGGTTACCTTGTCGGCGAGGCGGATTTTGCCCTGCTCGAAGAGACGCATTACCGCGGATGTGGTGGCGACGACCTTGGTGAGCGAGGCGGCGTCGAAGATGGTATCTGTGGTCATCGATTCGCGCGCCGGGACGATGGCGCGCTGGCCGTACGCCTTGAGATGGAGGACCTTGCCAGGCTGTCCAATCAGGCAGACGGCGCCGGGGATCTTGTCGGCGGCGATGGCCTCCTCGATGGCGGCGTCGATATCGGCGGAGCCCCGAAAGGGGACTTGCGCGGCGAGCATGGCGGGCAGGAGAAAGAGAATGAAATGCTTCATTGGAGTCGTTTGGCGATGGATTCGAGCAGAAAAGCGAGGTCGAGGTCCTTTTGTGTGATGCCGCCGGCGTCGTGGGTGGAGAGGTTCACGCTGACGCGGTTGTAGACGTTGCACCATTGGGGATGGTGGTTCATGCGTTCGATGGCGGTGGCGGCGGTTGCCATAAAGCCGAAGGCATGGGTGAAATCCGGGAAGGTGTATTCGCGGTGGAGCTGGCCGTCGAGGATGGTCCAGCCCGGGAGTGAGGCGAGGGCTGTTTCGAGTTGGGCGGTGGTAAGGAGTGACATGGTTTCAGGCCTGACCGTAGATGGGGAGGAGCGCGCCGTTGACGTCTTTTGAGGCGTCGGAGGCCAGCCAGACGAGGAGGCCGGCGATAGATTGTGGAGAGACCCAGCGGGCCGGGTCGGCGTCGGGCATGGCGGCACGGTTGACCGCGGTGTCGATGGTGGAGGGCATGACGACGTTGGCTGTGACGCCGGTATGGACGTTTTCGGCTGCGATGACCTGCACCAGGGCGTGGAGGGCGGCTTTGGATGCCGCATAAGCGGAGAGGCCGGCGGGCGTGGTGACGCCGGCGCGCGAGCCGATGGCAATGAGGCGGCCGCGGCGCTGGGCGACCATGGGCGGCAGGGCGGCGCGGAAGAGCGAGAAGGCCGCGCGGGCGTTGAGATCCATCATTCGGTCCCAAATCTCGATGGGCGTGTCCTGGGCGGAACCGCCCGCTGCGAAACCTCCCATGAGGTGCACCACAGCGTCGAGAGTGGGGCGAGCGGCGAGGGTGGCCGCAACGGCGTCGACGGCGCCCGCAGGGGCCGAAAGATCGGCGGTGATGGCGAGGTCACAGTGCTGTAACTGGGCGGCGTGGCGGGCCGCGCCGGCAACGAAAGCGCCTGCTGCCTGGAATGCCAGGCAAACCTCTTCGCCCAGCGCGCCGGAAGCGCCCGTAACGAGGACTGTTTTTTGAGCCAGGAGATCCATGGACTCATTATGATGGAGTGGTGTCGAAACCACTACCGCGCCTGCGAATGGACCTGGATTTCATGCCGTCTCCGGTGGAAGACCGGCCGGGCCTGTTGATCCGCGATCCGTTCCACTATTCCGACGTCACGCTGATCATCCCGCCGCCGCTGGTGCCATTGCTGAGCATGATGGATGGCGAGCAGACCGAGGATGAGATGCGGCGGGTGTTGCTCGACATGACGCAGGATCTGCGGGTGGGCGAGGTTCAGGATCATCTGCTGGAGGCGCTGGGCCAGGCGGGTTTCGTGGAGGGCGAGGTGTTTGAAGAGATGCGCGCGGCGCGGGAGGGCGCGTTTGCGGCGGAGGAGGTTCGAGTGCCGGCGCACGCGGGCGGCGCTTATCCCGAGGACGGCGAGGAGTTGGGTGCGTGGATGGCGCATCAGCGGATGGGCGCGGCCGATGAGGGTGGCGGCGGATTGATTGGAATTGCGGCGCCGCACGCCAGCCCGGACGGTGGCTGGGATTCCTACCGGCAGGCCTACCGGGCGCTGGGGCCCGCCGATGCCGAGCGGGTGTTCGTGATTCTGGGCACTTCGCACTACGGAGCGCCGGAGAGTTTTGGGCTGACGAAGAAACGATTCGTAACGCCGTTTGGCGAGGCGCGCACTGAGACCGGACTGGTGGACTGGTTGGCGGCGCGGGCTCCGCGGGCAGTGAAGATGGAAGACTATTGCCACGCGGTGGAGCACTCCATTGAGTTTCAGATCGTCATGCTGCAGGCGCTCTACGGAGCGGATGTGAAGGTGCTGCCGATCCTATGCGGCCCGTTCGCCAAGAGCCTGTATCTGGGTGGAGCGCCAGAGTCCGACGAGGGCGTCAAGGAGTTTTTGGACTCGCTGGGCGAAATGAATGCGCGGGAAGGGAAGCGGTTGTGCTGGGTGCTGGGCGTGGACATGGCGCACATGGGCAAGCGGTACGGCGATCCGCTGGCGATGAAGGGGCAGGAGGGGGAGATGCTCGGCGTGGCGGCGCGAGACAAAGAGCGCATTGAACGAATGACGGCCGGCGATGCGGCGGGATTCTGGGATCTGATTCAACCCAACCATGATGATCTGAAGTGGTGCGGGAGTTCTCCACTCTACACGTTTTTGAAGGCTGCGCCGGAGGCTCGGGGCGAGCTAAGGCACTATGAACATTGGGAAATCGACGAAGAGAGCGTGGTGACATTCGGGGCACTGGCGTTCCGCGGGAGCGGAGCCCGGTAGGCAGTTTACAAAATTATCGTTTGGTTGTTGCGGCGTCGGACGAGCGCCCATATACTTAGTCAGCAGAACTAATTTGGCGGCGCTCGCGCCCGGTACGTCTCATAGAAGTAATGGCAGATAGCAGTTCGATGCAGTATACCTGGCGGGAGCCGCTGGTGGCCGGAGCACTGGCCCTCCGGCAACGCGCCTTAATCCGCCCCAGCGAATGGATACTGATCGCGTACTTCGTCCATTCAGCGGCGTTAGCGCTCTGGCGTGGAATACCACTACCGCAGCAGTTACTGGCCCTCGCAATGCCCGTGGTGATATGGCTGCTGGCCAGCCTGGAGACGAAGAACAGCGTACCGTGGAGTTCGGTAACGCGGGACTGGCTGCCCCTGGGCTTGGTCCTTTTCGGATACCTCCAGGTGAACTGGTTTGCGGGCTCACCGATGGATGAGTGGCAGCGGACGTGGGTCAGACTGGACAGGGCAATCCTGGATGGATGGGGATTGCGAACGATGGTGGAATCGACCGGGTGGTGGGGACCATCGCTACTGGAAGGGTGCTATCTCCTGACCTATGCTGTGCCGGCGATCTGTCTGGGTGTGATCCACTGGCATGGGCGCCGGGGCAGGAATGACCGATTTCTGCGGGTCTTTCTTTTAGGCACACTGGGGACATACGCGCTGCTGCCGTATTTTCCGAGCGTGGCGCCGAGGCTGGCCTTTCCGGGTATGGACCTGCCCACAGTGATAGTGCCGCTGCACCAGCTGAATCTCTGGATTTTGGGCCATTTTGACATCCAAACGAGCGTGTTTCCGAGCGGGCACGTGGCGGCGGCGTGTGCCGCGGCGTTTGGACTATGGCGAGCGATTCCAGAGAGGCGCTGGTTGAGCGGGTTGGCATTTCTGCAGGTTGCGCTGGTGCTGGCGGCTATCATAGTTGGGCGCTATCACTATGCGGTGGACGGCATGGCTGGTGTGGGCGTGAGTGTTTTGGCTTTTGTCGTAGTGGAGGCGATGTCCAGTGCTGGGTAGTTTTTACATATTTTTTGGTCTTCTAATCCTAATGGCGGTCCGGGCGCGGGCTGGAGTGCCGGAGGTGGAGGTTCGTCTGGAGAGCCATCTGACTAGCTATGCCACCCCGGCGGGTACGGAGTTTTCGGCAATCGTGATCTCGCCGCTGGAGTCCTATGGCGAGGTATTGATGCCGCCGGGGACGCGGATCTGGGGGCGGGTGCGGAAGGCCTCGGCGATCGGTTACGGGATCCGGCGGGAGCGCGCTTCGCTGGACCTGGAGTTTCGGGAGTACGAACTGGCGGACGGGCGGCGGTTTCCGTTGGAGGCAACGCTTCGCAATGTGGCGAATGCGCGAGAAGAGGTAACGCGCGAGGGGCGGGTGCGCGGCATCCTGGCGGCGGACAGCCCGTATGGGTTGCTGAGTTCAGTGTGGCTGCGCCCCAGTTTGAATGTGCCGGCTGGCCTGACCAGCGCGACGGGTATGGTATGGACGAGGATGGCGCTGGGACCGATGGGCACGCTCGGCTTGATCGGCGTGCGGATGCTAGTGTTGCGGTGGCCGGAGCCGGAGATCCACATGCCGCCTGGCACCGAGATGAAGCTCGCCATCGTTTCCTTGCCGGCCGACGCTCCGCGGTTTCCGGCAGAGGTGTGCGAACCACTGGATGCGGGGATACAGAGCGAATTGCTCAGCCGGTCTCCCCTGGTGACAAGTCCTGACGGGCGAACGTCGCAGGATATCATCAACGTGGCCTTTGTCGGCACGCGCGACCAACTGGTGCGGTCCTTTGAGCTGGCGGGTTGGTCTACAGCCGAAACGATGACGCGGCGCTCGTTTGCCCGGAGTTACACCGCGCTGACGCGGCGCAAGGGCTATGCGACGGCGCCGGTGTCACTTCTACTGCACAACAACAAGAGTCCCGACCTGGTGTTTCAGAAGAGCTGGAATACGCTCTCCAAGCGTCATCATGTCCGCATCTGGAGCGCGGGTGATGTGGATGGCCGCGAGTTGTGGGTTGGGGCCGGCACTCATGACGTGGGGTTCATTTTTGACAAGAGAGCCGTGAACTTCACCCATCAGATCGATCCGCGCATCGATTCAGAGCGGGCCAAGATCGTCAATGATCTGACTTACGCGGCGTGCACCGAGCACGTGCACTACCTGGACCGGCGCGAGGCGATACGGCGGCCCACCGGGCGGCCCGGTGTGCGCTCGGATGGAGCCTTGGCGATAGTGGCGCTCCAGAACTGCAACGGGAAGCTCCCTGGCGAAGGTCTGATGGTGCCCAAGCAGCCGGGCGGACCGGTGAAACTTCTCACCCGGCGGCTGTTGCTGGAGACCAGGCACACGGTTCTGCGCGGCAACCTGATCTATCTGGCTTACCGAGCATTCCGCTGGCGAACCACCGGATTTCAAGCTGTCTCGTCGGTGGATGAATGATTCGCGGTCAATCCGGCACTCCGGCCATCCAGTAGCCGGGGCGGGTGCGAACCCTCAGTTCCGGGCGGTTGACTACGACCACGATCTTGTGGAATCCCCCCTCCACTTTGTTGTCGGGATTGTAGGAGAGAATGTACTGAGACCGGATCTCGGTACCGATGGCGGCGATGGCCCGTTCGAGATCAGCCTGAGTCAGGAACGAATGCTCGCGGCCACCGGTGAACTGGGTGTAGACTTCAGCGGGGTTTTTCACAAAGATCGCCTTGGCGGCGGTAAAAATCTCTTCCAAAACGGGGACCAGGTCGCCTGCCATGCCCTGAGTGCCGTGAATCTGATTGACGGTAGTGGGGTCCTGGGAGGCGCCGGGCGGCATGGGGCGGGAGCCGGCGGGGAAGGGATCGGGGCGCGGAGCGACCGGCTTGGCCGTAAGGCGGCTGACGACGCGGCTGATGTTGAGCGTATAGACGTCGACATTCTGCAATTGCAGGCCCAGTGCCACCTCCTTGACGCCAACCTCGGAGGACCGGTCCATCGTCTCGGCGATGAGGAGGATGACCTTGCGGCGATCCTTCCTGTTCTGAAGCAGACGGGTGGCGAGTTGGACAGAATCGTTGAGCCGGCTATTCTGGCCACCGGGCCGGAGCTTGCTAACGGCGGCGTTGATGCGATCCGGATCGTTGGTGAAATCCTGGATGACATCGACGCGATGATCGAAGCTGATGATGGCAGCCTCACCGTCCTGGCCGATCAGCATATCGTGCAGAACGTTACCCATCTTGGAGATCTTGGGAAGGATGGCCTCGATGTTGGCGCTTTTCTGGATGCAGACCACGAGAGAGAGGGGGAGGAAGGTGACGTCGCGGTTGATCTGCTGCAACTTGTGGTTGTCGTAGAGCTGGAAATCCTGGGGCCGGAGTCCGTTGATGGTCCTGCCTTTCTTATCGACGACGGAGGTAGGCACGAGGACGATCTGAACCGACTGGCGAAATGTGGGGGTGTCCTCCGGCGGGGCGGCCGTGCCTGGGGCGACGCGTGGGGGCGTGGCGGGGCGCGGGGCGGCGGTGCCGGGCATGATGCGCGGCGGCGCCTGAGCGAAGGCGGCGAGCGAGAACAGAGTGGTGGCGGCGAGCCCGAGTACGTTTCTCATCAACATAGTGGACGGATGGCGATTCATGGCAGTTTCGATTCCTCGACGTGGGCCGTGTTGCCCCGCAGCAGCTCGACAATATGAGGTATTAAGTCCACGATAGCACTCAGTGACTGGGGAGCACCCTTGGGGGAGCCGGGCAGGTTGATGATGAGAGTAGCGCCGCGGGTACCCACCAGCGAACGGGAGAGGACGGCACGCCGCGTGTATTTCAAGCCCTCGACCCGCATGAGCTCGGCGAGCCCGGGCAGTTCCTTATGCAGGATCGGGCGGGTGGCCTCCGGCGTGATGTCGCGCGCGGTGATGCCGGTGCCGCCGGTGGTGAGGATGAGGTCGTAGCGGCCCGAATCCGCCAGTGTGCGGAGCGCGCCGGCGACGATTGCCTGCTCGTCGGGAAGGATCTGGGTGTGGCGGAGAGACCAGCCCTGCTGGGCGCAGAGGGCGGCGAGGGCGGGTCCGGAGAGATCGGCGCGGGCGCCGGCGTGGGCGGAATCGGAGATGGTGAGGATGGCCGTGCGGATCATTTGGATGTCTTGCGGAGGTAGTGGCCGGACTTGCCGCCGGTCTTTTCCACCAATTGGAGCTTTTCGATTGTGATGGATTTATCAAGCGCCTTGGTCATGTCGTAGATGGTGAGGGCGGCGATGGATGCGGCAGTGAGAGCCTCCATCTCCACGCCGGTGGGGCCGGTAGTGGCGACGGAGGATTCGATGAGGATGCCGTTGGGCTGGATTGTGGTGACGACATCGGCGTGGGAGAGTGCCAGCGGATGGCAGAGCGGAATCAACTCGTGAGTGCGCTTGGCTGCCATGACGCCGGCGATGCGGGCGACCTCCAGGGGATTGCCCTTGGGGTTGTGCGGGAGGGCGGCCAGGACCGCGGGCTTGAGCCGTACGAAGGCGCGGGCGCGGGCCGTGCGTTTGGTGGGCGTCTTGGCGCTGACATCCACCATGCGGGCGTCGCCGGCCGAGTCGAAGTGGGAGAGTTTGCTCATAGAGGGAGGACCTGGATCAGCTCGCCGGCGGAGTATTCAGGCCTTTCCGGGGCAGCCACGAGATAGCAGTTGGCGCGGGTGATGGCGGCGATATCGCCGGAGCCGGACCACTTGAGCGGGGTCAGCGTGCCGTCTGGCAGCAGGCTGGCTGGCAGGAAACGGGTCAGGCCGGGCTTGTGGTGAAACGGCGCGGCGAGCGGGGCGAGGGTGAAGTTCAGCGTGGGCGCGGCGGCGCCTCCGAGGAGCTCCAAGGCCGCGCGGGCGAACACCTCGAAGCAGACCATGGTGGAGGCCGGGTTCCCTGGCAGGCCGAAGAAAAACGTTCCGGCGGCTTCGCCAAAGACACAGGGCTGTCCCGGCTGGATCAGGACGCGATCGAAGAAGAAGTGAGCGTTGACGTGACGGAGGGCGTTCTCGACGAGATCGTACTTTCCGGCTGAGACGCCGCCGGAGAGCAGTAGCAGGTTAGACTGGAGACCGTCGTGGATGAGCTCCATGGTGGCGTCCAGGCGGTCTGGCGCAATGGGGAGGATGATGGCTTCGCCTCCGGCGCGGACGACCTGGTGGGCCAGGGACCACGAGTTTGAGTTGCGAATCTGGTGGGGCGACGGATGGCCGTCAACTTCCACGAGCTCGTCGCCGGTGGCGAGGATGGCCACGCGCGGGCGGAGGTACACGGTGACGTAGGCGGCCCCCACGCTGGCCAGGAGCGCCTGCTCGGGGTAGCCGATTCGATGGCCGGGCCGGAGGAGCAGGGCGCCGGCAGCAGCGTCGCAGCCCTGCGGGTTGATGTTGGCGCCGGGCTCGAGCGCTCGCCCGATGGTGATGAGCGCGCCTTGGGCAGTGGTGTGCTCGATCATCACGACGGAGTCCGCGCCTGGCGGGACGGTGGCGCCGGTCATGATCTCGATGGCCTGGCCGGGTGCGAGGGTGAGGTGTGTAGGCTGGCCGGCGCGAACTTCGCCGATGAGTTCGAGAGTGCCGGGGAGATCGGCCGCCCGCACGGCGAAGCCGTCCCGCATGGAGCGGGGCTGGGGCGGGTAGTCGCGATCTGCGTGGATGGGCTGGGCGAGGATGCGGCCGGCGGCCTCGGCGAGGCGGATGGATTCGGTTTTCGGGGGTGGGAGGGAGGCCCGCACCTTGTCAATGACGGTCTGGCGGGCATCGGCGAAAGAGAGGGCGGCCACGTGCGTATTGTAGCCTGAGGGATATGGTGCGTTCGACTTTGTGCGGGATGGCTGGGATGGTGAAGCGCGGGGAGGTGTCCGCGGCGGAGTTGCTGCGCGCGCATCTGGAGCAGATCGAGCGGGTCAATCCGCGAGTGAATGCGTTCATCGAGGTGTACTCGGAAGGGATTGGCGGCGGGGTGGAGGGCGTGCTGGCCGGGGTGCCGGTGACCGTGAAGGATTCGTTCGATATCGCCGGGCGGGTAACCAATTGTGGGAGCCTGCTGCGGCGCGACGCGGTGGCGTTGGAAGATTCCACGGCGGTGGCACGGTTGAAGGCGGCGGGCGCGGTCATCATCGGTAAGACGTCCACGCCGGAGTTCCTCTACAACTATGTGACCGACAACCGCATCATCGGGCGGACGAATCATCCGCTGGATGAGACGAGGACTCCGGGGGGATCCAGCGGCGGGGAGGCGGCGGCGATCTCGTCGTTCATGAGCGCGGGCGGCATCGGCAGCGACGGAGGCGGATCGATCCGCGAGCCGGCGCATTTTTGCGGCATCTGCGGATTGAAGCCGACGCCGGGCCGTGTGCCGGCGTTTGGGCACTGGCCTGAGATCGCGAACCCCACGGGGTTTATGGGTGTGGGCGGTCCGATGGCTCGGACGGCGGGCGACGTGCGGCTGTTGTTTTCGGTGCTGGCCGGTCATGACGCACGCGATCCATACTCGGTGCCCGTGGAGTTGCGGGCGATGCCGAGCGAGGGTGTGCGGGTGGCCGTAATGAGCGGAAACCGCGTGCAACGGGCGTGCGCCGGCGCGGTGGAGCGGGCGGTGTCGCTGTTGGCCGCGATGGGCCACGAATGCGAGGAGTTTTCGCACGCGCGGATCAATGGCGCGCATGAGCTTTGGCGCACATTGTTTGTGGATTACCTGACGCCGGGTATCCTGGCGATGATTTCCGGGCGCGAAGAGGAGTGCTCCTGGACGAGCCAGCAACTGACGCGGATGATGCGCGGGACGGTGGACGTGGGGCGGTTGGGCGAGGTGTTGCTGAGGCGGGACCGGATGCGCGGCGAGTTGCTGCACTGGATGGGCGCGGCGACGGTAATTGTGGCTCCGGCGTTCGGAACGACGGCGTTTCATCACGGGCAGAAGCGCTTCGCGGTGGAGGGCGGCGAGATCGGGTTGATGGAAGCGATTGAGGTGGTTTCGCCGTGGAATCTTCTGGGGATGCCGGCGATGGTGGTGCCGATGGGTGTGGATGAGGATGGGATGCCGGCCGGCGTGCAACTGATTGGCGCGCCGTGGTGTGAAGAATTAGTGCTGGACCTGGCGGTCCGGCTGGAAGAGGCAAGAGGGTCCGAATGGGAAAGCACGACGTTTTCGCGTACGAGTACGAGCAGCACGATTTCGCCAACGGGCTGAGGCTGATCACCGTTCCGGCGCCGTATCCGGAGGTGGTGAGCCTGTACATCGTGGTGCAGGCGGGATCGCGAAACGAGGTGGAGGAGGGCCGCAGCGGGTTCGCGCACTTCTTTGAGCACATGATGTTCCGCGGCACGCCGGAGTATCCGCCGGAACTTTATGAGGCGGTGATGCAGGAGACCGGAGCATCGTCGAATGCGTATACGGACGACGACCGCACCGTGTATCACAGCACGATGACGAAAGAGGATTTCGAGCGGGTGCTGGCCGTGGAGGCGGACCGGTTTCAGCATCTGGACTATCCGCTGGAGGGCTTCCAAACGGAGGCGCTGGCGGTGCTGGGCGAGTACAACAAGGACAGCGCCGAGCCGGTGAACAAGCTCTTCGAGGTGCTGCGGGATACGGCATTCGACACCCATACGTACAAGCACACGACGATGGGATTTCTGCGGGACATCGAGCGGATGCCGCAGATGTACGAGTACAGCCGGACGTTCTTCGAACGGTTCTACCGGCCGGAATATACGACGCTGGTGGTGGCGGGAGACGTGCGGACAGATGAGGTGCGGGCGCAGGTGGAACGGCATTGGGGCAACTGGGCGCGCGGCGCCTATGAGTGCGTGGTGCCCGTGGAGCCGGCGCCGGCCGGCGCGCGCGAGGCACATATTGAATGGCCCACTTACACATTGCCGTATGTGATGGTGGCGCAGCGGGCACCGGCCTATTCGGATGAGAGCCTGGAGGGGGCGGCTCTCGATCTGATCGGATTCCTGGGGTTTTCGGAGAGCTCGCCGCTGTATGAGCGGCTGGTGATTGAGGAGCAGAGCGTGGATCTGTTGTGGGCGAGCAACTCAGATCACGTGGATCCGTATCTGTTCACGGTGATGGCGCGCGTGAAGGAGAAGGAGCGTGTGGGCGCGGTGCGGGACGCCGTGCTGGAGACTCTGCGCGGATTTGCGGTGGCGCCCGTGGACGGGCAGCTCCTGGCAAATGTGAAGAGCCATCTGCGCTACCGCTTCGCGCTGGGGTTGAACAACAGCGAGGCCATCGCGTCCACGCTGGCGCACTACGTATCGTTGCGGCGCACACCGGAGACGATTAACAAGCTATACCGGCTGTATGAAGCCGTGACGCCGGCGGACCTGCAAGCGGTGGCGGCGAAGTATTTTGACGACGCCGGCCGGAGCGTGATCACGTTGTGGGAGGGCGCGCGATGAAGGTGATTGCGATGCGGGACGGGTCTCCGCTGGTGACTCTGCAGGTGGTTTTCAGGACTGGCTCGGCGCAGGATCCGGCGGGACAGGGTGGCGCCGCGTGGATGACGACAGCGATGCTGGCCAGCGGCGGCAGCCGGACTCTGACTTACAAGCAGATCCTCGATGCTCTGTTTCCGATGGGTGTGACCGTGGCCAGCCAGGTGGACAAGGAGATGCTGGGCTTTACGGCCGAGGTGCACGCCGACCATCTGGAGGAGTTCTACCGGATGTTCCGCGGGATGATTCTCGATCCGGGCTGGCGGCAGGATGATTTTGAGCGGTTGCGCGATGATGCGGTGAACTATCTGGAAGTGGGCCTGCGCGGGCAGAATGACGAGGAACTGGCGAAAGACGTGCTGTGCAGCCGCGTCTTTGCGGGGCATCCGTATGAGCGGCACAACGCCGGCACGGTGGGCACTCTACAAGAGCTGACAGTGGCGCGGGTGAGGGAGTTTTACCTGGCGCAGTTTGCGCAGGAGCACCTGACCATTGCGCTGGGCGGCGGGTATCCGGCGGGCTTTGAGAGCCGGGTGCGGCGCGACTTCGGTGTGTTGCCATTGAAAGGGAGGACCCAGGGCGTGCTGCCCGCGGCGCCGGAGGTGCGGGCGAACGAACTTTATCTGGTGGAGAAAGCGGCGCGCGGCGTGGCGATCTCTCTGGGATTTCCGATCGAGGTGACGCGCGGGCACGCCGACTTCCCGGCGCTGCTGCTGGCGGCATCGGCGCTGGGCCAGCACCGCATGAGCAGTGGGCGCCTTTTCACGCGCATGCGGCAGTTGCGCGGGTTGAACTACGGTGACTACGCCTATATCGAGCATTTCCCCGGCGGGATGTATACGCTGGAGCCGCTGCCGAACGTGGCGCGGCGGCGACAGATGTTCCAGTTGTGGGTGAGGCCGGTGGATGGGGAGTGCGCGCATTTCGCCCTGCGGCTGGCGCTGCATGAACTGGAAAGGTTTGTGCGCGACGGGCTGACGCAGGAGGAGTTTGAGCGGACGCGGAGCTTCCTTTCGAAGTACGTCAATCTCCTGCTGAAGACAAAGCTGGCGGAACTGGGCTATGCGGTGGACAGCGATTTCTACGGAAACGGGCCGTATCCGGAATATGTGAGGGCCGGATTGCGGGAGCTTTCGCTGGAAGATGTGAACTTGGCGATCCGGCGCCACCTGCGGTGGGATGGGCTGAAGATCGTCATGGTGGGCGGGGGCATGACAGAGTTGCGCGAGAGCATTCTTTCCAACCGCGAATCGCCGATGACCTACAACTCGCCCAAGCCCGACGAGATCCTGGCGGAGGATGAGGTGGTGCAGCGGCGAGTCATCAAATTGGCTCCGGAGGATGCGGTGGTGATGGCGGTTGACGAGATGTTCGCTTGATGGTGTGCGGCGGCGAACGAGGAACAGGTTTACCGTCTAGACCCACATCGCTCCGGTCGCAGTCACCTGCCACTCAGTCCGCTGTCCAGGCTCGGCGTCAATCTCGGGGCGTGTCTACGTTCACCGGCGCCAGTTCGATCCGTCCTGGTTTGGCGCGAAGGCGCCCCATCAGGCCTATGGATGAGATTCCGAAAGGACAGTTCAACGTGGCTAGTCTGACCACGAAGTTCCCGTGTGGCTTTGCTTCACTTTTCTTATTCGGGTGCTCCTTGGGCCCCACGCCGGGTATCAAGGAAGTCACGGAAGTGTTCCGGGCAGATTCCGCCAGTTGGACGGGATCTTCTCCAATCCACCACCTCTATGTCGCGCGCCCGCCGAGTTTCGGCAGAGCGCCATTTCTGGCAGAATAGTGAGATCACGACTATTGTGTCCTCATTTATCCCACGCCCGAATCTGGATCTGATCGACCTGCTGCTGGGTGAGCATGCGTCGATCCTGACGCTATTCCGGTACTACGAGAACACGCTGACGACGCTGGATCTGGGCGGATTGCGGGCGGCCGGCGAGGTGCTGGAGGCGATGCTGATGGCGCACGCCATCGATGAGGACGGGTTGCTGTTCGAATCGCTGCCGGCTGGGGAGCGCGGTGTGCGCGAGACGCTGAGCGCGATGTGTGGCGAGCACAACGAGCTGCGCCAGTTGCTGGAAGATCTGCCTGGAATCGAGGACGTGACGCGGGCGCGCGGCCAACTGCGGCGCGTTGTGGAGCTCACGCGCGAGCACTTCGCGGTGGAGGAGCGCATCCTGTTTGGCCTGGCGCGGCGTGTGCTGCCGCAGGAGACGCTATCGACGCTAGGGGGCGAATACGCCCGGCGGCGCGGCCTTAGCGGGCTAGCGTAGCGCCAGCGCGGCGATGGCGGCATAGACGATGGAGAGCGCCATGGACCGCAGGCCCACGACGCGCAGCTTCGTGTCCAGGTTCATCAATGTGAGATCCAGGCCGTGGGCCGCCGCTGCCAGGGCAGGGGCCGCGGCCAGCAGCAGTGAACCGTGGGCAGCGAGGGCCGCCGCCACGCCAGCGAGCAAGCCAACAGCCAGCCAGGAGGCTCTGGCCAGGGCCGGATCCGAGGTCCCGGTCCTGCGCACGCTGATGGCGTCGAGGCGGGTGTGGACCACCAGGATGCCGGCTACTCCCTGGAGCCAGCACAGGCCCCACAGCCACCAGGCCCACAGCGGGAAGCTGTCGGTGACGGAGCGGGCCGCCAGGACTGCGGTAAAAGTCAGACCGCCGCAACTGAGGGTTTGCAGCCAGACCGAGCGCTGCCGGTTGCGCAGGGCCATCCAAACGGCACAGATTGTCAGCGCAACGGCGCCAGAGCCCAACGCGGCCACCGGCGGCAGCCCCCAGGCGCCCCCCAGCGCGGCGCCGAATATGATCAGCGTTGGACCCAAGGCGGCCATCCAGCGCAGCGCCAAGGCGTTCTCCGGGCGGCGATCGCGCCATATCCAGTGTTGACGTGCCAGCGCCAGCAGAGGCTCCCGGGTCAGGAAGAGTGCCAGAGCCGCGCCTAACGCAGCGACGGAAATCAGATTGCCCCGGCCGGCCACGAGCAGCGCCGCCGCGAAAGGCGTCAATAGCAGCGACCACGCTCCGTGCTCTCTAGGCCACAAGTTGGGAAACCCTCTCCGCCCAGTTTCTCATTCCTGTATCCTGTACTGCATGCCTGTGCCGGATTGGGACCACTACTATCTGGAAATCTGCCGTGTTGTCGCCAAGCGCAGCAAGGATCCATCCACGCAGGTGGGTTGCATCATCGTGGGGCCGGCAAAGGAGATCCGCTCCACCGGCTACAACAGCCTGCCGCGCAAAGTGCGTGACGACATCCCGGAGCGGCTGGAGCGGCCCGAGAAGTATTTGTGGGTGGAGCACGCTGAACGCAATGCGATCTACAACGCCGCCCGGTGCGGTACGGCCCTTGAGGGTTGCACCATTTACACGGACCTGATGCCGTGCATGGATTGCGCCCGCGCCATTGTCCAGGCCGGCATTGTGGAGGTGGTAACCGATGAGACGCGCTTTGCCAAATACTCGAGCCCGCAGTATAACGAGCACTTTGACCGCACGATGAACCTGTTCAAAGAAGCGGGTGTACGAATTCGAGTGGTGCCATTCGCTCCGCCAATCAGTTGATCCAATCCAGCCAAGTCTGGTATTGTCTGAGGTAACGGATGCTACCGCTGCCCCAGTTCGACCACTCGTCCGACGAGCCGATCTACCGGCAGTTGTACGCTTTCGTGCGCGAATCGATCCTTTCTGGCCGGCTGGCGCCCGGCGAGCGCATTCCGCCAACTCGCGAATTGGCTGGTCAACTTGGCCTGAACCGCACAACGGTTGCTTCCGCCTATGAGCTTCTCGAAACCGAGGGGCTGATCCGCGGTCATGTGGGGCGAGGCAGCTTTGTGGCCGGACCGGCGCCGCTGGATTCCTGCATCCTCTGGAACGAGCGCTTCCTCTCCGCGCCTTTGGCCGATCCTCCCATTCCGGCGCTGCCGCCCGGCGGCGATACTATCAGTTTCACCTCCGCCCGCCCGGCGGAGGATCTTTTCCCGATCGACGAGTTTCGTGCAGCGTGTCTGGAGGTGGTACAGGGCGGGGAAGCCGCGGCCATTCTCCAACTCGGCTCGCCATTCGGCTATGCACCGCTGCGCCGGCATCTGCTGGCCGGCGCGCCCGCGCACGACGATCTGCTGATTACCAACGGCTGCCAGCAGGCGCTGGATCTGCTGCAACGACTGTTCACGCAACCGGGCGATGCTGTGCTGGTGGAAGATCCCATCTATCCGGGTTTGAAGAATGTCTTTGCGCGGGCGGGAGTGCGGACCGTGGGTGTGCCGGTGGGGCCGGACGGCATCGACGTGGAGGCGCTGCCGCGCTTGATCGCCCGCGAGCGTCCGAGGATGCTGGTGGTGACGCCGAATTTTCAGAATCCCACTGGCGTCACGATGCCGCTGTCCGCGCGGCAGGCGCTGCTCAAGATTGCGCGCACGGCCGGGCTGGTGCTGGTTGAGAACGACATCTACGGCGACCTGCGCTATCAGGGTGAAGCGCTGCCGACGCTGAAACAGTTGGACGAGTCCGGCGACACGCTCCAGATCAAGAGCTATTCGAAGCTGGCATTCCCGGGGTTGCGCGTGGGCTGGATCGCCGGGCCGCATCCGGTAATCGTCCGGCTGGCCGACTTGAAGCAGTGGATTGATCTGCACTCGGATCAGCTCTCGCAGGCCGTGCTGCTGCGCTTTTCGGAATCGGGCCGCCTGGCGGCGCACCGGCAGCGCATGATCGAGGCCGGGACGGCGCGGCTTCATGCTGTGCTAGCGGCGTGCCAGCACTATCTGCCGGTCGGATCGCGCTTCACGCGGCCGCAGGGCGGCATGAACCTTTGGGTGCGGTTGCCGGAGCCGCTGGATTCCACCGAGCTGCTGCCCCGCGCCCAGGCGCTGGGCGTCAGCTATCTGCCCGGCCGTTATTTTGCCGTTTCGCGCACCGAGCCCGGGGCACTGCGGCTTAGTTTTGCGGGGCTGCCCCCGGACCGCATCGAAAAGGGTCTGCGCATCCTCGGAACGTTGTTTGTGGAAGAAGTGGAACGAATGCGGTCGGCGCGATCCGCCGGTCTCGCGCCCGCCATCGTATGAACTCTCAGCGCTGAAGGAGAAACCAAAATGAACTATCTCGACGAAACATACCGAGTGAAAGTCGGCCTGGCCGAAATGCTCAAGGGCGGCGTCATCATGGACGTCACGGACGCCAAGCAGGCGGAAATTGCGGAAAAGGCCGGCGCATGTGCAGTGATGGCGCTGGAGCGGGTGCCCTCCGACATTCGCAAAGAGGGTGGCGTGGCGCGCATGTCGCAGATCAGCAAGATCCGCGAGATCATGGCGACGTGCTCCATCCCGGTGATGGCCAAGGTCCGGATCGGCCACATTGCCGAGGCGCGCGTGTTGGAAGCGCTGGGCGTGGATTACATCGACGAATCCGAAGTGCTGACCCCCGCCGACGAAGAAAATCACATCTGGAAGCGGGATTTCAAGGTGCCGTTTGTTTGCGGCTGCCGCAATCTGGGCGAGGCGCTGCGCCGCATCGGCGAGGGTGCGGCGATGATCCGTACCAAAGGTGAAGCGGGCTCCGGCAACATCGTGGAGGCCGTGCGCCACATGCGGACGATCATCCGCGAGATGAAGCAACTGACGGTGTTGAGCCCGGACGAGCTGATGGCCGAATCCAAGAAGCACCAGGCGCCGTTTGAGCTGATCCACTACGTGCACGAGCATGGCAAGCTGCCGGTGCCGAACTTCTCGGCTGGCGGCATCGCCACGCCAGCCGACGCGGCGCTGGCGCGGATGCTGGGCGCGGAGGCGATCTTTGTGGGCAGCGGCATCTTCAAATCGAGCGATCCTGAGAAGCGCGCCAAGGCGATCGTCAAGGCCAACACTCACTACCAGGACCCGAAGGCAGTGCTGGAGGCGAGCGAGGAACTGGGTGACGCAATGCCGGGCCTGGACATTCGTACCATGCCCGAATCCGAGCTGATGCAGACGCGCGGCTGGTAGTATGGCGACAATTGGAATCCTCGCCCTCCAGGGCGACTTTGCAGCGCACGCCGGGGCCATCCGCCGCGCCGGCGGCAGCCCGGTGGAAGTGCGCACCGCGGACGAGCTTGCCGCCGTGGATGGTCTGATCATCCCCGGCGGCGAGAGCACCACGATGCTCAAGTTGATGGACTATTACGGGCTGTTCGAGCCGTTGCGCGAGTTCGGCCGGAGCAAGCCGGTATTTGGGACGTGCGCCGGCGCGATTCTGCTAGCGACGGAGGTGATGAACCCGTCGCAGGCGTCGCTGGCGCTGCTCGATATGTCGGTGGAGCGCAATGCGTACGGCCGGCAGTTGGATAGCCGCGTGGCGAGGCTGAGCGGTCATCAGTTGGGCGGCGATGGAGAGTTGGAGGCGGTGTTTATTCGTGCGCCCATCATCCGGCGGGTGGGTGACGGCGGCGTGATTCTGGCGTCGTACCAGGGCACGCCGGTGCTGGTAGATTTTGGACTGCATCTGGTGGCGACGTTTCATCCGGAGCTGAGCGCGGACCCGCGGGTGCATAGCCTGTTTCTGGAAAAGGTGCGCCCGTGAGGCTGCAAAAGGTCTTGTTCATTTGCATCGGGAATGCCTGCCGCAGCCAGATGGCGGAGGCCTTTGCGCGGAAGTACGGCTCGGACGTCCTGGAGGCGGAGAGTGCCGGATTGGCGCCGGCGTCGATGATTCCCGAGGTGACGCGCAAGCTGATGCGCGAGTTGGGCATTGAGATGGAGGATCAGTATCCGAAGTCCGTGCTGGAGATCGCCACGCACGATCTGGATGTCGTGGTGAATCTCAGCGGGCGGTCGCTGCGAGGTTTGCCGTTCAGCCGGCCGCGAGAATGGGCCGTGCGGGATCCGATTGGCGAGAAGGAAGCGGTGCACCGCGAGGTGCGCGACGAGATCGAGCGGTTGGTGATGGGACTGATTCTGGAGCAGCGGCAGGCCCGTCAGAAGCAGGCGCCGAAAGCACGTTGACATCGGCTCCGCCGTTAGTAACAATAGGTTTGTACGCATCGTGCGGATGTGGCGGAATTGGCAGACGCGCTAGATTCAGGTTCTAGTACTCGCAAGGGTGTGGAGGTTCAAGTCCTCTCATCCGCACCATAAAATCGATCAGGGCTCGACGGGCTTTACGCCAACGGCTTTTCGCCAACAACGGGGGCATCCGCCCCGAACTCCCAGAACAAATTGGAAACGGAACTGAAGGCCGGTGCGTGACCTTGTCGGGCCGCCGGTTCCGGTCTCCAGGAAGGCGGCTGCGCGGATGACAAGACTGAAATCCAGAGAGGCCACGCTCTGGGTTTGCCTGTTGCTGGGCGCGCCGGCCGCCTTTGCGCAGAAGCAGAACGAATCGTACCAGATGCACATTCATCGTGCGCCTGCCCCAATCGTGATTGATGGCAGCGCGCATGAGGCGGGGTGGCAAACGGCGGAGGTGGTGAACGACTTCTGGATGGTGTTGCCGATGGACAAAGGCAAGGCCAACGTGCGAACCGACGTTCGCATGACGTACGACGATCACAACCTCTACCTGAGCGCCATCTGCTATCACGGTGACGTGCCCGGGCCGTTCATGGTGGAGTCGCTGCGGCGCGACTGGGCCTTTGGCAAGAACGACAACTTCATCTTCTTTCTCGATACCTTTGACGATCAGACTAGCGGATTCACTTTCGGCGTTAATGCCGCCGGCGCGCAGTGGGACGGGATCCTCTACGAGGGCGGCAAGGCGGATCTCAGTTGGGACAACAAGTGGACCTCCGCGGTGAAAACCTATGACGATCGCTATGAGCTGGAGATCGCCATCCCCTTCAAGAGCATTCGCTATAAGAAGGCCAACCAGCGCTGGGGCGTCAATTTCAGCCGGCTGGATCTGAAGACCACGGAGAAATCATCGTGGACGCCCATCCCGCGTCATTTCCCCACCGCGTCGCTGGCCCACACGGGTGTGCTCATCTGGGATGAGCCGCCACCCGGCGCAGGTCCGAACATCTCGGTGATTCCCTATGCGCTGGGTGGCGTGAGCAGCGATCAGGTGGCCAATTCGCCCACCGCGACCCGCCACGACGTTGGCGTGGATGTGAAGGTGGCCCTGGGCTCGGCTCTCAATTTGGATTTCACTGCCAACCCCGATTTCTCGCAGGTGGACGTCGATCAACAGGTCACCAACCTGGACCGCTACGAGCTATTTTTCCCCGAAAAACGACAGTTTTTCCTCGAAAATGGCGATCTTTTCGCCAATTTTGGATACGCCACGATTCGTCCCTTCTTCAGCCGCCGCATTGGACTCGGGGGCGTGCCCATCCGTTTCGGAGCGCGCCTCAGCGGCAAGCTGAACAAAGACTGGCGGATCGGCGCAATGAATATGCAGACGGGCGGCGTGGACGAACAAGGGCTGCCGGCGCAGAACTTCAGCGTGTTCGCACTACAACGCCGGATCTTTGCCCGTTCGAACATCAGCTTCATGCTGGTGGACAAGGAATCCACGGCCTTCCAGCCCGCTGGCATGACGCCCGTGCCATCCGCCTATAACCGCAACTTTGGCGCGGAGTATAACCTGGCGTCGAAGGACAATCTGTGGACGGGAAAGGTCCTGTACCTGAAGTCGTTCGTGTCGGGCGGCCGGGAGGGCGGTGCGGCCTATGCCGGGCACTTGCAGTACAACAGCCGGCGGTGGCTGCTCAACGGTCAGGTGGAGAATGTGGATGAGCACTACTCGGCTGAGGTGGGCTACGTGCCGCGCCACGGTTATCGTCGCGCCGCATCGACGATCAGTTATACGTTCCTGCCGGTGGGCGGGCGGATTCTCAGCCATGGGCCGATCCTGACCAGCAGCAACTTTCTGGACTGGCACGGGTCGCTGAGCGACTACGAGACGGCCATGGGCTACACGGTGACAACGCGCAGTGGCGATGTTCTGGCGACTACTGCCGGTGCTGACTATGTCCGTTTGCTGCAGCCCTTCGACCCGACGAATTCAGGCCGCGAAAAACTGGACACCGGGAGCATCCATCGATGGAAGTTTTGGACGACGAAGTTTGACTCCAAGCCGCAGAGCCTCTTCCGGTACGGGTTTTCCTCGCTGTATGGCGGCTACTACGCCGGCGGCACGCGGCTCAACCTTACCGGTACGGCCGGCTATCGGGTGCAGCCCTACGTCAGCCTGGGCGGCACAGTGAGCTACAACGATATCCGCCTTCGAGAGCCCTGGGGGCACACGACATTCTGGCTGATCGGTCCGCGCTTTGATGTCACGCTGACGAACACTTTGTATTTCACGACCTTCGTGCAGTACAACGAGCAGCAGAAGAACATGAACGTGAACACGCGCGTACAGTGGCGCTACAAGCCCGCCTCCGACCTGTTCCTTGTGTGGACCGACAACTACATGCCGGACTATCTGCAACCCGGGCAGAATACGCCCGGGCTGTTCACGACGAAAAACCGCGCCCTGGTCCTCAAATGGACCTATTGGTGGAATCTGTAGGTTGTGCTGAAGCCGGGGCCTAAACCGCTGTCTTTGCGGAGCTGCCCGTCGACGTGGAAGCGGAACTGCGCGAGGTCCGCGAAGCTGCGCCGACGCTCTGAATATTCGCTGAGTTGCTGTTGACCTGGCTGGCCTCGCGATCCGCACGGACCTGCTCCGGTGTGCGCACGTCCGGTTCCGAGGTTTTGACGTTCATTTTGGCGCGTGCCACTTTGCGCTTTTGCCGCTTGGCTAGTCTTTTATCCATATCTCGACTCTACACCACAATGCACCCGGAACCTCGCCGATTGAGATGCCGCCTTGTGGAACGGGGATTGGGTGCGCACCGTCCAGGGGGAGGGGGATTCGGATGACGCGGTGCGGAATATGACTCACAGTGAGCCATCATCACCCACCTGTGCCCCACCCATCCGTAGGGGCATAGGCGCGTAAGTGATTGATTCTTCGTCGGGGGCGGTTTGGCACGACTCGTGCATATAAAGAGGACAACTACTAAGTCATCATTGACTTACATCCCGCAAGGTGTCCCAGCACCTTGCAAGCCCCTCCAAGAGGCCGTGCGGATCCCCTCCACATGGCCTCTTCCTCATTTAGCCCCAATCCGCGGTACACTCGATCCTCTGGAGGCACAATCCGCATGAGAGTCTTGGTCACCGGCGCTACGGGTTACATCGGGTCGGCGGTCTGCGAGCTGCTCCAGAAGGGTGGGCACCAGGTGGTGGGGTTGGTGCGGAGCGAGGAGAAGGCGCGAGTGTTGGAGTCGCAGGGCCACATTGCGGTGCGGGGAGCGCTCGCGGACACGGCAACCTTGCGGAGTGCGGCAGCGGCGGCCGATTCGGTGATCCACACGGCTCTTGAGTTTGGTCCCAATGCCGGCACCACCGACCGCGCGGCCGTGGCGACCCTCATTGAGGCCCTGGCGGGCACCGGCAAGTCATTGGTCTACTCCAGCGGGGTTTGGGTGATGGGGAACACCAGGGGCCAGCTCAAGGGCGAGGTGAGCGCCCTGGCGCCGCCGCCGATGGTGGCCTGGCGGCCGGCGGTGGAGGAGCTTGTACTGGAAGCCAAGGACCGCGGCGTCAAGGGCGTTGTGTTGCGGCCCGGCACGGTGTACGGCCGCAATTCCGGGCGCTTGGCCGCGATGTTTCGGGAGGCCCGGACCGCGGGGCGGGTCAGTGTGGTAGGCAATGGCGAGAACCACTGGTCCACCATTCATGTGGACGATCTGGCGGATCTCTACGTCCGGGCCGTCGCCGATCCGCCGCCGGGTGAGCTGTTCATCGCCTGCGGGGGCATGCCGCAACCGGTTGGCAAAATCGCGCGCGCCGTAGCGAAGGCCTGCGGTATCGACGGCAAAGTGGAACTGATCCCGGTAGAGGAGGCACGCGCTCAGATGGGGCCGCTGGCCGATTGCCTGGCGATGGACTGCAAGGCCGGGTCCACGAAAGCGGCGCGGTACTTTGGCTGGACCGTGCGCAAGCCGTCGATCTTCGACGAGATCTTTTCGGGATCCTATTTGAGCTGAGTGAGCTTGCCGAGGTCGAGCGCGAACGCTTCGCCGCGCTCCAGCACCACGCACGCGCGGCGGGCGCCGAAGTACTGCGAGAGGCCCACATCGGCGAGAATGACCTTGCCCTGGAGGCGGCTGACCACACCGGTTTTGGTGGGCGTGTGCCCGACAATGATGCGCTTCACCTTGTGGCGTTCGAGCAGTTGCTCGACGAGAGGCGCGAGCGACTCTTCGGTGTCCTGCGCGAGACCACGGTACCAGAGCGGCCCCTGCGGATCCTGCGTCACGTTCTCCTCCGGAGCGGGTGACAGGGGCAGGATGATGTCTTCCCGGACACGTTCGTTGAACCGGCTCTCGCTCCACTCGGAGTACTTGGCGGAGATGCCGCCGTGGATGAAGAGTGAATCGGCGAGCTTGAGCGCGGCGCGCTGCTGGAGGATCCACTTGCCGTACTGGCCGGCCGGCGAGAAGGCGCGCAAAAGCTCGGCCTGGCCCAGGGGGTGTTCCTTCTCCCAGCGCTGGCGGTAGCCGAGTGCCAGATCGGCGCGCTGGCTGGCGTCGCCTTGCGCCTGAGATAGGGCCAGTTCGCGCTGGAAGTACTTTTCGCGTTCCTGTTCGCTGTTTTTGGTGCGGAACCCGTCATATTCGGCGGCGGCGACGTAGCGCAGGTCGCCCTGCATGCGCATCGCCTCGTGGTTGCCGATCAGGCACCAAACGCGTCCCTTGGCCTGCCGGGCCTCGCGATCCAGCCGCATGAGAAAGTCGATGACCATCGGCGATTTTGAGCCGCGATCGGTGACGTCGCCGAGCTGCACCAGCTGCGCCTTGCCGCCCGACCATTTCTGGTTGTCGTCGATGAGGCCGGCCATCGAAAGAACGTCCACGAAGCGGTCCAGGTCGCCATGCACGTCGCCGACGGCGACGACGCGGCCTGTGCCCTGAGCGTTCAGGAGGGCGGTGGGTACGGCTGCGAGGAAGTCACGTCGTCTGATCTGGGCCATGCGGAGTCCTTTCCCAATCAGCGGGCCGGCAAATAGTCGAACAGCACCTGAGCCTCGCCCTTTTCGGCGATGCGCGCTTCCAACGCTTTCACGATCAGGTCGCGGCGAATCAGAATGGCCGAGAGCTGGCCGGCGGTGAGCCATGTGGCGAGCTTGGGTTGGAGCGAAGCAGCATCGAGTTGGCGCAAGCGGGCAAAGAGGGTGCGGTCGCAGCCGAGAACATCCTCGGGATCGTGGAGAGCGTGGGCTGGCTGGAAGGCCCGCGAGTGATCGATCATCCAAAGCTTCCAGCGCTTGTCGATGATGACGTTGCCCATGTTGCGGTCCACGTTGTGAATGAGCAGGTCGAAGACCTTCATCACGTATACCTGCTGGTTCCAGGCCTTGGTATCGGGCGGCTTGATCCCCTTGTCCAGGCGGGTCTTCTCGCTCATCAGAGCGTCGTCGATCCACCAGGTGAACGAGGCGGGGCGGCCCTGGAATTCGCGTTGCACCGTGACAGGAATGCTGTTCAGGCCGAGGCTGCCACCCACTGCGAAGGCCGCCAGGTTGTAGCGGTAGCTGTCGTTTTCGGCTGGATCTTCCACAGTCTGGACATGCGCGTCGTGACGGACGGCTCCGAGCTTTAGCGTGACCCGCCGGGATTCGGTGACCCCCTCGGAAAGTTTCTTGCCGGAGCTTACCCGGGCCCGCCGGAGAAAGTCGGCCCGCGCCGCCTCGGTAGTGGGCGGCGGCGCGAGGAAGACCGTCAGAAGCAGGTAGGCGCAGCCGGCGAGCATGGTTAGTTGCCCCAGTGGGTGGCGAGGTGGACGAAGGTGCGGACGGGCACGCCAGTGGGGCCCTTGGCGAGGAAGGGCTTGGATTCATCCAGCCAAGCGACGCCGGCGATATCGAGGTGTACCCAGGGCTTCCCCTCCACGAACTCTTCCAGGAACTTGGCAGCCGTGATGGAGCCGCCCCAGCGCCCGCCGATGTTGCCCATGTCGGCGAACGCTGACTTGATGTATTCCTTGTAGTCGTCATCCATGGGGAAGGGCCACATGCGCTCGCCCTCGGCCTTACTGGCAGCGAGGACGCGCTGTTGCAGCTCGTCGTTGTTGGAGAAGACCCCGGAGTAGAGATGCCCCAGCGCCACGGCGATTGCGCCGGTGAGCGTGGCGGCGTTCACCAGATGGGTGCAACCCTGGCGGGCTGCATAGGTGAGCGCGTCGGCCAGGATGAGCCGGCCTTCGGCATCGGTGTTGAGCACCTCGACGGTCTTACCCTGGTAGGACTTCACGATATCGCCGGGGCGCTGCGCCTTGTGACCCACCATGTTTTCGACGCAGGGAGCGTACATCGTGACAGGGATGGCCGGCTTGAGCTGGGCGATGGCGCGCATTGCGCCGATGACCGCGGCCGCGCCGCCCATGTCATACTTCATTTTCTCCATGCCCTCCGAGGGCTTGATGGAGACGCCGCCCGTATCGAAAGTGACGCCCTTGCCAATGATCGCCAAGTGATCGCCGGAGGCGTGCGGCGCGGCCGGGGTGTAGTTGAGCACGATCATCACGGGCGGCTCCGCCGAGCCCATTGCCACGCCCAGCAGCGCGCCAAAGCCAAGCTGGCGCATCCGCGCTTCGTCCAGCAACTCGCAGCCCAGGCCAAACTCGGCGGCCATCGCCTTGGCTTCGGCGGCCAGCTTCAGGGGCGTCAGCAGGTTGGCCGGCTCGTTGACGAGTGTTCGCGTGAAGTTCTGCGCTTCTCCGATCGCGCGGCCACGCCGCAGAGCGTCCACTAGGACCGCATTCTCTTCGGGGACGGAGATTCGGAAGCTCTTGATGGTCTTCTCGCTCGGCTTGTCGGCGGTCTTGTGCTGGTCGGTTTCAAAATCGCCCAGGATCACGCCTTCCACCAGAGCTTCCAGCATGGCGGCGTCGAGCGTGATGCCTTTCAGGCGGATTCCGATGTCGGCGATGCCCTTTGGCTTGAGGGTACGGACGATCACGCCGCCGATCTTGCGCATGTCGGCCGCCGTGAACTTCGCCTTTTCACCGCCACCGATCAGCAACAGGCGTGCGGCCTTCATCCCCGCCGGATGGTGGACCAACGCCGTTTCCAGCGGCTTGCCGGTGAACTCACCGCTTTCGTCGAGCTCCTTGACGATGCCGCCAGCCAGTTCCGGACCCGGCTTTTCGTCCTTGAAGCAGATCACTACAAACGCTCCGGTTTCGAGCTCGGCGGCTTTGGTGGTGCCTAGAATGAGTTCCATTTCGTTCCTTGTCAGTTCTCGTTAGAAGCGGGCGTTGCGCTGTGCCATCGCCTTCTTGGCTTCCATATCCGCGTCACGGTTGTGCTCCGCCTCGCGTTTGTCGTGCATTTTCTTGCCCTTGCAGACGCCGAGCTCGCACTTCAGGATGCCGCCCTTCAGATACAGCCGCAGCGGGATGACGGCCAGGCCCTTTTCGCGGATTTTGGCGTGCATCTTGGTGATTTCGGCCTTGTGCAGCAGTAGCTTACGCTTCTTGGTGGGGTCGTGGTTCCAGATGTTGCCGTGCGAGTAGGGGCTGAAGTGGGCGTTCATCATCCAGACCTCGCCGGCCTGAATGTCTACGTAGCTGTCGCGCAGTTGGACCTTGCCCTCCCGCGCCGATTTAATCTCGGTGCCGGTGAGAACGACGCCCGCCTCCAGCTTCTCCAGAACGAAGTAGTCGTGGAACGCTTTGCGGTTGTCGGCGACGGGTTTACTGCCAGACTTATCGACGGCCAAAAGATTCGCCTCCACGCGCCAACGCCCCGCAGCGTCAATGATTTGTGAGGAGTAGTAGTGCCGGGGATCCGGGCGCGTCTGATCCTCAGTGTAACATGCGCTGGTTTACTCAGAACTCATCTAACATGCCGAAGATAAACCGTTTAGCGGCCATTATGGCCGTTTGTCTGCTGGTCACCAGCGTACCCGTTGCTACGGCCGGGAACAAGAAGGGCGACAGGCTCCAGGCCATGGGCGTCCAGGCCGAGGCGGTCCGGGCCTATGACAAGGCTCTGGATCTTTTTGAGCAGGCGGTTGCTGCCGACCCTACCGATTCGGGGTATCTGCTGACTCTGCGCCGGGTGCGGTTTGCGGCCGCGCAGATGCATGTCGATCGCGGGCAGAAGCTGAGGAGCGGCGGCAAACTGGACGAAGCCCTGGTCGAGTTTCAGCGGGCCTTTACCATCGATCCAGCCTCGGCAATCGCCGAGCAGGAGATGCGCCGCACCAACCAGATGGTCGAGCGGGAAAAGAAACGCAACGCCGAGCCGGGCGCTGAGGAGGCCAAGCCGGAGGAGCGGGGCCTGACGCCGGCCGAGGTGGCGCGGAAGGAGGCGGAAAGGCGCAACGCCTCCATCATGGGCGTACCCGAACTGAAGCCGCTTTCGCGCGAAGTCACCGGGCTGAAGATTGTCAACCAGCCCACTAAGACTCTGTATGAGACGCTCGGCAAGCTGACAGGAATCAACGTCATATTCGATTCCGAGTATCAGGATCAAAAGCGTCACACGCTGGACCTGAACCGCACGACGCTCGACGAAGCTCTCGACTACATCAGCCTGCTCACCAAGACATACTGGAAACCGCTTTCCGCCAACGCCATTTTCGTCACGCAAGACAACGTCACCAAGCGCCGCGACTACGAAGAGATGGTGACACGCATCTTCTATCTCCAGAATCTGACCTCGGCCCAGGAATTGAACGAAGTGATGACGGGAATGCGGACTGTCACCGACGTTCGCAAGGTGTTCCCGATCGCGTCGCAATCCGCCATCGTGGTTCGCGGAACCGTGGATCAGGTGGGGCTGGCGGAGAAGATTCTGATGGATCTGGACAGGCCCAAGCCGGAAGTGGTGGTGGATGTCATCGTCATGGAGGCCAACCGAGGCAAAACCCGCGACATCGCCATGACACCGGTCTCGGGCGGCAAGAACGGGCTCTCCGGCTCCATTGCGTTCGCGCCCAAATCGGTGGCGGGCGGTACAGGGGGCACCGTTCCGCTGAACACCATCGGAAGCCTGACGGCCGGAGACTGGTCTGTGGCGCTGCCGGGATATCTCGTCCAGGCACTGATGAAGGATTCCAGCACGAAGGTGCTGACGACGCCGCAGGTGCGCGCCACTGACGGTCAGAAGGCGACGTTGCGGCTGGGCGACCGGTACCCTTATGCCACGGGCTCGTTTCAGGCCGGTATGGGCGGCGTTGGCGTGAACCCGATGGTTCAGACGCAGTTTCAGTTTGCCGAGGTTGGTGTGAACGTCGATCTGACGCCGCGCATCCATGCCGGCGAGGAAGTGTCGATGCAGGTGGAGTTTGAAATCTCCAACATTCGCGAGCGCATCGACGTGGGCGGATTGACGCAACCGGTCATCGGGCAGCGCAAAGTCAATCACATCATCCGGGTGAAAGAGGGAGAAGTCACTCTGATCGGCGGCCTGATGCAGGCGACGCAATCCAAGACCCGCAGCGGGGTGCCGTGGCTGATGAACCTGCCCGGAATCGGACGATTCTTCTCCAGCGAGTCGCTGGAAAATAACAACTCGGACCTTCTGGTGGCCTTGGTGCCGCACATTGTGCGCAGCCCCGACATTCAGGCCGAAAGCGTGCGCACCATCGCCACCGGCACGGAATCGATCTACAAGCTCTCCTACGCCCAGCCCAAGGAAGTGAAAGAAGGGAAAGATGCGAAGCCGGCCAAACCGCAGACGCCGGAAATGAGGCCGCCCGGCGGTCCGGCCGGCCTGCCGATGGCGCCGCCGAAGAGCGTGACGCCGCCCGCGCCAGTCGGTGATGCGCCTCGCAGCGAGCCGCCCTCGCCGCTTTCGGCCACGCCGCCACCCATACAGGGCAACCTGGAGCTGAACCAGGCCGTGCCTGGTCTGGGACGACCTGCCGCAGGACCCGGGACGCCGGTGCTGGCACTCCGGGCGTCGGCCGCCGAGGTTGTCACGAACGCCATGGTGCAGGTGAACGTGCAAATCGACAACGTGACCGAGCTTTTCAGTGCGCCGATGCGCATCAAGTACGACAACAAGGTGCTCAAACTGATGGAGATCAGCCGCGGCGATTTCCTTGGCGGAGATGGCCAGCAGGTGACATTCTCTGAAACGAAAGCTGAGCAGACCGGCTCGGCCATCATCGGGATGAACCGCGTGCCTGGAGCGGGCGGCATCTCGGGTTCAGGCAATCTGGTGACGCTGAAGTTTCAGGCCATCGGCAAGGGCGTCTCCGCCATCAGTTTTGAGGAGTTGACGCTGCGTGACGCGCGCCTGCAAAGCATCACGGTGACGCCGCCGTCGACTACGATATCGGTCAAATAGTGTATGCGCAGAAGGCGATCCCAACTTGGAATGTCGCTGGTGGAGCTGATTGTGGCCTTCACGATCATGGCTCTGCTGACGGCGATGGCGGTGCCGTTGGCACGTTTCCGGGTACGCCGCGAAAAAGAGCGCGAACTGCGCTATGCGCTGCGTGAGATACACACGGCCATTGACAAGTACAAGGACGCCTGTGACAAGAACGTCTTCCAGGGCAAGCTGGGTTCGGATTGCTATCCCGAGACGCTGGATCAACTGGTGGAGGGCGTCAAGATTGCGTCCGATGCCTCCGGGAAGAAGCTGAAGTTCCTGCGGCGCATTCCGAAAGATCCGTTCACGGGTTCCACCGAGTGGGGCATGCGCTCCACGCAGGACGACCCGAAATCCAACGGCTGGGGCGGCCAGAACGTCTTTGCTGTCTATACGAAAACAATGGAGAAGTCGCCAGATGGTACGCTCTATTCGGAGTGGTAAACGCGGCTTCACGCTGATCGAGCTGATGATCGTCATGGCGATCATCTCGATCCTGGTGGCCGTGGCTGTTCCTCTCTATCAACGCTCGGTGATCAGGGCCAAAGAGGCCGTACTGCGGCAGAACCTCTTCTCCATGAGAACGGTGCTGGACGAGTACACCTACGACAAGGCGAAGGCGCCGCAATCGCTGCAGGACCTGGTGACGGAAGGCTACCTGCGCCAGATCCCGATGGACCCCATCACCGGAACGTCGGACTGGACCACGATCCAGGAAGACGCCATCACGTCGGTGAATCAGACCGAGCCGGGCATCTTTGACGTGCGCTCCAAGTCCGATAAGAAGTCACTGGAAGGGTCCGCCTATAACGAGTGGTGATTCGCCGAGTCCTGGACGTTGCTGAAGCATCCAAAGTAAGGATGCCCGAAGCACGAAATGTCCTCGGCGGCGCACTCCAGTGCTGCTGCAAGAACCCTCTCACCGGCTTTTACCGCGACGGCCACTGCCAGACCGGCCCCGACGACATCGGCCAGCACACGCTCTGTACGCAGGTGACGCAGGAGTTTCTCTCCTTCTCGTATGCATGCGGCAACGACCTCTCGACGCCGCGCCCGGGTTTCCCTGGCCTGAAGCCGGGTGACAAGTGGTGCGTCTGCGTGGCGCGTTGGAAACAGGCGCTCGACGCCGGTGTGGCGTCGCCGGTTGTTCTCGAAGCGACACATGAGAAGGCCCTGGAGGTAGTGACCATGGAGGAACTCCTCATGCACGCCGCCGGAACGGCTCAGTAAAGCCTGAGGGCCGGCGCGGTCAACTCGGAGCGGCTGAGGCATTCCCGAAATACCCCAGCGCGTGCGTGGCCGGCTTGCTGCCATAGATAGTGAAGCAACTCGTGGGCCAGGATGCGCGCGAGGGCGCGCGGCAGGCCGGAGGTCGAGCGAATGTAGGTGGCGACCTTCGCGCAGTCTATCTCCACAAGAGGTTGAATGATTCCGTCCACGCGATGCGTGCGGGCCAGTGTCCCGAAGGTGCTGCCCAACGCGGGCCGGCAGCCGTGCCTTATATTCACGAAGACCACGTCAGACGGCGTGCCGACATAGTTAGCGTTGGAATCGACCAGAATCTGTGCCTGCACCGTCGAGTTCGCGAAAAGTGAATCCAATTCGGGCTGCATCTGTGCCGCGAGCGGCACGTCTTCCGGCGCCGCGAAGTGAAGCAGCAGAACGACGGTGGCCAGCATGGAGGGTGACCTCTACTGCCGATGACGAGACGATCTGCGGATCGGCTGAGCGTGGAATTGTGAAGAACCGTGCCCGCGCGGCATGATCTGGCGATAGAATCAGGGAGCCATGATCCGACGCCGTGACATTCTTGCTGCCGCACCCGCGGCTCTTGCTTCCAATTCGGCCAGCCTCGCCGCTCCCGGACCGGAACTAGGAACGAAACTCGCTGCGGCCATGGCCGCGCCGGTGTTGAATCGCGCGCTCTTTTCGGCCGCCGTGCCGATTGAGTCCGTTCAACTCCTGAAGAGCGGCCCGCACTATTTCGTTCGCGCCCGCTCGAGGGACGGGGTCTGCGGCTACGCCGACGCCCACAGTTCCGTCATGTCGGCCGCCTACCCGATCGTCGTCAAGAAGGTGGCGCCCTTTTTCCGCGGCAAGAACGCCGTCGATCTGGAGTCGCTTCTGCGCGAGGTCTACGTGGCCAACTCCAACTACAAGTGGCAGGGGCTACCCTTCTGGGTCAGCGTGGCCGTGGTGGAGATCGCCATCCTCGATATGCTCGGCAAGGTAGCCGGCAAGCCGCTGGGCGAGCTCATCGGCAAAGTGCAGCGCCACCAGATCGCCGTCTATCGCGCCTCCGGGAATCGCGGTAACTCACCCGAAGCCGAGATCGAGTATCTACAGAAGATCGTCGCGGAGACCGGCGCCTCCGCCGTCAAGTTCCGGCTCGGCGCGCGCATGGCATATGACGACGCCTCCACGCGCCGCGATCTGGCCATGATCCCGCTCACCCGCAAGGTGTTTGGCGACAGGATGGCGATCTATGCCGATGGCAACGGCTCCTACGACGTCCCCATAGCGATCCGCATCGGCCGGATCATGGAGCAGCACAAGTTCGCCTTCTTTGAAGAACCCGCCCCATTCGACTACTACGAAGAGACCAAGGCCATCGCCGATGCGCTGGACATTCGGGTGGCACTGGGGGAAGAGGAGGCCAGTCTGCGCGGCTTCCGCAGCATTATCGAGCACGGCGTTGCCCAGGTGATTCAGCCCGATATTCTCTATTCCGGCGGCCTGATTCGCGCGGTCAAGGTGGCACGCATGGCGGCGATTGCCGGCCTGGAGTGTACGGTGCATATGTCCGGCGGCGGCCTGGGATTCCTCTACGTGGCTCACTTTGCGTCGTGCATCCCCAACCCTGGCCCGCATCAGGAATACAAGGGCGCCGACGATACTCTGCCGGTGTCCTCAGATACGTCTTCCTTGCAATGTGAGAAGGGTCTCCTCCAGGTGCCCACAGGGCCAGGACTCGGCGTCACTCTGGAACCGCAGTTCCTCAACAAGGCAGCCGCAGTGACCGCCTGACGGGCGTTTGCCGGGCTACCCCTTGTCCTCCCGGATCAGCAGCGCGCAGATGGGAATGAATACGTTGGCGAAGTAGGCGTAGCGCAGCGGATGAGACACAATGCCCTCGTCCATCAGCCAGCCCAACATGCCCACATTTTCGTACCACGTCTTTACGGCGATTTCGTTTTCGCTCATCGGAACGCCGGGCAGATTGACGCTACAGACCGCCAGCGGCTCCGCCTCCGCTCCGTCCCGGATTGCCAACAGTCGCAGGCAGATGCGATCGTTTCTCAAGTACTTCGTGAAAGAGAGCACGACCTCCCGATGGCCGTACAGCCGGACCTTCTTTCCCTCCGCGATGCAGTGATGAATCATCGAAAGCCTCAGGTCCGCCTCTCGGCGGCCTAGCTTATTATGCGCCGGATTTGCGGCGGCGGAGCACCTGTTTTTGCCCGTCAGCGCGCCTCGTGATAAGGCTTTTTCGCCTCGTACAGTGCGAGCTTTGCCGAGAGCATCGAGATGATCTGCTGATTCTTCAGTTGCCGCGCCATCGCCAGATTGCGGTTCGTGATCTGTACTGCCTCCTCGAAGCGTCCCACCTCGGCGTAGGCCGCCGCCAGCGTATCGAGCATGATGGGGTCTTTCCCCTCGGTCAGCCGCACCGCCCGCTCGGCGTGCGTTACCGCCTGCGCCCCATTTCGAATCGCTCCGTCCGGATTGGTAGCCAGAATCAACGCCATCTCGCTGAGCGTCGGCACGTTGTCGGGCTCCAGTTCGAGCACAGTCCGCCACTGCGCCAGTGCCTCTGCCGTCCGGCCCTGGACGAAATACAGCGCCGCGCCGTAGTAGTAGTGCGCCTCGACGAACCTGGGGTTCAACGCAACGGCTTTCTGGAAATGCGCCATCGCCTCCTCCACCCGCCGCTGCGGCATCAGCATCGCTCCGAGCGCGCTGTGCGCCTCGGCCGAGCCAGGATCGGCCGCCAACGCCTTCTCCAGTTGCGACACCGCTTCATCCATCCGCCCCGTCTCCGCCAGGGCCCGGCCCAGATGATAGCGTGCGTTGGGATAGGTGGCAGAGATCTCCACCACTTTGCGGAAGTACGGAATGGCGTCGGCCACGCGCTCCTTGGCCACCATCGCCAACCCCATCTGGAAGTGCGCCTCGGCAAACTCCGAATTGCCCGCGATCGCCTTTTCAAAGTAGGGGATTGCCTGGTCAACCTTCCCCTCGCTCGCGACAATCCGGCCCATGTTCGTGAGTGCCGTCGGGTTGTCGGGGATCGTCTCCAGCGCCTTCTTGAAATGGACGGCAGCCTCAGACATCTGGCCCTTTTGCGCCAGAATCCGGCCCAGAAAGTTGTTCGCCTCCACCGAGCCCGGATCAATTTCCAGGGCCTTCTGGAACTCAGCCACGGCTTCGTCCACACGGTTCAGCCCCGCCAGCGCGACGCCGAGATTGCTGTGGATATCGCGGAAATCCGCGTTGAGCCGTTGCGTCGTCTGAAACTCGGTCAGCGCCTCGGCAAACTGCCCCATTTCGGCCAGCAGCACGCCCAGGCTGTTGTGCGCCTTGTCGTCCTCCGGGCTCAGCGTCAGCGCTTTGCGCCACTCCGCCACCGAGGCCTGCAAGTCGCCCTTCTTCGCCAGAGTGTGCGCCGTATCGGTGGCCCTGTAGAAGTCCGCCGCCGGGATGTCGAGCCGCTGGATGCCGTCAACTGCCGTATTGGCGAAGTCCGGGATGTTCACGGCCCGGTTGGCAGCAGTCGAGTTCTCAATCAGAATTGCGGGCTATCGTTGCCGTCCTCGTCAATATGGGTCAGGAACATCTGCGTGTAGGGAGAGAGGCTCTTGGAAGAGAACACCAGCCAACGGCCATTGGGCGAGAAACTGTGCCACGAGTTCATCAGTTTCATGTTGGCGCGCATCCGCCGCGCCGTGCCACCGCCAAAAGGCACGATGTACAACTCGCTGTCCGGCCGCATCAGCAACCCGTTGCGTGCCTGCACGTAGACAATCCACTTGTCATCCGGCGACACGCGGGCAAACGAGTTGCTCTTCCCGCTCTGCGAGGCCCCCCTCGATCCGTTCCGGCACGCCGCCCCTGCCGTCGTTAAAGGGAATCCGGTAGAGGTCGTACTGCACCGGAGTCTCGGCCGTATCGTTGGCGAACTCCGACGTCCTCACTCCCTCCGGGTAGGGCACCCCGGCCTTTGCCCGGCCGAAAACGATGTAGCTGCCGTCAGGGCTCCACGTGGCGTTCGTATTGACGTAGGCCTCGTCGTCCGCCCCGGGCAGCGCCTTCAACTGACCGGTCTCTTTGCTGTACCAGGCCAGAATCCCGCGGGTCGGATAGAACACCTGATTGAAGCGGTAGTCCTTGTAGTTCGCCTGGTAGAAGTTGCCCTCCAGGTCCTTCACCAGTTGCAGGCCCTTCTTCGTGCCGGCCGCTGGGGATTCCGGAGAGACGGCGGCGCCGTTGATCATCGTCACCACATACTTGTACTTGCCCGTTGGCGAAACCTGAGACATGAAGCCCACGCGCAGCTTGCCGCCGAGCTTGCCCTTGAACGTGCTCCATGCAATCAGATCCTGGTTGCGGATCTCCATGTTCTTGCGCACGGGCACGATGGCGTAAAGCCCCTTGTCGCTCTGCGGCCCATCGAGGTCCATCCCCATGGTCGAGCCATCCCGCGAAAACGAATGGCAGTTGGCGCAGGTGGGCATCTGGTCCAGCAGCTTTTTGCTCGTCGGCTCCGAGACATTGCGCAGCCGCCACGCAATCAGCGGAATCGCGGCCGGCGGGAGCGGCTTGATGACGCCCTTTTCCGTCTCCGACGACATCATGGGGACATCCCGATAGAAGATCGGTGCGCCCACCGGGTCTTTCGAGGTCTTGAACTTCAGTTCCCCGCGTGAGACCGGCTGGCTGGTTCGTGCGTCGATCCCTGTCAGCTCCATGGTGGCCGTCCTCTCCACACTGCGCTTCTTGATCGCCGCCCAGATCTCCGGCTCCGGCTTCCAGGTATGCCCCGCTGCCTGTTCCGGGGTCAGCTCAGGCAGTTTGTTGGTGGCCGAGATGCACGCCGGATCGATCTCCCCCAGCTTCATCCGTTCGCCGCGCGACTGAACTCGAAGCGCGGGTGATCCGTCTCCGAAATTCCCTCGATTCGCCAGTTTGTGGCGTTCGTTGCGGCGCCCCGCCACTGGAAGGTGGGGGACATGAAATCCGGAGGGAAGATGGTTTCAGCCAGAGGGTAGTCTACCGTGATCACAGATGGAGCGACTACCGCGGCCGGTTGTGCCGCCAGCAACGGCGCCATGGACAGCGCCATGGACAGCGCCAGCACCAGCGTCTGAGTTCGGACCAGGATCACGTTTCGTCCCAGACTTCCAGCATACAGAACTGCGTGAAGCCCTCCGCGGAGGTGTAAATCGCCAAAAAGGGACACGCCCCGTCTCCCGCCGCTACAATCGGGGAAGTGACTTCTGGCTCCAACTCAGACCTGTTCCGGTGGGAGGCCTGATTGTCCGCAGTGATCCTGGAGCCACCCTTCGACCTCGATGCCGTTCCGGACCAGCCGGCCGTCTTTCTGATCGTGCCCCGGGAAGGGAAGCCTTACCTGGCCCGCACCGCGCTGCTCCGCCGCCGCCTGCGCCGGCTACTGGGCGAGCGGGCCGCCCTCTCCCGCCTGCTGAGCCTGCGGGATCTGGCGGTCCGGGTGGAGTACACCCTGACGGCCTCGCGCCTGGCATCCAGCCTGGTCTACTATCACCTGGCGCGCATTCACTTTGCCGACGACTATGCCGAGCGCATCAAGTTGCGCCTCAGTCCGTTTGTCAAAGTGCTGCTCGCCAACCAGTTTCCGCGCACGTCGGTGACCACCCGGCTGAGCGCGGGCAAGTCCTTTCAGTTCGGACCGTTCCGCAGCCGCGCCTCCGCCGAGCGATTTGAGCAGGAGGTGCTGGATCTGTTCCAGGTCCGGCGCTGTCAGGACGATCTCGTTGCATCTCCCGAACACCCGGGCTGTATCTACGGCGAAATGATGCGTTGCCTGCGTCCCTGCCAGGACGTTGTCACCACGGAGGAGTACGGCACGGAGGTGCACCGTCTGGTGCAGTTTCTCAGCACGCAGGGGCAGAGCCTGCTGGAGTCAGTCGCCCACGCGCGTGAGCGCTCCAGCGCCAACCTCGATTTTGAAGACGCCCAGCGTCAACACCAGCGCCATCAGCGGATTGAACAGGTGCTCCGGCTCAGGGACGAGTTAGCTGCCGATGTGGAGCGGCTCTGTGGTGTTGCCGTTTCGCCCAGTGTCGAGCCGGGCGCCGTGGAGCTCTACTTTCTGGATCGAGGACTCTGGCACCAGCCCGTGCAATTCAGCGTTGCCGCCACGGGTACGGAATCGATTCCACTGGACCGCCGCCTGCGCGAGCTAGTGGCCCACCTGCCGCAGTTGCGCGCCAGCACAAGAGAGCGGGCCGAACACGTCTCCATCCTGGCCCGCTGGTATTACTCGTCCTGGCGCGATGCGGAGTGGTTCTCGTGCTCCGCATTGGCCGACCTGCCCTATCGCCGCCTGGTGCGCGCGCTCTCCAAGGCCGCTCCGCCATTGACCTACCAGCAAGGCGCGCCCACGGATGCCTCGCCGCCTTCCTGAGAACTACTGTGCCTCGATTCGGATCGAGCCGATGCCACCCTTCACCGTCAGCCGGATGGTGGGGCCGCCCTTTCCGTAGGCGTCGTTCACCCAACGGCTGCCATCCTTCTTCATGCCGCGCACCTCGATGTCGCCAATGCCGCCCGACGCCTCCGCCACCACAGCAACACCGGTAGGCACGCGCACTTTGGCCTCACCCACGCCACCCTCAATCCTCACATCCACATCCTTCTTCGGCGTCAGCCTCAGATCCATGTCCACTTTGCCCGCGCCAAGATGCACCTCCGCGCTGCGAAGCGTCAGTTCGTGGAGGTCCAGATCGTTCTCGCCCGCGCCACATCGGATGACCAAATCCAACGGGATGTCGTTGGCCAGTTTCATCACCCAGTCGTTCCTCGTGTTGCCAACGTGAGTACCGCCGCTGCCCTGCTGCACCGTCAAGCGCCCACGGAATCCGGTACCGTCGTAGCGGACCTGCGGTTTCCAGGAAGGCACGTTGTAGGCGAATTCGCCCTCGAAAAACTCCTTGGCGCCGCCCCCGAGTTTCAGTGTCCCCGCGCCCATTCCGAATTCAGCCTGCACCATCTCCGCCTTGGCCACCTTCTCGCGGGCGACGATCTGGGTGGAGCGCTCGGTCTCTCCCGATACGCTCACTCCGTCTCCGCCGGGATGCACGGTGCAGCCCGCCAGCACCATCACGCCAGTTGCCATTCCAATCCATCGGGCATAGAGTCTCATTCGGGTCGCTCCGTTCTCTTGATACAACTACGAACTCAGCTCCGCCGCCGTTCAAACAATCCGTTCAGCGGACAGGTGTCAGAACGATCTTCTCCAGGCTCATTGCTGCCGCCCCGCCAGCCATCAGCGGCTTGACCCGCACTTCGCTGGCTCCCGCGTTCAACTCCACCTGTCCCAATGTCTGAGTCTTAAACACCCACTCGTTGCCAGTGCTCACAGTCTTTCCCGGTAGTTTGGCGGCGCCGATCTCGACGGAGAACTCTGCGTTCGCCCGCCGAGACGAGTAGGTAATCTCCACCTTGTACCGCCCGGCCTTCGGAGCCTCCAGCTTCCAATACGGCACGTCCTTGTCGCGGGTCCAGCGCGTCAGGTAGACGTGTCCCAGGGCATTCTCCTTCTTGGCCCGCTGCTCAAATTCCGTTTCAATCTCACAGCTTTCCACGCCCAGAGTGATCAAGCCTTTGTTATCCGGGCGGTTCGCAAAAGGCGCCGCCACCGGCGCGCCATCCAGCGTTAGTTCAATCACGCTCGCCACCTCGTCCGGCGCCGAGCCAGTCAACTTCAACACGATGTCATCCCCGTCCCGTACCGACGAGATCGTGCGCGACGGATCGGCCAGCAGTTTCGCCGAGTGCACGATGTTCCGCAAACCCGCCACGCGCAGCGCGCCGTCTTTGGGCCACTCGAAGACGTGCAGATACAGCTTGTTGCCCTTCACCGTCGAGCGGCCAAAGAATGACATCCGCTCAAACGGGCTGGCCGTCGTGCCGTAGATCGATTGGCCATTCACGTTCATCCAGCGCCCCATCGCATTCAGCCGGGTGATGAACTCGTCCTGAATGGTCCCGTCCGGCTTCGGGCCCACATTCAGGAGCAGGTTCCCGCCTTTGCTGACCACCTCCACCAGCATGCGGATCAGGTCACGTTCCGTCTTGAACGAGGTCTCATATTTGTTGTAGCCCCACGAGTCGTCGTTGATGGTGACGCACGCCTCCCACAGGATCGGCTTGCCGCTGGGATCGCGCATGCCAGTGGCTGGAACATACTGTTCCGGCGTGCCGAAATCGGCCTTATTGCCGGGTTTCCGCTCATAAAGTCGGTCGTTGATCAGTGTGTTGGGCTGCAGGCCGCGAATGAAGTCGTACACTTCGTCGTCGCGCTTGGTCTCGGCCAGCGTGTGCTCCCACTCACCGTCAAACCAAATCATCGCGATATCGCCGTATTGCGTCAGCAACTCGCGCAGTTGCGCCTTCATGTAATCCACGTAACGATTGTTGTCGCCGCCCTCCTTGAACTTGCCCGGATACTCCCATTGCCGCCGCGGCCGGTAGTCCGGATGGTGCCAGTCCATGATCGAGTGATAGAAGCCGAGTCGCATGTCCCGCTTTTTTGCTGCGACCGCCAGTTGCTTGAGCGGATCGCCCGGATACGGGGTGATCTCCATGTCGTATTCGCTTACCTGGCTGCGATAGATGCTGAATCCGTCGTGGTGCTTGGAGGTGATCACCATATACTTGGCGCCCGCGTTCTTCGCCAGATCCACCCACGCGTCGGCATTGAAGCGCACCGGATTGAATGCCCGCGCGAACTGATCGTATTCCGCCTGCGGAATCTGCGCCTGAGTGCGGATCCATTCGTGCCGGCCGATCACGGAGTACGCGCCCCAGTGGATGAACATCCCGAATTTTGAATCCGTGAACCAGCGCGTGCGCTCCTCGGCTGAAAGCGGCGGTTTCGAGGGCTGCGCGGTGGCCAATCCGGCGATCATCAGGGACATCATCACGGGCAATGCGATCAGTCGTGCGGGTCTCATGCTGCACCATAGTCTATCGCTCGCTGCGTTAGCATGGAACTTCAAGGGAAGGAATCTGCATATGCGTGACGTCATCATCATCGGGTCGGGCTGCGCCGGCAATACGGCAGCCATCTACACCGGCAGGGCCGGGTTAAAGCCGCTCGTCGTTGTCGGCCACGAGCCAGGCGGCCAACTCTCCATCACCACGGAAGTGGAGAACTTCCCCGGCTTCCCCGAGGGCATCATGGGGCCCCAACTCGTCGAGAACATGAAGTTGCAGGCGGAAAAGTTCGGCGCTGAGTACCTCAGCGGCAAAGTGGCTGAAGCGGACCTCTCTAAGCGCCCTTTTCGGCTCAAAATTGACGAAGAATGGCACGAATGTCGCACTCTAATCGTCGCTTCCGGCGCTTCGGCGCGCTGGATCGGCCTGCCCAACGAGCAGAAACTGATCGGACACGGCGTCAGCTCCTGCGCCACCTGCGACGGCTTCTTCTACCGCGATAAGCAGATCATGGTGATTGGCGGCGGCGACTCCGCCATGGAGGAGGCGAACTTCCTCACCCGTTTCGGCCGGGAGGTCACTCTCGTGCACCGCCGCGAGGAGTTCCGCGCTTCCAAGATCATGCTGGAGCGCTGCAAGGCCAATCCGAAGATCAAATGGCTCACCAACACCATTCCGGTTGACGTGTACGACGCGGAAAAGGGCTACGTCACGGCGGTGAAGCTCCGCAACGTGAAAACGAATGAGGAGTGGACTCAGGACGTGGATGGCTTCTTCGTCGCCATTGGCCACATTCCCAACACTCAGCCGTTCGTCGGGCAACTGGATCTGGACCCGGACGGCTACATCATCGGCCACGGCGGAGCGCGCACCAACGTCCCCGGCGTCTTCCATGCGGGCGATGTTGAGGACCGCACTTACCGCCAAGCCATCACCGCTTCGGGCGCCGGCTGCAAGGCCGCCATGGAAGCCGAGCGTTTTCTGGAATCCGAAGGCCACTAAGAGGAAACCACCATGCGAGCCTGGTTCATGGACGCCTATGAAGGTGTCGAGAAACTCCGCCTCGGCGAGACGCCGGACCCGCAACCGGGGCCTGGTCAGGTTCTGCTCGGCTTGCAGTACGCCGCGCTGAACCCGGCAGACTCGTTTCTGGCGCAGGCGCTTTACCCCGCCAAACCGGCGCTGCCGCACATCCTGGGCCGCGACGGCGTAGGGACTGTGCTGTCTGTTGGCGAGGGCGTCACGAAGGTGAAGCCCGGCGACGTTGCCGGCATACTGCGGTGCGACGCCGGAGTGGAACTTTGGGGCACGCTGGCGGAAAAAGCAGTTATCCCGGCCGCCAGCCTGGCTCCGGTCCCCTCCGGGTGGACCACCGAGCAGATGGCCGGCGCCCCGCTCGTGTTCCTCACCGCTTGGCAGGCGCTCACACAGTGGGGCGGCGTGCCCACGGCGGGGCAGGTGCTGCTGGTGACTGGCGCGTCGGGTGGCGTCGGCGTGGCCTCGGTGCTGCTCGGCAAGTCGATGGGACTGACGGTGATCGCGCTCTCCCGCAACGCGGCAAAATCGCAACGGCTGCTCGCCCTGGGCGCCGATCATGTCTTTGATCCGGCCGATCCCGCGCTGCGCAAGAAGATCCAGGCCGCCACCTCGCCCGCCCGCGTGGATCTCGTGGTGGATAGCGTGGGCGGCGCGCTGTTCAATCAGGTGGTGGCAACGCTCGGCCTCCGTGGATCGATCAGCGTCGTCGGACGCAGTGCCGGCCCGGTGCCTGAGTTCAACACCGCCATGCTCTTCTTCCGCCGCAACCGTATTGGCGGGGTTTCGGTGGGTGACTACACCTCGGCCGAGGCCCAAACCGCGTGGCTGGAAATCGTTCGCCGGTTGAACCAGCTCGACCGCCGCCCAGTGGTGGATGCCGTGTTTCCGTTCACCGATGTCAAAGCTGCCTTCGCGCGCCTGGCCGAAGGCCCAATGGGCAAGGTGCTGATCCGCGTCAGCTAGAGCGATTTCGGAGTGGTTGTAGTCCACGCCCTTCCGGTCGTGGCTCGGTACTGAGCCGCGCGCGTCAGCAAACGGTGGTCGACGACTATAGTGAAAACGCTCTAAACTACCAGTTCGTCACGGACCCGTCCGGCCGCCGGTAGATCGGCGTTGGCTGGCTCTTCTCCGTGATCTCGCTGATCAATTGCAGCTGCGCCGCATCGAACTCGACGCCCAGGCCCGGCCGCTGATTCGGCCAGAGTTTGCCGTCCCGGAAATCGAAACTCTTCGGCAGATACGGCACACCTTTTGCGACGCGCGGCAGCATCTCCATCAGGGCCGGACCCGAGAACGCACAGCACAGATGCACGAGCGCCGCCTCCGAGATCGGTCCCGTGAAATGCGGAATCAGGCCCACGTAGTGCGTCTCGCACAACGCCGCGATCTTCACAAATTCAGTGATGCCGCCCACGTTTGGAACCGTGGCGCGGCAGTAATCGATCAGACGTCCTTCAATCAGCTCGTTCATGTCCCAGCGCGCCCCGAACTGCTCGCCCACCGCGATGGGCACCTTGACGAGCCCGCGTAGCGTCTTGTATACGCCCGGGTTCTCAGAGCGCACCAGATCCTCCACGAAGTACGGGCCGAGGTTCTCGATCAGCCCCGCCAGCTTCACGGCGTCCGCCATGTCGAAGCGAGTGTGGAAGTCCACCGCCCACGCCCCGTCTTTGCCGGCGCCCTCCCGCACCTCGCGGCAGATGCGCGCCGTCTTTTGCAGCATCTCAAAGCGGTCCCAGGGCTGGCTGTCGGCCGGTCCGATGCGGAACGCGCGGTAGCCTTCGCCCACACACGCCGCGGCCGTGTCTTTGTAGGACCCCTTCGGCGGATAGCTGGTGGCGTAGCACTCCACGTGATCCCGCGTCTGCCCGCCGAGCAACTGATACAGCGGCACACCCAGTGCCTTGGCCTTCAGATCCCAAAGCGCCATATCGATGGCGCCCATCGCGTGCAGCTTTTCTCGCCCCGCCGGATAGAAATAGCCCCGGAACAGCACTTGCCAGATGTCCTGGATGCGGAACGGATCCATCCCGATCACCGCTGCCGCGCACTGTTCCATCGTGTCCTTCGCGCCACCCTCGCCAATGCCGGTCAGGCCCGAGTCTGTCTCCACGACCACGACGTTCGTGCTTTGGTTGAACAGCCCCGGCGCCTTCTGCTGCCGCATGGCCGCATCTCCGGGTGACGCATAGTAGCGCACCCGCGCGATCTTCATGCCGCTCTGCGCCGCCCTGCCCAGCGGAGCCGCACCCAATGCCGCTGTGCCGAAAAAAGTTCGCCGTTTCATGCCATCCATCATTGCACCGGTAGATCCTTCCTTTGGCTCCACTCCTGAAATGATCCATCGTACAGCCGGGCGTCCAGCCCCAGATAGCGCGCCACAAAGTACAAGACAGTCGCCTGTTGGCCGATGTGGCAGTAGGTGACCACGGGCTTCGAGCCGATCATGCGCGCCAGCTCCGTCTTCGGCTTCAACTTGCCGTCCGCGCCGATAACGCTCGGGAAGGGTACGCTCCTCGCGCCCGGAATCCGCCCGGCGCGCGGCATCGAGCCGGCATTGGCGCCGCTGTAAAACTCCTCGGTCCGCGCGTCGATCAGCACGAAATCCGGGTCAGCCAGTTTCGAACGTATCCAATCCGCCGTCGCCACAAGTTCGGGGCGGGGTCTTGCCGTGAAAGTGGCCGCGACCGTAGCCGGCGTCTCGGTGCTCACTGGTCTCCCCTCGGCGCGCCACACCGCCAGTCCGCCGTCCAGCAGATACGACCGGTTGCCCAGCCCCAGGTAGTCCAGGGTGAACCACACGCGCGTCGCCGATTGCACCGACGGGTTGCCCGCATACACGACGATCCGCGAAGCGTCTGAAACCCCAACGGCTCCGAACGTCTTTTGCAGCGCGTCCACGACGGGTAATTGCAGTCGCAGTCCCTGAGCATCAGTGACTCCAATCTCGGCCAGCTGCACCAGTCGCGCGCCGGCGATATGCCCCTCGGCATAGTCCTTCTCCGTGCCTACGTGCAGCACCACCAGATCCGGTGAGCCCATCTGTCCCCCCAGCCACGGCGTGGACCCCAGGGGGCCTTGCTGCCCCATCGCGCAGAGCATCACAGTCATTGTCGCGCCCAGTTTTGTCATGTCGTTCAGTATCCCTTACCTGCCGGCCCCGATAGGACAGACAGTCATCGTTCCCTACTCACGCCGGCTCGATTTGAGTCATCCCTGTCCGGCCTCTCACCGTCTGATACGCCCTGGCTGTTCAAGTTGAGTCGCTTTCGTGGCTGCAGAGCCGATAGTGCAGCATTTGAGCGATTGGAGTAGTTTTGGATGGCGGATTGCCACCTGCTTTCGGGACCCCTTATGGGCACACTCCCACTCGTGGCCAGTTCTTCTACGTGGGCGGTAAGGCACGTATGAAGTGCGAAATATGTCGCGCACTCGCTAAGGCTTCGATCATCTGCCGGACTCCGGGGCGCAGGATACACTGTATATCAATGCCTCGGGTCCACCCTATACTCCTCCTCCCGCTGCTCTGCCGCCTCGTCCACGCTCAATCCCTCGAATCGTCCATGGAGCAGATCCTGGCCGCCCCGGCCGCCCAGCGCGCCGTCTGGGCCATCCATGCCGTGGATCTCGCCACCGGGCGCGTGCTCTACCAGCGGAATGCCACCATCCCGATGGCGCCGGCCTCCAACACCAAGCTCTTCTCCACCGCGCTCGCACTGCTGCGCCTCGGTCCCGATTACAGGTTTGAGACTCGCGTCCTGGCCATGGGCGTTCCCGATTCTCAGGGCCGCCTGGCGGGCGACCTCGTCCTCGCCGGCGGCGGCGACCCCACTCTCTCTGCCCGCGTCATCCCCTACCGGAAAGGGCCGGTCCAGGGCGATCCACTCGCCCCGCTGGCCGAGCTCGCGGACCAGATCGTCCAGGCCGGCGTCCGCGTCATTGACGGCGATCTGATCGGCGACGACACCCGCTGGCCTTGGATCCCCTATCCCGACGGCTGGACCCTCGACGACTCCATCTGGGAGTACGGCGCCCCGGTGAGCGCCTTGACCCTCAATGACAACGCCATTCGCCTCACTATCCGGCCCCCAAAGAAGCCCGGCGAGACCGCCGAAGTCACGCTGAACCCGCCCGTCGATTACTTCACCATCTACAACACCCTCCGCGTGGCTGCCGGCGCCGAGCGCAAGATCACCGTGGACCGCCGTCCCGGCTCCCGCGTATTGTTCATCGGTGGCTCCACGCCACCCGCTACCGGCGCCGCCACTGAACTCATCGCCGTGGACGATCCGGCGTTGTTCGCCGCACAGGCGCTGGCCCAGCTCCTGCGCGAGCGCGGTGTCGTCCTCCAGGGCGCCGTGCGCGCCCTCCACCGTTTGCCGGGCCGCCCCGCCGCCGAGCCCGCCGGCCTGGTCCTGGCTCGCCGCCTCTCCCCACCACTGATCGAAACTCTGCGTGTCACCAATAAGGTCAGCCAAAACTTGCACGCCGAAATCGTCCTGCGCGAGGTGGGCTTCGTCCGCCGCGGCGAGGGCTCCGCTGACGCCGGTCTGAAAGAGATGAGCGAATTGCTCGCCTCGCTCGGTCTCGACAAGCTCGATTCCAGCCTCGCGGACGCCTCCGGTCTCTCCCGCCGCACGCTGGTCACTCCCGTGGCCGTCACCACTCTTCTTCGCTACCTCCACCAGGGCGAGTTCGGCGACGCCTATGCGTCCACGCTGCCCATCGCCGGGGAGGATGGCACTCTCGCTTCGCGCTTCCGCGGAGTCCGTGGCGCCTCCACCGTGCGCGCCAAAACAGGCTCCATCAGCCACGTCGCCGCTCTTTCCGGCTACACCACCGATGGCGAGGCCCGCCGCGTCGCATTCTCCATCGTCGTTAATAACTTCACCGCCCCATCCGGTGAGCTCCGCTCGTTACTTGATAAAATCGCTGTAGTGATTCAGCAGGAAGGAATTCGTTAGCCATGCCCATCTATGAATACGCCTGTCAGGACTGCGGTGCCAAATTTGAGAAGCTCATTCGCCGCGACTCCGATCTCGAGCAGCTCGCCTGCCCGTCCTGCGGCGATTCCCACCTGCAGCGTGAGCAATCCACTTTTGCGCCCAAAATGGGAGCGTCCAAGTCGGCTGCGCCCCCCATGTGCCCCTCAGGCGGAATGTGCCCCACTCCTGGCAAATGTGGGATGAATTAGTTTTCTATTGACTTTCGCTCTACGTTCGCCAAGAATGAGAGCATGGCTCTGACACCCAGGCAGAAACAAGTGTTGGACTTCCTCGTCCTCCATACCGAGAAGAACGGGTTTAGTCCCAGTTTTGAGGAAATCGCCGGCGGGCTGAATCTGGCTTCTCTGGCTACGGTCCACAAACACATCACCGCGTTGGAGCAGAAGGGCTATCTCAAGCGCCGCTACAACGAGAGCCGCTCAATCGAGGTTGCCGAATCGTATAAAAACGCGGAAAGGGAACGGCTGCACGAGCTGGTTGCGCCCCGCGGCGGCATGGAGATTCCGCTCTTAGGCCGCATCGCCGCCGGTACTCCGGTGGAGGCCATCTCTTCCCCGGAGACTCTCAATTTCTCCGATTTTGCCGGCTCCACGGAGACCTATGCGCTTCAGGTGCGCGGCGATTCCATGATCGAGGATCACATCTGCAGCGGCGACTACGTTCTGGTGGAACGCATCACCCAGGCGCGCGACGGGGAAATTGTGGTCGCCCTGGTCAACGGCGACGAGACAACGCTAAAACGCTTCTATCGCGAACCAGCCGGAATGATCCGGCTTCAACCCGCCAACTCCGCCATGGACCCCATCCTGGTGCGGGGTGAAGACCTGCAATTGCAGGGCAGGGTCCTGGCGGTTTTGAGGAAATACAAATAGTCGCGGGCTACTTGGCGTAGCGGACGCGCACGATCTCCACCGCGCGTGTCCAGTCTTCGTGCGCCTGACCGTGCTGATGGCCGCGGGCTTCCCACAACAGATAAGCTTCGTGCTCGATCTCGGCGCGGAACGCACTCTCGTCAAACGCGGGCTTGGGTGCGGCTGCGGCCTTCGCTTCAGCCTTCGCGGCGCTCTTGCGGGCCGGCGCTTTGTGCGTCGCCGCCGCGGTTGGCGCAGCTTTGGCCTTTACTTCCAGCGTGGTTTTCGTGGTGGTCGTCTTCTTCACCGGAGCTGCCTTCGCGGCAGGTTTCGCGGCTTCGGTAGTAGTAGCGGTCTTTTTCTTGGTCGTCATAAGTTGATTCAGTCTTGCTCCCAAAGTACAAGGACAGTGTGAGATGTTCGTAACAACTCGGCGTCGGTTGTTTGAAACATCATGGGTGAGTCCTGTCACAGAGGGACTCAAAGGTGGGACGGCGGATTCGTTCGAACCCAGCCCCGAATGTGTTAATTGTACCGCATTTTGAGCCCCTTTTGCAGAGGGCGGCGTTCTGTGGTACACCTGACAGACATGTTGCAGGTGATGAGGGGCTCGCCGGCTTACGACGTAGTGATCATCGGATCTGGGGCCGGCGGCGGTACCGCGGCGCACGTGCTTACCAGGCAAGGGGTCAAGGTGGCGCTCATCGAAGCTGGGCCCATGCTCAATCCCGCCAGGGACTATAAGGAGCACAAGACCCCCGCCGATTACCCCCACCGAGGCGCCGGCGATCACGCCGAGTCCTATCTGGGCCGCAAGGACTTTGGCTTTTTCGGCGCCCCCAACGGCTACTGGGAGATGGACGACGAGCCCTACACCGTCGCCGAGGGCAGCGAGTTTCGCTGGTTCCGCTCGCGCATCGTCGGCGGGCGCACGAACCACTACGGGCGCATCTCGTTGCGCTTTGCCGACTACGATTTCAAACCCCGCGCCTTTGACGGCCTCGGCTTCGACTGGCCCATCACCTACGATGACGTGGCGCCCTACTATGACAAGGTCGAGGACTTCATAGGCATCTGCGGCAGCCGCGAGGGACTGCGCACCGCGCCCGATGGCCGCTTCCTGCCGCCCCCCGCGCTGCGCGTGCACGAGCACCTCGTGCAGAAATCCTGCGCGCAATTGAAGATCCCCTGCATCCCCTCGCGCATGGCCATTCTCACCAAACCGCTCAATGGCCGTCCCGCCTGCCACTACTGCGGCGAATGCGGGCGCGGCTGCATGACGGCGTCCAACTACTCCTCCAGCCAGGTGCAGATCTTCCCGGCCATGAAGACCGGCCGCCTCACTGTCATCCCCAACGCGATGGCGCGTGAATTGATCACCGGCGGCGATGGCACTGTGAAGGCGGTCAGCTACATCGACAAGACGACCCGCCAGGAAAAGCAGATCCGCTGCCGCGTGGTGGTGGTGGCCGCCAGCGCCTGCGAGAGCGCGCGCCTCCTGCTCAACTCCAAGGCGCCCGGCCACGCCAACGGCCTGGCCAACTCGTCCGGCGTCGTCGGCCGCTATCTCACAGACACCGTCGGCTACGGGCTCAGCGGCTACATCCCCGCGCTCGCCGGCATGCCGAAGCACGATACCGATGGCTACGCCGGCGGCCACGTCTACGTGCCCTGGTGGCAGCTCGATAAGAAGAATAAGGAGTTCCCCCGCGGCTATCACATCGAAGTGGGCGGCGGTTATGGCATGCCGATGGTGGGCAGCTTCAATAGCATTTGCCGTTCGCACGAGGGCTACGGCGCGGGGCTGAAGAAGGCCATTCTGGATGGCTACGGCTGCACCGTCGGCTTCGCCGGCCGCGGCGAGATGATCCCCAACGAGCAGAGCTATTGCGAGATCGATCCCACCGTGGTGGATCGTTGGGGCATCCCCGTTCTGCGCTTCCATTTCCAGTGGTCGGAGTACGAGCGCAAGCAGGTGGGCCACATGCACGAGACCTTCGCCTCCATCATCGAAGGCATGGGCGGGCGCGTCCTTGGCAACCGCAAGCCGGAAGACCCCGGCGCCGCCATCTCCACCCCGGGCGCCATCATCCACGAACTTGGCACGGTGCGCATGGGCAGCGATACCAAAACCTCCGCGCTCAACCAGTACTCGCAGGCCCACGACGTGAAAAACCTCTTCGTCGCCGACGCCGCGCCGTTCGTCTCCAACCCCGACAAGAATCCGACTCTCACCATCTGCGCTCTCTCCTGGCGCACCTCCGATTACATTGCCGAAGAGATGAGAAAGGGCAACCTGTGAGCGACATCCAACGCCGCGACATTCTCCGCAGCGCCGCCATCGCCACCGCGCTCGGCCAGTTGACGCCTGCCTCCGCCCAGCACGTCCACCAGCAGGCCGGCGAAGCGAAGCAGGCCAACGCCGGCCGCTATCAGCCCAAGCTCTTCAACGAGCAAGACTACAAAACCGTCACCCGCCTCGCAGACCTCATCATGCCGCCCGAAGGCGCCGCGCCCGGCGGCGCTGCGGCCGGAGCGCCCGAGTTTATTGACCTCCTGTGCAGCGGCGCAGATCGTCTCGCGCAGACCTGGCTCGGCGGCCTTGCCTGGCTCAACTCCGCCAGCCTTAAGCGCTACGAGACGTCCTTCCTGGAGGCCAGACCCGAGCAGCAGACGGCGCTGCTCGATCTCATCGCCTACCGCAAAAACGAGACGCCCGAGCTCGCCCCAGGCATTCGCTTTTTCGATTGGGCGCGCCGCATGGTGGTGGACGCCTATTTCACCTCGCCCGCCGGCGTAAAGGCCATCGGCTTCCAGGGCAACGTCGGCATGCAGACCTTTCAGGTGCCGGTGGAGGCCATCAACTATGCGCTGGAGCGTAGTCCGTTCCAGCGCAAACCGTAACGCCGCAGCCCGCGCCCGCGCCCCCGCGGCCCGGCCTCGCGCCGCCCGGTCCCGCGCAGCACGGCCCCACGCGGTCCGGACCAGCGCGAACCACAACGCCGCAGGCCGGTCCACCGCAGGCCGGCCTCGCGCGGCTCGTTCCAGTGCAAACCGTAACGCCGCAGCCCGCGCCCCCGCGGCCCGGCCTCGCGCCGCCCGGTCCCGCGCAGCACGGCCCCACGCGGTCCGGACCAGCGCAAACCACAACGCCGCAGGCCGGTCCACCGCAGGCCGGCCTCGCGCGGATCGCTCCAGTGCAATCCGTAACGCCGCAGTCGCCGCCCGCGCGGCCCGGACCAGAAAGGCTGAGCGGCCCCTATTCACCGCTCTGTTGCAACAGCTTCGCCACCAGCGCCGTCCAGCCGGTCTGGTGAATCGCGCCCAGGCCCGCACCGTTGTCGCCGTGAAAATACTCGTGGAAAAACAGGTTGTCGCGAAACTCCGGATCGTTCTGGAATAGCTCCGTGTCGCCGTAGCAGGGCCGCCGCCCATTTTCGTCTTTGAGGAAGATGCGGGACATCCGCCGCGACAACTCCGCGGCCACCTCTGCGAGGTTCATCAGGTTGCCGGAACCCGTCGGGCATTCCACCTTGAGGTGCTCCCCGAAGTAGTGGTGGAACTTCTGGAGCGATTCGATGATCAGAAAATTGATGGGAAACCACACTGGCCCGCGCCAATTCGAGTTGCCGCCGAACATCCGGCTGTCGGACTCTGCCGGCCGGTAGTCCACGCGGTGCACCTCGCCATTCACCTTCATCGTGAACGGCTGTTCCAGGTGAATCTTGGAAAGCGAACGGATGCCGTAGGGCGAGAGGAATTCGCGCTCATCCAGCATCACTTCCAGCACGCGCCGCAGGCGCTCCGGCTTCACCAGCGCGATGATGCCGCGCGGGCGGGTCGCGCTGGCGTTCTCCCAGAGGAGGTGCGTGGCGAGGTCGCGCCGGTTCTTCAGAAACCACCTGGTCCTGCGGCGAAACCCAGTTAGCGATTCGGTCTCCCCCACCTCGTTGGTCTCCACGGCAAACAGAGGAATCAGCCCAACCAGCGACCGCACGCGGAGCGGGCAAGAAGTGCCGTCGGGCAGCCGCAGCCGGTCGTAATAGAATCCATCCTCCTCGTCCCACAGCCCGTTGCCGTCCGCCGAATTCATCGCCGACGAGATATAGAGAAAATGTTCCAGGAACTTGCTGGCGATGTCCTCATACGCCGGGTTCACGCCCGCCAGTTCCACGGCGATGCGCAGCATGTTCAGCGCGTACATGGCCATCCAACTGGTGCCGTCCGATTGCGCCAGAGTACCGCCTGTCGGTAAGGGCCGGGAGCGATCGAACACTCCGATGTTGTCCAACCCCAGAAATCCGCCCTCAAACACGTTGTGGCCCGCTGGGTCTTTGCGGTTGACCCACCACGTGAAGTTCATCAGCAGCTTGTGGAAGCAACGCTCCAAGAATAGGTGATCCGGCTGCCCGCTCTGTTTGGCGTCGATCTTGAACACGCGGTAACACGACCACGCATGCACCGGTGGATTCACGTCCGAGAAATTCCACTCATACGCAGGGAGCTGCCCGTTCGGATGCAGGAACCACTCGCGTAGAAACAGTTGCAGTTGATCCTTGGCAAACTCGCTGTCGAGCAGCGCGAAGGGCATCATGTGGAACGCCGTGTCCCACGCCGCAAACCACGGGTACTCCCACTTGTCCGGCATCGAGAGGATGTTATCGGCGTAGACGTGGGTCCATTCGGAGTTGCGCCCTTGACTCCGCTGCGGCGCCGGCTTGGGCGCTGCCGGATCGCCGCTCAGCCAGTCTTCGACGACATAGTGATAATACTGTTTTGTCCACAGCAGACCGGCCATCGCCTGCCTCTGCACGTTGCGCGCATCGGGCGAAAGACTGGCATTCTGCAGCGCAGCGTAAAACTCATCGGCCTCCGCGATGCGGTGCGCCATTACTGCGTCGAAATCAGTAAATTCGTCCGCGCGCAGCGCACCGGCGTGCAATCGGGCGCGGATCACCACGCTCGCGCCGGGCTGGACCAAAAAGTGCTCCCAAACGCACATTTTGGTGCCTTTTTGTGCAGGATTTGTCACGTTTTGACACCCTTCCACGACATGGCGGTGGAAGGCGCCTTTGTAGTACCCCGGCTCGCCGCCCGGATCGCTCTCGTTGTTCGTGAATAGCATCGTCGGCGCGCCATCGGCCGCAAAGCTCCAGTCGCCCAACTCCGCTTCGTGCAGGCTGGCCGCCGCCGGCCCCGCCGCACTGATCACCGGTGGCGCGGCCGCCGCTCGCCCCCAACTCCAGCGATTGCGGAACCACACGGTAGGCAGCACATGGATCGGGGCCGCGTCGGGTCCGCGGTTGGTGACGGTGATGCGGATCATAATGTCATCCTGATCCGCTTTGGCGTATTCGGCGCACACGTCAAAGTAGCGGTTTCCGGTGAAAGCGGCTGTGTCCCACAGCTCCGGCTCGAAGCCGCCGATGCCTGCGCGCACGGCGCGGGCCTTCAACTCGGCGTATGGGAATTCGCTCTGCGTGTACTTGTAGAGCGCCTTCATGTAGGAGTGGGTGGGCGTGGAATCCAGGTAGTAGTAGACCTCCTTCACGTCTTCGCCATGGTTGCCTTCGGCATTGGTGAGGCCGAACAGGCGCTCCTTGAGAATGGGGTCGCGCCCGTTCCACAACGCTACAGCGAAGCACAGCCGCTGGTGATTGTCGCTGATGCCCATCAGCCCGTCTTCGCCCCATCGATAGGCGCGCCGGTGCGATTGCTCAAAGGCGAAAGCGTCCCAGGCGTCGCCGCCCGGAGAGTAGTCTTCCCGCACCGTGCCCCACTGCCGCTCGGACAGATACGGGCCCCAGCGCTTCCAGTGCTTCTCGCGGCGGCGCGCTTCTTCCAGCCTCTGGTTTTCTGCCGTCATGCGACTGAGTGTAGCGGGAATCGGAGCGGCGGAAAACAGCAGATGATGAGGCCTGCAAAACTGATACACTGCGCAATAATGCGACGGTTATTCGGTCTGCTCTTCTCCCTCTTTTCCAGTTTCTGCTTGGCCCAGGTCTCCGTCACAATTGATTTGCAGCCCTCCGGCGCCCGTGCGCCAGTCAACGTTACTGGCGCCAATTGCCAGGCCGGTCAGTACCTGGCGCCGGTCCAATTGACCTGGACACCCGGCCCGGCCTGCCAGGTGGAGGTGCTGCCTTACGGCATCGCCCCCGGCACTCGCCTGGCGCTGGCTTCCTGGGACGATCAGTCCACCACTTCCGCGATTTCAATCCCGGTGCCGGCCTCCAATCTCACCCGGTTCGCTCGCATCGGATATGAGTATCAGGTCACTACCGAGGCGCAGCCGCCGTCGGCCGCCAGCGTGACGCCCGGCGGCTGGTTCGCCTCGGGCGCAAAGGCCACCGTTCAGGCGACGGCGAACCCGAACCAGCTGTTCCTCTATTGGGCGATCTCGAGCGGTTGTGCCAGCGTCGCCAAGCCTCAGCCGCTGATCATCGAGTGCCAGGTGGACCGTCCGGTGACGTTAGCGGCCACATTCCGCGCCACCACTGCGCCAATCCCGGGACGTTATACCGTGACGGCGATCCCTGCTCTCAGTGCCATGGCGGGCGGAGCTCTCACAGCGAGCGGTGCAGTTGCCGCCTATGTGGAACGCGCCGGCGGGCGCTCCGTCTATTTGTGGCAGCCGGAAAAACCAAACTCGGCGATGGGGCTGGCGGCGGAGATTGTGAGCCTCTCCAATCGGACTGCCACGTGGGTGGTGCGAATCAACGACGCCGGGCGGTTGGCCTACAGCGTTACGCCCCTGTACAAGATGGCGATCTGGACTCCATCGGCTCCCGGATCGGTAACTGGCACTGAGGCTAACCTCGCTGACACATCCAATCTGATTGCGGGTTATCCCGGGGGATTCAACCGGTTTGGCCAGATCGCCGCGATGTTGAACAGCGGCTCCGCCGGGCTATGGACGCCGGCCTCGGCGGGTGGGACTGGCGGCACGACCTTTAAAGATGCCAGGTTCGATGCAGTACAGGGCTTGAACGATTTCGGTCAGGTACTTTCTGAGTCCCCCAGCGGAGGATCGACACCGCCTTTGGGATTTACGGTTTTCACACCCACCGCCGCAAACTCCGCGGCTGGCACATTCGCATCGGTGACGCCGCTGGGCGCCACCTCCACCAGCACGCACGCGATCAATGCCGGCGGAATGGTGGCGGGCACCTATTGCACGACGCCCGTTGGCATGGCCTGCCAGGCCCGCGCATTTCTCTGGCAGCCTTCGTCGCCAAACACCGGCACTGGCGCAGCCATCGATATCGCTCCGCCGCCGGGTTTTCCGGGCGTCTCCTCGATTGCGGTTATGAACTCCGCCGGAGACATGGCAGGCAGTCTCGTGGTGAATTCCTATCAGACCACGCCATTCTTGAGAACCGGCGGAGTGTTCTACGATCTGAATCAGATTCCCGGCGTGCCAATACTATCCCAGGCGCTGGGGCTCAATGACGCGGGCCAGATTCTTCTCACCAACGGCAACTCCCAAGGGTTGCTGCTGTTGACGCCACAGCCGGCCGCGCCGCCACCGGGAGCCAATGCCGTCCCCGTGACGATTTCGGCCTCATCTCCGGGCATAGGATTCGCCGTTACCGGGGCGGGTTGCCAGCCCGGAGACTACAATGCGCCGAGCACGCTGCAATGGACCCCTGGCGCGAGTTGCCAGGTTCGGTGGCTTGGCGTGGAATTCAGCGGGCACTCTCAGAGGCGAGTGTTTACCGGGTGGAGCGATGGCCCAACTGCCAATCCGAGGACCTTTGCCGTACCGGTCTCCGCCACGATCTACACCGCGAGCTTTAGCGACGAAGTTTACGTGACGACGGTGGCGGAGCCGCCGCAGGGCGGTACGGCCAGCGGGAGCGGCTGGTATCCGGTGAACTCGTCAGTGACGATTGTGGCTGCGGCGGCTCCGGGCTACCGCTTCGGATACTGGGAGAACCTGACGTACCTGGACGGCGCGACGACGCATGTCACGGTGGATAGCCTGCACACCAACTTGAGGGCCTTTTTTGCGCTCACGACGCCCTTGCCGTATACATACACGGTCACCACCATTAGCGGCGTTGGCGAGGGGAATGGCAGGCTGAACAATTTCGGGCAGATTGTCTCGGGCAGGAACGGAAGCGCCCCGAATGTGATGCTGTGGACTCCGGCGCAGCCAAATGGCACGGCAGGCACGATCACCGGGCTGAGCGGGTTTGCGTTCGAGGGACGCGCTGATCCGCTGCCGATGCTCTACCTCAACGACCGTGGGCAGTTTACGGCCACGCACCCATCCCTCTCCGCTCAACTCTGGTCGCCTTCCACGCCCAATGGGACGCAGGGCGCCATATCCACAGTGAGTGTGCCCGCCGGCGCCTCCCCCTTCACGCCGAGGCACATCAATGCCTACGGCCAGATCTTCGCGTCTATGCCAAGCAACCAGGGCTTTTGGACCCCGACGATCGCCAACGGCGCAACCGGAAGTCTCAATGTCCTGCCGGGTAATCACATGTACTTCTATTCCGCGAACGATCGCGGGCAAGTTCTGGTGGACGAAAGGAACTTCGCCAATGCTGTGGCCCTGTTTAGCCCCACCCGGCCCAATGCCGCAGCTGGAACGTTCGCCACCATCAACCTTCCGTATCCGCCCTTGTATTGGGGTGGCCATGCCATGAACGCACGCGGCGCTGTCGTGGTCACCGCTACCGTAGTCGACAACGGCGGCGCTGCCAACTACAGGCCGCTTCTTTGGACCCCCAGCGTCGATAACGGCACCACGGGCGCCACCCAACTTCTGCCGATCCCGGCAGGGTTCAGCGGTGTTTCACCGCTGTTCCTGAACAACAGGAATGAGGTCGCCGGACTCGCCTATTCACCAAATCGGAATGGCCCCGTCCCCTTCGTCTTCACACAGGGTAAGATGTTCGCGATCGAGGGTGTGCCGGGCTTGCCGGGTGGCGGATGGCCGCTCGGCTTTAACGACTCGGGCCAGTTGTTGCTCAGTTCCTTGCAGGCCGGAGTCCTGTACCTGCTCACCCCGCAGGCGGGGACGGGGGCGTGTCCGGTGACGACATCGCTGCTGCAGGAGACGGTCGGGCCGGCGGGCGGCCGAGTCACCATTTCCATCACGTCGGCGGCGAGCTGTACCTGGTCAGCCGCGGTTTCCGATCCCTGGCTCGTCCCTAACGGTTCCACAGCAGGCACCGGCAACGGCACTCTGAGTGTGGATGTACCAGGCAACTCGACGGGCGCCGCGCGCACGGGCTACGTCACCATCAATGGCACCACTTTCACGATTCGCCAATCCTTGTTGCCGGTGGTGAGTTTCTATCCCGCCAGCTTGCGGATCGTGGTCGGCGCGAACGGAGTCACCGGTCCGCAGGACGTCCAGATCCGCACGAGCGGCACGGGCGTTGTAACAGGGTCGGCGTACACCATCTACCCGCCGGAGCTGAAGGCCACCCTGGCACAGGCCTCGCTGCCCGGCTCGATGACAGTCTCCTTCACCAAAGGCGCGACCGCCCCGTTGAGCGGTGTGTATCAGGTCACCGTAGGGCTGAACGGGGCGGACCAGCCCAGCCTGAGCCTGCCGGTCACTATTGAGGTCCAACCGGCCGGCACGGCGACCAAACCGCCGTTCGGCTCCCTCGACACTCCGGTTGTTAACGCAGGCGCGCTCTCGGGCGGCGTGGCCGTCACAGGCTGGGCGATGGACGACATCGGAGTGGAAAAGGTGGAGATCTGGCGGGACCGCGTGGGGAACGAGCAGGTCTATCCTAACGGCAAGGTCTATATCGGAGTCGGCACTTTTGTGCAGGATGCCCGCTCCGACATTGAGGGGCTGTTCCCGACATTGCCACAGAACCGGCGCGCCGGGTGGGGCTACATGATGCTCAGCAATGTGCTCCCGAATCCGGGCGGAGCGCCCGGCAACGGCACATACACGTTGGAGGCAATCGCGGTGGACCGGGAAGGGAACAGCGCGAGCCTCGGGCGGCGGGTAATTACGGTGAATAATGGGGCGTCGAAGAAGCCGTTCGGCGCCCTCGACGCTCCGGGGGCGGGTGCCACCGTGTCCGGCTCGGCCTACGGGAGCTCGGGTTGGGTGCTGACGCCCAGA
>DASXVP010000006.1:0-1634 GCA_036504135.1 Paludibaculum sp.
TGGAGTGGACCCCAAAATTGAGACACGGAAATTAGGGACAATTCTCATTAAACGGGAGGGACCCGGAATTGTCTGGAAAGAACCGTGTCTTTAGTCAGGAGTTCAAGCAAAGCGTGGCGCAGCGGATTCTCAATGGGGAGAGCGTTAGCGCCTTACATAGAGAGTTCCAGATCAAGCGCAGCGTGCTCTACCGCTGGCGGGATGCCTATCGCCAGGAGGGGGCGGCCGGGTTGCAGCGGCCGATCGGCAGACCGCCGGGTGTACCCAATCGGCCGCGTGTGGCGCAAGATTCTGCCAGTCCCGGGGAGGCGGCCGCACGGCGCATGGCGGAGTTGGAACGTAAGATCGGGCAGCAGGCTCTGGACATCGATTTTTTGCGAAGAGCCTTCAAGCGTGTAAAGGAGTCCCGCCGGAAGAACACCGAAGCTGGCGGGACAGCATCTACACAGAGATCCGAAGCATGATGCAGCTTGAGGGCTTCCAGGCCAACCATGCCTGCGATATCGCGCATGTCAGCCGGGCTGGTTTCTACCGCCGGTACGAGGAGCATGAGCCACGCCAGGCCGATATCGAACTGCGCGATCTGATTCAGCGGATCGCACTGGAGAACCGCTTATACGGCTCGCGGCGTGTGACCGCGGAATTACGCGGCCGGGGCCGGGTGGTGAACCGCAAGCGGGTGCAGCGACTCATGCGCGCCGACAACCTGCTGGTGGTGCGGAAGCAGCGGTTTGTCCTCACGACGGATTCGGCGCACGGCTACGCCGTCTATCCCAACCTGGCGTCCCGCCTGAATCTCAGCGGCGTGAATCAATTGTGGGTATCCGATATCACCTATGTGCGCTTGCGAGAGACGTTTCTGTATTTGGCCGTGGTGATGGACGCCTATTCCCGGCGGGTGGTTGGTTGGGAACTGGGGGAAGATCTGCGTGCGGAACTGGTGCTCCGGGCTCTGGACCGGGCGCTCGCCGACCGCAACATCGAAGCGGGCATCGTTCACCACTCCGACCGGGGCGTGCAGTACTGTTGCCAGGCTTACATTGAAAAGCTAAAGGCGCACGGCTTCACGATCAGTATGAGCCGCACGGGCAATCCCTACGACAACGCCAAGGCGGAATCTTTCATCAAGACCCTGAAAACCGAGGAGGTCTACCTGAGCCAATACCGCGATCAGGAAGACGCACGCCCTTCGATTCAGCGGTTCATTGAAGAGGTCTACAACCGCAAGAGACTGCACTCCTCCCTGGGCTATCTTTCGCCGGAGGCCTTCGAGGAGAGGCTTCGTCGTAGTCCGGGCGCCGACGGGGGAATCGAGAAATGAGTTTTCCGAGGCATGGGGAAATCTATCGGTCCGATGTGTTTCCAAAGCCCATCATCTGCTGGGGCCGGAGTACCGCCTCCCGTTGGTCGGCACCCGGGCCCAGCCAAAAGACGCGACGGAAGGAGCGCGTCCTGCTCATCGTCCGCGATGAGTTTCCAGTTGGCTATTCCTTGGCGGGATGCTCTCCAGCAGTGCCCGCCTCCGCTTCACCAACCGGCTCCAGTATGCCCTGGAGTCTCAGCGCTGGCCAGGATTCGCCAGCGAATGGTAACCTGTCCCTGTTTTCCGTGTCTCAGCAACGGGGTCCACTCCA
>DASXVP010000007.1:0-320280 GCA_036504135.1 Paludibaculum sp.
TTGTTGGTGCTACGGCCGAGCTCGACGGCCATCTTGATCAACTTGCCGACGCCTTCGCGGTCGATGACGGCGAACGGGTCGTTCTTGAAGATCTTCTTGTCCTCGTATTCCTTCGAGAACTTCGTATAGTCGTCGCGGGAGAGGCCCATGGCGGTCTGGGTCAGATCGTTGGTGCCGAAGGAGAAGAACTCGGCTTCGGTGGCCACGCGGTCGGCCGTCAGGGCGGCGCGCGGGATCTCGATCATGGTGCCGATCATGTACTTCTGCTTGCCGAGGAGGCCGGCCTTGCCGAGGACTTCCTCAGCGACTGCCTTCACAATGGCCTTCTGGTGGGCGAGCTCTTCCACGCCGCCGATCAGCGGGATCATGACTTCGGGGATGACCGTCTTGCCCTTCTTGGCAACGATGACGACGGCCTCGAAGATGGCGCGGGCCTGCATCTCGGTGATCTCGGGATAGGTGATGCCGAGACGGCAGCCGCGGTGGCCGAGCATCGGGTTGAACTCATGGAGCTGTTCGACGCGGGCGAGCAACATCGGGATTACCGTCTTGAGGCTCTTGACGTCGGGCGCGAAGTTCTTGTAGCGGTTGAGCATCTCCTTCTTGGCCTTGATGTCGGCCGTGGGGAGCTTGGCGAGATCGACCATCAGCTCTTCGCGCTTGGGGACGAACTCGTGCAGCGGGGGATCGAGCGTGCGGATGACGACGGGGAAGCCGTTCATGGTCTCGAACAGGCCGGCGAAGTCCTTGCGCTGCATGGGCAGGAGCTTGGCGAGGGCCTTGGTGCGGTCCTTCACGTTATCGGTGAGGATCATGGCCTGCACGAAGGGCAGACGATCTTCAGCGAAGAACATGTGCTCAGTGCGGCAGAGGCCGATGCCTTCGGCACCGAACGCACGGGCGGCCTTCGCGTCACGCGGGATGTCGGCGTTGGCGCGGACGCCAAAGCTGCCGCGGAACTTGTCGGCCATCTTCATGAACTTGGCAAAGGCGGGGGAGTTGGGATCCGGATCCTTCGTGGCGGCCTGGCCGAGGTAGACGGCGCCGGTGGTGCCGTCGATGGAGACCCAGTCGCCTTCCTTGACGGTGACGACCTTGGTGGCAGTCTTGATGGTGGCGGACTTGGCGCGTTCATTGATGGCGATGGCGCCGCAGCCGACGATGCAGGGGACGCCCATGCCGCGGGCCACAACGGCCGCGTGGGAGCTCTTGCCGCCGACGGCGGTGAGGATGCCCTTGGCGGCGTCCATGCCGTGGATGTCGTCCGGGGTGGTCTCTTTGCGGATGAGGATGACGGGCGACTTGGCCGACATGACCACGGCGTCGTCGGAGGTGAAGGCCAGGCGGCCGACTGCGGCGCCCGGGCTGGCGTCGATGCCGGTGGCGAGCTTGGTGAGGGTCTTCAGCGAAGCGGGATCAAAGACGGGGTGGAGGAGCTGATCGAGCTGCGCCGGGGCGACGCGCATGACAGCGGTCTTCTCGTCGATGAGGCCTTCCTCGCACATGACCACGGCGACCTTCACAGCGGCGGGGCCGGTGCGCTTGCCGTTGCGGGTCTGCAGCATCCAGAGCGTGCCGTCCTGGACAGTGAACTCGAAGTCCTGCATGTCCTTGTAGTGCTGCTCGAGCTGGTTGGTGATGGTGCGGAGCTGGTTGTAGACGTCCGCGTTCCAGGCCTTGAGTTCAGAGATGGGCGTGGGGGTGCGGATGCCGGCGACGACGTCTTCGCCCTGGGCGTTGACGAGGTATTCGCCGTAGAAGACTTTCTCGCCGCTACCGGGGTCACGGGTGAAGCCGACGCCGGTGCAGGAGGTGTCACCCATGTTGCCGAACACCATGGCCTGAATGTTGCAGGCGGTGCCGAGACGGTCGCTGATCTTCTCCATCTTGCGGTAGTAGGACGCCTTCGGCGCCCACCAGGACATGAAGACGGCGTTGCGGGAGAGGATGAGCTGTTGACGGGGGTCCTGCGGGAAGTCGATCTTGGCGTGCTTTTTAAAGATCTTCTTGTACTCGACGATGATGGCCTTGAGGTCGTCGGCGGTGAGCTGGGAGTCGTCGGCGTACTTCTTCTTCGCCTTCTGCGCGTCGAAGGCTTCGTCGAAGTGCTCCATGGGCACTTCCATGGCGACTTCACCGAACATCTGGATGAAGCGGCGGTAGCAATCGTAGGCGAAGCGCGGATTGTCGGTCTTCTTGGCGAGACCCTCGGTGGTCTTGTCGTTGAGGCCGAGGTTCAGAATTGTGTTCATCATGCCGGGCATGGAGAACTTCGCGCCGGAGCGGACGCTGAGGAGCAGCGGATCGGAGGCGTCGCCGAGCTTCTTGCCCATGAGGGTTTCGAGCTTGCCGAGGGCTTCCCAGATCTGTTCGTCGACAGCCTTCGGGACCTTCTTGTCGTTATCGAAGAAGACGTTGCAGACGTCGGTGATGATGGTGAAGCCGCCGGGGACCGGCACCCCGGTGCGACACATCTCGGCGAGGCCTGCGCCCTTGCCGCCGAGCAGGTCTTTCATCGTGCCGTCGCCCTCGGCGGTACCGCCGCCGAAGGAGTAGACGTATTTACTCATATGGATTATTTAGCTCCTGATTGATCAGTAGTTGAAGAGTTCATTCGGACGTTGATGATGTCACGATCTCCGAAAAATCGGCGATCGAGGAAACTTCGGAGAAAAGTTGGCCCAGTAGGGCGAGGCGGTTTTGGCGAACGGCCGCGTCGGGCGCATTCACCAGGACGGAATCGAAGAAGTTATCGACGGCAGGACGCAGGGTGGCTACGGCCAGCAGCGCCTGGATGTAATCGTCGCTCTTGCGAAGCACGGCGACGCGCGCCAGGACACGGGTCATGTCCTGGTAGAGATCCTGTTCGGCGCCGGGTTCGAGGAGTTCCGGGGAAACGGCTCCGCCGGGGCGTCCGGCCTGTTTGAGAATGTTGCCGATGCGTTTGAAGCTGGCGGCGAGGGGCTCGAAGTCCTGAGTCTGGCGCACCATTTTGAGGGCGTGCAGGCGGGCCTCGACGTCCACGAGGTCCGGCGGATTTGCAGCGAGGACGGCGGAGATTTCGTCGTAGGCGAAACCGCGCACGTCGCGGAAGTAGTATTTGACGCGCTCAGTCATGAAGTCGCGAAGCTGCTTTGCCAACTCCAGCGAGCCATCCGGAGTGCGATTTTCGACGTAGCCGGCTTTGCGCTCGCAGAGGAAAACCCGGTTGGTCTCCTCGGCGCCGGCGGTGATGAACCTGTCGAGGTTGAGCCGGATGCGTCCCTCGACGAGGATCTTGACAATGCCTTGCGCGGCGCGCCGCAGGCCCAGGGGATCCTTGGAGCCGGTGGGGATCATGCCGAGGGCAAAGCATCCCTCCAGGCTGTCGAACTTGTCGGCCATGGAGAGGACACGGCCTTCGACGGTGGCGGGAATGGGCCCGTCCATGGAGAGCGGTTTGTAGTGGTCGTACATCGCCCGCCACACCGGCTCAGGTTCGCCCTGCGCCTTGGCGTACAGGCCGCCCATGATGCCCTGGAGGTCCGTGAACTCCTTGACCATTTCGGTCATGAGGTCCGTCTTGCAGAGGGTGGCGGCGCGGCGGATGGCGGTCTCATCCAGCCCAAGTTCCCGGGCGATGCGCGAGGCGCCGGCCTCGACGCCCAGCCGCTTTTCGAAGTAGGAGCCGAGCCTGGCCTGGAACGTGACGGCCGCGAGATCGTCCACGCGGTCGGCCAGTTTCTTGTGTTGATCCTGATCCCAGAAGAAACGCGCGTCGTTGAAGCGCGCTTCCAACACGCGCTCGTTGCCTTTGACGACGTAGCCCTTCTTATCCGCCTTGATGTTCATGATCGCGACGAAGCGCGGGGCCATGTTGCCGGCGGAGTCCTGAACGGTGAAGTAGCGCTGGTGGTGGCGCATCACCATGCTGAGGACTTCCTGGGGCAGAGCGAGAAACTTCTCGTCGAAGCTGCCGAGGATAGGGGTTGGGAATTCGGTGAGATAGACGAGATCGGTGAGGAGCGCTTCGTCCGGGATCAAGGCGAAGCCGGTGCCCTTCAGCAGTTTTCCGATGCCGTCCTCAATGCGCTTGCGGCGCTTACCGGCCGAAAGGATGACGCCGTTCTTTTCGAGCCGCTCTTCGTAATTGGCGTGGTCGAAGGCGATTTCGGGGGAGCCCATGCGGCGGTGGCCGCGGGACAGGGCGCCTGCATTCACGCCGGCGAGGGAAAACTCGACGATGGAATCGCCCAGCAGGGCGACGATCCAGCGGATCGGGCGGATGAAGGTGGTCTCGCCCTTGCCGGTCCAGTACATGGCTTTCGGCCACGGGATTTTGGCGATGAGCGCAGTCAGCGATTCGGCGAGGATGTCGCTGGTCTCGCGGCCGGCGATGGCGCGGCGCAGAGCGTAATATTCGCCGCGGGGTGTGACCTCGGTGGCCAAGTCGTCAGCGCTGACACCGTTCTTTTTGGCGAAGCCCATGGCCGCGCCGGGTCCGGCCGATTTCGGCGGCCCCATAACCAGCTCGTCACGATCCGCCTGGCACGTTGTGAGCGCCGAACAGCGGATGACGAGGCGGCGGGCCGTGCCGTCCACTGTGACCTCACCGGTTTCCAGCTGATTCGCCGTGCAAAGATCGCGGAACAGCCGCTCCAGTTCACCGAGAGCCGGCACGATCATCCAGTGCGGGATTTCCTCGACACCGATTTCCAGCAGGAAGGGCTTCACGTCGCTCATGCCGCCACCTCCGGCGCATTGAGCAGCGCCTGCTGATCCACCCAGGATGTTGCCACGCCGACGGCGAGCTTGCGGACGCGGGCGATGACGCCGACCCGTTCCGTGACGGAGATGGCGCCGCGCGCATCGAGCAGGTTGAAGCTATGGGAGCAGTTGAGCACGTGATCGTAGGCGCTGAGCAACGGCCAGCGGCGCTTCTCCGTGCCGTCCTTTTCGGGATCCAGCGAGCGGTATTCGTCAATCAGGCGCTGCGCCTCTTTCTCGTGGAGGTCAAAGAGCTGCCACAGCATCTTCACGTCGGCCTTTTCGAAATTGTAGACGGAAAACTGTTGCTCATCGCGGAAACGCACGTCGCGGTAAGAGGTGCCGGCCACCCATTCGATGTCATAGACCGACTTGCGGTCCTGGAGGAAGGCGACGAGCCGCTCCAGCCCGTAGGTGAGTTCGGCCGGGACGAGATCGAGATCCACGCCGCCGCACTGTTGGAAGTAGGTGAACTGCGTGACTTCGAGACCGTCGAGCATCACCTGCCAGCCAATGCCCCAGGCGCCGAGGGTGGGCGATTCCCAGTTGTCTTCCTCAAACTTAAGGTCGTGCTGATCCAGCCGGATGCCGACGGCTTCCAGCGACTCCAGATAGAGATCCATCACGTTGGCCGGGGCCGGCTTGAGGATCACCTGCAACTGGGAGTGCTTATAGAGGCGGTTGGGATTTTCGCCATAGCGGCCATCGGCAGGACGGCGCGAGGGCTGCACGTAGGCGACGCTGTAGGGCTTGGGACCCAGGACGCGGAGAAAGGTCTCGGGGCACATGGTGCCGGCGCCGACCTCGATATCATAGGGCTCCTGAATGACGCAGCCGTGCTGGGCCCAGAAGCGTTTCAGCTTAAAGATCGTCTCCTGATAGGAATCCATGCGGAACTAGAGCGCCTCCATGAGCGGGACAGTAATGAGCTTGCGCTCGATGTGTAGTTCGATTTCCCGGTAGAGGAAGCGGCGCAGGTCGCGTCCGGTTTCCCGGGACCAGGGCAGGTGGGAGAAATGTTCGATGGGGCGGACCGCCATCTCAGCGGCGAGCTCCTGCGTAACGGCGCTGACGCGCAGATCGGGCAGAATGCCAGAGAGGCGGACGGCCCAGAATGTAAAATAGGTGGCGGCGCGCCAGACCGCTGCCGGCAACTGATCGGGCGGTGCGGCGCGCAGGTCGGCCAGCACGGCGCTGATCAGCCGGAAAAACCGCTCGTTCGGTTCCGAGGGCGGCAGCAAGTGGTCGGACACCTCCGAAATGTAGTCGAGCGCAATGCCGGCTTCGTAGGAGCTGAACAGACTGAACTGCGTCTGGATCAATTCCGTCGATTCCAGCCGGACCAGCTCGACGTTCTCCCGCTGATAGTAGGCCGCTCGGACCTGCGAGAGCCGTTCGAGTGCCGATCCGAAGGGCCCTTTGGGCTTTCGCGCCCGCTTGGCAACGCCTCGCAGCTTTCCCTGATCGCGAGTAAAAAAACTCACGATGAGATCCCCTTCCTGGAAAGGGTAGGTGCGGAGGACGAACGCCTCACTGACGCGAGCTGGCATCGCTGGCGCTCAATTTCCTCTATAGGTTATCACACTGAGACGTCTGAATTCGCGAGGGTTTTCGAGTGGCTGGGTTGCGGTGGAGCAGTGTGGAGGCTATGATGAAAAGGTCCGAGTGCGCCGTCGGGGCGTGGCTCAGCTTGGTAGAGCGCCTGGTTCGGGACCAGGAGGTCGGAGGTTCGAATCCTCTCGCCCCGACCAAACAACCCCTTTACATCTACTGAATTACGGCTGAAACCGCTCCGGGTCCATCTGTGCCCGCTTCTCCCCTGGTGTGAGAATTGGGGGGACCCTGAACCACACGGGCCGCAACCATCGCCGCCAGCACGGTTTCTTCATTCGGGTGAACGTACCGCTTGGTGGTGCTGAAATCCGAGTGGCCGGCGAGATAGGCGAGGGTGTAGGGGTCCATCTTTCGCGCCCACCGGGTCAACACTGTGTGCCGGAACGTGTAGACGGGTACGCGCTCCATACCCGCCAGCTGGCAGGCCGCCGCGTGCCGCTTCTTCAGGCTGAACTTCTCGATATGCCCACTCTTCGTCGGGGCCGGAAAGACCCACTCAGGCGACAGCGCAGCCGCCCTCCGCATTCCCAGGGCCGCCGCCGATCGCTCCGGCAGCGGGATTGTCCGCCGCGCGTTCTCTGTCTTGCCATGGGAGATCCTGAGTGAGCCGTCCCTGATCTCTTCCCACTTGAGCCGGTAACACTCCTCAGGCCGCAATCCGGTATCAAGCAGGACCGTCGCCACGTCCCGCAGAAGGAACGGGTCCTTCGGCTCTAATGGCACTTCGCCGCGCGCGGTCGCTCGGATGCCCTCCAGGGCCCTTGCATAATCCTGCAGGATGCCCTCGCCAACGGTGCGCGCCGCCTCCAGGTAGGAACGTTCCTCGGTATCTGTCAACGTGCGGTCCCGCCGCCTTTCCCCCGGCAGCATCCGCACTCTCGGCAGCCTCCGGTCCACCGCGTTCCACTCCATCGCCAGCGAGAAGGCGCGCCTGAGCACTTCCAGCGCACGGTTCATGGTGGAGGTCTGCCAGGAGGAATCCCGGAGATAGGCAACGTACCCGGTCACCGCCTCTGCCTGAATCTGATCCAAGGGCAGGGACGCGAGGGGGCTGTACCGGAGTAGATTTCGAGCGCCGATCCGGTAGTAACTCAGGGTGGAAGGCTTTGCAGCGAACTGAGCTTCGATGAAAGGCAGGAACCGCTCCTCAGTGAACGCCTTCAGCGTGGGCGCTTGGGGCCGCTCCCGGATGCCAACCTCTGCCTTTGCCAGCTCGGTACGCTTTGCCGCTTGCGCCTGTTCCGCTACGCGCTTGTTGCCCTGCCGCGTTGACGCCTTGATTCGCTCACCCTTCCAGACGAACTCGAAGTAGTAGGCCCCACCCCGTTTGTAGACTGCCATGGTTACGCCTCCTCCGGCTCCCCGTCTCTCTCATCCGTCTCAAGCGATGCCCGGAAGGCATCACGGCGCTCCGCTGGCAGCTTCTCCAGCCCCTCGCGCAACTCCGCAACCTTCCGGGCAAGTTCCGCCGCGTTGGCCTGCTCCGCGGGTGTGGGTGGGCGTTGGCTCACGCCGCCGCCTTCTTCTTCGCTCGAATGGTGGGTGGCTTCGGGCCGACTGAGATCTTCTCTACCTTCTCGCGGATGTCCTCGACCCGCTGCTTCAACTCCAACGCCGCTTTGAGCACCTTGGCCGATTCCCCATTGTCCGGCAGGTGCGGCCGAACCACATCAGGCAGGAACCGCGCTACGCGCTGTGCCATCCCAATCATGTCGTTGTGGTTCTCCCGGAATGTCTCCAGGCGCTGCTCCACGTCCTCGATTTCCAGAATCCCGCCCCGCCGCCACCAGTCCATTACGAGACCCTCAAGAAACTCCTGCGAGGGAGTAGTACACCCGCGATTTTCTTCCAGGATCTGACAGAAGACGGCTGCCGCCTTGAGATCGTATTTGTTCAGGTCTTTCCCTGCCTCGATCAACTCCCCGAGGGTGCCAATGCGGGCGGGGTCCACTGGATATTCCATTTTGTCTCCTTATGCTGCCTTCAACGTGTTCGCCACGTACTGAAACCGCCATGCCGTCCCGCGCCGGGTTGTGAAGCCCTGCCGGTTCAACTCAGCCGCTATGCTTCGGGTGGTGTGGCCGTCCGCCCGCAGTTCCCGCACTTGGGCAAGAATCCTCTGTTCCGCTTCATCCGCTTCCAGGTGCACGCCGTCCGCCGCCAGCCGGAAGCCGAACGGTACAGACCCGACGAGCTCGCCAGCCGCGCGCTTGTGCTGCATCGCGTCCCGCGTCCGCTCCCCGATGGCTTCGCGCTCCCACTGCGAGACGGAAACCATAATGTTCAGCACCAGCCGCCCCGCCGCCGTCCCGGTGTCCAGGGATTCGGCCACGCTCACCAGCGATACGCCGCGCCGCGTGAACCTCTCCAGCAGTTCGGCCAGGTCTTTCACGCTCCGAGTGAGCCGGTCCAACTTCGCAACGATTACCGTTTGGACCGCGCCCGAATCCACCATCGCCAACAATCGCGCCATGCCCGGACGGTTCAGGGATTTCGCGGACTCGCCGGCATCAACAATAACCTCTACCAGTTCAACGCCCTGAACAACCGCCATAGCCTGAACCTTCGCCGTCTGCGCTTCGAGCGACACGCCGTGGTCCGCTTGCTTGTCCGTGCTCACTCTGGTGTAGCCGATGGCCTTCATATCTAGTATTATCTACCTTACCCCCTAAGGTGTCAAGAGTTATCTGTTGTTCTCACCAACCAAAGGGGGTAAGCTGTGGTCATGAGTCGAAAGAAGCTCCCTCCGGAAGTTCTGGAGTACTTCCGCAAGGAAGGAGCCAAAGGCGGAAACGCAGCCGCAAAGGCAATGACGCCAGAGGAACGCGCGGCCCGCGCCAAGAAGGCCGCCGATGCTGCCACCGTCGCGCGCAAGGCGAAGAAGAAGACCGCCGATTCGAAGTAGTTCCGCCCGTTGACTCCGCGAATTGTCTGGAGTAGATTCGGGTGATGAAATTCGCCGGAAGCACTCTTTTTGTCTGTCTTTTCGTCGCACTTGGGATCGCGGCCGAAAAACAACCGAACTGGGAAAAGGCAAAGGTACTCTCCCAAGTGATGGGATCTGCTCAAGCTGGTGCCTACGCCGCCCCAATGGGAACGGGCGTGATAGCCGTTCCCGTCTACCGAAGGACCAACAATGTCACCGTCGAAACGGCCACCCATCGACTCGAATGGAGTGAATCGGGCCGCTCTACAATTGTGCTTCCAGTCAATGGAACGATTGAGTTCTACCGTGACAGCGACTGGTTCATCGTTCTGGACTCGAAGAAAAAGAAACATAAGTTCGCTTTGGTCGGAATGACTGTGAAGCCCGACAAGTAAGGCATTCGCGCCGCGCCAGGTCCTCTCGGTTGTCATGTCACGGACCCGTTGCATGACAAATCCGCCAGCGCGCATGGGGTAGTGGTCGCGCATGGGGTCGAATCTTGCATGGGTCAGTGAGTGCATGGGTCAGTTCATTTCATGGGTCAGTGAGCTTCATAGGTGCCGGTCCGAAGGTGGGCATCTTGCTCAAGTCGGAATCCACCATGAGGTCTGGTCCACCATGAGGTCAGGACTGCCACCAGAGGCAGAGCAAAGCGCCGTCGCCCACTTCTGGCATGGGGTCCGCTTCGACATGAGGTCCAAACTCCCATGGGTCGGCCGTGCGATGGGTCTAAACCCGGATGGGTCAGCCGCGGGAAGGGTCTGACCCAAGATCACCGCTTCGAGCTCCCGTAGGCACCTTTGACCATGGTCCGGAAGAAGCGCCCCTTCGAGCCGGACGAAATGAACGCCTCGTAGACGGAAGCGGGCACGCCGGAGTACTCGTAGACTCCGCCGTTTCTGAATTCCACGGTGAGAGTCCCAGACTTCCATCCCACCACTGCGATGCTGGAAGAAACGACGGGAGCGCGCTTCTCCCCCGTCACCTCCTCGATTAAGCTTTCGGCTGCCGTCTTGAGCGCCACCAGCAAGAATGGGTTCATGGTCTCGTGCTCCCTTCCAATCGCCTCGGCAACCTTAGTGAAACCTTAGTGTTCCCGCCTTCGGTCAGGCTGCCGTCGAACTCCCGCTTCCAGCGCAGCACCTCCGCCGCGTCAACCGGGTCCGTGATCTTCACCACCAGCCGGAGTTCATCGGCGGTCAGCACTTCGCCGCGCCGCTGATTCAGGAGCACCACGTCCCGCTCATCCGCCACGATGAACAGCCGGCCGCCGGCCGCTTCAAGCCACAGCTCGATTGCTTTGCCACGGAGGATCGCAGCCAAGTCACTCGATTCTGGTACCGCTATCTTGGGAGATTCCCCCAAGTACGAACCTTCAAAACCTACAGAACCCGGTTTTGATGGTTTTGTAGGTGCCATATCGGGGGGACCGTCCGATATACGCGCCACTGGTGTCCAATCCAGCCAGCGGCTTCTTGTTGCCGGTCCGGGTGTGGAGTCGCTCATTTCCACACCTCCGGGTTCACTTCGTACCGGTTGGATGGACGCCCGCCAGCAGGCCCGGGTTCTCCACCTGAAACGTCCCGCACCCACCCGGCATCCTGAAGCACCTCCGCCGCCTGCTTCACGGCCTCGGTCGTGTCCAGGTAGCTCCACCCCTTCAAGTACACCTCCCGGCACGAGAATGAGCCGCCCGCCGCCACCTTCCGGCCTCTGAGTTTCGCCGCCAACTCCCGCGCCGCACGCAGTTGCGGAGTCACCACGCAGGAGTACACGCGCCGAGAGTGCGATTCCAGGTATTCACACCACGCCGCCGCCTGCCGGGTATGCTCAAGCGAAACCGTATTGGCGCTGCCGACGTCTACCGCCCACGCTGCCAACTCGAAAAGGACAGCCAGTGCGGGCATGAGCTTGCTGTACTTGCTCAAATGCGCGATCAGCGCCGGGTGGAGTTCGTCCCCGCGGATCTTCCCTTCGTTCTCTGCCAGCCATTCAATAAATAGGCTCTGCGCTTCTGGTGAGAAGCGGTATCGCGCCGGGTTGTCCGGGTCCAGTTCCACCAGCTTGCGGAAGACCCGCCCCGCCCGCTCTTCCGCGTCCGCGTCTGGTATCCGGTCCACATAGCGCCACTCAGGTGCGGTATCGGGCCACACCAGAAGCTGAAACCGCTGCACCAGTCCGTCATTGCTCGGGCCATCTTCGAGCGCGTCAACCAGGTAGGAGCGAAGCCGCCCCGGCTGAATGCCGCCGAGAAGGGACATACAGCAGGCCTCAACATGGACAGTTCCGCGCCCGATCCGGTCTATCGTGTGCCCGGTGTTGCCGTTCCACGCTTGGAGGCAAAACGCCCGCTCGCCTTCCCTCCCCGCCCGATCTAACTGACTCCACCAGCCGGTCAACTCATCCCGGATCACCAGCACGCCGGCCGGGTTCTCATTCATGGTTTGGTGCAGCGCCTCAAAAGTGGCGTCATTCATAATCAGCCGCCGCAACTTCGCCGGCACTGGTTCACCTTCCGGCCTCTCGGGTGCGGCCGCGCCTTTCTTCGCGCTCAACTTGTACTGCTCTTTCCACGCTGAATTCCGGAGTTCGTGTTCTTCCTTTGCCCTCGCATAGTCGCCTTGCGCTTCTTCGTGCTCGCGCCGCCATTCAACCTGAATCTGGCTCAGGGGACGGGTAACCGCCTGAATGACGGGGGATTTCTTGATACCGGGGTGCCCAATGATGCCGCCCCAGAGATTCGGCACAATGAGCCAGCCGGTATCGTTCACCTTCGGCTGAATGACGGCCCGCCGATTGACCGCGCCCGCAAGACAGAGCACAGTTACCACGGCAGGGTAGTCGATTGGAACCTGCATCTGTTCGGCAACTCCCTTCACCAACGGTCGGAACGATTCCGGCAACAGTTCGGCTGAGAATGCTTGCACCGGTGGGAGTTCGCTTTGGATCGGCTCCAACTTCGGCCACCCGGCCGGCCCTTCCCATCCCTGAATAGCCTTCCGGACCTCCGCCGCCGCAACCGCGCCGCTATCGGGGATCACGCAACACCTCCGATTCCGAGACCCGCAATTCCGCCAACTGCTGAACGACACGACCAATCACCGCATGGCGGAATCGCTCCCAGACCTGCCCCACCTGTTCGAGCTCGCCGGTCCTGTCCGGATCTGACGCCCGCGCCGCCGTCCATTCCGGAACTACGGCCGCCGCCTCAATCTGTTCGAGCCGCCACAGTTCGGACGATGCCGCCGTGAGCGCCGCTTCGTTGAGCGGCCCTTCGTCGCCGTTGTTCAGCCGCTTCAGTTCTTCGAGTTCCGAGAGTTGCCCTGCCAGCCACCAGCACGCCAGCTTCGCCAGCGCCTCTGCATCGCGCCGCGCCTCTGCATATCGAGCCCGCCGCGCTGGAGAGTCCGGAGTGAGAGCTATGCCGGCCAGGTCCGCCAGCCATCGGAAGGCTTCGCCTTTGGTGCACCGTCTCGCTGCCTGAACCAGTCTGACCATGCCGCCGCCTTCGTTCGTCACGAAGTCATGCCAAATGCCCCGCCCTGAGTCGATCGCCACGTTGAAGCCTCCGCCGTCGCGCCAGAAGGCCCGCCCGCGCCCTTGTCGGATCTCCCCGCCCCCGAGAGCCTGCCACACGTCAACGATGCTGAGAGCGCCCATTACCGCCTCAGTGCTGGTGCTTGCGGAGTAGGCCGCCTGGGTTGATACTGAAGGCTGAACCGCTTTGGAATTGGAAGAGCCCACCCCGCGAAGGTGGGCTTTCTCGTTTGGGATCATCAGCGCGCGGCCTCCGCCGTTTGGCTCGGGTCAACCGTGCAACGCCGCCGCCAAGCCTCAAGCGCCTCAGTGGAGTACCGAACACTCCTTCCCTGCCGAACAACAGCCGGGCCGGTCTTCGCGGGGCCGCGCCAACGCCGCAAGGTCACGACGCTGATGGACAGCAGCGCGGCTGCCTGTCTTTCGTTCAATAATCTGGAATTTTCCATGTTGCTCTTTCTAGAGCCTGGGGTATCCCGTGCTCTAGCAACATGGAATCAGCACCTGTTTGCAGGTGGTCAAATAGGCATTTTGACAGGTGGTCCAACAGGAATAGGAAATGGGCGAGTGAGATGCGCGGTCATAGCATGGTGCGCCCACCGTGGAGGCTTCCTACCCGCTCGCCATCGGTCATAAGCCGTCCGCTTCGTATTGTCCGCCCTGAAAATCCCGTCCCGTTCAAAAGCGGCCAAATAGAGCTCTCTGACCGTTACTTGTTCGGCTTTGCGTCTCAGTTCCACCGCAGCGGCCCGGCCTTCCTTGTCCCCTCTTTGCAGAGCGGCGCTGATCTCATCCACCACAAACACTTCTCCCGTCGATCCTTCGGCCGAGACCTCAGCCAATACATCAGGGTGAAGCGGCGCTGCGTGCTCTTGTTCAAAGGCGAGCGTTTGGAGCTCCTCGCAGTAGCCTGCCGATGCCTCCGCAGGGTTCGGAATCCAACCACCATCGGACTTGTCATGCCAGGGAGCAACGCAATGGGTACCTTTCCCCCAAAGCAGATTCAGCCAGCCATCAAGACCTGACACTCCCGCAGCGATACCGGCCCTTGTCGCGAGGGACTTGAAAACCTGTCGCTCACTGGCGGAGCCGTCTGTAACCCCCCACTTGCCACCGCCGAGCACGGCGGCAAGTCTCGACGGATGGGGCAGTTTCTCGAACCTGTCGGCCATTTCGCGCCAGAAGGCAGAATCAACAGTCATCCCGTTGCTCCATCCCGTCGCAGAGTGGAGAGTGGCAGCAACCCGCAACGGGTGAGAGGCTGTCCCCGGTTCATGAGGCCGGGTTAGCTGCCTACCAACAGAATCGCGCTGAAATGTTCCGGAGGTCAACTGCCGCCGCCATTCAGAATCGGAAGTGGCCCGTTAGGTCGGCCGGCCCGCCTATGGTGGTGTGGATTCTGGTGGGACCCCCTGCCTATCGGGTGCTATCACCGGTGCCCTCCAAATCCACCGATCGCCCCAACGAAGGACCATTCAGGTATCTCAGGCTCTCCTGAGGAATCTTCGTATCTTATTGATTTCAGGTTACTTCTCGGTTCGGGACCAGGAGGTCGGAGGTTCGAATCCTCTCGCCCCGACCAGTTCACACGGATACCCCTCCCCATCTCCCACTGGCTCTCGGCTCGGCGGCTCTACGGCTCTACGCCAACAACGGGGGCTCTACGCCAACAACGGGGGCAGAACCCAATCGGCTGGCTCGGCTCTGGCTCTACGCCAACATAGCACCTCCACGCGTTGACGTCACAATTCGCGCCCCACTGAGTCAGATTCGGCTGGCAGCAGTGACAGTTCCTTCGGACACTTTCTCCTGTCCAGCTCCAATATCTCCTTACTTGGCGCCAATAGAATCAACGAGGTACGCGGACCTCACGATGACGGTGCGTATGGCCGAATTCATGCATTGAAATGCATCGGCTGAGTAGTGAGGAAGGAGCGCCATGACAAATCCATTCGTGATCCTGCCGCAGACTGTGCCGACAGGCACTAAGGCGAAATATCCCTGGTCGCGGAAAATTGCCGCGGCCCTCAGATTCCCGCTGTTGCGAGCAGCAAACTACCCGACGCTGGTCAATCTCGAGGTCACACACCGGTGCAACGCGCGTTGTGACTTCTGCCGATATTGGACTACTAAATCCGAGCAGGTGTTGACGGACTACGCTCCCGTTGTCCGCAAGCTGAAACCGTTGGCCTTGGTGTTCACGGGAGGGGAGGCACTCCTGCGGCCGGATATCGTTCAGCTGGTGGCCGGAGTACGGAAGGCCTCGCCAAGTGTGTATTTGTCGATGGTGACAAACGGCTGGCTGCTTTCTGTGAGCCGCGCACTGGCTCTCTGGGACGCGGGGCTGGATCAGATCACCATCAGCCTGGACTTCCTGGACGAGCGGCATGACCGCGCGCGGGGCATCCCGGGCCTGACGGCGCGGATTTTGAGCACCGTGCCTCTCCTCAAAGAGAGGGGAATAGACAATATCGTGCTGCAAACGTTCATCCGCAGGGACAATCTCGACGCCGTGCTGGATGTCGTTACCTGGGCCAAACAGAATGGAGTGAAGGCCAGCGTCAGCACCTTCACCCCGATGAAGACGGGTGACGATCAGTACTCATTGACCCCTTCTCAGATGCCGGCACTTCGCATCCTGGTGGATCGGCTCGTGAAACTGAAAAAGGAAGGTTGGCCGATCACCTCCTCGACTTACTATCTGAACAGGATTCCCGAGTTTTTCTCCAACGGCGAGGTCGATGGTTGCCTGGCGGGGCGGAGATTCGTCGGCGTGACGCCGTCCGGAGAGATCCAGGCGTGCAGCGAAATGCCGGTTGAGTGCATGTACACGGAGTGGAAGCCCGGGCGTTTCGGCCGCACCGAGTGCGGAGGATGCTGGGTGCCGTGCCGCGGCGAGAACCAGGCGCCCATCAATTGGGAACGCGTCAGACAGGCGGTGGGAGCTTACCACGGCCGGCTCGATGGCGTCCCTGCCCTGCAAGACTCCCGCGCATGAGTCCGCTCCTCCCTTACCCCAGCCCGCTGATATCCCGCACGGCCCCCCGCGCGGCGCTGGTCGTCATGGCGGCGTAGGCCTGCAACGCGCGCGACACCACGCGCTCGCGGGCTACGGGCTTCCAGGCTGCCGCGCCCTTGGCCTGCATGGCGGCGCGCCGCCGCTCCAGTTCGGAGTCCTCAATCTCCAGGCGCATCACGCGGTTCGGAATGTCGATGAGGATCCGATCGCCATCCTCCACTAAACCGATCGCACCGCCCTCGGCAGCCTCCGGAGAGACGTGCCCGATCGACAGACCCGAGCTGCCACCGGAGAAGCGCCCGTCGGTGATGAGCGCGCAAACCTTGCCGAGCCCCTTGGACTTCAGATAGCTCGTCGGGTAGAGCATCTCCTGCATGCCCGGGCCACCCTTGGGGCCCTCATAGCGGATCAGCACGATCTCGCCGGGCTTGACGTCGTCGGCCAGAATGCCGGTCACTGCGTCGTCCTGACTTTCGAAGATGTGCGCGGTGCCGTGGAAGACCAGGCTGGCCGGATCGACGCCAGCGGTCTTGACGATGGAGCCATCCAGCGCAATATTGCCGTAGAGCACGGCGAGCCCGCCATCGGGGCTGAAGGCGTGGGCGATGTCGCGGATGGCGCCCTTGGCGCGGTCGCGGTCCAGGCTGGGGTAGCGCTGGCTCTGGCTGAAGGGCTCCGTGGTGCGGATGCCGCCGGGGGCCGCGCGGAAGAACTGCTCCGCCTCGGGACCCGCGTCCCCGCAAACGTCCCACTTCGCGATGGCCTCGGCCAGGGTGGAAGAGTGCACGGTGGGCACGTAGCGGTTGAGTAGCCCGCCGCGATCGAGTTCGGCCAGGATGCCGAAGACGCCGCCGGCGCGGTGGACGTCTTCCACGTGCACGGTGGCCGACGACGGCGCGATCTTGCAGATGTTGGGCACCTTGCGCGACAGGCGATCGATATCGGGCATGGTGAACGGGACGCCGCCCTCCTGCGCCGCAGCCAGCAGGTGGAGCACGGTGTTGGTGGAGCCACCCATGGCGATATCCAGGGTCATGGCGTTTTCAAATGCAGCGAAGGTGGCGATACCGCGCGGCAGCGCGGAAGAGTCATCCTGCTCGTACCAGCGGCGGGCCAGATCGACAATCCGGCGTCCGGCCTGGAGGAACAACTGCTGGCGATCGGCATGGGTGGCAACAACGGTGCCGTTGCCGGGCAGTGCCAGGCCGAGCGCTTCCATCAGACAGTTCATCGAATTGGCGGTGAACATACCGGAGCAGGAGCCGCATGTGGGGCACGCGGAACGCTCCATCTCGTCGGTGTCGCTGTCGCTGACCTTGGGGTCCGCCGCGGCGATCATGGCGTCCACCAGATCCACGGATCGGATCAGATCGCCCGAGCGCACCTTGCCCGCCTCCATAGGTCCGCCGGAGACGAAGATGGTGGGGATGTTCAGCCGTAATGACGCCATGAGCATACCGGGCGTAATTTTGTCGCAGTTGGAGATGCAGACCAGGGCGTCGGCGCAATGGGCATTGGCCATGTATTCCACGCTGTCGGCGATCAGTTCGCGCGAGGGCAAGCTGTAGAGCATACCGCCGTGGCCCATGGCGATGCCGTCGTCCACGGCGATCGTGTTGAACTCCTTGGCGACGCCGCCGGCGCGCTCGATCTCCGCTGCCACCATCTGGCCCAGATCCTTGAGATGGACGTGACCGGGCACGAACTGCGTGAAGGAATTGGCGACGGCGATGATGGGCTTGTCAAAATCGCCGTCCTTCATTCCGGTGGCGCGCCAGAGGCTGCGGGCGCCGGCCATGTTGCGGCCATGAGTGGTGGTGCGGGAGCGGTAAACAGGCATGGGAATCTACCCTTTACGATAGCAGGACGCCCCCATTTCACCGCCAGTCCGCCTGTCATAACCCTTCATGCCGGGGGCGCCGGCCATCGTCTGAATGTCCCCGGGACTCAGCTTGGGCAGATAACTGGCGGTCTTGATCAGAACGCCCTGCGCCACGCCCGCCTGGAACGCGGATTTCAGTGCGATGCGTCGGATGGAAGGATCGAGATCCCGCTCGAAGCTCTGGCTCATCTCGCGATTGGGTTCAAAACCCCTCAGCTCGGTGAGGTGGGCGGAACACGTCTGTTCAGATTCCTGAGGCCCGGTGTGGTCAAGGTACTCAACTGTGTTGGGGGATTTGGTCTCCTTGGCATGCCCAAAGCGGAGTTTGCCCAGGCCGTTGTCCGTGGCCTGACCGGAACGATCCGCCGGCGGGAACGACGAGGGAGGAAGCCGGTGGAACTCACATCGTGATTAGCTCCTGATCACATATCGCGACTGGCTCGCGAAGATTGCCAACTTGTTCATCAATTTGAGTGAATTTCCAACATTTCGGAGAACTGCAAATCGGCGTCGGCTCGCGCGCACCGGCATTCCGGCCAGACGCGGACTCCGGCTCCAGGCGGCTCCCCCTGGTTCTGGCTTACCGCCGCCCTCCCTGGCAGTCAGAGCGCAGCAGTCTGCATCACTGCGCATTCTTGTCGGAATACAGTCTATATACCACCTGTTTTGCATCTATCGGCGCACGTCTCTCAGGTTTGATATCCTGCGCACACATGCACTCGCGATCTGTCGTCTGTTCCGGCGACGAGCTGATCCAACTGGCCTATGAGGCGCTCGAGCGCCCCTCGGCGTGGCAGGACCTGCTCGACGGAATTGTTGCCGCGACCGGCCGCACACAGGGCCTGCTTTCCATCGTCTACCCGGATCAGATCGAGTACTCGTTCCAGGTGTCGTCCGGCGTCCCCCCGGAGGCGCTCCGAGAATACGCTGAGCGCTGGAACGGCAAAGATATCTGGGCGACGCGCGTTGACCCCTTCAAGATACCGGTGGGCAAACTTCTTCTGAGTCAGGACATCTGCCCCGACGAGATCCTGGAAGCCTCCGACTACTACCGCGAATTCCTCGCCCGGTACCGGTGGCATTACGGCGGAGGTGTCCGGCTCTCCGGCCGGGCCCATCAGATGGCGGTACTTACAGTCAACGGCCCCAAGGAGAGCGGCCCGCTTCAGAGCCATCACATTGACCTTTTGAATCGCGTCCTGCCGCACCTGTGTCGGGCCGTTTGCGTGCATGAGGCCATGGCAGACCTGCGGCAACAGAGCTCTGCGGCGATACAGTCCGCCAGCCGGCCCGACGACGGCGTGGCACTGACGACCGCGGAGGGCCACCTTCTGTATAGCAATGCCACGGCCTCGCGCATCCTGGCCGAAGCGGATGGCCTGCGCTACCGCGGCGCGGCCCTATCGGCCTGCCATCCCGGGGATCAACACGACCTTCAGAATGCCCTGCGGGAAGCCACAAAGGCCAGGCGCGGGCCAAGTCCGGCACCTATTCGACTCACGATCCGCCGGCAGTCCGGCAGCCTGCCCTATTTCGTCATGGTGCAGGCCGGGGCGCCAACTGATTCTTCACCCATGAGTCTGGCCCTGCCCACGGCGTTGGTGACGCTGATTGACCCGGCCCGCGACTCGGCTGCGGTCGATACGGTGATGCTCCGGCAGGCCTACCAGCTGTCCGCGGCTGAGGCTCGCCTCGCCGCGCAACTCGTTGCTGGCCTGACACCCAAAGGCGCAGCCCTCGCTTCTGGCGTGGCCATTTCCACCACCCGCACCCAGCTTCGCAGCCTCTTCGCCAAGACTGGCTGTTCGCGGCAGTCCGAAGTGGTCAAATTGGCTTTGCGCATGGCCGGCCGCCAGGCCTGATATTGGCTGCACCCGCCCGGATCTCCCCGACGAGATAGCCCGGTTCTCCGCTAGTCTGGAAGTAGCCTCGCGCCAACAAGATGGAATTTGTCAAAATACTTGCACTCCGTGGGCCCAACATCTGGGCCTACTTCCCCGTGATCGAAGCCTGGGTGGATCTCGGCGACTTAAAGGACAGCCCGTCCGACAGCATCCCTGGCTTCAATGCGCGGTTGATGGGCTGGCTGCCCGGCATGATCGAGCACCGGTGCAGCATTGGCGAACGCGGCGGCTTCTTCGAGCGTCTCCGCCGCGGCACGTATCCGGCGCACATTCTGGAACACGTCACCATTGAGCTGCAAAGCCTGGCCGGATCGCCGGTAGGGTACGGACGCGCGCGGGAGTCATCCACCGAGGGCATCTACAAGGTGGTGTTTAAGTACAGGGATGAGACTCTGGCGCGCGAGTGCCTCGCCGCCGCCCGTGAGTTGGTGCTGGCAGCGATCTACGATAGACCCTTCGATCTCTCCACCACAGTCGCCCGCCTTCGTGGCATCGCCCGTCAGAACCTCCTCGATGCCGGCACTGACGCCGTTGTTCAGGCAGCCCGCGGACGCAATATCCCGTTTCTGCGCCTGAACACAGGGCGCTTGGTGCAACTCGGCACCGGTTCCCGTCAGCGCCGTATTCTGGGCGCAGCGACGGATCAAACCGGAATGGTCGCCGAAGCTATCGCACGGGACGAAGTACTGTCGCGCAATCTGCTGGACTCCGCCGGGTTGCCGGTGGCCCGCTGCTATCCGGTCCTCAACGAGGCCGACGCCTGGGAGACTACCGAGTACATTGGGCTGCCCGTGACGCTGCGACCGCGGAATGGCGTCGAGGGCCGCGGCGCAACGGCGAACCTTTTCACTCGCGAACACGTGGACGCCGCATATCAGCGCGCATTGCAGGTGGACGCCTCCGTTTTGATGGAGCGGACCATCGCGGGCAATCAATACCGGCTTCTTGTTGTGGGCGGAAAGCTCGTAGCCGTCGCGCAGTGTGAGTCCGCGCGCGTGACCGGCGATGGCATCGCCACCATTCGCGCCCTGGTCGAAAGGGAAAATGGCGATCCGCGCCGCTGCGGAGATGGAGAGGAAGAGGAGGGATTCTGCCAGATTCCGCTTGACGAACTCTCCCTGGAGGTTTTAGCGGACCAGGGCTTCACGCCGGAATCCGTTCCCGCGGCCGGCGCCGCCGTGCTGGTGCGCCGCAATGCGGATCTAGACACTGGCGGCACGGCAATCGACGTGACGGATCTCGTCGCCCCGGTTACGGCACAGCAGGCGATTCTGGCCGCGCAAATTGTAGGGCTGGATGTAGCGGGAGTCGATGTGATTGCCGGCGACATCTCCGTGCCGTTGGAGGACCAGGGCGGCCGCATAATTGGGGTCCACGCCTCGCCCTGCCTGCGGATTCACTTGACTGGAGAGCCGCGGCCCGTGGGCGAGGCCATCGTCGATATGCTCTTCGCTCCCGGCGACACGGGCCGCATTCCCATCGCCGCCGTCACCGGCACCAACGGCAAGACCACGGTTTCCCGCTTTCTGGCCCACCTGCTGCAGCAACCCGGCCGCTCCGTCGGCCTGACCTGCACCGACGGCGTGTATCTCGATGGCCAGCGCATCGTGGCGGGCGATTGCAGCGGCCCCACCAGCGCCCGCAATCTGTTGATGCACCCGCGAGTGGACGTCGCCGTCCTGGAGACGGCCCGCGGCGGCATTCTCCGCGCCGGCCTTGCGTTCAACGAATGTCAGGTGGCCATCGTTACCAATATCGGCGAGGGCGATCACCTCGGTATCAGCGACATGAATACACCGGAGGATCTCGCCCGCGTGAAATGCGGCATAGTCGAGCTGGTAAGCAAGCAGGGCGCCGCCGTCCTGAACGCCGTTGACCCGTTGGTGGCCGGCATGGCTGCCAGGTGTCCCGGGCCGGTGATCTACTTTGCTGCCGATCCCGCCAATCCGGTGATCCAGGAGCATCTCGCTGCCGGAGGGCGCGCTGTCTTCGTCCGCGCCGGCAAGCTCGTGCTTGCCTCCGGCGCCAGTGAAGACGCACTGCTACCCATCAACGAAGTTCCGGTGACGCAGGGCGGACGCATCGCGTTTGAAGTAGAGAACACGCTCGCCGCCACGGCCGCGGCATGGGGCCTGGATGTACCCCGCGAGGCCATCGCCGAACGACTGCGAACCTTTGCCAGTGACCTCGAAAAAGTCCCCAGCCGCTTCAATGTGATGGAGTATCGGGGCGCCACTGTCATCGTCGATTACGGGCACAATTCTCATGCCCTGCGCGCGCTCATCGATGCGCTCCAGGCGTTTCCGCAGGCCCGGCGCGTTGCCGTCTTCTCCTCTTCCGGCGATCGGCGCGACGCCGATATCGTTCTCATGGGCCAACTGCTCGGAGGCGCCTTTGATCGCGTCATCCTCTATGAGGACGATGATCTTTACCAGCGCAAGCCCGGCGAAATCGCTACACTGCTGCGGCAGGGACTGGCCGGGGCCGCACGCGCCACGGAGATCGAGTACGTGGATGGCGGATTGAACGCCCTGGAGCGCGCGCTGCGCACGGTGCAACCCGGAGAACTGCTGGTGGCTCAGGCCCACCTCTCCGACCCCACGGTTCGTTTTCTGAAACTGTTTCTGGCCGACCCGGAAACCGGCGGAGCTTAGAGAAACCGTTCCAGCACACGGCGGCTGTGCGCGTCCAGAGTCTGGGTGTCCGGTATCAGATAGCGGATTCCACGCACATCCACAATCGAAACCTGGCGCGGCGCACGCCGGTACACGGAGTCCTCGCTCTCTACCTCAAACGTTGTGAGACCACGATCGGTCTCCACCCGCCAACTCGAGGGCTCCGTCAGCGCCGGCGTGTTCACGATGCGGAGAATCACAGGCACGAATTCCCGCTGCGCCAGTTCCTCTTCCACCACCGCCCGCTGGCCCGCATCGAGTTCGTCCAGCGAGTCCAGATACACCAGCTCCCGTCCTTCGGCATCGCAGATGGAAATGGCGTGCAGCGGGTCAGAGAGCGGAAACGCGCGGACAGGCGCGACATCGACGTATTCCTGACCGCCCTCATCGGTCAGTATCAACCGCCGCCGGGCATCCATCCTGAGCGTGAACGTCACCATCGGCTAGCTCGCCTTCTCCCCTGGCGCCACATCTTCCTCCTCGGCGGCTTCCAGGTCGTCTTCCTCTTCATCGGCAAGGCGGCCGCTGTTCATGTCCAATTGAGCCTGATAGAGCCGCGCGTACGCCTCGCCCCGCTCCAGCAACTCGGCGTGCGGTCCCACTTCGACGATCTCGCCCCGCTCCATCACGACAATACGATCCGCCTGTTGCAGAGTGCTAAGCCGGTGCGCGATGGCGATGGTAGTGCGGCCCTTGATCAGATTGCTGAGGGCGATCTGGATCTCGCGCTCGGTTTCGGTATCCACCGAAGATGTCGCCTCGTCCAAAATCAGCAGACGTGGATCGATCAACAGCGCACGGGCGATGCTGACTCTCTGCCTTTCCCCTCCGGAAAGGAACTGGCCGCGCTCGCCTACCAGCGAATCGTAGCCGTTCGGCAGCCGCAGGATAAACTCGTGCGCCCGTGCCGCCCGGGCCGCGGCGATGATCTCCGTGCGCGATGCATCGGACCGTCCGTAGGCGATATTTTCCGCAATCGTGCCGTAAAAGAGAAAAGGCTCCTGCAACACCAGGCCGACGCATCGCCGGTACTCTCCGATCGGAAAACGGCGGATGTCAGTGCCGTCCACCAGAATCGCGCCGTCACTTACGTCGTAAAACCGGCAGAGTAGATTGATCAGCGAGGTCTTCCCCGCCCCGCTCTGCCCAACCAGTCCGATCATCTCTCCCGGCTCGATCGCCAGATCCAGATTCTTCAAAATTGGCCGCGTACCGTACCGAAAGCTCACATTTTGAATCGAAATACGCCCTTCCAGGCGCCCTGGATGCACCGGATCGGTTGCTTCCGCCACCTTTGGCACCCGATCGAGAATCCCAAACACCCGCTGTGCGCTGGCCGCCGCCCGCTGCGTTGCCGAGACCATGCGGCTCATGGAATCCAGCCGCGCGTAGAAGCGGCTGATGTAGGCGACAAACGTTGTCAGCACGCCCACCAGAATCGAGTGGTGAAACACACGGTACACGCCGAAAAGCCATACTACCAGCACGCCCAGATCAGTCAGCAGCACCACCACGGCGTTGAAGAAAGACCAGATCTTGTTGACCCGGTCGTTCGTGTTCAGTACGCGGTCATTGGCCTTCTTGAATCGCTTGATCTCGCGATCTTCCTGCGCGAACGCTTTCACTACGCGAATGCCTGGAATCGTGTCGGCGAGGATGGTGGTGATCTCGGCCCAGGCGCGGTTGCCGAGTGAGAACCCGTGGCCCATCCTGTCTTGCACGCGGAACACGAGGTAGGCGATGAACGGCAGCGGAAACAGGGTCACCAGCGCCAGTTCCCAATCAATGCTCAGCATGATCGCGGCTGTCATGATGATCAGCAGGATGTCGGTGAGGAAATCGAGGACGTATACCGAAAGGAAGTAGCAGATGCGATCCGTATCGCTGCTCACCCGCGAGATCAGGTCACCCGTCCGCTTGCCGCCAAAGTACTCCAGGGAAAGCTGTTGCAGGTGAGTATAGGTCTTGATCCGCAGATCGGCCGAGACCCTCTCGCTTACCCAGGACATGACAAACATTTGCGCCCAGGTGAGCGCCCAGGCAAGCACGGACGCGCCCGCCAACCCCAGCAGATACCACTTCACCATGCTGAGATCGACGATGTTGCCTCCCTGCACCGGTACCAGGATGTCATCCATGAGGGGCATGGTGAGGTAGGGAGGGATCAAGCCGCTGGCCGTGCTCGCCAGCGTCAGGGCAAACCCCAGTAAGCCCATCCAAAGATATTTCCGGGCCACGGTGAAGAGCCGCAAGAGAGACATCATCGGCGACTTGGCGATAGATGCACCGCATTCCGGACAGGAGACCTCGCCGACCCGGAACCGGGCGCCGCATGTCGCACATTCCAAAGACGCCGGCCGCGCCGCAACCGGAGCGGCGCCTACCTTGCCGTAACGTTGGAGGGCGGATAGGGCGTCGCTGAGCCTTCTGGCGCCGGCTGCCCGGGCGGCCGTATAGCGCCAGCTACTAATCAACTCGCCTGCCAGAGCCAATTCCAGTTTGCCCACCCCGGTGTTGTCTCGCTGGACTAGTTCCAGGTCTGGCGACAACGCGCACGAGTGCCGGGATTCGGGCTCGCCGGCGGGCCGGCCATTCTGACGTGTGCCCTCCGGCCATTGATAACTCAGGAGCCGGCGATCACTCAGCACAACTACCGCAGGCGCGTAGCGAAGACGGGAATCCAGGTCCGGCTCAAACCAGGTGACGGGCGTTTCCCCCGCTTCCAGCGTCTCTGCCAGCAGGCTTCTTACCCAGTCCGGGCAAGCGGCCCAAGTGTCCGCGGATTCCGTTAGGATTCGTTCAGGCATCAGGTGACGGATCGGTGCTCGTGGACGAGCTCGGGCATCGGCGACAGGGCTTCAGACGCCACCGCATCGTTGAGACAGTTGCGGAATCAAGCTGAAACCTGACACTCTTATAATAGCTCTTAGAGTTGAAGTGTCTTTTGCCAAGCCGAATCACTCAGCTCAGCGTACCTGTGAACGGACAGCCGACGTCATAACAGACAAGATGGAAATCCGAAAAGTCCTCGCGTTGCGTGGCCCCAATATTTGGGCCAACTTCCCCGTCATTGAAGCGTGGGTCGACTTGGGCCGGTGGAAGGACTCGCCTTCCGACACGATCCCTGGGTTGAACGAGCGTCTGATGACCTGGCTACCTAGCATGGTAGAGCACCAGTGCAGCATCGGCGAACGCGGCGGCTTTTTCCAGCGCCTGCGGGAAGGCACCTACCTCGCCCACATCCTCGAGCACCTCGTCCTGGAACTGGAAACGCTCGCCGGCGTGGAGGTCAGCTTTGGCCGCGCCAGCGAAACAGCTGACGAGGGCGTCTACAAAGTGGTTTTCAGGTACTACGAGGAGAAGCTCGCGCGGGAGTGCCTTACGGCTGCCCAGGAGCTCTGCATGGCTGCCGTGCTCGACCAGCCCTTCGACGTGCCGGCCACTCTCGCTCGTTTGCGCGAGACCGCCGAACGAAACATGCTGGGCCCCAGCACAAATGCCATCGTGCAGGCCGCCCAGGACCGCAACATTCCGTTCCATCGGCTGAACCGTCACAGCTTGGTGCAACTCGGCTATGGCTTTAAGCAACGACGCATCCGCGCCTCAGAGACGGGCCAGACCGGCGCCATCGCCGAATCCATCGCACAGGACAAGGAACTCACCCGTCAACTCCTCCAGGCTGCCGGCGTGCCTACAGCCGAAGGGTACCCTGTCGATTCAGCCGAGGAAGCCTGGGAGGCAGCTATCGACATCGGCGTGCCGGTAGTCGTGAAACCACAGGACGGCAATCAGGGCCGCGGCGTCGCCACCAATTTGACCACTCAGGAGCAGGTCGCCGCCGCATATCAGGCAGCGCTGCAGGAGAGCGACTCCATCATCGTAGAGAAATTCGCACCCGGCAACGACTATCGAATCCTGGTGGTCAACGGAAAGGTCGTCGCCGCCTCCCGCCGCGAACCCGCGCAGGTTATGGGCGACGGCGAACAGACCATTCAGGAGTTGGTGGATCGCGAAAATGGCGATCCGCGCCGCGGCGAGCATCACGCCAACGTCCTCAGTAAGATCCATATCGACGAAGTCGCCCTCAACGTCCTCACCGATCAGGGCTACACGCCCGCCTCGGTCCCACCCGCCGGCCAGACCGTGCTGATTCGCAGAAACGCCAACCTCAGCACTGGCGGCATGGCCATCGATGTCACCGACATAGTCCACCCGGAGGTGGCCGCGCGCGCCATTGACGCCGCTCGCGTCGTCGGGTTGGACATCGCCGGCATCGACATCATTGCAACCGACATCTGTGCTCCCTTGGAGTCGCAGGGCGGCATCGTCGTCGAAGTGAACGCCGCGCCCGGCTTGCGCATGCATCTGGCCCCATCGGTTGGTGAGCCGCAGGACGTCGGCGGCGCCATTGTCGACATGATGTTCCCCCCAGGCGAGAACGGCCGTATCCCCATCGCCGCCGTCACCGGCACCAACGGCAAGACTACGGTGGCACGTTTTCTCGCTCACGTTCTGCAGGGCACCGGCAAGCTGGTTGGCATGACCTGCACGGACGGGATCTACCTCAATGCCCGCCGCATTGACTCCGACGATTGCAGCGGGCCGATCAGCGCCGGCAACGTGCTCAGGAATCCCAACGTGGAAATGGCGGTCTTTGAAACCGCCCGCGGCGGCATCCTTCGGGCCGGTCTGGGATTCGATGAGTGCGACGTGGCCATCATCACCAACATCGGCGACGGCGATCATCTCGGTCTAAGCGATATTAATACAGCCGAGGATCTCGCCAAGGTCAAGCGCTGCATCGTCGATGTGGTGAGCCCGGGCGGAACCGCCGTTCTCAACGCCAGCGATCCACTCGTGGCCGCCATGGCGCCCTACTGCGCGGGCAGCGTGCTGTACTTCGCGCTCGATCCGGCAAATCCCGTGATTGTGGCCCACCGAACCGCGGGCGGGCGCGCTGTTTTCGTCCGCAACAAGACGATCATCCTTGCCGCCGGCCCCTCGGAAGACCCGCTCATCCCGCTGGGCAAGATTCCCATGACCTTCGACGGCCGCATAGCCTTCGAGGTGGAGAACTCACTCGCCGTACTCGGCGCCGCCTGGGCAATGGGTGTATCCCGCGACGTGATGATCCAGCAGGCGGAATGCTTCGCCACCGACATGGCCAAGGTGCCTGGGCGCTTCAATATTCTGGAGATCCACGGGGCCACGGTCGTCGTCGATTACGGTCACAACGCGGACGCACTGCGGGCCATCATTGGCGCCCTGGATGCGTTCCCGCACACCCGCCGAACGGCGATGTATACCGTCGCCGGCGATCGCCGCGACAGCGACATGATTCACGTGGGCGAGTTGCTCGGCGACGCCTTCGACCATGTGATTGTTTACGAGGCCCACACAATCCGCGGCCGTGCGCTCGGCGAGATCGCCCAATTGGTCCGCAAGGGCCTTACCAGCGGCCAGCGCGTGCGTGTTGTTGACGAGATCGACGACACCATCGAAGCCATGGAATTCGCGCTCGACAACGTCCACGCCGGCGAACTGCTCCTTCTCCAGGCGGACGCGATCGACGAGACGATGGATTTCGTCCGTGACTATCTGGACCGCCTCCATCGCCACATCCCGCCGCCGCATGTCACCGTCACCCACCACGAGGCTGACTTTGTGACCATGCCGGCAGCCCGCGCCTGGCCCCCGGCTGTACCGGTCCGGCGAGCCCTGCACCACCCGGCCGAAAGGTGCGCCGGAGTGCGCGCCGGTGCGCCGCGTGGTGCAAAGAGCTGGTAACCACCCGATGAGCTGCACCGATCCGGTGTCCGTCCGGGCACTCCGCGGCCCGAACCTCTGGGCTGCCTGCCCCGTGCTGGAAGTGGCCCTGGACGACTCTGGAATCGCCGCCGTGGCAGTCGACCTCCAGGTTGCCTGCGGGGCCAAGGTGTCCTTCCTTGCAGCTGGCGACGGCAAGATCGCCATCGAGTTCGAAGACGAGGAATTGGCCCGCCGCTGCCTCGACGCCGCGCTCCACCCGCCGGCCGACCTCGCCGCGCTTCGAGACTACGCCGGCGATGTTCTGCTCGGCCCCAACACGCGAGCTATCTTCGACGCCGCCCGTCTCCGGGGAATTCCGGTTCGCCGGCTCGATCAGGGCAGCCTCCTCCAACTCGGCTACGGTGTCCATCAGCGCCGGATGTGCGGAGCCGAAACAGATCGTACCTCCTCCATCGGCGAGAACCTCGGATGGGAAAAGCCGCTGGCCAAGCAACTGCTTCGCGCGGTTGGCGTGCCCACGCCGGAAGGCCGCCTGGTCCGAGACGCCGACGATGCATGCCACGCCGCGGCGGAACTCGGAGGCTCCGTCGTGGTGAAACCCGAGGCGGCCAACCATGGGCGCTCCGTCTTTATCGGTCTTACCGATCCCGCTGAGATTGCCGCAGCCTATCAATCCGCCCGCGTGGAAGGCGAGGGGACCAACGTGCTAGTGGAGCGCTGCATCCCCGGCGCCGAGCACCGTGTGCTGGTGGTGAATCACCGTGTCGCAGCCGCCACGCGCGGCGATGAGCTGTACATTACCGGCGATGGAATCCGTACGCTGGTCCAATTCGTCGACGAGTTGAATCAGGACCCACGTCGCGGCGACGACGCAGAGGCCCCTCTTAGCCCTGTCGGCTTCGATCAAGTGACGCTAGCCGTCCTGGCCCGCCAAGGCTACCAGCCGGATTCGATCCCGCCTGCCGGCGAACGAGTTCTCATCCAGCGCAACGGCAATCTCGCTGTCGATGTCACCAACCAGGTTCACCCCGAAAACGCAGCCCTGGTTATTTTGGCCGCCCGCACCATTGGCATTGACGTGGCCGGTGTCGATCTGGTGGTGGAGAACATCGGCCGGCCAATTCGTGAGCAGGGCGGCGCAATCCTGGAAGTGAATGCGATGCCCGGCATCATGATGCATCTCCGGCCCGGCGTCGGCACGCCCCGTCCCGTTCACGAGATCATCATGGAGTTCGTCTTCCCGCCCGGCGCCAACGGCCGCATCCCCATCGTCGCTGTGCACGCCGGCAAGGACTCTTCCGCAATCGCCCATGAGGTGGCTCACCGGCTCTCGGCCACGGGACTAACCGTTGGCCTCTCCGCAACAGACGGAACGTTCGTCGACGGCCTGCTGACCCGCGCGGGTGACTGTGCATCCTCGCAAGCTGCCGCCGATCTGCTATTGCACCCCATGATCCAGGCAGCGGTATTCGAGACCCCTGACGCCGCGATTCTGACAGAAGGCCTAGCATTCGATCACTGCGACGTCGCCATCGTCACCGGCCCGCAATCCGCCGCCACCGCCGTTCTGCTGGCCACCCTTGCCCCAACGGGCAAGATTGTGGAGACCGCAGCCGAAGCAATCCTCGCCCTCAGCGTTTGACGCTTCGGGCGGTGGGAGATCTGCCTGCCGGAGTGATTGCTGGCGTACTTGGCCCCCACCCACGCTATTTCAACCTGGCCGCGGCCATTCCACGCAAGCAATGGCAAACAGTGACCAGGGCGAACCGGTGGCTAATTCACGATAGCTCCTTCCGGTGAAATCCAGGCCTGACCGGCGCAAGGTCAGTTCTGCACGCCTAAGTTCTAGGACTTCCATACCAGCCAAACCGCCGCTGGGACACGGTACAACCTCGCTGCAATTCAGGACCGAAGTCCAGCATACAGGTACGAGCCTGGTCCCTAACCTCGAATGAGAGGATGCACACATTGAGAATTGGACTTTGGCTGGCAGTATTGAGCAGTATTGGGGCGACGCAGTTGAGCGCGTTGCCTGTGACTTTCACTGGCACGGCGGGTAACCGGTCCGCGATTGCGATATTCGAAATGCAGGGCGCGAACCTGGTCATCACGTTGACCAACAGAGCGACGGTGGACCAAAACGCACCGACTGACATCCTGACGGCGTTTCTCTTTACTCTGGACGGCTCGCCAGCTTTGACACGCGTGTCTGCGCTCTGGCCGGCGGGCTCAGATGTGGTCTGCGGAGCGGGCACGGCGACCTGTGGCAAACCGCTGGACAACGTTGTCGGAGGGGAGTGGGCCTACAAATCCGGTCTGAACGTCACGACTGGCGGATTCACTTCCAACTATGGGATCAGCAGCACAGGCGTGGGACTGTTCGGTCCGGGAGACCGCTTCCCCGGCCCGAATCTCCAGGGCCCCGACGACCCGGGTGGATTGCAGTTTGGCATCGTCTCCAAAGCGTGGCTGCCTGCGGGAGACAATGGCGGGCTAAGCGGCTCAGGCTTCATCCGCGATTCGGTTATCTTCACCTTGAGCGGCCTCGGGAGCAATTCCGACCTGGCGAAGCTGGTCAGCAACGTTGCTTTTCAGTACGGCACAGATCTGACCGAGCCCCGCATTCCCGGAACGCCGGGACGTACGATTGAAAACGTGGTCCCGGAACCTGGGACCTACGCACTGATGGGTGCTGGGTTGATGGGGCTCTACTTCCTTAAACGGAGATCAGTGTAACCAGCTCGAACCGGCAGAAAAGGCAGCTTCGGGTTGTACGCTCGAGGCTGCCCTTTCCGCTTGATTACCGTGAAGATTAGGGGCCGGCACTCCCTGCCTGGCAATCGCCGCCATCCGCTCAGCGCCGCACCCGCGCGAATAAGGCCCACCCCATCCCGCCTAGAACGACGCAACTCCCCACCAGCTTGGCCTCAAACAGCCAAATCGAGTTCACCCCCTCCGGTGGAACAAACGAGAACCCAATCCCCGCCGCCGTCACCATTAGCCCGGCTGCGGCGCTCCATCGCTGCCCATGCTTCCAGGCGGTCGCAAACAGGTACAAAAACGGCACAAAATAGCTGATAACTGTCATATCTACGAGCAATTGGTACGCAGTCCGCACCGTTTCTCCCATCTGCATCACTGCCAGAAACAGGGTACACGCCACGCCCTGGGTCAGCAGCGCCACATGCGGAGTCCCCCATTTCGGGTGCAGCTTCCCAAACGACGGAGGCAGGTATCGATCCAGCCCAATCTGAAACGCGAGCCGCGCACTCCCACCCACCCAGGCGCCAAACTGCCCCAGTATGCCCACGGCGATCAACACCGCCAGCACCGGCGTCAGCCACGGCATGCCAAACCGCGCGGCCAGAGCATCGCCCGCCTGCGCCAACCCCGTCACCACGCTGATCCGCTCCGGCGTAAGCAGCGCCAGCAGCGCCAGAGTCCCGAAAATGTAGAAGCCCCCGATCACCGCACAACTGATCCACGCGGCCCGCCGCACGGTGCGGCTTGGGTCACGGATCTCGCGGCTCAGGATTGCCCCCAGTTCCAACCCGCCGAATGCAAATGCAATCTGAGACCAGAAGTTCAGGAGATTCCAGTTCCACTTCGGCAGAAGAACCAGCGGCGTCGCAGGCCCGCAGAGCGCCAACGAATACAGCCCGCCGCCGATCACCACAACGCCGGCCGCCACAGTCGCCAGCCCGCCCACATTCTGAGTCCACTTCCCCACTCGCATGCCTACCAGGTTCGTCAACAGGGCCACCCACAGCACCCCTAGCGACGCGGTGAGCATGAAGGCCCGGTTCTCCGCCAGACCTGCATATTGCGCGCCAAACGTAAACAGAGCCATGCCCACTCCCGCCACCAGCAGGTTCGGGAAATAGAACAGATTGCTCACCCAATACAGCCAGCCGCACAAGAACCCGTGCCACTCGCCGAAGCTCTCGCCCGTCCACCCATATAATCCACCCGCCTCCGGATAACGCGCTGTCAGCCCTGCCACAGCTAACGCCAGCGGCACAAAGAAGAACACAGCGGCCCCGGCCCAGAGGAGGATTGAACCCGGCCCGATATGCGCCGCCGTCGCCAGCCAGCGGATACTCACCACTGCGGCGATGTTAAACAGCACAACGTCGCGCAGGCCGAGTGCCCGCACCGGCGCCTGGGCGGCATCGCTCAAGGTCTCACCGTGATGGTGAGAGTGTGAGTGTCCGCCGCGTCCCCAATCAGATACCCGGCGGTGGTCAGCCCGCCACCTACCAGGCCGAATATCGTCAGGGCCGCACCGGCTGAATCCATATGCCCGCCGGCGTAGACACCGAGCGCTAACCCCGACCATACCCCGACGATCGTTCCGATGGCACGGAACTTCCGGCCTTTCGTCAGTACATCCACCGTCTTGACCTCGGCCCTCGGCGCCACGTACCGCCCCTTGGGGTACGCCTTCTTGTCCGTCGTCGAACGGATCTGCATGACGAGCCCCTCAGATTCCAGCGCCGTCATCGGGCCCTGGATCACGACGCCCTTGGGAGTCGTCAGCCGGATCTGCCGGTTTGCCAGATTCGCCAGTTCGCCCCAAGTCCGCTCTTCCTTCTGGCCCGCCATCATTGGCGCCAGCAACAACAGAGACGCGGCCATTAGCTTTCGCACTTCCGCCTCCTTGCTCAACGTGAAACAGGCGGCACACCCCGCGTGGAGTGGACCGCCTGCCTGCTCGCTTCGAGCTGATTCTATCCTATTGGCGCTTGGCTTCAAAGGGTCGGGGCTCTGCGCCTTCGCGGGCCGAGGTGCCCTTCAACGTGTCGCCTTCCACGGTCCCTTCATAGGTGCTGGTCGTCTTGCCGTTCCGGCCTTCCATGGTCACCTTGAACGAGAACTTGTTGCCGTCGATCTTGCCATCAGTGAGTTCCGCCGTCACCGGAGTGTCCCCCCGATTCATGCTCATGCTGCCCTTGAGCTTGCCGCCATCCGACTTCAAATCAAACGTGATCTTGATCGTGTTTTCGCCCATCCGGCGCTCTGACGTCCACTTGCCGTCGATCCCGGCGGCAAACGCGATTCCCGCTACCAGCAGGAAACACACAACAATAGAGAGTAAGGTCTTCATCAGTTGACTCCTTCGCAGTTATGTACGCCTCCGATGGGTCCAAAGGTTACCCGGTGACCACAATTTTTGAATACGTCGACGTCAGCCTGCCGGTTCCGCTGGACCGCGCCTTCACCTACCGGCTGCCCGAGACGCTGCGCCACCGCGTCAAGACCGGCTGCCGCGTGATCGTGCCGTTTGGCGCCCGCAAGCTCACCGGAGTGGTCGTCCATACCCACAACACACCGCCCGACGTCTCCACCAAAGAGGTCCTGCGCCTCCTCGACATTGAACCCGTCTTCGAAGAGAAGCTGCTCGCCCTCGGACGCTGGGTGGCCGATTACTACTGCGCCCCTCTCGGCGAGGTGCTCCGCAGTATGGCCCCGCTCGCCGGCGAGGTGCGCCACACCCGGGTATGGGGACTGACCGACAGCGGCCGCGATGTCGCCCGCCAACTCCTAATGGGCGAACCCGGGGGCGACCCGGCCGTCGAGATCCTCCGGGCGCTCGAACACCGGGCCCTTTCCGAATCCACGCTGGAGCACAAATTCGAAGGCGCCAAAAAGCTGATGAAATCGCTCGAGAAGAAGGGCTTCGTCGAGCTTGAGCAGAATCTCGCTGAGCGCGATCCTCTGCGTGCCCCCGCCGCCCGCCTCAGCGTCGAATTTAGTGGCCGCCCCGCCGGCGTGAAGCTCACCAAGGCTGAACGCGAACTTGTCGCCTACCTGGAGCTCTATCCCGGTTCGCACAATCTGGAAGTGCTCGATCAAGCCGTTAAGAACGCAGCCCAGGCCGCGCGTTCGCTCGCCCGCCGCAAACTCCTCCAGCTCACACCTATTGCTCTCCAGGGCGACTCCGCGTGGGCCAAGCCCCGCCACGAGTTGAGCGACACCCAACGCGCCGCGTTCACCGCAATTCAGAGCGCGCTCAACTCGGCGAAATACCAGACCTTCCTGCTCCACGGCGTCACCGGCTCCGGCAAGACCGAGGTCTATCTCAGCGCCATCGAGGCCGCCCTCGCGCTAGGGCGCGGCGCCCTGCTGCTGGTTCCCGAGATCGCGCTCACGCCTGCCGCCGCCGGCCAGTTTCAGGCGCGCTTTGGCAATCAGGTGTCTATCCTGCACTCGGCCTTCAACGACAGCGAGCGAGCGGAACAGTGGCGCCGGCTCCGCAACGGCATCTCGCGGGTTGGCGTCGGCACACGCTCCGCCGTCTTCGCGCCGGTGGCCGAGCTCGGCCTCATCATCGTGGATGAAGAACACGACCAGAGTTACAAGCAGGAGGAGAATCCTCGATACAACGGCCGCGACGTGGCGATTCTCCGGGCCCGGGAGGCGGGCGCCGTGGTCATCCTGGGCTCGGCGACGCCCAGCCTGGAGAGCCGGTATAACGTCGAGCGCGGCAAGAGCTGCCTGCTCTCGCTGCCCGATCGCGTCGGCGGCCGGCCCATGCCCGTCGTCGAGATCGTCGACCTGCGCGAGGAGTTCGTCGAGACGCGCAAAAACGCGCTCTTCTCCCGCCGGCTCGTCGACGCCGTGCAGGCCAAGATCGACACCGGCGAGCAGACGATCCTACTCATGAACCGCCGCGGATTCTCCGCTTCCGTCGCCTGCCGCTCCTGCGGTGAGCGCGTGCAGTGCGTCAACTGCGCCATCGGCCTCACCTACCATCGCCGCGACAACCGCCTGCTCTGCCACTATTGCGAATACGCCCAACGCGTTCCCGAAAAGTGCCCCAAGTGCGGCTCTGATCACGTCTACTTCATTGGAAGCGGTAGCGAGAAGGTGGAGGACGAACTCCACCGCCACTTCCCCAAGGCCCGCATCGCCAGGCTCGACCGGGACACGGTCACCGGCAAGAATCACTACGAGCAAATCCTGGGAGGATTTCGAGAGGGCAACTACGATATCCTCGTCGGAACGCAGATGATCGCCAAAGGCCACGACATTCCGAACGTCACGCTGGTTGGCGTCATCAACGCCGATATCGGCCTTGGCATGCCGGATTTCCGTGCTGCCGAGCGCACGTTCCAATTGCTCACGCAGGTGGCCGGCCGCGCCGGCCGCCACCAACTCCCCGGCACTGTGGTCATCCAGACCATCAACCCGGATCACTACGCCGTCCGCTGCGCCGCTCTGCAGGACTACGACAAGTTCTACGAAAAGGAACTCCAGTTTCGCCGCCTGATGCGCTACCCGCCTTTTGCCGCCATGGCCAGCATTCTCGTCCGCGCGGAAAAGCAGGAGGACGCTCTGGCCCTCAGCGGCCAGATCGCGCACCTGCTCCATGACCCAGGCGAGGGTATCAAGGTCCTTGGTCCGGCAGAAGCGCCGGTCCCTCGCCTGAAGAACGAATTCCGCTACCAAACCCTCATCAAGGCCACCTCGCGCCCCAAGCTGAATATCATTCTCAAACAACTCCGCCTGCACGCCATCCAGGAAAAGTGGCCGGCCACCGCGCTTGTCATCGACGTTGATCCGCTCAGCCTGCTATGAAGAACTGGGAAAGCAACGCCGCCAATCTCGCCGCCTCGCTCTCGTTCTACGGCCCGGCCGAACATCGCGCCGGCGTCCAGCTCATCACGTCGCCCGTTACCTTCTCCGTCTTCAACATCGCTCTCATCGCCCATCCAGTTGCTGAAATCGAGGGCGAGATGGACCGCCGCATTCAGCTTGCCAATGCCCATTTTCGCGCCCGCCAGCGCGACTGGTCGTTCTGGCTGTGTGAGGACTATCTGGCGCCACGCACAGCGCGCCGCGTACACCGCATCTTCGAATCGCACAACATGGAGTGCATCGCCGAATCGCCGGGCATGGAGACCAACGAGTTGACCCCGCCGCGCCGCGATCTTCCAGCCCTCAGCTACCGCCGCGTCAACGACGCCGGGACGCGCCGGGACTTCGCCCAGCTGGTCACCGCCTGCTTCCACATCCCGCCAGCCATCTCCCTCCAGGTGTACGAGCCCGAGGGAATGTGGCACGGCCCGCTGGAGGTCTGGCTCGGTTACGAAGGAGGCTTCGCCGTCACCTGCACAGCGCTCATCGAGGCGGCCGGCGTACTCGGCATCTACTCCGTGGCCACTCTGCCGGCCTGGCGCGGCCGTGGCATGGCCGAGGCCATCATGCGCCACGCCATTGCCGACCGCCGTCTGCGCGGAGTCACAGCCCCGCTGGTGCTGCAATCCTCACCCGGCGGCCTGGAACTCTACAAGCGCCTTGGCTTCAAACGCACCACGCGCTTTTTCGTGTTCGCCACTCCTTGAGCCACTCCGCCACGGCCATGATCGAGTCCGAAAACGGCCGGTCGTCCGTACGCGCCGGGCTTACCCGCAGCACCTCAGCCCGCACCCGCTCCAGCGGCGCGCTCGTCTTCAGGGGTCGCAGCGTCTCCAAGCCCTGCACCGCCGTCATCAGCTCGATTGCCAGCACCATCCGCACCAGTTCCACCATCTGCCGCAGCTTCAACGCCGACGTCATACCCATGCTGACGAAGTCTTCCTTGTTCCCGCTGGTCGTGATAGTGCCAGGCGATGCAGGGGTGGCCAGCACGCGGCACTCCGCCACCAGCGCCGCCGCCGTCACCTGCACCATCATGAATCCCGATTCCAGCCCCGGCTGCGCCGCCAGGAACGGCGGCAGCCCTTCGTTCAACGCAGGGTTCACCATGCGGTCGATCCGCCGCTCGCTGATCCCCGCCAGAGCCGTCAACGCGATGGCCAGATAGTCCATGGCGAACGCCAGACTCTGCCCGTGGAAATTTCCGCCAGAGAGGATCTCCTCGCCAAAGACCAGCGGATTGTCGGTGGCGGAGTTCAGCTCGATGGAAAACACCCGGCGCGTCTCCGCCAGCGTGTCCCGCACGGCGCCATGCACCTGCGGCGCGCACCGCAGCGAGTAGGCGTCCTGCACGTGCCGGCAACTCTTGTGCGACGCCCGGATCTGGCTCCCCTCCAGCAGCGCCGCCAGATATCGCGCGCTCGCGAGCTGCCCTGGATGCGGCCGCGCCTCGTGAATACGCGCGTCAAACGCTCGCGGAGTGCCACGCAACGCATCCAACGACAACCCGCAGGCGACGTCCGCGATCTCCGCCAGATCCTCGCTATCCAACAGCGCCAGCGAGCCAAGCGCGAGCATCGCCTGCGTTCCGTTCAGCAGCGAGATGCCCTCTTTGGAATGGAGTCTCACGGCCTCCAGCCCCGCACCGGCCAGCGCGTCGGCGCCCTTAATCCGACGTCCTTGAAACTCCGCCTCGCCCTCGCCGATCAGCACCAGTGCCATATGCGCCAGAGGCGCCAGGTCCCCGCTCGCCCCCACGCTGCCGCGCGAGGGCACCATCGGAGTCACTCCTTTGTTCAACAACCCGCACAGCCGCCGCGCGATCACCGGGCGGATGCCCGACACGCCCATCGCCAGCACGTTCGCGCGGATCAGCATCATCGCCCGCACGGCTTCCCTCGGCAGAGGTTCGCCCACTCCGCAGGCGTGCGATCGTACGACGTTCCGCTGCAATTTCTCCAGATCCTCGGCTGGCACGCGCGTATCCGCCAGTAAACCCACCCCCGTGTTGATCGCATACGCCGGAGCCTCGCCCTCGGCCAGGCGGTCCACCACATCGCGTGACGCCCGCATCTGCTTTACGGCGCCCTGGTCCAACTCGACGTCTTCCATTCCGCGCGAGACCCGCGCTACTTCCTCTAGCGTCAACGCCGCGCCGTTCAGTGTCACCATGGCTTCAGGCTATCCTAATCCTGTGTCCGAACTGCCTTTACCCGCGGTCATCCTGCTCGATCACATCCGGAGCATGTATAATGCCGGCGCGTTCTTCCGCACCGCCGACGCCGTGAACCTCCAGAAGCTGATCCTGTGCGGCATCACCGCCCACCCGCCGCAGGAGGGCATCGCCAAGACCGCCCTCGGTTCGGAAGAGACCGTGCCGTGGGAGTATCACACCGACGCTCTCATCCCGCTCCGCATGCTGCGGGCGAGAGGCTACGAGATCGCGGCAATCGAGACCGGTCCCGGCGCGCAGGATCTCTTCGAGTGGCAGCCGCGCTGGCCTGTCTGCGTCATCTTCGGCAACGAGGTGGATGGTCTAGGCGACGGACTCATGGAGGTCTGCGATACACACGTTCGCCTCCCCATGCACGGCGAGAAGAACTCGCTCAACGTCGCCACCGCCGGCGGCATCGTCGCCTACGAGCTGCTTCGCAAATTCAAGGGAAGACAATGAAACATCTTTGCGCCATCCTGTTCTTTGCCCAGATCGGCCTGCAAGCCCAGCCCGCCACAATGTTTCCGCCCGTACGCGGCACCCGCGAAATGGTGGGCGCCGCAAACAACTGGCAGGTGGAGGCTGGGTATCGGATGCTCACAGCGGGCGGCAACGCCGTGGACGCCGGGGTCGCCTCCGTCCTGAGCGCCGCCGTCACCGAGCAATCCCGCTTCGGGCTGGGCGGCGAGATGCCCCTGCTGATCAAGATGGCAGGAAAGCCGCCCGTCGCGATCAGTGGCATCGGCACCGCGCCCGCGCTGGCCACCCTGGAGTACTACCGCACGCGCCAGCCGGAGCCGTGGGAAAAGCCTGGCGACATGCCGCCCATCCCCGCTAACGGCCTGCGCGCCGCCATTCTCCCCGGCGTCCTGGACGGTCTGATCCTTGCGCTTTCGCAGCACGGCACCAAGTCCTATTGCGAAGTGGCCGCCCCGGCGATTGAGGCTGCGCGCGGCTTCCCCATCCCCGAGGAGTATGCGAAATTCATCGGCGACCTTCGCAAGTATCTCGAGCTCTGGCCGGCCTCTGCGGCTTTTTTCCTCCCAGGCGGCGAGCCGCCCACCCGCGGCGAAATCTTCAAATCCACCACCCTCGCCAACACGCTCCAGTCTCTCTGCACGGTGGAACAGAAAACCCGCGGCAACCGGGCCAAGAAGCTCCAGGCAGTGCGGGACGAATTCTACAAGGGCACGATCGCGAAGAAACTCGCCGCATTTTCGGAAGCCAACCAGGGCCTCATCCGCTACGACGATCTGACCAAATTCCACGCTGACTCCGATACTCCGCGCACCACCACCTATCGCGGCTATGAGATCGTCAAGCCCGGCTTCTGGACACAGGGCCCTGTGATGCTCCAGGCCCTCAACATCCTGGAGGGCTTCGACCTTAAGGCCATGCGCCACAACTCGCCCGAGTACCTTCACACCCTCATCGAGGCCGTGAAACTCGCCTTCGCCGACCGCGACCGCTACTATGGCGACCCGAAGTTCTCCAGGATCGACGAAGCCACGCTGCTTTCCAAGGAATACGCCGCCCTGCGCCGCAAGCTAATCGACCCCAACCACGCCTCGCTGGAACACCGCCCCGGCTCCTTCGCCCCGCCGCTCGCGCTCACGCAGCCAAACGTGCCGCCCGCCGGCGATCACGACACCACGTGCGTCAACGTCATCGATCGTTTCGGCAACGCCTTCTCCGCCACGCCCAGCGGCGCGTGGCTACCCTCCGTGATCGCAGGCGACACCGGCATCCCGTTTTCCACTCGTCTTCAAACTTTCGTCACCATCCCCGGCCATCCCAATCAGCTCGCCCCCGGCAAGCGCCCCCGCGTTACGCTCAGCCCCACCATGATCCTCAAGGACGGCAAGCCCTGGCTCGTCATGTCTACTCCCGGCGGCGACAACCAGGATCAGGCCATGCTCCAGGTGATCCTCAATCTCATCGACTTCGGCATGGGCGCTCAAGAAGCTACCGAAGCGCCGCGCTTCCAGTCCGCGCACTTCTACGGCTCCTTCGCCAGCCATGAGTTCGAACCCGGGCGCGTGAACATAGAGTCCCGCATTCCGGAGGCCACGGCGAAGATCCTGCGCGAAAAGGGCCACCGGCTTACCGCACTCGGCCCCTGGTCTAACGGCAGCGCCCCTACGCTGATCAAGGTTCAGAACGGCGTCCTCGACGGCGGGGCCGACCCCCGTCGCTCCCGCTACATCTTTGGGCGATGATGTTTAAAACAATCGCGGCCGCCCTCGCCGTGGCCGCCCTTTTCCTTTTTCTCGCCGGCCCCGGGCTCAAAGCGTGGTTCACGGATGACCAGCTCATGAACCTCTTCCAGGCCTCCGATAGGCCCGTGGCTGAACTTGCCCTCCAGCCCGATCGCCCGGTTGCCACACTCGCCATGCGCGGCCTCTGGGAACTCTTCGGAATCCATCCCCGCCCTTACCGCGTCGTCTGCTTCGCCCTGCTTCTACTCAACTTCGCGCTCGCCACTGCCCTCGCCTGGCGCCTCTCTCAATCGGGCGTCACGACCCTTTTCTTCGCGGTCCTCTTCTCGTATCACGCCTGCCTCACCGATCTCTATTTCTCAACCGCCACGCTCTACGACATCCTATGCTTCACATTCACCTTTGCCGCACTGCTGTGGCACGCCACCCTTCGCATTCAATCGCGGGCGCCCAACTGGCGCGAACTCGCCGGTATCTGCTTGCTCTCCGCATTGGCCATCGGCTCCAAGGAGATGGCCGTGGCTCTCCCGCTCCTGCACGCCCTCATCGAGTGGCTCTACGGTGACCGCCGCCACTGGCTCACGCCCATCTTCTCTGCCGCTATTTGCGCCGCGTTCGTCGCCCGCTTCCTCATCCACTCCGGCTTCCAAGCTAACGCTTCCTATCGGACCACCTACACTCTGGAGACCTTCTGGGCCAACTGGCAGCACTACCAGAGCATGCTGTTCTACCAATTTCGCAACTGGTCCCCACTCGCCACGAAGATCACCCTCGCCGTCTGTCTGCTCCTGCCTGCTCTCCTGCGGCGCCGCGAATCCTGGTTTGCCTCCGCGGTCGCCCTCATCACGCCATTACCGATCCTCTTCATCGAACCGCGCAACCTCTACGCCTTCTACATCCCCTACTTCGGCTTCTGCCTTCTCGCTGCCGCCGTGCTGACCAAAATTGCAATCCGCAGGTGGCCCCCAATTGACCTCGCGGTAGTACTGGCGCTCTTTCTCATCCCTCATCATCTCGCTGCGCGCGAATGGGCCAACGCCTGGTATTACGCACAGGAACGAATGCTGAGCGAGCCGGGTAAAGCCGTATCCAAAAGTCTGCCACCGCTCCGGCCGAGCAGCCGAATCCTTTTCGTGGACGACCCCTTCCCGCTCGGCCCCACACAGGCACACACGCTCTACTATCTGGTCTCGCTGGCCGCAAACGACCATACGTTCCACGTCTACCGGGCTAAGGCAATGTCCCCACCGCCGACCGAGTCCGAATGGCCCAGCTATGCAGCCGTCTTCCGGCTGACGCAAAATGAAATGGTGCGACTCCGTTAGACGGATCCCCCATCATGCTGCTTCCTCTGGCACTACTGCTGCTGGCCGCCCCGCCCGCTACCGAACGCCTGGTCGTCGCCGACGGCCACGTTCTCATCTGGCGAAGCCACTCTCTCTCCGAGGGCGCGCACCCTGCGGTGGAACGTGCCGTCATCATGATCCACGGCACCAATCGCAACGCCGAGGATTACTATCGCTGGACCCTCGCCGCCACCCTCGTCGCGGATCAACTTGATCAAACCGCCGTCGTGGCGCCACACTTTAAGGCTCGCACCCGCGACAATCGCGGCGATGACGTCGCCCCCGGGGAGTGGTATTGGACCAACGAAGCCTGGAAATCCGGCGACGCCGCCAGCAACGGTAAGGTTTTCTCCTACGATGTGGCGGACCGCATTCTGGAGCTTTTCAACGATGTCGCCCGCTTCCCCAATCTCAAGGAGATTGTCGTCGCCGGCCACTCAGCCGGGGGCCAGTACGTCCAGCGGTATGCCGCCTTCAATCGTGCTGAGCCCCGCCTCCACATCCCGGTGCGCTACGTCGTCGCCAACCCCTCCAGTTACGTATACCTGAATGACCAGCGCCCCCGCGGAGAGGGCTTTGGCCGCTACATTGACGCCGACAACTGCACCACGTACAACCAGTACCGCTACGGGCTTGAGAAGCTGACCGGCTACGCCGCACAAACCCCGATTGATGTCATCCGCGCCCAGTTCCCCCGCCGGACTGTCGCCTATCTGGTGAGCGAGCTCGACACCCGCACCGACGACCCCAACCTCGACAAGAGCTGCCCCGCCAACGCCCAGGGCGCCAATCGCCGCGAACGCGGCACCAACTTCGCCAACTACATGAAGTCACAGTACGGCGCCCAGCACACCTTCGCCATCGCCCCCGCCTGCGGCCACTCCGCCGTCTGCGTCTTCGCCGGACCAGCTGGTGTCAAAGCCGTCTTCGGTCACTGAGATCCGCCTGGCTTCAGATGCCGGCGTACCAGGAGTAGCTGCCTTCCGCCGGGAACTGGTTTAGGTTGTCGGTGACGATCACGCGATTGATGAATTTCACGCTCTTGTAGCCGAGCTGACGCGGGACACGCATGCGGAGCGGACCGCCGCAGCCCACCGATAGATCGCCGCCATTCATGCCGTAGGTGAGGATCGTCTGCGGGTGCAGCGCATCCGCCATATCGATGCTGCCGTCCCACCCGTCTTGCATGGATAGGTAGACCACGTAGCGGGCCTGCGGGAGCGCTCCCACGCGGTCCAGTATGTGGGAAAGGGGCACGCCGGTCCACTCCGCGACATAGGACCAGCCTTCTTCACACACCAGTTGAGTAATCTGGCTGGAAGAGGGGTGCGTCTTGAGGTCCGCCAGTGAAAGCGAGGCGGGGCGGGCGACCATCCCTTCCACCGTGAGCTTCCAATCGGCGAACCCGCCGGACTGCAGGCGATCAAAATCCTTGCCGCGAGAACGCACCGGGTTCGCAAACGGAGGCTGGGAAATTTGACTGCGAGAGAACTCCCGCGCCGACGAGTGCTGCGTCAGCAGACGCTGCGCCGCGTAGGTCAGCGTCTTGCCAGGTCCGTAGATTCCGCCGGGATCGGGCGGCAACAGCCCGTAGCGATCCGCCAGGCGGGCAGCCACAGCCAGTCCCGAGACACTGGCTGTCGCGGCAATACCAGTGGTGATCAGTCTTCGCCGTGAGATATTGCTCATGCCTGCTCCTTCATCGTTCCGGCGTGGCCGGTAATCATCGCTCGCATACGGTTTCTGAATCCTGCCAGAGCGACCATTCCAACGTGGACCAGCAGAAACAGCGCGAGGCTCAGCGAGCAGAAGAAGTGAATGGTTCGGGCGGACTGATGGCCGCCGAGAACCGTCACTGCGCCTGGAATCACCGACACGACCGCGGGAGACATCGCCAGACCAGTCCAGATCATCAGCGGAAACAGGACGAAGACCACTCCCACGTAGGCTAGCCGCTGGAGCACGTTGTACGACCGCGCTTCCTCCTCTCCTGGCGGCCGGAAGCGCACATGATTTGCGATCACTACCTGGAGCTTCTCCCACCGGAGATCGGATCCGGTCGGGATCAGGTGGTTTCGGAAATGGCCCGTCCACAGGCCAAAAACCCCGTATAGCAATCCGGCCAACACTACTGCCCAAGCGGCTTGAAAATGAAGAGAACGGCTCCAGCCATTCTGATCGGGCAGCACGTAGCCGTAGCCCGTCGGCACGATCGCCCTGGAGGCGGGGATCGGCAGTTGGAACAACGGAGGAGTGGTTACGTTGCCGGTCTCGCCCCAATAGAAGCGTGGATGCGACACCACGATCTCCACGCCGCTGACCAGTAAAGCGAGGAAGCAAAGTGCGGTTATCCAGTGCGTGACGCGGACCACTGCCGAATGCCGCGGGACAACTGTTGCAGTGGGAGCGGCAGCGGCCAGATTCGGTACCCAGGTGGAATCAGCCATTCCGGGAGGATAGCACTGTTTTCGCGGATCCGACAGCGGAATGAGAATCAGCGGAATGAGAATCAGGCCCTAAGACTCAGTCCCGACGCGTCGCCGCCTTGGGCTTCTCGTCATCGAACAGCCGCTCGTAGTCCTCCCAGTGCGTGACCATGATCTTCACCTTGCGCCGCAACTGGCTGACGAGATCCGGCCCCAACTGGCGGATGTTCTCCTCGGCGTTGGTCTGGACCCGATCGATCAGAATATCCTTGTTGGCCTCCAGCAGATCCGCCAACACCGTGGTGTTGTCCATCTCCCGGCGGCCCACTTCCTTGATGGCCCGCCACTCGGTGATATCGGTGAGGTGCTCCTGAAACTCCACCGGACGCCGCAGCCTGCCGTCCTTCAGGAAATCGAGCAGATACTGGTACTCCAGCGCGTTGCGGCAGTTCTCAACCAACAAGCCAAACACCTGGATTCGCTTGTCGAGCAGTTCGAACCGCTGCTTCACTGGCGCGGCGGCGGTGGCCCCAAGAGCCCGCAGAGCGGCGCGGGCGCGGATCAGATCGCCCTGCATACGCACCAGCAGATTACCGGAGACCGCCGTACCGCCCAGTCCCTGATACTGGCGCGTACCCTGGATGTCGCCCAGGTCACGGGCACGCTCTTCGGTTCGCGCCTGAAACTGGAACTTGCGGTAGTACTCAGTCTCTTCCGGCTTCAACTCCTCGGGAAACGGCACGAAGGGCCGGGTCAACAGCCGCTGATGAACCGAGCCGATGTAGAAAATAGTGCCGCCGAAATTCAGAATGTCCGCGTCACGCTGCACACGATGGAGAGCCATCCAGACGCCCACCAAAGCGCCGGCGCCCGCCTCGCCCACCCGGCCCACCGCCACCGAGCGCAGCAACTGCATGCGCGAGACGTCGTCATGCGTGGGATTACGTGCAAACGCATCGAAGATCTGAAGGTAGAGATCGCTGTCGTGACGGTCCCCAATCAGATAGAAGAGGCGCGGCGCGCTGGACTCCGCCGCTTGCTCCAACTCCTCCAGATAACGCACTGGCAGCGGAATGCCTTGCGCCGGATAGAACGGATAAAAGTAATCAAGCAGGAAGCCCACCACGGCTTTGTAGACTGTGGCTTTCGGCCCCTCCAGATTAGCCACCGCCATGCCCGCGCCGAGTTTGCCGGCAACGAGGTCCGGAGCGGCTTCGCGGACCCATTCGGCGTCAATCTCCAACGGGCCGGGGCGCGCGTCGCCGGCGCCGGCCTGCAGCGTTCCGAAGAACTCCCGGTATCGCTGGTGCATCTTGCGGTCGCGGACGAGAGCGCTACCGTTCGGGCCTTGATACAGACCGCCACTCCAGCTCATGCCGGATCCGGAATCATTGGTGTGCAGCGAGAGGATCTCAATCTCCGGGCAGACCGTGAGCAGCTTGCGAATCGACTCGCGGTAGAGAGCGAGCACTTCCGGATTGTCGATAGAAGGAGCGAAACGCGGCACGCGTGAGCGCAGGGGATGATCCACCTGCGGCCCCCGCCACAGCGGATGCGCCTCATAGACAGCCTCCGGAAGCATCTGCGGCTCAAACGTGGTGAAAGCGGCTTTCAGGCCCAGTTTGCGCAGCACTTCGCACCGTAATCGGAGGATACTCAGCACCGTGTCCGCATAGTCCTTCGGGAGGAATGGCAGCAGCGCGTCGGGCGGCGAGACCTTCAGCAGCCCGACGTTGGATACCGCCCAGGCCGGATACGGATCGCCCGGCGTATCCATCTGCCACATGGCCCAAGGCAGGTCTTCGGCAGTGAGAACAATATGAGTGGCGCCCGATTGCTTAGCTTGGCGCGCGAAGCTCTCAAAACTGGCGAGGGAGTCAGCGTGGCGGCCGAAAATGACGGCCTTGAAACGGCTCTGGGCGGCGTCCGCTTCAGGCGCCACGGCAAGCAGCATCCCGTACAACAGGATCGGAAGCCGCTTGGTCAGAAATCTGCGCATTGCGTGATTCTACACTGGGACGCTCTGCGGCACCATGCAGCGACTGATTCCGTAGCCGCCGGCACCAACGCCTGCCCGCGCCGGGCCGTGATAGTCTGAGTGCGGCGTGGTCTGATGGTGCGGGTCGCCACCGGACCAGGATCACATCGAGGAGCGCAAAAACATGAAATCTGACCGCCGTACGTTCATCGCCACCGCCGCAGGGGGAGGGTTGTCCGCCCTGCCGCTATCCGCCGTGCCAAGCTCTCCGGTCAACACCCGCTACCGCAAGCTCGACGAGATCCTGAGTCAACCGGTCCTCAAGAAACAGTTCTTCAGTACACCCGTCATCATCGAGACGCTGGAGCTGCTTCAGCTCAATGGAGGCTACCTCTGCCGGGTCCGCTCGCGGGACGGAGCGGAGGGAATCTCGGTCGCGCACAGCACAATGAACACGCTGTACCCGATCTTCCTCAAGAATCTACGGCCGTTCTTCCTGGGCAAAGACGCGCGTGAACTCGATCTGATCCTGGAAAAGGTCTATATCTTCGGCTTCAACTTCCGGTTCAACGGAATCGCGCTGGGCCTGCCGCTGGCCACCATCGAGTTCGCGATTCTCGACATGCTCGGTCGCATGGCGAACAAGCCCGTGGGCGAACTCATCGGTGAGATCCACAACCGCGAGGTCGGCGTCTACATGGCCACCGAGTGGCGGGAGAAACCGGTGGAGGAATCGATCAAACTGATCCAGGGCGCCGTCGCCGAATACGACATCCATGCTCTCAAGATCAAGATCGGCGGACTGATGTTCATGACCACCGACATGAACGCCGTGGGCCCTCCCGGACGGACCGAGCGAATGATTCCGCTGGTGCGCAAGACGTTCGGCGACAAGATGGCGCTCTATGCCGATTCGAACAGTTTCTACGGCGTTTCGGAAGCCATCCGTGTCGGCAGGCTGCTGGAGGAGTACAAGTATGTGTACTTCGAGGAGCCCGTCATGTTCGACCATATCGAGGAGATCAAACAGGTCGCCGACGCACTCAAGATCCCCATCGCCAACGGCGAGCAGGACAACAGCTTCTATGGATTCCGCTGGCTGATCGCCAATGACGGCATCGATATCGTACAGCCGGACAACTACTATTTCGGAGGGCTGATCCGGTCCATGAAGGTGGCCCGCATGGCCGCGGCTTTCGGCAAGACGATTGTGCCGCACATGTCCGGAGGCGGCCTGGGCTTCCTCTACAACGTCCAGTTCATCTCGGCCGTGCCCAACGCCGGCGAGCACCACGAATTCAAATCGTTCCAGACCAACGTCCGGTACGAATGCAAGACGTCGCCACTCAAGGTGGTCAATGGGAAGATCAAGGTACCCACCGGCCCCGGCTTCGGCGCCGACATCGACCCGGAATGGGTGAAAAAGCATCAGGTGCTGAAGGGCTGACGGCGCCTGAACCGCTAATTCCGGCTACGCGTACTTACCCCGCCACGCCGCCAACTGCTTGGCCAGATCGTCCCGCACGGTCACGAATCCTGGCTCGGCATAGCGGTTATTCCGCTCGCGCGTGTCCTTCCGCATGTCGTAGAGCTCGTTCGCCCCTTCGCCCTTGCCCCGCACCACCAACTTGTAATACTTGTCCCGCACCATTTCCGTATCCCGGAAATGTCCGAACACGGTGTCGTCCCAGGGCTCTTTCTTCGGTAGTCGCTTGTTCAGCACCAAAGGCAGATAGCTCCGCCCGCAGAGATTCCTCCCCGCCGGCGCCTTCACGCCGGTTACGTCACAAATCGTCGGCAGGAAATCGTACAGACTCACCAATTCGGGCCGCGCCGATTGCACCGGCACGTGGCCGGCCCACTGCCAGATCATGGGCACCTGCATCGCCTCGTCGAACATGTTGATCGGATCCGACGCCAATCCGTCGGCCCAAAATCCGTGCCGCCCCAGCAGCGCGCCGCTGTCGGAGGTGAATACCAGAATCGTGTCTTCGAAAAGCCCCTTCGCCAGCAGCTTCTTTTGCAGCGCCGGGATCTGATCGTCCAGCGCCGTCACCGCCGCCGCATAGCGCCGCAGGCTCGCCACCGGATTCTGCAAAAGCTCTTTGCCCGCCTTTGCGTTCTCCGCCACAGGCTGAATGCCGAAGCTGTCGAACGTGACGCTCTTGTACATCTCCTGGTACTTCGCCGCCGCCTCCCCGGGTGCAACGCCCGGACCCGGATACGCCAGGGTGAGGAAGAACGGTTTGCCCTTGGTCTGCTGATCTAAATACTCACCACCGGCGCGCGTCACCGCCTCCAGCGAATCTGCCGCGACGTGCGCAAAGCCGTGCCCGGGCGCCCCACCACCGATCCCGAACTTCCCCACATACGTGCACTGATACCCACCGCCGGCCAGTGCGTCCGGTATCAGCACTTCCTTGCTCAGCGAGCCATCCGCGCCCTGCACGCCGTGCTGCGCCGGAGTCCGCCCGCTGAACAGTGTCGCCCGGCTCACCGCACCATTCGGCGAGCACGCGTAGTTGTTCACAAACCGCGCGCCCGATAGCGCGATCCGGTCGATCTGCGGAGTCCGGATCTCCCGGTTGCCGTAGCAGCCCAGCGCCCACGACGGCAGGTTCTCGGCAATCACCAGCACCACATTCGGCTTCGGCCCAGCCGCGCCCTTCTGCGCCAGCAGCGGCGCACCGGCGACGGCGGCACTCAGAAACGAACGTCTCGTAAAATTCATGGGTCTTTCAGGCTCCAAACTTACCAGCCTACAGGACGTCGGCAAAGCCGCGCTTCAAATGCCGGAAGAAGATTCCCCCGGCCACAAACACCGCCAGTGAAATAGCCGCCAGCAATAGCAGTTCCTGCCACGACGGCAGATCCGTCGTTAGCAGCCGCTGCCGGTAGCCCTTCACAATGTGCGCCATCGGATTCCAATGCACCAGGAACCGCATGCTCACCGGGAAGCTCGTTTCGTCGATAAAGATAGGCGTGAACCAGAACCAGCCGGTCAGAGCCACCAACACCATCTGCGCCGTGTCCCGAAGATAGACCTGCAGGCTCGCAAAGATCCAGCCCATCCCCACCGCGAATAGCCCCAGCAGCGCTGTATAGATGGGCAGCAGGAGGATCAGAGCGCTGAATTGCTGGTTCATATACCGCACGGTCACCACCGCCGCCCCCACCGCAATCACGTGGCTCCCCAGCGACGACAAAAAGATCGTTACCGGGATGATCTCCGAAGGGAAAACGGTCTTCGTGATCAGGTTTGACTGGTCCAGTAAACTCGTCGCCGAGCGCTGCACCGTGTCTTGAAACAGCAGCCAGGGCAGATACCCGCAAAACAGATATAACGTGTAGTTCGTCCCGCCCGCGCCGGCCGGCGGCGGAATCTTCATGCAGAACTGAAATACAAACACCCAGCTCACCAGCAGCACCAGGGGATGGATGATGGTCCACAGCCACCCCGCCGCGCTCCCCACGAACCTCTGCGTGAAGTCCCGCTTGGCCATCTGATAGATCAGCGATCGCCGTTCCATCAGTACCCGCAAGAACATCATCCCCGGCAAACGCAACTCCGCGCGCGCTGGCGCCGGGGGGGTGGATATGGTGGCTGTGCCCAAACCGTTATTTTATCAGGCTCCGCAATGCGGACGGTCGGGTCCGAATGGGAGCCCACGGTGTTATATTGATCGTATGCCCGAAGGGTACCTGCCAATTTTCATCTTTCTGATGGTCGCGATCCTTTTCCCGATCGTCCTCCTGCTGGTGATGCGCTTCATCCGTCCGCAGGCCCCCTCGGTGACGAAACTCGAAGCTTACGAGTGCGGCATTCAGGCCGCCTCCAATGCCCGCGGACGCTACACAGTCCGCTTTTATATCGTCGCCATCCTCTTCGTCATCTTCGACGTGGAAACCGTGTTCCTTTTCCCCTGGGCCGTGCGCTACAAGCAACTCGGCTGGTTCGGAGTCAGCGAAATCACGGTCTTCCTCGCAATTCTGGTCGTCGGCTACATCTGGGCCTACAAAAAGGGAGCTCTTGAGTGGGTCTAGTTCGAAAAGTTTCTGCCCCTGCACTTCTTCTGCTGCTGGGCCTCGCTAGTAGTGTCTCCGCCGCGCCCCGCCTCCGGCTCTCTACTGCTGCCGTAGGCCCCGTCAATCTCGCCGTCGGCGCCGCGGGACCTCTCCAAACCGTGGAGGCTTTCAACATCGGCGATGGCGACCTCGCGCTATCCGCCACCACCACGGCCGACTGGCTCAAAGTCTCGGTGGGCGAAACCGGCAACTGCGCCCAGCGTTCCGGCATCTGCACACCCATTCGCCTGGAACTCAACACCCAGGGCCTGCCTAAAGGCGCCCACACCGGCGTCGTCAGCTTCTCTGACCCCAACGCTCTCGACGCGCCCCAGTTCCTCACCGTCACCGTCCAGGCCGGCGGCGCCGTCCCTCCCCGGATCGAGTACTTCGTCACCCCGGGCGGCTCCCAGGAATACACCATCCGCGCTGGCAACAACTTGAACCTCAAGGCCGCCACCGAAGGCCCCGAATGGCTCTCTATTCCTGTCGAGGGCATGGGCAGCTTCCGCTATGACTCTAGCTACCGCGTGATCGCGCGCCACCTGCCCTCCATGGCCGAGGGCGATTTCAAGGGCACGCTAACCGTCTCCGGCTCCATCATCCCGGAGGAGAACGGCACGATCCCCGTTACTCTGCGTGTCGCCGGCGCCCCCATCTACAACGCCCCCGCCCAACTCCGGTTCCGCGTCGCCGAGGGCGGCCCGGCCTACGTCACGGCCTTTGATCTTCCCAACCGCGGCTACGGCCAAGTCCTCGCCTCCGAGGTTCGTGCAACCACCGCCAGCGGAGGGGAGTGGCTCTCCGCCGAGGTCTTCGCCGACGGCCAGGCTTACCGGGTGCGCATCACCCAAACCGGGCTCACGCTAGGTGTCTACACCGGCGCTCTCACGGTAGTCACCAACGCCGCGAACGCCGAGCAACTCATCCCCGTGACCCTCGAGGTGATGCCCGCTTCGGCACCCGCGCTCGATTACTCCACCCTCACCAATAGCCTGCGCGTGGATCCAGCCACCGTCATGGCCCCCGGCATGCTCGCCCGCATCCGTGGCATTCAGCTCACTGCCCAGGATCCCGCTGCAGCCGAATCCGCTCCCTGGCCGGACACGCTCGCCGGCACGCGCCTGCTTGTGAATGGCGTCGCCGCCCCCCTCTCCGCCGTCAGCCCGGACGAGATCGCGTTCCAGATCCCGGAAGCCATCGATCCCGGCGACGCCATCATTCAGGTGGAGCGCGACGGCCAACCCGGTAACCAGATCCTCGCCAGCGTCGCATGGCGCGCCCCCCGACTCGAGCTCAGCACCGACGGTTTCGGCAAGGTGCTCCTCGACGACGGTACACTCGCCATCCCGGAGGCCTACGGCGGCCGCCCTGCAGCCACTGGCGACACAGTGACCATCCACCTCATCGGCCTCGGCCGAACCAATCCAGACTCCGGCACGGCCGATCCTGTCCAGGTCTCCTTCGGACGCTCCATCTTCACCTCTGGCGCGGTCGTTGAAGCCACGCCGACCCTCGTGCCCGACAACCCCGGCCGCTACATCGTCAAAGTTCAGATCCCCGAAGGCGCTCCGCGCGCCGATCGCGTCGATCTCGCCGTCACCGCCGGCGGAGCCACCAGCAACACCGTCCAACTCGCCATTCGATGACCGAACGCCTTTACTACATTGACTCCTACCTGACACGCTTCCAGGCCTGCGTCCTGGAGACGTCCGGCGGCGGCCTGCGCGTCGTGCTGGACCGCACTGCCTTCTATCCCTCCTCGGGCGGCCAACCCCACGATCTCGGCGAGCTAAACGGCATCGCCGTTCTGGATGTCATCGATGAAGAGGACCGCATCATCCACGTCCTGGCCGCGCCCCTAAACAGTACGGACGTCGAGGGTGTCGTCGCCTGGGATCGCCGCCGTGACCACATGCAGCAGCACAGCGGCCAGCATCTGCTCTCCGCCGTCTTCGACCAGCTCTTCCAGGCTCGGACGCTGAGCTTTCACCTGGGCGCCGAGTCTGCCACCATAGACCTCGATACACCTGCACTCAGCCCCGCCCAGCTCCAGGCCGCCGAACTTCGCGCCAACCACGTCATCCAACAGGATCTGCCGCTCGCCGTCTCGTTCGAGGACGCAACCGAGGCCGCCGGGCTGCGCAAGGAATCCACTCGGGAAGGCACACTGCGCATCGTCAGCATCGGCGGGCTCGATCGCTCCGCCTGCGGCGGCACCCACGTCCGCACCACCGGCGAGATTGGACTGGTGCTCCTTCGCAAGACCGAGAAGATCCGCAACAGCACCCGGGTGGAGTTCCTTTGCGGTCAGCGCGCCATTGCCCGCGCTCGCGCAGATTTCGACGCGCTCTCTCAGATCGCCCGCCAGTTCTCCGCTCCCCTAGACGAGACCCCGGCCCTTGTCACCGCACAATTGGAACAGGCCAAGGATGCAGCCAAGTCTCGGCTGAAGCTAGCCATCGAGCTCAACACGCTCCGCGGCCGCGCACTCTACAGCGAGACGCCACCCGATCCTGCCGGCCGCCGCCGCCATGTGGAGAATCGTCCGCAAGGCCCGCTCGACGACGAACTCCGTACCCTCGCCATCGCTTTTTGCTCTCAACCCAATGCGGTCTTCCTCGCTACGTCCGCCAACCCTCCCAGCGCGTTGCTCGCGGTTTCGGCAGACTCCGGCCTGCACGCTGGAAATCTCATGAAGCAAGCCATCCAAACCGCCGGAGGCAAGGGTGGCGGCAGCGCACAGTTAGCCCAGGGCAGCCTTCCCATCGGCGACGGCCTTCCGATGCCGGTCGAGAAACTGTTCGATATCTAGGGCGCCGCCAGCCTGCCCATTCACCTGTACAGCGGCGCCACCGACAACATCGCCAGTCCGCCCACAAACAGAGCAAGCATGAGGATAATCAACCCTCGCACCTTGCTGTCCGCCCCCGCAAATTCCTTCCAGAGCAGCAATCCCCAGAGCGTGCTCACGAGCGTTGCCCCCTGTCCGATCGCGTAGCTCACCGCCGGACCCACGGTCGCTGACTTCGCCGCACTGGAAGCCACAATGTTGCTCACCATCCCAACCGACCAGATCGCCCCCCCCAATAACCCTAGCAAGTGCTGCTTCGTTGTCCCCTTGAAATACTCCATGAATCCCACCGGCTCGCCTTCCACTGGCAGGTTCATGAAGAACAGATTGAACAGCGGTGTCGACAGCAGGACGCCCACGGAAAAACAGAAAGTTGCCGCGTACGGCCCCATGCCGAGGTCGCCTCGCTTGCTCAGCTCCACCAGCGGATAAAACAGACCCATCAAAACGCCGCTCACTACGCTAATGACAATCCCCTTAACTGGGGAGGGCCCTCGCTTGTTCAGCACGGCGCGGTTTCCAGCGGCAACCTCCGGCGCCGCAGCCCGAGCCTTGCTCTTCGCATACGCGGAATGCGCCATCGCGGTCACGATGATCGCCACTAGGATGACGCCCGCCCCGCCAAAGAGCAGCGCCGGACTCCCCGAGGGCTTCAGCATGTAGTTCAGAATCGTGCCCACAATCAGCGCGATCCCAATGCCCACCGGAAACGCCACGGACAATCCCGCAATTGCAATCGCCGCCACCAGCAGCAGGTTCGCCAGGTTGAAGATTACCCCGCCTGCCGCCGCGTATACCATTGCCATCTTCGAGCCGATCGCCATGTTGTCCAGAAAGGAGAATGCCGGCGATGCCGAGTCGACGACAGTTTCCAACTCAAACGAACCAAACGTCAGCGCAGCAATTAACGCCGCCAGGAATACTCCCAACGTATAGTCGAAGTAGAATAGCTCAAAACGCCACTTGCCGCTCATCTTCATCGTGTTGGCCCACGAGCCCCAACAGAGCATCGTCAACACTGTGAGCCCGAGCGCTACAGCATAGGTGGTCGGAATCATCATAAAATTGTGTTCGCCTCGACGAAGTAACCCAAACTCAGTACTATATTACACACGGAACCGGGAGTCTCCATGCGCGCTGCCTACGCACTCTTTCTTGCCCTCACAACCGCCGCCGCGGTTGTCGCGCAGCACGGCCAACGTTTCGAGATCAATCCCGGAACACCGGAAGGGCTGCTCCTCCAGAAAGCCAGCCAGGCCGCCACCGACGACGAAAAGATCGCAGCCTTCGACGCTTTCATCGCCGCACATCCCCGGCACCCCGGAACAGTCTACGCCTGGAATCAGGTCCAGCCCCTTCACCTGAAAGCCGGCCAGTTCGACAAGGTGATCACTGGCGCAGCCGCCATCCTCGCCGCCGAGCCCGACAACAGCCCCGCGGCCTACAACGGGCTCCAGGCTGCGGAGCGGAAACTGGACGTCGCCGCGATCATCCTGTGGGCCAACCGCACCGTCTCAGCGGCCAAGCTGGCCATCGCATCCAAAAAGCCCAACGATGAAAACGAGGCCGCCGTCTGGGCCGCCAATGTCGACTTCGCTCAACAGGTCATCGCCCGCTGTGAATACTCGTTCTATTCCAGCGCCCTCAAGGTCACGGACCCCGCCGGCATTGCCGCACTCTACAGCGGCCTGATGGAGATGAACAGTCAAAGCCAGTACGTCCCAATGGCTGCCCCCCGTTATTTCGTCGCCCTCCTCCAGCAAAAGGACCTGCCCAAGGCTCAGGCCTTCGCAGAGGCCGCCGCCGATCGCGGCCACGCCAACGAGGACATGCTCCTCTTCGTCGCCGACGCCAATCTCAACGCCAGCAACTTCGACAAAGCCCTGACCTACGCCGTGCGGATCACCTCCACCCTGCCGGCGCAGGCCGCACCGTCAGGCATCGCAGCCGCCGATTGGGATGCCAGGAAGAAGACCACGCTGGCCCGCGCCCACTGGATTGCCGGCGTCGCCGCCGGTAACAAGTCCGATTGGCCCGCATCCGAACAGTCCATGCGCGCCGCCCTCCCGCTCATCGAAGGCAACGCCCCGCTCAGTGATCTTCTGCCCGGCGCCTATTTCTATCTGGGCCTCGCCAACTACAGCGTCTCCAAGGGCGCCAAGCCCGATGCCGCCCGCCGCGCCGAAGCCAAAAAGTACTTCACGCTCTGCGCAGCCATCCCCAGTCCCTTTCAAGCCCAAGCCGCCAGGAATCTCACCGGCATCAGCGCCGGCAAGTAGTCTCCGAAAATGAACATACTCATCCCCAACCTAGGCTCTACCTCACTCAAGTACCAGATCCTCGAAATGCCGTCGGAGCGCGTCATCGCCAAAGGCCGCTTCGAGCGCGTCACCGATTACCGCTCTGCCATCGCGGAGATCCGCTCAGGCGACACACGGGTCGATGCGGTAGCTTTCAAGGCCGTGCATGGCGGCCCCAACTACCGCGGTACGTTTGTCATTGACGATGCCGTCCAGCAGGCCATGGTCCAGTTCCTCCTGGCCGCTCCCGTCCACAACGCCATTTATCTGGAGGCCATCCACGCCTTCCGCGAGGCCATGCCCGGCGTCCCCCTGGTGGCGGCCTTTGAAACCGAGTTCCACCGCACCATGCCCGAATATGCCCGCTGGTACGGCGTCCCGGCCGACTGGCGCACGCAGTTCGGCATCGAGCGCTACGGCTTCCACGGCGCCTCCCATGAGTTCATCTCCGGCCGCGCTCCGCAGTTCCTCAATTGCCAGAAAGAGGACCTTCGCCTGATCAGTTGCCATCTCGGCGGCAGTTCGTCCATCTGCGCCATTGACCGCGGCATCTCTGTCGATACCACCATGGGCTTCTCCCCGCAATCCGGCCTGGAAAACGCCACCCGCCACGGCGACCTCGACCCCTTCGCCGTGCTCTATATGATGGACCGCAACAACTGGACCACCGAAGAAGTCCGCACGCAACTCGCCCGCACCAGCGGCCTGGCCGGCCTTTCCGGCGTTGCCGGCGGCGACGTCCGCGACATCACCGAGGCCGCCCGCGCCGGCGTCCGCGAAGCATCTCTCGCCCTCGACGTTTTCAACTATCAGGTCCGCAAGACCATCGGCGCCTTTACTGCCGCCATGGGCGGAGTCGACGCCATCACGTTCACCGGCGGCATCGGGGAAAACTCGCCCGCGCTTCGCGAAGCTTGCTGCGGAGGTCTCGCCCACCTCGGTGTCGAGCTCTCTACGAGCGCCAACGAAGAGGGTTCTGGAGACCGCATCCTCTCCACCCGCGCCTCCCACGTAAAGGTGCTCGTCCTGGCCACCAACGAGGAAATCATCGTCGCCCGCCGGGCCATGCGCGTTCTATAAACCGGCCGCCACAAAAAACCTGGCCCCCTCCGGATCCGCGTGCGGGCCGGCAGGGGGCCAGGTTGGAATCAAACAGTGGATATGACTTCGCGATGCCGCGCTACTTCCTCGGTTCGTAAGTGACTTCAACCTCGGTCTTCACATTGACGGGCTTACCGCTCTGCAAGGTGGGTTTGTAGCGGAATTTATCCCACTGTATCGCCTCACAGAGTTGTGCGCCCGTCTCCAGTTCGGAGATCTTCCCTTCCGGGTTGATGATCACTTTGCATTTGATCGATTTCGCCTCGGGCTCCCAGAGGGGCGCAGTGAGAACGGACGTGCCTTCCACCAGTAGAGCCTTCTGCTTGTCGGCGGCTGTCGTGACCGTGGGGGTGTCCTTGTATTTCTCTGAATCGTCCTTCTTCGGCTCACCGGAGACGGGTGTGATTTTCGAGACCATGATGATGGGCCGGGCCGGATACCGTGCCATGCGCCCGCGCAATACGGCAGCCTTGGTGTCTGCTTCATCAAAGGACATGCCGGGCCATGCAATCCTCACTGCGCGCTCGCAGCTGGATTTGAGCGGATAGCCGTTCTTACCCTGGTCCGGATCACCGATCCCGTCCACGATATCCTGCGCGTGAACACCCTCGACAATGTACTCGTTCCCGTCCACCACGTTCGCGGTCGTTCTCGAGAATAGGCGGTACTGTTGCCGGCCCTCCCAGATGAACGCGGAAGGCCCGCCCCCGTTCAGAGCAGCGTCACTGGTCCCATCCGAGAGATGCAGGAGCCTAACTTTGCCCTGGATCTTGTGTGACTCGGCCTGGGGTTTCTTGGTTTCAGCGGCCGGCGGCGCGCTTGAGCAACCGCTCAAAGCGGCGAGCGCAGGCAGTAGTAATGAAAAACAGACGATGTGTGCGTTGCGGATCATCCGGAATACCTCGGTTTCGGGACGGTTTAGTCCGAATCTGAACGTATCACGAGACCCGGCAGCATGCAACGGAGCATCGCTCTTTTTCTCGTGGGGCCTCGCCATCGCAATCTGGGGAAGTGGCGGGCATCAGCGCCCTACCCGTTCCTCCAGCCATGCCCGCAACGCCGCCGGCCAGGCCGCGGAAGTGGCCTTCGTCTTCTTGATTCCGAAGCCGTGGCCGCCGGAGGAATAGATGTGCAGTTCGGCCGGCCTCTTGAGCCTTTTGAGAGCCAGGTAAAAAGGGACACTGTTGTCGGCGGCGCCCAACCGGTCGTCGTCGGCGTGGACCAGGAACGTGGGCGGCACAGTGGCCGGGAGCCCTTCGAGCGACTTCGGTATGGCCGGATAGGCGAGCACCAGGAAGTCAGGCCGTGTGGCATCGGGCGCGGTGATACCCATGAGCGCCGCCAGGTTTCCTCCAGCGGAAAAGCCGATCATGCCCACTGCACCCGGCTTCAAGCCCCACTTCACCGCATTGGCGCGCACCAGACGGACCGCATCGGCAGCATCCTCGATCGGAAGTCTGGCTGCCTGCGCAGCTTCCTGCACCGTGCCCAGGGTGCCCTTCATGCTGCCGGGCAGGCGGTATTTGAGGACGAAACCGGCGTAGCCGATCGATTGCAGCCAGCGTGCGACATCGTGGCCTTCCTTGTCGATAGCCAGGTGGCCGTAGCCCCCGCCGGGGCAGATAATCAGCGAGCCGCCCGTGGCAATAGCGGCGTCGGGCAGATAGGCCGTCAGCGTCGGCTCGGACACGTCGGAGATCGAGCGGTCCGGCATCTGAGCCGTCCCGCGCACTTCAATTCTCTCCGGCAGAGCGCCGGCTCCGGCCGGGCGCAATACGATGACCTGCTGAGCAAACAGCGGCGCGACGATGAGGAACAGTACCAGCTTCATGCGATAGAGTCTACACCGCACGTCAGAGTCCTGCGATCCCTATAATGACTTCTGACATGGGTACTCCGAAAAGGCCGAAGATCGCCGCCATCGGCACGATCTATTTCAAGCACTCCCACGCGCAGCACATCGTGGACCGCTTCCTCGACGGCTACGGCTGGAACGGCAAACACCACCGCCCCGAGATGGATCTCGTCTCCCTCTTCGTCGACCAGATCGGCAAGAACGACTTCAGCCACGAACGGGCAGCGCGCCATCCCGAGTTGAAGATGTGCAAGACCATCGGCGAGGCCCTCACGCTGGGTGGCGAAAAACTGGCCGTGGACGGAGTGGTGCTCGTCGGCGAACACGGCAACTACCCGAAAACCGAAAAAGGGCAGACCAAGTATCCGCGCTACGAGTTCTTTGAGCAGATCGTCGACGTATTTCGCAAGAGTGGCCGCTCCGTTCCGGTCTTCAACGACAAGCACCTCTCGTGGAACTGGGAGTGGGCGCGGAAGATGTACGACACGTCGCGCGAACTCAATTTCGCGTTCCAGGCCGGATCGAGCCTGGCGGTCACCTGGCGTACACCTTCAGTGGAGATGCCCCTCGGCGCCAAGATCAGCGAGGCGGTCTGTGTCTGCTATGGCGGCGTGGATAGTTACGATTTCCACGGGCTGGAGACCATTCAGTGCATGGTGGAGCGGCGGCGAGGCGGCGAGAGCGGAGTGAAATGGGTGCAGGCCTATCGCGGCCCGGCGTTCTGGCAGGCGCTCCGCGACGGAGTCTGGTCCAGGGAGTTGATGGAGTCTGCATTGTGCCGCAGTCACACGCTGACACCCGCCCGCAAAGGCTTCAACGATGTCTTCCCCAGCGTCGAAGACATGCAGCGCATCGTGAAGGATCCGGTGGCCTACCGCTACGAGCACAACGACGGCCTGAAATGCACCATGCTCCTGATGAGCGGGCTGGTCAGGGATTTCAACTTCGCGGCCTATGTGGACGGGCAGCGCAAGCCGTGGTCCACACAAATGTACCTGCCGATGCCGGACGGGCGGACGACGCTCGCCACCTTCTTCAGCCCACTCGTCAACAACATGGAGAAAATGTTCCTCACTGGAAAGGCCGCCTACCCAGTGGAGCGAACCCTGCTCACCACCGGCCTCACCGCCGCCGGCATCGAGAGCCTCTACCGCAACCAGGTTCGCTACGAGACGCCGCACCTGAATATCAGCTACCAGCCGGCCAAGGAATCAACGTTCCAGAGGAGCTAACCCGATGCTGACAAGACGCCATTTTCTCCAGTCCAGCGCGGCGGTGGCCGCGGCGCAAGCGGGGCAGCCCAAGAAGCTCGCGATCATCACCACCATCTACCGGTACCTGTCGCACGGGCAGCATATGGGCGACCGCTTTCTGGTGGGCTACCCGCTCGAAGGCCTGTGGCACAGGCCCGATATCAAAGTGATGTCTCTCTACGTCGATCAGAAACCCGAAGGCGATCTCAGCGGCGAGCGCGCTCGTGAGTTTGGCTTCAACGTGTACCCCACCATCGCCGAGGCGCTGCGCTGCGGAGGCGACAAGCTCGCCGTGGACGCGGTGCTCATCATCGGCGAGCACGGCGACTATCCGCACAACGACAAGGGCCAGGTGCTGTACCCGCGCTTCGAGTTCTTCGATCAGTGCGTAAAAGTGTTCGAAAAGGACGGCCGCACTACGCCGGTCTTCAACGACAAGCACCTCTCCTACAGTTTCGACAAAGCCAAGGCAATGGTGGATGCGTCCAGACGGCTGCGCTTCCCCATGCTCGCCGGATCATCACTGCCCGTCACGTGGCGGCTGCCATCCCTCGAACTGCCTCTCGGCTGCCGAATCGGCGAAGCGCTCATGGTGGGTAACGGCGGCTCCGATCCGATGGATTTCCACGCGCTGGAGGCCATGCAATGCATGGTGGAGCGGCGCGGCCGCGGCGAAACCGGAGTGAAGGCCGTGCAGCTCATCGAGGGCGATGATGTCTGGCGGGCCGGGGAGCAGGGGCGCTATTCGAAAGAGCTGCTGGCCTCGGCCCTCTCTCGCAGCGACACGCCGCTGGGGCTCTCGCTCGAGGACGGCCGGCCGCAGGATCTGGCCGCCCCAGGTGTGCTGGCAAAACTGGTGGAGAAGCCGGCAGCCTATTTCATCGAGTATCGCGACGGTCTAAAGGCCACTCTTCTGATGCTGAACGGCGCGGTGCGGGACTTCAACTTCGCGGCCCGTATTCAGGGCGTGAAAGATCCGCTGTCTACTCAGTTCTTCCTCACACCGGAGCCCAACGTCACCTACTCCGCTTGCCTGATGCACAAGGTGGAGGAGATGTTTATATCCGGCGTAGCACCGTATCCCGTGGACCGCACCCTGCTGGTCAGCGGCATGCTCGAGAGCTGCCTAACCTCCAGGGTGCAGAGCCACGCCCGGCTGGAAACGCCGCATCTCAACGTAGCCTACAAGGCCGCCGCCAAGCCGCAGTTCGCGCAGAGCTAAATGACACTGCTTCTCAAGAACGGACTAATCTACGACGGCAGCGGCGCCGATCCCGTGTCCGCCGATCTCCTGATTGACGGTAGCCGGATCGTTAGTATCGGCGTGATCCACGCGCCGCTCTGCCGCACACTCGATTGCTCTGGCCTGGCCGTCGCGCCAGGCTTCATTGACCTGCACAGCCACTCCGACCTCCAGGTTTTGGAAAGTGAGCGGACTGAAAAGGTCTTGCAGGGCGTCACCACCGAGGTGGTGGGCAACTGCGGATTCTCGCCGTTTCCCCAAGGCAGCCATGCCCATGAGCTATGCGAGTTTGGCGGCGGAATCCTGGGCCGTCCTGCGGGCTGGGGCTGGGCTTCCGCCAGAGCCTATCTGGATACCGTGGCGCAGAGCGGCAAGAACGTCCGTGTGGCGCCGCTGGCCGGCCACGGCAGCTTGCGCGTCGCTGTGGCGGGCCTGCGCCAGGGCCCGCTGTCCGGCACCGAGATGGACCGCCTGGCCGGGTTGCTCACCGATTCGCTCGACGCCGGCTGCGTAGGCTTTTCTACGGGTCTGATGTACGCGCCGGGCTCCAGCGCCGCGCCCGGTGAACTGGAACAGCTGTGCCGCTTGGTCGCCGCCAGGGGTAAACTCTACACCACGCACATGCGCAACTACGCCCAGGGCCTGGTGGAGGCCGTTCGCGAACAGATCGCGCTCGCCCGCGCCACCGGGTGCCGCCTCCAGATCTCTCATCTCCAGGCGGCCGGCCGCACCAATTGGGACCTGCAGCAGCGCGCGCTGGACGAAATCGAGACGGCACGCGCTGGCGGCCTGGACGTCGAGTTCGACATCTACCCCTATCAGTGCGGCAGTACAGTGCTCACCCAGTGGCTGCCGTTCTGGGCTCTCGATGGCGGCGCCGCGGCGCTCGTGAAGCGGTTGCGCGACCCCGCTACTCGCGCCCTCGTGCGCGACGAGACAGAGCGCGGCATGGCGCAGTCCTGGAGCGACATCACCATCTCCGGCGTGGCCAGTGCCGCCAACGCCGCTCTGGTGGGCAGCACAGTCGCGGAGGTGGCGGCTCAACGCGGCTCCAGCGGCGTAGACGCCGCGCTCGATCTGCTGGCCGAGGAGAATGCCGCGGTCAACGTCGTCTCGTTCAACCAGAGCGAATCCAATCTGCGGCAGTTGCTCTCGCACCCGCTCTGCTCGGTCATCAGCGACGGATTTTATGTGAACGGACGGCCGCACCCGCGGCTCCACGGGACGTTTCCGGAGCTTCTCGGCTCCATCGTCAGAGACCGGCGTTGGATGCCTCTGCCTGAGGCGATTCACAAAGTCACGGGCAAGCCCGCCGCCCGGCTCAGGCTCGAAAAACGGGGCCTGCTGCGGGAGGGCTTTGCTGCCGACATCACGGTGTTCGATCCGCAAACCATCCGCAGCCGCGCCACATACGAGACCCCGGACCTGCCGCCCGTGGGCGTTCGCTACGTCATCCGCGATGGACAATTTTCGATAGGGTAGACCAATGAGACTCGAACACGCGCGCTGGCCCGATCTTCCGTCTTTGTCCGACAGGATCTTCGTGGTCCCGCTGGGATCGCTGGAACAACACGGATTGCACCTTCCGGTTTTCACCGATTCGCTGATCATCGGCAATATCGCCGAGCGCGTGGAAACTCTGCGCTCCGATCGCGTCGTGATGCTCCCCGTGCAGTGGCTGGGCCACTCGCCGCATCATCGTAAGTTCGGCTGTGTCAGCCTGGACCTCTTCCCCTACATCGAGTTGATCCGCGGCCTCTGCCGCTCGCTGATCGCGATCGGCGCGCGCCGCATCCTGCTGCTCAACGGCCATGGCGGCAACGACGTTCCCTGCAAGGCCGCCCTCCGCGAATTAAAGAGCGAGTTCGAGTCCCTGCCCGAGTTGTACATCGCCTACGCCACCTACTGGAACCTCGCCGCAGCCGAGTTCACCGCGATTCGCGAGTCGCCCGCCGGCGGCATGGGGCACGCCTGCGAGATGGAAACCTCCATCCTGCTGGCAGCTCACCCGCACCTCGTGGATACATCCAAGGCCGTGCGCGGCGGACCAAGCCAGGACCACGGCTTCCGCACCATCGATATGCTCCAGGGCGAGCCGTTCTTCATGATCAACGAGTTCCACGAATTCTCCGAAACCGGCGTCATCGGCATGCCGGACTTCGCTACTGCGGAGAAGGGAGAGCGGTTCCTGGACGCCGCCGCTCAGGCCGTCACCCGGTTCCTCGACGAGTTCGCCCGGTGGGATTTCCAAACACGGTCCTCTTCATGAGCAGACGCTGGATTGTCGTCGCTCTCATCTTCGCCGGCATCCTGATCAGCTACATCGATCGGGGCAACCTGGGCATCGCCGCACCCTCCATCATGCGCGAGTTCGCGTTCCAGCCCTCGATGATGGGCGTACTGCTCTCGGCGTTCTTCTGGACCTACGCGATCTTCCAGATGCCGGCCGGCGCCATCGTGGATCGCTTTGGCATCCGCATTGTATACGCGGCCGCGTTCGTGCTCTGGTCGCTGGCCTCGGCCGCCATTGGCCTCAGTCGCGGCCTCACCGACATTCTCCTCCTTCGCTTGCTGCTCGGGCTCGCCGAAGCCATCGGGCCCATCGCCAGTCTGTCCTATATCCGGCGAAACTTCTCCGGCGCCGAGGCCGGCCTGCCCACGGCGATCTACATTGCAGGGCAGAATCTCGGCCCGGCCGCCGGCGCGCTGCTCGGCACGCAACTGATCGAGCATTTCGGCTGGCGTGCCATGTTCATCTTCACCGGACTCGGCGCGCTGGCCTGGCTCCCGGGTTGGCTGGCGTTCGCTCCGCGCGATGACGGCCGCCAGCCCGGCGCTCTTCCGGCAGTTCCGCTCGGCAGCCTGCCGTGGCGCGAAGTGCTCGCCATGAAAGCGTTCTGGGCGACCTCGCTCTGCATCTTCCTCTCCTCGTATTTCTGGTATTTCCTGCTCACCTGGGTGCCCACGTATCTAACCACCACTCGCGGGTTTTCCGTCACTGAGATGGGACGAGTCCTGTCCATCCCGCTCTTCGTGATGGCCGGGCTGAACATCGCCGCCGGCTCCATCGCCGACCAGTTGGTCAAGCGTGTGGGCTCCGTCTTTCGGGTCCGCGTCTGGTTCTGCGCGGCTGGATACTTTGGATCGGGCGCCATCCTCCTACTGCTGGTCCTGCCGGGGCGGGAGGCTGTGCTGCCGGTGCTGATGCTGGCGGTCTGCGCTACCGGAATTGGCAACGCCAACTACTGGGCGCTTACCCAACAGGCCGTGCCGGCCAACCTGGTGGGCCGCGCCATCGGCTACCTGAATACCATCTCCCAGATCGCGGGCGCCGCGGCGCCGCTCATCACCGGCTGGATTCTGGGCCCCGAGAAACAGTTCGGCGCGGCGCTGGCCATTGCCGGCATCTGCCCCGTCCTTGCCGCCGTCAGCCTGCTGGTGGCTGGCCCCGCCGGGCTGGAACGAATGCGGTTGTCCCTCTCTGACGCCATGGCGCCGGAGCGATAGCCGGGAAGCGGCCAGCGCAGCCCTGCCGTGATCCGCGGCCTCCAACAAGCTAACGAAATCGTGCCAAGATGTTAGGCACAAGTTCTTGTTCCCTGGGAGGCACACCATGGCGCATTCGAATTCAGCCATTTTGGGCGACCTGTCGCGGCGCGGCTATTCCCGCCGTGCCTTCGGCCGGATCTCGGCGCTATTGGGCGCCGGGGCGGCGCTACCCTTCTACAACGAGTCGGCCTTGGCGCAGATGTCATTCGCGGGCAACGTGCCGCCGGACGCTGTGATGATCAACGCCAACGAAAATCCGCTGGGACCCTGCGCGGAGGCCCTGGAAGCGATGAACGGCATGCTCAAACGCGGCGGCCGCTACCTCTTCGGCGAGTCGCTCCAGATGGGCGAACTGCTGGCGGAACAGGAAGGTCTCAAGGCGGATTGCGTTCAACCCTACGCCGGATCCAGCGACCCGCTGCACCGCTCTGTGCTCGCCTTCACCTCGCCCTCGCGTAGCTATGTCACTGCCGATCCCGGTTATGAAGCGGGCGAGCGGGCAGCACGCTTTGCCGGCGCCAAAGTTGTCAGCGTGCCTCTCACGCCAACCTACGCGCACGATGTCCGGGAGATGGTGAGACGGGCACCGGACGCCGGCCTCTTCTATGTCTGCAATCCGAACAACCCTTCGGGCACTCTGACGCCGCGACAGGACATCGAGTGGCTGGTGGCCAACAAGCCCGCAGGCTCGGTAGTCCTGATCGACGAAGCCTACATCCACTTCACCAACGTGGCCCGCTGCACGGACATGGTGGCCGCCGGCAAGGATGTCGTCGTGCTGCGTACGTTCTCCAAGATCTACGGTATGGCCGGCCTACGCGCCGGCGCCGCCATCGCCCGGCCGGACCTCCTGGAGAAACTGCGATTCTATGGTGCGTTCTTCCTGCCAACCACCGGCATGATTGGCGCGCGCACCAGTCTCACTGTGAAGACACTGGTGCCGGAGCGCAGCAAATACGTTCGGGAGGTCCGCGAGGAAACTCTCTCCTGGCTGGCAGGCCGTGGCTACCAGGCGGTGCCGTCGGTCTCGAATAAGTTCATGTTGGACGTGAAAAGGCCCGGGCGCGAGGTCATTCGGGCCCTCGCCGCCGAAAAGGTAATTGTCGGCCGTGTCTGGCCGTCCTGGCCCAATCATGTCCGCGTGACCGTCGGCGCCAAGGATGAAATGGCGAAATTCAGGGCGGCCTTTGCCAAGGTGACAGCCTGAGGCCCGCGGCCCCGGAAGCCGCCTACTCGCAGCGCAGCGCGTCGATCGGATCCACATGCGTGGCGCGCAGCGCCGGAACCAGGCAGGCCAGCAGCGCGGCCATCATCAGGAACGCCGCCGAAGCGGCGAAGATCAGCGGGTCCGTCGCGCTGATATTGATCAGCATTCCGGCCACCAGCCGGGTGGCCGCGAGCGACGCCACCAGGCCCGCGGCGAGGCCGGTGCCGGTGAGGATCATGCCCGTGCGCACCACCATGCCGAGGACGTCTCCGGGCTTGGCGCCCATGGCCATGCGGATGCCGATCTCCTGAGTCCGCTGGCTCACCGAATACGCCATCACGGAGTAAAGACCCACTGCCGCCAGTAGCAGGGAGAGTGCGCCCAGCACGGCGAGAATGCTGGCGGCGAGCCGCTGCGGGAACACCGCGCCGCCGTTATACTCCGTCAGTGTCATCGTCTGGAAGATGCCGGCGTTAGGGTTCAGCGCTGCCGCTTCACGCCGCAACGTGGCCGCGATCTCCTCCGCGCCGCGCGTGCTGCGCAGGTAAAAGGAAATGTGATAGCCGGCATAATATTGCTGATCGAATGGCAGGTAGAAGTAGGGTTTGTTCCGCTCTGTGAGGCGGAAGTACTTGCTATCCTTGGCCACGCCGACCACGGTGAGCGTGCCACCTGGCCCCTTCACTTTTCGCCCGACGGCGTGCCCGCCCGCAAAGTAGCGGCGCACGAAACTCTCGTTGACGATCATCACCCGCGGTGCCTTGGCGTCGTCCACCGCTGTAAAATCGCGCCCGTCGAGCAACGGAATCCGCATCAGGTGGAAGTAGCCGGGCGCCACCATGCTCCGGTCCATCGCCATGGATTCACCCTTGGCGGGCTGATAGCCCTCCACGTCCAGCGTGTGCCACGGGCCGGCATTTTCCAGGCCGAGCGGGATCATATCCGCGTAGGTGACGCTCTCCATCACGGGCGATTGTTCCAGGCGCTCCCTCAGCCGGCGGCAGAATTGGACCTTCTCCGCGTCCTTGTAGCCCGTCGGATCGAGATCGAACCGCGAGACCATTACGCCACGCGCGTCGAAGCCGGGGCTGATGGCGCGGGCGCTGGCGAAACTCTCATAGAACAGGCCCGCGCCCACCAGGGCCACCAGCGCCAGCGCCACTTCGCTGATCACCAGCAAACCGCGTAGCTGCCGGGTTCGCAGGCCCACCGAGTTGCTGCGCCCGCTGTCCTTCAACGCTGAGTTCACATCCGGCCGCATGGCGTGGAGCGCCGGCGCCAGGCCCGCGATCACTGCCGTCGCCGCGCAGATCAGAATCGTAAAGACCAGCACATTGCCTCTGATTTGTACGTCATCGATCCGCACTGGTGCCGTCGTCGGCGGGAACAGAAATACCAGCGATTGCCCCATCCACATCGCCATCGGAACGCCGACCAGGGAGCCCAGGCCAGCCAGGAGCAGCGATTCGGTAAGCATCTGGCGGGCCAGCCGCACCCGGCTGGCGCCCATCGCCAGCCTCACGCTAAACTCCTTGCGCCGCGCCATCGAACGGGCCAGCAGCAGGTTGGCCACGTTGACGCAGACGATCAGCAACACGACGACGCACATCGCCATCAGAATCTTCAGTGGCGCCAGCATCACACGCTCGGCGCCGCCCTTGGATGCGGAAAAGGGTACGATGAGGGCGCCGATGCCCCGGTTCGTCTTGGGATTAACGCGCGCCAGGTTCTGGGCAAAGGCCGCCGCCTCGGCGTGGGCGCGCTCCACCGGCACGCCTGGTTTCAGCCGTGCCAGGATCTTCATGTTGCGGACCGGCCGGTCTGTGAGCATCTGCTCCGTGTGAACGTTGAGCTGCGGCGCCATCGTGACCGGTACCCACAACTCATAGGAGAGGCACGCCATGGAGCCGTTGAACTCCGGCCGCGCCACGCCGATGACAGTCAGACTGCGGCCGTTCACCAGCAGTTGCTTGCCCAGAACGTCGGGATTGGATTGAAACTGGCTGTGCCACAGGCGATGGCTGAGGACCACGACGGGGGCCGAGCCGCTCTTGTCACCCTGATCCTCGGGCGCAAAGAAACGGCCGAACAGAGGCTCGACGCCAAGCACCTCAAAGAAGTTGCCGGAGACCAACTCTCCCCAGACACGCTGCGCCCTCTCGCGCTCGCCCACCCGCAGAGGCGTCAGGAAGGTAGCAGCCAGGCCGGAAACCTGCTTGAGATTGTCCCGGAAGTCCCGGAAATCACGGAACGAGGTCGATTGATACTCAATGTTCGGGGCGGTGGACTCAAACGCGGCGAGCTCGCCGGCGTTTCTAACTCCCGGCAGCGGGTTCAGCCAGACGGAGTTCACCCAACTGAATACGGTGGTGTTCACCGCGATGCCGAGCGCGAGCGTGAGCACGGCGACGGCCGTGAAACCGGGGCTGGCGCGGAGAACTCGGAGGCCGTAGCGCAAGTCTTCGTATAGAGTCCGCATGGGGTAATGCTCCTACTTCAATATCAGACAAGCACGTCTGATGCCACCCGGAAACCCCTGCAATTTCGGAGATGATTGCCGGCGCCGTGCCCGATTCGGGGACCATCTGATTCCAAAATCGGACACTCCCTCTTCCGGGCGCGGCCGGAACTCGCAACTCAGCCCGAGACGATCGACCACTGCGCGCACCCGGCGAGCATGGACTGGCCGACGTTGCGGCAGCCGCGGCTTCGCAGGAGTCCGTGGACCACAACGAGGGCCAGGGTTGCGCACAGCACAAGCCAGTCAATGGCATTCATGATTTCCGCAGGCCGATTCGTACCGGGTACTCAAGCCGTTTGTACAAATGGGAGCTAGGGCGCCTCACCCTGCCTGTTACTTAGCAACGCCAAAACCATCGATCTGAACTTCCAGCAGGTGGTTGACCCGTATGCCGGAAATACCGTCGGTCTTGGGCAAGTCGGCCTTCGCCGCGGAGTGCACGACGGTTCCGTTTACAACGAAGTCCACTTTCTCGGTCCCGACTCTGACCTCCAAATTGTTAGTGGACTTGCCACTGCCGTCGGGCTTCTGTACCGCGTCGTTCGGAGTTCTCGGCGCGATGTTCGTGGCCATGGCGCCCTCTCGTTTCTTAATGAGCCATGTGCCGTTCTGCGCGACTAAGAAATACACGTATGCTTGCTCTGCAGCCTCCAGATTAGCGCCGCCAAAGACAAGACCATAGTAGTTAGGATGGCCGCTCGGCTGCATCAACGTGAACGCTCCTTTCAGGGTATAAACCCCTGATGCGGTGTTTACCGGGTTCCAGTAGGTCGCCGCCTGCGGATTCGTGGCATGGAAGCCGCTGCCCTGCGTGACGAACTTGACGTTTCCGGAGGCGTCTGGGTCCGACACCGAAGCGCTGCGGTCGATCCGCTGTTTCCAGCCCTGCGGTACCGTTTGCGCGGCCAACTGTGCAAGGACCGCCAGCGCAATGACTGCGATTGGGATGTGTTGCTTCATGACTTCCTTCCTCATTCCTGCAAGTGCTCTACTTCGACCATGGCGGCACGACGCCGTTCGAGCGGGCATAGGCGATCGACTGGCCGAGGTGCTCATGCTGGTCCCCGAAAAGGAAACGCACGGCATCTTCCTTGGTCATATCCCTGCCGAAGAGCTTCACCGGCGCCTTCAAGTCGGCCTCGGAGAGTCCTGTGATCGCCTGCTGTAGGGTTTCGTAGGACGTCTTCAATGCCTCCTGCATCTTGTCATGATCGGTAATTGGCGCGGGACGCCCTCCGCCCGAGGCGCCCGTCAGCGTTCTGACGAGCATACCGTTCTCCATCACGATCAGGTTGAAGACGTCGCCGGCCGAGCGCACGCCCTGTGCCGGCTTCCAGTCGTACTTGCCCGCCATGACCCGCGCCAGACCGGCGAACTTGTCGGACAGCGTCCCTGCCTCCTTGGACAGAGCCGCCTGCGCCGTCTGCGCCCGCAGCGGAGCAAGGCTCAGTACCGCCGCTATCGCTACCGCGCACGCTATCGTTCTCGTTCGAATCGTTCTCATAGACCTCTCCTGTTCTCGGCCGTGTTCAGATTACTCTTGGGTCGCTACGGCCGCTCAGGCGACCGGCTTCAGGAAGAGCCCGGCGCCGATCTTGGCTGCTTCCGATCCCGCCATCGGGTGCAGATAGTCTCTTTTCGACTCGTCCATCTCCAGTTCAATGCGCTGGTCGATCCGCCTGGTCTCGACGAGTACCAGAAATGACGGATCGTTGTCGCGGAAATTCAAAGCCGGCCTGGCGCCGGAGCCGGTGAATTTCCGGTTGCCCGCGAACAGGCTTCCCCTCACCGTGTAGCGTGCCTCCGGCGGCGTGGGGCCTTCCGGTTGCCGTCCGGGGCTGCGTCCGTCCGGTGGCGGCCCACCCGGCGGCGGTCCGCCTGCTCGACCCGCGAGTTGCTGCAACTCAGCCTGAACCGACCGCGCGCCTTGCCCGATCCAGACGAATTCGCCGTTCGCCACGACATTGTTCCGGTAGTCGAAATCGTTCGCAATGCCGGACGTCCACACTCCTGCCCGGCAGCCGTAAATCACGCAGTTCCGCATCGCGTGTCCTTTGCTTCCCGGCGACCAGTACACGACGGACTGCTTGACGCGGTAGAAGATACAGTGGTCCACCACCAGGCCGCTGCCGTTGATCAGCAGCGGGAGATGGTGAGGATTGGTCACTTCATCCCCGGCGAACAGGCACTGTTTGACCTCCAGATCGTCCAGGCTTCGGTCATTCCGGCCGATCGCATAGAGCCGGTGAATCGCACCTTTCTTGGTTTTTCGACCGCTGGCATACCAAACACACGAAGCCCCTGAACCGTCGCGTGGCTGGTCTCGATCTGCATCCCGTAGGCGACGCCGCCGAACGGGTCAGGACGCCCGTTCCATTCGGCGGAGAACGCCATCGTGTGGACGAGCGTTGGCATGCGCGCCGGATTCCAATCCGGGTCGTCCGGCAAAACCGCGGCGCGGATGGTCAGCCTCTCGGCCTTGGTGAACGGCCGAGCCGGCTTGAACCCCGCCGTCTCGTTCACCGCGTAGATACCCTCGTCAAGAACCAGCGTGACTGCGCCCGGTTCCTGGAGCTTGTTGACCCTGGCCGCAGCAGCGGCCACGGTCTTTAGCGGCGACGCCTTCGTGCCCGCGTTTGCGTCGGCGCCCTTCACCGGATCCAGATAAAGGGTCACTTCCCCTGCGGCTAGAGCGGTGCTCTCCGTAGCCATCGCGACGCCGGCCAAAGCTGTCTGCTTGAAAAGGTCTCTGCGTTTCATCGTGGAACTCCTATGCAGTCGCCGTGCGCCACGCGCCGGCCGATGTCCGCGCAAACTCTGCGAATGTCATCGGCTTGCGCCCGGTGATCGCCTCGACATCTCCCGTCACCCCCGCCGCAAGACCCTGCCGAACCACCGAGTAAAGAACCGCGAGATAAGCGATTGCTGGCTCGGGCATGCCCTGGGCGCGGGCTCCACTCAGCATCTGTTCTTCGGTCAGCGAATAATATGCAACGGGCCGCCCCGCCGCCTCGCCAATGATCCGCGCCACTTCTGCATGGTCTAGCGCTTCCGGTCCGGTGAGATCAAATTCCTTACCGGCGAGCGGCGCCTGTAAAGCCCCCACCACCGCCGCCGCGATGTCCTGCACCGAAATGAAACTGGTCTTGCCGTCGCCGGCCGCCAGGAAGATGGCGGCCTGTGCCTTGATGCTGCCGGACAGGAATCCTTCCGAGAAGTTCTCCATGAAGAAGTTCGGCCGCAGGATCGTGTAAGGGACGCCGGAATTCATCACCAGGTGCTCTACCACGCGCAACGGCGCCTGCTCGTTGTAGTTGACCCCGAAGGCCGAGATGAACACGATGTGGCGTACGCCGGTGGTTTTAGCCGCGCCAATTACCGGGGCGAGTTCGGCGGGGGCGTTCGCGTCGAGCGACGGCGCCATCAGAACCAGACCCGTCACCCCGGCCATTGCGGGCGCAATCGTTGCCGGGTCGGAATAATTCAGGCTGACCGCCTCCGCTTTAGGGGTTGCCTTCTTGAGATCTCGAACGCCTTGTCGAACCGTGAAACCGGCCTTCAGCGCGGCCTCTACGATCGACTTGCCGAGCACTCCGGTAGCCCCAGTAATCAGAATGGATGGGTTCATTGTTGCCTCAAGTCGATTCTTGGATACTTGAGGACTTTTGACAAGTAGGCACTTTTATGAGGGCTAGTTACCTGTCGGAAACCAGGAATCCCGGGGAATGTCGCTTCTCCTCGAGGAACTTGGGCGCATGTACCGCGCGGAGTTCTACGCAGGCCGCCGGGCCGCGCTTCGGGACTCGCTGAGGTGAGCTTAATCCGGCGAGGAATCCCCGCGCGGCGTCCGATCGTATCGGGCCCGCGCCTCCAGCACCTGTTCGATGTTGCCTTCGGCCCAACAGCAGATGCCGGCTACCAGACCAACGAGAGATCTTCCCAGTTCGGTCAAAGAATACTCCACGCGGGGAGGAACGCTGGCATAGATCCGGCGGGTCACAATACCGTCCCGTTCCAAGCCTCGGAGGGTGTTGGTCAGGACCTTCTGCGAGATGCCATCCACCGCCCGGCGGATCTGAGCAAACCGCAGAGTTCCACCGGAGAGTCGCTGAACGATGAGCACCGACCACTTATCAGCGACGCGATCCAGCACCGCCCGCGTCGGGCAGAGACTATTGAACACATCCCAGGGCGGCTTGGTTTCCAGGAGGCTACTATCACCCATAAAGGTGCCTACTTGCCAACACGATTCAAGTATCCAAGAATTGTGACAAGAGATCAACAAATGAAAACACTCTGCGTCATCTTTCTCACCGCGGCTGGAATCGGGCTCTATGCCCAGCCGCCCGGACCACCGCAGCTTCCGCCTGGAGGTCGCGGGGCGACGACCGTCCAACGCGGCCTCCCGCCCACGCACCCTGATCTGGAGTACGCTCCGGCTGACCCTCCCGGTAGCAATGGGCACAAACTCGACCTCTACATTCCCGCAGATGCCAAGCGTCCGTTGCCGGTCGTCGTCTGGACGGCCGGCTCGGCGTGGATGGCGGACACGGGCAAAAACGGCGGTGGCCTTCTCGCCCAGCAACTCAATCCCGCAGGTTACGCCGTAGCGGGCGTGTCCATCCGGTCCAGTTTGCAGACGAAGTTTCCGAGGCAGTTGCACGACATCAAGGCGGCGATCCGCTGGCTGCGCGCCAATGCCACAAAGTACAACTTCGATCCAAACCACATCGCGATCATGGGAGACAGTTCCGGAGGGTGGACTACGGCGATGGCGGCGCTGACCGGCGATTCGCCAGAGATGGAAGGCTCCGTCGGAACCTCGGGCGTGTCCAGCGGAGTACAGGCAGCGGTGGCGTTTTATCCGCCAACCAACTTCATCACGATGGACGCTTGGGCGCTGCGCAAATGCGACGGGCCGAGGTGTCACGACTCTGCCGATTCACCGGAGTCCCGGCTGGTCGGCTGCGCCATCCAAACGTGCCCCGAAAAGGTCCGGGCTGCCAACCCGATGCAGTACATCACGCCGGCCGATCCGCCAATGATGATTCTGCATGGAAATTCGGACCAGCTTGTCCCACACAATCAAGGCGAACAACTCTACATGGCGCTGAACAAGGCATGCAAGGACGCGATCTTCATCAGCCTGCCCAAAGCGCCGCACGGAAACTGGAACGGGTTTCTCACCAGCGACGCTCTGCGCGAAGCCGCGACTTTGCGCTCGACAGCAGCCAATTGCTCAGTGGTTAATCCCACACCGTACACGCCGGCGTGGAAGACAGTGATTGATTTCCTGGACAAATACATGAAACCGTAAAGGGCTGTCCGTCGAGCCGACGCGGGGCGTCACGCCTGAGTCCCACCAGGGCGTGCAACCGCAGGCGCTGGGCGAAAGTGGGAGCTTACCCCAACCCGGCCTGGGTCAGCTCAGTCAGCCGTAGTGCCATCCTCAACCCAAGAGCCGCCCGGTGTCCATGTTGTCGACGCTAAATGCCGCCCACCCCGGAGCGTCCGGAGCCCGCTGTTTCCTCTGTCACAACCACCTTCAGCCACGTCCGTTCGGAACCAACTCCCCCATCAGTTCGTGCATCATCCCCATATACGGCTCGCACCACGCTAACTCGCCACCGGGCCGCCGGCCGTACAGCTCTTTGTACTGCTGGAACTTGCCCAACAGCGTACTCCGGCGGATGGGCCGGCACTCCTTCGGCCGCATGAGTCCCAATGAGGTTCGCGAAGCCAGTGTCCGGTTCATGACGCTCAACCGCCCTCCCAGGATTCTCACGTCCTCCGGATGCTTATGAAACCACTCGCTGGCGCGGATATGAGAACGAAACAGCGGCTCGCTTTCCGGCCCTTTGACAAAGGCGTAGTTGTTGGTGGTGCAGATCCACATCGGAGGCGTGTGTAGAAGCCGCCGCTTCCACAGATACAGCCGATGGCCCAGGTTGATCGGAACCTCCAGAAACGAACTCTCCCAGCGGTATCCGCCCAACGACGGATCACTCGCTTCTTCCAGGGCGGGCCCCACGTCTCCGGCGAACCAGTCGTCGTCGTCCACTGGCAACACCAACGCGCCCTGCGGCACCTCGTCCCAGTCCGCGCAAACCGCGTTCCGGACCGCCGCCAGGTTGAGCCTCGCGATCTCCCGCACCCGGTGCCGGAACAAGTGGTAGGGAATATTGAAAGTCTCGTTCCAGATCTCGATCGTCGGCCGGAACTCGGGCTGCAATTGAGCCCGGAACGCGTCTTCGTCCCTCCAATCGGTGGTCTGGCGCACACAGATGTAGATCATGCGCTCTGCCCACTCTTACGTGCGCCGGACGATTCCAGGAGTTCGATGGCGGCGGCCAGTCCGTTCTCCTCTTCCACAGCGCCTTTCATCCGGGACAGCGCCTGGCGGAGATCCTCACTGTGCATCGCTCCATCGATCAACGCCACCAGTTGCTCCGCCGTCAGCTCCTTCATCTTCGCCGCCACCGCTATACCGTGATGGACGGCTCTCGCCATATTGCCAGGCTGGTCGCGCAACCCCGGCACGGCCACCATCGGCACACCAAAGTGGATGCATTCGAGAATGGAATTCAGTCCACAGTGCGTGACCATTACCGCCGCTCTGCGGAGGAGCGCCAACTGCGGCGTCCAGCTCACAACACAGAGATTCGCACTCGTGCCCCGATGCCGCCCAGCCGCCCCCTTAGACCCCGCGCTCAACACCCACTGCCAGTCTCTCCGCAGCTCGGCGGCGGCACACACCGTCCGGAAGAAATGTTCGGAATGCGGATAGAAATGAGCATCCGACCCCAGCGAGCAATAAACGAGAGGCTTCTCAGGATCCAACCCCTCCAGGAGGCTGCTGTCCTCCAGCCGTCCGGCATCCACCATTCCGCCCAGATACCGTTGACCGGCCACTCCAGCCCCTCCAAAATCGAATGCCCTGGGGCACATTACAATCTCCGGCAACATCAGGTGCGGTCCTACAATTCCGGCCCAATACGTATGACCCTCCTTGCAGGCGAGTCCGGAGCGCCTGGCCAACCGCTTGAACTCTCCCGTCAGGTGATGCATCCGGGTTGGGAACCGGTATGCACTCCACAGGCGCGGGACCAGACTCTTCGTAAAAAAGAAGCGCCAGCGCATCCCCCACCAGTCCGCCCGAACCTGCATGCGGCTCCACCACGAGTCCCGCGGAACACGCGGATATAGCACCGGCGGAACGTGGGAATTAGGAGGACTGGCCAGAAAGACAGAAAGGCCGAGAGTGGGAATCCCCAGATACTGGGACCGCAGGCCGATATACCAGACCAGGCTATCGCAGATCACTAGATCCGGGTGGCACGAGAGCAGGAGTCGGTCAAGCTCACCATTGGAGCACCGCTCTAGAAACGAAGCGAACAGCCGCTCCTCCGCAAGCCTCCGGCGCCACCAGGACAACCCCGGCCCGGCGGTCGGCTGATATGCCGTCTCCGGAACAATGTCCTCGGCAAACGGCACAAACTCAAAACCGTTTTGAACGACAAGCGGCCGGGCCGCGGCCAGCCCCAGGTAAACGACCCGGTGCCCGCGGTCCCGCAGTTGCCTCGCCAGTGAAAAACTGCTGTTGGTATGCCCTGCCCCGCAATGGACGGCAAACACGATCTGGAGGACGCCGGGTGGCTGCATGGCAGTTATCTGGACAGGCTGCGCGAATCAAGAGGATACCTGACATGGCCGGCGGACGCCGAGTGGGAGATCATCTCCAGTTGCACGCGCTTGAGCGGAGACGCAGTCAGCCATTGTCGGTTCCGTTGCCAGTCGGTCAGGTACCAGCTCGTGTGGCTGGTCCAGTAGACCGAAGCGTCTCCCAGTTGCAGGAACACGTCGGGTGCGGTGGCAGGCGTCAGAACCCCTCGATGAAAGTCGCGCGGCACTTCCGGCGTGATCGGAAACGCCACCTGCCCGATGCGCAGAAAGAACCGCGTGGCCGACGACTGGCCGGCGTAGACGCGGCGGCGCAGATCCACCAGCCGTTCGACCTTGTCGAGAGACGGTAGCGATGCCAGGTCCGTATCGATCACGAGCAGTGACTCCTCAATCTGGTAGAACGCACTCTTGACCAAATGGACCGCGTGGTAGCTTCCGCTCCACTCCTTCGCCAGATAACGGCACACAGCCCCGAAAGGCGCCTCCCCCTTCTCGCGCAGAATCGCTTCGCTGGCGGGTTCCAGAGTCTGCTCCACCTCGCCATATACCGGCAGGAAAGGCCGATCCCGAAACGTGTTCCACAGACCCAGAAACGACTCCACCAGGAAGCGGTATGCCTCTTCCTCCACGGCTTTGTCCCGCCGCGGCACCCGCTGCTCCGCCCCTGCCAGCAGCTTCCGGCACAGTTCTGTATCTTCGCGCCGCAACGCCTCCATCCTGGAGTAACAAAACTCACCGTGGCGCAGACCGTGGAGCGCGTTCAGCACTTCGGCGACGGCCTTGAAACAAATCGACTTCCGAAGGACGATGTCAGCGCGGTAGCTCTCGTTCTGCACGAGAAACTCGGCGAATTGCGCCCACCAGTAGTTCATCTCCCCGAAACAACTGGCCGTCCGTTCCATGTCGGTGATGGGCGGCAGTGCGGCAAGCGCATCTCTGCCCTGCAGAAGCGACCAGTTCTGCTTGCCCTCCTGAAACCGGTAGCGCCAGACTGGCGTGGCGCGCCATAGATAATTCAGCTCCTCCTCGTTCATGACGAAGGAAGGATGGTACGGAATCAGTCCCGCGGAAAAGATCTGCAGGTAGCGAAAAGCCGTTTCAGCACGACGTCGCTGGCGCGCGTCCGGACCAACGATGAGAATGAAATCGATGTCGCTCACGCCCGGCGTGATCTCATTCTTCGTGCAGCCCCGGCACAAATAGAGCGCGACGATCCCTTCGCATCGACGAAACACGAGAGCCGAGGCCGAGATCGCAACCCGGTACATCCAGCGGTACACGGAGAGTAGCGGCTGGAACGAACTTTGTACCAGAAAATGCCGTACCTTGGTCTTCCACATGAAATTGTGCCGGGGGGTGGTGGGCTTGGCAGAACTCGAATCTGCGACCTCTACCGTGTCAAGGTAGCGCTCTAACCAACTGAGCTACAAGCCCCTTTGAACGAACACTCCTAGGATACCACGACCGCCACGGAATGGATCTTCAGTTGCGGGATTTCTACCACCCACGAGTCCTTGATCAGCATCGGCGCCAATACCGATCCGTCCGGCACCAGCGTGATGGATTTCGGCTTGTCCTTGCCCAGAAAAAGCCGGATGGGGCCCACCTGCGGCACAAAGTCCGTCGTGGCGAAATCACCCGCAACCTGCATATTCGTTGCGTTCAGAAGATGTATCAGCAACTGGTTGTCCTTGCGGCGAAGCACCACCTCCACCGTCGGCGGAGCATACACCTGCACCTTCGGCTGGAATCGGGCTCCAATCACCGATGCCAGGAACTCGCGCAACGGCCCGGCGTGCGTGGCCGCATAGTTCGTCCCGAACGGTCCGGGGATCAAAATGACCTCACCTTGCCCAAACGTGGCGGCCGTTGCCGCGGGACGGCCCTGCGCACGCGCATCCAGTTCGGAAAACCGGCTGGCCAGCACCTTGGCAGTCTCCGCCTGGACGTCCTGCCACAGACCGGTTGCGTTAGCTAGTACCGAGCCTTTTAGAGAGGCCGGCTGCTCCTTCGGCTCACCCAGCAATGTCACGCCGCCTTCGTGAGCAAACAGCGCCGCGTTCTTCGCTCCGCAAACCACCAGCTTGCCGCCCGCCTTGGCATAGGCGATCAGCGTCTGGGCAGTGGCCCGCCCGGCATCAGCCCAGTCCGGCAGCACAATCAACGGGTACTGCGCGGCAATCTTGCCGAGCTTCCAATCGGGCAGAACGTCAACAGACCAGTTGCATGCCAGCAGCGCATCCAGACACCCTCTCGCCGGATCGCTCGCCTTCCCCCACCCGCCAAAGAGCTTATTGGCGGTGTTGTACAACGACTCCCGCGAGAACACAACGCCAATCTGTGGGATCGTCTCGGTCTTCTGCGACACCTTCTGCCGCGCCCGGCAATACCGGCCCACGGCGCCCATCGTCTCGATATGCGCCATATCGAAATAGCCCGCCCGCGTTGGCACATAGTAGATCTGAAATCCGCCGCCCTGCGCCAGCACCACACTGGATTCCTGCTGCAGTTGCACTGCCGGCTTGTGCACGTGCCCGATCCCATTTGATTGCGCCTGCTGAAACCCCCACGCCATCAGGTCCCACGGCCGGCCGTTCTGGGCCAGGTACCGTGCCTCCAGCCGCGCGGTCGATATCGGTGCATTGCCCAGGTAGTCGCCCGACAAAAAGTCCACCGGCAGCGTCGGCTCCTCCGGAACCAGCGTCGAGTAAAGCCAGTTCGACGCAATCTGAAACTTCGGATTGGTCCGGTGCAGTTCCTCCACATAGTGGCGAACCTGCTTCCGGAACTGTTCGCGGTTCTTCTCCAGAAAACCGAGCCACCCCGCATCCTTGGCGGATTTGGGCAGGCCAGCCTGGCCCGGCCGATAATCGGGCTTCGTGGCCCAGCACTCGCCGTCAATCCACACGCCGTCCAGGTCATACTTCGTCGCCACCTCGCGCAACTGCGGAATCATCAATTCATCCACATAGGCGCTATACGTGGAAGTCTGATTCGGGTCGGGTTTTCCCTCCGAATCCAGCCGCGCCCACTCCGGATGCCGCTTCACCGCTTCTGAATCCCACACCCCGGAAAAGTGAATGTACAACGCAACACCCCGCCGCGCCGTCACCCGCCGCCAGATCGCCAGCGAGTCCTTCACAATCCCCGGAGCCGAAGGCCCCACCTGGGAAGGCCATCCCAGCCACCCAGGATGCCCCTTCGAATCGTATTGCACAAAATCCGGCTTGGCCACCGCCAGTAGGTTTTCGATCATCGCCTCCGTCACGTCACGGCCCAGCGCGGTGTCCGTCTCGTTCGGATGCAGGTCGAAATGGAGCCCAAAGTAGCTGTCGGCACGGCGTAGGCGCGGCAGCGATGGCGCCTGCGCCAGCAGTGCGCCGGGCGCGGCCAGCAGTGCGGCAAATCGGCGGCGGGTAAAATGGGGCGGCTGCATAGCCGATAGAATATAAGATTCCCCTATGTCACTTGCAATCGAACAACACGAACGCGATGGAGTGGTGGTCGTCGTCCTCAGCGGTCGGCTGATTCTCGGCGATGAGCTCGAGAACTTCCGCACCGCGATGGAGCGCGTCCTCGCCTCCGGACAGACCCGCGTCGCCATCGATCTGCGCGACGTGGATTACATCGATTCCAGCGGCCTCGGCTGCCTCGTCATGCAGCATACGCGGGCCGAAAAGGCCGGCGGCGTGGTCGTCCTGTTCGGGCTCAACAAGCGCCAGATCGAGCTTATGATTATCACCAAGCTCGCCACCGTCTTCCGCCTCGCCGACACCGAAATGGATGCCATCAACGCCTGCTTCCCAGATCGTGACGTCAAACCGTTCGACATCCTCAATTTCGTCGCCTCGCAGAAAAAGGAAAACGGAGCGGCATGAGGCTCCTCGTCGTCGGCGGCGTCGCGGCGGGCCTCAGTGCCGCCTCGCGCGCGCGCCGCGTCGATAGCTCCCTCGAAATTGTCGTGCTCGAGAAGGGCGAGCGCATCTCGTACGGAGCCTGCGGCTTGCCCTACTGGATCGAAGGCCAGGTCAAGTCCGTCGAGCAGTTGACCGTCTACACACCGGAGTTCTTCGAGAAGGAGCGCAACATCCGCGTCCGCACCGGCTGCGAAGTCACAGCCGTCCAGCACTCCCGCCGCGAAGTGCTCCTCCACAGCGGCGAGCGCATCCACTACGACAAGCTCGTCTGGGCCGCCGGCGCCCGCCCCGTCGAAGCCGCGCGCGCTGAGCGCGTGTTCACGCTCCACACCGATGTCGATGCCGCGCGCCTCCAGACATTCCTCCAGGACAAGAAGCCGAAATCGGCGGCAGTCATCGGAGGAGGCTACATAGGGCTGGAGATGGCCACCGCCTTCCGCGCCCGCGGCCTCAACGTCACCGTCTATCACGACGGCGTCTCGCTCCTCGGGCGCGACGAGGAGTGGTTGACCAGGAAAGTAAGCGAGCGCCTCGCACGGTGCGGCGTCGAGCTGCTGATGAACACCCGCGCACCCTCTCTGGATTCGTTGCCCCACGATCTGATCCTCCTCGCCAAGGGCCTCCAGCCCAACGTGGAGGTCCTCCGCGAGGCCGGCGCGGAACTCGGCCGCACCGGCGCATTCCAGACAACAGACCGCATGGAGACCACCCTCGGCGGCGTCTATGCGGCCGGCGATTGCTGCGAATCACAGCACGTCGTCAGCGGCCGCCCGGCATGGCTGCCCCTCGGCACCACCGCTAACAAAATGGGCCGCGTCGCCGGAGCCAACGCCGCCGGAGCCCGCGAGCGCTTCCCTGGAATCGCCGGGACCTCCATCGTCCGCATCGGCGGCCTCGCCGTAGGCATGACCGGACTCTCCGCCATGCAAGCCCGGCGCGATGGCTTCACCCCGGTCGAAGTAGTGGTCGAGGGCCGCGATCGTCCGCGCTATTTCCTCGGCCGCATCGTCAGTGTTTGCCTCGTGGCCGATAAAGGCTCCAAACGGCTGCTTGGCGCCTCGGTCGTTGGCGACGATGGCGCCTTGTCCCGCATCAACGTCGTTGCTACCGCGCTCGCCGCCCGCATGCGCATGGAGGACTTCGCCGAAATCGACATGGCCTACGCCCCACCCTACGCCACCGCGGCGGACCCCTTGATGGTGGCCGCGCAGAAGTTAGCCAAGTTGGTAGACTGAAGGATTATGGAAGAGGGGCAGACCGCACCCGATTTCCGGCTTCAGCTGGCGGGCGGCGGCTATCGCACGCTGGATGATCTAGTGGCGGATGGGCCGGTTTTGCTGGCGTTCTATAAGGTGACTTGTCCCACCTGCCAGTTGGCGCTGCCCTATCTGGAGCGCTTGCAGGGCGGCGCCATCTCCGTCTTCGCCGTTTGCCAGGACGATGCCGAGAGAGCCGCGGAGTTCGCCACCGCGTTCGGGGTGAATCTGCCCAATCTGTTGGATTCCGTCGACGACGGGTACCCGGCAAGCAATGCTTACGGCGTCACGAACGTTCCTTCGCTCTATCTGGTGGAGCCCGATAAGCGGATCTCCTGGGAGTGGATCGGGTTCCACAAGCAGAGGTTCGAGCGACTGGCCGAGCGCGCCGGACGCATGATTTTTACCCCTGCCGACAATGTACCGGAGTCGAAGTCGGGTTGAGCGTCCAGGAATTAGGCTCCCGTGTGGAGCCAGGATCGCTAGAATAGTGTCATCGCAAGAGCAAAGTATAACTGGGGACTGAATGCCGAAGATCAATGAAATCCTGTCCGGCGCCGCGGCCATCGCCAAAGGCATGAGCGTGACGTTCATGGAGATGCTGAATCCCGTAATCACCGAAGATTACCCCGATGCGCCACCCAAGTTCCAGGAGCGCTACCGCGGACTCCACGTCCTCCAGCGCGACGAAAGCGGCCTGGAAAAGTGCGTCGCCTGCTTCCTCTGCTCTGCCGCCTGCCCGGCCCAGTGCATCTACATCGAGGCCGCCGATAACACCGAACAGGTGCGCATGAGCGGCGGCGAGCGCTTTGCCTCCGTTTACAACATCGATTACAGCCGTTGCATTTTCTGCGGCTACTGCGTCGAGGCCTGCCCCACCGACGCCATCACCCACGGCCACGGCTTCGAGCTCGCCAGCTTCAACACATCCACCCTCATCTACCGCAAGGAAAAGCTCCTCGCGCCCCTGCCCGCCGGCAAGACCGGCCTCGTACAGCTCGATCATCCCGTCACCGCGGGCAGCGGCCACTAAAGCATCTTCGGAAATTTCGTAGTCCGCTCCCTGACGCCCGCCGCTCCGTTCCGAGCCGCTCCGTTCCGAGCCGCTCCGTTCCGAGCCGCTCCGTTCCGAGCCGCTCCGTTCCGAGCCGCTCCGTTCCGAGCCGCGACCGTCAGGGAGCGGTGTCCCCAAAGAACCTGAGCCGCAGTGCCTAATCCCGGAGCGCCCGCTCCGCCGCCCGCAGCCTCATCAGCGCGCCGTCAACCTTCGCAGCGACGTCCCGGATCACTCCCTGGGCCGCGACATTGTTGATCGCCGCCTGCGTGTTGCGATTCGCCCGCGTCGGCGCCGGAATGCTATCGGCCCACAGCTTCAGCTCGTCAGCCGTGGCGGGCGGCGTCTTCTCCAATCGGCCGATCAACTCCCGCACCGTCGCCAGCATATGGCGCCGCCGCTCCATCATCTGCGCCACTTTCTCCGCACTCCCCACAGTGCTGCCGTCCGCGTACAGCGCTGCCTGCATCTTCACATACTCCGGCACCGCCCCCACCGTCATATTCACCACCGGAATCTCCCGGGTCGCCCCCGCGGCCAGCGGCGCCCCACTCAGCTCGTCCTGGAAGAGCATATAGGAGCTCCCCGGGTAGTTCACCAGCTCAATAAAATAGCCAGTCAACGGCTGCGTCCCGCCATTCCGCACGTGAAACACAGACCCGCCGGCTGTCGCTTCGGTGCGCAACTCAGGAAGAGGCGGCGCCAGCAGAAAAGCAACCACGGACAATGTGAGCAGCATGGCTGCAATGTACTATAGTGCACATGCGATCCGCCATATTGCTCCTACTCGCCGCGCTCACCACCCTCTCCGCGCAGGTGAAGTTCGATCCCGCCGACCAGTCCATCACCATCGATGGCAAACCGTTCACCACCTTCCACAAGGGCGACGATGCCGGCAAGCCCTTCCTCTCCCCCCTCCGCTCCGCCTCCGGCAAAATCGTTACCCGCCTCTTCCCCATGGAAAGCGTCCCCGGCGAGAGCCGCGATCACCTCCACCACCGCGGCCTCTGGTTCACCTACGACGACGTGAACGGCGTCAAGTTCTGGGAAAATGACCCCTCCTACAAGAAGGGCCGCATCGGCCGCGTTGTCGTCCGCGATTCCGCCTGGAAAGGCAACACCCTCACCGCCACCATGGAATGGCGCGATCCCGAGGGCAAAGTCCTCCTCGTCGAGACCCGCGACACCATCTTCCGCGCCGACCCCGCCCTCCGCGTCGTCGACTTCCGCATCACCCTCACCGCCGCCGTCGACGTCACCTTCGGCGACACCAAGGAGGGCGCCTTCGCCATCCGCCTCGCCGAAAACTTCACCGAAAAACGCGGCGGCAAAATCTCCGATGCCGACGGCCGCACCGGCATGGCCAACATCTGGGGCAAGCGCTCCAAGTGGGTGGATTACTCCGGCGAAATCGACGGCGAGAAACTCGGCGTCGCCATCTTCGATCATCCCGCCAATCCCCATCACCCCACCTACTGGCACGCCCGCAACTACGGCCTTTTCTCCCTGAATCCCTTCGGCCAGAACTCCTTCGACCCCAGCGCCCCGGAAAACATCGTCAAGCTCAGGACCGGCGAGAAGATCGCCTTCCACTGGCGCGTCGTCATCCACCCCGGCGACGCCGAATCCGGCAAGGTAGCCGAGCTCTACAAGGAGTTTGCGACCTCGAAGTAGGAGTATACTGTCTGCCAGAATGGCAGTTTTTACCCGTCGTACTCTGATGGGCGCCGCCCTCGGCGCCCCCGCCATCTTGGCAGCCAGCGACCGCGTCCGCGTCGGCCTCATCGGCTGTGGTGGCATCTCCGCCGCCGACGTCAATGCGTTCCTCGCCACACCCGGCACCGAGATCCCTCTCATCTGCGATGTCGATGAAGCGATGATGCGCAAAACCGCCGATCGCCTCGAAAAGCAGACCGGCCTGCGCCCCGCCATGGTGAAAGATTTCCGCCGCGTCGTTGATCAGAAAGACATCGACGTCTGCCTCATCTGCACCCCGGATCACTGGCACGCCCTCCCTACCCTCGCCGCCTTTCAGGCCGGCAAGGACGTCTATGTGGAAAAGCCCCTCGCCACCACAGTGGAAGAGGGCCGTATCATGCGCGACGCCGCCAAGAAATACGGCCGCATCGCCCAGATGGGCACCCACTGGCGCAGCGGCACTCACTACAAAGAGGCCGTCGAAATGGTCCAGGCCGGCAGGCTCGGCAAAGTCCGCCAGGTCCGCTGCTGGGCCTACCTCGATTGGATCATGGACGTCGGAAACCCCCTCGACACCACCCCGCCCGACGGCGTCGATTACGACATGTGGCTCGGACCGGCCCCCCTCCGCCCCTTCAATCCCAATCGCTTCCACTTCAACTTCCGCTGGTTTTGGGATTACGCCGGCGGCCTCATGACAGATTGGGGTGTCCACCTCATCAACCTCGCCCTCTGGGCCATGGGACCCGAATGGCCCAAGGCCGTCATCTCCTCCGGCGGCAAATACGCCCTCAAAGACAACTCCGAAACCCCCGACACCCAAATCACCGTCTTCGACTTCCCCTCCTACACCCTCCTCTGGGAACACCAAGTCCAGTGCGGCCTCGGTCCCGATCGCCGCGAACACGGCGTCATGTTCACCGGCGCCGACGCCACCATGATCCTCGATCAAAGAGGCTGGGAAATCTACGCCGAGCCCAAAAAGAAAGCCTCGGTCGTCGAAATGAAGCGCACCGCCGCCGCCAAGGACGATTCCCGCTCCCGCCACGCCGCCAACTTCCTGGAGTGCGTCAAGTCCCGCCAGGCCCCCGTCGAAAACCTCGACGTCGGCTATCACGTCTCCGCCGTCTCCCAACTCGGCAACGTCGCCCTCCGCACAAAAAGCCGCATCGAATGGGACGCCGCCACCAACCAGGTCATTGGCAACGATGCCGCCAACGCCCTCCTCCGCCGCGCCTATCGCAAACCCTGGAGCCTCTGATGCGCCGCCGCCAGTTCCTCGGCACCCTCGCCGCCGCCACGGCCACCGCCGCCCCTGAGCCATGGTCAACCCGCCTAGGCATCATGTGCCAACTCGGAGCCACCGAATCCGGAGCCCGCGGAGTCCTGGCCGCCGCCCGCGCCGCCGGCTTCACCCGAGCCCAAGTGGCGTTCCCCTGGGACCGCGTCGACGAGGCTTTCCTCAAAAACCTCCCCGCCTGGGTCCAGGCCGAGGGCCTCCGCTGCGAAGCCTTAGGCGCCTACGTCAACTGCGTCGAGCCGGTCGCCGTAGTCATGAACACCCGCACCGCCGATTTCGAGCGCGCCATCGCCGTCGCCGCTGAACTCGCCTGCCCCCGCCTCGTCGCCTGGACCGGCGGCTACAAACCCGGCCTCATGGACCCCGACCCGCGCAACTTCACACCCGCCGCCGAAGACGCCATCGTCCGCTTCATCGAAACCCACGCCCGCCGCCTCGAATCCGCCCACCTCCGCCTGGCGCTCGAATCCTACATCACCCTAGCCTGCCCCGACGCCCCTGCGCTCAAGCGCCTCCTGGCCCGCCTCCCCAACTGGGTAGGCGCTGTCATGGACCCGCCCAACCTCACGCCTCTCCCCCGCTACCCCGCCCGCGACGCGGTACTCCGCGAAATGTTCGCCACCCTCCAGGGCCGCATCACCCTGGTCCATCTGAAGGACTTCCGCCTGACCGCCGATGGCCGCGGCTACGACCTCCCCGGCCCCCTGGCCGGAGTAATGAACTACCCCCTCCTAGCCCAGCAAATCCGCACTCTCCCCCCCGACACCCCCGTCCTGGCCGAACACATCGGCCCCAAAGAATTCGCCCCCACCCGCCGCGCCCTGCTAGCCGTATTTCGGGGACGGTCACCAATTACCCCCTGAACCAAGCCACAACCTTCCACCAAACCGTAGTTGGATGACCGTCCCCGAATTACGGCCACGTCCAGCAAAACCCACTCCCTACTGCAACTTCACCAAAGCCTGATACGAATCCACCCAAAGCCCGCCATCCACCACCGTCACATGCCCAAACGCCCAATTCCGCTCCGCCGTAACCCGCGAAAACGACCACAGCAACGCCTTCGAATCCAGATCCAGCGCATACAGCGTCCCCGTAGCAGCAACCGCCGGCCGGCCATCCGGACTCCCCTGAAAATACAAAACACGGCCCGCCACCGCCATCGCCGGCGAACTCTCCCGGAACTTCCCCGGCAGTTCCCACACCGTCCGGCCCGACCCCTTATCGAAAGTAATCAGAAACCCGGAAGTCATCCCCGCCACCACCGGCCCCGCGTCCACCAACCCGAACACCTCCACCGGACGCTCCCGTCCCTCCACCACCCGCCGCACTTCCACCGGCTTCCACCGCTCCCGCCCCGTCGCCCGCTCCACCGCGTACAAATAGTTGTCACCCGCCGCGAAGATCGTGTCCTCGGTAACCACGGGTTGCCGCAAACAAACCCCATCGTGCACATACGGAGCCTCCGCTCGATACCGCCAACGTTCCTGCCCTGTCTTCGCGTCCAGCGCAATCAGATAATTGCCACCCCGTTTCGCAACATCACTCGCGTTCGCCGTCAGATAGACAGTGTCATCCCGCACAATCGGCCGGGAAGCACACCCCCCGCGATTCGACAAGGCAACCTTCCACCGCTCCCGCCCCGTGGCCGCGTCCAACGCATAGAAACTGCCGTTCTTGTCCAGGATGTACGCCAGTCCCCCACTGACAGCCGGCGCCGCGCCCTGCGCCGGGTCCTTACCGCGCCACACCTCCTTCCCCGTAGCCAGTGACAGCCCCACCACCGCGCCCGGATAAGCCGCCGAATAAGCCGTGATGACAAGATCCCCGGCCACCGCGGGAGGCGTCGACACCGATCCGGTCCCGCTGGGGAAGTTAGGCCGGTGCGCCCACTTCACCTTTCCGCTCACCATGTCGATAGCGAACGTACCCCCCTGCCCCGTCTGGTTCCCCGCCAGAATCGTAGTCCCCGCCACCGTCGCCGGCCCCCAGTCCCGGAAGCCCGCATTGACAGTCAGCCGCTCCACAGGCGCCGCCTGCGCAAACACCAAGCCCGCACCCAATAGCCAGTTCAGCAACATCCTCTGACTATGACACGTCGCCGTAATTCGGGGACGGTCACCAATTGCCCGTCGAACCAGGCCTCAACCTTCCACCAAACCGTAATTGGATGACCGTCCCCGAATTACGGCCACGTCCAAACCTCCAACCACCCAATCCGGCACAAACCCAAAGCACCCGTGCGGCTAACCCGCCAAAAGCCATCGCAACCACCACCACCCGCCGTATTTCGGGGACGGTCACCAATTACCCGTCGAACCAAGCCTCAACCCTCCACCAAACCGTAATTGGATGACCGTCCCCGAATTACGGCCACGTCCCCCTCAAACCACCCGGTTCGGCATAAACCCAAAGTCCCCCTGCGGCCGCACCGGCCACCCCGCCAGCGCCATCGCAAACACCAGATCATCCCGCTCCCGCGACCCCCGCCGCCCAAACCCCAACAGTTCCCGTCGCAGATCCTCCAGCCCCGCCAACCCCGCCGGCAGCCGCACCGCCCGCGTCTCCAGCAAAATCCGCAGATTCTCCAGCAGCACCCGCCGCGGCACCGTCTCCGCATGTGGCAGCCGCCCCACCGTCTCCCCGCCCGTAATCACCACCGGCTTCAACTGCACCTTCAGATCCGCCTTCTTCAGCAGCTCCACCACCGGAGCCCCCACCCCCGTCGCGTCCACAATCAACGTCTTCGTCACCCCCGGCGTCAGCCCCTGCATCACCCGCCGCACCTCCACCGGGATCTCCACATAAGGCATCTCCAGCGGAAACCGCCGCGCCTCCCGCACCACAAACACCGTCTCCATCATGTGGCACATCTGCACCTTGTCAAAGACCCCCAGCGACCGTGGCAACCGCTCCAACACAACCACCGCCGAGGGGTCCCGCCGCAGCCCCAGATCCAGCCCCACATAAAACTCCCGCCGCAATTCCGCCTGCATCACAACTTCTCCTCGATACACGCATCAATCACCTCCGCCGAGAACATCTGTTCCGGCCCCGCCAGGAATTCACAAAGATACTCCTGGCGGAACAGATCCTCCCCCTTCGACACCCGTTCCCGCTCCAGAAACTCCTCTCCTATCCGCCCGCACTCCGTCGCCGGCACCGCCATCCGCGTCCAGTGCGCCCCGCCCATCATCCACTCCTCGTAGAAGAACCCCGCCTGCCCGCTCGGAGTCCCCATCAGCCACAGCATCCCGTCCGTCGTCGCCAGCATCGGAGTCAGCGCCGCATACAGCTCATCCTCCGCCTTCCCCGCCTCATCGATCACCAGAAAAGTCACCGCCGAAAACCCGCGGATAAACGCCTCCCGCCCCGGCACGGCCACAATGCGAGACCCATTCCGCAGCACCATCGAGTGCTCATTCACCCCGTCCCGCTTCCACGGCACCCGCAACCGCCGCAGAAACACCGCCACCTTCCCCATCAGCTCCGCCGCCTGCCGCTCCACCGGCCCCGCCAGCACGATCATCGCCCCCGGCCGGAACACCGCATGATGCACCACCCGAATCGCCGTCACCGTAGACTTCCCCCACTGCCGCGAGCAGCACAGCAACAACCACCGCGCCCCCGAATCCAGCAACTCCGCCTGCCGCTCATCCGCCGCAAACCCCAGCGCCACCCGAGCCCACTCCGAAACCCGCAAATCACTCTCGCCCTCCACCGGCCCCACCCGCCGCACCCGCCGATACCCGTGCATAACAGACCTCCGCCAATACTGAAGCACACGAATTTTCAAATCGGCTCCTCCGCCCCACCCCAACCGCCCCTAATCCCCTCATTCCAAAAGGACAACTATTTTTCGCCCCGTTGTGATCGCCAAAGTTCTCATCGGCGGGACGGGGCAAAATTCGGGACGCGGGGAAGGTCGCGCCGCCCGGGCAATGAAGACGCGCGGCACGAATTCAGGACTGGGCATCAATAATCACAAGGCCGGATGCAGCAGTCGCCGCCAGGTCGTCGTCGCGGACTTCTCATCAGCGCTCTTCGGACTGCAACAATGGTCCCACTAGCGATATACGACTCGACGAATTGACACGGAATCTTCTCGTTTTTTGTCGCACCCGGCATACGATCTCGTGATAGCATTCAGGCGTCACATGGCAGAACCTAACGAGCCATATCTAGGCTACTATCCTGACGCTGAGCTGGTCATCGCAATTGTGTGTCCGCTAGGCGCCGATCACACGCCCGTGGTCGCAACGTTAGCAGACTATCTAACCCAGTTCGGATATCGAACCAACCCATTGCGCCTCAGCGAGCTTTTCCCCGATTTACTCATCAAGCTCGGACGCACATGGGACCCACCCGAGGAGAAAGCACAATTAGCCGCCTACAAGATCGGATGTGGAAATCAGATTCGAGAACTGACTAAGACGAAAGACGTTCTAGCCAGAATCGCCGCCTCCATGATCGCCGATCACAGGGCAGCGTCAAGCGGGGAGTCCGCCGTAGAGGAGCGACCCGACAAGTGGAAGTACCCTCTCCCCAAAACGGCTCACATCATCTCAACACTCAAGCGGCCACAGGAGGTGGACACCCTGCGGAGAATCTACGGCAGCGGCTTCTTCATGATCGGCCTTTCGCCCTCGAAGGAACACCGCGACCGCTACTTCGCGCAGAGAGGCATCAATACAAGTGCTGCTACCGGTTTGATTGCGCAGGACGCGGCGGAGGTCCTCGAATATGGCCAGCAAACCCGCGAGACGTTTCATCTCGCGGACGTATTCATCTCCACGGATGACTATCACACAGAGATACCGCGCTTCCTAGATCTCGTCTTCGGCTGCCCGACCATTACCCCGACATCGGAAGAGCAGGCGATGTTTATGGCCTATTCAGCTTCGCTCCGCTCCGGCGATCTTTCCAGGCAAGTCGGCGCTGCCATCGTCGACGAGTACGGCGATCTGCTCTCTGTCGGCTGCAATGAGGTCCCAAGATTTGGCGGCGGTCTCTATGGACCCGAGCCGGGCAACAATCGGGACATCGCCCGAAAGTGCGATTCCAACGAGGTCGAGAAGAACAAGATGATCGCCAAAGTTCTCACTGCCCTCGGCCGGGAGGATTTGACTCCGGACCAGGCGAGAAAGCTGTTGAAGCCAACCGGCCTCCCGGACATTACCGAGTTTGGCCGCTCTGTTCATGCCGAAATGGACGCACTGCTCGCCGGTGCCAGAACGGCACGCGGAGGGCGCGGTGCCACTCTCTTTACCACTACTTTCCCTTGCCACAACTGCTGCCGTCACATCCTTGCCGCTGGCATCAAGCGGGTCGTGTACATAGAACCATACGCCAAGAGCAAGGCTCCTGACTTGCACGGCGACGCCATTTCAATCGATGAAATGGTCGCCGGGAAGCTACCGTTCTTGCCCTTCATAGGAGTCGGGCCCCGAAGGTACTTTGACCTCTTCTCCCTCAGGCTCAGTACCGGCTACGCCATTGAGCGAAAGGAAGACGGGAAGCTGAAGGATTGGACTCGGCACAACTCTTCCCCTCGGCTACAGATGCAACCGACCACTTACTTGGATCGCGAGGCTCTTGCCTGGGAGAGCATCAAGGCACTACTATCTAGGAGGAATGACAATGCCACCCCAGAAGCTAACACATGAGTCGTTTTGGGCTCGCATGGAGAAGAACTCTCAGATCGTCGCGCAGATGCCGCAGTGGATGAAGGGTTCTCCTGTCAACTACCGCACAGACACAGCGACGAACACCCCAGCCAAGAAGGCGGTCGTGAAGCCGGAGCCAGGAAGCCAGCGGTAGCACTCGCTGAACGCGCCACCCCCTAACCGCACTGCGCCCGTCAGCAAGCCGTCGCATCCCGGCACCGCAGTCCGAGATAGCCCAGCCGCGATTGGCCGTCCCCTAGCCCGGCACCGGGTTATCCACCTCACTCTCTTCCCAGTTCCGCGAACTCCATCCTCGCCCCACAAGGTAATCTCGAACCTCGCCGGACGGTGAGACCCGCAGCCAGGCGCCGTTGAATCCAGTTCCGCTCTGAACTCTTCTACCCAAGAGCCAACCCTAGGCAGACAAAACAGCCACTTGGTATCGTGAAGAGGCAGAACCGGCAGGAACTCCACGCATGGTCGGTGGCCAGCGTGACGCCGAACGGCTCACCGTAAGTCGGTTTCCCAACGTACGCAAAGAGGAGTGGAATGGCAAAACAAGAATACTGGTGTCTCCTGGCGGATGCCATCCCGGAATCGACGGTCGTCTCTGACAACCCGATCCTGACCAGCCCGGTCGAATTCGTGATGGCGCGTCGCAAAGGCGACCTCATCGTCCTGGGACGCTGGGATGACACAAACAATGTCGGGCACGTCTCGGCCCTGGGCATCGTCACCGACGTCAAACGGCTGGCGATTCACGTGGACTGGCGGACCGTTTCCGTCCCTTTGGAACCGGAACCCCGCGGGCGCCAGAACTGGCGGAAAGAGTTCTTCTGCTTCAGCGACCGACCCGCCGAACGCTACCAACTCGCCCGCCATTTCGCCGAGCACTTCCCCACCCCATCCCCCAAGCCCATAGCCTAACCACCGCCCGCGTGCTGCCCCGGCAGCGCGTCCACCCCAACTGGTCCCCGCCCCAACCACGGTGCTACGCTCAACGGAGACCTCCGCTCGCAAATGGGCCAGCCCATTGGCCCCAAACGGATCCAAAGCTGACCCATGTTTGAACAGGTATTCAAGAACATTGACGACGTCCTCTGGAAAGAGGCCGGCTGTACCACCGAGCTCGATTACACCGAGCAGACCTCCTGGCTCCTCTTCCTGAAGTACCTCGACGGCCTCGAACAGGACAAGGCCGACGAAGCCGCCCTCGCCGGCCGCCAATACGTCTACATCCTCGATAAACCCTACCGCTGGGAGGCGTGGGCCGCGCCCAAAGCCGCCGACGGCCAGATCGATCACAACCGCGCAATGACCGGCGACGATCTCCGCGACTTCGTCAACGCCAGGCTCTTCCCCTACCTCCACGCCTTCCGCCAGAAGGCCAGCGGCCCCAACACCATCGAGTACAAAATCGGCGAGATCTTCGGCGAAATCAAGAATAAGATCGCCAGCGGCTACAACCTCCGCGAAGTCATCGACCAGATAGACGGCCTCCGCTTCCGCTCCCAGACCGAGAAGCACGAGCTCAGCCATCTCTACGAAGCCAAGATCCGCAACATGGGAAACGCCGGCCGCAACGGCGGCGAATACTACACGCCCCGCCCCCTCATCCGCGCCATGGTGCGCGTGGTCCAACCCACCATCGGCGAGCGCATCTACGACGGAGCCTGCGGCTCGGCCGGGTTCCTATGCGAGGCGTTCGACTACCTGCGTGCCAAAGCGAAACTGACGACGAAGGATCTGGAGATTCTCCAGGGCCGCTCGTTCTACGGCAAAGAGAAGAAGTCTCTGGCCTATGTGATCGCCATCATGAACATGATCCTGCATGGCATCGAGGCCCCGAACATCCTCCACACCAACACGCTCACCGAGAATCTGGCCGACATTCAGGAGCGCGACCGCTTCGACGTGGTCCTCGCCAATCCGCCCTTTGGCGGCAAGGAAAGGAAAGAGGTCCAGCAAAACTTCCCCATCCGCACCGGCGAGACGGCGTTCCTCTTCCTCCAGCACTTCATCAAAATGCTGAGGGCCGGCGGACGCGGCGGCGTGGTGATCAAGAATACGTTCCTCTCGAACACGGACAACGCGTCGATCAGTCTGCGAAAGTTACTGCTGGAGAGCTGCAACCTCCACTCCGTGCTCGATTGCCCGGGAGGCACATTCCAGGGCGCGGGCGTCAAGACCGTGGTGCTGTTCTTCGAGAAGGGCACGAAGACGCGCAAGGTTTGGTATTACCAGATGGACCCAGGACGCAATCTGGGAAAGACGAATCCGCTAAGCGACGACGACTTGGCCGAGTTTGTCGAGTTGCAGCGGACAAAGGCGACATCGGCTAAGTCGTGGACCGTGGATGTGATGGGCATCGATACGGCAACTTATGATCTCTCCGTGAAGAACCCAGATGGCGGAGAGGCCATGGTGCACCGCAGTCCCGAGGAGATTCTGGATGAGATCGCCGCGCTGGATGCGGAGAGTGCTGAGGTGCTGCTAGCGATTCGGGAGTTGCTGTGAAGGCGGGGTGGGAGATCAAGACGCTTGACCAGATCGCAATCAATCTGGACAGCAGGCGAATCCCGATCACCAAGTCCTTGCGAGCGAACGGAATTTACCCCTATTACGGTGCATCAGGGATTGTAGACTATGTGGCGGAGTACATCTTCGAAGGCAATGCCCTGTTGATCTCCGAAGACGGTGCGAACCTGCTGGCGCGGTCGACGCCCATTGCATTCTCAGCCTCAGGGAGGTACTGGGTCAACAATCACGCCCATATCCTGCAATTCTCAACGTTGACGACCCAGCGCTACGTGGAATTCTACTTCGCAAGCATTTCCATTGATGAGTTTGTCACAGGCGCGGCACAGCCGAAGCTAACTCAGGCGGCACTGAACTCGATTCCCATCCCATTACCTCCGTTCAGCGAGCAGCTGAGGATCGTGGACATACTCGACGAGGCGTTTGAGGGCATCGCGACCGCGAAAGCGAACGCCGAAAAGAACCTCCAGAACGCCCGGGCCGTCTTTGAGAGTCACCTCCAGGCGGTGTTCCGCAATGGCGCTGACGGTCTGGGTCCACGGTGTCCACTTGAGTCTGCGCTCGCGGTCCAGCCACGCAATGGATGGTCACCGCCTGCCGAGTACCAAACTGGGGCCGGTTTTCCGGTCTTGACGCTGTCGGCCGTTACGGGGTTCGAGTACGGTGCCGCCAGAGTCAAACTGACCAGCGCTCCCGTAAGAGAGAACGCGCACTACTGGTTGATCGACGGCGAACTTCTCATTACTCGAAGCAATACGCGGGAGTTGGTAGGTCATGTCGCGATCTACGACGGCGCTCCCTCTAAGGCGATCTGCTGTGATCTCATCATGAAGATGATGGTGAATCCGTCAAAGGCAGACACGCGCTTTGTCTACTATTACTTGCGATCTCCCGAGGCACGGGAGTACTTCACGAGCCGAGCACACGGTGCCAGCTCAACGATGAAGAAGATCGGGAAGGCGGTGGTTCAAGGGATTCCGGTGCCGCTTCCAGAACTGACTGTCCAACGTTCAATTGTGGAGACCCTGGATGCACTCGGCGAAGAGACGCGGCGTCTCCAGTCCATCTACCGCCGAAAGCTCGCCGCCCTCGACGAACTCAAGAAATCCCTCCTCCACCAAGCCTTCTCTGGAGAGTTATAGCACCACGCCATGAACGAAGCCGAAACCAGAGCCGAGTACATCGACCCCGCACTACGCGAGGCGGGCTGGGGCGTCGTGGACGGCAGTCGCATTCTGCGCGAATACCCGATCACGCAGGGCCGCCTCGAGGGCCAAGGCCGGCGCAGCAAACCCCTAACCGCTGACTACGTTCTCGTCTACCGGAACCAAAAACTCGCAGTCATCGAGGCCAAGGCCTGGGACCAGGCCCTCACCGAAGGCGTCGGCCAAGCCAAAAACTACGCCGGCAAGATGGAACTCCGCTGGGCCTACTCCACCAACGGACAGGGGCTCTACGCCATCGACATGAAGACCGGCGCCGAGGGCGAGGCCGCGCAATACCCAACGCCGCAAGAACTGTGGGCGCTCACCCACGCAGAAGCGTACGCGTGGCGGGATCGATTCTCCGCCGTCCCCTTTGAGGACAGGGGCGGCTCCTTCCAAGCTCGCTACTACCAGGACTTGGCGGTCGAGCGCGTCCTCGAAGCCATCGCCGCCAACCGCGATCGCATCCTGCTCACCCTCGCCACCGGCACCGGCAAAACCTTCATCGCCTTTCAGATCGCCTGGAAGCTCTTCCACAGCCGCTGGAATCTGGGCGATTGGCGCACCGGCGACGCACCTTCCCGGCGGCCCCGCATCCTCTTCCTGGCCGACCGCAACATCCTCGCCGATCAGGCCTACAACGCCTTCTCCGCCTTTCCCGAAGACGCCCTCGTGCGCATCGCGCCCGATGAGGTCCAGCGCCGGGGCCGCGTCCCCACCAACGGCAACCTCTTCTTCACCATATTCCAGACCTTCCTCAGCGGCCCGCCCAGAGACGGCCGGCCCTCTCCCTACTTCGGCGACTATCCGAGGGACTTCTTTGACCTCATCATCGTAGACGAGTGCCATCGCGGCGGCGCCAACGACGAAAGCACCTGGCGCGACATCCTCGACTACTTCTCGCCAGCCGTCCAGCTCGGCCTCACCGCCACACCCAAGCGCCAGGACAACGTGGACACCTACGCCTACTTCGGCGATCCCGTCTACATCTACTCGCTCAAGGACGGCATCAACGACGGCTTCCTGACCCCCTTCCGAGTCAGACAGATCTCCACCACTCTGGACGAGTACATCTACACCCCCGACGACGAGGTACTGGAGGGCGAGATCGAGCAGGGCCGGCGCTACACCGAGTCGGAAATCAACCGCATCATCGAGATCGAGGCCCGCGAAGCCCACCGCGTGAAGCTCTTTCTGGAAGAGATGAACCAGAGCGAAAAGACCCTCGTCTTCTGCGCCTCCCAGGATCACGCGCTGGCCGTCCGCAACCTCGTCAATCAGATGAAGCGCAGCAAGGACCCCAACTACTGCCAGCGCGTGACCGCCAAGGACGGCGCCCTCGGCGAGCAGCACCTGCGCGAGTTCCAGGACAACGAGAAGAGCATCCCCACCATCCTCACCACGTCCCAGAAGCTCTCCACCGGCGTGGACGCCCGCAACATCCGCAATATCGTCCTCATGCGCCCCGTCCGCTCCATGATCGAGTTCAAGCAGATCATCGGCCGCGGCACCCGCCTCTACGACGGCAAGGACTACTTCACCATCTACGACTTCGTGAAGGCCTACCGCCACTTCAGCGATCGGGAATGGGACGGAGAGCCGGATCCACCCGAGCCGCCCCCAACCCCGCCGGGCCCCGGAGGGGGAGGAGGCCCGAGGCCGCCCGGGCCGCCAGGACCACCGCCACCGCCGCGCCCGCCCAGGATCAAGGTGAAGCTGGCGGACGGCAAGGAGCGCACCATCCAGCGCATGATGATGACCAGCTTCTGGCATCCCGACGGCACGCCCATGTCGGCCCAGCAGTTTCTAGAACTGCTCTTCGGCTACCTGCCCGTGTTCTTCAGCGACGAAGCGGAACTCCGAGCGATCTGGAGCGATCCCGACACCCGCGCCAAGCTCCTCATCGGCCTCGCCGAAAAGGGTATCGGCCGCGAGCAACTCCGCGAAATGCAAAAGGTCATCGACGCCGAGAAGAGCGACCTCTTCGACGTCCTCGCCCACGTAGCCTACGCCCTGGCTCCCCTCCTACGCACCGAGCGCGCCGCCGCCGCCCGCGCCGTCTTCCCGTCCCGCTTCACTTCCCGGCAGCAAGTCTTTCTGGAGTTCGTCCTGGACCACTACGTCCAAAGCGGCGTCGAAGAGCTCGACCGCGCCAAACTCTCACCACTCCTATCTCTCAAGTACGATCACTCCATCGCCGACGCCATAGCGGACCTAGGGCGCCCTGAGGACATCGGTGTGATGTTTACAGGTTTTCAACGGTATTTATACGAGCAGGGTGATGTGCGGCCACAGTGAGTATCAAGTTTCTCCGGAACAGACTGGTGTACGGAACCGAAGCGCGGGCGGCTACTTGGTCGGTAACGATACAATCAGGACTCGGAGAATTGATGTGTGTCCATACTGCCGCCAGGATTGCGAACAGGACTCAGACGATCATATCTTTCCAGCGGCTCTATCGGGGACGCTAACGGTTAACGCATGCAAGTCCTGTAATGACAAGTTCGGTCATGGCTTCGAGGCGCTTGCGCTGCGTCAACTACAAAACCTGCAAGTGTACATTAGCACCTGGGGCATCGACTTCAAGCGTTCGGACCTTGTATATCGACGTGGGTATGAGCACGAAGGGAAGACCTATGACGTGTCAAAAACATCTCATGGTGCGCACTTGCGCCTCTCAGACCCGGTAATTCTTCGCGACGAGACAGGCAAACCGGTTGGCGGTATATATCCAACTGAGACGGAGGCGAGGTGGCACGCCGCTAGACTCGCAGCGAAGGGCCGAGCAAAAGAACCTACGATCGATCGGGTCCCCCACCCCGAATCTCGCTTGCATCAGCCGAAGGTCGAGTTTGCGATAGATCCACCATTGCGCCGATTGGCTCTCAAAATGTGCACGGCTATGGCAGCCGCATTCAGCGAATGGCCGTTGACCTTAAACCCGACGTTGCATGAGCAGCCGGAGGCTCCGCTCAATTCAGTACTGGTCATGTACAGTCACGCCGACACTGTCGATCGTCTTCGTCCCGCATTGGCTCACCTAGTCTACGTTGAAGCCAATCCTCAGCACGCATGTGGCATCGTCCAGTTCTTTGGGGTTTTGCAGGTGTACTGTGAACTTCCGTTGCAGGTGGGGTTAGCCACTCCGGAAGCCTACTGCGGTGTGCTGGACCCGATTACGGGTTCTGAGACGTTCGGACCAACCACGCCGTTGTGTGTCTCCGCCCCGCCCCTTATGATGCCAGTCGCCGAGATGACGCAGGGCATTCAGAGTTGGCTCGAGGCTTTTACGCAGCAAGCAGTCGCTCGCGGTGCTACGCATCCGCCTGCTCTAACGGCCCGTGTTAAGACCGATATACTAATCGGACCGAATGGCTGAACGCCGACGATCAGAACTCCCGTCAGATGTGAGTCAGGAAGGCGCAATCAGATAGCTTCCGAAACGAACGAGCACTCCAAATCGACAATGAACTTAGTACAATGACGCTGCACTGTTCTTGTCCCTCTCCCATCGCTCGATGGCCGCATTCAACAGTGTGTCCAATTCCCCTGGCTTCTGGCCTTTTGGTGCGCGCTCGTCTTGCTCGAATTTGATCAACCGGTCGATTTTTGCCTCATCGTAGAGTGCTTTCACCCTGAGGTTCTGCCGCAACTCCTTGACTCGGGTTTCCTGACCTCGGCTGCCCGGCTTCTTCCACGCCCATAAGAGAGTGAGAACGACTACAGCGGCTATCGAGAGCATCGCGAGTTCTTTCATGAACTGAGCCTACCAAACATCCGCTCGCTCCGCCCCGAAACGTGCCCATTTGAGGGCCAATCGCGAAGCTCTCCGGGCCGCCTGTGGCGACCGCGCCGCCCGCCAAGGCCGCCCGCCCCAATCCCGTTCACATCAATTTTCAACATTTTTTCCTCGTTTCTAAAGGCAATTTCATACTATTCGCCATATCTTCGCTTTTGCGTCGTGTACAATCCCTCCGGGAGCGAATACCACCATGAGCGCCAAACTCACTACCATCGACAAGAGGCCCGAATCCGCCACCAAACCCGAAGCCGAACTCACGGCATCGGCCTCGGCCCCGGCACGACCCACGACCCCCGCCCGCCCCCCCATCCGCCGCCAGATCGACCTCGGCCTCGTCACCGGCCCCGGCCCCAGCTACCTCCTCTCCACCGAAAGCCCAGAGGCCCTCCAAACCCTCCGCCAGGACACCCAGAACCAGCTCGGCGCCCGCTCCGAAATCCAGCTCGTCGTCGCCGAGTTCACCACCGCCACCGCCTGGCACGGCCTCCGCGCCCTCAAACTCCACGGCGCCTCCGTCGATACCGAGGTCCAGGAACAGGCCGCCGCCGTCAATCGCGACTACTCCGAAATCGACCCCGTCTGCCGCACCGCCCTCATCTATCACGACGTCGGCCTCGCCCGCGTCCTCCGCGGCTTCGAGCGCACCTTCCACGAATGTCACCGCTCCCTCCGCCGCGCCGTCCCCCTCACCGCCGGACGCACTCGCGAATAAGCTAGGCCATGGCCCTCATCCGCGTCTCCGAAAAGAAGCTCGCCGCCAACCGCGCCAACGCCCGCCGCTCCCGCGGTCCGTCCACGCCCGATGGCAAGGCCCGCTCCAGCCGCAACGCCTGCAAACACCACCTCTACGCCAAAACCCATCAGCTCCCCCCAGCCTGGCAGGACCGCATCCACGATGTCGTCGCCCGCTGCGCCGCCGAGGTCGAACACCCCGCCGAGCGCGCCTGCCTCATCCACTACGTCGTCCTCACCCAGTGGATCATCGAGCTCTTCGCCTTCGAAACCCGCCTGCTCAACCAGTCCATTGCCGCCCATCGCGACGAGGCCCGCGCCGCCCACCACCTCGCCACCACCAACCCCCTCTTCCTCGCCATTCAGACCCGCACTTGCCAGCTCTACCGCCAGGCCGAGCGCGCCGAAAACGAGCTGCGCCGCGTCCGCCGCGAAATCGCCCACAGCGAAACGACCCCAAACCTCATTGAAACCAAACCACTTACCACGACGCCCGAAACCGGGGACGGTCACCAATTACCCGCCGAACCAAGCCTCAACCTTCAATCCATCTGTAATTGGATGACCGTCCCCGCTTTCGGGCCAGCGCCCACCAGCACCCCGGCACCGCATCCCGCCTCCCCACCCACCCAACCTGATAAACTCGAAACCAATTATGGGCCGTTTCCTCCTGATCTTCACCCTCCTCAGCCTCCAGGCACAGACCCTCCCGCCCCAGACCTACCAGTCCCTCCAGTGGCGCAGCATCGGCCCATTCCGTGCCGGCCGTACCGTCGGCGCCACAGGCATCCCCACGGATCCCAACACCTTCTACATCGGCGTCAATAACGGCGGCGTTTGGAAAACCACCGACGCCGGCCGCACCTGGCAGCCCATCTTCGATCAGCAGCCCACCGGCTCCATCGGCGATGTCGCCGTCGCCTGGTCTGACCCCAACGTCCTCTACGTCGGCTCCGGCGAGGGCCTCCAGCGCCCCGATCTCTCCACCGGCGACGGCATCTACAAATCCACCGATGCCGGCAAAACCTGGCGTAATACCGGCCTCCGCGAAGCCCAGCAGATCGGCGGCCTCGTCGTCGATCCCACCGATCCCGAGCGCGTCTTCGTCGCCGCCCTCGGCCACCCCTACGGCCCCAACCCCGAGCGCGGCGTCTATCGCACCGAAGACGGCGGCGACACCTGGCAGCGCGTACTCTTCATCGATGACAACACCGGAGCCATCCAGGTCGAATTCGAGCCCGGCAACCCCAACGTCCTCTACGCCGTCCTCTGGGCCGCCCGCCAGGGAGCCCGCGAAAACGACGCCACCCAGTTCTCTACCAGCGGCCTCTACAAATCCACCGACGGCGGCAAGACGTGGCGCCACCTCACCAACGGCCTGCCCACCACCGCCCAGGGCCTCGGCCGCATCGGCTTCGGCATCTCCCCAAGCCAGCCCAAAACCATCTACGCCACCGTCGAGGCCCCCGCTGCCTTCGGCGGCATCTACCGCTCCGACGACGCCGGCGAATCCTGGCGCAAAGTCACCGCCGAGGCCCGCACGTGGGGCCGCGGCTCCGATTTTGCCGAGATCCGCGTCCACCCAAAAAACCCCGAAACCGTCTACGTCGCCAACACCGCCTCCTACCTCTCCACCGACGGAGCCAAAACCTTCCGCGCCTTCAAGGGAGCCCCTGGCGGCGACGATTACCACCGCATCTGGATCAACCCCGCCCACCCCGAAATCATGATCTTCGCCACAGATCAGGGCGCCACCATCACCGTCAACGCCGGCACAACCTGGTCCAGTTGGTACAACCAGCCCACCGCGCAGTTCTATCACGTATCCACCGATAATCAATGGCCCTACTGGGTCTACGGCGGCCAGCAGGAAAGTGGCTCCGCCGGCGTCGCCTCTCGCGGCGATTACGGAGCCATCACCTGGCGCGATTGGCGCACCGTCGGCGTCGAGGAATACGGCTACGTCGCCCCCGATCCCCGCGATCCCAACATCATCTACGGCGGCAAAATCACCCGTTTCGATAAGCGCACCGGCCGGGTCCAGAACATCGCCCCCGAATCCGCCACCGGTCGCCGCGGCGGCAAATACCGCTTCCTCCGCACCGCCCCCGTCCTCTTTTCCCCCATCGATCCCCGCCGCCTCTACTACGCCGGCAACGTCCTCTTCCTCACCCTCACCGGAGGCCAATCCTGGTCCGTCATCAGCCCCGAGTTCTCCGCCAAGGGCGTCATCTACACCGTCGCCCCATCTCACCAGGACGTCAACACCATCTGGGCCGGCACCGACGACGGCACCATCCACCTCACCCGGGACAACGGCAAAACCTGGCAGAACATCACGCCGCCCGGCCTCCAGCCCTGGAGCAAAATCTCCCTCCTCGAGGCCTCCCACTTCGATAACAGCTCCGCCTACGCCGCCGTCAACACCCTCCGCCTCGACGACCTCCGCCCCCACATCTACCGCACCCACGATGCCGGCAAGACCTGGACCGAAATCACCACCGGCATCCCCTCCAACGAGAACGTCAACGCCGTCCGCGAAGACCCGAAGCGCAAAGGCCTCCTCTACGCCGCCACCGAGCGGGCAGTCCATTTCTCCCTCGACGACGGAGCCCACTGGCAACCCCTCCGCCAGAACATGCCCGCCACCTCCATCCGCGACATCGTCCTCCACGAAGATGACCTCGTCGCCGGCACACACGGCCGCGGCTTCTGGATCCTCGACGGTGTCTCCGTCCTCCGCCAGATCAAAACCGAGACCACCCTGTACAAGCCCGCCCTGGCCACAAGAGTCCGCCGCAGCGCCAACACCGACACCCCCATCCCCCCGGAAGAGCCCATGGGCAAGAACCCGCCCGACGGAGCCATCCTCGACTACACCCTCGCCGCCGCCACTCCCGTCACCCTCGAAATCCTAGACGCCGCCGGTCGCCTCGTCCGCAAGTATGCCAGCACCGACCTCCCCGAAAAGCCAGACGAAACCCGGCTCCCCTATCCGTCCTACTGGTTCCGCCCCGAGCGGATCCTCCCCGCCCAGCAGGGCCACCACCGCTGGATCTGGGACCTCCGCTACGCCCCACCCACCGGCTTCCCCCGCTCCTACCCCATCTCCGCCATCTACCGCGACACCCCCAGCGAACCCGAGGGCCCCCTAGCCCTCCCCGGCGAATACACCGTCCGCCTCACCGCCAACGGCCAGACCCAAACCCAGAAACTCACCCTCCGCAACGACCCAAGATCCCCCACCCAACCCACCAGAGACGCCATCAGAGCCTACGACCTCCTAATCAAGGCCCAGTCCACCCCTTCAGCTCAACCAACCAAACAAGCCCAGCCAACCAATCAACCCCAGCCAACCAAAGAAGCCCAACCAACCAAACAACCCCCCGTGGGGCGGGCGCCCTCGCCCGCGCGCGACCCCCTGGTCGCGCCAAAGCTCCTCTCCCTGATGCAGCTCCTGGACTCCTCCGACGCCCCACCCACCACCCAAGCCCTGGCCGCTCTAGCCGCCCTGGAGGCGCAGCTAAAATGATCACCCGCCGGGACCTCCTCTACACCCTGGCCGCCGCCCCCAAAACGGCCACCATCGACCGCCGCTCCCTAATCACCCGCCACAACCCCGTCATCACCACCATCGACCCCAAAGCCCCCCTCTCCGTCGGCAACGGCGAGTTCTGCTTCACCGCCGACATCACCGGCCTCCAGACCATCCCAAAACCCTACGCCCAGACCATCCCCTTATGCACCCAATCCCAGTGGGGCTGGCACTCCTTCCCCGGCCGCCCCGCAGGCGAATTCCAGTACGAGCTCTTCAACACCCACGGCCGCCAAGTCGGCTACGCCACCAGTTCCAAAGACCAAGAGCCCCTCTTCAACTACCTCCGAGAAAACCCTCATCGCCTCCATCTAGGCCGCATCGGCCTCGCCCTCGACCTCGAGGAAATTGACCCCGCCGCCATCACGGATATCAACCAGACCCTCGACCTCTTCACCGGCATCCTCACCAGCCAATTCCGCCTCCAGGGCGTCCCCGTCAAGGTCCGCACCGCCTGCGACCCCGTCCTCGATCTCATCGCCGTCGAAATTGACTCCGCCCTCAATCAAACCGGCCGCCTCGGCATCTACCTCGCCTTCCCCTACGGCTCCAATCAGGTCAGCGCCGCCGATTGGACCAAGCCGACAGCCCACCGCACCGTCTTCGACCTCAACAAGACCCGCCTCGAAGTCGAGCGCCTCCTCGACCAGACCCTCTACTGGCTCCTCCTGGAATCCGATCGCCCCACCGCCCTCGTCGAATATCCCCACGTCGCCATCCTCAACCCGCTGGTCAAGCCCGGCCCCCTCACCTTCGTCGCCCGCTTCACCCCCAAACACGATCCCGCCAAACTCCCCACCGCCGCCCAGGTCTTCCAGAACTCCGTGCGCCACTGGGCCCGCTTCTGGACCACCGGCGGAGCCATCGAGTTCGCCGGCAGCAAAGACCCTCGCGCCAGGGAACTCGAGCGCCGCGTCGTCCTCTCGCAATACCTCACCGCCATCCAGTGCGCCGGCACCCTGCCCCCGCAGGAAACCGGCCTCACCTGCAACTCCTGGTACGGTAAATTTCACCTCGAAATGCACTGGTGGCACGCCGCCCACTTCCCCCTCTGGGGCCGCACACCCCTGCTCGAAAAGAGTCTCCCCTGGTACACGAAGATCCTCCCCGCCGCCAGGGAGTTCGCCGCCCGCCAGGGCTACCCCGGAGCCCGCTGGCCCAAAATGGTCGGCCCCGAAGGACTCGATTCCCCCTCCAACATCGGCCCCCTCCTCCTCTGGCAGCAGCCCCACCCCATCCTCTACGCCGAGCTCTGCCGCCAGTCCCACCCAAATCGCGAAACCCTGCGCCTCTACCGCGACATCGTCTTCGAAACCGCCGAGTTCATGGCTGCCTTCGCGTACCTCGACCCACGCCGCGGCCACTACGTCCTCGGTCCGCCCGTCATCCCCGCCCAGGAAAACCACCCGCCCCGCGAAACCTGGAATCCCACCTACGAGCTCGTCTACTGGGCCCACGCCCTCAAGCTCGCCCAGCAGTGGCTCACCGCCTTAGGCGAAAAGCCCCCCGCCCTCTGGGAAAAGGTCCGAGCCAACCTCGCGCCCCTCCCCACCAGGGACGGAGTCTACCTCGCCCACGAAAACTGCCCCCAGACCTTCACCGAACGCAACCGCGATCACCCCTCGATGCTGATGGCCTTAGGCTGGCTCCCCGGCGAAGGCGTGGACCGCGAAACCATGCGCCGCACCCTGAAAAAGGTAATGGCCGAATGGAAATGGGCCGACACCTGGGGCTGGGATTACCCCATGGTGGCAATGACCGCCGCTGCCCTCGGCGAGCCCCAAATCGCCGTAGACGCCCTAATGAAGGAGACCCCGAAAAACGTCTACCTCCCCAACGGCCACAACTACCAGCGCCCCAGCCTCCACCTCTATCTCCCCGGCAACGGAGGCCTCCTCGCCGCCGTAGCCCTCATGGCAGTAAAGTGGGACGCCTTTCCCAAGGACACCTGGACGGTCCGCCACGAGGGCCTCAGGGCGTAATTCGGGGACGGTCACCAATTACGCGTCGAACCAAGCCTCAACCTTCTGCCAAGTCGTAATTGGATGACCGTCCCCGAATTACCCCACCGGAGCCAGCTACTTCTTCCGCGCCGCCTCCCGCGCTTCCTTCATGATCGGCCCGTACACCAGCTTGTCGAATGGCGGGCACCCCGACGGGAACTGCCCAAACTCGTTGCCCTTCTGCCGCATCAGGAACGTGCAGTAGGTCAGCGTCTTGCACACCCGCAGCTCGTCCAGCTCGCCCCTCTCGATCACGTCCTTGGCATAGTCCGGATACGACAGCACGCCGCGCCCGATCCCCAGAAACGCGATGTTGCCATCCGCCACATTCGCCGCCCCGGCGTTGATCGCATACTTCTGCAGCCAGCTGTAGCCAGTGCCCACCATCGGCAGATCCGGGAACGCCCGCTGCAGTTCGCCGGCCACCGCAAAGTGCCGGTCCACACCCAGCATCGGATGCTCGGGCTCTTCGTAGTTGCCCTCATCCGGCTTCTCAAACGGCCGCCCGATGTGCGGGTTGTAATACGGACTACCCAACGAGACATTCAGCAGCTCCAGCCCCCACTCCTGAAACCACCCGATCGCCTGCTTCACTTCCGTCAAATCCGGCTGCATCGGATCGTCCGCGCTCACGCCCCACCCCCACGGATACGGCAGCGGATAATCCAGCGCCTTGCCCAAACTCGTCGCCTCGTCCTTCATGTACGGTATGCAGTCGAAACACCCCAGCCGCATGCAGATCATTACCTGCTTGCCATACTTCGCGCGGATCTTGCCAAAGACGTTCTTGAAGAACCGCGTCCGGTTCTCCAGCGATCCGCCATAGCGCCCTTCCCTCGTCTTGGCGCCCAGAAGTTCAGAGAGCAGATACCCGTGCGTCGCCTTGATGTCCACCGCCGTGAACCCGGCGCGCAACGCGAGTCCCGTGGCGGAGACATACACGTCTTCCAGCCGCTCCAGCTCGTCGTCGCTGATCACCGGATAGTCCGCGGGCGTCCCGGTTTTCTGGTCGATGAGAGGGTTGTGATAGACGATCGTGCGCTTCGGCGTCGAATACCGCCCCGACATCGTCAGCTGCATCGGGATCAGCAGATCGTCCGTCGCGCCCCACTCTTCCCGATGCACGCGCAGCATCATCTCATGCAGCCGCGCATAGTCGTCCACGCACTGCTCGTTGATCGCGATCTGCCGCGGATTCGCCCGCCCGTCCTCACGGATCGCCGTCGCTTCAAACCAGATCAGCTTCGCCCCGCCGCGCGCAAATCGCTCGTACCGCCGCCACGTCAGTTCACCCGGAACACCCGCCAAATCACCGTCGCAGCCCTCCATCGGATGAATCGCCATGGAGTTGCCCGCCACGCGCGCGCCCACCTTCACCTTCTGAGTCAGCGCCTGCTGAACCTTTGCGACATCATGCTCGAAGCGAACGCGCTCCGCGCCGAGCGAGCGCGCTGCTTCTTCCAGCTCGCCCAGAGACCGGTATGTGAAATGCCGCATCCCTTTAGTCTATTTCGCTTCGCTGAAGGACTTGTGCTTCGGCAGAAATCCGATCGCAGCCGCTCCCACCAGCGCCACGCACAGCACGACGGTCATCGCGTTCTCGTAGTTGCCCAGACTGGTGCGCAACACGGAAACAAGATACGGAAACCACGTCTGTCCGATAGTGTTCACCGGCAAAATCACCGCCATCGCGCGCGCCAGCGAGTTCACGCCAAACTGATCCGCCGCCATCAGTGGGATCATCATGTAGTCGGCGCCCATGCCGAATCCAAACATGATCGCGAACGCGTACAGGAAGAAGTTGTCGTCCGGCCGCACCTTCAACAGCAACGGAATCGTCGCCGCCACGATGAAGTAGGTCACGAACATCACCCACTTCTTCGAGAACCTATCCGAGAAGTAGCCGATGGAAAGACGCCCGGCGATGGACGACCACAGAATCAAAATCGACGCCGTGCGCCATGCCCCGTCCACCATTCCGCCCTTCGTGAAACCTTCGTCGAGGAAGACGAACTTCATGTGAAAGTTCACCGCGCCAATCGATCCGATCGAACACAAACTGCCGAGCAGCAACAGCCAGAACGATTTGCTGGCCATCAACTCCTTGAAAGTCTTCGCAACAACATGCGTCTCCGCCGGCGGTTCGTCATCACCGTCGGGGTTCTGGCCCATGTCCGAGGGCTTGTCCTTCATCACGAAAATCACAAGCGGCCAAGAGAGGAACAGCATGCCGCCAAGAATGCAGAGCGCGACGTGGTAGCCGAACGCCTCGGTCAAAGGCTTCACGATGAAGCTGCCCAGCGAGCCCATCAGGCCCACGCCGACATACACGATCGCCATCGCCTTGCCACGATTGCGGCGATACCACTGCGACACGATGATCTGATGGGGTGGCGGTCCCGAGAGGAAGTAGCCGATTGTGTAGAGGACCCAGAATCCGTAGTAGATCCAAAGCACGCCAGGCATTTGCCCAAAGCCCACCAGCGCAATGCACGTCAACGCCGTGCCGATGAGAATCAGGATGCGCGGGCTGAAGCGCGCGATTACCAGTGGACCGATCCAGATGGTCATCGCCGCGGCGAGCGGGAAGCCCAGCGTCACCTGCTCGCGAGTCCAGTTGAAATCGCGGGCGATGTAGTCGTAGAAGAAGCCGATGTTGTAGTACGGGATGCCCGTCGACAGGCCGAAGGTAAAGCAGGCGGCGAAAACGATCCACCAGCCGTGGAATGATTTCTTCATCCGGGAGAGACTCCTAATTGGAAAGCCAGTTATATCACAGCGGCCGGCTACAGCACGCGTAAATGGAAGCCGCCGTCGGCGTTGAGGACAGTGCCGGTGCCGTAGTCGAGCAGACCGTCGGCGATGGCGCGGATGGGCCGGGCGACATCGGCGGGATCGCCGAGCCGGCCTTGCGGGAGCAGGCCGTTCTTGGCCTTCTCCTCATAGACGTCCTTGACCTTCTCGATCATGTCCGTGCGGATGACACCGGGACGCACTTCGAATACCTGGATGTTGTGGGGGGCGAGGCGCGCCGCCCACAGTTGCACAGCCATGCTGAGGCCGGCCTTGGAGATGCAGTACTCGCCGCGCATAGTGGAGGCGGTATAGGACGAGATCGACGTCACGAAGACGATGCGGCCGTGGCCCTGCTCCAGCATGAAGCGCGCCGCGTTTTGCGTGAGGAAGTAGGGGCCCTTCAGGTTGGTGTCGAGCACCTCGTCGAAGATCTCTTCGGTGGCCTCGACAATATCCTTGCGCTCGCGCGGGGCGATGCCGGCGTTGTTGACGAGGAGATCGAGGCGGCCGTAGACATCCTGCGCATAGCGGATGAGAATATTGCGGTCTTCGGCCGAGCCGATGTCGCTCTGGATAATGTCGGCGCCGCACTCAGCCTTGAGCGACTCGGCCGCATCCTTGCGTCCGCGGTATGTACCGATCACCGTATGCGTTTTCGCCAACTCCAGCGCGATGCCGCGCCCGATGCCGCGCGAGGCGCCGGTGACGATGGCGACGGGCTTATCGTGACTCATTGCACTCCGTTCTCCTTCAGCGCGGCGTCGATGCCGGCACTGATCTGCTCCACGGTGAAGGTCTCGATGAACGGCTCCCCGTTGACCAGCGCGGTGGGCGTGCGGGCGATGCCGCGGGCGACTCCGTCTTCAAAGTCGCTCTGCACGAGTGCCGCCATCGACGGATCCGCGAGGGCAGCGATGGCCTTGGCGGCGTCCAAACCATTCCTGGCGCAAAATGCTCTGAGCCAGTCCCGAAACACTTCGGCCTTGATTGTTTTTTGCGCGGCCATGGTTTCGCGGCGAAACTGCGACGCCTTCTCCTCGCTGACGCCTTGGATATAGCGAGAGGCGATGGCCGCGGGGCGCGCCCAGGCGTGCTTGGCGAGTGGGAAATCGCGATGGATGAAGGCGACCTTGGCGCCGTACTTCGGTAGCAGCTTCTGATCGAGCATCACGCGGAAGTCCGCGCAATCCGGGCACTGCAAATCCTCGTAGATGATGACGCGAACCGGGCTGTCTTTCTTACCTTCCACAAGCGATCCTTGCGCGAACGCCGACAGCGCGGCCACGCAGGCCAGCACGAGCGTCCTCATTTTTTACGAACCTTGTCGAGCAGGCCGGCTGCGACCTCTTTGCCCTTTTCGAGCGCGGCAGCATAGGCCTCGCTGCGCTCGGCGCGCGAGAGACCGTAGCCGATGCGGTAGACGCGCTCCAGGGACAGGCCGACGACGTAGGTACCGGCGTAGGCGATGGCAGCCTTGGGCACGATGCCTCCGCCGAATGGGATCTTGCTGACGAGCTCGCGCGCGGCGGCGCGCCAACCCCAGGCGCCGGCCACGATGGAGCCGATCTCCGAGCGCTGCTCCTTGAAGCCGACAGCACGGTCGCTGGCGGCGGCCAGCACAAACGCCATGCGGATCTGATTGCCTGTGAGTACGGCCGTATCGGACGCAAATTCGCCGATGATCCAGGGGAGCTCGGCTACGTTGGGGATGATGTTGGGCAGCGCCGTCATGATGCTGAAGAGCGCGTTTTCCTTGGCCACGGTGTGGATGGTCTTTTTGATGATGGACTCGCGAAACTCGGGGAACAGGCGGGCCAGAGGCAGGCCCAATTCTTCGCGATGTTCGAGCACATCGTGGACCAGCCGGTTGGGGTGCTCGGGGTCGAAAAGGAAGGCGTCCTTCTGATACTCCCAGCCCTCGGGGAGCGGCGTCCCACGCTCGAAGACGACCACGGTGAAGCGGCCTTCGGCTCCGGCGTCGGTGGCGCGGATTAGTACTTGTGCCACCTCCATGCGCTTTTCGCGGGAGAGCTTGGCCGGCGCGAGAAAGTCCTCCAGGCGGGCATAGCCGGCGCTGGTGGAGGCCTGGAGGAGGATGCGGACGCGGCGCTCGGAGGCTGAGCGGATTTCAGCCGGATTGAGGCGCGAAAGCGAGGTTCGAACTTGCTCGAGGAAGCCCATGCTCATGGTTCAGAAGTCCGTCAGATCCCATTCGGGGCGCTCGGCGCCGCGGGCGCGCAGAACTACTTTGGGAGTCCTCTGCCATTCTACGCCAAGGCCGATGCGCTCCACCGGGATGTGGGACTCAAAGAATGAAAGAACGGTCTCGGTGGTGGGGTGAAAATCCAGAGCCGGTGCGGCGAGAATGAGTCGCGGCAGGCGGGCGAGGACGGGCAGGCCGGGAAAGTAACCGTGGGTGGTGAACTCGCCGAGGGCGGCGTGATGGGCGACGCGGATCCAATAATCGAGCGCCTGCATCGGCAGGTGCTGGTCTTCGCTTGCCTTGATCTCGATGACGGCGAGGCGGCCGGAGCGCTCGATGGCGAGGAGATCGAGGACTCCGCGATCGACGCCGGCCAGGGCGGGCACCTGTCCGTAGACCGGCTCGGGGAGAAGCGCGGCATCGAGGAGCGTGAGGTTGCGCCGGAGGATGGATTCAAGCCATGCCTCGGGATTGCGGGTGAGCAGCGGGTGATGCGGAACGGGCGAATCCGGGTGGCGGATTTGCGCGATGCGGCGGGCCTCGACGGCGAGTTCCTCCACCGGCTGATTGGGGTGGAGCGCGCCGGCGGAGTAGCGCGCGAATTCGAGACCGCGGACGCGCAGGCTGCGGAGGCCAGGGCCGAGCGGGATGAGCTCGACATCGGGCTCCAGGGCGAGGCGGCGCAGTTGCTGTTCGGCCGGCTCGGGCAGCGAGTCCTGCCAGGGCTCGAGACGCGTCAAGAGATTGCCGTGGTCCTCGGGATCGATGGGCGCCTCGAAGCCGCTCTCGTCGTAGCGATAGAGGCGGGCCTCGACTCGCAGGTGGCGGAGGCGGAGGAGGGTGTTGGTCTCGTGGCCGCAGGGGAGGAAGAGGACGAGGCCGCGGATGGGCGTGGGGGCCTCGCGGCGGCGAAGGTAATCGAGCCAGATGAGACCGTTGGTGAGGGCGGAATCGGAGTGCTGGTGCGGCGCGGCGATGACGGCCCAGCGGGCGTCTCCGTTGACGACGCAGGCGCGCGGGCAACTCGGCGAGAGCGTGTGTTCGAGGTCCGGCCCGGTAGTGAGCTCGGCCACGCGCCAACCGGCGAACTGGCGGGCGAGCCAGCGGCGGAGGTGTTCCCGCAGAACTTCGCGGGTGGAGCGCTGGAGGGTGGCGGCGGCCTGGGGCCGGGCGAGATCGAGCATCGTGATGAAGCCGGGGCGGCCGCCGAACTTCTCGATGGCCAGAGTGAGGCAGCCGGGGCGCGCTTCGTGGATGGCAGTGACGCGGCGGGTGAGTGTGCGCGTCTCGTCCCACGCCTCGACGAGCAGGCCGTTGGTCCGAGCGGTGAGGGCGTGGTGATCCGCGGTGAGGGGGAAGGGCGTCTCGCCGGGTTCAAGCAATGCGGGCTGGCGGCAAGCGGCGAGGAAGCTCTCGACCTGAGCGCGCAAAGCCGCGACGGGGATTGCGCGGGCCGCCCGTTTGTTGGGGGGCACCGGGACCAGTGTATCGCGGTGTGGGGAGTGCGGGTTGCGGGCGAAGACTCGCATCGCGGACGCGGTTCCGCTTCGGTGGCCATTCACTCCGAGTTCATGCGAAAATTCCCGCCGACGCGATGGGCGTAGCCAGGCAGAGTGAGCGGGCGCTCAAGTTCCGAGTCGCGCGTGATCCGGCCGAAAGACCTAAGTTCCCAGAACGCCGTTTCCGGACCACTTGTCCGCAACGGCGACAGTTCGTTCAAGTCCTTCCGTGAGCGGATTTCACGTAAGTGATCCAGGAACCTGGCTACGTTCGATTCGGCGGTTTGGGCGTTTTAACTGTCCCGGTTTTCCCCGTGTCTCTTCCAACGTTCCAACGCGATCACTGCGTACGATTGAACACCGGACAGCTACAATCAAACGGAACGGTATCGAACGTGTCCCCCAAGGAGGGTTCCAAAATGAGGAGAAGTATCTGGATGGCGGTAGCCTTGCTGGACGTTAGTCTCTTTGCACAGATTGACACGACGAACCACAGGATTCTGAGGATCGCCGTGGGTGACAACGTCGATCTGGAGGTGCTGGACTGGGGCGGGGCGGGAAGGCCGCTGCTCTTATTAACAGGCCTTGGAGACAACGCGCACGTGTACGACAAGTTTGCGCCTAAGCTCGCCGGGTCGTACCACGTTTACGGGCTTACGAGGCGCGGATTCGGGAAATCGAGCTCTCCCGCCAGCGGTTATTCGGCGGACCGCCTAGGGGATGACGTTCTGGCTGTGATTGACGAGTTGAAGCTGGACAAGCCTGTGCTGGTGGGACACTCCATCGGTGGCGTAGAATTGAGTTCCGTGGGATCCCGTCATCCGGAGAAGGTGGCGGGGTTGGTTTACCTGGATGCCGCGTATGGATACGCGTATTATGACCGTGAGGTGGGAGACTTCTTTGTCGATCTCGCTGACTTGCACAACAAACTCGGGCTGCTTCGCTCGCAGCCAGTTGGCGACCTCAGGTTGATCCAGGAGCTGCTGAGTACCGGTCTCCCCGCTTTTGAAAAAGCTCTCAAAGATCAGCAGAAGGTGATCCTTTCCTTGCCACCTGCAATGCGCGGCAGTCAGACGCGGGCCTCGCCTTCTGCCGCCTGGACCGCTGTGCTGGCGGGAGTGCGGAAGTACACTGATATCCGTGTACCTATCCTTGCCGTTTTCGCAGTGCCGCACGACATCGGTCCCGCATTTCGCAACGACCCTGCGGGACGCGCGGCATTTGACGCTCTTGACGAAGTTAACACCGGGGCACAGGCGAAGGCGGTCGAAACCGGAGTCCCGACAGCGCGCGTGGTGAGGTTGCCCCACGCGGATCACTACGTGTTTCGATCAAACGAGGCGGACGTGCTGCGTGAAATGAACGCCTTCATCGCTAGCTTAAAGTAGCGATTCGCGAAACCCAACGTTACCTGAAATGACTGTCCCGAGACCGTTCCGTTTGTCGCGCCCTCTTGGGATTTGCAAGACCGGAAAATAAGTACGTCTGGTCGGCATGTCGGACAAGTCCCGGAAGCGAGGGGCCCGGCGATTCTCCGAGGCAGACTTGGTCTCGGTAAGTCGGCGTGACGTCAACTTGACGGGGTAAGGCCAAAGCAAACGAATTGGTAATCGCTGTCCACAAGTCGTGTTGCGGGAAGTTGAGGTTCTGTCCGGATCGTCGGCCACTCGGAAGTAGCGCACGTGGCCGTGCACTCGCCAGACTGGCGATGCACCGAGGGCAGTTCCAATCGTTCCTGAAACCGGGCCACTTGGCAGTTGGCCGGCACTTGCCGGAGCGTCGCCGGAGCCACACGAGGGGCACAACGGTGCCGGTTCTGCGCTCAGCGTCCAGGCACGGCTCGTTTGCGGCTTTGGAATCAACCTTGGGGCTTACGCTCAGCGGCGCGGTCCTGGATCTGTGGCAAATGGCGGCAGGTAGCTGGATGAAGGCTGTCTAGGAAGCCGGCGTCGACAGGGCGGCCGACTGCAGCGAGATTGTCCGCGCCGCGAAGAGGCGTTGTTGCGTACTGACGAAGCCGCCTCATGGGAGCGATATCCTGGGCTGATGATCCTCAAGGCACAATCCAACAGGGTGGCTGCTGCGACTCTGGCCATCACGGTGATGACGGTCTCGGGCTGGGCCGGACAGACGTTCGCTCTGGATTCCGCCAAGGGACTGGAGCCTCACGATGTCACAGTCGAGGCGGTGACATACCAGGGCCGCAAGGCCGTTCGTGTGTTGCCGAACGTGGCGGCGAATGCGGAAATGGCGACTGCGAAGAACGGCGAGGGCGGTGGTGTGGTTGTGCTGCCGGGCGCTGCGTTTCATGACGGGACGATTGAGGTGGAGGTGGCTGGCAGACCGCGGCCGGGGGCCACGGCCGGTGCGCGCGGGTTTGTGGGTGTGGCGTTCCGGATGGCCGCGGATCCATCGAAGTACGAGTGCTTTTATCTCCGCCCGACCAACGGCCGCGTCGACGATCAGTTGCGTCGGAATCACTCGACGCAGTACATCTCCATGCCGGAGTACCCATGGGCCCAGCTGCGCAAGGAGACGCCGGGTGTATACGAATCGTATGTGGACCTGGCGCCGGGCGAGTGGACCAGGATCCGAGTGGAAGTCAGCGGCGTGAAAGCGCGGCTGTTCGTGAATGATGCGCGCGAGCCGGTTCTGATCGTGAACGATCTCAAGCACGGGGACGGCAAAGGCGCGGTGGCGCTATGGATCGGGATGGGGACCGAAGGGTACTTCACGAACCTTCGTGTCTCGGAGTGACCGTCGGGACGGCGCGATCAGCCGCCGAGGCGTCCCGCGCGGAATTCAGAGATGAAGCGGCTGGGGTCCTCAATCTCCTCGTCGATCCGAACTGTGCCGTGGAGCAGGTAGAGAAGCGCCACAGGCAGGCCGACCATCGTGATGCAAAGTAGCCAGAAAAGCAGCCAGCTCCCCAGGAATTCATAGCGGACGATTCTCGAAGGACTCATGAGGCGCAGACTATCAGATCGCGCCGGCGGCGGGCAGGGGTGGCAGACTCTCGGGCTAAGGCCGAGTGGCGTGAAAGAGGAGGCGGCCGGGGAGGAATGAGGCCAGGAGGCTGGCTTGGCCGGAGGCAAGGATAGCGCGGAAGACAGAGGAAACGAGGAAGGGGCGGCGGAGCAGGCGGCGGCAGTTGCGGAGGTATGCCTCGGCAGCGAGGCTGTGCGCGGCGGCTTGGCCCGCGAGTTCTCCGGTGAGCATAGCGTTAAGGATGCCAGAGCCGGTGAAGGGGTCGATGAAGCCAAGTGCGTCGCCAGCGCGGTAGGTTGCCTGGTCTGAGGGCTGGCTGAGCGGGTCTGAGAAGACGAGCGGACCGGTGATGAGCCATTCCATTGTTTGACTGAGCGGCCTGAGGCGCTCGGAGAGCGGGGCGCAGCGCTCCAGGAGGTCACTGGGGTGGAAGCCGAGCGCGCGGAGCGTGCGCTCCGGGGCGAGGCCGCAGACGTTGGTGGCTCCGTTCTCAATGGCGCTGACTCCGACGTAGCAGTCCTGGAAGAAGAAGAGCTCCACGGCGTCATTGACGGGGCCGGTGAAATGGGCCTTGAAGCCGAAGAGGCGGTCGCCGGTTGGGGCGATGGACTTGCGGCCGGAGGCGACGATCACGGTTGCGCCGTGACCAGCAGCAGACCAGTGCTCCCGAAGCACCGGCACGCCGGAGTTGGCGGCGTGCTGGAGGAGGAGATGATCGAGCGCGTAGCGGCTAAGGCCATGAGCCGGCTCCGGCAGGGGATTCCGGATGACGCGCTTGCCAAAGTGCAATTGCATCTCGCGGAGGACGGCCGGGCGGAGTTGCAGGAACGCCTCTTCGCAGCCGGCGCGGCGGAGGAGCGTGACGATGGTAGGCGAGAGGAATTCGCCGCAGACCTTGTGTCGCGGGAAGGCGGACTTCTCATAGATCCGCACGGGAGCGCCTGCGCGGGACGCGGCCAGCGCGGCCATAGCGCCGGCAGGCCCACCTCCCACAACATGCACCGCCCTCATGAGTGTGATTATACGGAGAGATGCAACGCTCGTTCGATGCGGAGATTCTGGATGGCGGCGGATTGCCGGCCGCGGAGGTGGCGCGAGTGCATCGCGGGCTTTCGCTGACGCACCGGTTGCTGGGCAACGACGCGGCAATCCTGCGCGCGCTGAGGCACGACGGACAAGCGGTACAGCGCGTTCTGGACATTGGGTGCGGGCACGGAGGGCTGCTGGAGAAGGTGCGGCGGGAGATTGGCGCCGATGTGGTGGGTGTAGATCTGCGGCCGCCGGACGGAGGCCGGGTGGCCTTCCCGATACTGAAGCTGGACGCCGTGCGCGAGGCTTTGCCGCGGGCGGATGTGGCTGTGAGTGTGTGCCTGGCGCACCACCTGCTGGATGAGGAGTTCGCAGAGATGATCCGGAATGTAGGGCGGTCCTGCCGGCGGTTCGTGATTTTGGATCTGGTCCGGCATCGCGTGCCGTTGGCTCTGTTCACTGCGTTCGCGCCGCTGTGCCTGCCGCGCGTGAATGTGTTGGATGGGCGGCAATCGATCCGGCGGGCGTACACGCCGGAGGAGTTTCGCGGGTTGATCGCGGAAGTGGTGGGCGGGACAGGCGCGCGTTTTCGACATACGGTGGCGCCATTCTGGGTCCGGCAGATGGCCGACATACGCTACTGATTCCGGGGGTAAGGAATGGCCTTTATGATGCTGGCTGTTGTTGCGGTAACTTCGTGTTGCCTGGACGAAGGGTTCGCGCAGATGTACAACCTCGATTTTCCAGCCGCGCACCGGACGTTTGGCGAGTGGATGAGGACGCATCCGGAAGACCCGATGGGACCGGCAGCGGATGCGGCGGCGTACCTCTTTGCTGAGTTCGACAGGCTGCGCATCCTGCAGTCTGAGTTCTTTGTGGACGAAGACAAGTTCCGTGGGGCGCGGCGCCTGGCGCCGGACCCTGCGGTGCGCAAGGAATTTGAGGAGCGACTGGCGAAGGCCGAAGAGTTGGCCGTCCGGGCGCTGGCGCGAAGTCCGGCGGACACAAATGCGATGTTTGCAGGGGTGCTGGTGTTGGGGCTGCGCGCCGACTACCAGGGGATGATCGAGAAGCGGTATCTGGCGTCACTGGCGACGACGAGGGCGGGTAGGGCGGCCGCGGAACGGTTGCTGGCGGTGGATCCCCAGTTTTACGACGCATGGCTTGCGATCGGAGTGGAGAACTACCTGTTCAGCCTGAAGCCGATGCCGGTGCGGTGGCTGCTGCAGTTGGGTGGGCATGGGACGGATCGGGAGCTGGGGCTGGAGAAGCTGAGGATCACAGCGGAGAAGGGGCGGTATTTCCAGGCGTTTGCGGAGTTGCTGCTGGCGGTGGCGGCGCTGCGCGACAACGATACTGCGCGCGCTAGAGTTATTCTGAAAAGACTCAGGGATCGATTTCCTCGCAACCACTTGTATGCCGAAGAGCTGGGGCGGCTGGAAAAGAAGTAGTCAGGAAGAGGGCCGAGCATGAGAATTGCCAGCGCGGCCAGCGCGCTTCCGAAGAACAGATACGACCAGATGGTGCTGCTCTCGGCGTTGAGAGTCTATTGGGGTGAGCGGCTGGAGGATCCCCGATTTCTGGAACGGCTGCACGGCCGGGTGGGTGTGGATACGCGGCACCTGGCGCTCCCGCTGGAGGCGTATTACGGGATCCGCACTTGGGGCGAAGCGAACCGGCAGTGGATTGCAGTTGCGGAAGAGCTGGGCGCGGAGGCGCTGACTCTGGCGCTGGAGCGGGCGGGCGTGGAGCAGGAGCGGCTGGGGGCGATCTTCTTCGTGTCGGTGACGGGAGTGGCGAGCCCATCGATTGAGGCGCGGATCATGAACCGTCTGCGGCTGCATAACAAGATCAAGCGGATTCCCATTTTCGGGCTGGGCTGCGTGGCTGGGGCGGCGGGCGTAGCGCGGGCCGCCGACTACGTGAAGGCGTATCCGGAACAGGCGGCGGCGGTGATCTCCGTGGAACTGTGTTCGCTGACATTGCAGAAGGACGACCTCTCGGTGGCGAACCTGATCTCGTCAGGGCTGTTCGGCGATGGAGCGGGGGCGGTCATTGTGGCGGAGGGCGGAGACGGGCCGCGGATTCTGGACACTCAATCCGTGTTTTACCCGGACACGGAAGAAGTGATGGGCTGGGATATCAGCGAGCGCGGGTTCCGGATCGTGCTTTCCCGCGAAGTGCCGGAGGTGGTGGAGAAGAATCTGCCGGGCGATATTGACGCGTTTCTCGCCGGACATGGATTGACGCGAAGTGATATCGGGAACTGGATTCTGCACACGGGCGGGCCGCGAATTCTGGAGGCGACCGAGCAGGCTCTGGCGCTGCCGGCTGGAGCGCTGGATGCATCGTGGGCGTGCCTGAAGCGGACCGGGAATCTCTCTTCGGCATCGGTGCTGCTGGTGTTGGAAGATACGCTGATGAACCGGCGGCCGCCGGCCGGGACGTACAGCCTGATGGCGGCGATGGGGCCGGGGTTCTGTTCGGAGTTGATTCTTCTGCAGTGGTAGGGGGTGCCGGCATGGCAGACGAGGTAACGGCCCGAGTGATCGCGGTGATCGCGAAGAGCCAGCGGATCGGGCCGGAAACGTTCACGCGAGAGAGCACGTTCGTGGATTTGAATATCGACTCACTGGACGGGCTGCAACTTGTCTTCGCGCTGGAAGAGGAGTTCGGCGTCGACATTCCGGACGAGGCGGCGAAGCAATTCAAATCAGTCGGCGAAGTTGTGCAAGGCCTGGAAATGGTGCTGGCAAAGAAGGCGGCGGGCTCGTGAGACGTGTAGTGGTGACCGGCGTCGGGGTAGTGTCCGCGCTGGGGCTGGATCGCGAAGAATTCTGGTGCGGGCTCAGAGAGGGCCGGAGCGGAATCGGGCCGATCGAGGCGGTGGATTGTTCTGCCTTGAAGTTCAATCTGGGGGCAGTAGTCAGAGGCTTTCATCCGTTGGCCAGGCTGACTGAAAAAGAGGCCGGGCAGATGGACCGCTCGACGCAATTTGCGGTGGTGGCGGCGATGCAGGCGGTGGAGGACGCGGGTGTTCCAGTGGGCGGTGAGCGGACGGCCGTGGTGACAGGCTGCTCGGTGGGCGGGAAGTGCACCGAGGATGAGACGTACCGGCAGTTATATCAGGAGCAGCGCACGCGGTTTGAGCCTCTGACCATTCCTCGCGCGATGACCAACGCGGGCGCAAGTTGCATCTCGATGCGGTTTGGTATCACCGGACCCTGCTACACAGTTTCGACGGCCTGTGCATCGGCGTCGCACGCGATGGGGCAGGCGTTCTGGATGGTGCGATCCGGGCTGGTGGACTCGGCCGTGACTGGCGGCCATGAGGCGCCGTTTACGCTGGCGATGCTGCGGGGCTGGGAGAGTATGCGCGTGGTGTCTCCGGAACCGTGCCGGCCCTTCTCGAAGGACAGGCGGGGCCTGACGTTGGGAGAGGGCGCGGCGATGTTCGTTCTGGAAAGCCTGGAGGCGGCAGGGGCGCGCGGTGCGCACGTTTACGCGGAGATGCGCGGATTCGGGATGTCGGCCGATGCCGGGCACATCACGATGCCTTCGGCTGACGGGGCGGCGCGCGCCATGCGGGCGGCGATGCGGGACGGTGGTCTGGCGGCCGATGAGATTGGCTACGTCAATGCGCACGGGACGGGAACTGCGGCGAACGATATGACGGAGACCCTGGCGATCCGGGAGGTTTTTCGCAGGCCGCCGCCGGTCAGTTCCACGAAATCGATGCACGGTCATGCGCTGGGTGCGGCGGGGGCGCTCGAGGGGGCGGCGACGGTGTTGGCGCTGGATCGGGGGATCCTGCCGCCGACCGTGAATTTCGGCGTGCCGGATGAGGAATGCGAATTGGACGTTATTCCGAACGTGGCGAGGGCGGTACAGGTGGAGGCGGCGCTTTCGAACTCATTTGCATTTGGCGGGTTGAACGCGGTTTTAGCGTTCGGGCGGGTTGGAGACTTATAGAATGAATGGGTGAACGAATTGCGCGAAAGACTGGCGGAGGTGGAGGCGCGGATTGGCGCGGCGTGCCGGGGGGCGGGGCGCGAGCGCGGAGAGGTGACTCTGCTGGCGGTGACGAAGGTGTTTCCGGTGTCTGCAATGGTGGCTGCGTATGAGGCGGGGTTGCGGGAGTTTGGCGAGAATTACGTGCAGGAGTTCGAAGGCAAGTATCCGGTGGCGGGGAGCCTGGCAGGGGCTCGGTTTCATCTGATCGGGCATCTGCAATCGAATAAGAGCAGGAAGGCAGGCGAGATCTTCGACGTGGTTCAGACGGTGGATTCCGGCAAGCTGGCGCGGCGACTGGATGAGCTGGGCAGGCCTCTGGAGGTGATGATCGAGGTGAAGCTCTCGCCGGAGGACAGCAAGCACGGGTGCCTGCCGGCGCAGTTGCCGAACGTGGTGGCAGAGGTTCGGGCGTGCGCCAATCTCACGCTAACGGGTTTCATGACGATGCCTCCGTGGAGCGACGATGCGGAGTTGAGCCGGCCGTATTTCCGCGCGTTGCGTAAACTGGCGGCGGAGCATAGATTAGAGAAGCTCTCGATGGGGATGTCGCACGATCTGGAAGTGGCGATTGAAGAGGGCTCGACGATGGTGCGGGTGGGGACGGCGTTGTTTGGTTCGCGCAAAAAGGCATGATGCGGCTCTTTGCAGCCTTGCTGCTGGGGACGGTGCTGTGGGGCGCCGGGGCAGTGGTGTCGATGCACGTGAAAGTGGCGATGCGGGACGGGGTGAAGCTGTGCGCCAACGTCTACCGGCCGGTGGTGGCGGGCCGTGTGCCTGTGGTTTTGCAGCGCACGCCTTACGGCAAAGTGGCGGAGTTGACGCCGGGCCTGCGGGCGTTTGTGGACCGCGGTTATGCAGTGGTGACGCAGGATGTGCGCGGACGCGGCGATAGCGAGGGAGAATTTCACCAGTATCTGCAGGAGCCGCAGGACGGGGAGGACACGCTGAACTGGGTGGTTCGCCAGGCATGGTCCGACGGGCGCGTGGGGATGTTCGGCGGGTCCTATGTCGGCATCGCGCAGTGGCGGACGGCGCTGACGGGGCACCCGGCGCTGCGGGCGATTGCTCCGGCGATGGCGGGCGGGGACGAGTATCTGGACCGCTTCTATTCGCGGGGCGGGGCGTTCCGGCTGGCGCACCGCTGGCGGTGGGTGGCGGAAAATTTCAAGCCGGCGGAGCGGCCGGTGGTGGACTTCCAGAAGATGGTGACGTATCTGCCGCTGCGGCGGGCGGACCGTTTCATGACGGGCAAGGTGGTGGACTTCTACCAGGCGGCGATGGCGCATCCGGCGTACGACGATTACTGGAAGGGCCTGAGCACGAAGGTTCACATAGACCGGGTGCGCGCGCCGGCGCTGATCCAGGCGGGCTGGTATGACGTGTATGCGGAGAGCGACCTGGAGATGTATTCGGCGATGCGGGCGCAGGGCCGATTGGCACGGATCATTGTCGGTCCATGGGGGCACAACATCAGCCCGGAGATGCCGGAGGGGGACTTTGGAAAAGATGCGACGCTGCCGCTGCGGCGGATGGAGATCGACTGGTTTGACGCGTTTGTGAAGCAGAGCGTGCCGGCGCCGGCGCCGGGCGTGAAGTATTTCGTGATGGGCGTGAACCAGTGGCGGGAGAGTCCGGTGTGGCCGCCGGTGGGGATGGAGTGGGCGCCTCTGTATCTGCACAGCAGGAAGGGCGCGAACTCGGCTAATGGCGACGGCGTGCTGGTGACGAGGCCGCAGCGGGCGGGCAAGTCCAGCCGGTATGACTACGACCCCAGGCGCGCGGTGCCGACAGTGGGTGGGGCCAACTGCTGCAACTCGAAGGTGATGGCGTGGGGGCCGCTGGACCAGCGCGGCGTGGAAGGACGGAAGGACGTCCTGGTGTTTACGAGCGAGACGCTGCGGGAGGACGTAGAGGCGACCGGGCCTGTGCGCGTGGTGCTGTATGTGGCCAGTAGCGCGCCGGACACCGACTTCACGGCGAAGCTGATCGACGTGGCGCCGGACGGGCGGGCGCGGATTCTGTGCGATGGGATCTTGCGGATGCGCTACCGGCTGGGGCTGGAACGTGAGGCGGGCTACAAGCCGGGCCAGTTTGAGCGGATCACGATCCCGGCCGGCGTCACCAGCAACGTATTTCGCGCCGGGCACCGCGTGCGACTGGAGGTATCGAGCAGCAATTTCCCGAAGTATGACCGCAACATGAACACGGGGCGGGCGCAGGCGGACGAGCGGGAAATGCGGGTGGCCCACCAGGAATTGCGGTACGGCGGGAAATCGGCAGCGTATCTGGCGCTGCCGGTGGTGCGGAAGGCTGGGAGCCCTCTGTTACCATAAGAAGAAATCATGATCCCAGATACCCTCTTGGAAGGTCTGACTTTCGACGATGTCCTGTTGAAGCCCGCGCGCAGCGGGGTGGTTCCAGCGGAAACCGACACCAGGACGCAATTCACCCGTAACGTCCCGTTAAACATCCCGATGACCAGTTCGGCGATGGACACGGTGACAGAGAGCCATCTGGCGATTGAACTGGCCCGGCAGGGCGGGATCGGCATCATTCATAAGAACATGCCGATCGATAAGCAGGCCGAGGAAGTGGACCGGGTGAAACGCTCGGAAAGCGGGATGATCGTCGACCCCGTGACGGTTCATCCGGACCAGAAGATTTACGAGGCGTTGGACATCATGCGGCGGTTCCGGATCTCGGGCGTACCGGTGGTGAAAGACGGGCGGCTGGTGGGTATTTTGACGAACCGCGATCTGCGGTTTGAGACGAAGTTTGAGCAGCCGATCAGCTCGGTGATGACGAAGGATCCGCTGTTCACGGTTTCGGTGGGCACGACTCTGGAGCAGGCGCAGGAAGAGCTGCACAAGCACCGCGTGGAGAAGCTCCTGGTGGTGGATGACAACTACGTGCTCAAAGGCCTGATCACGGTGAAGGACATCCAGAAGAAGAAGAAGTATCCGAACGCCGCGAAAGATCCGCAAGGGCGGCTGCGCGCGGGTGCGGCGATCGGTGCAACGGGCGACTATCTGGAGCGGGCGGCGGAGTTGGTGAAGCGGAAGCTGGACGTGCTGGTGATCGATACGGCGCACGGGCACAGCGAGCGGGTACTGAACGCGGTGGTGGCGATCAAGCGCGCGTTTCCGAGCGTGGATGTGGTGGCGGGCAACGTGGCTACCTATGAAGCCGCGCGGGACCTGATCGACCTGGGCGTGGACGCGGTGAAGGTGGGCATCGGGCCGGGCTCGATCTGCACGACGCGGGTGGTGAGCGGCGCGGGTGTACCGCAGATCACGGCGATATCGGAGTGCGCGCGGGCGTGCCGGGCGGCGGGCATCCCGCTGATCGCCGATGGAGGCGTGAAATATTCGGGCGACCTGACGAAGGCGATTGCGGCGGGCGCGGATTCGATCATGATCGGGAGCCTGCTGGCGGGCACGGATGAGAGCCCGGGCGAGATGATTTTGTATCAGGGCCGGACGTTCAAGGCGTACCGCGGGATGGGCTCGATTGGCGCGATGTCGCAGGGCAGCAGCGACCGCTACTCACAGGAGGGCGGCGGCAAGCTGGTGCCGGAGGGCATTGAAGGGCGCGTGCCGGCGAAGGGGCCGCTGGCGGAGCTGGTGTTTCAACTGATCGGCGGATTGCGGGCTGGCATGGGGTATTGCGGCTGCCGGACGATTGCGGAGTTGCAGGAGCGGTCCGAATTCATCCGGGTTTCCATCGCGGGATTGCGTGAGAGCCACGTCCACGACGTGATCATCACGAAGGAAGCGCCCAACTATCGAGTGGAGTAACGGGGCTATGAGCGACGCGCCGAAAGTTGGAACAATCGGGTGGGTGGATTTGACAGTTCCGGACGCCGTACGCCTGAAGGAGTTTTATTCAGGTGTGGTGGGCTGGGCGACCGACCCGGTGGACATGGGCGGGTATGAGGACTTCTGCATGGTGCCGCCGGAGGGTGGCGCTCCCGCGGCGGGGGTTTGCCATGCGCGGGGCAGCAATGAAGGGCTGCCGCCGGTATGGCTGGTGTACCTGACCGTGGCGGATCTGGACGCGAGCGTGGCCAAGGTGGAAGAGCTGGGCGGCTCCGTTGTGGTGCCGGCCAAGAGCATGGGCGGCTATGGGCGGTATTGTGTAATCAAGGACCCGGCGGGGGCGGTGGCGGCGTTGTACGAGCCGGCGGCGGCGACTGCGGCGGGCTGACGCGCTGGGTATCGTGGCGGAGGACCTGAATCTGGAACTGCACGGGCACGGTTTCGGGGGGATAGCAGGTTTTGGAGTCGCAGGCCTGGTAGCGGAACGTGCCGTTCAGGATCATGACGCCGCGTGAATCGGTGGCGGTGCGCAGGGATTCATCGCTGGGGATCGTGACCTCGCGGATCAACTTCAGGCGCTTTTCGTAGACGGCCAGATCCTCGCCCAGAGACTTGATGTGGAGCGTTTTGGACGGTGGCCAGGCGACCCCCGTGACAACGGGTGTGGAAGGCATTTCCCAGCGGGGCGGCGCAGTGATGTGGAGCCCGGACTTGATCTCGATATCTAGGATCAGGGCGAGCTTTTGGCCGCCGACGGCGGTACGGGCGCTGACCGATGGGGTGAGGCGAAGCCTCTTGGTTTCCGAAGGCGCGGCAGCGGGCGCCGGGAGCGCTCCGAACTGGCGGACCAGGATGTCGGAAGCGGTGACGCGCTCGGCGTAGTTATCCTCGAAGTATTTGGCGGTGACCCTGCCGGATGCATCGAGTACGTATATGCCGGGATGGGGGACCCCGTGGGCGGATGATGTGGCGGGGATGGTCTCGTTGAAGATGCCGAAAGCGCGGATGACGCGGGAGTTGGCGTCGGAGAGGAGCGGGAAGGTGATGCCGCGGCGGGCGGCAAAGGCGGCGAGGATCTGTGGGGGGTCGTAGCTGATGGCTGCGAGGTTGAGGCCGCGCTTCTGGAATTCACCGAGATGGATTTGCAGCTCCACGAGCTGTCCTTTGCAGTAGGGTCACCAATCGGCGGAGCGGAAGAAGAGCAGGACGAGGCCTTTGGGACCCTGGAGGGAAGCGAGGGAGCGGGGCTGGCCGGATTGATCGGGGAGAGTGAAGGCGGGGACCTGCTCGCCGGGGTTGGGGCCGGTGGCGGCGGCGAAGAGAGCGAGGGCGGCGAGGAGCATGGGTAGATTGTATCGGGGGGGAGGCAGTGTTGGCGGGGCAGAATGAGATTCGCTCCCGAGTCGAGTCTAAACCCGGCGTCATGATGGGCAAGCCGGGCGTCAAGGGGACGCGAATTCCGGTCTATCTCATCCTGGAAAAAATGGCGGCCGGGGAAACAGCGGAGCAGTTGCTCGCGGCGTATCCGCAGCTCACGGCGGAGGACCTCCGCGGGTGCCTGGCGTATGCGGCGGCGTTGGCGGCGGATGAGGTGCCACTGGCGGGCGCCTGGCCGGCGGGACGGTGAGCTACGACCGCCGATTCTAGGATTTACACCTCTGAAAATCCTGTCTATAATGAGACGCCATGGGATTCCAAATTCGTCCGAACATTCCGGGGCGGACAGACCTCCTGGACCGCCGCCACATTGAACCGATGACGTGGGCGATCGCGGGCTCCGTGATCAACGACCTGAGCGGCAGCGCGATGGAAGGCGTCCAGATCAAGTTCGTGGACAGGCAGACCGGTGTGGAGGTCAGCAAGACCTACACCGATGTCAATGGCCGGTTCAGCGGGAAGGTGGTCCAGAACCAGGCAGGCTACCGGGTCACGCCATACCGGTATCTGTGGGGGTTCTGCCCGGGCTACTATGACGCGCCGGGCAACATGGATCTACCGATCTTCCGCGGCAAGTGCGTGGGCAAGTCCGACCCGAAGGACGAGCCCTCGAAGTAGAGCGCGCGGGGTGCGTCGAGAGGCAAGGGTCAGAAGCGGAATCTGAGGCTCAGATAGGCGGTGCGGCCAGGTGCATCGACACCGGAGCCGTGTAGGCGGTAGTTGCGATCGGCGAGGTTTTCGAGGGCCGCGACAGCCTGCCAGCGCTCGCCGATGGGGATGCCGGCGCGAATGTTGAGGGTGGCCCAACCGGCGGTGGAGAGGTAGAGCGGGACGCGGGTGTTGTTGTCGAGGACGGTGACGCCCTGGATGGTGGCGCCGATGGGGAGGACGCGATCCTGGATCTGGGTGAGCGTTTCGCCGGTGGGGCCGAAGGCGCCGGTCACGGGATCGAGATACGGGGCGACGCGACTGCCGCGGTAGAAAGACGCGATATCGGCGCGGCGGAAGGAGGCCCCGATGCGCTCGTCGTCGCGATCGCCTCCGCTCAGGCGGTCCTGTGCGCCGGCGGCGGTGAGGGAGAACTCAAACCAGGGGCGGCGGCCGGGAAGGGTGTAGCGGAGGGTGACGGCGCCGGCCTGCGGGGGCAGGCGGCGAATGTTGCGGTTGGGGTCGAGATCGCGGCCCAGCAGGTAGCTGTAGTTGGCCTCCAGCGTCAGGCGCGGGGTGAGCGAGTAGCGGGCGAGCGACTCGACTCCGTAGTAGCGGGACCGTCCATCGTTGGTGAATGCCTTGACGGCGCGGGGGTCCAGCGCGGTGGCGACGGCGACGACACCCTGAGCCCGTTGCGCGGCGGTTTGGGCGATGACGGTAACGGGCAGGCCGGCGAGCTGAGCGGGGGCGGCACCGGCGGGAAACAGGAGCGTGCGGCGGACGATGGGGTTGCTGAGTTCGACATCGAAGAGTTGCGCGCGGAGGTAGAGGCGGCTCGTTGTGAGGCGCGCTCCAAACTCGTAGTTCATGAGCGACTCAGGCTGGAGACTGGAGAGGCGGGCGCCTTTGGATGTGGCGCTCTCGCCGGAGTCCGTGCTGAGCAGTGCGCCGGCGGGGACGGCTTCGGCGACGGGAATCTCGTAGCCGAGATCGTTGAGGCCGAGAGCGCCGAGGTCGTTGAGATTGGGCGCGCGGAAGCCCCGGCTGACGATGGCGTGCAGACCAAAGGAGCGCGTGAGCTGATAGCGGAGGCTGGAGTGGAAGGTAACGTCGCGGAACCACTGCGATGATTCGGAGACGGCGTAGAGGGGGTCGGCTGGCGTGGCGAAGCGGACACCGGTATAGCGGATGCCGGCATCGGCGCGGAGCGCGGTGGTGAGATCAGAGCTACCTTGGGCGAAGAGGCCGACGGTCTGGTAGCGGGCGTTGTCGGGGTAGAGGGGGCGGGGGTGGCTGACGACGCCGCTGACGGGATTGCGCACGGCGCGGGTGGCGTGGATGGTCTCGTCGTAGAAATCGCCGCCAAAGGTGGCCAGTGCGCGGTTGCGCCAGTGTGTAGCGGCGTGGGCGGTGTATCCCCGCGAAGTGACGCGGGCGAAATCGGTGGTGATGGGATCGGTGGTGAGAAGGTTCTGGCGGCTGCCGCCATCGGACTGGCTATTCAGGGACACGGTTGCGCTGAGCGAATCGAGCGGGCCCAGGCCGAGCTTCTCGTAGCGTCCGTAGACCCAGTTCAGAATCTGCGGTTCGAAGGTGGACTGAAGGCGTCCCAGCCCGCCGAGGAGATCCTTGTAGCCGCGGACGCCTTCCTGGACGCCGCGCTGGTAGGAGACGGTGACGAGCTGATCGGGGCGGAAGCGGCTTGCCACTTTGCCCTCGACGCCATATTGGGAAAAGGCCGTGTCCTGGAGCCTGTTGCCGGTGAGGGCGCGGACCTGTGACTGGGGCAGGCCGAAGAGGCGGTGGTAGACGTTGCGGGAGTCCTCACCCTGGCCGGCGCGGAGATCGTTGTGGCGGCGGCCGGAGAGGCCGACGAGGTAGAAGAGCTTCTCACCGGCAACGGAGAGGTGGGCGGCGGTGGCGCCGGAGAGATCGGCGGAGGCGCCGGCGAGCGAGACATCGCCATGGGTGTCGCGGGACTGGCTGGAGGAGAAGCGCGGCTGGCGGGTGAGCACGTGAATGGTGCCGCCCATCGAATCGCTGCCATACTGCACGCCGGTGGGACCGAGGAGGGCTTCGACGCGTTCGGCCTGGGAAGGCTCGACAAAGGCTAGGTACTGGTTGGGACCGGAGCGGAAGGTGGAGTTGTTGAAGCGAACGCCATCGACGAGATTGAGGACCTGGTATCCGGTGAGGCCGCGGAGGAAGGGCGAGACCTGGGCGTAGGTGCTCTGCTGGACGAAGATGCCAGGCTCGCGCTCGAGCGCGTTGCCGAGGGTGGCAATGGGGCGTTGGAGCAGAGCGCCGGCATCCTTCACGATGGCGATGTGGGGCGAGGAGATGGCTTCGTCGGAGGCGCCGCGCGTGGCGGTGACGGTGATGCGCGTGTAGACCGAGGCAGGCTGGAGGGTGAGGGCGAAGTGCTGATCGTCCTGAAGGATCTGGACGACGCTTTCGCTGGCGGCGAAGCCCTCGCCATTGACGCGGATCTGGATGGGGCCGCGGCGGAGGCCGGTCCATTGGAATCGACCCTGAGCATCGGTGCGCAGTTGGTGGAGGGTGGCGCCGCCGACGCTGAGGATCTCCACCGATGCGCCGGGCACGGCGGCGCCGGCGGCGTCCTGCACAGCGCCAGTGTGGGCAGCGGCTAACGGCATCAGAAGGAGCGAAAGCACCCACAAACCCGGCCGAATCCAGGTACATTCCATGGCTCTTCCCTCAGGGTAGCATCGGAATGTGAAAGGGCGTTGAAAGGACGAATCTACGGCGTGACAGCCTGCCACATGGCCTTGGCGAGGGCGGCGCCGAACTGGAGGCGGTCCTCCGTGGTGGGGCGGCGGTTGAGCTTGGGCTGGAGCGAGACGCGCTGCTCGGAGAGGAACGCGGGCAGGTGGAAATCGCGATACAGGCCCTGGACGACGGTCATGCGGCCGGGCTTGCCGGCAGTGGTCGTGGGCTCGGCCCATGAGAGGGGCCGGGTGGGGCCGAAGGTGGTTTGCGTGGTGAGCAGTTGAAAGAATCGCTCACCCAGCGCGGCGAAGGCGCCGCCGCCGGCGGTGGGCGGGCCTTCGAGATACTCGGCGGTCTCCGTGTTGTGCATGGCGAGGAAGAGATCGGTGCGGCTGCCGGCCTTCACCCAGGCGGCAACGGCGCCGTGGAGGGCGGCGATCTCCGGATTTTGACGCGGGTTGAAAGTATCCCAGTTGCGGTTGACGTCGAAGCCCTGGGCGTTGAAGCGGACTCCTCCGCGGGCGACGCCATCGGGATCGCAGAGGGGCAGGATGTGGAAGATGGCGGCGCGGCGGATGCGGACGGCCTCGGGATCGTCCGAGAGCAGGTAGCGGACAGCGCCTTCGGCGACCCAGGAGGTGGAGGCCTCCCAACTGTGCTGGCGAGCCATCAGCCAGATGACTTTGCGAGGGGCGGCGGGCGAGGCGGGATCGGTGATGGTCCAGTGGCGGAGGGGGCGTCCGCCTAGGGTGCGGCCCACGATGTTCTCGCGGAAGGCAGGGTGGCGGCGGATGTCCCGGTAGAGGCGCGTGAGGTGGGCGTTGGTGTAGGGCGGGATGTGGGCGATCCAGACACGGTCGTAGGTCGGGGTGAGACGGAGAATGAGCTTGGGTGCGGCGGGGTCGTAAGTGAAGTCGGTGAGAGGCTGCCAGGTGATGTTGTTGTTGCTGAAATAGGGAGGCGTATCGGCGGTGACGGCGCCTTTGTTGGGCTGGTAGTTGTACTCTCCGGCGAGGTTGGTGAGCTCGAGGGTGAGGGCCTTGCCCTTGACGTGATCCAGGCGGAAGTAATACCAGTTGGCCTGGCGGTTGCGGCCGTCCTGATCGGTTTCGCCGGGAATGGAGATGCGAAGGCTGGTGGGACCGAGGTGCTGGACGTCGCGGATGTTGCCTCCTTCGAAGGAAGAAGAGAGGGTGACGGCGAAGGCGAAGAAGAGGAGGCCTGACATCACAGGCAGTATAGCGAACGGGTTCAATCGATTTTCAGGCCGAAATGTACAGATTGGGCTTCACATGGGCGTCGCGGCGCTATATACTGCAAATGCTGAAGATAGGAGACTGCCATGAAATCATATACCCTTGGCCTGATGAGTCTCCTGCTCGCCGGGCCCGCATTGGCGGCCTTCGACGATCTGGAGACATCTTTTGAGAATTTGAAGGCGGCCGCCGCGCAGAAGGATCCCGCGCAAGTGAAGAAGGCGGTGACGGAGGCCTGTGCGCTGACCCGCCCTGTGCTGACGGCGAAGACGCCGGAGGGCGACGCGGCGAGTTGGAAGGCGCGGGTCGCTTTTGCGAAGGAAGTGGATGTGTATGCCGGCTATGCGGTCTATTCGACGGCGGTGGGCGCCACGCCGGAGGTGACGGTGGATCTGTTCTCGACACTGGAGCAGCAGAGCCCGAAGAACAAGTACATGGACGAAGGCTATGGCGCCTATTTCGCGGCACTGCGGGAAACGGGCGCGACGGCGAAAATTCAGGGGATCGCGGAGAAGGCGATCTTGAATCTGCCGGACAACGAAGATCTGCTGCTATTTCTGGCGGACGCGGCGATGAACAAGCAGCAGTATGACAAGGCGTCAGGCTATGCGGAGCGGCTGGTGGTATCGCTGAAGCGGCACGCCAAGCCAGAGACGCTGACGGCGCCGGATTGGGAAAAGAAGCGGACCGGGGCGCTGGGGGCGGGCTATTGGATGGCCGGCATGGTGCACAGCCAGAAGCAGCAGTTCCCGCAGGCGGACGAAGACTTGCGGGCGGCGCTGCCACTGATCCAGAGCAACCCGGGGCTGCTGGCTCCAGCGCTGTTCCATCTGAGCCTGGCCAACTACCAGTTGGGCAAGCTGACGATGGACCGCGGGCGCGTGATCCAGGGCGCGGAATTCGCGGAGAAGGTGGCGGCGATGAAGACAGACCTGGCGCAGCAGGCGTGGACGAATGCGCACCTGATGCGGCAAGAGGCAACGAAGATGGCGCGCGGCGGGCGTTAGAGCATCTTTGGGAATTTGGTGGCGCTCCCTCACGGTCTCGGCTCGGAACCGAGCCGCGACCGTGAGCAAGCGGTGGCCGACAACAATAGTGAAAGCGCTCCAGGCGCGCACGCCGCCGCGGATCACAGCTTAAAGCTGCGGAGAACGCCGGCCCACGGCTCGCGATAAGGCCGGACGAGATGGGTGTTGGCCTCGCGGTCGCCGATGACTTCCTCCTTGACGGCATCCCACTTGAGGCCGCGGCCGAGCTTCATGGAGAGGTTGGCGAGGTGACAGGCGACGGAAACCTGGTGGCCGTCCTCGACATCGGCGATGGGGCGCTGGCGGGACTTGATGCAATCGATGAAGTGGCGGGCGTGGTGGCCCATGGGCTCGGGCGAATCGCCCCTGCCTTTGCGGGCCTCGGCCCACGGGGTGGGGGTGAAGGCGGGCACCACAGGTTGGCCGGGCGGATTGGACCAGGCGGGGATGGCGCTCTCCGGGGCGATGCGTTGATCCGGCGCGAATTCGTAGCCGCCGCGCGAAACAGCAAAGATGCCCTTGGTGCCGCAGAACTGGACGCCGGCGAGGCTGCTGGCGGTGCCTCCGCCGCCCTGGGTGCGGCTGCCGCCGGCTTCGCGGATAGAGCCCTCCACGGTGAAGCCGTCGTACTCCCATGTGGCATCCTGCGTATCTGGGGTTTCGCCATTATCCAGAAGGTCGTAGCGGCCGCCGCTGGAGTAGACGGCTTTCGGCGCCTTGACGCCCAGCAGGAAGTGAACGAGATCCATGTTGTGGGCGCCGAGGTTCGTCATCTGGCCGCCGGAATAGTCCCAGAACCAGCGGAAGTGGTAGAGCACGCGGTTGGTGTTGTACGGGCGCTTGGGCGCCGGGCCGAGCCACATATCGTAATCGAGACCAGTGGGCGGCGGGCCATCGGCGGGGCGGCCGAAACCGGGCATGATGTTGCGATAGGAGCCGAAGCGGACACTGCCGATGCGGCCGGCATATTTCTGCTGGAAGAGCGGGACCACTTCGCGCATATGCGAGCCGTTGCGGCCCTGCGTGCCGACGCAAACGATGCGCTTGTAGCGGCGGGCGGCGGTGGTCATCCAGCGGCCCTCCTGAATGAAGAGCGACATGGGCTTTTCGACGTAGACATCCTTGCCGGCGGCGCAGGCCATGATGGATTGCAGAGCGTGCCAGTGATCGGGCGTGGAGACGATGACGGCATCGACATTCTTGTCGTCGAGGAGCTTGCGGAAATCCGAGTAACCGGTGGGATTGCTGCCGCACTGAGCCTGGGCGTAGGCGACACGCGGCTGATAGGCGTCGCAGACGGCAGTGAGGGCGACGTCGTTGAGCGTCTTGAAATCGGCGACGTGGCGCAGGCCGATGAGGCCGCAGCCGATGAAACCGATGTTGACGCGGTTGTTGGCGCCCAGCACGCGGGAGTAGGACGCCGCCGTCATTGCGCCAACAAAGGCGCGGCGAGTGGATGAGGGAGAAGGCATGGTGATATGGCTCCTGAGCGACTGGCTGATGACGGGCATCATACACGAGAATGAGAAGTGCGTGGGACAACGCGAACACTGAGGAGGCCTCTTCGTGAAGCAGAACAGAGTACTGGTAACCGGCGGAGCGGGGTTTCTGGGCAGCCATCTATGTGACAAGCTGATCGCGTCCGGCGCCGGTGTGTTGTGCCTGGACAACTTCTTCACGGGCTCCAAGAATAATGTGGCGCATCTGCTGGCGAACCCGAATTTCGAGCTGATCCGGCACGACGTGACGGAGCCGATCCTGTTGGAGGTGGACCAGATCTACAATCTGGCATGCCCCGCGTCGCCAGTCCATTACCAGTACAACCCGGTGAAGACGGTGAAGACCAGCGTAATGGGCGCCATCAATATGCTCGGGCTGGCCAAGCGGGTGCGGGCGCGGATTCTGCAGGCGTCCACGTCGGAGGTCTATGGCGACCCGTTGGAGCATCCGCAAAGGGAGACCTATTGGGGCCACGTGAATCCCATTGGCATCCGCAGTTGTTACGACGAGGGCAAGCGGCTGGCGGAGACGCTGATGATGGACTACCACAGGCAGAACAACGTGGACATCCGCATCATCCGGATCTTCAATACGTACGGGCCGCGGATGGCTGTGAACGACGGCAGGGTAGTGAGCAACTTCATCGTGCAGGCGCTGCGGAATCAGCCGATCACGATCTACGGAAACGGCACGCAGACGCGCTCATTCTGTTATGTCTCCGACCTATTGGAGGGGATGTGGCGGCTGATGAATACGGAGGGGCTGACGGGGCCGGTGAATGTCGGCAACCCGAACGAATTCACAATTCGCGAGCTGGCGGAGCTGGTGATTTCGATGACCGGATCCCGATCCGAGATCGTGCATCTACCGCTGCCGCAGGACGACCCGGTGCAGCGGCAGCCGGACGTTGCGCTGGCGAGGGAGAAGCTAGGCTGGGCGCCCGTGGTGATGCTGAAGGAGGGCCTGGCGCCGACCATCGCGCACTTTGAGCGGGAGATCTCCGCGGCTGGCTGAGAAAGATCACAACGTCGCAGGCGTGTTGGACGGCGCGTCGGGGGCGGAACAGTAGTTAGCGCCTGGGAGCGGGCGCCGGCTGACGCGGTACGTTTTCCTCCAGGACAGGCGGCACGAAGTCTTGATCGAGAATCATCTTCTCCTGAAGGGCGGCGGAGAGGGCCGCCTGTTGATCGCGATACTCGGCATGGCCGGCCAGATTATTCAGCTCGGCCGGATCTTTCTCGAGGTCGTAGAGTTCCAGCACGGGCCGCCGGCGATGGAAGTAGGCGCGCTCGTACTCGGGACGCAGAGAGCCGCCGCGGTGGGCCGCGAGAATCTGCTGCCAGCCCGGATCGTTGGCGCTGTCCACGGGCCAGTACTCCATATCCGGCGTGACGTTGTAGATGAGTTTGAAACGGGCGCTACGCACGCAACGTGAGAGATCAAAAGTGTCGGCGCGGGATTGGGGCGTGAAGGGCGAGTTGCCGTGGTGGAATCTGGCGCCGAAGACGTAATCGCGCGGATTGTAATGGGCGCCAGTGAGGAGCGGGTAGAAGCTGCGGCCCGTCATTGCGGTGGGGGCGGCGGCGCAGCCGGCATCGAGAAATGTGGCCGCGAGGTCCTCACCGGAGATCAGGTTGTTCGTGACGCCGGGCTTGACGTGGCCGGGCCAGCGGGCGATGAGGGGTACGTGCAGGCCAGGATCGTAGAGCGAGCCCTTGCCGTGCGGGAAAGCCATGCCGTTGTCGCCCATGAAGAGGACGAGGGTGCCGGCTTCCTGTCCGTGTTTGCGGAGCACGGACATGAGTTCTCCGAAGGAGCGATCGGCACGTTCGATCTCGCCTCCGTAGCGGGCGAGGTCATCGCGGACGCCGGGGAGATCGGGGAGATGGGGCGGAACCTGAACGCGGGCCCGATCGCGCGGGACGGTCTCCTTGTCCCAGGGATGATGCGGATCACTGTAGTTGGCCCAGAAGAACCAGGGGCGGGACGCGGGCGCGGCGGTGAGAAACTGGTCAAAGAGCCCGGTGGTTTGCGCTTGGCTGGAGATATCGAGAAAATCGACGCGCCGCTTCCATGTGCGCAGGCCGTAGTCATCGTAGACAGTGCCCGTGGTGGGCGTGGGGTTGACCACTCCATCGAGATGGAAGTAGCGGCCTGCCACTCCGGTGTAGTAGCCGCGCGTGCGAAGCAGTTCCGGGGCGACGGGGATATCGGCCGGCAGCGGAGAGCTGAATCGGCCCATGCGCGCGGCCACGGGCGAGCGGCCGGACATAATGGCGGTGCGGGAGGGGACGCACTGCGGCGCGGCAGTGAAGGCGTTCTGAAAGAGCAGGCCTTCGCGCGCAAACTGATCGAGGTTGGGCGTGGAGAGCCAGTCTGCGCCATAGGCGCCGAGGTAGGGGTAGCTGTGATCGTCCGAGAGAACGAACAGGACGTTGGGCGGACGGGATGGCTTGCCGCGCAATAGTTGAGGAACGGCGGCGAGAGTCTTGAGCAAGTCCCGGCGTTTCATGGTTGTGCTGTGCTCTATATCACGTTAGAACTTTCCGAGGCCAGCGTGGGGTGGGACAGGGGCGCGCAACATGAATGTGGTGGATTGGAGAAGAGCCTGTCCAAATGGCGAAATCTGCGTGTATCCGATACGCTTGGCCGAGCCGGTAGAGTAGGCAGGGACGCAGGCCCTTCGCCTCGTCGAACGGACGCGCGGATTTCCCGCATCCGGCTCTCGTGAAGACTCTCGCCTCAGACAAGCGCAAGCTCCGAAAGACAGCGCAGCCCCAACCGCGCCAGATGCTTATGCCCCGGCACTCCTTTCGGAAGCCGCTATGGCCGCTGGCTGCGGCGCTATAAGTGTTGGGCAGACGGCCCTGAACATAGCGGTCGATCTCGCAGAACACACTCGCCGGATACCCACGGCCAATCTGGTTCGTCCATCCTCCCATCTGCCGGTTCAACTCCTCAATCGGTACCGGGATCGGCTGGAAACACCGGTGACGGTCCGTCCTGTCGGGCAGCTTCTCCCGCTCCCGTTGTTCATCCTTGTCCGGCGGAAATATGTTCAGGTCCTTCTGATCCCGTCGTACAACGCCTAAAACCGGAATTTCGATTCCTGCTTGGCCCTTTGGCCCAGCTTCTGTCTCAGTTGGGAGACTCTCTCCGGCAGTCCGGGCTTTTTCCCCGTTTCCGGCTTCGCCTGTACTGCGCCTGCCCGAGTGTCCGCAATGGGACTCTCATCCAGGCGGGTTGCCCCTCCTCTTACAGAAACATGGCATCAGGAAGGCCCCTTCATCCCACGGGCACTACCCCGCTTCTTGGCTACTGCGAGCCTCTCCGTCTCCCGATGAAAGCCATCTGCGGTTATTGATTCGCGCTCATGGTTGAGTCTTTCTCCCATCCCGCCGGGCCTCCCAGGTTCCTCAGTTGATCTATCCGCGCGCGCTGCCCCCAGCCGCACTCGCGCCTCTTCGCCAGGCTGCTATCCTGAAAGCTCGGAGTCATTGCTGACATGGATGGTGTACCGATCGAGCCCGTTGGAGTGCCCGAAGCGCTCTCAGCGGAAGTACTGATGGTGGAGCGGGCCAAGCAAGGGGACGTAGGTGCGTTCGGCGAACTGGTCACGCGCTACGAGCGGCGCGTTTACCGCATGGCCCGGCAGATCACACAGAACGACGAAGACGCGGAAGACGTTCTTCAGGAGACCTTCCTCAAAGCGTTCGAACACATCAATTCGTTCCAGGGCCAGTCCAAGTTCTACACCTGGGTCACGCGCATCGCGGTCAACGAGAGCTTGATGAAGCTCAGAAAACGCAAATCTGATCGAACCGTTTCGCTCGATGAAAACATCGAAACGGATGAGGAGCCGATTGTTCGTGAGATCGCGGTTTGGGACGACACGCCTGAGCAGAAGTACAGCCAGGAGGAAATGCGGGAAATCCTGAACAAGGCCATTGATGGCCTAAAACCGATCTTCCGGACGGTCTTCATCCTCCGCGATGTGGAAGAGCTGTCCACCGAAGAGACGGCAGAGGTCCTTGGCCTCTCCATCGCGGCAGTGAAAAGCCGGTTGCTCCGGGCGCGCCTGCAGCTTCGCGAGAAGCTGACGCGGGTCTTCAAAAGGAAAGGGGATCAGATCCTTGGCTACGCGAAATGAAATGGTCACGTGCAAGGATTTCCTGCGTGAACTGAGCGACTATCTGGACGAGACTACCGATCCCGCCACCCGCGCGGAGCTCGAGCGCCACGTCAGCGAATGTCCTAACTGTTGGGTGGTCTGTGACACCACTCGAAAGACCATCCAAGTCTATAAAGGGATGGAGGCGCAGCCGATCTCCGATTGCATCCACACCAAGCTGATGGAAGCAATCGAGAAAAAGGCCGCTGAATCCGGTCACTCGGGCTGCTGCAACGGCAAGCACGAATCTTAGCCCGGCACAGTCCGCGTCCCCTGCCCGTGCACTGCCGTTTTGCAGTCGCGCGATGATGTCTATATGTCACGCCGCCGCCTCCTGGCTCTCGTCCTCTTCCCCCTCCTCAGCTATTGTCAGCAGATCGATTCCGAAGTCCTCACCGGACCCGATCGCCCCGCCGATGCCCAGTCCTGGCTCGCCAATCTGAAACGCTGGCGCCACGAGAAGCTGATCCGCATGGGCTACAGCGGCGCCGAATACGACCGGCCCGAATTGAAGTGGAGCCAGCGCAACTTCATCCAGCCCCAGGTGATGGTGGAAGACCGCTACCTCTACGATCCCGTCGCGCACCGCTGGACCGTGGATCGTTACCTGGACGATCTGGACCACCGCTACGGCGGCATCGACAGCGTCCTGCTGTGGCCCGTCTACCCCAACATCGGCATCGACAACCGCAATCAGTTCGATCTCCACTACGACCTGCCCGGCGGCACGGACGGCTTGCGCCGGATGATCGCGGATTTCCATCGCCGCGGCGTCAAGGTCTTCTGGCCCCAGATGCCGTGGGATGTCGGTACGCGCGATGCCGGCGAGCCCTACTGGGAGGCCGCCGCCAAGCTCATGGCCGCCACCGGCGCCGACGGCATCAATGGAGACACGTTCTATGGACTGCCGCGCGCCTACAAGACCGCCACGGACCGCCTCGGTCTCGCCATTGTGCTGGAGCCCGAAAATCACCTCGATGCCGAGGAGCAGCTCCAGTGGAACACCCAGTCCTGGGGCTATTGGAAATACCCGTGGGTGCCCGCGGTCAGCGCCTACAAGTGGCTGGAGACCCGCCACATGGTCAATATCTGCGAGCGCTGGGCGCGCGACAAAACCAACAATCTCCAGGCCGCTTTCTTCAACGGCGTGGGCTACGAAAGTTGGGAAAACATCTGGGGCATCTGGAACCAGCTCACCCCGCGCGACGCCGAGGCGCTACGGCGCATCTCGAAGATCGAGCGCCGCTTCGCCGGCCACCTCGTCAGCGCCGGTTGGGAGCCGCACACGCCCACGCTCCAGTACGGCTCGTTTGCCTCGAAGTTCCCTCTGAAGGAATCTACGCTTTACACCTTCGTCAATCGCAACGCCTATGACATCGCCGGGCGCCAATTGGCAGTGCCCGTGCAACTTGGCGCGCGCTACTTCGACATCTACCACGGAGTGGAATTGCAGCCTTCCGTCGAAGGCCAGACTGCCGTGCTGAGCTTCCCGATGGAGGCACAGGGCTTTGGCGCGCTGCTGATCTCAGCCGAATCGCCCGGCGCCATTCTCGCGGAAATGGCAGCCCTCAGCGATAAACCCCTGCGCTCCTTCTCCCGCGAATGGAAAGCCCTGTCCCAACGCATCGTGGAGATGCCCCCCGCGCCCGCCCGCTCCACCGAGGGCCTGGTCAAAATCCCCGCGGCCCGCTTCGAATTCCGCGTCAGCGGCATCATGGTGGAGGGTGGCAACGATGAAGGCGTGGATGTCCAATACCCCTGGGAGCCATCCGCTCGCCGCCACCACCGACAGGTGCTCGATCTGCCGTCGTTCTACATCATGAAGTACCCCGTCACCAACGCGGAGTTCAAGCGTTTCCTCGACGCTACAAAGTACCGCCCGGCCGACGATCACAACTTCCTCCGCGACTGGAAAAACGGCGCTTATCCTGCCGGCTGGGACAAGAAGCCGGTCACCTGGGTTTCGCTCGAAGACGCGCGCGCCTATGGCGCCTGGGCCGGCATGAGGCTGCCGCACGAATGGGAGTGGCAGTATGCCGCTCAAGGGCTGGACGCCCGGCTCTACCCCTGGGGCAATGAATTCGACCCCGCCGCCGTCCCTCCGCAGGACACGGCGCGCGCCCAGCGCCCGCCCACCGCCGTCGATGCTTACCCCAAGGGCGCCAGCCCGTTCGGCGTCATGGACCTCACCGGCAACGTCTGGCAGTGGACCGATGAGTTTACCGATGAGCACACCCGCGCGGCCATTTTGCGCGGCGGCAGCTCCTACAAGCCGCAGGGCTCCGGCTGGTACTTCCCCAATACCTACAAGCTGAACGAGCACGGCAAATATCTGTTGATGGCGCCCTCGAAAGACCGTTCCGCCTCCGTGGGATTCCGTTGCGCGGCCGATACGCAGTAGCTTATTGCTGCGGCTTGGGCTGCGGCGCGGTGGATCCGCCCAGCCCGGCGTAGCTATCCTTCACCTTGCTCACTTTGCCGTTGGCGAAGGTCACAAACGTGATCTTCCCCGGCGGATACCCGTAGATCCAGTCCTCGGTCTCCAGCCCGTCATTCTGCTGCCGGATCCGGTCCCGGGGTTGCCCCATCGCCATCTTCACCTGATCGCGGTTCATGCCGATCTCCGCCCGCTTCGCCTTGATCGCTGCCTGGATCTCGGGCGGCAACGTGTCGAAGTAGTTCTCCGTCGCGCTGCGCTTCTCAAAATCCAGGATCGGCGCCAGGATCTTCTTGATCTCGGCCGGCTTCACTGGCGGGATTCTGCCCGGGTACACCACGGCGATCGTCGTGCCCGCGCTGCGCGATTGATCCCGTGTCATGGGCACCGTCCCGCCGCCTACGCCGCCCTCGATCCGCTCGTACCACTTGCCCCGCGTGTTCAGGCCGCCATTGATTTGCAGCACGATTCGTTCGCTGTCGATGTCCACCTTCGTGATCTGCACCAGATCGCCAACTCGCGCCACGGGTCCGTACTCATCCCCGATGTCGCGCCACTCGCTCTTGTCCCATGTCCCGTCGCTGTGAAACTTCAACGCCTTCTTGGAGCGAGGCAGATACGCTTTCACCGTCGCGTACTCCGACGATAGCCCGCGGAGCAACTCAACCTTCTCCTCATCGGTGAGCTTGCGCGCCTGGTCTTCCTTGGCGTTGGGAGCCTGTGCCAGCGCAAAAGCCGAGGCGCAGCAAACCGCAAGGAACGAATGCCGCATCGGATCAGGCCTCCATTTCCGGCTGAGTCTCAGGCGGACCGCCAAACTTCGCCTTCCACAACCAGAGTGCCAGCACCACGGCCACAATCGTCGTCAGTATGCTGCCCTCCGGACCGTAGGCGCCGCCACTCCACAACTCCTGCCCTTTCGCCTCCATCGTGTATCCAGTGAGGCTGAAAGTAAAGCCGCTGAGATTGGCTCCCATCAACGGCAGGATCCAATTCCAGCCGAAATGCAGGCCAATCGGCAGCCACAGGTCGCCGGACCGGTAAAACGCATAACCCAGTACCAGCCCCCAAAGCCCGGTGTTGATCAGGCCCACCGGTGAAGCTGCGATGTTATCGTGGTGCGCCCAGCCAAAGATCGCGCTAGAGATGGGAATGATCCACCACGGACCCGCCGCATGCAGCAACAGTTGAAATCCGTAGCCGCGAAACAGTAGCTCCTCGCCCACCGCGCCAAACAGCAGCAGCACCGTCACCCATAACAAACGGCCCACCTGAAACCCGCCGTCCGGCGCCGGTTTCCACACGGCCAGCCCCAGCAACAGTAATCCGCCGCTCACCACCAGACCCGCGCCCACACCCGCCACGCCGCCCAGCAGCAGGTGGCGCTGCGCCGATGGGCCCCAGCCCATGCCCACGTCCTCCAACCGCCCGCGTTCGTAAACCCGCACCGTGAGCGCGTTGGCCAGAACGGCCGCCAGAAATACCCCCATCGCTCCAGCCGCCAGACGTCCGGCCACCTCATCCAGAAACGTGGAGAAAACGACCAGCGCCACGATCTCCAGCAGGAAGAAGAAGAACAGGCGCAGACCAATACCGGTCAGTCCGGCAGGCGCATTGGGATTCTCCTCTGGCATTCCAAACGACTCAGGCAGACGCCTTCACCGTTACGCCCTTGGGCGCGACAGCTACTGGCAGCACCCGCACTCCGTATCCCTTGCCTTCCGCCTCTATCACCTTCGCGACACTCTGCTTCGCGCCCGGCTCACACAGAAACACCACACACCCGCCGCCGCCCGCGCCACAGACTTTGCCGGCCAGCGCGCCCGCCTTCCGCGTCGCCGCAATCAGATGGTCAATCACCTCCGTCGTGATCGTCGGCGCATTGTTCTTCCTGTGGTTCCACTCGTCCCTCAGCAGTTTGGCCGTCGCTGGCCAGTCTCCTCTTTCGAGCGCCCCGCGCATGGCGTGCGAGATCTCTGCAATCCGGGCGAAGTTGCGAATCACCGGCTTGTCACCGTCGATATGCAGCTTGGTGACCTCCCAGTTGTTGATGCCCGAGTTCCTCGGCTTGCCCGTATAGGCCAGCACAAACCGGCTGTTCAACTCCTCGTCGTTGACAGGCAGCGCCTTCCGCTGGATGCCGGCAACCGTCAGATCAATCGCGCTCACCCCTCCGTACATCGCCGGGTAGTAGTCCTGGCACCCTGTCGGCACCGAGATCACCTGCGCCTCAATGTTCTGCGCGATCTCCCGGACACGTTCGATTGGGTGGCGCGTCCCGCACAGTTTGTTGAACGCGCTCACCGTCGAAATCAGCATCGACGACGAGCCGCTAATTCCTGCCCCGTGCGGCGATTCCGAATCGGTCTCCACCAGCATCCCGCCACTCGGCCGGAAGTGCTTCAGCACATGAGCGGCCAAGGGGTGGCGGTGCCTCTTCGCAGCGGCCAGGGTCTCCATCGAATCGTAGGTCTCCTCGATCCTCTGGTCGAGGGACTTCAGTGTAATCGCCTGCCCCGCCCGCTCCGTGATGCGGCAGGAGGTGAAGACGTTCACCGCGAAATTCACCGTCACCGCATTGGCGTGGTACAGATACAATGGCCAGATATCGAGTGTGCCACCGGCAAGATCGACACGGCAGGGTGACTTGGCAAAGACTTGCATTAGAAATAGCTTAGCGGATCAGCCTGGTGTTGCGAAGCCGGCATGCGCGTAGAATAGGGGATGGCCGTACGGCGCATCCTCCAGCTCGGCGATCCCGCCCTGCGGCAAGTCTCCGCCCCGGTGGACCATCCCGCCGGCGTCTCCGATCTCCTGGCCGACCTCAGTGATACACTCGCCGCGTTTCGCCGCACACATGGTTTCGGACGCGGCATTTCCGCCATTCAGATCGGCAACGCCCACCGCGTGATCTTTCTGCATGTCGATGGAAAACCTTTCGAGTTGATCAACCCGCATTACCTGGAGCGCAGCCAGGAGACGTTTGAGCTGTGGGACGACTGCTTTTCCTTTCCCAACCTGATGGTCCGCCTGCGGCGCCACACCGCAATCCGGTTGAGATACCAGGATCGATCTGGAGCCTGGACCGAGCTGGCCGCCCGCGATGCCTTCGCCGAGCTGATTCAACACGAAATGGATCACCTGGATGGAGTCCTCGCCGTTGACCGGGCCGAAAACTCTCTCAGTCTGAGCACCCGCGAGGAGTTCCTGCGCATTAAAGCTTCTCAGGAATGAGATCACCCCTGGTCTACCACGGCGCATCGGTATACGATTCACGGAAGGGGGATAGTGCTGGCAATAGGCTATGTCCCTAGCCGAACGTAAGGTGAAATTCTCCAATGAATTCACATGTACCGCAAACCGGAAACCGCCGATTGAGCGTTTGTATGATAGAACGACGTACCGAACCCAGAATGATGTGCGCGGATCTCGTCGACGTCCGATGGAAGGATAGATCGGGCCGCAGCCGCAGGGCTGTCGCCAATCTCGAGGACATCTCCCTGTCCGGGGCTTGCCTGCAAATGGAAGTGCAGATCCCTCTAGCAACGGTGGTGCGAATCTCCTACCCAAAGGGCGAATTCTCGGGCGAGGTCCGATACTGCCAGTTCAAGGAGATCGGTTACTACATCGGCATCCAGTTCGGAGACGGCTGCAAGTGGTCCAAGACCAGCTTCAAGCCCCTTCATATGCTGGACCCCCGCGGATTGAACCGGCGCGCTCCTGTCCGCGGCAAGCCTGGCGCTGAGCATCGCGCCGCCAACTAGCCACCATCGCGCTCTGCGCACCGCCCACGGCGCCACCGGCGGCGTTATCATTCGGGCTATGGATCAGATTGCCCGCCGCTCCTTCCTCACTCTGCCCGCCGCGGCCTTGGCGGCTCAGAATGGTAACGATATTCCAAAACGGCTCCTCGGCCGCACCGGTGTGCGCGTCTCCATGCTCGGCGTCGGCGGTCACCACATCGGCCGCCCTCGTGACGCCAAGGACGGCATCCGCATCATCCACGCCGCCATGGACGCCGGTATCAACTTCATGGACAACGCCTGGGATTACAACAACGGGCGCAGCGAGGAGGTGATGGGCGAGGCGCTGGCCATGGACGGCCGCCGCAGCAAGTCCTTCCTCATGACCAAGCTCTGCGCCCGCGAATACGCCGAAGCCGTCAAGCAGATCGACGAGAGCCTCAAGCGTCTCCAGACCGATCATCTCGACCTGCTCCAGTTCCACGAATGCAACTATTTCAACGATCCCGAATACGTCATCGAAAAGGGCGCCATGAAGGCCGCGCTCGAGGCCCGCAAGGCCGGCAAGGTCCGCTTCATCGGCTTCACCGGCCACAAGTCGCCCCGCATCCACCTCAAGATGCTGGCCATTCCGTTTGAGTGGGACTCCTGCCAGATGCCCATAAACGTCATGGACGAGCGCTTCGACAGTTTCCGTCACGAGGTCGTGCCCGTCTGCCAGAAGAAGAACGTCGGCGTCATCGGCATGAAGGGGTGCGGCGGCGATGCCAAGATGCTCACCGCCGGCGCCGTCACCGTGGAGGAGTGCTACCGCTACTTCCTCTCGCAGCCGGTCAGCGTCCAGGTGGTGGGTCTTGCCACCATGGAGCATCTCGAAGGTGCGCTGCGCATGGCCCGCGCCTTCCAGCCCATGTCCAAAACGGAATTGGAAACGCTCCAGACTCGCATCAAGGACGTGCAGAGCGACGGCCGGTTTGAGCTCTTCAAGACCGCCAAGAACTTCGACGCCGGGTATCACCGGAAGCAGCACGGCTTCGATTGACGCCACCGCGAAGCTGTCCCGGAAAAGAGGTTGCCCGCGTGGTTCAAAAGGTACGGCGCTGCCTGCTATTGCTGACGCTTGCCGCACTGGCCCTGTACGGCCAGCGCGTCGTTCTCGTCTCCTTGGATGGACTGGGGCATCAGACCTTCTCCACGGATCCCGTCGCGGCCGAACTGCGCGTCATGAAGGAGTCCGCCCGTCACGGCGTCATCGCAAAGGGCCTCCAGGCCGCATTCCCTTCCACCACGGCCAACTCGCACGCTGCCCTCTGGACCGGCGCATACGGCGATGTCCACACCATCACCGCCAACAACCCGCCATTGCTGCCCCGCGGTGAACACAATGTCACGGAACGCTGCAACGGCTTCTACGCCGACAGGCTGCAGGCCGATACCTTCTGGGTGACCGCCGCCAAGGCCGGCATCAAAGCCGTGGCCCATCAACCCACCCAGGGCTATCCCTTCACACCCCACAACTCGGCGCCGGGAGCGGTGGTCGTCAATGGCTATCAGACAAAACAGATCGCCCCGCACATTCTGTGGACCGCAAAGAACGCAGCCGCCGGCCCCGATGGCGCCTACGCACTGAAGCACGGCCCCCTGACCCTCCACGCCACACGCATCGCCAACGGGCTCCGCCTCGCCACCAACGGCCAGACCATCGATGTAACCGCCACCCCGGCCGAGACCGAGCCTCCGCGCGGCCGCCCCCTCGCCCGCCGCTTCAGCGATGGCCTCGTCGTGGACTCTCCCGCCGCCGTCATCTACTTCCGGCTCTTCTCCCTTACCCCGGACGACTTCCGCCTCTACGCCTCACCCTGGCAGGAACTCGCAACCTCCGTTCCCGCGCCCGGCCTCCTCCATGATGCTGGCGGCTTCATCGGCAACGGAGCCAGCGCCCTGCTCGGCAGCGGCAGGATCTCTCCACCGGAATACCTCGAAACTGTAGAGCTCGTCATCCGCCAGATGAACCGCCACGCCGCCTGGCTGATGAAACACTTTGAGCCGCGCGTGTTTCAAACATATCTGCCGTTTCCCGACGAATTCGATCACCAGTGGCTCGCGCTCGCCCGCGGCGGTTCACAGACCATCCAGGAATACCGCCGCTGGGGCTACATCGCCATTGACCGCGCAGCAGAGGAGTTCGCCAAACTCGCCTCCGGCAAGACGGACACCATCCTCTGGACCTCCGATCACGGAATGACCCCCGTGAACAAATACCTGCACGTCCCCAACGTGCTGGCCAACGCCCACCTGGATCAAACAGCCTCCTACCTCTACAACTCCATCCTCGTGAACACCACGGAGTGGAAGAACGGCGCCGTCCCGCCGGATGGGCGTGCCGCCATCGTGGATTCCGCCCGCCGCGCTCTCGCCGCCGTCAAGGACCCCGAAACCGGCCAGACCGTCGTGCGCGGCTTCTACACGCCCGAACACGATGGCGATACATACGGCATCGGCGGTCCAGCCGGCGCCGACCTCTATTTCGATCTCGCCCCAGGCTTCCAGGCCTCGGGCCGCGCCGGAGGAGCATTGATTGAGCCGTTGAAGATCCCGCTCGGCGTCCACGGCTTCCTCCCCACCCGGGAGGACATGGCCGCCATTCTCATCGGCCGCGGACCCCGCCTGCCGAAATCGGCACAGTGGCCGCCCATGCGATCCATCGACGTCGCCCCGCTCATCTGCGAACTCCTCGGCATCGCCCCGCCGCCCCAATCGCGCGGCGAAGCCCCGCATGGGATACGATCGATTCGATGAATCGCCGCAACTTTCTCCTCACCAGCGCCGCCGCCGGCGCAGCCGCACCCTCGTTGACTTCCGCCACTGCCGAAGCTCCCGCCCGCAACTCCCGCCTCAAGCCGGCCCTTTGCGCATACTCGTTTCGCGAGGACCTCGTCAAGAAGACCATGACCTATGAGGACCTCATCCGCAAGTGCGTGGATTGGGACGTCGATGGCCTCGACACCACCGTCTACTGGTTCCCTTCCACCGACTCCGCCTGGCTCCTCAGCCTCAAGCGCCTCGCCTACCGCATGGGCATCGAGATCTACTCCATCGCCGTCCGCACAGAGCTCACCAGGCCCGACCAGGCCGCGCGCGATAAGGAGGTAGCGGCCCTCAATAAATGGATCGACGTCGCCGCCACGCTCGGCGCCGGCCACATTCGCGTCTTCGGCGGCGCAGTGCCCAAGACCGCCACCGAGGAGCAGGCCGTCCCCTGGGTCGTCGAGTGCCTCCAGCGCAGCGCCGAAGTTGCTGCGCAGAAGGGCGTTTTTCTCGGCCTCGAAAACCACGGCGGCATCTGCACCCGCGCCTCGCGCATCATTGAGATGGTCGACAAGGTCAACTCGCCCTGGGTCGGCATCAACCTCGACACGGGTAACTTCCCCACTGACGCCTTCCAGCAGATGGCCGCCTGCGTGCCAAAATCCGTCAACGTGCAGATGAAGGCCGAAATGACTTACGACGACGGCACGAAAGGTCCGCAGGATTGGGACCGCGTCGTCAAGCTCATCGCCGCCGGCGGCTACAAGGGCTATCTGTCGCTTGAGTACGAAGCCAAGGAACCCGCCGCCACGGCCGTCCCCCGCGGCCTCGCCCAAATCAGCGCCCTCTGCCGCAAGTACTCCGTGTAGCAAGAGTTGATCTGCCCCGGGTTAGGCACCGCGCCAACCCGGCTAAAATCGAAAACATGGTATCGGTCCAGATCTTCGGCGTCAAAAACTCCCAGGCCACCCGCGCCGCCGAGCGCTTCTTCAAGGAGCGCCGCGCCGAAATTCACATGGTGGATCTGAAGCAGAAGCCGATGGCCGCCGGAGAGATCAAACGCTTCCTCGATCGCTTCGGCCTGCCCGGAATTCTCGATACCGAAGGCAAGTCCTACATCGACGCCGGCCTCAAGTACATCAAGCTCTCCGACGCCGGCATGATGTTACGAATCGAGCAGGATCCCAAGCTCCTGCGCCTCCCCCTGATCCGCAGCGGCAAGCACCTCAGCGTGGGTCACGATGAGGACTCATGGAAAGCCATGATGGCCGCATCAGCCCGCTGAAAAAAAAGCGGCGACCACGTAGGGCCGCCGGCATAGAGAAGAATGATTTGAATCTATACTAGGCATCGTTCTGGAGTCAATACGTCAACGTGCCATTGCCGGCCCGGTTCGCGATACTGAAGGTTTGAAGGTAATCGTCTATTACATCGGCAAAGCGCGCGACGTCCACGCCAACGGCATGGCGCAGGAGTTCGTCAAGCGCACCTCGCGCTACATGGCGTGCGAGATGCGCGAGATCCAACCTTCCAGGTTCGATCTCTTCGCCCGCCACGCTACTGCCCGAAAGATATTCCTCGATCCCGCCGGCAAGGCCATGCCCTCAGAATCTTTCGCCGCCCTCGTCGGCAAAGCCGAGCTGGAAGCGCGCGACCTCGTCTTCCTTATCGGCGGTCACGACGGCCTCCCTCCCGAGTGGAAGCCCAGGGCAGACCTCCTGCTCTCGCTCTCAGCCATGACCATGCCGCATGAGCTCGCCCGCGCCGTGCTCGCCGAGCAGATCTATCGCGCCCTCACCATCCTGCGGGGGCATCCCTATCCGCGATGAACCGCGCCCTCGCACTCGCGCTCCTGGCCGCCCTCTGCGCCCGCGCCGATCATAAGCTCGATCGCAAAGACATCCGCACGCCCGCGCCCATGCCGCCCGGCAGCCTCCTCGTCATCGGCTTCCTCGGCGCCTGGGAGGAATGGGACAACGACAAGCGCAGCGTGCGAAAACTCGCCCTCCATCTGCGTGCCCAGCATTTGCCCGGCGTCTACGTCGAAACCGCCGGCAACCGCGATCGCCGAACCGTCCTGAAGTTCATCCGCCAGGCTCTCGATCAGAATCGCGACAAGAAGCTCGACGCCACCGAGAAACGCAGCGTCTCTATCATCTGCTACGGCCAGAGTTTCGGCGGCGCCGCCTGCGTCGAGCTGGCACGCGAGCTCGATAGGCTCGGCATCGCTCTGCGCCTCACGGTGCAGGTGGATAGCGTCGGCCGCGATGACGCTTGGATCCCACCCAACGTCGCCCGGGCGCTCAACTTGTACCAGCACGATCCCGGCCCCGTTTGGGGCGAGGCCGAAATCAAGGCGGTGGACCCGGCAAAGACCACCATCCTCGGCAACATCCGCTTCTTCTATTTCTTCCGCAATGTAGACATGAAGGACTATCCGCCCCTCGCCCGCCGCATAGGCATCGCGCACTGGAAGATGGACAACGATCCCGTCGTCTGGAATCAGGTGGAGGCCGTGATACTCGCCGACATCGCCGCCTGGCACCCAGGCCGACTGCGCGAAGGCAGGCTCACACCATCCGCGACGCGCTCTCCAGCAACTCCGCCGGCGTCACCGTAGCCGTACCCAGCTTGCCCACCGCCACGCCCGATGCGTGATTGGCCAGCTCCGCCGCCTCTTCCGGCGTCGCGCCCGCCGCCAGGCCCAGCGTGAACAGCGCAATCGCCGTATCCCCCGCTCCGGAAACGTCAAACACTTCCCGCGCCCGCGTCGGTGTGTGATACGGATCGTGGCCCGCCCGGAACAGCTCCATCCCGTGCTCGCCCATCGTGATCAGCACCATGCCCACGCCCCACTGCCGCAGCAGCACCGCCCCGGCCTCGCGCGAATCAGCATCCTCGCTCAGCGCCGCCGCCGCCCTCGCCTCTTTCAGGTTCGGCTTCACAGCCGTCACCCCTTCCCAGCGAAGCGGATTGCGGGGGCTGGGGTCCACCGTCACGATGCGGCCAAGCTCCGCCGCACCCGAACATAGGGCAGAGACGAACTGCTGCGTCAGAAAGCCTTTGGCGTAGTCAGAGAGGATCACCGCGTCCAGCGACGGCATCATCGCGCCCAACCGCGCCAACAGCGCCGCGCACTGCTCGCCCGTCGGCGCCATCTTCGTTTCACGGTCTATCCGCACCACCTGTTGGTGTCGCGCCACCACGCGCGTCTTGAGAATCGTGCGCCGCGCCGGATCTTCCACTATCCCGCTCACGTCCATCCCGGCCTCGCGCAGCAACCGTTGCAGCATCCCGCCCTGCTCATCAGCCCCGCACAGTCCCATCACGCTCACCCCCGGCGTAAACTCCGCCAGATTGCGCGCCACGTTCGCCGCTCCGCCCGCGTAGAAAGACTGCCCTGTCACTTCCACCACCGGCACCGGAGCCTCGGGTGAGATCCGCGTTACGTTCCCCCAAAGGAACTCGTCCAGCATCAGGTCGCCCGCCACCAATACCTTCAGCGCCCCAAACCGTTGCAGCAACTCTTCCATCCGCGCCGCCGTCAACATGATCGGCCTCAGGCCAACAGCGCTGCCGGGCTCTCGACCCAGTAATTCGGTTGATGCTCCCGCATCGCATCCTGGTTCCCGTAGCCCCACGAAACCGCACACGTGTGAACCCCAGCCCGCCGGCCCGCTTCCATGTCCGGCGCCGCGTCGCCGATCATCAGGCACTCGCTCGGCGCAACGCCCAGCAACTCCAGAGACTTGAATATCACCAGCGGCTCCGGCTTGGAGGCGAACCCATCCGTACCCTGCACGTGATCGAAGTTCGAGACCAGCCCAAACTGCGTCAGGATCGCTCTCGCGGTCTCGCTGCTCTTCGTCGTCGCGGTAGACTTCAATCCGCCCAACCCGGCCAGCATCTCCGGCACTCCGTCATAGATCCGCGTAGCCGAATGGCCCCGGCCCAGATAGATTTGCCGGTACCGCGCCAGCAATGCGTGGTTCTGCTCGGACGTATAGTGCGGCAGCACCTCTTCAAACAGATCGAACAGATGAAACCCGACAAAGCTCCGGAGGTAGGTCTCGTCAAGCTCGCTGATCCCAACCTCGCCTAACGCGTCGCGGACGGCGCCGCATATATCTGAAGCAGAGTCCAGAAGCGTGCCGTCCACGTCGAACAAATACAGTTTGTAGGGAGGAATCACGCCGGCTGCGGCCGCTCCCCGTCAATGAATCCCGGATTGGTCCGCCGCGGTTCCGGACGGATCACCTGCTGCGGATCAGCTTCGTCCGGCGAGCCGAGTTCCACTGCCACCACCGCACTCACGCCCCGCCCCTCCAGGATCTTCTTCACTTCCTCGCCGTCGATCGTTTCCTTCTCGATCAGCGCATCGACAATCTGCACCAGCGCCCATTCGTGCTGGTCCACCAGCTCCGAAGCGCGCCTATCGGCGAGCTCCACCATGCGGCGGACCTCCTCGTCGATCTTGATCGCCGTGGCCTCGCTATAGTCGCGATGCTGCGCGATCTCGCGGCCCAGGAAGATTTGCTCGTCCTTCTTGCCGTAGCTCAGCGGGCCCAGCGTGCTCATCCCGTAGTCGCACACCATCGCACGCGCCAGTTCCGTCGCCTGCTCAATGTCGTTCCGTGCGCCCGTCGAGAGCTGGTGCGTGTACTTGGATTCTCCAAGCCGCCCAGCCATCGCCACGCACAGCCGCGCTTCCATCTGCGGCTTCGTGCGGTTCAACACATCGCCGGTGGGCAGTTGCATCGTAATGCCAAGCGCCCGTCCACGCGGGATGATCGAGACCTTGTGCAGCGGATCGGCATCCTTCATCAGCACCGCGATCAACGCATGGCCCGCCTCGTGATACGCGGTGACCTTTTTGTCTTCCTCGGTCAGGATCATCGAACGCCGTTCGGCGCCCATCATCACCTTGTCCTTGGCGTGCTCAAAGTCCACCATCGTCACAACCTTGCGCGCCTGACGCGCGGCCAGCAAGGCCGCCTCGTTCACCAGGTTCGCCAGATCGGCGCCGGCAAAGCCCGGCGTTCCGCGCGCAATCACCGATAACTCCACATCGTCCGAAAGCGGCGTCTTCTTTGTGTGGACCCGCAGGATCATCTCGCGGCCCTTCACGTCCGGAAGGCTCACCACCACGCGGCGGTCAAACCGGCCCGGCCGCAGCAGCGCCGGATCCAGCACGTCGGGGCGGTTCGTCGCCGCCACCAGAATCACACCTTCGTTCGATTCAAACCCGTCCATCTCCACCAGCAACTGGTTGAGCGTCTGCTCCCGCTCATCGTGCCCGCCGCCCAGGCCGGCCCCGCGATGACGGCCCACCGCGTCGATTTCGTCAATAAAGACGATACACGGTGCATTCTTCTTGCCCTGCTCGAAAAGGTCACGCACGCGGCTCGCGCCCACGCCCACGAACATCTCCACAAAGTCAGATCCCGATATCGAGAAGAACGGCACATTCCCTTCGCCGGCGATCGCCCGCGCCAGCAGCGTCTTGCCCGTGCCAGGAGGCCCCATCAGCAATACGCCCTTCGGAATGCGTCCGCCCAGCTTCTGAAACTTCTGAGGCTCACGCAGAAACTCGATGATCTCCTGCAGCTCTTCTTTCGCTTCTTCCACGCCCGCAACGTCCTTGAACGTTACTTTCTTCTGTTGCGAGCTCTGCATCCGCGCCCGGCTCTTGCCAAAGCTCAGCGCCTTGTTGCCCCCGCTCTGCATCTGCCGCATCATGAATACCCAGAACGCCAGCAGCAGCACGAACGGTATCGCGTTGATCAGAATCGTCACCCAACTGGCAGAGCTTGAATCCTTGATCCGCACCACCACGTTCTTTTCGCGCAGCAGGTCGTAAGTCTTGTCATATCCAGGCGGAATCGTGGTGCGCAGTTCGGCCTTGTCTTCCATCGTGCCATGCACCTCTGTGCCGCCAATGGTGACTTCCTTCACGCGTCCAGCCTCTACCTGCTTCCAGAAGTCGGTAAAGGACAATTCCATGACATTCCGGGAGTTGTTGGTCTTCACCACCGTCCACAACAGGATGGCGACGCATACCAGAACCACCCAGAAGATTGCTGTCTTAACGTTCGAGTTCATTCCCTCTCCCGCGCTACGCCGACCGGGTCCACCGATTGTAACGCTGCTTATACAGACGCACTCTAGGGCCGATTTGATTCATTCGCCCTGCTCCCGCACATCAACAATATGCCGGGACCGGGGTCCAGCCATCGCCCATTGGGCCACGCCGAACCGCCTCGACCATACAATCCGGTCTTCACACAATACCATCGGCCAATCGCGCCTTTCCCATGAGGGGACCCGCGCCCGATGAAATAGTTCCTTCAACTTCGTTGGCCGGTCAGCCCCAACCGGCTGATAACAATCGCCCGGCTGCCACGGCCTGTAGCGCCAAGGCATCGGCGCCTTCTCGGCATCGATCCGATGTCTACCTTCATTATATGCACTTTCTTCCACCAACACCGTGACCGGCGGCACCTCGCCGGGCCGCCCGATCCGCAGCCACCCGAAAGATCGCCACACTTCCCCCCCCGCCACCATCACCTTCCCGCGGCCTTCCGGCTGCCTCGCCAACGCCATCACCCGCTCCACCTGCTCCAGCGCCACGTTCCCACACCCGCCCAAAGCCCGCTCCAGCGCGTGCCGGATCACACGCCGTCCCACCACCGGAGCCAACCCCGCCACCACGCCCGCCTCCAGGATCACCACCCCCGGCCGCTCCTCCACCTTTCGCAACACCCGCTCCACTTCGCCACGCCAGTATTCCTCTTCCTCCCCCGCAATCCCAGCTAACCTCGCTAGCGAATCCGTCGATTGCGGCAGAATCGACTCCAGCAGCGGCAGAACCTCGCGCCGGATTCGGTTTCTGGCAAACCGGCCCTCACCGTTCGACGAATCCTCCCGCCACGCCAAACCCTCCGCCGTCAGCCACGCCCGCACCTCTTCCCGGCTTACCCCCAGCAGCGGCCGCACCAGTCCCTCCCGTGTCACCGCCAGCACACCCGCCAGCCCGCCCGGCCCGCTCCCCCTCATCGCCCGAAACAGCACCGTCTCCGCCTGATCCGTCCTCGTGTGCCCCGTTGCCACCGCGCTCAACCCAAGCCGCGCTCGCGCCGCCTGAAAATACTCCAGCCGCCGCGCCCGCGCCGCCGCCTCCAGGTTCCCCGCCCCCAGTCCACCAGCGCAGCTCTCAAACGGCACCCCTAGCGATGCCGCCAGCTCCGCCACAAACCGCTCGTCACCCTCTGATTCCACCCCTCGCAACCCGTGATTCACATGCAATACGTGTACCGGCCACCTCAGCCGCAGCAGGACATGCAACAGGCACACCGAATCTGCGCCCCCCGACACGGCCACCCCAGCTCGGGCGCCCGCCGGCAACATGTTATAACGAAAGATGGTTGCGGCGACCTGTTCCAACAGCACTGCAATCCTATTCTAAAGCCCGCCGCCTCTCATCAAGGAATCATTCATCATGCCCCCAAAGGTCACTCCCGACGTTCGCGCCCGCGCCGCCCGCATCCAACTCGTCCTCATGGACGTCGACGGAGTTCTCACCGACGGCAAATACTTCCACGTCCCCAATCCCGAGGGCGGCCTCTTCGAGGTGAAGCTCTTCGACTCCCAGGACGGCATCGCTCTCCAGTGGCTCCACCGCACCGGCATCAAAACCGGCCTCATCAGCGGCCGCGACGCCCAAGCCACACGCGAGCGCGCCCGCTCCTCCCACATGACCTACTGCTACATGGGCAGCACCGAAAAGCTCCCGCTCTTTCAGGAGATCCTCACGGATTCCGGCCTCACCCCGGACCAGGTATGCTACGTCGGCGACGACCTCACTGACGCCATCTTGATGAAGCGCGTCGGCCTCGCCGTCGCCGTCGCCAACGCCGTCCCGGAGGTCAAGGCCTACGCCCACCACGTCACCCTCGTCCCCGGCGGCCAGGGCGCTCTGCGCGAAACCACTGAGCTCATTCTCGAAGCCCAGGGCAAGTGGCAGGGGATCCTCGATCACTACGAAATTGGAGGCTGAGCCCGTGGATCTCATCGGCGTTGTCATCGAAGCCCGCAACGAGCCCGGAGTTCTCCACCAGCTCACCGGCGTAATCGCCGCCCATCGCGGCAACATCACGTCCGTCGAGATGCTCCAGAGCCCCCGCCCTGGCCAGTCGCGCATCTATTTTGAGATTGAGATGACGCAGCCGCCTGAGCCGCTGCTGATTCAGCTCGGAGCCACGCCCGGAGTCCTTGATGTGGCCGCCGAGAAAAGCCTCCAGAAGATCTACGGCAAGCGCATCATTATCATGGGGGGTGGCGCCCAAGTCGGCCAGGTGGCTATCGGGGCCATCAGCGAGGCGGATCGGCACAACATCCGCGGAGAGCACATCTCCGTCGACACCATCCCGCTCGTCGGAGAACAGTCCCTCGCCGACGCCGTCCGCGCCGTGGCCCGCCTGCCCCGTGCCCGGGCGCTAGTCCTTGCCGGCTCGCTGATGGGTGGTGAAATCGAAAAAGCAGTCCGGGAAGTCCGCGCCCAGGGCTTGCTCGTCGTCAGCCTCAACATGGCTGGCAGCGTCCCCGACGCCGCGGATCTAGTGGTGACAGACCCCGTTCAGGCCGGCGTCATGACCGTAATGGCAGTCGCTGACACCGCCAAATTCACGGTCGAGCGCCTCAGCCGCCGGGTCTTCTAAACACGACGCCATTGATACAGGTGCACGTTTGCGGGACAACCGCTTCCGAGCCGCGACCGTGAGGGAGAGGATGAGGGAGGTCCGTTCGGGGACATAGGTGACAGTTCCGCTACCGCACCAACAGACCATACTCCCGCACCAGCGTACCGTTCCCCGCCGCCCGTAGCCGCACCCAGTGCCGCCCGGCAGGCAACCCGTCCTTCACAACCCAGCTCAAGCGGCCGCCCACCGCCGCCACCTGGACGCTTTGCTCCAATTGGCCCGTCGCGTCCACCACATCCACCTGCCAGTTTGGCAGCACCGGCAGTTGCGATACATCCGCGCTCAGCGCCAGGCCGCGTCCAACCGGAGCCACCGCGCCGGCCTCAGACACGCCCCTCGCCAGGCTCAACTCCACCACGGCATCCTGCCCCGGATTACGCAGAGCGGCGCTGTAGAATAGCGCGGCAGTCACAACCCCAGCCCCCGCCACGGCCAGTATTGTCCGCTTGCCAAAAAGCGCCGTCCAACCGGCCAGGAGAGACTCCCGCCATCCCGTCTTCCGCTCTGCCGTCACAGAGCCCATCGCCCGCGCAAAGTCCTCAGCCTCGGCCTGTTTCGCCGCATCCTGGAACGCCTGCGTGTAGATAGCTTCGGCCTCCACCCGGTCCAGGCATTTCGAGCAGGCCAGCAAATGCTCCTCGATCACCTCCCGGGTCACTCCGGAGAGACGACTAAATAGGAACTCCTCGAGCTCATGTTCCGTGAGACAGTTCTGAGCAGAACGCCTTGTCAGAAGCCCCTCCTGGGCGCCATCATCTTCCCAGCTCAACCCGTTCATGGGAGAACTCCTGTTCCACCGGCGCCCAAAAGACACAATAGCCCGTTTTGGAAGCCGGAGGCAAAGTCACTATTCTTGGTTCACCTTGTTAGTGGCCGGAGCTCGATGATTTTCTCAACATTTGTTCAGACAACTTCCCAGGGCTGATTCGCTTCCGCCCCAACTCCGCAAACCGCGTCTTCGCCCGCGATTTCAACAGCCGGAACTGCGTCTCTGTCAGTGCCATCTCGGCACAGATCTGAGCCTGCGTCTGCTCGTAAAGGTAAAACCGGGTCAGGATCTCGCGGTCCCGCCTGGAAATCCCGCGTAGCACCTTCAGCATCAGGTTCGAGCGCTCCTCCCGCAGCAGTTGTTGCTCCGGATTCGCCCCTCCATCCGGCACCACGCCCCCAACTTCCAGGTCCGCAAAATCGCGCCGCGTGTGGACCGCGGTGTCAATGAATGCCGCCACCTTACGGCGTACCACCGTTCGCACAAAACCCATCAGCTTCTCCGGTTCCCTAAGACCGCCGCTTTGGATCGCCTGCACCACAATCAGAAAGGTGTCGTGTACCTTATCATCGAGCTCCTGCGGCCCCAGATGCCGGCACAGATAGTAACGGATGCCGCGCGAGAAAACGTGGTATAGCTCCTCCATCGCACCCGTTTCGCTGTTCCGTATCCGGTTGACGAGGCCGATCCACCGCTCCGGCGAAAAGTCATTGACACCTTCCGCCCCAGCCCTCCCGTCTGGCCCGATCGGCTCCTGCGCGTTCGGGTCTGATGACTGGTTCGACGGCATATGCATTGCACTCACTCCTGACCCGCGGAAACGTAGGCGGCCCAATGACGAGGCTCGGCTCGCCATCCCTGCCCATGGATCATCGCTCTCTGCGCTGCCTGCAAGGACGCCGAGGCCGGACGCCCCGACAATCTTGCCGTGTAAAAGGACTCAAACATCGCTCCAGAGTCGTCGGTCAACGACCATAGACTAGCCACGACCGCCGCTGCGCCGGCCGACATCCACGCCCGCGCAAACCCCATCAGGCCCGCTCCCGGCTGCATTCGCGCCAGCCCGCTGTTGCAGCCGTTTAGAACAACCAGGCTGCCCGGCACCTCATATGCCGGTACCGATGCCGTGTTAATCCCGTCCCTTACCCCGCCCGCGCGCAATGAGAGGGCCAGAAATGCGTCGTCGGGCCGCGAATCCACCTTCAGGCTGCGGTCCCCGTCCCTGGACAAGCTCTGCCGTAACAGAAATCCCCGCTTCCCGCGCGGTACGGGAATCACGTGCGTCGCAAAATGCAGCGTGCCAGGCCGCCGGTTCATCGCCTCTGTCAACTTCTCCAGCGATGCCCTCACGCCCGAAAGCACTTCCGCCGGCTGCCCCCCACCACGCCACACCGCCGCCACCTTCTCCAATTCCTGCCCGCTGCCTGCCAGTGCCGGCAACTCCAACTGCGATGTGGAGGCCGGCTCCGGCTCGGGCCGCCACATCCAGAAGGATAGCGGCGTCGCCAGCCGGGCCCGTCCCGTCGATTGTCTGAGCCGCGGATCGGCCGAGTTGTGGACCGCGTCGCCTACCGCCAGCAAGCGCCCGCTGGGGCGCGGCGGGGTCTCCCACAGCAACCAAAGCGCCGATGGCACCACGCTCAGACAATGGCTTTCCACCAGCCATTGCCCCGCTGCCGGCTGCAGCGCCGCAAACGGTAGCGCCAGAAGTTCATCGTCCAACGAAAGGTACCAGCGGCCCGCCTCAAGCGCGGCCCTCGGCGCAAATCCGAAAAGGGCGCCATAGAGCCTCGCCCCCAGCTCCGGCGCCGCCCCGTCGTTGGCTTCGATCGATTCGCGGAATCGCTCGATCTGCTTCCGCAGATCGGCTCTTCCCGGCAGTCTCGCCTGCTTCACACCCTGTGCCGACAGAAGCCATGCAGAGGACTCCGGCTCACCCAGTTGGAACGAAAAGAGAACCGCCCCAGACCCCAACCGGCTACCCATCTGCCGTATGAGCGACGGCCCCGCCCGCTCTGCCACCGCCGCCGGCAGCCCCGCCCCGATCTCGATCTCGGCCAGCCTCGCCCGCAACACGCCGATCTCCTTCGGCTCCTCCCCTTCCCTGCCCCCGTTCAGCCAGCGCGCGGTCCGGCTGCGCCACTCCATCAGCGCCCGCCTGTACTCCAGCCCCAGACGCTCCCTCACCACTGGCCTGTTCAGGATCGCGTAACGGAGGCTCGCGGCCCGGCTCCGCTCCACCGCCAGGAATACATCTTCCTGATGCTCCTCCGCCCCACCAGCCAGCCTTGCGTAAAGTGCGGCCAGTTCCGCCTGCGTCACGTCCGCCGCAATCTGAGCGGATTGTGCCGGCAGCGCCTCCTGGCGCCACTCCGCGCTCCACCTCCACGCCCTCCGCGCCGCCTGCAACGCCTCCCCTCGCCGCCCTGCCGCTTCCAACGCCAGTGCCACGTCGTGCTCCCGCTCGTGCGGCATCATCGAGCCCGGCGATCTCCGCGAGTGAATTTCCGCCCGATTCAGCCAGCTCAACGACTCGTTCGCCCTGCCTTGCAGCAGTCGCAACTGCGCGACCCGCAAATCCAAATACTCAGGATTCGGCGTGTGAAATAACACCCACAACCGGTACTCGTTCGCAAGCGCGGCCTCCGCTCCGTCCAGGTCGCCCTCGTCCATGCGCAACATCGCCAGGTCGTCCCAGATCAGTCCCTCCACTCCCAGGTCTCCCGCACTCTGTGCCTCCGCCAGCGCCCCCCACATCAACTCCGTCGCCGCTGTTCCCCCGCCCCGCCTGTACTCCAGGCGCGCCCGCTGCGCCAGCAAACGCGCCCGGTTTGGATTCCCCGCCGGCATTATCGCCGCTGCGGCAGCCAGCGACTCCGCTGCTGCGTCCCCTTCGCCAATCGCTATATAGACGGCCGCCAGGTTCACGTTCGCCGATGCGTCCGTCTCCTCATCTCCCTGTGCCCGCGCCATCGACCTCGCTTCCAAAAAATACGGCAACGCATTCTGGTATTGCTGCACGGCTAGGAACGTTGCACCAATATTGCTGCGTAAGCGCGGAATGTACTTATGATTACCTTCCCGCTCCGCGTAGTCAGATGCCTCCAGAAATGCCATGCGCGCCAGATCGTATTTCTGCTGTTGGAGGTGACGGTGCCCCGCGAGAACAAGCTTCTCCAGCCCTGGGGACATCTTCGGTCTCGCGGCAAATCCCGCGAGGCTAAGCGCGCCAAGACAGAAGCACACTACGGACTGGGCAGTCACATGCGGGGGCATGACGCAATCCAATCTCGGAAAATGTCAATGAGGTTACCGGCTGGCGACCCCTAGGAGTACCTGGACCATCGGTACTCCTAGGAATCATACCAGACTATTTAGGCCTAAACCAAGACAAAAAGCTGTGTTTCTTTTGACGTGCGCTGTGATCCGCACGAGGTTTGAACGTTTCTCCCTCGATTACTCTTGGGAGAACACAGGCGGGATGATGATGATGATAGGCATGCTATCCATTTGGGTCCTCGGGTTGGAAGCCGTCTTCCTTCCCGGCCCAACACTACTACCTGATTCCCGATACTGAACACCGTTCAGCTCACAAGTGCTTGACAACAAACAGTATACTTTTTTCTTTTGCGTGTGAACGCTATTACGTCGGGTATGTATTTTCGCTGCTTTCCCTCGTCTACCCTGGGCCCTCGACTCATCCCCACCGGGATGCCGAATTGGGGTTTCCAATCAGAACCTTTCGCTACATTATCCCGATCTTAGGCAAGCTTACACTCTTATCAATGCCCTTGGATGTGTCGGCGCCGTGTCACTCCACGGGGCAATTCTGAGAAAAAATTCATCTTCCGTTTCCCTATAACCTCCATCTCGCTGACTGAAGCAACAAATTGGGGACCTTAGCCGCCCTCCATGGAAATCCCGCGTAGTACCTGACGCCCTATCCTCCCGTCCGGCTCAGTTGCGGGACCTTCACCAGCAGAGATCCCCGAATTTGGAGTTCGCCATTCGAACCCAATCTGCCTCATGCAACTACCATGCCAACTGGTTTGGATCAATTCGTGTGGGTTTTCTGTACGCCGTTTAGGCGGACTGTACACCCAATCCCGGCGCCTGTCCAAACCCTGGACAGCTCCCGCGCCACCAAGTACACTCGGCAGTGGGAATGGTGATCAGGTTGCCCGATTCCGAAAGGCTCGCCGCGGTGCTGCGCATCTGCCAGCGCATGAACTCCGAGCGCGCCCTGCCTCAGTTGCTGGACTTGGTTGCTGAAGAGGCCGCGCGCCTCCTCGATGCTGACCGTGCCAGCATCTTCCTGCTCAGTGAGGACGGCCGCGAGCTGACGTCCAAAGTCGCGCTCGGCAGCCCGCGGATGATCCACTTCGCATCCAACCTCGGCATCGCCGGCTCCGTCGTCGCCACCGGAGAAACCGTCGTCGTCAAGGACGCCTACGCCGACCCTCGCTTCTATCAGGATGTGGACAACCTCACCGGCTATCGGACACTCAATCTCCTGGCCGTCCCGATGACAACAAGCGACGGCCGGGTCATCGGGGCATTCGAGATCCTCAACAAGAGGGATGGCTGCTTTGAGGACGCCGATGTCCAACTCGTCAAGTCGCTCGCGGCCAACGCCGCGATCGCCATTCAGACTGCCAGACTCATCGCCGAGCTCGATAGCCGCCGCCTCACCCTGGAGCACGAGAATCGCAATCTCTGGAGGGAAGTCGGCGGCAAGCTCCCCTCCCAGCTACTCCTCGGGACGCATCCACGGATGGAGGAACTCCGGCGCATGATTGCCCGCATCGCCGACACGGAAATCACCGTTCTGATCACGGGCGAGAGCGGCACTGGCAAAGACCTGGCCGCCCGCTCCATCCACTTCGCCAGCCCGCGCGCGGCCCGCCCTTTCGTCGCACTGAACTGCGCGGCATTGCCGGAGATGCTGCTGGAGACCGAATTGTTCGGCGTGGAGAAGGGCGTCGCTACCGGAGTTGATCGCCGCGCCGGCAAGTTCGAATCGGCCCAGGGCGGAACGATCTTCCTCGACGAGATCGGAGACCTGAGCCTCGCCGCACAGGCCAAGATCCTTCGCGTCCTGCAGGATCACGTCGTCGAACGGATCGGCGGCAGAGCCAACATCGCCGTGGATGTCCGCGTCATTGCCGCGACCAATAAGGACCTCACCGCCGCCATGAAGCGCGGCGAGTTTCGCGAGGACCTCTACTACAGGCTCAACGTCGTGCATCTCAAAACCCCGCCGCTGCGGGAAATGCCAGGCGACATTCCCGCACTCGCCAACGCGTTGCTCTATCGGATCGCCTCCGGCATGAAGCGGACTGCGCCGCCGCTCTCCGCGGCTGCGATTCAGGTCCTGCAACGCAGTTCGTGGCCCGGAAACGTCCGGCAGTTGGAAAATGAGCTCCGGCGCGCCGCCATCGTCGCGCAAGGACCGGAGATACTTCCCTCGGATTTCTCGGAGGAGCTCACGTCGTCTACGGTTGCGCCGGAACCAGCCAGCGGCTTGCAGCAGGAACTGGAGGCGCTGGAGCGCCGCCGGATCCAGGAGGCGCTCGCGGCAAATGCCAACAATCAACAGCGAACGGCCAAAGCCCTCGGCCTCAGCCGCCAGGGCCTCATCAACAAACTGAAGCGATACGGCATCCAGACTTCAACGCCGCGCCAGGAGTAACCAGTTGTCCACTGAAAACCGCGTGGCCGTCCAGTCCGCCTCGCTCAACCGGATTGCGCCGGAATCCTCCTGGCTCTGCCGGCGCGTCGCCGCCGTCCTCATCGGCATCTGGCTCGGCGGAATTCTCCTGGTTGCCCTCGCCGCGCCTGCTTCGTTTCGTTCGGTCGATTCGGTCCTGGCTTCGCCGCCTGAAAGCATCGCCAAAGCGGTGAAGGCCCTCGGGCCTGACCTCACCCGCGAAATCCTCCAATTCCAGGCCGGCGAGGCGAACCGGTCGATGTTCGCAATCTGGGGCTGGGCGCAACTCGCCCTGGCCGTCACAGTCGTGGTTTTGCTCCTCTTCCTGAGCAACGTGGGCCGCACTGCGTTGGGGCTCGCCTTTGGGATGATGTTGCTGGCCGCGCTCATGAAGTTTCTGCTGATATCCAGAATCGCCGCGTCCGGCAGTCTGACGCGGCCATCAGTTCAGACGGCGCCCACGGAACTGGCGGAAAGGCTCCGGCTGATGTACTACGGTTTTACGGCCTTTGAACTGGTCGTAGTGACGTTAAGTACGATGCTTCTTGTTCTGCTTCTTGGAGGGCGGCGCAGTAGCAGCAGCCGCAGGCACGTCGAAGAGATCTGAGATCAGCTCTACCTGATCGATCACTCCAAGCACGGCGCTATCAATCGGGGAGGGCTTCAGTCCCAGCGCGGAGAATGCCGCAAAGCCATCCTGAACAAGCAGCACGCGATCGTTCAAACCCGCATTCACGGTATCCACGGCAACAACTGGCGCGCCGCGGTTGCTGCCATCCAGATCAAGAGGTTGCACCAACAGGATCTTGCGCCCTTCGTGCGATGCGTCCTTGCGAGTGGCGCTGATGTCGCCGATGACGCGGGCGATCAGCATGTGCGCTTCCCGCCGACATGGATCTCATCCACGATGCCGACAATGGTGGCGTCGGTGGGCACCTCATCCGGCATGAACGGAAAGGATGCCTCCTTGCCGCGAACCCAATAGACGACTTCGCCCGCGCCAGCGCCTGTGCAATCGGTGCAGATCAACAGCTTGCCGGTGGGTGTAAGATCCGGCAGCACGGGCTGCACGATGAGCAAGCGCTGCGACTCAAGCCCAGGGTTCTTCACGCTGGACCAGAGACGGCCAGTGACGCGTCCTAGTTGCACGGCTTTGTGTCCACATCCAGAGCGTCGACGATGCCGACAATGACACAATCCACCGGCTTGTCTTTGCAGCCGTCCGCCATGCGGGCGCTGCTGCCGGCTACCGTGAACACCAGTTCGCGAAAGCCTGCTCCTACGGTGTCGACGGCCACGACGTAGCCGGCCTCATCCTTACCATCCGGGGAGACCGGCTTGATGATCAGCAGCTTATGCCCTTCGAGTCGAGGATCTTTTTTTGTGGCGACAACAGTGCCCACCACGCGGCCGAGGATCATGTGTTTCCCTTTGTAACTATCATTGCTAGGATATCGCGATCCATCGTGTCCGGGCGTTGCGCCTGCTAAACTAGCGGCGAAAGGGGATTTACCTGAATGAAGAAGATCATTTCGATGGCATTGGGACTGGGTCTGCTGGCCGGCGCTTTCGCTGCACAGGCGCAGGCGCCGAGAGCGAGCCCGGCGGATAAGGTCAGCGTCACCATGAATGGCAAGGCTGTGACGATCGATTACAGCCGGCCGTATCTGAAGGGCCGCACTGTCGGGAAAGAGGTCGCGCCGTTTGGCAAGGTGTGGCGCACGGGCGCCAATGAGGCCACCAGGCTGGAGTGCGCGGGCGATCTGATGCTCGGCTCGCTCCACGTGCCGGCCGGATCCTATTCGCTCTACACCATCCCCGGCGAGGGTGAGTGGACGCTGATCGTCAACAAGACGGCCAAGCAGTGGGGCACCGTGTATGACGAGAAGATGGACCTGGGCCGCGCGAAGATGAAGGTGGGCAAGACCGCCGCGCCGGTGGAGCAGTTGACGATCGCACTCGAAGCCAAAGGCTCGACGGGCACGCTGAAGATCTCCTGGGGTAGCGTGGAAGCATCCATCCCCGTGATGGCCCACTAAGGCATAGCCAATGTACGTTGCGATCAGCCTCGGCCTGACACTACTGGCCGGGGCTTTCGCCGTTCAGGGGCAGACACCGAGGGTCAGCCCGCGGGGGACAGTGAAAGCTGTCGTGAACGGGATTCCGGTCCTGATCGAGTACGGCCGTCCGTCGTTGAAGGGTCGCAAGCTGAACACGCTGGCGCGCCCGGGCAAAATCTGGCGCACCGGCGCGGACGAGGCCCCGACCCTGGCATGCCTGGGGGACATCACGCTCGGGCCGCTCCTGGTGCCGGCTGGAAACTACTCGCTGTTCACCATCCCGGGTGAGGACGAGTGGACGTTGATCGTCAACCGGGTCGCCCGGCAACAGTGGGGTGATTCCGAGTACGACAAGAAGAAGGACCTGGGCCGCATCAGCATGAAAGTCGCGCGACTCGCCACGCCTGTCGAGCAGTTCACCATTGTCATCGAGCCCGACAGGGAGGGCGGAATTCTGAAGATCTCGTGGGGGGACGTGGAAGCGTCCGTCCTGTTGAAGGCGCCGTGATGGGGCGCTAAGGGATTTCGAAGGCGATGAAGCGGAGGCGGCCGGCGCGCTCGATTTGCACCGCGGCGGCATCTCCTGATTTCATCTTCTTCAAGGCGGAGCGGAGCTCGCCGAGGGACGCGACGCTGGTGTGGTTGATGGCGTAGATGACATCGCCGGCTTTGAAGCCTTCCTCCTGCAACGGGCCATCGGCATGGCGCGCGGCGACCAGCACACCACCAATCTCGCGGCGGACGGGGGCGAGTTGCTCGCGCAATTTGCGAGTGAGGTCCAGGGCAAAGACACCCAACTCCGGCACCAGGTTCTCTTCCTTGCTGGCGAGCTGGCCGTAGTTGGCGACCTCGTCCTGCCGCTCGGCCACCTTCACCACCAAACTGACATGGCGCTTGCCGCGGATGACTTCCAACTGAACGGACTCGCCGATGGCGGGGCGGTAGACATTGACGTTGAACTGGCGGGCATTCTCCATCACCTTGCCGTTGAGGCTATGAACGATGTCGCCGACACGAAGACCGGCCTTTTCGGCCTCGCCGCCGGGATCCACATCGGCGATGACCACGCCCCAATCCTGCGGCAGTTTCCAGCCGCCGGCGAGTGCCGGTGAGATGGTCTGGGCCAGGACGCCGACCTCGCCGCGCACGACACGGCCGGACTTGCGAAGCTGATCGACGACGTTGCCCACGATATTCGAGGGGACAGCGAAGCCGATGCCTTCGCTGCCGCCGGACTGGGTGATGATGAGCGTGTTGATGCCGACGATATCGCCACTGGTGTTGACGAGGGGGCCACCGCTGTTGCCGGGGTTGATGGGCGCGTCGGTCTGGATGTAGATCATGGGATCATCGAGCTTCAACTGGCGGGCCGGGGCGCTGACGACACCCATACTGAGCGAGTTATCGAGGCCCATGGGGCTGCCGAAGGCGAGCACGATCTGCCCCTGCTCGACGGTATCGGAATCGGCCATCTTAAGGGCGGGATAGCCGGTCTCCTTGATCTTGAGGAGCGCTATGTCGGTTTCGAGATCAAGGCCGATGACCACGGCGTGGACGATGCGGCCGGAAGGCCGGAGGGTGGAGCGGCGCGCCGCCGGGCCGCCATCCACCAGTGTGGGCAGGGCCACCTGAACACGCTGGGCGCCGATGACGACGTGGGCGTTGGTGACGATGTAGCCGCTCTCGTCGATGATGACGCCGGAGCCGGAGCTTTGCTGGCGCGAGGCGACGCCGCGTTCGTCACTCTCCTCCGGTTCCAGTTCGCGGTAGCCGACGGCGGTGACCTTGACGACGGAGGTATGGACGCGACGGCTCAAGGTCTGGAAGCTGGAGCTGAGAGCCTCCAACTGAGGCTGGGGCGACTGTGCCGGCAGTAGCAGGCCGAACGCCATCGCAATCAACAATATTCGAAACATGAGGCGGACTCCCCGATTTGCTCTATTCTATATCCAATGAACCGCAGAACATTTCTCCAAACCGCCGCGCTCACAGCCGCGGCGCGGACCAGGCTGCTGGCCGACACGCCGATGCCGATGACAACGCTGGGCAAGACCGGGATGAAGGTCTCCCGGTTTGTGGTGGGCGGCTACCACATGAACGTGCAGGGCGAGGAGATGGCGACGCGGATCATCCACCGCGCCATCGAGCTGGGCGTGAACTTCTTCGACAGCGCCAACGCCTACCACAAGGGCAAGAGCGACGAGATCTACGGCCGCGCGCTGGCTGGCGGTTTGCGCCAGAAGGTGCAGATCATGACCAAGTGCGAGGTGTACTCCAAGCAAGCCGCGATGGCGATGCTGGAGGAGCAACTCCGCAAGATGAAGACGGACTATCTCGATCTGTGGCAGTGCCACCAGGTGAGCGAGATGACGGAGGTGGACCAGATCCTGGCGCCGGGCGGCTCGCTGGAGGCGTTCGTGGACGCGAAGAAGCAGGGTAAGGTTCGGCACATAGGATTCACGGGGCACCGGAATCCGGAGATCCATCTGCGGCTGCTGGCGGCGACGGATGCGTGGGAGACGGTGCAGATGCCGATCAATCTGATCGATCCGCACTATCTGAGCTTTCTGACCAACGTGCTGCCGGAGGCCCGCAAGAAGGGGTTGGGCGTGCTGGCGATGAAATCGAATGCGATGGGGGCGATCACGAAGAAGAACGTGGCCCGCATTGAAGAGTGCCTGCGGTTTACGTGGAGCCAGGACGTGGACGTGCTGGTCTCGGGCGTGGAGACGACCTCGCAACTGGAAGACAATGTGCTGGTGCTGAAGACCCTGAAAAAGATGAGCAAGCAGGAGATCAGCGTGCTGCTCCACAAGACGAAGCAGGGGGACACAGGGTCCAAGATCGAGGCCTATAAAAAGAAAGAGGGGAGCGCGCGGGCCCTCCCCTCTTCGTATCACCGCGACGGTGACGCTATTTCTTCCTGAAGGATTCGGGGGCAACGCCGGGATTGAGTTTAATCTCGCTGAGCGTCCCTTCTCCCATCTTCTGGCCGTTCTGCGTGATGACCGAGGCGTAGGCGATCTTGATGCCTTCGACGTCTCTGTAGTCGGAGAGCGCACCCTCTGTATCGGCGGGGCCCATCATGCCCTGTGCCTTGTAGGCGAGCTTGGCGGGAAGGTGCGTGGCTTTATCGAAGGTCACTTTGACCTCGAAATCGCCGGATTTCCAAAGAACCGTGTCATCGCTGATTGAGTTGACCTCGGCCTTTCCTGTGGCGGCCGCGACGAGCAGGCCGAGGCCATTGGCGGAGGTCGGAATGCTCTTGGCCAGTTCGGGCGCCATGTTGGGGGGGAGATCCATGACCTGCGCCCCCTGGGCCATCCACCCGGTGGCGCCGTCGAGGACCTGAGTAATGGCCATCATGGGGAGAGTCATCACCATCTTGTAGCGATCGGGGTAGAGGATGATTTCCTCGGTAGTGGCATCGAAGGCACCTTGCGGAAGAGTGAGCTTGAGCTTGCCCTTCATGGAGATGTCTTTGATGGATTGAAGCTTGGGGAGGCCGCCCATGGCGGTGACAGCCTGATCGATGAGCGCCTTGGCGGCGGCAGTACCGGCCGCGGAAGTGACGACTTTCTCCTTGACCTTCAGAAGGTCCGGGGTGGTGAAGTCGATGTCATCGCCCTTGATGACGCGAGTGGGGCCGTAGACTTCGAGAGCCTTAGAGAACTCCTTGGCGTTGCCGACGGCGACGACGGTGAGCTTGTCGATTTGCAGGAACTTCTGGAGCGCGGCGCTGAGCTGCTCGCGAGTGATGGCCTGCACGTTTTTGCGGTAGTTCACCCAATAGTCTTCGGGCAGGTTGTAGACGTAGTTGGTGAGGATGCGGCCAGCGACGGCGCCGGAGGTTTCGGTGGAGATGCCAAAGACGCCCAGCGTGTAGGCCTTGGCCTCATCAAACTCGGCTTGGGTGGCGGGGTTTTCCTTGAACTCCTTGAGGAGGTCCATGATCATGCGGATGGCGTCGGCGGTTTTTTCGGTCCGTGTGAAGGTGGTGGCCTGGAACATCCCGGCCTGGCGGTTGGGCTCGAAGGAGGAACTGGCGCCGTAGGTGAGGCCTTCGTTGGCGCGGAGCTTCATATTGATTCGGGAATTGAAGCTGCCGCCGAATATCTGGTTGGCCATGACGAGGGCGAGATAATCGGGGTGGTTGCGCGGGACGCCGACGTGGCCGACGACGATCTGGGTCTGGACAGCGGAGGGCATATCTACGATGAGCACCTGGGCCTTGGGCGCGGGCGGCGGAGCGAGCCTGGCATCCGGCGCGGCTGGGGCATTCCAAGTGCCGAAGTACTTCTCAACGAGGGCGAAGCCTTCGGCGGGGGTGACATCGCCGGCGACAGCGATCCAGGCGCGGCCCGGAGCATAGTTGGCCTTGTAGAAGGCCACGATGTCCTCGCGCTTGATGTTGCGGAGAGTGACGGGCGTGCCATCGCCGGGATAGGCGTAGGCATGTGTGCCGAGGATGGCGCGGGCGCCGGCGAGGGGCGCGAGGTATTCGGGATTGGTGTAGGAGACGGCGAGGCCGGACTGCGCCTGGCGCATCTGGCGATCGATCTCTTCCTGTGCGAAAGCGGGGTTGCGCGTGATGTCGGCCATAAGCTCCATGCCGAGGCTGGCATAGGACTTCATGAAGCTCATGGAGACGCCGGTGATATCGTCGCCGGCGGAGGCGGAGAGGTTGCCGCCGGCATTATCGACGGCCTTGGCGAGCTGCTGGGAGGTGCGGGTGGCGGTGCCTTCGCGGAGCAGGCCGGCGGTCATGGAGGCGAGGCCGGATTTCTCCGGGGCGACATAGGCATTGCCGGCGAGAATCTGAAGCGTGGCGGAGACCAGCGGCAGGCGGTGATCCTCGACGACATAGACGCGGAGGCCATTGGGGAGAGACTTCGAAGTGGCCTTGGGGAACTCGAAGGGGCGCGGCGCGGTGGGCGGCGGCGGGGTCTGTTTCGCCGCAGTCTGGGCGGCGAGGCTGGCGGCCAGGAGGGAGATGGATGTGATCAAAGTGATGGTGCGCATGGGTGCCTCCTGCTACTGCTTGGCCGCATCCTGAGCGGCGCCGGGGTCGGGCTGGATGAAGAGCTTGATCTGCTTGTTTTTGGCGAGGTACTGCTTGACGACGCGCTGGACGTCGGCTGCGGTGACCTTGCGGTATTTGTCGAGCTCGGTGTTGTAGAGCTCGGGGTTGTTGAGAAGGACGGAGCAGCGGCCGAGGAAATCGGCGCGGGCCTGGACGCCTTCGCGCCCGAGGATGAAGCCCGCGATGGTCTGATTCTTAGCCTTGCTCAGCTCCTCATCGGTGACGGGCTTTTCGGCCATTTCGTTGAAGGTGAATTCGAGCGAGGTGGCGACCTCCTTGATGTTCTTGCCCTGGTTGACGATGGCGAAGCCGAAGAAGATGGACGGGCCTTCCAGGAAGAGGCTCTGGCCCTGAGCGGCGAGGGCGGACTGTTCGTCATAGACGAGGCGCTTGTAGAGGCGGGAGGATTGGCCGGAGGAGAGGATTGACGAAGCGATCTCCAGGGCGTAGCTATCGGGGTGGCCGAGCGAGGGGAGGTGGTAGGCGGTGACTACGGCGTCGAGCGGCGCCTTCTTATCTTTGACGGTAACCTCGCGGCCGGCGGTGAGTTCCGGTTCTTTGGTGGTGATGCGGGGGATGGGCTTGCCCTTGGGGATGGGGGCGAAGTGTTTGGTGATGAGGGCGAGGGCTTCCTTGGTATCGAAGTCGCCGACGGCCACGATGGTGGCGTTGTTGGGGACGTAGTAGAGGTTGTGGAACTCCTGGACGTCGGTGATGGCGGCCTTGTTGAGGTCCTCCATGGAGCCGATGGGGGAGTGCTTGTAGGGATAGTTGGTGAAGGTGTTCTTGAGCACCTCTTCGAGCAGGGTGCCGTAGGGGGGATTTTCGTAGCGGAGACGGCGCTCCTCCTTGACGACTTCGCGTTCCTTCTTGAAGTTGGCATCGGAGACGTCGAGGGAGGCGAGACGATCGGCCTCCAGCCAGATGATGCGCTCTAGGAAGTTGGAGGGGAAAGTCTGCCAATAGACGGTCTGATCGAAGCTGGTATAGGCGTTGAGGACGCCGCCGGACTCACGGACGATCCGCATATGTTCCTCGGGGCCCACGTTTTTGGAGCCGCGGAACATCATGTGCTCGAAGAGGTGGGCGAAGCCGGTGCGATTGACCTTTTCGTCCTTGGAGCCGACGTGGTACCAGACCTGGAGGTTGATGACGGGGCGGGAGCGATCCTCGGCGAGGACGATTTTGAGGCCGTTGGGCAGTTCCGCTGTCTGGATTTTGAGAGGTGGCGGGGTATCGGCGGCAGTGGCGAGGCACTGAGCGCACAGGGTGAAGGCGAAGAGGCTTGCGGAAATCTTAGTCATATTGAAGAGACCCCAAGGGGCTGCTGAAGAGATGTTAGCAGAGGGTTAGACGGTGCAGAGTAAAATTCGTGGCCATTTGGAATGAGTGAGATATGGGTTTGAACGGCACCGGGTGAAGATGCGGCTCCGGCGGCCATGACTTTGGGGGCAGGCGGGGGCGGGCAGGATTGCGGGCGGGCCTGGCGGTTGCGGCAGTGGGCCTGGATTGTGCGGAAGAGGCGGGCGGATAGGCGGGTGAGCTGGCGGAAGCGTTTGAACCAGGCACGGAAGAGGGGGTTGTGTTGGACCCAGGCGGCGATGCCGCGGCGGGTGTTGCCCTGGGCGTTGTGGATTTCAAGGGTGGAGAGCTTGGCCTCAAGTGTGTCGAGACGGCGGATCCAGAGCTCGATATAGGTCCACTGGTGGCGGAGATCGCGCTCGACGGGGTCGGTGAAGTGGCGAGTGAGCTCGGCGGCGCGGGCGGAGCATTGGTGGTGCCACTCGGGCGGGATGGTGAATTTGCGGGCGTAGAGGTAGTGGATTGCGTTGTTCTGGGCGGAGGCGGCCTTGCCTTCCGGGGTGCGGGGGCCGGTGGACTTCAGGGCATTGGCGCGATTGGCGGCGAGTTTGCGCTCGGTGAGGCGGATGAGGGACATGGTGGACGGGTCTCCTTGTCTAGGCTGCCTGCTTCTTGGGCGGGGTGCGCATTTCGCGATTGATCAGGGCGGCCCGGCGGAGAGAGACGGTTTCGAGGTCCCGGACGTATCGGAGGGAATTGAGGAACTGCGGATCGTGGAGGGTGAGGGCGGCGCGGCAATGGGAGTCGATCTCCTTGTAGACGCGATCGACCTGCGGGGCGTCGTCGGACATCTTGGCGCGCATGAGGCCGCCCTCGTAGATGACGCAGCGGCGGGCGCGCCAGGTGTTGCTGGCGGAGAGTTGGGCGTTGAACTGGTCGTATTCGCAGTTAGGCGGAATTTTCTCGGTGAGTGAGCGGACGTGGGCCAGGAAATCGGCTGGGTCCTCCTCTTCGAGGAGGATGCCCTTGACGATGTCGAGAACGGGCTCGGGGCCGGCCCGGCGGCGGAGGGTGCGGCGGGGTGGGGCCGGGGCGGTCGGGGTGGCAGAGGCCGCCGAGGCTGGGGTGGTTTCCGGGGTGGTTTCCGGGGTTTCGGGCTTATCGAGTTTCATTGTTCGAACCTCCGGTTGGATTATAGAGGACGCGAACAAGGGTTTTAGGGGTGACTGGCTGTAAGTGGTTGATTTCAACGGCGCACTTTTTTGAAATTAGTTGAACTGGGGTTTGGGGGACGAAGGTTTCTTCGGGTCGGGTAGGGAGACAGATGACGAGGTACGATAACGACTAGCCTCATTCGAACCTCGGTGGGGAGACTTCGGGACTCCACGTATGGAGCGATCTCATTGCGACGCCCAGGAATGGGCCACTTCTCGAGCAAGCTAAAGGCAACGCCCCCAGGGGCCGCACGGGCGGAGTGCACGAAGTATAATCAACGTTTCGGTTGGAGATTCTTTTGGCAACATGCTAGATCACTACGATATCGTTCAGGCGCTTACTCGCCAGACCTCGTCGGCACTCGATCGCCAGCGCTGGATCGCCGACTTCTCCTACGAGTTGGGTTGGCAACCTAGCGGTCGCCTGGACTTGCAGGATGCTGACGGCTTCTCTACTGCGCATCTCATCGTCGAGCACGGACTCCAAAACACGGCCGTTATAAGCTTTCTCCGTTCCCGGTTCCCCGAGCTAACACCATCTCAGCAAAGGGTTCTGCTAAATGCGTCGTATAACAACCTCATTGATTGGCACATCAACATCGATTCCGAAGGTGTAACCTACGTCTACAATCGATGGGGGCCACCCTCGTTTCACACCAAACGCAATCAGCTTACCCGGGCCAATATTGGAATGTTGACCAGCCAGAATTTTGAAGTGATCGCGGCAGAACATCCAAGCCCGGACGTGCTAGCACTCGATGACGCGTTGATCAAAACAATATCCGTCTGGAAACGGCACATCGGCTCAGAAATACCAGGCATATCCAATACTAGTCTGTCAGCACTATTCAACGCCATCATCTTCGTGCGTGCTGCCGAAGATCATGCGCGACGTAAATCCTTCGGGACATCGGTCTCTTTCCAAAGACAGAGGGTTCTCCTGGGAGTCGCCATGGAGCAGGCAGGCAATGTCCCAATTCGCACAGTATTGGCACAGGCTCTCGGCGGACTGGGGATCGCCGACCCGCCGAAGTGGCTTCTCGAATGGGATGCTCTAAGGACATTTGATAGGCTCTCCCCGGAATCTAGCAGGGATCTTCTTTCGGACTTCTACCGCAATAGGTATCAGAAATATTTTGAGTACGACTTCTCGCTGATGTCGAAACATGCGCTGAGTCGAATATACGAGCACTATGTCTCCTCCTTAAGGCAACCAGCGAGCATCCAAGGCACACTATTTCTTCCGCTCGCAGAGGAACGGTTAGAACGCTCGTTTGGAAATGTTTACACACCTGAATTCATTGCTCGGTTCTTTGCCAGGTTCCTGAAAAAGCAACTTCCACTCACTTCTTTCCAGAGGCTAGCAGTGACAGATCCGGCGTGTGGGTCTGGGATATTTTTGAGGACCATCATTGAAGCGCAGCAAGAGTCTCTTTTCTTAGAATCAACGAGCGAGACGTTGAGAACGCTCTTTCAAAGGGTCTGTGGCATTGACATAGACCCAAATGCCTGCCAAGCTACAAGGCTTTCGCTGGCCTTATTGGCTCTCGTGCTAATAGATGAACTGCCTGAACAGCTCCGAATCGTAAACAACGAAACGTTAAAGTACTATATCGATAACCCAACGTTGCGATCATCCGCCGACGTAGTCGTGGCCAATCCACCGTTCGTGCGACTGGAGGATCTCGCGGCGGATGTAAGACCGAGGGTTGAAGAAGTTCTTGCAGATGTGTCCGGAGGACGCGTTGATCTGTACTTGGCGGTACTTAAGATTAGCATTGAAATGTTGAAAGCCGGTGGTTATGGGCTATTCGTACTTCCGCAGAATTTCTTGGTTAGCGAGAACGCTGCCGGCATGCGCGCATTTTTGTCTAGCCAAGCCTCGATTCACTGTATAGTGGATCTAAGCGACATCCAAGTATTCGAAGACGTCAGCGCCTACGTTATCCTAATTATCTTTCAAAAGAAGCCGCACGGCAACATATCGTCGCCTCCGTTGTTCGCTCGCTGTAGCGATCTTGTCGGCTACACACTGCAGGATGTATTGGATGGCCGGATCTCCGATTCTCAGTTTTATTCCGTGTTCGAACTTGAGGGATCTGCTCTGGAGGGAGAGAAGTGGGAGATCCTATCGCCACTTTCCTGCTCTGTCCGGAAGAAACTGAGCCGCGTAAGTACACTGGGAGAACTGGCCGAATTGCGGCAAGGCATCGTGACGGGCGCGGACGACACTTTCATCGTACCGACACGGGATATCCCCAAGGGGGAGGAGGAGGTGTATATTCCCCTTCTAGGAGATCGGGAGATGGAAGTGTTTACTGTGCCAGCCTCGCCTTTGATGTCTGTGTTTTACCCGTATGTCGGAACTAGGGTCATCGATGAAGCGACACTCGAGGTGAGGTTTCCAAAGACTTATCAATACCTGAGTTCAAAGCGAGCACTCTTGGAAGCCAGAACAGCCGTAACGACCAAGGGAGTGCCATGGTGGAGGCCATCATGGCCAAGAGAACCGAAGAATTTATTGCGGCCCAAAATAGTCACTCCCCACGTCGTCATCGCTCCGCGGTTTGCATTGGATCTAAGTGGGGGATATGGCGTTAGCCACTCTCCGATCATCCTGGCAAAGCCCAGCCAAACAGCAGAGAAGGATCACCTAAAGTTCTTGCTGGCAGTTCTGAATTCGAGCACCTGTTTTTGGGACATCACTCAGAAGTCACACAAGTACCGTGGTGGTTATGCAAGACTCGAAGTCAGTACACTCAAGTCGATCGCGGTGCCTGACCCGTCTACAGTTGACCGCGTGAGACTGAGGCACATTTTGCGGTTGGTGTCGCATCGCCTTGAGGTGTGTGGAGCTGCGGCGTTCAGTATTGAGCAAGAACTCGATATTGAAGTAGCCAATCTCTACGGCTTATCAGCTCAGGAGCGGAAGATAGTTGGCGTGAGTGATGGCTTGTGAGCTTGGCACAGGTGAACTGTTCAAACGCGCGGAGAGCGTGAGGCTCATGCTGCGCCCATTGGTAGCCAAACGGACGATCCTAAACGTGGAAATTCCAGAGCGGACACCACTCTTTGTGCTCGCGGCCATGACTGGTAGCGGCGACCAGCACCACTATGACGATTGGCGTTTCAACACACGCGTTGCGGGTATTCGGGCAGCTTACTACGAACGGTGGAGGCCGGTGGATGCCAAGCGCCAGACGTATAGCCTCGAACGTGGCTACCTTCATCTCTTCCTGCGCTGTGGAACGGGGCGGGACGCTGGGGAGGAACAGATACTCGCGCTGCACTGCGACCCCAACGAATCTGAGGACGCTAAGCACTCTCCGTTCAAACGTGGCCCACATCTGCACATTACCGCGGCTGGATCACCCTTGTGCAGGTCTCATATTGCCCTTAACTATTCGCATCTCAATGACGTGCTTTGTTCGTTCGAGAGCTTATGCAAGGCTTGGGATAATGCGATTGAGCTTATTGGCGAACAGGTCTTAACGCTGTACTGAATGTCGTACGACAACTCCGTTTGCTGGTCCGACGTTGGAACTCTCTGAAGGCACAGGTATCGCGAAGAACTGCCGAACACCCAGAAGAAACACCTACGACTTTCTAGTCAACAACAAAGGCTAAGGTTGTCGACTACTATTTGTGCAGCTATAGGAACCATATTATGCGATGGTGCGACCGTTTCACTCTGCCGGGGTATGACGGACTATCCGTGTGCAACACAACTCGACGCCCTTGCGGAGTCATCCGCAGGCGCGGCGGCGTGAGTCGCAATCTTGGCGGAGTTGTCTTACACGAGCCTGAGGCGTTCGGACAAATTCCGAACGAGATTACGACGAGGGTTACCTGACCAGAGGAATGCCCAATGGAGACGAATCTAATACGACTGGAGCATCATGGATGCTAGCGATGACGTGGACGGCGTTGTTCTCAGCGGAGGCGGCCTTGCCCTCTGTGGTGCGGGGGCCGGTGGATTTCTGAGCATTGCCGCGATTGGCGGCGAGTTTGCGATCGGTGAGGCGGATGAGGGACATCGTTGGTTGGGCTCCTTGATTAGCTTGTTTGCTTCTTGGGCGGGGTACGCATTTCGCGATTGAGCAGGGCGGCCCGGCGGAGAGACACGGTTTCGAGGTCCCGGACGTATCGAAGGGAATTGAGGAACTGCGGATCGTGGAGGGTGAGGGAGGCGCGGCAATGGGAGTCGATCTCCTTGTAGACGCGATCGACCTGTGGGGCCTCATCGACGGTTTTGAGTGCCATGAGGTTGCCCTCGTAGATGACGCAGCGGCGGGCGCGCCAGGTGTTGCTGGCGGAGAGTTGGGCGTTGAACTGGTCGTACTCGCAGTTGGGCGGGATCTTCTCGGTGAGGGAGCGGACGTGGGCCAGGAAATCGGCTGGGTCCTCCTCTTCGAGGAGGATGCCTTTTACGATGTCGAGAACGGGCTCGGGTCCGGCCCGGCGGCGGAGGGTGCGGCGGGGCGGAGTGGCTGGGGCGGCCGGGGTGGCAGAGGCCGCCGAGGCTGGGGTGGTTTCCGGGGTATCGGGCTTATCGATTTTCATTGTTCTTGGCTCCGGTTGGATTATAGAGGACGCGAACAAGGAGTTTAGGGGTGGTTGGCTGTAAGTGGTTGATTACAGGGGTACGAATTTTTGAATTTTGTTGAACTGGGTTTTAGAGGGAGATGGTTTTTCGGGGGCAGGCCGGGTTGGCGGTGGAAGTCCGAGGAATCGCAGCTTTGCTAATCACGTTGGCCATTTTCACTAGAGCGAGATACTCTCGTATGATATGGACCATACCGGAACGTCACTGTGGAGCCGCACCCTCGGCCCGTGCGAGGTCGATCAGCACCGCGATGACCGGGAGCGACTACGAGGGGCGTTCAATCGCTGCCGGGAAAACGCCGCATATCTCGCTAGCGAAATCGCCAGAAGCTTGCCGGAGTTCACCGTGCACGACGTAACCCATGCAGACGCACTCTGGGAATACGCGGACCTGATACTAGGACCGGCGTACGAACTGACTCCAGCTGAAGGGTTTGTCTTGGGTTGCTCCTTTCTCGTCCATGATCTAGGGATGGCTGCATCAGCATACGCACTTCACGACGGCGGCCTAGAGAGCAACGCCACCTACCAGAAAATAGTCGCTGACTGTCGAGTTCGAGGTGATTCCCAACCCGAATCAAAAGCACGCGCGTTTTACCTGCGAAACTATCACGCCCAGGAGGCTCATGAGATCGCCATGCGCGAGTGGGCTAGTCGAGACGGACGTCGATTCCAATTAATTGAGGACAACGGCTTACGTGAGTATTACGGGCGCAAGATCGGCGAGATCGCTAGTAGCCACGGGTGGTCGGCTTCGGACGTACCCGAGAAACTGGGAGGCAGAATCGGAGCGTTCCCCTCATTTACGACAGAGTGGACTGTTGATCAGCACAAACTGGCGCTCATCCTGCGCGTCTGTGACGCTGCGCACTTGGATCAGCGTCGCGCGCCGCCCTTCCTGGCCGCGTTGCGGCGACCAATTGGCTTCTCAGCGTTACATTGGGAAATGCAGCAGCGGCTTGGGAAACCCCACCTTGAATCTGATGCACTGGTCTATTCTTCGTCACAGGGCTTTTCGTGCGATCAAGCCGATAGCTGGTGGCTTTCTTGGGAGTCCCTTCGAATGGTCGACAAGGAACTGCGACTTGCGCATTCGATCTTAGTTGACGCAGGTAAACCGCCCTTTGCCGCTCGTCGAGTCAAAGGCATTGAAGAGCCCAAGTTGTTGGCAAAGACGGTAGCCACGATCGGGTGGACACCCGTAGATGCAAGCCCGCGCGTCTCAGACGTTAGCGCACTGGTGAAGAAGTTGGGCGGCGAGCAACTCTATGGCCAGAGTGTCGACGTTCCGGTTCGAGAGCTTATCCAGAATTCTCGAGACGCCGTCAAGGCCCGCCAGGCACTTGCTCCGCTCGTTCCGGCAGGGCGGGTCTTGGTGACCCTCGGGTCCGATGCCGAAGGACGTTATTTGGAAGTTGACGATGGTGGGATTGGCATGAATGAGTCCGTTCTCTCCGGAGACCTCCTCGATTTCGGCAGTTCCTTCTGGTCCACGGACCGGGCACAGCAGGCACTGCCTGGAATAGTTGGGAACGGCTTTGTCCCGGTAGGCCGATTCGGCATTGGCTTCTTCTCCGTCTTCATGCTCGGAAACCACGTCAAGGTGACCACGCGGCATTGTATGGAGGCGCCCGCCGATACGCGTGTTCTTGAGTTTCTCGATGGCGTGAACTTCCGCCCCAGACTGCGCAACTCGCAGCCTGAAGAATTCCGCCATGAGCCCGGTACGGCCGTACGGATATGGCTGACTTCGATGGCTCACGAACTCCTGAGAGTCGGCTCCGTTGACTCCTTTCAGGAGTATGTTGCGTGGCTCTGCCCCGCAGTGGATGTGGATGTCGATGTCCGGTACGGTGGAGTCGGCCCGAAAAGCGCTGTAAGGGCGAACGACTGGATAACGATTTCCGGTGCGGACCTTCTTCGTCGGCTGTGGGCACGCTGGAATACGCGCGCATCGTACGGAGCACATGTCCACGCGTCAATCGAGAAGCTGTACGGAGTCTGTGGAGCCAGAGTCCGCCCGCTTACCGACGACAGCGGGCGTCCCGTGGGGCGGGTTGCCGTGATGAGTGGCGTCATTCCGATCGAACTCTGGAGTGCGGTCGGTGTCGTGACTCTCGGAGGATTTCGTTCAACAGCCATGTCTAACGTAACCGGAATTCTGATCGGTGAGCACAGTGGAGTGTCGCGAGATTCGGCCATACCTCAGGTCGATTTCCAGCGACTTGCCGCCTGGGCGACCGATCAGGCAATGCTACTCGACCGTTCGCGGAGAGAGGACGAAGATGTCACGAATCTCGAAAGCGCCGTCGAGACCGTGATACGCTGCGGCGGCGGACTTGGTGGCCTCCCGGTTGGATACTCTCGCAATGGTGAAGTTAGCATTGAGGGACTACGGAAGATGGCCGTTGCGCAACAAGTCCTGTACATCGCCCGTGAGGAAATGGGGATCGACTCAAGCCGCGCCTCGGATCTTCAACCCTCTGTGCTGGTTATCTCTTCGCGCGGAAACGCAATTCTTCAGAACTCCCAGGGTTCTGTTCAGTGGCCACCGTTCCGCTCGCGCCAACATGTCATTGTCTCGGAATGCTTTTCGGCCTGGGGCATCCAAGAAGCGAAGGATTCGCCTCCCCTCTCCCAAGGCAGGTCGCGAGAGTCCCGCATGAATGTCTACGCGGCGGGCCCCCCCGTCATGGCCAACATCACAATCCTCAATCGACAGCCCCAGAGCAATTGATGATCACAGTCAGCGCCACGAAACGGTAACCTTTCCGAGGAAATTGTCAAAGGCGTCCTTGACTTCACGAAAGCGCTCAATGCCGCCTGGTTGGTTTCCGCCGAAAAGGCCCGCGTCTAATACCTTGCTTACCTTCTCAGGCAACATCTGCCCACTCTCCAGCCGGGTTTCGCGCACGATGCCATGGTCCCGCCAACGTTGCCGCCATCCGAAACACCCAACAGGACCTCGCCCGGTCAACTCTCCACCCTCCTCCCGGATGGTTCGGAACATCTCCGTAGGGCAGGTTAGGTCCACGTAGCCGAGTGCGATTAAGTACTCCCACCAATCGAAGGTCTCCTTATAACCCTGAGCATCTGGCAAGTATTCACGCAAAGGCTCTCGCAGAACTTCCTCCAGATGATTGCTCAATGGTGTTCGCTTGTTCTCCTGCCCTGGAATCAACCTATCGGCGGCCCCTTCGATTACATCCCAGATGTTTATCGCTTCGGTAACCGACTCGGGTTCAGAACCAACTTGGGGACGGAGTTTCATCGGGAGGAGTTTGCCCAAGAGTCGGTAGTCATCAGATGCGAGGGCCGCAAGCCCGATGCCGTAGAGCAGGACCAGGGCGGGGTATCGGCGAAGCGATATGAAGAACGTCAGACCGCTGTTCGGACCTTCGGGCTGCGCAATTCTCCGGAAGCTCTCAACGATTAGCCCATCAATCTCAGGTTTCGCCCAGAACGTAGCAGTGATGCAGAGCGCCAGGAGCAGAGACAGACGGTGTTCATAGTATGTTAACCGCCTCACCATCTCTTCACCGCTCGGGCGCCCGGGGCCGTCAGTATTCCCCACTTCAGCCAGAGCCCGAAATGTCCTTTCCGTCTCGGACGCCAGCAGGTCGCGCAGCCCGATGAGGTTTCCTGCAGACAGGTGCCTCTTCAGCCTAGCAACGGCAAGCTTGGTGGAAAGTGGGTGTTCAGCCTCACCGAGGCTCTCAAGCGCCCGCACTTTCTCAGCAAGTTCCGTGAAGAACTTGTCTGCCGAAGTAATTTTGATGGGCGTTGCGCGCCGATGGTCTATGAGCTTCTGAGCCAAGTCCGAGGGCTTCTCTCCGAAGACACACCAGAAGGCGCCGAAGCGGAAGCTCTTGCTGCGCTCCAGCGCAGCCCGCATGGCGATATCCCAATCCCCAGACCAGCCACAGACGACCATGCCAAATTCGTCGAACGTTCTGTCGAGCAAAGCGTTCGTTGAATCTGCGTAGGCCTCAAGCTCAGACTTGGTGTTCTTGAGTTGTGGGTCGAGGTAGTCACCATGGACCTTAACTATCGTGCAGCGCGCGTGGCTCAACGGAATGCAGCCCTCTGCCGCTGCGGGCGTGCTGACAACGCTTGGGCCGATTCCAAGATCGGTTAAGGCTTGCTCCAATAGCCTGTCGAAATTCGTCGTGACCACAACCCGGATGAAACCGGCCTGCATCAATTCAGCGATTGCGCGATGGGCACCAGTTGGGGTCTTCATCCCCTGTTTCCGCTCCTCTTCGCTCGGCTCAAAATACGAACGGAGCAGTTGACTCCTCTCAGCTGAACTCCGCGCAACCATGTCCAGCAAGTCCGAGTAGTCTGGCTCCTTACCGAACGTGCGCTTGTACCACACCTCCGGTTCCGGCTCCGGAACTTCACCCTGCACATGGGCCAGTTGCCGGATGAGGTCAAGGACCACCTCCCAGCCTGTTGGCACCCCAGCCGCGCGCGACAGCCCAGAGCCAAGGAGAAGCGCGTAGACGCCTTTGTTGCTGTGCACCGAGAACGCTAGGCTTGTTAAAGGATCGAGCATCGGCACATATCGTATCGCCTACGAAGGTGGAAATGTTAGCGACGCCCGGACGGTTGTTCGACTTGGAACAGTGGCTCACCTTCTGACGCCCTGCCGGGCGAACTCTGGGGCGTAGCTGAGTGAATGCAACGCTCGGGGACGGGACGCTCGGCCTCTTCTCTTTTGTCTCGGCGCGCAACATAGTTGCCTCGAGAACAACTGGGCCCCCTGTCAATCAACCGACTATTGGTGCCTGGCTCAGGGCGGCCTGGCGGTCCGTTGCTCAACGAGAGCGGCGCGTTTGACCTCTTCGCGGAGGTAGGGGCTCGATCCGTTCGCCACCGGCGGTTACGGGCTGGCGTTCCGCTCGTCTACGGAGAACCTCTTCAATTTCGGCTTCGGCACCAACTGCTGGTTCCGCGACAGTTTTGGGCTGAACCTGGAGTTCCGCGACCACGTCTGGACGGAGAATTTGTTCACCGCGAACTGCTGGGGCCTTCGCATGGGACTGAGGTTCCGGCCGGAGTAGCCGTCACCTCAAACTGAGTTGATGGCAAATGCGACGGGCCACCGGCCGCCGGCGGGGGCGGGGCTATTCGGCGAGGCAGCGGTAGGGGCGAAACTTGCCGCTGGATTGTTGGGGGAGTTCCGGGAGGTGTTCGACGTGGACGGCGACGGCGGAGCCGAGGATGGCGGCGAGGCGGGCCTGGATGCGATTCAGGGCGTCAGGGGGGGGTGGGTTGCCGTGGTTGGAGGTGACGCTGACGACCACTTGATCGCGGCGGTGCTGGACGACCTGAAACTGGCAGATCCAGGGGCCGGCGGCGAGGAGAGGTTCTACGAGGGCGAAGGGATGGAGCTGTTTTCCATCGGGGAGGGTGAAGCGATCCAATTCTCTGCCCTGGACGTGGACGAGGGTGCTGAGGGGGGCTCCGCAGGGGCAGAGCTCTTCGCCGAAGGTGGCGCGATCGCCGAGGTTGTAGCGGATGATGGGCATGGCGAAGGAGTGGAGGGCGGTGGCAACGAGCTGGCCGGACTGCATGGGCTGGACGGGGAGACCGTCGTGGAGGACCTCGGCGAGGACGGAGGTTTCCATGAGGTGGAGGCGTCCGGAGGAGGGGCATTCGGCGGCGATGAGATTGAATTCGTCGGCGCCGTAGTAGTTAAAGACGGGGGCGCGGAAGCCTTGCTGGATCTCACGGCGGAGGGCCGGGGATAGGGTCTCGGCGCCGGAGACGATGAAGCGGGGGCGGATGGAGCGGCGGTCGTCGTCGGTGAGGAGGATGGCGGCGCGCGCGAGGCTGCCGGGGTAGCCTTCGATTGCGTCGGGATTGATGGCGCGGAGCTGGGTGACGATGGATTCGGGTGAATCGAGGCAGCTCACTTTGCGGCGGATGAGGAGGCCGAGGCGGCCGCGGAGGGGATGATCCCAGCGAAAGGTGGCGACTGGCGGATCCGGGACAGCGACGGCGGCGCGGCGATCTGAGAGGCGGAGGCCTAGGGAGAAGAGCTGGCGGAGACGGACGGCCATGAGGAGCTGATCTTCGGCGCGGGTACGGAGGATGAGAAGGGGCCGGCCGGAGGAGCCGCTGGTGGGCCAGGGGATGAGGCTGGACTGGGAGAAGCCGCGGGCTAGACGATCGGAGACAGGGGTCTCCTGGAGGAGGGCGCGGGAGACTATGGGGATGAGGGCGAGGTCCTGTATGCCGCGGACGTGGCGGGGTTGAAGGCCGGCGCTATCAAAGAGGCGGCGATAGAGGGGGACGTTATCGTAGGCGTGGCGGACGAGGCGGCGAAGCTGTGCGCTTTGGAAATCGAGGATGGCGCGGCGGCTGAACGAGGTAAGGGGGCGCAGGGTCTGAAGGGAGGAGTGTAAGCGGTGGAACGGCAATTGAGAGACGGAGACCTCCATGCCCGGCGGGGCGCAGGCGGGACGCGCCGGAAACGACATTGTAGCCCAGCGGGCGGGGGTAGCCGGCCGCCTGGACGAGGGCGGCCGGCCGGGGTGGCTGTTAGGTGATCGCCGGGAGGGCTTTTCTTGCCTCGCGATCCGGATCGGATTTGACCTCGCATTTGTCGTCGAGGATCATGGTTTCGCCTTTGGCGGCGGTGTATTTGGGCCAGGTGGGGAGGCCGCCGCCGTTGGGATTGCCGGTCTTCATGAACTGGAGCAGGGCTCCGGCCATGCGGGTGGAGAGGGCTTTGGGCCGGGGGCCGCCGCCGGTGTGGGTGAGCATGAGATCCGTGTTGTAGAACCAGAAGCAGATATCGACGCAATGGAAGGCGCGCATCCGGTTGTCAAAGAGGGGCGGCTGCCAGGTGAACCAGTTGACGTAGACGGGGGCAGGCTGTTGGGATTTCACGTCGGCGAGGGCCACGACGCTTTGGCGGTTGCTGCTGGCGAGGGACCAGATTTCGACGGGTTTGGCGTTGGGGAATGCCTTGGCGTAGGAATCGACGACTTCGCGGGCGCGCTCGCCGAAGCCGGCGCCGAAGCCGGCACGCTGTTTGAGGCGCTCGGCGACCTGATCGAGGGTGAGGGTTTCGAGGGAGGCATCGGCCCAACTGGGGGACTGCTCATTTTCGACGGAACTGATGAGCATGGGCACATCGGCGGCGGTGGGGGCGGGGCCGGGATCGTAGGGGTGGCTGGGGAGGATGGAGCCGTCGACGACCGGGCTGAAACCGCGCATGAGGCCGCCGCCCGCGCCGGGGCCGGCTTCGCGGGCGAGGGTCTGTTGGGCGCGGGTGGCGACGGCGTAGAAATCTTTCCAGGGCATGGCCTGGAGTTTATCGAGCTCGGCGGGGGTGAGACCGGCTTCCTTGAGGACGGTGGCTCCGAGCTTTTCGGAGAGGGCCTTTTCGCCGGATTTGCGGGATGCTCCGCTGAGGACGACGGCTTTGTGGAAGAGGCCCTTGGCGGAGGGCATGGCGGTGAGAGTGCAGACCTTGGCTCCGCCGCCGGACTGTCCCATGATGGTGACGTTGGCGGGATCGCCTCCGAAGTTGGCAATGTTGTCGCGAACCCATTCGAGGGCGGCGACGATATCCATCATGCCGACGTTGCCGGATGCGGCGAACTTCGCTCCGCCGACGCCGGCGAGATTACAGAAGCCAAGCGGGCCGAGGCGGTGATTGATGGAGCAGAAGACGACGTTGCCGAGGCGGGCGAAGTTTTCGCCGCTGTAGCCATCCTGTTCAATGGCATTGCCGCTGGTGAAGCCGCCGCCGTGGATCCAGAACATGACGGGGCGTTTTTTGCCGTCGTTGATGGCGGGGGTGAAGACGTTGATGCGGAGGCAATCCTCGCTGACGTCGTCGTAGTTCCAATGGTCGCGGAAAGAGGCGAACTTGTTGGCGTAGCGGTTCTCCATGTTTTGCGGAGCGGTATTGCCCCACCAGAGAGCGGGATAGACGTCTGTCCACGGCTTGGGCTTGCGGGGCGGCATGAAGCGATTGGCGCCGGAAGTATCAGCGCCGTAGGGCATGCCGAGGAAGTGGTGGATGCCGCGGAGGACGAAGCCGCGGACCTTGCCGTGTTCGGTATTGGCGAGGGCGATGTTATCGCCGACGAGGAGGACGGGGCCGTCCTGGGGTTTGGCGAGCGCTTGTTCCGGGGCAGAGATGATGGTGGCGGCGCCGGCGATTCCGACGGAACCCGTGCCGAGCGCCTGGATGAATTTGCGTCTATTGGCTTTCATGGGGAGTGGGCCTTTCTGTCGCTCTGTCGTTTCGTGACCCGGAATTGTTGTGGGCGGGTGTCCGGGCAGCCAATAGTCTACATCCGGCGGGGCGGGTGTGGGGGCGGGTGTGGAGCGGACGAGGGGATGGTGACGAGCGAGACGGGGAGCGGGCGCGATCCGCGTGATGGCCGGACCGCGCTCTGCGCAGGGACCTACTTCGATGGGGCGAGGGTGAAATCTCCGTCGACGCCCATGGGGGCGACGGAGACGGTGCCGGCGATCTTTTCGGGAGTTTCGGCCTTGCCGGTGTAGGTGAGGGTCAACTGATCGCCATTGTATTCGACCTTGTGTTGGAGGGTGACGGCGGGGCCATCGAGTTTGCCGGTGATTTCAAAGGCGGCCTGGCCCTGAGCGCCGGAGCAGGAGCCGGTGACTTCCTTCTCTTTCTGGGTGAAGGTGCAGGCGAAATCGCCTTCCTGTCCGCCGATGGCGTAGTGGATGGTCCACTTGCCGGCCAACTGGGTGTCGTCGACGGCGGCGGGCATGGCGGGGGCGCCGAGGGCGGCGAGAAGCAGGGCGAGGAAGCCTAGTTTCATTGGAAATTCTCCTTGAGTGGTCCCGCAGGCGGGGCGCCGCGAGGCGATACCGCGAAAGGGTGGCGTAGTATATTGATAAACGATTTTGCTTGTTGAGAGCAAGGACAGCATGGCGGAGAGGAGTAGAGAGGAGGGGCAGAGATGAAGGACAGGCAGAGCGAAGCGGCTGAGGCGCGGGGTGGGGAGTCTCCCTCGCGGCTGATTGACGGGCGGATCGCGGAACTGGGTGATTGGCGGGGCGAGACGCTGGCGCGGGTGCGGGCGCTGATCCTGGGGGCTGGAGTCGAGGTGGAGGAGGCGTGGAAATGGAGAGGGGTGCCGGTATGGGAACATGCGGGCATTATCTGCACAGGTGAGACTTACAGGAGTGTCGTGAAGTTGACGTTTGCACGGGGGGCGATGCTGGAAGACCGGGCGGGGCTGTTCAACTCCAGCCTGGAGGGGAGCACGCGGAGGGCGATCGACATCCGGGAGGGGGAGAGGCTGGACGAGGCGGCGTTTCAGGAGTTGATCCGGAGCGCGGCGGCGGCGAACGAGGCGGCGCGGGCGAAGAAGAAGTAGGCCGGGCAGGGCTGGGGGGAGTGACGGGGCTTTCCGCAAAAGAGGGGGTGCGGGAGTTGCCGGGCACACGCGATTTGGATTTCTATCTGGTTTGCTTGCTTGGGGTTGAGGTTTTGGGGTGAGGGAAAACTGGCAAACGTGTGGTTAGGATTTGTCACGCGTACCTGGGTGGTGGAGCCGACCAAACAACCTCGGATGCTGGTAGCGGAGAGGAGAGATGCTGGGGTGACGCCCGTGGTGTCGGAGTGGGCGATGCGAGAGCTTGGGTTTGCGGCGACGGAGCGGCAGGCGGAGATTCTGGATGCGGTGGGGCACCGGATGATGTTGTGTTGCTCGCGGCAGTGGGGGAAGTCGGCGCTGGCGGCTTTGCGGGCGGTGTTTGAGGCGTGGCATCACGTGCGGGCGCTGACTGTGGTGGGGTCGCCCTCAGACCGGTAATCGGGGCTGGTTTTGGAGAAGGCGGAGGGGTTTCTGCGGCGGTTGCGGGTGGGGCGGCGGCGGGACGGGATCACGAAGCAATCGCTGGTATTGCCGGACGGATCGAAGATAGTGGGCTTGCCGGCGTCGGAGGCGACGACGCGGGGGTATTCGAAAGCGCACATGCTGATGATTGACGGGGCAGCGTATCTGGGGGACGAGCAGTACAATGCGCCGCGGGGGATGCTGGCGCGGTCCGATGGGGCGTTGTGGCTGATGTCGACGCCGAACGGGCAGCGAGGGTTTTTCCATACGGCGTGGACGCGGGATCGGCGGCGGGGATGAAGGCGGCCGATCCAGGCTGGCAGGAGGTTATCCCAGCCAGCGACGAGGGGCAGGCGCGTGGTGACAGCGAAGGTGAGGGCCGTGGAGGCGACGAACGAGAAGAGCAGGGCTCCGATGACAAGGGGGATGACGGAAGCGCCGGGGTCGAGGGCGTAGGCGAGCATGGTGGTGGCCTTGATGTCCGAGTAGGACACGATGGCGACAGCGTTGCGCCAGAGATTTCAGGCGGCGAGGAAGCCGGTCAAGCGGTTGAAGTCGTGGCGGGCCCATTCGTAGAGGCCGCCCTCGAGGGTGTGGGCGCGATTGAGATAGATGACGACGGCAGCGGAGGGGAGATAGAAGAGGAAGATGGCGAGGAGCCAAAAGTCACATGGGATGGACCGACCTTGGCGGCGACGCCGGCCCAGAAGAAACCGACGATGTTGAGAATCTGACTGAAGACGAGGTTGCGGAGACCGAGTTCCTGGCGGAACTCGTGCTGGCGGGATTCGGCGTCCTGTACAGCGATCAGATTGGACTCAGTTGTGGCGCGGCCGGCTATTCCAGAGTCCTGCGTTGGCATTGAAGGCTAGCACGAGCGGGGGGCTTGGGGGGACGTAGACTGGGGGAATGGATGCCATGCAGGACGCGAACCGATTGTCACCGGGCTCGGCGGAGATCCGGCGGATGTGCGAGGAAGCCGCTGGGTTCATGACGGGGTATTACGACGGACTACGGGCGCGGCGTGTGATGCCGGAGGTGAGCTCGGCAGAGTTGCGCGGGTTGATCGTGGAGCCACTGCCGCGACGCGGAATGGAGTTTGACGCACTGTTGGGGGTGGTGCGGGACGTGATTGTGCAGTACAGCCGGCACAACGGGCATCCGCGCTTTTTCGGATATGTGGCGTCGCCGGGGACTGCGGTTGGGGCGGTGGGGGAGATGTTGACGGCGACGCTGAATGCGAACGTCACGTCGTGGCGATCATCGCCAGCGGCGGCTGAGATCGAGCACGTGACGGTGAACTGGCTAAAGGAGATGCTGGGGTATCCGGAGAGCGCGCTGGGGTTGTTTGTCAGCGGCGGATCGATGGCGAATTTCTCGGCGCTGGCGGCGGCGCGGTCGGCGAAGGGTCCAGCGGATGTGTCGCAAGCGGGGCTATGCGCGAGCGGGCGGCGGATGCGGGTGTACGTTTCGGAGGAGGCGCACTTTTCGAGCCGGAAGGCGGCGGGGTTGCTGGGGATCGGCGAGGCGAACGTGGTGCTGGTGGGGACCGACGGGCAGTGCCGGATGGATGTGGACCATTTGCGGAGGCTGGTTTGCGTGGACGAGGAGGCGGGGTATCTTCCGCTGTGCGTGGTGGGGAGCGCGGGGACGGTGAGCACCGGGGCGTTTGACCCGCTGGCGGAGATCGGGGCGATTGCGGAGGCGCACAATCTGTGGTTTCACGTGGACGCGGCGTATGGCGGATTTGCAGCGCTGGCGCATTCGACGCGGGCGCTGTTTCGAGGGATTGAGGCGGCGGATTCGGTGACGCTGGATCCGCACAAGTGGGCGTATCTGCCGACGGGTGTGGGCTGCGTGCTGTACCGGGATGCGGCGTGGGCGCGGAAGGCGTTTGCGCATGATGCGGACTACACGCGGGTAATCGGGCACGAGCGGGACGAGTCGTTTGCGTTTTGGGACTATGGGCCGGAGTTGTCGCGGCGGTTTCGGGCGCTGGGGTTGTGGCTGCTGTTGAAGCATGTGGGGGCGGAGGCGCTGGGGGCGGCAATCGAGCAGAACATGGCTTGCGCGCGGTATGTGGAGGAACTGGTGCGGGGCAGTGATGACCTGGAGATGCTGGCTCCGGTAGGGCTCTCGGTGTTCTGTTTCCGGTATGCGCCGAAGGGGTTTGCGGGGGATCTGGATGCGTTGAACGAGCGGGTTTTGGTGGAATTGCAGCGTGACGGGAGCAGCTATCTATCGAACGCGCGGGTGGGCGGACGGTTTGCGCTGCGGGGGTGCGTGTTGAATTACCGGACGACGGCGCGGGATATGGAGGTGATGGTGGAGGATGTGCGGCGGGTGGGGCGGGTGGTGGTAGGGGAGGCGTAAAGCGGGGAGATGCCGGTTTACGCCTCCGCTGACGGCTATTGGGTCAACATGGCGTCAGTGTTCATGATGGGGATGGAGGAGAAGGCGGAGCCGCCGAGGGTGTTGAAGCGGAGGCCGAGGGCGGAGAGGGCGGTGGCGGTGCCGCCTACGTAGAGGGTTCCGCGCTGGCCCAGCATAGTGGGGAATTTGTCTTGGATGAGAAAGGCCTGCTGTTGCAGGGGCGCGAGGGTGATGGTCTGGTTGGCGATCACGCGGCCGTTGGGATCCAACATCTGGAGCGTGACAGTACTAGTGAGCTTGGTGCCGGGGTTGCAGATGGCGAGCGCGGTTTCGAAGCCGTCCCTTTCATCGACGGGCATGAGGAACCGGGAATCCACGAGTGAGCTGAGCGGGACGAGCGCCTCGAAATCGGGGCGGCCTTCGACCCGTTGCCGGAAGGTTGCGAATCCTCCCACCTGCCCCAGGGTTGCGTCGTAAGTGATGGCGGCCCAGCCTACCTTCGTGCCGGTACCGTCATCGAGCAGCGGAACGGAGAGGCTGGCGGCGGGCGGCAAGGAGGACGTCGTGGCCGCAGTGGTGATGAGGAGACCGTTGGACGCCTTGAGGGTGACGGGCATGGGGTTTCCGGCCTGGTCGAAGTAGTAGGTGTTGTAGGTCAGTGTGACCTTGCTGAGGTTGACAGTGACGATGACGGTCTCCCAGCCTCCGCCCGTGGCGAGGTGGGGGAAGACGACGTCCTGGGCGCGGTAGGAGGTCTGGCGGGGGGCTGATTTCTGGGAGGCTTCTGAGGAGAAGACGGGTCCGGCGCCCCAGGGGATGGCGTCGATGGTTTGGCAGAGTAAAGCGGACGCAGTAATCAAGAATAATGAAATTAATTTCATAGTTTTCCGCTCCGGCGGTGGCTTTATTGTATAGCGTGGCGGGTTGGGATGGAAGGCGGTGGGGTGGGCGGCAGGCCCAAAGCGGGGACGGTCATCCAATTACGGTTTGTCGAAAAGTTGGAGTTATTGGAAGGGTAATTGGTGACCGTCCCCGGTTTGGGCGGCGGGGTGGGCTGGGTCGGGCGAAGGGGACGGGGGCACCGCTGCCGGCTTCGGGGCAGGTTATACTGGAGTATAACTATTGGAGAACTGCAATGCACACAACGAAGCTGCGCAAGGTGGGCGGCTCGGTGATGCTGGCGGTGCCGCCCGCGCTACTCGACATTCTGCGTCTACGGCCGGGCGCTCAGGTCGGCCTCGCGATTGAAAGCGGGCGGCTGGTGGTGGAGCCCCAGCAGCGACCCCGCTATACGCTGGACGAACTTCTTGCTCAGTGCAATCCCAAGAAGGCCCGCACCCAGGAAGACCGTGACTGGCTCAGTAACAAGCCGGCCGGAGCCGAGATCCTCTGATGAAGCGCGGCGAGATCTGGCTGGTCGGACTCGACCCATCGGAGGGGCATGAGCAAAAGGGCCGCCGTCCGGTTCTCATCGTGTCGCCCGAAGCGTTCAACCAAGTGACCAAAGTGCCGGTGGTTCTTCCCATCACCAGCGGAGGGAGCTTCGCGCGGACGGCCGGGTTCGCGGTCCCCCTGACGGGTGCCGGAACCAGCACTACGGGCGTGGTCCGCTGCGATCAGCCCCGGGCTCTCGATCTCCGAGCACGCGGCGGCAAGAAATTGGAGAGTATCCCCACCGTGATCATGGATGAAGTGCTGGCGAGGCTCGCCCCGATTTTCGAGTAGGCGCGGCGGGCGGGGCGCTGGGCGGCCTGATTTGTTCAGGCGAAGACGACGGGGGTCCAGCGGTCCGGGCGGTGGGTGTCGAGGACTCCGTGGGGGGAGAGGCACCAGGCGGGGTGGGGCTGGATTTCCTGGCCGTGGATGAGGAGTTTTTCGAAGCGGCCGAAGAACATATTCCATGTGTCGCCGGGTTTGGGCGGGAGGGAGCGGCCGTTGGCGAGGTGGGCCATGCCGGCCCAGGGGAGGGTGAGGTCCACTTCCCAGCCTTGGGAGACGCGGGTGCGGTCGTTGAGGTGGCCGTGGAGGGTGACGGCGGAGTGGAGGCCGGGGAAATCCCAATCGCGGAAGGCCCAGCGGGCGCCGCGGGGGTGGGCGCCGCGCCAGAAGGTGGGGCCGGAGCGATCGTCGTCGCCGGCGAAGGAGAGGGCGCGGCGGCGGTGGACGTCGAACTCACCGGCGGGAAACTTGTGGTAGGCGTCCTGCCAGATGAAGAAGACCTCGTAGATTGTGCCGAGAGCGTTGATCTCGAATTCGTAGTAGCAATCGCCGCCATCGATGAAGAGCTCGACGTCGTTTTCGAGGAAGATGAGGGAGTCGCGTTCGGTCTGATGGGCTTCCAGGAAGGGCTCTTCGATCCAGAAGTGGACGTAGAGGTTCTGGTTGTCCCAGAGGGCGGCGGCGCGGGTATCGAGGAGGCCGGGCTCGCCGGTGACCATGTCGGCGAAGCGGGCGGAGCGCTGGGCCTGGGGCCAATCCGGCGGGCCGGCGGTACGGTGGCAGGTGTAAGGCGGGGTCATGGCTGCAACTCCAGCATGACGAGACCGGAGGCGAGCTTGGGATAGAAGTAGGTGGATTTCTGGGGCAGGACTTCGCCGGCGAAGGAGACGCGGGCCATGCCGTCGATGGGGAGGTCTTCGAGGAGGAAGGCGATCTGGGCGCGACCTTCGCTAACTTCGGCGAGGGCTTCTTCGCGGGTGCGTTTGTAGCTGAGGTGGCCGCCGGCGGTGACTTTTTCGGGGGTGAGACCGAGGATGGAGGTGAGGATCTCGTGCTGGAGGACGGCGACGTTGAGGGCGCCGGCGGGAGCGGGAATGTCGGTGTGCCAGGCGCCTGAGGGGAGTTGGATGGCGATGCGGACATGGCCCGGGGGGGAGACGAGGGGATCGAGGCCGGGGGCGACGTTGGGGAGGGCGGCGAGGAAGGCCTGCTCGTCGAAGTTTTCGAGGGAGTGGACGATACGGTGGGTGGCGAAGCAGCGGAGGCCGGAGGAGTGGAGGCTGACGAAGGTCATGAGGGTGCGCGGCTGGCCCTGGCGGAGAGCGGTCTCGTAGCGGTGGTGGCCATCGGCAATGAGGACGGGTTTATCGGCCATGAGGAGCTGGATGGCGGCGATCCAGGAGGGATCTGTGACGCGCCAGAGCTGGTGGTGGGTTTTCTCGTGATCGTCGTATGCGAGGTGGGCGGGGGTGGCGCAGATCTCGGCGAGGCGGGCATCGACGGAACCCTCGGCATCGGGGAAGAGCATGAAGATGGAATCGAACTGGACCTGGGTGGCCTGGAGGAGCTTGAAGCGATCCTCTTTGGGGCCGGAGAGGGTGCGCTCGTGGCGGAAGACGTTTTTGCCGTAGTCCTCGGTATCGCCGAGGCCGACGAAGCCGCGGCGGACGAGGAGTTCGCCGGAGCCGGGTGCCGGGAAGGTCTGCTGGTAGACGAAGAGAGACTCTTCGGCATCGCGGGCGAGGATGCCCTGCCCTTTCCATTCGGCGAGGCGGGCGGCGGCGGCGGAGTAATCGCCATTGGGGAGGATGAGGTGGGCGAAGTTGAAGGGGCTGCGGGCTTTGTATTGGGATTCGAGTGCGGGCGGGATCACATCGTAGGGCAAGGTGGCGAGATTTACGATCTCGCCAGCCTGGGGAGTGTAGCGGAGGGCGCGCAGCGGATGGATAGAGGCCATCCGCTGATTTTATAAGAGCGAGGCGACGGCCGTGCAGGGAATATTCTGTTCCTCGGCGACGGCTGGGTAGGTGCAGTGTCCTTTATAGGTGTTGACGCCGAGAGCGAGGGCGGCGTTGGAGGCGATGGCCTTTTCCGTACCCTTGTTGGCGAGGAGCATGAGGAAGGGGAGGGTGGCGTTGTTGAGGCCGTAGGTGGAGGTGTGGGGGACGGCGGCCGGCATATTGGAGACGCAATAGTGCAGGACGTTATCGACAAAGTAGACGGGATCGGTATGGGTGGTGGCGTGCGAAGTTTCGCAGCAGCCGCCCTGATCGATGGCGACGTCGACGATAACGGAGCCGCGTTTCATGAGGGGGAGCATATCGCGGCGGACGAGTCGCGGGGCGGCGGCGCCGGGAATGAGGACGGCGCCGATGACAAGATCGGCGTGTTTGAGAGATTCGCGAATGGTCCAGACGTTGGAGGCGAGGGTGATGACGCCGCCGTTGTAAATGTCGTCGAGCTCGCGGAGGCGATTCAGGTTGCGATCAATGATGGTGACATTGGCGCCCATGCCGAAGGCGATTTTGGCTGCGTTGTGGCCGACGATGCCGCCGCCGAGGACTGTGACGTTAGCGGGGGCGACGCCGGGGATGCCTCCGAGGAGAACGCCGCGGCCGCCATTGGGGGCTTCGAGATACTGGGCGCCGATCTGGACGGCCATGCGGCCGGCAACCTCGCTCATGGGGGTGAGGAGCGGCAGGGAGCCATCCTTTTCCTGAATGGTCTCGTAGGCGATGCCGGTGACCTTGCATTCCATGAGCTTGCGGGTGAGCTCGGGGAGGGGGGCGAGGTGGAGATAGGTGAAGAGGGTGAGCCCTTCGCGGAAGAAGCCATATTCGGAGGGCTGGGGCTCCTTGACCTTGATGACGATGTCGGAGGCGCCCCAGACGTCGGCGGCCGTGGGGACGACCCGGGCACCGGCTTCGAGGTACTCTTCGTCGGCTATGGACGAGAGGGTGCCGGCGCGGGTTTGGACGACGACTTGATGGCCGGCCTCCACGAGGGTGGTAACACCGTGGGGGACGAGGCCGACGCGGGATTCATGGTCTTTGACTTCGCGAGGTACGCCGATAATCATGGCTTTTTTCCTTCCGTAGGCGCCTGTTCAGCGGGACTGGCGGATGCTGGCGGGGGTTCCCGCCTGGGTCCGAGGCCCAAGGCGATGAGCGTGAGCGAATCCAGTTTGCCTCGACCGCTCATGTTGTTAATGTGCTGGTCTTCCTGGAACTTTTTGAGCGCCTCCACAGATTGCGGGCCCCAGACGCCGGTGGCATCGACGGGATAGCCTTTGGCGTTGAGGGCCTGTTGAATTTCGCGGGTGCGATCCTCATCGGGCTGCTGCTGGGTGACGCGGCGGGGGGCCGCGGCTGACTTCTTCCTATTCTTGGTGGACGCCTTGGCTACTGATTTGGGCGCGGTTTTGGCCGGGGCTTTCTTAGTGGTTTGGGGCAGGCCGGGAAGGAAGAAGGCAAGAAGCAGTGCGATGGGCAGGAACAGCAGACGGGGCAGCTTCACGATAGCAGGATAGCAGAGTCTTTAGTCCGGTAGGATTGCCAGGAGATTTGGGGGTGTGGGAGGGGGCGGATGGGGGAATTGTCCCTCCCACACCTGGCGGGTGGTGGAGCTTTTATTATACGCGGTTTGGGAGGAAATGGACATACGGCCCTGATTATGAAGTAGATTTAACAATTGACGAATCACTGGGTCCAGGTGGCGGCGGTCATATCGAGGGTGCAGAGGCCGGCGGAGAGGTTGTGTTGGCGGGCCCAGGATTGGAGGGAGAGAGCACAAGATTCCTGATTGGTATCGCATCGCCAGCCGGGCGGGGTAATGCCGCTGTAACCGTGGAGGGTGGGTAGGTTGAAGCGGCGGGCGAGGAGCATGGCATCGACCTGGATCCAGGTGCGATGGAGGCGGGGCGAGTGGATGGAGTAGAAACTGCGGCAGGAAGGGGGCGGAGGCGGGATGCGATCGAGGAAGGCGCGATCAGCTTGGCGGGAGTAGCCGGGGTGGGCATTCCAGTTGAGCTGCTCGACGAGGACGAGTAGGAGTAGGACGGCGAGCGCGGGACGGTACCTGGCCTTTTGGAAGGCGGCACGGAAGGAGAGGGCGAGGACGATGACGACGGCGAGATTGAGGACGAGGTTGATGCGTTGGGGGACGCGGATGCCGGAGGCCCCGGGGACGAGGTAGTAGACGATGCGCCAGGGGTGGAGGCCGGCGCAGGTGGTGGCGGCGGCTGCGAGGAGGATGACGGTGAGGCAGGCGGCGGCGGCCAGGCGATGGGCCGGGGTGGGCTTGGGGCGGCGGCAGATCACAAGGGTGGCGAGGAGGAAGAGGCAGGCCGTGATGGGGGGCCAGCCACGGCCGGCTTCGCGTTGGACAGAGAGATCGAAGAAGGCGGCGTTTTCCTGGATGGCGGCGCCCCAGAGGAAGTTGGTGGGACCAGGGGAGATGAGCTGGGCGAGGCCGAGGGTTTGCCCCTGGGCATCGCCGAAGGAGCGCCCTCCGGTAGCGTGGAAGAGGGGGAGATAGGTGATGAGGAAGGGGGCGAGGCTGAGGGCGAAGACGGCGGCGGATGAGGCGGCGAGGGGCAGTGCGCGGCGCCAGGGGAAGCGGCCCGCGGGTTGGCGGAGATCGAGGAGGAAGAAGATGGCAAGGCAGAGGCCGAGGGTGAGGCCGAAGAAGAAGGCGATGTAGTAGGCGGTGAAGAAGAGGAGCCCGAAAAGGGCAGCGGCGGCGGCGGAACAGGCGTGGGCGGCGAGAGGGCGCGTGGGGCCGAGATCCCAGGCGTGGCAGGCGAGCCATAGGATGAGTGGGAGAAGGGCGTGGCTAGCGAGCTGGCCGTGACCGAGGGAGACGGAGTAGACGTTGGAGAGGGCGAAGAGGGCGGCGGCCCAGGCGGCGAGGGCTGGGGATAGGCCGGCGGCGCGGCGGAGGAGGGCGAAGAGGGCGAGGAAGGCGAGGATCTTGAGGGCGACGAGTGTGAGCTGGTAGGCGAGGTGGGGCTCGAGTGCGAGGGCGCGTAGCAGCAGGTAGGGCGGGACGTAGAGGAAGAGTGCGTCGGAATAGGCGAGGACGCCGGGGACGGGGGCGAAGAAGTTGGGGCTGAGGGCTGGAGCCTGGCCGGCGCCGACGGCGCGCCAGTGTTCGAGGATGGCGAGGTGGAGGCGGTTGTCGCCGAGGTCGCCGCTGAGGGTGTCGCCGCTGGAGGCGAAGAAGGGCCAGAAGAAGATGACGGCCGTGGCGATGGCGGCGGCGAGCGGGAGGAGTTTGGGTCTAAGGGCGGCCATGGGCAGCACGGGGCATGGTGGGGGTTCCGAGGGCAGTATAGCAAGGGGCGGTGGGGGGGTATTCTGAAGATACAGCATTTGCGCATATTCATTCCAGATTCGGAGCTTGCCATCACGTTTGTTCGCGCCACGGGTCCGGGCGGGCAGAACGTCAATAAGGTCTCCACGGCAGTGGAGCTGCGGTTCGACATCGGTCGATCGCCTTCGCTGCCCAATGATGTGCGTCAACGGCTCCGGGCCTTGGCCGGTAATCGCGCGACGCGAGAGGGCGTATTGATCATCACGGCGCGCGAGCACCGCACGCAGGAAGCGAATCGAGCGGCAGCGCGGGCTCGGTTGGATGAACTGATCGCCCGGGCCGAAGTGGTCCCCAAGACCCGGCGTCCGAGCCGACCTACGCTTGGATCGAAGGTCCGCCGGCTGACGGAAAAGTCGCAGCGCTCGGATTCCAAGAAGTTGCGCGGACGGACGGACGAGGGTTGGGCGGGCTAAGCAGGCAGAGGTATTCTGATTCCAGCGAGGCGGTGAACCGTGACGACATTGACTAACGCTACACGTATCTTCCTAGCCGGCGCATCCGGCGCGATTGGCCGGCGGCTGGCGCCGCTCCTGCTGCAGAACGGATGGCGCGTGTTTGGCTCGACTCGATCCGCGGAAAAGGCCGCGGAATTGGAGAAGGTTGGAGTAGAACCGGTGGTGGTGGACGTTTTCGACGCGGATGCGCTGCTCCATCATCTGGGCGAAATCCGGCCGGAGGTGGTGATCCACCAGCTTACCGATCTTCCTTACGCGCTGGATGGGAGCAAGATGACCGCTGCACTGGTACGGAACGCCCGGCTTCGGGATGTTGGCACACGCAATCTGGTTGCCGCCGCACTGCATGGCGGCGCCGGACGATTGATCGCGCAGAGCATCTCTTTCATCTATGATGAAGGCCCGAAACCCCACCAGGAGGCGGACCCGCTGCTGCCGGTGACGCATCCGGTCTATGGCGAGACGGTGGAGGGGGTGCTCAGCCTGGAACGCCAGGTGACTGAGGCGCCGCTGGAAGGGCTTGTCCTGCGCTACGGGCTGCTTTACGGCCCGGGCACGGGATTTGAGGCTGCCATCGTGCCCGGGTCCGTTCATGTGGATGCCGCGGCCAAGGCGGCCGAACTGGCCGTCACACGAGGCGGGCGTGGGATCTACAATGTCACGGAGACGGATGGGGCGACGTCGAGCGACAAGGCCATCCAGACGTTCGGTTGGGACGCTGGCTGGCGGTCTGGCTCCGCTGGGTAGCACGCGCGGAACCCGGCTGCTTCAGTCGTGCCGCAGAGCCACCAAAGGATCGATCCGCGATGCGCGCCTTGCTGGCGCAAAGCCGGCGAGCATTGCGGCGCTGAGGAGGACGACGCCAGCCAGCGCCAGGGTGCCCGGATCATTGGGCTGGGTCCCGAACAGAAACGATTTGACCAGCCGGGATGCGATCAATGCGGCAGGCACGCTGATGGCGAGTCCCACGGCTGCCAGCACGAGAACGCGGCGCAGGACCATCCACACCATGGCGCCGCGCTGTGCGCCCAGAGCCATGCGGATACCAATCTCGCCGAACTGCCGTGTGACGCTGTAGGACAAGGTGCCATAGAGGCCCACGCACGCCATCAGGAGAGCGAGGATTGCGAAACCCGTGCATAGTTTCGCGAACGTGATTTCCCGGTTGATCGTGCGATCGATTTCCGCGGCCTGTGTGACCACGTTTGTGACAGGCAGGGTAGAGTCTACTTCCCGCACGATGTCACGCACATTCCTGACATACCTCAGCGGATCACCGGCGGTGCGCAGAGCGAAGGTCACGCGGTCCGAAGAAAACTGGCTGACCGCGACGAACACGGCCATGGGGTTCCCCCCCTCGTTGCTCTTCAGGCCACCGGAGCGCAGGTTGGCCGACACTCCGACGATTTCGAGATCGCGCTTCTCGTCCGGGAGCGAGATGCGCCGGCCGACCGGATTTTCGTTCCCGAAGTAAGTCCGCGCCAGCCGCTCGCTGATCACCGCGACCGGCGTGGAGCCCAGTTGATCGCGGTCGTCAATCTCGCGCCCGGCCAGGATTGGAATCTGCATCGTGGTCAGGTAACGCGGTCCGGCGCCCAGGACACGCGCGCCTTCGATGGTGACGGCGCCGATCTTCATGGCCCCCTGAATCGCCCCGCCGGCACGGCCCGAGGTGATGATGGAGGAGCGCGAAAGCGTAGCGCTGCTCACTCCGGGGATCGATTCAAAGCGGCGGCGCAGGCCCGAGTAGAAGGTGGTGAGCTCCGAGTCGCGATGTCCGGACTGGCGCGCATTCAGCGAGAACAGCAGGATGTTTTCGCGGGCGTATCCCAGTTGGACGGAGTGCAGGTTGTCGAGTGTCCGGACAAACAGACCCGCGGCGACGAGGATGAGAAATGACATCGCGATTTGGGCAACGACCAGGACGTTTTGCGTGCGGCGGCGCGGTCCGCCGCCGCGGCCGCTCTTGAGAGCCGGGATGACGTCGGGACGAGTGGACTGAATTGCGGGAACGAGGCCAAACAACAGGCCGCAAATCACGGAGAGCGCCGCTGTGACGGCCAGCACGCGCCAGTTCAATTCCGCATGCAGGGTAAAGTTCTCCTGCCCCTTGGAGAACAGAAATGTCAGCGTTCGTACGCCCCAGATCGCAAATAGGACGCCCAATGCTCCGCCGAACGAAGCCAGCATCACGCTCTCGGTCAGCAACTGCCGAACGACGCGGAGCCGTCCTGCTCCCAGGCTGAGCCGGACAGCCATTTCGCGACGGCGCGCGGCGGCCCTCGCCAGCAGAAGATTGGCGACGTTGGCGCACGTGATGGCCAGGATCAATCCCACCATCGCCAGTAGTACGTACAGAGGCTTGGAATACTCGCGGCGCAAGCTACCCAAACCGGCGGCGCCGGGATTCAGCATTAGCGTGGGCAGGTTGGCGCGCTCACCGCCGGTAGTTGCCGTGGCGGCCACCCATCGATGGAAACGAGGAGCCAGCGCGGTCTGCGCCTGGGCCATGCTGACACCGGGACGCAGGCGGCCCATCATTTCGAGCCAATAGAAGTTTCCGTCGCTATAGAGGCGTTCCGTTCCCGCAGGGTCCAGGAGAAGATTGGTGCGCAGCGGAAGGTAAATGTCCGGCGCAATGGCGGGATCGACTCCGAAGAACTCTGGCGGCGTAACGCCGATCACCGTGAGGGGCGCTTGGTCGACGAGAATCGATTGTCCAATCGCGCTCGACGGTCCCCCGAAACGGCTCTGGCTTGTCGCGAAACTGACTACCGCCACCGGTGCGGCGCCGGGACGGTCGTCTTCGGGGGTGATCATTCGTCCCGCGGCCGGCGATACTGCCAGTCCGCGAAAATACTCGCCGGTGACGAACTCCGCGTTGGCACTCATGGTCTGTCCGTGGACGGCCAGGCTACGGCTTCGTCCATTGACGTATCCGAAGATCGTGGAAAACGCAGAATTCTCCCCGCGAAGCGACTCGAGCGCGCCGTACGGGAAAATCCCGCTGATCATTGCGCCTTTGTCGCCCGGCCAGAAAACGCCCTGTAACCCGTGCATGACATGGACCCATTCCTTGTTGGCGTTCTGAGGCGGCTGGCTATGCCAATTCAGAACTACCAGCGACTCGGGATCGGCCACGGGAAGCGAGCGCAACAGAATCGACTCCATCAAGCTGTAGATCGCAGTATTGGCGCCGATGCCGAGCGCCAGCGACAAGACCACCAGGGCGCTGAATGCCTTGTTGGCCGTCATGGTGCGCCAGCCATAGCGGAGGTCCTGGCCCAGTTCCGACCAAAAACGAGTCATCCAAATCTCCCGCGACTCTTCGCGCGCCAGTCCGGCGTTGCCAAATCGCCGGCGCGCTTCGGCCTGGGCGTGCTCCGCAGCGAGGCCGTCTGCTTGCAGCTCCGCCGCTTTTTCGGCTAGATGGAGTTCCATTTCCTCACGCAGCGCCTCGCCACGCCTGGCGCTATCCATCCAATACCGCAGCCGTCGTATCAACATACCGGTCACTCCGCTCCCATCACGTGGGCGATCGCCAGCGTGAGCTTCGCATACTTTCGGGTCTCCACCGCCAGTTGCTTACGGCCAGCCTTGGTGATCTTGTAGATTCTCGCCCGCCGGTTGTTCGACGTCACACCCCAGTCACCGTCGATCCAGCCATTCAGCTCCAGCCGCTGAAGAGCGGGGTAGAGCGACCCCTCTTCGATGAGGAGTTCATCGCAGGATGACTGTTGAATGAACTGGACGATGCCGTATCCATGCAAGTCGCGGAGCGACAAGGTCTGGAGGATCAGCATATCCAGTGAACCGGGCAACGAATCGTTCTTTTTCGGTTTGCGTCCCATACCAAGAATTCTTAGCTTACGGCGGCGAGAGTAAGCGAGTCAAGTTCAGGCTGGGGGCGCCTCGCACCCCAAGATGATCTCGAGGTGTTCACGCGCGCCGGGTGCAAGTTTCTGTGGCGTGTTGCCGTTGCCGGCAACAAGCTACGGCCAAACCCAGTTGGAGCGGAGCGCCGGAGCACTCGATCGGGTGGCCGGCGAGCCACGCTTAATCCAAGTGGCCGAGGCGTCACCATTGCGCCGAATGCCGTCTCGCTACTGCGACTCGCAGGATACGGATCAGCCGTAGGCGTCACCCGTCCACATCATGGGTAGGGCTCGGCGGCAACTGAGTTTCAGAAATTCCGCTTGTCAACAAGTACTTTATGCTGTAAAGTACATTTCATGCCCCAGCTAATCGTGGATTCCAAACGGCGGCCCGAACCGGCTCTCCCACATGGTAGAGAGGATGAGCAGCCCTTCTGTGTGGAGATCGTGGTCGTCTACATGCCCCGGTACCTCCACGGGCACGAAGCCGATTTCGTTCCGCCTATCACTGGTATTCATCTGGCGGCGCTGACGCCTCCGGAGTACGAGGTTAGTGTGATTCACCAGCAGGTGGAAGCGGTGGACTTCGATACCGACGCTGATTTGATCGCGCTCTCCTTCTTCACCGGATTCGCGCCGGAGGCGTACCGTGTTGCGGATGAATTCAGAAGGCGCGGAAAGGTTGTTGTGGCCGGCGGTCCGCATGTCACCTTCAATGCGGACGAGGCGCTGGAGCATGTTGACAGCGTGGTGGTTGGCGAGGCCGAGTCAGTATGGGCTGAACTGCTCCACGACGCCTCGACGGGCCGGCTCCGCAGTCAATACAAGGGCACAGCCAAGCCACTCGATGGATTGCCGGTTCCGCGATATGACCTTTTGCACGGCAGATTCTTCATTCCGCGCGTCGTGCAGGCCACGCGCGGATGCCCGTTCACCTGCTCGTTCTGCACGGTTCCCAGTATCAATCCCGGCTTCCGCACGCGTCCCACTGGCGAGGTGATGCGCGACATCCAGTTTGACCGGTTCCGCCATTGGTGGCAGCGCAAGGTGGTCTGGTTCTGGGATGACAATCTAACGGCAAACCGAGGGTTCATTCGTGAGCTCCTTACCGCCATGATTCCTCTTCGGAAATGGTGGCTCACGCAGGCGAGCATGGATATTTGTCGTGACGGACCGCTCCTGGACCTCATGAAACGGTCAGGGTGCATCGGCATTTTTTTCGGCATTGAATCCTTCGGCGACGAATCGCTACGAGACGCGCACAAGCCCCAAAACAAGGTCAGCGCTTACGGAGCACGAATCCGGGAGCTGCACCAGCGCGGCATCTGCGTGATGGCGGGTTTCATTGCCGGTTTCGACGGCGACACGCCGGAGAGCGTTGCGGCCATGGCCAGACAACTCTATGAGACTGGCGTTGATGTTCCGTTCTTGAGCATATTGACGCCCTACCGGGGCACTCCCGCCCACAGCAAGCTGGAGGAAGAAGGGAGAATCCTACCGGGCTTGGGCTGGGAGTTTTACAACGGGTACAACGTGGCGTACCGTCCGCGGAGAATGTCACCCGAGGAGCTACTCGGGGCACACCGAGCGCTCTGGCGGGAGGCCTTTTCGCTGAAGTACTCGGCGCTGCGAGTGGTGAGATCGCTGGGCCGGCTCCGTTTCGGAGCGTTTCTGATGTGTCTGGCAATGAACGGCTTCTATTGTCTGAAACGCCTTCGGGGCAACGAACCGATCGCGTTCGAGCCGGCGGCAGCCTACTCGGGACAGCCCGCTCAGGCGGCCGGCGTTGTGCCAGGCGAGTTGATTGGGATCGGCCCGGGAAGACCGGAGGAGAGCGCTCCGGGGGCATGGTCGTCCATGCGCGAGTAGTTCATGGGAGGGGGAAGTCCCAAGCTCGACGAATGAGTGACGCGATCCGTCCGCCGCTGGAAACCGTTGATTTTATGGAGCGGGAGACCGGACTCGCACCGGCGAGGTCCAGTTTGGGAGGCTGATCCTTGTCTGTAAATGAAGAACATTGCGTCAATGGCGTGAATCCTGGCCCATAGAGAAGCATGGAGTTTCAGCAACTTGGCAAGAATCCGGCCTTACCGCATGAATCGGAGTAACGTGGAAGGCCCTGCTTTGAGTCCTCAAAATCAGCGCTTCGAAACACTCGCACAGAGGCCGTCCGGACAGCTGGCGGTCGCCTCCGACGGCACAGCCTATGTCCTTCGCTCCATCGCTTCGACAATGTCAGGGAATGGTACATCGCCGTCGTATTCCTGGCAGTTTGAATTGACCGCCATCAGCGCCGTTGACGGCACTGCCATGTGGAAGTTGCCGATACCCGGAGGCCGTGTCTCCAGGCCCGTCCTCGGGAGCGATAGGCTCATCTACCTGACGGTAGACAACTATCAGATGTTCTACGACAACTTCCGGTCGGGCGGGTCGATGATGACGCCCGATCAGGCTCAAGTGAGCGATGGCCAACTCCTGGTCATCTCTCCGACAAAAGGAAGTGCAGCGATCCAGCGCACGATACAGGCCTCATCCGACGTTCTCTCCGCACCCAGGATTGCTGCGGATGGGGCAGGCAGCTATCTGATCTGCGTCCTCGGCTACGACATGATGTCCTGGACGTCAACGCCAGGATCCCCTGCAACGACGTTCGCGCCGGGCGAGAAGACCCTCAACGCCTATCGGCCCGATGGCTCCTTGAAGTTCTCGGTGAAACTCTCCCAGACTACGAATGGGATGTCCCGTCCATAAGTCAGATGGCAAACCCGGCGACAATCCAGCTGCCGCTGAGGCGCGGCTGCTGTGTCTTCTCGATTCCGTCCTTGCGGGATTGCCGGATTGGCCCGAACAGTGCGCCCGCCCGCTCGTTGGCGGCTAATCAGTGTGCGGACTGCTCCTCCGCGCCATCGCGCAGAGTGATCGCCCGAGTCCCGAGTCTGCGGATCTCCTCCTTGCTGTGAGTGACGTAGATCAAGGTGAACCCGAGTTGGGCGTGGAGCTCCAGAATCTGTCCGCACAACTCAGATCTGAGCTCATCATCGAGGTTGGAGAGCGGTTCGTCCATCAGCACGGCGAGCGGCTGCGCGACCAGGGCGCGTGCGATCGCCACACGTTGTTGCTGACCGCCGGAGAGCTGCGCCGGGTATGCGTCCGCTGATTCGCCGATCCGGACACGAGCCAGCATTTCGGTGATCCGCTGGCGGCAAACCTCGCGGTGTAGCCCTTGGGCGAGCAGAGCGAAGTCCAGGTTCTGCGCGACCGTCAGGTGCGGCCACAGGGCCAGATCCTGGAAGACCATGCCCAGGTGGCGGTGTTCCGGGGTGATGATGATCTTCCCATCGGCAGCAGCCACCTGGCCGCCGACCAGGACAGACCCGGCGTCCGGGGCCAGAAAGCCCGCTATCAGCCGCAGTAGCGTGGTCTTGCCACAGCCGGAGGGGCCATGCACCACCACCCTCTCGCCGTGATCAATGCGGAATGAGAGATCGCGAACGGCAACCCGCTCCCCGTAGCGCTTTTCGACACCTCGGCACTCAATCGCGCTCATGCTGGCCTGCTCCATATCTTCCTGGCCGCTCCGTACACAATCAAGGGCACCGCCGTCAAACTAATCGAGAGCAGACATAGCGCGGCTACCAGTTCGGCCGAGCCGTTCGCCATCAGCGTCATCGTCCTGCCCGTCAGCGTGTCCTGTCCAGGCGGCGCGAGCAGCAATGGCAGACTCACATCACGCAGACAGAAAAGAAATGTGACGACCCAGCTCACCACAATCGACGGCGCCACGAGTGGTGCGAGTATTCTGCAACCACGCCGACACCATCCGGCGCCGGCCACTTCCGCTGCTTCTTCCAGGCTGGGTGCGGTTTGCGCGAATCCGGCGAGGATGCTTCTCGTGCCAAGAGCGGAATACTGCGCCACGTAGCCCACTACCAGCATCACGGGCGTGGCATAAACCCAGTTGGTGAAGGGCCTGTTCCAAAGGCCGATCAGTCCGATGCCGATCACATTGCCAGGGAGGGTGAGCAGGAACAAAGTCATCGCATCCACCCAACGCCAGCAGACGAGCGCTCTTCGGTGGACGAGATAGGCGAGGAAGAACCCCAGCGACGCGAGCACGGTCGCCGACACTCCAGCGTACGCAATACTACGGCCCGCGCTGGCGCCGGCTCGATGGATGGCGTCCGTCATTGCCGCGACATTGAGCCCGCGCCACATGAGAGCTCCCATGGGCAAAGCGACCAGGAGTGCAGCAAGCGATGCGACCAGCGCGGCGATGGGCGCCCTCGCGCGACCAAGGGGGATTCGGATCGGGTTCCGGTGCCCACCCCAGCCAAACTGGAAAGTTCTCTGCTGGATGACACGCTGTTCCACCGCCAACCCGGCCAGCGCGACGGCCACCAAGGGGAGCGCGGCGGCGGTTGCTGCACCGAAATTGTAGAACGCCGTGAACTGCGTGAAGCTGGCAACCGGAAACACATCCACTCGAAGGAAAGCCGGCGCGCCGAACTCACCCATCGTCAGCAGAAAGACGAGTACCAGGGACAGCACGATGCCGGGCGCAGCGAGGGGAAGGGTGATGCGCTGGAGCACGAGCGGCCACCCCACGGACAACCGGGCAGCCTCCTCGAGAGCCGGGCTCACCGCGCCGATGTAGTTCATCGTGAGCAGCAACACCACGGGCAGCAGCGCCGAGGCCATGACCAGAACGACTCCAGGCAATCCGAACAGCCAGCGCGACGTCACCTCCCCGGCGCCCGGACCGGCCAGCCGGGCAAGCAGGCCGCCGCGCCCCAGGACCTCAAACCAGCCCACGGCCAGGATGTAGGGAGGAAAGAGAAGAGGCAGACTGAACACAACGGTGAGCGCCGCGCGCCAGGGCAGATTCGTCTTCGCGAGTAGAATTCCGAGCACGACGCCCCCGGCGCCTGCGGCCATAGTTGTCAACAACGCCAACGACAGACTGTTCCGAAAGAGGCTCCAAGTCCTGGCATTGCCGAGCGTTCCAGCGTAGTTGTCCACGTCGCTGAAGCTGGTGACCAGCATGAAGAGCAACGGGAGCACGCCGGCGATGATCAATATGACCACGGCGGCCCACAACGTGATTCGTTTGGCGTTCAGTAGCCTACCCATTCCTTGAGAACCGGCTGGATGTTTTGAAGCCTGGCGGCCAGCTCCGCATAGTTCACCCTCATTGTCCTAACCTGTCCGATCGGCTTGAGTTCCCTGGGCGGAGCGACTCCTGGACTCAAGGGGATCTGCGCACAGTCCGCCAACGCCAGCTTCCGCTCAGTCTCCTTCGAGACGAGGTACTCGACCAGCTTTCGCCCGTTGTCCGGATTCGGGCCACCGCGAATGAGCGCAACGGCATTGGGGACGATCAACATGCCGACCTGGCCCTCGCCCTGGTCGGGGTAGACGATCTCGATCGGCTTGCCGTGACGCATGCGGTCCACGGCGTCATCGCTATCCACAAGCGCAAAGTCGAATTCACCCGAGCCGACGAAATCAGCGCTCTCTCCGTTGCTGGTGGAGAGTTTCACGTGGTTCGCCTTGAGAGCCGAGAGGAACTGCCTGCCCTTTTCGTCGCCCCACACGGAGAACAATGCTGCCACCTGCGCCGTGGTGGTCCCGAACAGCGGATTGGCGATGACGGCCCGCCCTTTCGTCGCGGGGTCGGCATAGGCGAGAACACTCGTGGGCTTGGTCTGGGCCAACCGGTTGACCACCAGCAACCGCGCACGAGCGGAAAACCCGGTCCAGTAGCCCTGCGGATCCTTGAACTGCTCCGGAATCTGTTGAGCGTTGGCGGGCCGGAACGGTGTCGAGATCCCCTGCTGCCGGAGAACATCGGCGCGCACAGGTTCGTTGGCCCAGTACACATCCGCCTGCGGGTTGTTCTTCTCGGCCATCAGGCGGTTCATCACGCCGGTGCTTTTGGACTCCTCCGTATCGAAGACAGCCTTGACCTGGATGCCGGTCTCTTTTTCGAAGTCCTTTAGGATGGGCTCGGAAAAGACCTGATCCTCACTGACGTAGACAACAACACTTGCCGGCTTCCTCACGCCGGAACAGCCGGCCATCACGACCAGAGCGGAGATCAGCGGTGACACCCATTTCATCTGAATTCCTCCATGCTCATCAGTTTCCGACCCGCCAGGGCGAGAACTGCCCCCACGCCTTGAGGCGCTCGGTTGCCCATGCCGTGGACTTGTCCTTGTGGCACACATTGCAGGGGTTGGGCACCTTCAGCGAGTCTGTCGCCGAGGGCGGAATGAAACGGAAGGTGTGGCTGCGGACGCTGACGTTGGCGATGGTCTGCTCAATACGAGGCATATGGCAGGCGACGCACTCGTTACCAGCGGAGCCTTCCGGATGATGCGTGTGTTCCGCGATGCTCGCCGTGTGCGGCCCGTTGGGCGATCGCGGCCCGTGACATTCCAGGCAGAGCGTATTGGCCGGCTTGCGCAGATCCGCGTTGTTGACCGTTCCATGCGCATCATGACAACTGGCGCAGGTGATTCCGTGAGTGTACATCACGCTGGTGACGAAGTCGTTGCCCTGCATGCGGTTTTTGTGAGCCGTTCCATCGGCGAAATGAGTGAAGCTTGTCTCGCCCAGCTTGTGCGGCTCCAGTTTCCAGAAATTCTGCAAGTCGGAACCCACGTGAAAGCCAACGGGCCAATCGTAGTAACGACCCTCGATGGGGTTGCTGCGCGGCTGGCCCTGTGAGTGGCACTGGATGCAGACATCGCTGCCCCGCAGAACGTCGAGCCGAGCCGGATTCACAATGCTGGCACGGCTGGGGCCCTGCACATGCGCGCCACCCGGACCGTGGCACTTCTCGCAGCCTACATTCCATTCGGTGACGGTTTTGGTCTGGACGTTGTAGTTCACCGAATGGCAGCCATCGCAGAGCGGTCCGGTCGGCCGCTTAGAATTCTCGGCGGGATAGAACTCCGTCCACCAGTCTGTTCCCTTGGCAACGTTGTAGGGGCGCCAGACCTGGTTGCTGACGTCCCACTGCGCCGGCAGCGGGAAGTATTCGTCCCCAACCTTCTGAAAGTACCGTTGCTTCCACTTGTTTCCGTAAACGAAGGCGATATCCTCCTTCTTGAACGTGATCAACGGGTTCCCGCTGTTCAGGTCGGGAGTGATGGCCTCCGGATGCACTTTAGGATCGAGGACGATATTCGCCATCCTTGTTTTGCTCCACCGATTGAAGATCTCGGCATGGCAGACCTTGCAGCGCGCAGAGCCGACATAGTCGGCTTTCGGTGGCGCGGACGTGGAGGTCTGGCCGTAAAGCGCCAAGGGCGAAACGGCGACAGATCCAAGGGCCAAAACCAGTAGGAACCGTTTCATCCACTACCTCCTGAAAGTCCACCGCAGCTTGACCGCCAGAACGTCTTTGTCCGGAACGACGTTCAATTCGGAAGGCCTCAACAGAAGCCTTTCCCAGCCCCGATTCCACACAACAAACACGTCGTTGCCCGGCTTTAGAGTCCAGCGCAGGCGCATATTGTTTCCCACGTTCTGCGACTCGGTATCGTACTGCACAAAGTTGGTCCATACCAGGTTGGGGCTGAAGGCATACACCAGGTTGAGTTGCATCAATCGTTGTACAAATGCACCTTCCTTCAACTTGCCGAAGTTCTGGTCACTCGCCAGTCCGGCCTGCCAGCGGCCCTTCCGGTCATTGAACCGAAGGTAATTCTCCTGCTGGAGGAGGCGCCCATCATAGAAACTGCCGAACCACGTGGTCGTTCCGAACTCCCACCGGCGGTGGCTGCTGGTTTGAAACTCGCCCCGGTACCGGGTGAAGTTGTAGGGACCGACCGGAAGGGTGACGCCCTTCGCAATTTCGAAGGGCTGGGTCAGGTATTCGTACGACGGCACCCAGTTGAATTCGAAGCGATCACCTGACTCCAGCCGGACGTTGATGGGCGCCCAGAAGAAGCGCCAGGATTCGGTCACGCCCAGATAGTTCGTGACATGGTAGAACTCGTGCTCCATGAACTCCTGCCGCACCCACCGGAAATGGCCGTCCTTGCTGGGCCGTGGCTTAAACTCACACCGGGCATCGAAGCGGCGCGTGCCGGGCCGGGGCAGGAAGCCGAGGCCTGCGTCCAAAGACTCGCCGAACTGATTCACTGACGCGAAGCAGTCCCAGAGGTCATTTGGGTAATCGACCTTGAAACCCCACCCGGTGCGATTGCCGCTGGCGATATCGCCTGAGCTGACGGCTGTCCAGCCGCCTACCAGGAAGTTCTTGTTGCCCAGAAACTGCGACGTGCGCCAGACACCGTCGAATCCAACCAGCGTGTTGCGGTGAATCCCGTCCGGATTCCCGTTGGTCAGCAACGTGCCCAGCCGCAGCTTTGGGGTTACGTCGTATGAGACGCGCCCGGCAAAGAGGTTGGCGCCTGGCACGATGACCCCCACGGAGCTGACGTACTTGTCCCGAGTCTGGACGTCCAACAAGCCGATGTTCCACTTCCCGATGCGGCCATTCAGCTTTACCCCGGCGTCGATCGGGATCTGCTCCCCTTCATAGAGCCCGACCTTGCGACTGAAAAACGGGACGAACTGTTCGTCGAGGCCGAGACCAAACTGGAACTGGTTGGCCCCCTCCAGGAAGAACGAGCGCTTCTCCGGGAAGAATAGCGGAAAACGCGTGACGTTGAGCTGTCGGGAATCCACTTCCGTTTCCGCGAAGTCCGTATTGAAGGTGAAGACCGCCGCGAGTTGTGGGGTGATCCGCCAGGTGATATCCGCGCCCGGCTGCCCCTGCCACACACGATTGCCCTGGCGAAAATCCTGCTGTGTTCGCCCCACCACGAAGGGGCTGACTTCGATGCCGCGTCCTTGTTCCAGGTCCGCCACGCCGGTCAGCGAACCAGCCCGGCTGAGGTCGTACAAGGCGGAATCCAGAGTGGGCGAAGTCCAGCGCATGACGGTGCGATCGCGCGCGATGTTGCGCTCGAAGTTCGCACCCCACTCGGCCAGGCCCTTTGTGAAACTGAGTGTATTGGCAGGGATGACAATCTCGGCGGACCAGCCCTCGGGCGTCCTCGCGGTCCGTGCGTCCCAGATGCCATCCCAATCGAGGCTGGGCTGCTCGGAACCAGCAATCAGGCCATCCACCCGAGCTCCGGCGGCATTGGCGCGAAAGAGGTAGCCGGTTCGACGATCGCCATAGGTGTCCAGGACGACAGCCACGGTATCGTCGCCCTCCATTTTGCCGTCCCGCTGCATGGTGTGAATGGAGATCGCCCTGGGTACCGGGTCCGTGCACTCGAATCCGAAATACAGTTTATTGTCGTGCATCAACGCACGGACTCTTGTCCGGTATGGCGTGGGGCCGCCCGCTTTGGGTGACTGCTGAACCAGATCGATCACCATCTTCGCTTCCCGCCAGGCGGGCTCATCGAGTTTGCCATCGAGTTGAATGGAACCGGCAGGACGACTGGCTTCCAAGACGGGAGGACCACCGGCGGCGCCGTTCTGTTGGGCCTGAGCCCGGAAGAGAACGCACAGGACAACCGCAGATGCTGATACAGACTGCCGCATCGAGTCTGGGTGTCACTTGCCTTCGAACTGAAAATCGTCGAAGTAGGTGACGCTGTCGGCCTTGGTCCACAGCCCGACCTTTCCGCCTACGGACAGACTGCCATCCTCTACCTCGAAGACCTTCTGTCCGTCGAAGCTGACCGTGAAGACACTGCCGAGGAAAGTCACGCCTAGGGTGCTCCAGGTCTGTTTGGGAACGCGGTGCTTTACGCCGTATGTCTTCGAAGGTGTGCCCTTGGGCGCCAGCGCGATGCGCTCGCCCTTTTCCACTTTGTAGAGCACGATGTTGTCCTCCAAGGCATTCGCCCGGACAATGTAATAGTTGTCCGGATCCTTGTAGCGCCAGACGAGGCCGGCTGCCTGGTCGGCACTGCCGGAGATGGCCTTGAACCTGACGGACACGGTCCCGTCCTTTAGATTTGCCTTCTCGAAGATCGCCAGCGGAAAACGTCCTCCAGTTGCATCGTTGGACACCTGCGCGAGGACATTCGGTTTGCTCGGCGCCGATTCGTCTTTGAGTATTTCCCACTTGGGTGCTCCGCCTTTGTGGGTCATGGCGACGGTCCAACCGGCCGGCACGGTCCCGGTAGACGCCTTATCGAAGTTGATCGTCTCCGCGAGACACGCGCCGGAGGCGCATAGCACTGTGATTAGAGCGAGCGTCGATTTCATCTGTTCTCTCCTGACTCTTCCTCGATCGTCACCGCCATTGTGCCGGATGAATCTGAAGATCGCATGAGGAAGCAGCACTCAGGTGATCTTCAGACGGGTGTGCCAAGCTGATAGGGCAAGCGCGCCATATGAGGATCTTGATTGTCGAGGACGACGCGAAGATGGCTGAGTTACTCCGCCGTGGCCTGTCGTCGGAGGGCCACTCGGTGGACGTTGCCTTGGATGGGCTTACCGGCCTGGTGAAGGGGCAGGCCGTGCCTTTTGACGCGATCGTGCTGGACGTTATGCTGCCCGGACTCGACGGCTTCAGCGTGGCCCGCCGTCTGCGCTCAGGTGGAGTGCGGGCGCCGATCCTGATGCTCACAGCGAGAGACTCGGTGGCCGACGTGGTGCGAGGGCTCGATGAAGGCGCGGACGACTATCTCACGAAACCATTCTCCTTTGAAGTTCTGGCGGCGCGACTGCGGGTTATTGCCCGTCGTGTGGCGGGCGAAGCGGGAGCACGCCTGCAGGTGGCCAACCTGACCGTGGACACCCGAACGCACGAGGTTCAACGCGGCGGCCACCAACTGACGCTCACTCGCACCGAGTTCGTGCTCCTTGAATACCTGATGCGGCGAGCCGGCCGCGTCGTGTCCCGCGACGATCTGATCGAGGCGGTGTGGGGTATCGACCGCGATGTCGAAAGCAACACACTGGACGTCTTCATCTTTCAACTCCGCAACAAGACCGAGGCGGGCGGCGGCGGGCGGTTGATTCAGACGGTCCGGGGCTTCGGATACACGATGCGGGAAAGTGAGGGGGAATGAAGTTCAGATCCATCCGCGTCAGGCTCACCGCCTGGTACCTGGTGATGCTCGCACTAGGGCTATCGGTGTTCGGAGTCGGAAGCTGGTTCGCGATGCGTGCCAGTGCGTTCCACGCGATCGATGACGAACTCGAAGATCGAATCCGCGGTGTAGAGAAGTTCATGCAGATCCAGATCGCCTCGCTCTCGCCGGTCGAAATCCGCGATGAATTTCGCGAGCACTCCGTCCTGGGACCCGGCGGCGACCTTTTTCAGGTCTGCAATGAGAAGGGCGAGTGGCTTTACCGGTCAGCAGTTCTCGAGAACAGCCAGGTGTCCATCCGAGGGCCGGGCCAACTGGGTTTCGCTTCCGTCTTCGATGATCTGACAGTTCAGAACACACCAGTCCGTTTTGCCACCAAGCGGGTAGTTGTGAACGGTCAGCCGTATGCCATTCAAGTGGCGGCCCCGCTTCATGAGTTCTACGAGGCGCTGGAACGTTTCAGGCTCATACTCTGGCTCTCTGTGCCGCTACTCCTGATTGGAGCGACAGTCGGTGGGTACTGGATCAGCCGGCGCGCTCTGCACCCCGTGGATCAAATCACTGCGGCGGCCGAATCGATCAGCATCCGCAATTTGACTGGCCTGCTGGATGTGCCGGATACCGGCGACGAACTTCAGCGCCTGTCGGAGACTCTGAATCGGATGCTGGCGCGGCTCAACTCCTCCGTTCAGCGCATGTCGCAATTCACTGCTGATGCCTCCCACGAACTGCGCGCACCCGTTGCGTTGATTCGCACGACAGCGGAGCTGGCAGTCACGCGAGGCCGCAGCAACGCCGAGTATCAGGAAGACATGGCTCAGATCCTGGCCGAAGCGGAACGGACGAGCCGCCTGATCGAAAGCCTCCTGCTCCTGGCGAGGGCCGATGCCGGCGAAGACGGGCTGCAGCGCGAACTCACCGATCTCGCAGTCTGCCTCAGAGAAGCGATGGATCAAGGACGCAAGTTGGCGGCAGAGAAAGGGATTGAGGTGACCGCCAACCTGGACCAGGGGCCGGTGGTGGTAATGGGAGATGGCGAGTCCTTGAGGCGGCTCTTCCTGACCCTGATTGATAACTCAGTGAAGTACAACAAAGAAGGCGGCTTTGTCCGGATCGCGCTCAGCACCTCGAGCGGCCGGGCGGTTTGCAGCATCAGCGACTCCGGAATCGGGATCGCCAAGGAGGATCTCGGTCACATTTTTGATCGATTCTGGCGAGCCGACAAGGTGCGATCGAGAGGCATGGGCGGCGCCGGCCTGGGGCTCTCCATCGCGCGGTGGATCGCGGACCAGCACGGTGGGACGATCGAAGTAACCAGTCAGGCTGGCCAGGGCAGCACATTCACACTACACCTGCCGCTGGCCCGGCCTCCTGGTGATCCTGGCGTGGGCCTCGTTGACCAGTTCGACGCTGGAAACATACGCTTTGGAAGATCTTGACACGATGGTCAGCACTAACGGCTGCCACTGCTCTGATCCTTGGCTTCGCTCAGGCCCCGTTCGCCCACGTGCATCGCCGTGATGCAGGCCACGGGCACACGACGGTGATGCCGCACTCGCACCTGTCGCTGTTGTCCGACCAGCACCTGGCAATGTATGGCCCGGATGACGATGATGGCGTCCAGCCAGTGGACTGGGTCGTCCTGGCGAAGGACTCGGTACAACCCTTCGTTGCGGAAATTAGCGAGCCGGTGATCGTAATGACTCCCCCGGCGAGCTATGAGCTGTCGCGGACCCCGACGCCGGGCGCCCATGACCCTCCTGGCCTGATCCAACTCCCACCTCGCGCTCCTCCCGTCTAGCCACCTCCCCGGGCACGCCTGACGTGTGTCCGATCCGACTCTGCTCCTTCATTGAGGTGGAGCAATGTTCCCAAATTCAACGATCCAGGCTCGCCGTGTGTCCCTCTTCAGCCCCTTGATCCTGGCTGTGACGTGTTCGGCACAGACTTGGACCGAAGCCCGCGTACTCGACGTGTTCGCGCAGCAAAGCCCGCGAGCCGTGGCGGTGCGCGCGCAGGTGGCGGTCACACGCGCCGATGCCAGGGGACGCAGTCTGTACAGCGACCCCAGCTTCAGCTATAGCCGCCAAGGCGCGGGGCTGACGCAATTCTTCCAGGCCGGGCAGACGCTGCCGATCACCGGAAGAATCGGGATTCTGCGCCAAACCGTGGCCCCGGCGGCCGGCGCGGTCGAGGCGGAAGCGGATGCGCTGGTGTGGCAACTCCGGGCTAAGGTCGGCCTGGCGTATCACCGCCTGCTGGCGCTCCAGGTGCGGGAGAGCGTCCTCGACCCCACGTTGAAGGATATGCAGGAGGTGAACCGGAGTTTCGCCAGCCTGCCCACGCTGAACGACTGTCAGGGCATCCTCCCCGTCGTCGTCCGAAACCCGCAGACCGGGAAGATCTATGCGGTCAACACCGCCATGCCAAAGGCCGATCTGTCGCCGTTCGCTCTCAAAGTACTGAGCGAACTGCCTAGCCTCACCGGCGCCGGTCGGCCCAATAACTACGAGCAACTCTCTGGTGATAAGGCCTTCGCCGACAAATTTGACGCCAAGATCGATGGGCAGATCAAAGATCGCATGTCCGCCTTCCTCCGGATCAGCCAGACTAAGAGAAACCAGAACCAGGACTCCACCTTCCCCGGACCTTCCGGCGGAAACGGCACCGCCCTGTGGGCCTTGAATCAACAGGCGGCATCGGCCTTCACCTGGGCCACGAGCCCCACTTCGGTTCTGGGGACGCTTCGGTGTCTCCCGGACTTACGCCGGCAAGAAGCCTCCATTTCTCGGCAATCCTGATATGTATGACGCCTACGGGATCTCGGGCCTGCAGCGCGATGGCGTGCTGGCGGGTGGATTGCTGCCCATCGGCCTCCAGGGCCTGACCGGCCTGGGTCGTCAAGCCACCATCCCCCAATTCCAGAACCCGCTCAGCTTCGATTCCAAACTCAACTACTCCAAAATCGTCGGGCACCACTCGCTGAAGTTCGGCTATGAGAACATGGTGATTCGCACGCAGGTGCTCGACGTCAATCCGATGTACGGCAACGATCAATCTCTGGCGAGTTTCAGCAAGCCATCTGACTGGTCGATGATCCTCAATGTTGTCCGGGCTTGGGGTCCGCCCCTGCGAGTGGACTCGCGGGGCGTTTCGGCGAGGAGTTGGCGTCGGTACCTGCGGACCCTGGATTTCGTCTCGGGGTGCTTTACCGCCGTCAGTCGAACTGGTGCAGGCAGCGCACGGGACCTACCCTTCCGCAGGTTCGCAGCCGCAGTCGAATTGGGATTCGGTCAGGTCCTGCAGTACCGGCAACGCGATTGGTGGCCTCGGCATCTCGCCGCTGCGTATAGCCAATGCCTCCGAAGCGAGTATTAGATACTCGACATCCGAAGGAATGAACTTCTCCGCCAGTACTGGCGCCATTCGAGCCAGGTGCTCACTCAGGAAATGCTCCGCCGCCTCGTGGGTCACTGCCGCATGATCCTCGTCGCCTTCCGCGAGGGCATAGGCCTCCTTCAGCCTGAGAAAGGCAATGAATCCGGCCTCGACGGCGACGTGATCCGGCGCTTCTCCGAGGGATGGTTTATAGGAGAAGGCCTCGTAGTGCGCGCATATTTCGGCGATCAGATAGCCGAGCTGGATGTTGTCGAAGTAGCTCGCTTCACGAGGACTGGCCGGGCCGCCAGGGCCGAAGATGGAATGGTAGAGCTCTTCGCTCGCCTCCTCCAGAGCCGCCGCCGCCGCACGATTGAGCCTTTCGTCAGCGACCTCCGCGCCTAGCTCCGCCACCTGCTCGCGCCATGCGGCTGATGGCTGTTCGAAGAGGAGTCCGATCAAACGCCACTCGGCCGATTGGCGGGCGAGGTTGAGTACACCAGGCTCCGCGGCCGTCATTTGGATGACTCCTTCAGCGAGAGCGGGATCCAGCCCGTGCGCATCTTGCGCGCGCCGGCTTCCTGTTGCGATCCCTCCCAAACTGCGAACGCGACCTGCGACCGCACCTTCGCCGACAGGCCCTCGGGGAGACGACGCTGGATCACGACGGCCCATCCGTCTTTTGTGCGCTCACCCCGCCCGGTGGACGTGCCGGCTGCGTTCGGGCTCAGGGAGCCGGGGCCGGTTGCCAGCAGATCCTCTACGGGCGATTTTCGCGGTCCCACGCGGCGATTGCCGACGGCCGCCGCCGGTGCATATCGCTTCGCCATCTCGCCCTGTGCCGCCGAGCCGGGCTCCAGCGAGCGAGCCTCGAAGGGATAGTGATCGACGGCAGCGTTCGGATAGACGTCGCGAATCGTATCGCCACGACCGTTGACATAGGCTTGCCAGTCGGCACGCCACATGGTGATCTCCACTCCTCGACCAGACTCGCCCATCTGCGGCGCGGGTGCGTCCTTTTCCGTCTTCTGCGGCAGTTGGATGGCGCACGAATCCACCATGCGCCCAGGCCCGGATTGATCGTCCTTGGTGGCGTCGAGCCAGTGCAGCCGGAACGCTACCTCATTGCCGCTGGCGACGGCCTGCACGCGGACCTCAGCCGTGGACGGCTTCATCAGCCGTGGCTCCACGAGATCCTGCAGCAGGAGCTTAGCGACGTGTTCCGGCGCATCGCGCCACACTGCGTCGTTCGGATCCAGTGTGATCTTCGCAGCCGGTACGATCTCGACATCATTGGCAACACGCGGCGCGCGGCTGCACGCGGCGCTGAGAATCAGAATGGGAAAGATGATGTGGCGGCGTCGCATGGCGGCTATCCTCTACGGGCAGTTGATTCGCACGAGTTGCTGTTTCGGGTCAAAGGCGGGACGGATGACGACCGGTTCCTTGACGGGCACTTTCACCAGTTGCTTGCCCTGATCGTCGCTGGCCGACACCCAGTCGCCCTGGCGATTCCAGTGGGTCATCATGGATTCCGAGCAGCCGAACAAGCAGAGCAGCGCGGCCAGGTCCGGATCGTTCTTGGCATTGCGATACGCCGCCACGGCAGCATCTGCACCGGGCCCGAACAGTTGTTGCCGGAACGAGGACGGCACGTTGACCGGTGGGATGTAGTAGACGTTGGGCTCCAGCCCGTACTGCGGGAATAGCGGCAACGCGATCTTCTTGATATGTACGAGGTAATCGATTGGGTTGTCTCCGCGCGCCTTCTCCGGCCTATTGATGAAGCCAGCCATGCGGATCTTGCCGATGCAGTTGACGAAGCACTGCGGCTGCAAGCCTTGCTCCACCTTTGGGTAACAGGCGATGCATTTCTCCGACGTGCCCGTCATCGGGTTGAAAAACACCTTCTTATACGGGCATCCGCGGACGCACTCCTGATAGCCCCGGCAACGGCTCTGGTCCACGAGCACGATGCCGTCCTCCTGCCGCTTGTAGATGGAGCCGCGCGGGCAAGAGGCCAGGCAGGCCGGATTGGAGCAGTGGTTGCAGATGCGCGCCAGATAGAAGAACCACTGCATGTGCGGGAGCGACATCAGCGCACCGTGATCCACCTGACCGGCGCAATCGTCCTCGCCCACGTTCGGGTACGAGTAGTCCTGATCCTCCGGGCGCCAGCCCATGACGCGCTCGCCGGCGGGCGCGGACTCGAAGATGGTCTTGCCCTCATATACGTTGCCGTTCCATTTGCCGGCGTCGAGCATGTCCAACAGTTTCAAATCCCAGGCCTGCGGATAGCTGCCATAGGGCTTCGATTCAACGTTGTTCCACAGCATGTACTCCTGACCCTTGCCGGAAGTCCATGTGGTCTTGCACGCCAGCGTGCACGTCTGGCAAGCGATGCACTTGTTCGTGTCGAACACCGCGGCAAACTGCTTCTGCGGCCGGCTCTCCGGATACCAATAGGACATCTCGCGGCCGAGTTGCCAATTGAAGACTCTTGCCATTATTGCTTCTCCTTCTTGCCGCCGAAAAACGCCCCGGCCAGGTACTTCTTCATCGCTTCCGATTCGTAGCCGGGCCGGATGCCATTGGCCGCCGGACGCCACAGGCCCTTCTGGTCGATGCCGCCGGGCTCGGCCCGAGTGATCTTCACGAAGGATTCACGCGGCGCGCCAGTGGGGCAGTGGACGTCCGGCATGAAGCCCTTTCCGACACTCTGGCCGAACATGTTCTTGCGCACCAGCGAGTCTGTCATCAATGTGGGCTTCAGCCAGCCGCGCGTGCACGATTGATGCGAGCCGGAGCGGAACATCGCCTGGTAGTTCGTGCGTGGGTTCTTCGCCAGCCCGTCCGTCCTCGATTTGATGCCCTCCATCGAGCCCGGCGTCGCAGTGTACATGTTGAACCACATGCGAGTAATGCCGCGCGGCGTGCCCGGGTAATAGCGCGCGCGGCATAGCAGGCGCGCGAACTCCATATTCTTTTTGTCCTTCTGCCAGCCCCGGAACGGACGGTCTTCGGGGTCGGCGTCGATCCAAACGTAGTCGCCGTCCTGTACGCCGAGTGAGCGTGCATCAGTCGGGTTGATGTCCACGTAGCCTTCGGCCACAAAGGGGCTGCGCTTGTCGTGGCGGTAGAGATCGCCAAATGGTCCAAAGAGCACGGCGATCATGTCGGTATCTATCGGCATGGTGTGAGCGCCGTGGCGGTACTTCGGCGTGTGGAAGATGAACTTGTAGCCGTCCTTCATGAGAGGATGCGCGGTCTTCTTCGTCTCGGCCCAGGTCAGCACGACGTTGCGACCGCAGCGTGTCTCGCAGCTCAGATCGTCCCGCTTGACGCCGTAGGACTCCGGACTGTCGGGGCGCAACGCCTCGTGCTTCGGAGCCACAATCACGTTGGGCTCGTAGAAGGTGGAGTCCACCGGCCCGCGGTGTACCGGCAGGTTCTCGCCAGCGGCAATGAACTCATCCTCCTCGCGGTAGAACTCCAGCCGGCCCGTCTTCGTGTACCATGGCCGGGAATCGTAGACCTGCTCGTAACCGACGACTTTGGGCGAAGTGCGAGTCTGGAGGATTGTCGGGACGCCCTTGGCGGCAAGCCCCTCCATTGCGTCGAAGTTGAATCCCTTGGCGTTGCTGGAGTGGTCCAGGATACGTTGCAGGTAGACACTGGTGCGTCCTTCCCGCACGAACTTCCACATATCGTTGAAGCGGTTGTCCTTGGTGAGCTCAGCCAGCTTCGACGACACCAGCGCCATCACCTCGATGTCGCCCATCGTCTGGAAGATCCGCTTCATGGGCGTGCGCGGGAACACTGACAGGAACTGATTGGTGACCGACGCCGTCATGTCAGGGTGTTTCAATTCGGCCCAGCTATCGACGCCGAACACGACATCGGCCCATTCGCAGCTCGACGACCACCACCATTCATTCACCGCGATCATCTCGATCTTGGGCAATGCGTTGATCACCGTGTTGAAGTGCCACTTCACGTTGCCCAGAATTGAGTTGGCGTTGGCGAACCAGAGCGATTTCGTCGGGCACGGCATGTGCGTCTTGCCCGTCAGCAGTTTCTTGCCGACGCGCAGCGGGTGGTCCTCGTGGTTGTAGTAGTGGGCCGATTCCGCTCGCCAGTACTGCTTCGGGCGCGCCGGTTTCGCCGGATCGAGCTCGAGGTCGAACGGGTTTTCGTTGATGTACTGCGGTGCGCCATTGAAGAGAGCCGTGCGGTAGTTGCCGGCGTAGGATCCGACGTTTCCAGCGACGCGGCCGATGTTGCCGGTGAGCGCAGCCAGCAGTAGCGTGTCCCTGTCCTTGTTGTCGTTGTTGAAGAACTGGTTCGGCCCCATGCCGATCGCAAACAGCGTGGTGCCCGGGTCTTTGGCGACAAGGCGTCCGAGCATCTCCACCGCGGCCGCCGGCGCCCACGTCAGTTCCTCCGTGGTCTTGGGGTCGAAGTGCGCTGCGTATTCGGAGATCAGGTCGAACACAGGCCGGCAGCGCACCTTCTTGCCGTCCTTCAGTGTCACCTCCACCGAGCCTTCCAGCAGCGGATCAACAATGGTGGAGTTCTTGCCCACGTTGTCGCGGGTGATGGCTTTCGGCGAATTCGACACCCTGTCCCACCAGACGTTGTCGCCCCATTCCAGGCGCATCTCCTCGGACACGATCATTCGGTCGTGCGTGTGAGGCGCGGGTTCCTTCTCGCCCTTCTTCAGGAGTTGGGTGTTCTTCAACTCGGCAGCGCCGCCGCCGAAGACCTCCGTGGCGCGCAGGTGCTTCAGCGTGTCCATGCGCACCAGCAGCGGCATATCGGTAAAGCGCCTGATGTAGTCGGCGTCGTAAAGCTTTTCGCGCAGCACGACGTTGGCGAGACCAAGCGCGAGCGCGGGCGTCGTGCCAGGCCGCACCACGATCACGTCGTCGCCCTTCGTTGCCGTAGCCGAGTATTCGCAGGCAATCACCACTACCCGCGTACCTTTCAAGCGGGCTTCGGTAAGCCAGTGCGCATCGGGCATCTTGGTGGTGATCCAGTTCATGCCCCACACGACGAGCGTCTTACAGTGCTCGACCGCGTTCAGATCGAACTCCACCGTCTGCTGACCAGTCACCATCGGGTGGCCGGGCGGCAGGTCAGTATGCCACGAGTAATTGTCGAAGCCACGCGCGCCCATCGCCTTGTCCGGCCCCACTTTGCGAATATGCGCGTCGAGTAGCGCCATCGAGTTCGCCATGCGGTACATGCCGAAGATGCGAGTCATGCCGAGCAGCGGCATTCCGCCGCGGAACTTGGTCACCTGTGTGCCGACACCCTGTGTGGCTTCCACGACGGCCGGATCGTAATGCTGCTCAGTGAGCCGGCGCTTGCCCTCTTCGCCCGTGTAGGTCTCGGTAATGTTCTTCAATGCGGATGCCACGATCATGGCCGCCTGGTCGTGTGGCATACGCACCCACGTGTCCCTGCCGCGCTGAAAGTACTTTGTATCTGGCTTGCCGTCGCTGCCGCGCGGGAAGCCATCGTCCATCCACTTCTTGAATCCGGTGCGGACCATGCACTGATTGACCCGGCGATCGCCGTAGAAGCGGCGTGTCAGGGCTAGACCCTTCTGGCAGATGCGCGGATCCCAGCGATGGCTGGCCTGGTTGCCGCTCTGGTCAGTGGCCTCGCCGTAACGCATGGTGGGCCCGATGCGCGTAATCACTCCCTGCCGAACATAGGCGTTCAGCAGGCAGTTGTGCGTGTCGTTGGGCGCGCAGAGGAAGGTGTACTTCGAGTCGTAATGCCACAGGTCGCGATAGGCCTTCTCCCAACCACGGTCGGGGTAGGACGCCAGCGGATTCGCCGGCGCATCCAGGCCCCATGCCTTGGTGCTGGAGGCGGCAAACGCGCCCAAACCAGCGGCGGACAGCTTTGCCAGAAACTCGCGTCGAGAGTTCTCGTTCTTCATGGTTGCTTCTTCTCCCACGTGCGAATAAACGCCACAACGGATTCGATCTCCGCGCCGGCCAGTGTGCGGCGCGCCGGCGATGGATCCAGAAATCCCTGCATGACAGTGCCGCGCCGTCCGCGGCCGATGGTCTCTATCAGGTATGTGTCTGTGGCCGAGGCCAGCAGAACCTGATTGTTCAAAGCCGGAGCTTCCCCGCCTTCGCCCTGCGCCCCGTGACAGCCTGCGCAAGTTGATGCGAAGAGGGCTCTGCCGCTGGCCGAATCGGCCTTGACCCAGCGAGGAGGCGTGCGGTCCGGCTTCTGCTTCACGCCACTCAAAGACCGCAGGTAGTCGATCACGCTCAGGATCTCTTCCGGCCGCAAGCCGCTGGCCATGTCGCCCCAGGCGGGCATGCGCCGGCCCGGGCGTCCATGCTGGATGGTGTTTTTCAGGAACTCGTCGGAAACACGTTCGAGTAAATCGGGGTTGGCGATCGACGGGAACGACGCCAGTCCTGCACTCCGCAGTCCACTGCCCGCCAAGCCGTGACAGCCAGCACAGAACGTTCCATACACGGTGGCGCCGTCCGTGGAGAACTCCCGCTCTCCGAAACGCAGGGCGCGCATGCGATCCTTCGGGACGTAGCTGATGGGCAGATCGCGGCGCCGTAGCGAGAGGGTGTAGAGCACCAGTTGCTCGATGTCCCGATCGCTCAATCCGAGCGATGGCATCTGCGAGCCAAGCACGATGGAAAGCGGTGAACGCAGATGTTCGGCCTGCCAGTTGGCAAGCGTGGCGGGACCACTGACATGCGAGAAGTCGGCCAGCCCTGGATCCTTGTAACCCGCGCGAGAGAGATCCGGACCGGAGTCGCCACCCACCCCGCTGACTTTGTGGCAGCCGAGGCAGCCGGCGGTGTTGAACATCGCCTTCGCTTCCACTAAACGCGAGGCGCCCACGCACGTTGAGAGGAAGACATCCAACAATTGCCGGTCCTCGTCATTCACCGCCGAAAAGCTCATTTTCCACGCCTTAAGAGGCTCTTTTTGCATCTTTTCGACGTGTTTTGGATACCATTCGCGGTCGTAGCCCGCAAGGCCCGCTTTTGAGAGATCAGGCCCCTCCATGCCGCCGCCGTCGGGGCGAATCGTTCCGCCCCGGCCCTCCACACGGTGACACGCATAGCAGTCCAGCCGCTCAAACGCCGATACGGCGCGCTGATAGGACTCGCGCTGCGGCACGCGCAGCGGCGCGTGACATGTGCCGCAACCGGCGTAGCTATAGTGCGACGGCAGCATCGGCTCCGGCCAGAAGTGCACATCGCCGTGCGACTCCGCCTTATCGGTGGCCAACCCCTGCCCACCATGACAAACGGTGCAGCCGTACTCGGCCGGATCGTGAGACACCGCCTTGTGCGGCGCCAGCACCTTTGCGCCCCGTACGCTTCCCTCGCCCGCGCCCATTGTCACGTGGCAGGAGACGCAGCGATCTGTCACCTTGAGCCCGGGGTTGATCACCTGACGGAGACGGACTTCTACCGGGCCCTCATCGGAGACGGCCACGTTCTGAATCCGTCTCCACTCCTTCATGAAGTGCTCGTTCACGGCTGCGGCGATCAGCAGCGCCAGCGCGCCGAGGCTGGATAGAAGCAGCAGGTATTTGTTCTTCGACATGGCGTTAATGCTTGGGCCAATCGCCCGGCGACCAATAGAACACCCAGTTCGGTCCGCGGAAGTAAGTGCCGATGATAGTCAGCACAAGGAAGCCGCAGAGGAAGCATGTGAAGAGGCCCATGGCGCCGGCTCGCGTCGAGTGATGGCGGCGGATCAGCCACAGCGAGTAGAGCGCGTAGATCGTCGTGAGGATCGTTGCCGGATTGATGGCGGTGATGATGAGCTGCGGGATGTGCGGGAACCACTCGCGCAGCCAGCCGAAGCGAATGACGAGCGTCTCGACCAACAGAGTGGAGCCGAGCCCCAGCAAGATCGAGCGGCGCACCAACGGCCATCCGCCGGGGCCGCCGAACCACTGACCTGTACCCTCCTTCTCGCGATCGAGATATGGGATCAAGCCCAGCCCCAGGAGTACGATGGCTGGAACACCGATGCCACCCATGAACGCAGAGAACGAAACCAGTTCCTGCAAACCGAGGAAGTACCACGGGGCCTTGGCCGGATTCTCGGGCACGCTCGGATTGGCCAGTTCCTTCAAGGGCGCGTCGGAAATTAGCGCCAGTGCTAGGCAGATGAGCACTGTCAGCATGAAGACGCCAAGCTCGGCGTAGAAGAGATGCGGCATGGACGGGACGGTGTTTTCGGGGCCGTTGTTCACCGCAGGCGTGCGCCCTTTGACGACGGCCGCCAGTTGATAGGTGCGCTGCGGCGCCTCTGTGAATACCGGGTATGTGCCCGCAGGCGGCGGTCCGAGTCTGGCATCGGCGTCGGACGGCCGGGCCAGTCCGCCGTCTTTGCGAATGCGCCAGAAGTGCACGCCCATCAGCGCGCCCAGCGCCAGTGGCAGAAGCATGACGTGAAGCAGGTAGAAGCGTATCAATGCCTCCGGCCCAACTACATCGGAGCCCAGCAAAAGCAGTTTCTGAATACCGCCCGGATCGAACCATTGTGTGATGCCGATGGCGTCTGTAACTTCGCGCGGCGACTGCGCGATGTTGGCGCCGATCGTGATGGCCCAATAGGCGAGCTGATCCCAGGGCAGCAGATATCCGGTGAACGACAGGCCGAGGGTGACCACCAGCAGACCGAGCCCGATCAGCCAGTTGTACTCCCGCGGCTTGCGATAGGACGCAGTGAAGAACGCTCGAGTCATGTGCAGGATCACGGCCACCACCATGACGTTCGCCGCCCAGCGGTGGATGTTACGGATGAAGCGTCCGGTGGGCACGACGAAGTGGATGTCCTTCATCGAGTCGTAGGCCGCCTCCGGGAAGGGCTTGTAGTAGAACATCAGCATCACGCCTGTGATCAGAGTGATGAGGAATGCTGACGTCGTCATGATGCCGAGCCCCATGGTGGTGCTCCAGCGCAGGGTCCAGCGATGGACTCGCACCGAATGCAGGTGCAGGAAGACGTTGCCGAAGATGAACGTGGAGCGGGTGCGGTCCGTGGCCGGGGTGCCGCTACGGAAGGCGGTCTCGTAGATGTGGCGCGGCGCGGCCTTGAGATTGTCAGCGAATTCCCGCAGGCCGTCTGGTGGTTTCTCTGCGGGGGTCATGCCTGCACCTTCGTGCCCGGCGGTACCGGGGCGCCCTCGTCCACAATCCAGTTGCCGCCAGTGTGGCTCACCTTCAGCCACGGCAACGCACGCGGCGCCGGTCCGCGCTTCACTGACCCGTCGCTCTGGAACTTCGAGCCATGACACGGGCACTCGAAGCCCTCCGCATTTGGCTTGATGATGCAGCCCAGGTGCGTGCACACGGTGGAGATGGCGTACACGCCCTCGGCATCGCGAAAGAGCGCCACGGAGCGGCCCGCCGGAACGAAGGCCTCGCCGGCCGCCAGGTTTTCCGGCAACACGGCCTTGAACTTCTTTGACGGCGAACTCAGCACGGCCGCCTTCGGCAGGCGCAGTAAGCCAGCCAATGCCAACAGGCACGCGCCCGCCGCGCTGGCCATGGCGGCCAGTCCTAGCACATCCCGGCGCGGAACCGGCTCCGGATCCAGTCTCGAGGGAGGGGGCGTAGTGGTGGTACTCATAGGCTTCTCCAGGTGGTTTGGAATGTGACGCGCTCCATCGTGATGGCATCCACAGGGCAGCGCATGGCGCACAGGGCGCAGCGGATGCAGCGGTCTTCGTCTTTCAAAATCGCCGAGTTCTCGTCGTCGTAGGGAACCAACTTCAGACAGAGCGTGGGGCAGACATCGGCACAGCCACCGCATAATACGCAGCGTGTGCCATCGAATACCGGTGTAACGCCGCAGTCCAGGCAGCGAGAAGCCTCGCGCATCGCCGTGGCGGTGTCATAGCCCTGCTCCACCTGTACGGAGGGGTGCTCAAATCTCTCGTGCGGCTCGGTGACCGGGATTGCCTGGCGGCGGATCGATTCATACCCGCGCTCGCGCCGATACTGTTCCAGCACCTGATACGACGTGAGAACCTCGGCCTGTAACTGGCGTCCGGTCAGGTATCTGTAGATGGAACGCGCCACCGCTTTGCCGGACGCTACGGCGTCGATAATGAGCCGTGTGCCATGAGCGAGATCGCCGGCGACGAAAATTCCGGGGGCCGATGTTGAGAGCGTGGATGGGTCAATCTTCGGCCAGCCCGGGCGCACATATTCCAGGCTCGCGCCTTCCAGAAACGACACGTTCGGCGCCTGGCCCACAGCCATCAGCACGGTGTCGCATGGCACGACCGCAGTCTGCGCATCGTCGTAAACAGGAGAGAAACGCCGGTTCTCGTCGTAGACGCGCAGGCAGCGGCGGAATCGCACACCTGTCACCGCGCCATGCTCGTCGCGCTCAATCGATAGTGGTCCCCAGCCGTTGCGGCGCTCGATCCCTTCCTCGTCGCCTTCCAGGATCTCCAACGTATCGGCGGGCATCTCCTCCAGGCTCTCCAGCGAGGTGAGGCACACCTTCGGCCCACCCGGCAGGCGCGCGGCCGTGCGGGCTGTGTCGTAAGCAATCTGGCGCACTACGGTGCGGGCCACGTCGTAGGCGACGTTGCCGCCACCGATGACGACCACCCGATGCCCGATGGCTAGCGGCTCATTCAGGGACACCGCGCGCAATAGGTCCACACCGCCGAACACGCCTGGGCCCATCTCTCCCGGCAAGCCCAACCCACGGGAGCTCTTTGCGCCCACAGCCACGACGATGGCGGCATAATCGCGCCGCAGGTCCTCGATCTGGACATCCTTGCCCACCGTGGTATTGCACCGGATCTCGACGCCCAAAGCCTCAATGACGGCGATTTCCTGCTCGATTACCTGGCGTGGCAGCCGGTACGCCGGCACGCCCAGCGCCAACATGCCCGCCGGCACTGGCTCGCTCTCGAAGACCACGGGCCGGAAGCCCAGCAAGGCGAGATCGTGCGCGGCTGAGAGTCCAGCCGGACCAGCGCCGATGATGGCCACACGCTGGCCTTCGGCCTTTTGAAAGTTGCCCTCGGCCGCAGCGCGCAGCAAGGCCGCCATCTCATCCACGTCGGCCGCGACCGGCGGAGTGAAATTCTCGATGTTGCGCAACACGTCGAGCGGCGGCAGAGCCTCGGGGCCGGCGAACTCGCAGGCGAATCGCTTGAGAGCGCGGATGGAGATAGGGCGGTCATTGGCGACAAAACGACCGTCGTCGTCCACGCGCGGGACCTTACCCCGACGGCAGGCGGCCTCGCACGGCGCGCCGCAGACCCGTCCGCAGATGGAGGCGAACGGGTTGGGTCCTCGTGCAATCAGGTAGGCTTCGGCGAACCGTCCGTCTGCGATAGCGCGCACATAGCCACGCGCATCTGTGTGCACGGGGCAGGCCGCCTGGCAGGAGATCAGGCCCTTGTGGTAGCCATCACCCGGCACCTCGATCTGGAGCAGGTCCGGTCGTGTCACGACGCCCGCCTTCCCTTCCCCTGGGGCATCACCAACGGCGAGGCCGGAACGGGCGCAGCCAGTGCGGCAATGGTTGTTCTGTCCAGGAACCGTTCAAAAACGTCGCGGCATTCCTGCCATCCCGAGTGCGCGGCGCAATGGTCCGCGTCCTTGCAGTCCTTACCGCAATCCAAGAAGCAGCCTTTCCGCCAGCGCCGGTGATCGAACAGGTTCACTACGTCCGTCAGCCGGATCTGCGCCGCGTCCCACGCCAGTTGGTAGCCGCCGTGGTTGCCGCGCGTGGCTTGGATCATGCCGGCGTGACCAAGGAGACAGAGGATCTTCGAGAGGTAGTTCGGAGGGATGCCAGCCATGCAGGAAAGCTGTTTGCCGGTGATGCTTCCGCTACCGCCGAGGACGGCAAGCTGGATGAGTGCCCGAACTGCGTGTTCCGCCGTGGCCGAGAGCATTGTTCACTTCTTCATGAACAACTATACAATCACCACGGTGGATTGCAAGCGAAAAATTCAGGAAGTTGAGTGGACCGCCGTTCCTAGGCGGTTTTGCGCTTTACGGGCCGCGCCTTCTTGAAGGGGACACCGGAGATCTTGTCCAGCGTGGTGCCCTCCAGGAAGTGGACAAGCTCCGCCTTGACGCTCTTCCACGCCATGTGGGCCGTACACGGATCGCAGTCCGAACACTCGGCTTTCACACCCAGGAAGCACGACTTCGGGGCGACCTGACGATCGAATAGCCCAACCACCTCAATCAGATGGATCTGGTCCGCGGGCCGGCTCAAGCGATACCCGCCGTTACTGCCGCGTGTCGCCTCCACGAGCCCCGCGGTAGCCATGGTGATCATGATCTTGGAAAGGTAGTTGGTGGGGATCTGCGCCAGGCGCGCCATGTCCTTGCCGAGCACGAGACGCTCCACAGGTTCAGCGGCAAGAACGAGGAGGGCGCGCAGTGCGTATTGTGCGGTCGTGGAGAGCATAGGCTGGGGCGAACTCCAAATCTAGCAGACGGGAGCACGGGACTACCGGGCGATTGCCGCCAGATAGGCAGCCATCTCGCGATAGGCGCGCTCCGGCGCGGCGGCGCCGTCCCATCGCTGCTCGAATACGCCAAGAAATCCAAACTCGCTGAACATGCGCTGCTTTACGTCGCCTTCATGCACCGAACCATCCGGCTTCCAGCCCGGCCCGCGAGCCCGGAGGGCGGCCTCCAACATCGCCGAGCTGTGCGCCTGGTCCTTTTGTCTCCACGCGATGTAGCCCCGGAAATAGAAGGCGTTGGCGGCACGTGAATTGGCCTGGCAGGCATGGGCGAGCAGTTTCTCCGCCTCCGCGTCATCGCCCAGGGCAAGCATCACCTCACCCAGTAGCACCAGCGTTCCCGTCTCCTCCGGATTGAGCCGCAGCGCATCATTCAGAACCTGCCGGGCGCGTGTCAGTTGCGCCCTGGAGGTCGCGGAGGAGGCCAGGAGTTCACCCTTCCGTTGGAGCGCGCGGTGGCTCTGTGAATTGACACGGATCAGGGCGTCGAGTTCCGTAATCGCCCCCGGCACATCGCCCGAAGCAGCGAGGCAATTGGCCAGATAGTAGTGCGAGTCCTCGTGGCCTGGATTCAAGGCGAGGGCTTGGCGAAACAGTTGAGTGGCGTGGACGAAGTTGCGGTCGCGTTTCATCGCGTCCATCGCGGCCCGCTGAGTCTCCCAGAAACTAACCAGCGTCTGGCTCTGAGGGGACATGGGCCGAATTCCGGTCTCGCCCTGTGTGACCTCCCAGATGTGGTTCGCCTCAACGTCGCTCCAGGTTTCGACAGGTCCGCCGAGCCATCGAACCTCGAGCCGGTCCACTTTGGTCGCGCCACCGAGCCCGATGTGGATTCGCCGCGAATCCTGCGACAGATACGACGCGCTGGTCACCGTGCGGCGCAAGGGCTTGCCGCCGACCCAGGCAACCACGGCCGCGCCGTCGCCGAAGCCCAGCGGCGCACCGCTGCCAGGAACACGATTGTGCAGACGGAACTCCACCCAGTTGCCGTGCGGGACGTCGTTGCGCAGGAGCCGCACGCCCTCGCCGTGATCCACTATCGCGATGTCCATGGCTCCGTCATTGTCGAAGTCGGCAACCGCGAGGCCGCGGCTCACGTGCGGTTTCGAGAGGGAGAGATTCCAGGGCGCCAGATCGTGGAAATACTCCCCGCGCCCGTTCCAGAACAGGAACGACGGCATCGCAGCAAGGCGGCGCGGCGATTTGTCCTTTTCCTCGAACGTGCTGCCATTGGCGACGGCCAGATCCGGCCAGCCGTCGGAGTCGAAGTCGACGAAACTCGCGCCCCACCCGATGGACTGCATCGAGGGCTGCCCGACGCCGCGCATCTCCGCCACGTCGGTAAAATGCAGCTCCGGCTTCTTTCCTCCAGCCTCCTTTTGTTCGGAAAGCAGCGACTGGTAGAGTGCGTACTGCTGCGCGATCCAGTGGGAGATGAACAGATCGTCGTCGCCGTCGCGATCGAAATCAGCCGCTGCCAAACCCATGGACCCGCGGTATTCCTCCACCCACGCGCTTCTGCCGGAATCGACGAACTTACCCTGCCGGTTCAGGTAGAGCTTGTTTTCGGAGATGTCGTTGGCTACGTAGAGATCCAGCCAGCCGTCACCGTCGAAATCGTGCCAAAGCGCGCTGAGGCTCCGCCCTTCGGGGTTGGAGACGCCGAGAGCCTTTCCGACCTCAGTGAAGGCACCGTTGCCGTTGTTGCGGAACAGCAGATTGCGTTCGGGCTCATACGACGCCGGGTTCAACGTGAACGGAACTTCCTTCCCGAACTGCTTCGTATTGCTCGCGGCATCGCCTTTACCCGGCAAGTATTTGACGTAGCCGCAGATGTAGAGATCCTGGTAGCCGTCGCGATTGTAGTCGCCCCACGATGCGCCCGCCCAGAAGCCTTTCGGGGACGGCATTTGCTTGTCCTGGACGAACCGGCCATGCTCATTCCGGAAGAGCAGGATTGTGTCGAGGCCCGTAATCACCAGGTCCAGCCAGCCGTCATTGTTGTAGTCCGCCCAGGCGGCGCCCATCCCGAGGATGCGCACATCGGGGAAGTCCACCACCTTCTGGAAACGCCCGTCACCCAGATTGCGATACAGGATGGAGGGCGCTCGCTGCGCGGGGGGCAGGTTGAGGGCGCCGCCGCCGCTGACGACGAACAGATCATCGAACCCGTCATTGTCGAAGTCGCCCCACGCCACGCCAGAACCCATATCCTCGGGCAGTTGGGATGTACGAGCGCCCTGGAACTGGCGGAATGAGTCGAGTCCGGCCAGTTTCGTCACATCGGTGAATCGCGGCTCAGGCGCACCCTGGGGGAGCCTGCGGCCTGGATCCTGCAAAGCATCGGATACTCTTGCCGTGACCGCGACGCGTGCCGGCTCCGCCGCGGACGCCGGCTCTTGTGCGGCCCGGTCGCTGATGGTGCTGGTGATGTCAGTGGACGCCTCGCCCGGCTTGTACTCTTCCGGTTCGGAGTCCTTGCGAATGCGCCACGCCACCAAAACGCCGATCAGAATCAGCGCGGCCAGTGTGGCCGATGTCCACAATACGCGGCGGTGCCGTCGCGAGAGTGTCTTTGGCCGGGCCGGAGTCGAGTCTAGCGGCATGCGGCGGAGTCTCCGGAACGCGACACACAGACGGTCGCCGTCGCGGAGGCGATATCCACCACGGGCGCCGAGAGCCCGGCTTTCTCTCCCATGACGTAGTTGAGGAGAAACTGATCGATCTTGCGGTAGTGCAGCGTCGCTTCTATCCTCAACGCGCCAGGCCGCGCCGCTGGCACTGAGAAGTCGCTGGCAGCATCTGCCTCCCTCCCGCTCTGGCTGGGACCACCGGACGGGCACATGACCTTGTACTCCACAGTGTCTGAGTAGCCCGGGAACAGGGACCGGCGGTAGCGGACACCGACCATTTCCCAGAGATTGTGGCGGTCGATCAGATTGCCGTATTGATCCACCGGCTCAGCCTTGAAGAGGAACGTCCCAGGTTCGAGAAAATTGCGGCTGTCCCGCTTGCCGGACGAGAAGATAATCTGGCCGCGTTCGTCGTGCACCTGGATTTCCACCCAGCTCTGGATCATGTCGAGCGGTCCCGTGGGATAATCGTGGCCCACTTTGTTCGAGACGAGCACGACGCGGACCGGCAGCTTCGCACCAGGTGCGACGGTGGGCGGAGTCTCGATCCGGATTTTCACAACCGGGCCGTCACTCCATTTCTGTTTGATCTCCGGAATCTCGATCTGGCCCTTCAGCCATTTCGTCGTCAGGTCGACGTGCTTGTCTCCGTCTTCCAATTTGAGCAGCGCCGGCACGAAGTTGTTCGCGCCCAGGAAGCGATGGCTGCGGTGTTTGCCGTCGCCGGCAGTGCGGTTGTAGTCGGTGGTATCGCCAGCGGCAGGGTCGGTGGACTGGACGAGAGGCATGTGGCATTCGCGGCATTCTACCGTGGTGCGTGCGTCGCCCTTCTTGTTCCAATGGCTGGCAGCCCAGTTGTCGTACTGGTTTTGGAGCTGTACCCAGCCGACGCGGTTCACCTGCTGATCGATGAACTGCTTGTGGCAGGCAGCGCAATACTCCGGCTTCTTGAAGACGCGCCGGCTGAGACTGTTGTGCTTGGCGGGCCAGGTTCGAATCAGGAAATTGCGCGCCACCGCTCCGGCGGTGCCGCCGGGGCTCCACTGCCACAGGTATTCTGCCGGCTGAGCAAGGGTGTAGTTGGCGTTCCCCTGAATGTCCGTCTTCTGAATGGCATGGCAAGCGACGCAGGAGATGCCTTCGTTGTAGCCCAGTTGTCCGGTCAAATTCTCGACTAGGATATTTTTGGTGCCGGAGAAGAGCGAGATGGGGTCGTGGCAGCCGCCGCAGTAGCGGGTCGATTCCGGGCCATTCTGCTTGGCCATCACGTTCTGGATCCCGAGGAAGATGGGGTCCATGGCGGCATAGCGGTGCGCGCTGGGTTTCCATTCGGCGTAGATCTCGGAGTGGCACCCGCTGGAGCCGCACGTGTCGGAACCAGCCATGGTGCGGGCATCGAAAGCGCCGTTCGTCGCGGTGCGAGCGAGGCTGGGCGCGAAGGGTTTGTCCTTGCCGTAGAGATAGCTGTAGTCGGAGGGAAACTCGTTGCGGTATTTCGTCCCGGAGTAGGCGAACGTGAAGGCTGGTATTGCGCAGAGTCCGGCTACCGAAAGAGCGGTCGCCACACGCAGCCACGAAGCTGCCGCGCTGGAAAACTCGGCGCGCCTTCGCAGCCAGGCAATTGCGATGTGTGGGATACCGGCGGCGAGCGTCAGCAGCGTGGAGACCAGATGCGTGTATCGCAACCAGGGTGCGGTGCGAGCGCCCAGCAGGCCCTGCCACGTGACGGCCAAGCCCGAGACGGTGCATATGGCCAGAGCGACGAGGCCCACATAGCCCAGCAGCAAAACGTCCGAAAGCGCCTGGCCTTTATAGTCGTTCCAGTGGCGGACGAAATACCAGGCGAAAGGGGCAAGGGTGAGCACGCCAACGACGGTGTGCAGCAGGAGTCCCCACTCGACGGTGGGATGAAACGGCCCGAAAGTGATAGCCAGCCCGGAGACCAGTTCGAATAGCAAAATGGCCGCGGCCGCCTTCGCGAGAAAGGCGGCCCAACCAGTCCTGACGCCTCCAGTCACCGTGGATCTGGTCACACAACCTCCACTGGGACCGTTGGAATCAGATGCACCAGAGTTTGCCACTTGCCCCGTGCCGTATCGCCGGCCCAGGGAGTCCACGCCATATGGATGGCATCGTCAGCGCACAGTCCGATGCAATGCTCTTCACTCCCGCAGGCTTCCGGTAGAGTGAGGACTGCCAGCGCATCGACCATCACCAGGCACTTGGGCCCGCAGGCGTCTACGCAGAGTTGGCAGCCGGTGCACTTCTCGGAGTGGATAACGGGCATCCATTTGTGAGTCAACTCCATTGAGCATCACCTCGTCTCGGGGCGCCGGCCGTTATCGCTTTTCCAGCGCAATGGCGCGCGGAAAGAGGATGTTGTTCTCGAGATGGATATGGACATGCAGGTCCGCTGCGACCGCCTGAATGCCCTCGTAGAGCGCGCGAACGGTGCTGCACGCATACGACGGAAGTTCAAAATCCTTGGTCAGCGTGCGGAGTTCCTCCAACGCGCCGCCGGCTTGCTCGTGCTCGCTCTCCATCATTTTGATGGGATTGGCGATGGAGCCGAACGGCACCCTCGGCATGGGCTGGCCGGCCGCCTCCGCACGGCTGTATTGCTCGATGAAGGGGAACAGGACTTCTTCTTCCTTGTGCATGTGCGCGTCCATGTCCGCGTAAAGGTCCCGATACACAACCGCCATCCGTGGCAGCATCTCCGGATCGCGTTCACCGTGAACGGCTAGCACCTTGTCGATGCGGTTGCTGATGGCCGGCAATTCCCTCTTCAGGAACTCATGGTGGGTGGCGATGATGTGCTTGACCAGGTCGCCTAGCGGAGCGGTTGCCCAGTCCCGATCGGTTGCGCCGAAGGCCTGCGCCTGTTGGATCTCCCTCATCACGTCGTCTGGTTGGAGCCCCTTGGCCATGCACGCCTCGTCAAACGACTGCTTTCCGCCGCAGCAGTAGTCGAGTCCGTAGCGCTCCAGAGTGCTGACCGCGGTTAGCGACGTGGCCGCAACGTCGGCCAGGGTCTTGGTGGTTGTCATTGGTTGCATCCTTTCTTACTTCTCGATCCCATCCTGAGGCTGCGGCAGCGTCAAGTCAGTGACTGCAATCACAGGCTGTGGCTGCGCTTGACGGCTGAGTCTGGCGTTGATGTGTCAGGAGATGGCGAGGGCTAAGTGCGAGGCTGTGCCGCCTGACCTTCCTCGTGGACTCTACTCCGGCAGTGCATCCGGGAAGCTCCGTTGCTGGGTGGAGATCCCGGATCAAGGGCATCCAGATTTGCGGCCAACGGCAGGCAGGTGCCACTGAGCCACCAGCACCCGAGTGAGGCGCTGCGCGTACAACGAGGCGCCTCAGCGACCGATTCGAAGAGCCGCATGTCAGCGTAGGACACTGACATTCAGCTCTGCCATCCCCGCAAGTTATTGATAATATGGAGCGGGAGATGGGATTCGAACCCACGGCGTCCAGCTTGGGAAAACGCTCAACGATCGTGTATTGAGCGTCACCGAGTTTCCTGAGACGCACGGAAGTGCACGCCGTTGCCCCAGTTTCGCGCAACACCCCACCGAATGGAGTCACAACGGAGTCACGGAGCGTCGCGGCGTTCCGCCAGTCGGTTGTAGCGTGCAGGTCAAGGAGGCCCGCGTGAAGGCGTAGGTGGGTAGGCGTCACTCTTCTTGGTGCTGTCGCGACGTTTCATCGCACTCTACCGCCCGACGCGCAGCGTACGCCTGTAAGAGGCTCGGAACCGTGACACGGGTGCACTACCGCGGTATGTCATAGACAGCATGGACTGTGGTGTTCGTGCTTGCGGGATTCGTCGGCGGAAGGGCAGGTTGTCATCCAAAGCCCTCGAAAAGCGCAGGGAGACTTCGCTTTGGCCCAGTCCCAATCGGCGAAATTCGTCGCTGGCAGGTCCGCTGTCACCTTTAGCGCCTTCGCAACTCTATACTTGTGACGTGATGGAAGAATGGGCGTCCCTATCCGATGAAGACGTTGTCGCCCGCGTCCGCGCCGGGGAGACTCAGGTGTACGAGCTCTTGATGCGCCGTTATAACCAACGGCTGTTCCGCGCGATCCGATCGGTGATTGCTGACAACGCGGAGGCGGAGGACGTGTTGCAGGAGACCTGGGTCCGCGCGTTCGAACACCTGGACCAGTTCGCAGGCAAAGCCGCCTTTCCGACATGGGTCACGAAGATCGCGCTATACGAGGCGCTCGCGCGTATGCGAAAAAGCAAACGATTGACGGCTTTGGAGAATGACGACGGAGAGATCATGGCGGAAGCGCAGCGTGGAATGATGAATGCCGACGACCCCGAGAAACAGGCGCTGCGCGCCGAACTCAGCCGGGCGCTGCAATCGGCCGTGGACTGCCTGCCGGAAACATATCGCACCGTGTTTGTGCTTCGCGAAGTGGAACGCCTGAGCACGATCGAGACGGCAGAGTGCCTAAGCCTCTCGGAGGAAGCGGTGAAGACTCGCCTGCATCGCTCGCGCGCGCTGCTGCGCCGCGAACTCGAAGCACGGATGGGCCCGGCGCTCTCGGAAGCCTACACGTTCATGGGACATCGTTGCGATCGCGTCGTGGCCGCAGTGATGCAGCGCATCGCGGCCATCACGACCAGCCAATAACGGCAGTCGAACACCCTTCTCGCCTGGCGCCCGCACACAAAACGTTACTGGCCGCCGCCTCGGCGGTTCGCCAGCGCCAGAAACTCATTCCGCGTCTCCCTATAATCGCGGAACGCTCCGAGCATGGCGCTCGTCATCGCGCTTGAGCGTTGCTTTTCCACACCGCGCATCATCATGCGGAAGTGCCTCGCCTCACAAACCACCCCGACTCCCAGAGGGTCGATGATCTCCGGTATCGTCTGCGCGACTTCCTGCGTCAACCGCTCCTGAATCTGCAAACGACGCGCGAAGATGTCGACGATACGCGGGATCGTGCTCAGGCCAATCACCCTCTTCCGCGGCAGGTAGGCCACGTGCAGCCTTCCGGAGAACGGCAAGATATGGTGTTCGCACAGACTGAAGAACTCGATGTCTTTCACCAATACCATCGCGTCGTAGCGCACCTCGTACAACGCGCCGTTGACGATCCGATGCACGTCCATCTGATAACCGCTCGTGAGAGACCGGAGTGTCCCGCCCACCCGTTCCGGCGTCCGGCCCAACCCGTCACGCCGGAGATCCTCCCCTAGCCGCTCCGGAAGTTCCCGAATCAGCGGAGCAACGGGTCGGTCCACCGGCTTCGAACGGATCACTCCTACATCCGCCTTCCCCAATGCCATCGGGCCTCCAGACCTGCTTTGCAGGGTGCGCCTTGTGCTCTACACACCCCTCTCATAACGCACGTGGTACAGAGCGAGCCGATCGCAAAACGTTACACGCAATCGTTCGGGAGCCCCAGCCCGTCAGGTTGTTCAGCATGGAACGCCGGCCCAACGGCGCATGGAACTTCGGGCTGCAACCAATCGTGCCCTCGCGACTCTGTATCCCTGCCGGAACGACAAACAACCGGCAAGAAAAGGAGAACTATCCGATGACTAGATCGGTGCTCGTCAAGGAGGGAGCTGTGTTCAGCGGCGCCCCCAGGAGTGCTGCGGCAACAGCCACGCCGTCGTACCAGGCCTACCAGATCCTCCATGCCGGCTTTGTCGCCGCGCCCGTGGTCGCCGGAGTCGACAAGTTCTTTCACATGCTCGTGAACTGGGACGTGTACCTGGCGCCGGCGATCGCGAACCTATCCCCGCTGGGCAGCCACGGACTCATGTTGGCCGTCGGCATCATCGAGATCGTCGCCGGGCTTCTGGTAGCGTTCAAGCCTCGCATCGGAGCATACGTCGTGGCGCTCTGGCTCTGGGGCATCATCATCAACCTCTTGCTGCTGCACAACTACTACGACGTTGCCCTCCGTGACTTCGGCCTGTCGCTGGGCGCGCTCGCGCTCGCTCGTCTGAGCCAGGAGTTTGGCTCGTGATCCGGGCCGCCGGGCTGCCCCTCCGCGCCAGCGCCCCGAACCGGCAGAGCGGATCAGGCAAAGCGCAAGCACTGTTCAATTGTGATCCGATACGTTCTCACTCCCGGAAAGGAGAGTAAGTATGCGAGACGGCAAGAGAGTTTCCGCAGTACTGATGATTCTAGCGGCGGGCGGCATGGCCAGCCTGTTCCTGAATAGCAAGGTCGCCGCGCAAGAGCACTTGCGAGACGCGATTCGAGACAACGCCCAAACCCTGCTGAATCAAGGGAGACGAATCTTCCGCTTCGACACCTTTGGCGATGAAGCCTTCTGGGGCGACACCCTCAAGCTCCACCAGGCGATCGCCGGCGCGAGGCAAGGAGGCGTGGGAGCAGGCGTAAGCCCGAAAACCGCGCTAGCCGTCGGCCTTAAGGTCGATATCGACGCGCTGCCACAATCGGTCGTGGAGGGTTTAGCGCACGGCACTGTCGACTTGAACGACCCAGCAACCACCGTTGCACTGCTGAAGCTGAATGCGGTCGTCGGCGTCACAGGATTCTCCGGGACCGATGGAAAACTACGCTCCATGGGCATCCAGTGCGCGTTGTGCCACTCCACGGTCGATGACTCGTTCGCGCCGGGCATCGGCCATCGTAGGGATGGTTGGGCGAACCGAGATCTCAATGTCGGAGCAATCGTCGCATTAGCCCCTGACCTGACCGCCGTCACAAAGCTCCTGGGCGTCGATGATGCAACCGTGCGCACCGTCCTGAATAGTTGGGGACCCGGAAAATTCGACGCGGAGCTCTTCCTTGACGGCAAGGCCTTCCGTCCAGACGGAAAATCCGGAGCCGTGCTGATTCCACCGGCGTTCGGCCTGGCTGGAGTCAACCTTGGCACCTGGACCGGATTCGGTTCGACCACGTACTGGAACGCATTCGTCGCGAACCTCGAGATGCACGGCAAAGGAACATTCTACGATCCGCGTCTGAGTGACCCAACGCAGTTTCCCGTGGCAGGCAAAACCGGCGCCGCGAACACACGCAATGACCCCGATGTGATCAGTGCGAAACTGGCCGCACTCCACTTCTACCAACTCGCGATCCCCGCCCCGCGATCCCAGGAGAACGAGCAAGCGTTCAACTTCCCGGCACAGCGAGGAAAGGCGCTATTCAGCGACAAGGCGCAGTGCGCTCGCTGTCATGTCCCCCCGCTGTACACCGAGCCGGGTTACAATCTGCACACGCCCGAGGAACTCGGCATCGACGACTTCCAAGCAAGCCGATCCCCGACAAAGATGTACCGCACCGCGCCCCTCAAAGGGCTCTTCAGTCATCAAAAAGGAGGCTTCTACCATGACGGGCGATTTCCCGACTTGCGTTCGGTCGTCGATCACTATGACAACAACCTGAAGACCGGGCTGACTGACGAAGAGAAAGCAGACCTGATCGCGTATCTGATGACCCTCTAGCTGGACAACCACTGCCGCGCCCCGCGTTGGGCGACAATGCCCAATACCCGACAGACTAAGGAGGAACTGTTGCCACAATACCGTGTGAAGCTGAACAAGCGAGAGGCAGTAGCCGAGGGCACTCTCGCGTTTCACTTCGATAAGCCAACCGGCTTTGCATATAAGGCTGGCCAATTCTTGGAACTGACGCTGGTGGATCCTCCGGAGACGGACGCAAAGGGCGATAGCCGAGCGTTTTCAATCGCCAGCGCGCCCTCTGAGCCTCACCTCATGGTCGCCACACGGATGCGCGACACAGCGTTCAAACGCGTCATGAGGGAGTTACCGCTCGGCGCCGAGGTGCAGATCGACGGGCCGTTCGGAAACCTGATTCTGCATAACAACACCGCCCGTCCCGCCGTCTTCGTAGCCGGCGGGATTGGCATCACACCCTTCCGGAGTATCGTCTTCCGTGCCGCCAGGGAGCGACTTCCGCACAGGCTATTCCTCTTCTATTCGAACCGGCGCCCCGAAGACGCCGCCTTTCTTGGAGAACTCCAGGCGCTACGAGCCGAGAACCCCAACTACTCACTCGTGGATACGATGACCGGGATGGAGCGTGGCGCCGATTCGAGGAGGGCAGAAACCGACCGGATCTCGAAGGAGATGCTGCTTCGGCATCTCGGCGATCTGAACGGACCTATCTACTATATTGCCGGCCCTCCGGCCATGGTCGGTGCCATGCAACAGCTCCTCAATTCCGCCGGTGTGAATGACGACGACATCCGGAGCGAGGAGTTTGCCGGATACTGAACTTCTCATCCCTGACGTTTGCCAGAGGTGAGCGCCAAGTCGCCAACGAACCGGCCGGTCGCGGAACCGGCGCGAGGCTCGTTGTCGTTGACCCCGCAGCCATTCAGCACCCGCACTGTGTCTGGCCGCGGAGGCTGCGGAACCTCGTCCTTCAACAGATCATCGGGTCAACCGGGCGCGATGGTCCTCGCGCACCAGGTCCAGATACTCCGGATGCCGCTTTACGTAACTCGCGACGAAAGGGCAGAGCGGCACGACAGTCAACGCCTTCTCGCGTGCGAACGCCAGCGCTACCTCCGCAAGTTTTTTGGCGATGCCGTGGCCCTCCAGTCTTTCTGGTACCTCTGTGTGCACGAACGTGATGAATCCGGGCTGCAGCCGATACGACAGCACCGCCGTTTCGCCATCGGTCGTCAGCTCAAACTGGTTAGCCGGCATATTGTTCGTTACAGGCGATTCGGTCACACAACACCTCAATTGTTCATGGTCAGGATGATCTTGCCGCGCGTATGCCCGGAAGCAATGGCAGCCAACGCATCGGCGGCATCGGCGAGCGCAAACTTGCGCTCGATCGGAATTACCAGATTCTTCTCTTCGATAACGCGGTTCAATTCGCCAAGCCCCACTGTGGAGCCGAAGACATCCACGTTTGTTGCTTGAATGCGACGGGCGCCCATCGCGGACTCATCCGCGGCATGCACCGTCGTGGCGAGCCGGCCACCTTCTTTCAGCACGGTGGACACATGGTTAAGAATATCCTTGCCGCTGACCATGTCGACGATGGCATCGATCCCACCAGGGCACACCGCCTTGACACTGGAGACCACATCCTCGTGTGTGTGGTCGAACACCTGAGCGGCGCCCAGCCCACGCGCATATTCTTCGCTCTCCTTGCGCGCAGTCACAAGAACTCTTGCACCCTGCCGGGCGGCGAGTTGTACCACAAAGCTCCCCACTCCTCCGGTCGCCCCGACCACGAGCAAGGTCTCCCCGCGCTGGATCTGGATGGCGTGCATCGCCGCAAGAGCTGCGAGCCCCGGCGTGGGCAGTGCCGCGGCGTGGTCGAAACCTAGGGACGCCGGCTTGACTGCGATGGCAGCTTTGGGAACGCTCACCCTCACATACTCTGCAAAGGCGCCCGCAAGCCAGAACGCGCCGTAGACCGCGTCTCCTTCCTGGAATCGGCTCACCGAGTCGCCAACGCGAACGACGACGCCCGCAGCGTCCTGCCCAAGCACGTGCGGCAGCAAAACGGCGACAGGCTTTTTGCCGTCGCGGATCTTCAGGTCAATTGGATTGACGCCGGCCGCCAGGACCCTAACCAGGGCATCGTCGGGACCGATCGCGGGGAGCGGGACACTTCGGAGCGAACCGGGCTCACCAAAGCGGTCAATGGCGAACGCGCGCATCGTCTGCGGCAGTGAGGATGTCATCGGTCACTTCCCTTCGCGTCGACCTGCTCCGACGCTGAACCGACCAGGCCCGAAGGCGGCGACTGTCAGCAGACCGCCCATGATCGCCAAATTCTTCATGAACTGAATCGTCTGCAGTTGCTTCTCGGCATCAGCCGCGGACAGAAAATCGAGGAAGATCATCGTCACCGGGATCAGAAACAGGAACAGCGCCATCGCGCCCCACCGGGCCTTCAGCCCCGTCAACACGGCAAGGCCGCCGGTTGCTTCCACCAGAATCGCCATCGGTAGGAAGAATGGTATCGCGACCATTCTCTTTGATGCCATGTAACCGGCCGTGCCACACCAGTCGGCCGTTTTGCCAATCGCACTCACAACGAAAATGAGGCTGAGGAGAATTCGGCCGGCTAAGATCAGAATGTCCTGACTCACGATGCCGCGCATATCTTGGTCCCCCCCTGGACTTGTGCAATGCCGAATCGTTCGGGGCCTACAACTGGGCGGCGGGGCCTCCTACTACGACCTCCTACTACGACCCCGCCTCGCGAACGCAAGGTGATAGACTACTCCGTCTTGTTGTAGGAGAACTGGAGGCCGGCCGTCCCGCCTGTCTCGATGAACAGGTTGATGAAGGCCGGAACGGTTTCCTGGCGTTGCCAGTCACGCTGCAACTCGCAGAAGAGCTGCGGCACGCTGATCATCTTCCCGCCGGCCTGCTCGATGCGGCGCAGGGCCATCTCGTGCGCGGCGACCGATGTGCCGCCAACGGCGTCTGCCACAACGTAAACTTCGTAGCCCTCCGCAAGCGCATCCAGCGCAGGGAACGTCAAACAGGCCTCGGTCCACAGCGCCGTCATAATCAGCTTCTTGCGGCCAGTGGCTTCGACGGCCTGGCGAAACTCGACATCCTCCCACGAGTTGATCGTGGTCCGGTCAACCGTCGGGAACTTGCCGAGCACCCTCTGCAATTGCGAGATGGGCGGCTTGTTGAGGCCCGTCTTGACGTTCACGGTCGAATGCACGATTGGCAGGCCATATGCGACAGCAGCCTTGGCGACGCCGACGATGTTGTCGACCAGCAGTTGCCGGTCCATCGATGCGATCGAGTTCACCTGCACCGGCTGGTAGTCGATGACGATCAAGGCCGCGTTCTGGGGCGTTAAAAGATGATCCTTCTTGGGATCGCGGGTCGGTTCACTCGCCATTGGTATCTTCCCCTCTGCTTGTTATTGGTTACGCGCGCTGGGAATCCAGCACTTCGTTCTTCGTCACCACTTCCTGCGCCTTGCCGTAGCTCTCGATCAGCAACTGGTATGGCGGGAATATCTTGGTGTAGATCTCGGCCCATTGCATGGCGTCGTCGCGGTGCCACGTCTTTTGCAGTTCCGATGCCACGGCAGCCGTGTCAATTGGCACAACGCCTGCCTGGACGATACGCGCAAGGGTGATTTCCTGGGCCATTTTCGAGTACGTGCCGGAGGCATCGACCACGGCAAAGACCTTGTAGCCTTCTTGTACGGCGCTGATGGAAGGGAAGGCCATGCACACGCTGGTGATGGTGCCAGCGATGATGAGCGTCTTGCGGCCCGTCGCCTTGACGGCCGCGACGAAGTCCGGGTTGTCCCACGCGTTGATCTCGCCCTTGCGTGCCACATATTGGGCATGCGGAGCGTTCTGCATAATCTCCGGGATCATCGGGCCGTTGGGTCCCTGCGGCACCGAGGCGGTCGTGATGACCGGGAGCTTCGAGAGCGTGGCCATCTTGGCGAGCGCCGCGGCATGATTTCGCAGTACCGGCATCGGCATGTCCGCCACGGTCTGGAACAGGCCACTCTGGTGGTCGATCAGTAGCAGGGCGGCGTCGGCCGGGTCGATGACCGGCCTTTGCCCGTTGAAATTGGCTGGTGTACTCATCGTCAGTCTCCTGCGAAATTGGCTGGTTTGATTTAGCGGGTGATCTGCCCGAATCGACCGCTGTTGAAGTCCTCGATGGCCTGCGCGATCTCTTCCTGCGTGTTCATCACGAAAGGCCCGTGGCCCGCGATTACCTCATTGATGGGTTGGCCGCTGAGCAGCAGCATGACTGCTTCCTCACTGGCCTCGATCGAGAGATCGGTGCCGCTTTTGTCCAGCAAGACCATCTGGGCTTCGCGCGCGGTGGCGCCGTTCACCTGGACCGTGCCGCGCAGGACCACGAGCGCAGTGTTCCAGCCTTCGGCGGCAGGCAATTCGACGACGGCTCCGCTATGCTGCCGGATGTCCCATACATGCAACGGCGTAAAAGTGTTCGCCGGCCCCGCGTGTCCTGCGTAGCTCCCGGCGATGACGCGCACCGTGCCCGCCCCATCGGGAAGCGCAACCGCGGGAATCTGATCACTGCGGATCGGCTGGTACTTGGGCGGGGTCATTTTGTCCTTTGCGGGCAGGTTGACCCACAACTGCACCATCTCCAGCGTGCCGCCGGACCGCGTGAACGCTTCGGAGTGGAATTCCTCGTGTAGGATGCCGCCTGCGGCTGTCATCCATTGCAAGTCGCCTGGGCCGATCACGCCTCCCTGCCCGGTCGAGTCGCGGTGGGCTACCTCGCCCTCATAAACGATGGTGACGGTTTCAAACCCACGGTGCGGATGCTGGCCGACCCCCTTGGGGCGTTTCGCGGAAGGAAACTCGGCCGGACCCGCGTAGTCCAGGAGCAGAAATGGGCTCAACGCCTTGCCCTGGTTGTTATACGTGAACAGCGAGCGGACCGGAAAACCATCCCCCACCCAATGCATGTGGGGGTTGCTGTAGACACCGATGACTTTTTTCATGACGATTCCCCTCTGACGTACTTCTGAGCATAAAAGCAGAACGATGAAAAGAGAAGGTCCCAAAAACGCGATGCACCGTTCTATTTTCCGAACGACGGCCTATCTGTCGCCCCCCGCAGACGACTCACTGTCCCTGGTTGTCGAACACCCCATCCAGGCGGTTCCTGCGCACGGTCAGTGCCCGTCACGGAACGTGATGGACGCGTGGCTGCCGTCGCAGAACGGCTTGTTGCTCGACGCGCCACAGCGGCACAGGGCGACCCGGTTCCGTACTTCGTATGGGGTTCCGTCGGCTGCGAGGACCGGGATTCCGCCGCGTACCCAGATCGGCCCGCTGATGCCTTGCGCGGGATCTTGCACCAGTCCAATCGACGGCGAAAACGCCGGCTCGATCGCGTGCTGGGTGTCGCGATCCCAGGCGACCAGCCGCCCGCCAGGACAGTTCCCGGCTTCATCCAAAACGATCCCGCGGGCCTCCTCACCCTCACGCCGGGCCGCTTTCCAAGCCAGCCCCTTGGCATCGCAGAATCGCGCGAACGCACAGAGATGCTTGGCGTCAGTGAGCGTCACCTCCGGCCCCTCGACGGTCCTTGCCTGATCCAGGTACGCGGCACGGCTGGCGGTCTCGGTTCCATCGAAGCGAACCGTCCGATGTGAGCCGTCGCAGAACGGTTTGTTGGCGGATTGGCCGCAGCGGCACAGGTGCGCACGATCGCCGGCCGGGATACGGTCGCCCTCCTCCCAGGCGACCGATTCACCTTGTTCATTGGTGGTGATCGTTTGCCACGACATGGGCACCGCGCCCTGAACCTCATAGGGTCCATCTTTCAGAGCCACCACCTTCGGCTTCTGGTCACTCATCCAGGCGCTCCTTTCCTTGGGTACCCTTCGTGACAGGGTCTCACGAAGTTGTCACCAGTGCGCAGCCTCCAAAGCGGGTTCGACCATTGCGTTTGTTGGCGTGCTCCAGAGCGTTCCGCCCCGACGCTCCGTCGCCACCAGCCTCCCGTCGGCCTGCTCTTTGCGCAGATCCCGTTCGGCTTCGCTCGTGCTCTTGCCGGTGATTTCGGCCAACTCGCGCGTCGTGAGCGGACCGTACTCGACGAAGAGGGTCTCCAGCGGACGCGGCTTGTGCCGTTTGAGCCCTGGCGCGACCTTCGCCAGGACGCTCTCGTAGGTTTCGAGCGACCGGTGGCCTGGCACAAGAACGGCGGATCCGGTCTTGCTTTGCCCCTCAGCGCCAACCGCCCGGAAAAGCATCGCGGGGAACCCAGAGACACCGTACGCCCGGCACAGTGCGAGATCCTCGTGAAACGCCCTCGTCGCGCGCGGGCTGCCGAGTTCCTCGCGGAAAGCGTCGAAGTCGAGACCCGGCACTTCGCGTGCCAGGCGAAGCTGCTCGGGCTCCTGCGAGATCTGCACGCGCTCCGTTTCCACTGCAAGGCGCAGGCGTCGCAAGTAGCGGTCGCCCACCTTCTCGCCCTGAAAAGCAGCAGCTTTGGCTGCGATGTTCGCGGGCCACGTCGAAAAGTGCGGATCGGTAACGTCGGCCCAGAATCGCTCATCGATCGGCTGACCCGAACGCTCCGAGACCATCCGCCAGTGCGGTATGACCTCCGCCGGCGTTCCGATGTCGTTCAAGCCATCGTAGAACTCGCTAAAATCCCGGACCAGCCCTCCCATCACGAATTGGACATGCACCTGGTCGCGATACCGCTCGCGCAGGACGAGCAGTGAGGGCTCGGTGGCCCAGCACCAAGAGCAATACGGATCGGTGAAACAAAGTACTTCAACTTTCGCGGACATGTTCTTTCTCCTTGGATACATCGTTGTGCGCAGGCGCGGGACTGCACATCCCCGTGCGCGGGTCACAGAACGGGGCCGGCGCTTCCTCGTCCTGCTCCCAGACGACAACGTCTTCTGGTATGGCGCTCTTTTGTTGGACATTCGTTTTCTCAGGTCCCATAGCGGTTACGAGGAAGCGTTCGCCGTCTGCCTCGATCGGTTCCAACGTCGTCTTTGCAAAACCCGCCTCGTCAAGCCAGCGCCGTCCCAGGTGGGCCTCGTGCGGACCCGGCGTGGTGAGGACGACGCAACCGCGTCCCGTCAGCCATACCGGCGCCGAGGCCAGAATGGTTCGCCAGCGAGCCGGTTGGGCGGCGAGGTCGGGGCGGCGGACGAGCACTACGTCAAAGAGCGACTCCCTGCTGGGCTTGAACGCGGCTGCGTCGCCGCAAACGAACTTCGCGGTAGAGAGCCGGATGCGCGCTGACGCAATGGCGCTCTCGTCGAGGTCGATACCGGTAAGGCTGACTCCAGCAGCGATGAGCGACTCCCCTTCGTGGCACTCGCCACAGCCGACGTCGAGAAGACGCAGCGGACGGGAAGGAGCGAGGCATCGTTCCAGCCATGAGAGTGAACGGTTCACGGTGGCCATCCTTTCGGGATCAACTATCCCTGTTGATAGGATGATCTGAGACAATAGATCAGAATCGTCGTGTTTTTGCCATCAGTGTTCTATTGTAGGAACGATAGAGCGTTATGCAGCAGGATTTGAACGATCTCTACTATTACGTCCAAGTGGTGGACCACAAGGGATTCGCCCCGGCCGCAAGGGCGTTGGGCATGCCCAAGTCCAAACTCAGCCGACGCATCGCCCTGCTGGAAGAGCGCCTGGGTGCTCGCCTCATTCAGCGGACAACTCGGACGTTCGCGGTCACGGAATTGGGGCAGGCGTATTACGCCCGCTGCAGAGCCATGCTGGTGGAAGCCGATGCAGCGCAAACCGTCATTGAGGCGACGCACGCCGAGCCCTGTGGCACCCTGCGCCTCTCGTGTCCCATAGCGCTCTTGCACGCGTACGTTGGCCAAATGCTGGTTGGCTTCGCGACGAAGTTCCCCGCAGTCAAAGTCGAACTGGCCGGCATGAACCGGTCAGTGGACGTGGTAGGAGAGGGGCTTGATCTGGCGCTGCGGGTACGGCCGCTGCCCCTCGACGACAGCGATCTGGCAATGAAGATCCTGGGGTATGCAGCGCAATACATGGTCGCCGCGCCGGCGCTGTTGGAACGTCACGGTCTACCGAACTCGCCCGTGGACCTGGCATCGTGGCCGAGTCTGGGCTACGGTCCCCCGAGAGACGGCCACGTCTGGACCCTGCTCGGCCAGGATGGCGCCCAAGCCGGACAACATCACACGCCGAGGTTCGTCACATCCGACATGATCACGTTGCGAAGAGCCGCCATTGCAGGAATTGGCGTGGTGCAGTTGCCGGCCATGATGGTCCGCGAGCAGCTTGCAAATGGCAGTCTGGTCCGCCTCTTGCCAGACTGGGCTCCCCGGCGGGAGATCATCCATGCAGTGTTCCCAACAAAGCGAGGACTCATCCCATCAGTGCGCACCCTGATCGAGCACCTGGCAGAACGCTTCGCCAACATCGAAGAAGACTGACCACCCATCAGAAGACCGCAACGCAACGACGCCCGCCATTCACGACGACACCGCATCATTCCAGCACGCAAGAACACGCTGCTCAGGCTAACAACAAAGCAAGCGAGCGGCCCGCCGGCGTACGGCGCACGCCCACTGACAACCGCCATCCTCGGACCCGACATCAACGAGAAAGCCGCAGCATACCTACACAATCACCTGTACAACAACGGCCACGTCTGGACGCACAGCCCCCAAGAACTGCGCAACCTCCGGGTCGACGAAGACAGCGTCGGCATCCGTCGCGTGGGGATCGGCGGCGTCGGCCTTTACGTCGACGACACGAACGCCGTCGACCGTTGCGTCGACGTCGGCCGCGCCCGCAGGGTGCGAAGAATTCCCATTGGAAACAAGGGTTGATTGTCCTCGCCTTCTTCGCATCGATAGGCATTGTCCTGTCGGAAGGTTGGGGCCACACGCCTCGTCATCACGCCAAGAGACCGTTGAGGCATTGGCATGAAATACAGCCGCAACATCAGGGACAACAACCACCGGCGCCCCTAACCCCACACCCAGAATCATCATCTTGCGAATCGGCCTGCCGGGAAGCCAAAGCCCGCGTGGGCGGAGCAACCAAGGCCACAATCGTCGGAAATCTCCTCAACACTAGATTTCCGCTCAACAAACGACTCCTCGAACGAGCGCCACGACCCAGACAACCGTGTCCTTTCGGCAAGAATGCATGAACGGCTAGAGCTTTACAAACTCCACCCGGCGATTCTCCGCTTTACCCTGCGGCGTGTCGTTCCTGGCGGCCGGCTTCGTGTCGCCGAGTCCTTCCGGCGTGAGCCGGTCTGCTGCTACTCCCAGGCCTACCAGCGCCGCTTTAACCGAAGCCGCCCGGCGTTTGGATAGATCCAGGTTCTTGGCCGGATCGCCGCTTGAGTCGGTGTGGCCCTCGATGCGCAGCCTTACCGCCGCCTGCGCTGCGAGAGCTTCGGCAATCTGATTCAGAATCGGTTTCGACTCCACCTTGATCTGATCGCTGTTGACGTCGAAGAGAATGCCATGGGTGACATAGCGCCCGCTGGCGAAAAAGGATTGACTGAAGTCCGGCATCGACTCTGCGATCCGCACCGGACCGAGCGAGAACGGAACTTCCCCCGGACCGATGCGCAAGCTAACCCTGTCGAATTTGAACTTCACCTGATTCATGTCCAGAATGCGGTCGCCGTTCACGTACGCGCGCAGGCGCCCGTCCTGCGACCAGATCGCAAACTTGTTGGGCTTGTCGCTCCGGATCTTGCACGGGCTCCGCTGATTCTCGCCGGGGTCGGCAATCTCCATCAGCATCTCGCATCCGCCCTCGGCGCTCAGCCCGAAGCCGATGTGCATCGTCCACGTGTCCTCGCCTGCCAGGAACGTCCAATCGACGTTGCGGGGCGGAACATCGGGGTTGGGAGACTTCTTCAGATCGGCTTCCATCTCGATCGTGAAATTGGAGGGCCATTTCGTGATGTTGGGCCAAAGGGTTGTCTCCCCCGGCGCAGCCACGAGCCGGCCGTCTACCAGGCGCATGGCGGACCCCCGCGCCTTCCAGTGCGGAGGCGAGGCACCCCTCGGCATGTCGGTATAGTCGTCGTACAGCAGCAGCTTTTCGCCGGGCACGAAGTCCCAGGCGTCGGGTTCCTGGGCGCACAGCGGGCCCATCCCCATGACGAAGAAGAGTACGTACGTGGCAAGTCGCATCGGCACATTATATCGGATAACGGGGTATTGTAGTATTGTTCCATGTTACGGGAGGCTGGAGACGTTGATGAGTGATACGTTTCGCAGTGCGGCGCGACTGATGCTCGCGGTGTGCATCGTGGGGTCGGCCACGACTTCGCTGGCACAAACAAGGAAGACTGGCCCAACGGCGCGCGAATTCCGGGGAACGATCTCCGTTACGGTTTCGGGAAGCGCCACGATGAAGGATGACGGCAACATCGAGCCGTTGAGTCAGACCATCAGCCGGTCGGCGCAGCATTACGTCGAGTTCAAGGAAGCGGACATGCAGGCCGAGCCCTCCGGTCAGACCACTCTGCGCGGCCGCGAGATTAGTTTTGCCGCCGACGTCAATGATAGGACCACCGGATCGGAACCTAGGACCGGCAAAGCGTCCGGGGGGTGCCCTGGCGGGCGGGACGCCAATATTGGCGAGGCGATTTGCGCTCTCGGGGCTGTCGTGCTGGTGCTGCTGCCGGGCCAAGAGGGGTATGGCTTCACGTTCAACTCCATCGCGGTTCTCACGCCCGATGAAACCATCCGCGTTCCGGGCTTCCGCATCGGCCCCATACCGCTGCCCGCGGAGCCCTGGAAACAGCTCTCCGGCAGGCAGGTGATCGATCTGGCTGCCGATGAGTCGATGGGAATACGGCGCGAGGGAGAACGCCGGCGCCGCAATGACACCGGCAGGATGCGGGATGGAGTGTTCACCTGGGTGCCGCTCACGGCTATCGTGACGTGGAATCTTGCATTGCCGGCCCCACGCCTCGAAATCACGAAACTGGAGCAGCAGGGCGGTCCCAAGACAGGCAATCCCGAGCAGATGGTCTATGAGAACGGAGTCCTGCGTTTGCAGGCGGAGGCAACGGTCACGCCGGCGAGCGAAGCCGCATCTGTACGCTGGAATGCGCCCGCCATCGGCGAGGTCCAACCGGTGGTCCAGAGCGCGGTCCGCGCGGGGGGCATGATCAGCGCCACGATCACTTGGCGGGGCATGCCCGCCCGGAACAGCGACTTCGGTGGCAAAACACTCAAGGCAACCCTGCAGGACTGTGTTGCTGAACGACGTTTCCAGGTCTTTTTCGATCGCGATGGAACCGGCAACCCCCAGAGCCGCGGTTCCACGTCGCCACAGCCGAACTGGTACGTGTACTGGAAGCAGGGGCCCGTTCCGGAGCTCGACCGGTTCGGGTACAGCAACGATCCGTCGATGGCGGCCGGATATAGTCCCACCGCGAACACTCTCACGGTTACCGGGGAAGCGCCCGGCGTAATTCCGGGCCTCAACGTCCAACTGAGGACCAAAGACGGCTCAAAGACCTACCACTTGATACGCGAACGCTGCGAAGGAATCCGCGCGGTGGCCGCCATCGTTCGCCACGAGCTCAGGCACAAGGAACTGCACGAAATGAATGGCGCCGACTATGATTTCGACGCGGTGGTGGATGCCGTGGAGGAAAAATCCAGTGATCCCTGGCTGGACATTTTCCAGCCAAACACGTACAGCAATTTCGATGTCAACCTATTCTACTCGGACCTGGACAAATGGCTGAGCGAGGGCAACCAGGCGCAGCGCGACGCCCGAAAAGCGCAGGTGGAAGATCACCGCGGACAGCTTCGCGTGAAGGGGGATAATGAGTTGCTGGCGATCATCGCCGAGGGTAGGAAGAAGGCAAATGAGAAGGAAGATTGGGCGTTTCCGGGGAGTCAGGCCGTAATACGTTGACTTCGCCGGAGGGTGAAGGCGGGCATGGCTCCTGCCGAGCGCGCGCCGTTGATCGTGGCCTCCCACAACTCGTCCGGGGCATCCATGGACTGCGGTTCTTCCGCAACTGCGCAACCATCTTCGCGCGGATGCGAGATCGTCACTCACCACTGCCATTCGAGTGGCCATCATCTCCTACTCTCTGGCTGCAAGACGACGCCATCAGGCGGTCCGGTGATGTTCGCCTACGAAAGAAGACACGGATCACGGCGAGCATGAAGAGGATGAATTGCGGCACGAACTCACCCATTGAACATGGCGTGACGTAGTCCGGACAAGCAACGGCTCGCCAACAGGACAAGCGTTCGTAGCTGCCTCTTCTCTGATCGATCCTCGCATGGATGGTCGGCTACGAGGAAACGATCCACTTGGACGTATGGTCTAGTCGTCCAAGTGCCGCCAGAATCAGTTCACCGCTGGATTCCGCCGCTTGTGGTCGAACTGAGGTCTACCTACAATGTTGGCGGGGAGTGACTCCGGGATCGCGGCCGCAAAACCTGGATGATCGTAGATCGATCCCCGACCGGGATTCTGGAGAGCCAGCTCAGACCTCGTGATTCATCATGCACTCATTCGAATTGGGCCTCTGCGGGCGTGCAGCGAAACCGCGGTGTTGTCTTTCAGGGCCAGTCACACTATCACTGGTGGTGTCGCGCACTGGTTGCCCCGATTCCCCAAACTGATTCTGGTACAAGCGATGAGCCCCGTTCCTGGATCGACCAAGGCTGGCTTCCGCTGGTGAAAGTGCCCCCGCAGACGCGGGGAAGTACGGAGGAGGGGCCTGTTAGGTCGTGGCGTGCGCAGGTGGAAGTCTACCCCTGTTGGAACCGAGGGCTGCACCTCCTTCCAGCGTGCGAGGCCCGCGGCCGAAACAACCGCAGGCCTCCTTGCTCTTCTATTCCACGAAGAGCAGCGGCGCAAACTGATATAGGCTGCGCCGCCAGGACAACCACTCGTGAGCGGTCTCGGGTGACTCATAGAACACGCTCTTCACCCCCGCTTGTTGCAGCGCTTCCACGTTGGCTTTGCCGGATGCGCCCCTTTCGCGGCTTCCGTAGCTGACAAACACGACCTTGACGCTCTTCTTGAAGGCGTCGATGTCTGTTACGTCCGTAGCCGCGATGCTGCCTCCGCTAAAGATGCCGATGTGCGAGAACTTGTCCAGGTTTGCCAGAGTGATCTGCTTGGTCTGCATCCCGCCCATCGAGAGGCCGGCCATGGCCCGATGCGCTTGATCAGCTTGCGTGCGGAAATTGGCATCAATGAAGGGAATCAACTCGTCGAGGAGTACCCGCTCGAACGCGCTGAAATTGAAGCGGGGCGGGCCTCCGGCACCTGCCGGACGCGCCGGTGCGCCAGGCTGGGCGGCCGGAGCCGGTGCGCGGGGCGGGCCCATCTGGGCGCCGGGAACATAGCTGCTGGCCATCACGATGATGAACGGCCTGGTCTTGCCGGCGGCGATCAGGTTATCCATAATCAGTCCGGTCTTCCCCTGACTGCCCCATCCTGTTTCGTCTTCGCCTCCGCCATGCTGCAGGTACAGCACCGGATACCGTTTCCCCGAATTCTTCTCATAGTCCGGGGGAGTGTAGACGAAGCAGCGGAGTACGGCGTCGGAGCGTTTGGAATAGAAGGGAGTTTCCCGCAACTGGCCATGCGGGACGTTCTTGAGGGCATAAAAGTCCTGGTCGCTGGCGGGAACCTCGACCCCGCTGCCCCAGCGGCTCGCGCCGTAGAAGTAGAGGCTGGTGGGATCCGGAACCTGAGCGCCATCGATAACAAGCTGGTAGTAGTGGAAGCCCTCGTCCTGCGGGATGGAAGCGCCGACCCAGGCTCCGTCCTCGCCCTTGGTCAAGGGGTACTTGACGGCTCCAATGTCGAGCGCGACCGAGTGAGCGTCGGGCGCGACGACGCGCGCGCGAATGCGCCGTTGGGAATTGACGGCGGGAAATTCCTTACCCTTCTGGTTCAGAGAGGAGGGCTTGAAATCTTCCACCGGCGGTGCTTTGGCCGCTTCGATGGCCGCTTTGGCTTGTGCCTCTCGTTCTGCGGCCGTCGGCATCCCCGGAGGCGCTTGTGCGGCTGCCGGGAGTCCCGACAACAATGACACGAGCGCAAGAATGGGCAATAGTTTCTTCATCGGAAGCTCCTTGCTTGAGATCAACATCGAGTCGCTACTTGCCGTTCAGTTCGAGAACGGTTATCGAATTGGGTGGGAATGTCCGGGTGAAGTCCGGACTGACTCCGGTCACCGCAGCGGTCACGGGCACAATCCTATTCGGATCGCTGATGCTGTTGGTGTCGGTGGGCGCCGTGGCCGAAAGCGTAATGGTCTTAGCGGCCGCCGCCACCGAGGTCAGCCCGCTCAGCACAATGTGCACGGACTGGGCCTTCCCCGAACGATTGATCACCTTCGCGTAGATCGTTCCGCTGGTGGTGTCTTTGGTGACGCTGAAGAACATATCTGGAAGCGAAACAGGCTGCGGCGTGGCCGGCACAAGCCCGGAGGTGTTGGCATTAGCGGCGCCCGGAGGGCCAACGCGCCGGGCCGGCGGTTGCCACTCGCGGTAAGGCAGATTGGCGGCCGTGAAGGAGACTACGGCGTCTCCGTGGTGGTTGGCGAACATCTGCTGTGCCCAATATGCCGGAGAGCCATAGCTGGTCATGGCGTCGTAGCCAATCAGGTCGGTAGTCCACTGCATGGCGCCCGGGTTCACATTGACGAACAACGGCGCGTAGCAGTGCATGATGACCACATCGGCGTTGCGTTCGAAGCCCGCCATGTTGGCGGCATCAGCAATCGCGGCTTCCATGTTCGGAGTTGGAGCGCCAACGCGGGTGGCCCATTCTCCCACCATCACTTTGGGCCCGGTCCGCCGCCGGCTCTCGTAATCGTTGGCATGCATCACCATTTCGTCGGAGCCGCGATAGTAGTGGTCGTCATAGACATCGGGGATTCGGGTGGTGACGGAGTTCGACGTGAAGCCCGCGCTCTCGATCACCTGCAGCTTCGGGTACTTTGCCTTGATCGCGTCGAAGAACACGGTGAAGCGGGCGTCGTAGCTTCCCTTCTCGCGGTCGAAGAAGTCCTCGTTGCCCACCTCCACATAGCGCAGCTTGAAGGGCGCCGGGTGGCCGTCCCGCGCGCGGCGCGCCCCCCAGGTGGTGCTGGTGTCGCCCGTAACATACTCGATCTCTTCCAGCGCTTCCTGCACAAACCTCTCCAACTCGGGACCGGATTTGACCTTCTGGCCGCGCAGCGAGTAGCCGGCAAAGACGGCCAGCACCGGCTCCATGTTCAGGTCCTCACACCAGTTGAGATACTCCAGCAGGCCCATGCCGTCGGAAGACCAGTAGCCCCAGGCGTCGTTCATGTGGCCGGGACGTTCCTCGATCGGGCCGATTGTGTTCTTCCAGTTGAAGCGCGTATTGAAGGTGTTGCCTTCCAGGTAGTTGCCGCCGGGGAAGCGCAGGAACTCCGGCTTCATGTCGGCCAGGAGCTGCATAAGATCCTGCCGAAAGCCGGTCGGACGGTCCTTGTATGTCGGTGGGAACAGCGACACAAAGCCGATCCAGATCGTGCCCGGACGGTTGGCACTCAGGACGAACTTGTTCCCGGCGGACGCCTTCGCAGTGCCCGTTTTCAGGGAGGCCTCGTACCTCTGCCAAGTTTCGCCGATCTTGGGAACCTGGGCTGTAGCAGCGATTGTTGTACCGTCGTTGCTGACAATGGAAAGAGTCACGCCCCCCGCAAAGCCGCCGGCGGCTTTGGCATAAAACATCGCCTTGTAGGTGGTATTCGGCCTCACCGAAATGCCCCAGAAGCCATCGTTGGCTATGCCGACCATCTGGTTCCCGGAGGCCTGCGAGATGGTCAACTTCAGACTGGCGGGAACCGACGCGTTCAATGGCGTGCTGGTATCGAGCATCATGGAACCCGCGCCGCCACGCTCCTGGACGAGTGACCAATGGACGAGGTCCTTCGGTTCTTTGGCCGGCCGGGACTGATCCGGATTCTGACGGTTTCGCCGCTCCGGCACCGACTCTTTGAAATTGCGATTGCGGATCAGTTCGGCGTAGAGGCCACCTTCAAACGCGCAGTTGATTTCCTCGGTCATGAGGCCGTGGAAGGTGGGTGACATCTTCGCGGTGATTTGATCGGCCCGAATCTGCAGGGTCACACCCTGGTCCGTTTGGGCCTGCATCAATACTCCGGCAGCAAAAAGAGCGCAAACCGATACCCGGCAGAAGACGTTTGGGGCATTCATCTGTAGTTCCTCACTGTTGGTTCCTGAAAATTCTCATGGCGAACTCGCGCAACGAGCGCCGCCACGTCAGCCACTCGTGGTCTGTGCCGGCGGAGTCAAAGCCGACGTACTTGACGCCGACCTTGTCGAGTTCGGCTCGCGCGTGTCGTGCCGCGTCCAGGCGCGACTGCTCCACGGTGCCGGCAGCGATGAACAGCAGGCGGCACTTCCTGTTGAACGCGGCGGCATCGTTGAGCACTCCGCCGTAGGAGGTCTTGACGTCCAGATCGCGCATCACGGTGCCGCTGAAAGATCCGAAGTGGCTGAACGTGTCGAGATTCCCCAGGCCGACCTGCATGGCGTAGGCTGCGCCCATGGACAACCCCGCGATGGCCCGGTGCTCGCGGCCGGCGAGCGTGCGATAGCGTCTGTCGAGCGCAGGCAGCATGTCCTTCACCACCACCTCTCCGAACGTCGGCGAAACCACGATGCGGAAGGAACCGGGAGGCCCGGCAGGAGGCCGCATCGCCGCAACGCTCTCGCCGGGCTTGAGCGCGTAGCTGTTGTCGATGACGACGATCATGGGCACGGCCTGCTTCTCCGCGATGAGGTTGTCGAGGATGATGTCGGTCCGGCCCTGCACCACCCATCCGCGCTCATCTTCCCCACCCCCGTGCTGCAACAGGAGCACGGGATAGCGCGCTTTGAGATTGGTGTCGTAGTCCGGAGGCGTGTAAACAAAGGCGCGGCGCCAGGCCCCGGTTACCTGAGAGAAGTAGCGGAACTGCCGGACTTCGCCATGGGGGACGTTCTTGACCTCGTAGTAATCGACGCCCTTCTCAGGAATCTCGATGCCGCTCGATTGCCGGCTGGAACCGAAGTAGGTCTCGCTGCCTGGGTCGTTTACGGCGACGCCATCCACGACCAGCGAGTAGTAGTGGAAGCCTGGCACCTGCGGCGGGATGGTGACGCTCCAGGTGCCGTCCTCGGCACGAGTCATGTCATGGGTGCCGCCCAGGCGGACTTGCACTTTCTGGGCTTGCGGCGCCTGGATGCGGAAGCTGACCCGGAGGTCGGAGTGGATTCGCGGATACTGGGAACCCCATACGTTGCTGACGGCAGGGTAGGAGTCGCCGGGGGGCTGTGCCCAGCAGAATGCGCTGGCGAGCATCAGCCAAATTGTCTTCGTGGTTGTCATCGTGAAGAACCTCTATTGGGACGTTCGGCCTTCGGTGATGGCAGGCCAGTTGTCGGTCCGGAAGGGAGAGGCGGGCAGTCCCGCTCCGTTGAACAGGGTGGCCGCCGGATTGGCCTGCCACGCGTAGCGGACCTCTTTGGGGTTGGGTACAGAAGGCGATGAGACGATGACAGTGTTACCTTCCAGGCGAGCCTCCGCCCAGTACCACTTCCTGTCGTCGCCGGCGACGGAGAATTCTGCCAGCTTTTCGCCTTTCACGACCAGGCCACCGTCAGCGTGACCGAAGTGGAGTTTCACGGCCCCAGGCAGGCGTTCGACCTTTTCCAGATCCGGCCCGCTGTAGGGGACCTTGCGGCCGAAGTGCTCGCTCAGCGCGCAGAACCCCAGGCGCTCGCCGCCTTCCTTCTTATCGACCGGGTGGATGTTGTCCGGGTCGCCGGTGTCGATGGTCACCGCCAGGCAGGAATGGGGAACGGCTTTGGCGATAAAGGACTGGGCCTCGCGCATTTCCGCCCAGGAGTCTTCCACCGGCACCTCACTGCGGTGCTTAAAGGCCGGCATGCCGACGATGTAGAACGGGAAATCTCCCTGGCCGAACAGTTGACGCCAATCGGCAATCATGGCCGGGAGCAGGCGTCGATATTGATGCGCGCGTTCCGTGTTGGACTCGCCCTGGTACCAGATAGCGCCGGTGAGAGAGAGCGGCGCGATGGGCGACAACATGCCCATCCGCAGGACTCCCGGCATGGTGGGCAGGTTTTCAAAGCCCGGTGGCAGCGGATGCGGCGGCCGGGCATCGACGGCCACCTTGCCCCTCCACTCGCCGCTGAGAGGAATCACGGTGCCATCGCCCAGGGTGAGGCGCAGTTCGTCGGGCTTGCCCAGGAATCCGCCGTCGGGCTTGAGTTTGAACACCCGCAGTGTGATGATGTTCCGGCCGGACTTCAGCACGCCGGGCCGCGCGAAGTAGACCCTCGGGTTCTCCACCCAGGAACTGGCGCCGACCTGCTGACCGTTGATGTAGGTGGTGTCCATCTTCTCGATGGAACCGAGATAGACGCGCGCCATGCCCGGCGGCAGCGGATCCGGCAGCGTGAATTCCCTGCGAATCCAGGTGAGGTTGGGGACGTCACCCACGCCCAGTTCTGTGAACTTACCCGGAATCTGTAGCTTCGTCCAGGAGGAGTCGTCCAGCGCGGGGTCGGCCCAGGAGCCGTTTTTCGAGCCGACGTCGAACTCGTCGTACCAGTGCATGATGTAGTTGCCGTACTGCGGGCCGCCCATGTGGCGGCGGCGCTCCAGTTCGGCAATGCCGGTGTCGAAATCCTTTAGCGGACGCAGTGCAGCCGCGCTGGCGAAGGTCTCCGCGGGCACGCCGCCGACGGCCACCTGGACCAGGCCGATGGGGACGTGGACGGATTCCTGAAGCTTGCGGGCGAAGAAGTAGGCTGTAGCCGAGATGCCGCCAAAGCCGCCGACGGTGGTTGGTGAGACGATCTTCCAACTGCCGCGGGGGACATCCACCGGCGAATAGGAGGAACGCTGTCCGACGTTGTAGAAGCGAAGCAGAGGATGGTCGGCCGCCTTCACCTCCTCGGCGCCGTTTCGGGCCTGCCCCAGGCCGAAACCCATGTTGGACTGGCCGGCACAGATCCACACGTCGCCCACCAGTACCTCGCGCAGTTCGACGGTCTGCTTGCCGGTGATTTTGATGGTGTAAGGGCCGCCGGCAGGGGGCGGTTGGAACCGGGCCTGCCAACGGCCGTCCGCTCCTGCGGTGGCAATGGCGGAACCTTCACCCACCTCAACGCGCACCTGGTCGCCCGGCTGGGACCAGCCCCAGATCGCGTTCGGCTTGCCGCGCTGCAGCACCATTTTGTCGCCGAAGATCGGGCTGACGAAGGGAAGGGGTGCGGCGTCCTGGGCCGGCGCGCCGCCGGGCAACAGGGTGAGCGCCGCCATCACTGGAACGGCGAGGCGGCAGATGCTTTTTGGCGCACACGTGAGATCTAGCTTCATCCCGCTGAGTCTCCTTCTGTTCCCGCTAGCGCTCAGCGTTCTCTACGGCGTTGCCGAAGACGGTGAATTCCAGGACTCCCAACGGCGTGACGCCGACGTGGGGCCAGTCCGTGATGGTCAGCCGGACGAAGCGGCAGACCGTGGGCGGGAGCTCGTCGAATTCTGTGTATCGGGTGACGCTATTGTTGGTCTTGTCGAGGATGGCGTCGAATGTCTTGCCGTCCTTGGACGTCTCAATTTTGTAGCGAAACGCGGGGCTGCCAGTCACTGGCGCGGGCGCGGCGGCACGCGGCCCGAAACCGCCTCGCGGGCCGGTGCTGAACTCGATTCGACTGGAGTCGACAGTGAAGTACTGCGGGTCCTCAAACTCGGTGATGGAGCCGAGATCCACGGTGAGTGAAGGTTGCTTGTCTTCTTCCGCCGGCTCCCACCAGGCGCCATTGGTGCCATCCACAGCGTAGGCCGCGTCGCGGCCCGGGCGCTGGCTGGAAGCACTGCCCCGCTGGTTCATGGCGCGCATTTTGTTAACGGTGAGCGGGATGGAACCCGAGTCGCCGTCGCGCACGGGATTGGTGACGACGCCGGGCGCCCACTGCGGGGTTTCGGAGACCGCCCGCACGTACATGTTGCCCTGGGCGTCGAAGCCCACCGGATCCATCCCCAGCCGGCGGCCGCCGGGAGGATTCGACATCACGAGCGTGTAGAAGACCCACCAGTTGCCGTCCGGCCCCTTCACCACGCAACCATGGCCGGGCCCGGTGACGATGCCGGTGGTTTTGCGCAGCAGCGGATTGCGTGGGGAGTACGTGAACGGCCCCAGCGGGCTTTTGGCCGTGTAGACGCCGCTGGCGTAGCTCATCCACTGCGTGCCGGAGGCGCTGTATTCCAGATAGTAGATGCCGTTGCGTTTGAACACCCAGGGGCCTTCGATCCAAGCGGTGTAGAGGTATTCATTGTTCTCGCCCCACCTTTCCCAGATGTGCTCGGTCTTGAAGCCGAACAGGTGCTTGGGGGCGGCAGCAAAGCGGGTGAGGTCCTTCGGGTCGAGCGGGGCGACGTAGATGCCGTCGGTGGATCTGCCGGGGAAGTAGAGGTAGGGCTTGTTGTTGTCGTCAATGAAGATGTCCACGTCGAAGGCGCCCTTCCAGGACTTGCCGTTGGAGACGCCGGTCCACGGTTCGCCTTTCTCGTTCTTCCAAGGTCCCAGCACTTCGTAAGGTCCTAGAATGGCAGGGGCCTTGAAGAGCGGCGCGTCGTTGCCGGACATGTAGAAGGCGCCGTTGTACTCGACGACGTGAGGGGCGACCGGCAATCGCCCTCCGCGCACCTCCACAGACTGGTATTTCCAATCCAGGAAGTTCTTTGACACCCAGGCGCCGCCGCCGGTGCCGAACAGGTAGTAAAGGTCTCCTGACTTCAGCACGGTGACGTCGCCCAGATTGACCCCCTGCGGTGAACCGTCCCGGGATGATGTCTCGATAGGTAAGGGATTGATGTAACGGGAGGCCTTGCCGATGACTGGTCCCGGCTTCCTGGCGGTCGGCTGGGCCAACATCGAGGCGGCGCAAAGGGCTATGGATGCGCCAGTGGCGGCTGCCGAACGGAGGACGGAATCAAAAGTCATTTGGCGAGACTCCCAACTAGAATGCCGACGCCAGAGATGCCCTGTGTAAACGCCAGGGTGGATTGCATGCGCTTACATTCGGGCCAGCAGCGAGTCTATCGCGGCGCGGCACCAGAGTCAAATTGCCCATCGGGCGCGCGCCCATCGGGCGCGATTTCAGAAAGACAACGGTTCCCTCCATCGTTGACGGAGAAATGCCGACGCGGGCTCTTACTTCGTCCAGAGAGTGCTGGCAGAATGAAGAGGATCACCGGGACTTGCACATTGGCACATTTCCTTAAGACTCGCGCTCAGTTAGTCATCGGTCTAATCGTCAGCGCGCAGAGTGGCCTCGCCGCGGCGCCGCAATGCGAGCGCCTGACCACCCTGATGATCCCGAACACCACTGTCATCTCCGCATCTCCTTCTGCCCGGGCATCCCAGAACTTCTGCTTGGCGACTGCGGTGGTCCGGCCCGTCGCGGATTCCGAAATCCGAGTTGAGATCTGGCTGCCTCCCGCCGAGGAGTGGAACGGCAAGTTCCTCGGCACCGGCAACGGCGGGTACTCGGGCACGCTGAGCTATGGCGAAATGGAGGCGGCGCTGCGGAAGGGGTATGCGACGGCTGGTTCCGATACCGGCCACTCGGGCGGCGACCTTCGGTTCGGTCTCGGGCACCCGGAGAAGATTCAAGACTGGGGCCATCGGGCCGTGCACGTGATGACGGAGACCGCCAAGCTCTTGGTCCACGTCTATTACGGCCATTTCCCCAGCTACTCCTATTTCTCCGGCTGTTCCACGGGAGGGCACCAGGCTCTGATGGAGGCACAGAGATATCCGGAGGATTATGATGGCATACTCGCCGGCGCGCCCGGCAACAATAGGGTCCGGCTGAATGTGGGTTTTCTGTGGTCGTGGATGACCCTCCGAAAGGCGCCGGGCGATCCTCTTCCACCCTCGAAGCTCCCGTTGCTGAATCGGGCTGCGATTGCGGCCTGCGATGCGATGGACGGGGTCAAGGACGGGCTGATTGGCGACCCCGCGCGTTGCCGCTTCGATCCCGGCACTCTCGTATGCAGGGGCGCGGACGCCCCGGACTGTCTCACCGCCGACCAGGTCGCGGCCGTTCGACTGATCTACGAGGGTGCGCGCAACCCGCGTACTCACGAGCAGCTCTTCACCGGCTGGGCACGTGGAACTGAGGCTGGCTGGGCTTCCTATTTCGTCGGTCGCCCGGAACCGGCGCGCGTGGATTTCTGGCGATATTGGGTGTTTTACGATCCGGCCTGGGATCCGCTCACGTTCGACTTCGACCGCGACGTCGCCTACGCCGATACCAGGATGAGCTTTCTCACAGCCAATTCGCCGGACTTGCGCGACTTCCAAAAACGAAACGGCAAGCTGCTTGTTTATCACGGTTGGGCGGATCCTGTCGCGCCGCCGGAAGAGTCCATCCGCTACTACGAAAGCGTGTCACGCATAATGGGAGGCTACGCCAAATTGGCCCCGTTCTACCGGCTCTTCCTGGCGCCTGGAATGGGCCACTGTTCCGGTGGACCCGGCCCCAACAGTTTCGACGGACTCGGGGCGTTGGACCAATGGGTGACGCGGAGCGTCGCGCCGGACCGGATCATTGCATCCCATTCGACCGGAGGAAAAGTAGACCGCACGCGCCCCCTGTGCCCGTATCCGCTGATCGCGCGTTGGAAAGGCACAGGCAACAGCGATGAAGCCGCCGAGTTCGTCTGCGCGGTCCCAGCGGCGCCAGCGCGAAAGTGATCGACGACACGGGAAGCCAATGAATGTCAACTTGAAGCACCTGGAGGCCTTCGCTGTCGTGGCGCGGTTGTGCAGCTTTACGCGTGCGGCCAGCCAATTGAATATCTCCCAGCCGGCGTTGACCGTCCAGATCCGACAGCTCGAAGAAACTCTGACGGTGCGGTTACTGGACCGCAATACGCGATCGGTGAAGTTGACACCGGCCGGCGAGGAACTCGCACCCGTCGTCGAACGCCTTCTTGCCGACATCAGTTCCATCGTCTCCAGTGCGAAGGCACTGTCCGGCAAGGTTGCGGGAATCGTGAAGGTGGCGGCGCTGCCCTCCATCGCAGCCACGCTGTTGCCAAGAATTATCGTAGCTTTCCGGAAACAATATCCAGAGATCAACGTGAGTGTCCGGGATACGGCGGCGGAACAGGTCGCAGCGATGGTCTTGAGCGAGGAAGTGGATCTCGGGCTGGGAATCGGGGAACCGTCGCATCCAGAGCTGGCATTTTCGCCGCTCTTCCAGGACCGGATGTGTCTAGTGCTCCCGACCGGCTCACCACTACTGGAAAACCGTGTAATCCGCCTCAACCACCTCACGACTCACCCCCTGATCCTGCCCGCCAAGGGGAGCAGCGTCCGTCTTTTGGTGGACAATGCCTTCGCGGCACTCGGGCTGAGGGTGGCGCCCGCCTATGAGGTGACTCTCATGTCCACTGCGGCGGGTATGGTTCGCTCGGGCCTAGGGGCGGCAATTCTGCCTTCCGCTTCCCTGGATATGGGGGAACTGGCCGGACTCCGCCAGAGGCAACTCCGGGAGCCGGCACTCGTTCGCGAGATCGGCGTGCTGCGCCGGTCCGGGCGGGCTCTCTCGCCCGCGGCCGAGGGCTTCCTGGAAGCCGTCTCCCGCAATCCAGGGATCCTGGCGTTGCAGCGCGCCGCCAAGCGGCGCCAATCATAGCCAGTGATTATCACTGTAATAGACGATCTGCAATACGCCCTATCCGGCCGTCCCATATCGTGGAGCGAGAGATGCACTTCCCAAGTCCGTGCCTCCTGTCCGCTCTCGTTCTGCTGTTGCCCTCGCAGGTGATCGCCCGAGTCACCCGTATGGTAGTGGAGACACGGACACCGGCTTCCGAGGCCCGGTACCTGAAGCTCACTGGCCGTTGTTGGGGAGAACTCGATCCGGATCACGCTCTCAACGGGATCATCAACGACCTCCGCCTGGCCCCACGGAACGCTCATGGCAAGGTTGAGTACTCGGCGACGTTCACGCTCCTACTTCCGGCCGATCCGGCGAAAATGAGCGGTTTGTTGCTCTACGAGGTCCCCAATCGGGGCAATTCGCCTCTGAATGCACGTACTTTCGCGGACGATACCACCGCCGGCCATGCCCTGCTCAGCAGCGGCTGGCAGGGTGATCTGGTTCCTCGCCCAGGCATCGAGACGCTCACTGTGCCCGTAGCCCGGAACGCCGATGGATCCAGCCTAGAGGGGCCTGTCTTGGCGCGGCTCAGCAACCTGGCAGCAGGCGGACATACCGCCTCGCTCACCAGCGGCTTCGCAGGGCTTGCCTATCAGAGGCCGACCACGCTCGACACCAGCAAGGCCCTGCTCACGCGACAGGCTTCCGATGACGGTCAAGTGGTCGCTATTCCCAGTGCGGACTGGGCCTTCGCCGATTGCAGTGAGACGCCGTTTCCAGGCCGGGCGGACCCAACGAAGATATGTCTGAAGGGCGGATTTAGCGCTGATGTTCTCTATCAGGTGGTCTACACGGCCAAGGACCCTCTCGTGTTGGGTATCGGGTTGGCCGCCACGCGCGATATCGTCTCGTTCTTCCGCCATGCGCGACACGATGACGATGGCACTCCGAACCCGCTGGCGGCGCGAATCCGGCACGCGATCGGTTCGGGGACGTCGCAATCGGGCAACTTCGTCAAAACGATGATCCATCTGGGATTCAACCAGGACGAAGACGGTCGTAGGGTCTGGGATGGCGTGAATGCCAATATTGCCGCGCGTTTGACGCCGCTGAATTTCCGTTTTGCCATTCCGGGCGGCGCCGCCGGGTTGTTCGAGCCGGGCAGCGAAGGGGTGCTATGGTGGGGCCCGTACAAGGATGAGGTACGCCATCGAAAGACGGCGTCGCTGCTGGACAGGTGCCGCGCTACCCGATCGTGCCCGAAGATCATGGAGACATTTGGCTCGGCTGAATTCTGGGGATTGCGGATGGCACCAGGCCTCGCCGGCACGGACGGGGCTGCTGATATTCCCCTTCCGGCCGAGGTCCGCCGTTACTACTTCCCCGGCGTTACGCACGGCGGAGGGGGTGGAGGGTTTCGCATCCTGGAGGCGGGCCCAGCCGCGCGCAACTGCCTCTTACCGGAAAATCCCAACTCCACCGCGGAGGTCATGCGGGCGTTGAGAAAGGCGTTGATCGAATGGGTTGTCAAGGGCGACCCGCCTCCACCGAGCGTCTATCCGCGCGTGGATCGAGGCGAATTGGTGCCACCCGTCCATCAGGCGATGGGTTTCCCGGTGATCCCAGGCGTGCCATTGCCGGACAATCTGGCAAATGGGTTCCCCATTTACGATTTCGGGCCTGGGTTTCGAGACGCCGATCTCTCGGGAGTGATCTCGGTGCAGCCGCCAGTGGTGCGCGGTACTGTGCCGATGGTGGTGCCGCGTACTGATGCGGATGGCAATGAGGTGGGCGGCGTGCCGCTTGTGCTGAACCAGGCTCCGTTAGGGTCGTATCTCGGATGGAACGTCACCGCCTCCGGTTATCAAAAGGGACGCGGATGCGGATTCTCAGGAGGGCTAATTCCATTCGCGCGGACGAAGGCCGAGCGTTTGGAGAGGGGTGACCCGCGCCTTTCCATCGAGGAGCGTTATGGCACGCACGAGGGCTATGTGGCTGGGGTCCGTGCGGCAGCAAGGCGGCTGGTGGAGATGCATCTTCTGTTGGATGAAGACGCTCGTCGGCTTGTGCGGGAGGCCGATGCCAGCCAGGTATTGCGCTGACGCTTCGGATGGATGCAGGGAGAAGAAACATGATTCGGATTGCTAACGGGCAAGGGTTTTGGGGCGATTCCATCGACGCGCCAGTGGAGCAGGTGAGACGCGGCCCGATCGACTATCTGACGCTGGACTATCTGGCAGAAGTCACAATGTCGATCCTGCAAAAGCAGATGGCGCGCGACCCGGACGCCGGCTATGCGCGGGACTTCGTCGAGATGATTGACCGGCTGTTGCCCGAACTCGTTAGCCGCAACGTGCGCGTGGTGGCCAATGCAGGCGCCCTGAACCCGCTGGCCTGCCGTAGAGCGGTGCTGGCCGTCGCCCGGAAGCACGGTTTGGAAGTGCGTGTGGCGGCCGTCACTGGTGATGACATCGTAGGGCGATTGGACGAGATGATAGCGCGTGGTATTGAGTTCCAGAACATGGATACAGGTGCCCCCCTGGCGGATGTGCGCGCCCGGGTTCGTAGCGCAAATGCGTATCTGGGGGCCTTCCCAATCGCTCAGGCACTCAGCCAAGGCGCGCAGATCGTCATCACCGGCCGCTGCGCCGATGCGTCTCTGGCGGTTGGTCCAATGATCCATGAGTTTGGCTGGGCTAAAGACGACTGGGATCTCCTTGCTGCTGGAACTGCCGGAGGCCACGCCATCGAATGCGGTGCACAGGTGACGGGCGGCAACTGCCAGAAGGACTGGGAATCGATCCCCGACCTCGCGGGCATCGGCTATCCGATTCTAGAAGCGGAAGCGGACGGTTCTCTGATCCTCACCAAGCACGACGGGACGGGCGGCCGAGTCTCGGTGGCAACGGTGGCGGAGCAGTTGCTCTATGAGATTGGCGATCCGCGGGCGTATCTGACGCCAGACTGCATCGCTGATTTCACAACCGTGAAGCTGGAGCAGGCCGGGCCGGATCGTGTGCGATTGCGCGGGACCCGCGGACGGCCCGCATCGGACTCCTATAAAGTCTCGATGAGCTATTCCGCCGGCTTCAAGGCCGTCGGTTTGGTCGCCTACGCCTGGCCCGATGCTTACCGGAAGGCGCGCGCGGGCGACCGCATTTTGCGTGAACGGTTGGAACGCCTGGGTCTGGCATTGGATGCGATCCACAGCGAGTACCTTGGTGTCTCCTCTTGCCACGGTATTGCTGCCGCGGAGCCGCCGCCGGAACTGGCGGCGCAGCTGCCTGAGGTTGTCTTGCGCATCGGCGTTCGAGCCCGGGAGCGGCAGCCCGTAGAGCGGTTCACGAAGGAAATCGCACCGCTTGTGCTGAGTGGTCCTCCGGCCGTCACGGGTCTGGGCAGCGGGCGGCCCAAGGTGGAGGAGGTGGTGGCATATTGGCCAACGTTGATTCCCAAGAGCGAAGTCAGCGGGGAGGTGGTGCTATGAGCCGCCTACCGCTGCTTGCCATCGCCCACGCGCGCTCCGGCGACAAGGGCAATGCGTGCAATATCGGGCTGATCGCGAGGAAACCGGAGTACTATTCGATTCTGGTTGAACAGGTTTCGGCGGAGCGAGTTAGGCAGCATTTCGCCGGCGTCTGCTTCGGAGACGTCGAGCGGTTTGAAGTTCCAAACCTGCACGCGCTGAATTTTCTACTACAGGACTGCCTGGACGGCGGCGGCACGCTCTCGCTACGGGCCGACCCGCAAGGCAAGACCTACAGCAGTGCACTGCTGCGCATGGAGGTGGATGTTGATGTCGAGTCACTCTGAATGGGCAGGGGAAGTTGCGATGGGAGGTTTCCGCGCCCTGGACGGAGTCCGTGTGCTCGATTTCTCGCACGCCCTCGCCGGGCCCTACTGTACTTTGCTGCTGGCTGATCACGGTGCGCAGGTTTACAAGCTGGAGCCACGAGAGGGAGACATGGGCCGAGGCTGGGGCCCCCCGTTCTCCGGCGGAACGTCGCACTTCTTTCTGGGCCTGAACAGGGGCAAGCGCGGCATTTCGATTGACCTGAAACAGCCGGAAGGGATCGACCTCTGTTTGAGGATGATCGACGGTATGGACGTGCTGATTGAGAACTTCCGCCCTGGAACGATGGAGCGCCTGGGGTTCGGTTACGAGGCCATGCACCGGCGAAACCGCCGCCTGATCTACTGTTCGATCTCCGGCTATGGGCAGCGGGGGCCGTCTCGAGACGAGGCGGCGATGGATCTTGTCGTACAGGCGTCCAGTGGGCTGCTCAGCATTACGGGCACACCCGAGGGCGAATCCGCGCGCTGCGGCTATGGAGTCACTGACGTAACGGCCGGTCTGTTCTCGGTGATCGGGATTCTGCTGGCTCTGCGGGCGAGAGAGGCGACCGGAGAGGGCCAGTATGTGGACGTCTCGATGCTGGACGGCATGATCTCCACAATGAGTTCCAACTACATGGGCTATCTGGGCTCAAACCAGGTGCCGAAGCCGATGGGCACGGCCTTCCCCACGGTGGTGCCATATCGCGCCTTTCAGGCTCTTGATCGACCCATCGCTATCGCCGTCGGCAGCGATAAGTTGTGGTGCACGTTCTGCCGTGCCATCGGTCGCTTGGATCTGGAGAAACATCCCCAATACGACACCAACGCCAACCGCATCCGCAACCGCGATGTGTTGGAACCGCTGCTGGAAGAGATCTTCCGGCAGCGCCCGGCAGCGGAGTGGATCGGGACGCTCCGAGCCGAGGGAATCCCCTGCTCGCTGGTACGCAATTTCCAGGAGGTGGCTGAGCATCCGCAGTGCGAAGTGCGGCAGATGTTCCCGGTGATGGACCACCCCACCGCCGGAGCGCATCGCGTGACAGGTACACCTGTCAAGCTATCCGGTACGCCGGGAGGGCCTCATGCGCCGGCCCCGCTACTGGGGCAACACAGCCGGCAGGCTCTTCGAGAGCTATTCGACCTCGATGATGCCGCCTTTGACGACCTCGCCGCCCGTCGCGTGGTCTTTGAGACGCCCGCTCCGGATTGCTAGGCGGCACCAGGGATATGCTGGCGCTTCTCGGCTTCCTGACGATCGCAATGGTATTGGCCGCGATTCTGACGCGGCGAATGACCCCGCTGAACGCCCTGATTGCGTTTCCAGTGGTCGCCGCCGTGGCAGGCGGCTTTGGCTTCCAGACCGCCGCATTCATGCTGAAGGGCATTCAGAGCGTTTCCGGGGTCGCGGGGATGTTCATCTTTGCAATCCTCTATTTCGGCATCATGACCGACGCCGGAATGCTGGATCCCATTGTCGACCGCATTCTTACCGCGGCAGGCAGCAATCCTGTCCGCATCGTGATGGCGACCGCGCTGCTGGCGCTGTTGGTTCACCTCGATGGCTCCGGCGCCGTTACGTTCCTTGTGACGATACCGGTAATGCTGCCGCTTTACCAGCGACTGGGTTTGGACAAGCGGATTCTGGCGTGTGCGGCTTCGCTTGCCGCCGGCGTCAATTTCCTTCCCTGGACCGGTCCGATGATCCGCGCTTCGGCATCGCTAAATCTTCCGGCCGCCACGATTTTCAATCCGCTGATTCCAGTGCAACTCGTCGGGCTCGTCTTCGTGTTCTCCAGCGCGTGGTGGTTGGGCCGGCGAGAAGCCAGGCGTCTGGGCCTGAACGGTGGCAGCGGCCACGGCGATCCGTTCCAGACGAGGTTGACCGACGAGCAGCGATCTCTTCGGCGCCCTGGCCGAGTCTGGCTGAACCTGACCCTGACTGCGGCTCTGATGGCTGGCATGATCGCAGCCAGGATCGAACCCGTCGCGGCGTTTATGGTGGGTGTGGTCCTGGCGCTGCAACTCAATTACCCCAGTCTCCAGACGCAGCGCGAGAGAATCGAGGCGCACGCCCGGGCCGCGCTAACGATGGCCGGGGTTCTGCTCGCCGCCGGGGCATTCACGGGAATACTGCGGGAGTCCGGAATGCTAGGGTCAATGGTAAAACTGGCTGTTGCGTTCGCGCCTGCCGGGTTTGCCGCGCATCTGCCGCTCGTCCTTGGGGTGTTCTCCATGCCGCTGAGTCTGGTGTTTGACCCCGATTCCTTCTACTTCGGCGTGTTACCGGTTCTGGCCGAGATTGGCAAGACCGCTGGTGTACCCTCCGTGCAAATCGCACAGGCCGCGGTATTAGGGCAGATGACCACCGGCTTTCCAGTGAGCCCACTCACGCCTGCCACTTTCCTGATCGTCGGTTTGACCGGGATTGATCTGGCGGAACACCAGAGGTTCACAGCGCCGTTCCTTTTGGCCGCCTCGCTTGTGATGACCTTGGCGTGCGTCCTGTTTGGCGTGTTCGCTGTCTAGCGCCGGGAATCGACGGCACACTCGACGTGGTATCCGCGGAGCACAACCCACGATGCTCTCCGCTGCGCTGTCGAAACGCCGTCTGGGGGATGGGTTGGACGCGGGCGCGTCGCCGTGTCGGTTAACTCAATTCTCTTGGGTATCTCAGAGCAACCGGCCGGCCAGACTCCCGCGGCTTCCGGCACCAGAACGTCCGAAACGCCCTCCGATGCCAGCCGATGAAGCTTTCCGGCTTTGCGATTGACAGTACCTCGAAGCATTGGAAGAACCGCGCCACAGCAACTGACGCCAGTCGTTCACCCGGCTTGGCTTCTCGCGATGGTTCATTGGATTCCAGCTGCGGCCCGACTCGTTGCTTCTGTGGGCCAATTCAGTTTCCGCGCGCTGCAGGGGTGGGATACCGGTTGGGCCCACCCGGCGTGGGAACGTCGCCCGCCACTGGTGCCCAACTGGCATGCGCCATGGTCAACGCAGTAAGGGTGATTCCGGTACCGGACATCTCTGCACCGGCTGCGGGCACCAACGCGAGCGGCGCGGCCACGGTGATTGTGCCGCCACCTCTAACGACGGTGGTGGAGACGACAACCGCCGTCTCAAGGGCCGCGCCATTGGCAATGGTGATGGTGTGGCCGGCGCCTAAGCCTGGCGCGCTGCCGACTTTGATGTTGGTCGCACCCGCATCCGAACCTCCCGGCAGGGTGGTGGCCGCTTGCGTCAGGAATTCCGCGCAGTTGCTGTCGGCGTCGAAGCCGTCCAGAAACCGCCCGCGGCTTCTGCCGGTGCCGCCCGTCGCTCCCGGCACGACCACGATGCATCCACCCATGCCTTGGTCATCCTCCAGGGTGGCGAGTTCCGGGCTGGCGATTGTCCCGTTGCCGCTTGAGCTACTCTGCTGGGAACCATAGACAATGGCGTCGACCACCGCCACGCCGCTAGCGTCCAGCGGCGCAATCGGGCCGGCCCTGGTGGAGACGGCGCCGCCGAACCACTGACTGGGCGCCGGCGGCCCCTGGTAACCCATCGCCGTGGCCTGGGGGTTGACCACGGCGGCGCCATACGGGTGGCCACTGACAAGCGCGCGGTCGAGAGTGTGGTGCTGCCCAGCGCCTGCAACGCGTCGCCGCTCATGTGCGGGAACTTCGTGGCGGGCGTGCTGATCCCCGTCACCACACCGGACTCCGTCGACGACCGCGGTCACGAACCGCCAGGAATCGATGGTGGGATCGGTGACGTTCTGCTTCGCGTTGTATCCGGAGAACAGCCCGGCCTCCATATCGGCCATGATCCAATGGCCTGGGCCTTGGCCGCTGCCCCAGGCGGTGGCGATGCCGAAGTATGTGGTTTCCATGGTGCCGGTGCCGACAGCACGGCCGTTTGTCGAGGAGTTACCGTAGTCAAAGCAGCAGCCCTCCAAACTCCGATCACCTGATAGAATGGCCCCACTGTTTGTTGCCCGATATATGGAGCTCAACTGCGACTGACTGCCTTCGTAATCGTAGTACTGGCGTCACGCCTCTGCCTGGCGCAGGACGTGGGTGAGTTCAAACCCGCCACATCGAATGTCCTTGACGCGCAATACCCGCGCGTGGATAGCAACTCACGCGTCGAGATCCGCTTCAAGGCGCCCGACGCCGCCAAGGTCCGCGTGAATTTCTGGAGTGGTCCGAAAGCCGATATGGTGAAGCAGGCGGACGGATTCTGGACATTCACGACGCCGCCGATGGCCCCGGGACTCCACTACTACACGGTCATCATCGATGGTGCGGAAGTAGCCGATCCGGCAAGCACTGCCTACTTCGGCGGAAGCAAGTGGGCCAGCGCAGTCGAGGTGCCCGAAGCGGGTGCCACCTACTATTTGCCGCAGGACGTACCCCATGGGCAGGTGCGCGAGGTCTGGTATCACTCCAAGGTAACCGGCACATGGCGACATGCCTTGGTGTACACGCCGCCTGGCTACGACACCCGGGTGAAGGATCGCTTCCCCGTGCTTTATCTCCAACACGGCGGCGGCGAGGATGAATCCGGGTGGACGCGGCAGGGCAAGGCCAACTTCATTCTCGACAACCTGATCGCCTCGAAACGGGCGAAGCCGATGATCGTCGTCATGGCGAACGGTTATGCGCGCCGCGCAGGCCAGTCCGTTGCCGACCTCCGAGGGAAGCCGTTCGGTTCTCCGGAGATGAGAAAAGCGATGCAGGACATGATGTCCGCTTTCGAAGAAGATGTGACGCAGGCGCTGGTCCCGTTCATCGACTCGACATTCCGCACGCTGACCGACCGCGACAATCGCGCCATGGCCGGACTCTCGATGGGGGGCATGCAGACCTTCCATGTGACCTTCAATCATCTCGATCTTTTTTCCTACATTGGCGGATTCAGCGGCGCCGCGAACGCGTTTGCGCCGGGCAACACTACGCTGGACACGAAAACGGCCTTCAACGGTGCCATGGCTGATCCGGCCGCGTTCGCAAAACGCGTACATCTGTTGTGGATCGGTGTCGGAACAAAGGAACCCGAGGGCATGAGGCAGGGGATCCAGAGACTGCACGCCTCCCTTGAGGCCGCGAAGGTCCAGCATGTGTACTCCGAGTCGCCAGGCACTGACCACGAGTGGCAGACGTGGAGGCGAAACCTGGAAGATTTCGCGCCGCGGCTGTTCCAACCGGCGGCGAAAAGTAGCTCGCCGCGCTAGGCAAATCGAGAGCGTCACGGTTTGAGGATATCCATGCTGAGAGCCACCATCGTGATTTTGCTGGCCGCCGCCGCAGGCTTCTGCGTGCCTCCAGAGGCCGGTGGAAACACCGCGGGTCAGAAAGTAGCGGTCACGATTGACGCCGGCACAACCGCGGCGCCCATCTCGCCCTACATCTATGGCCAGTTCATCGAGCACATAGGCGACTTGGTGAACCGCAGCATCTGGGCGGAGATGATCGACGATCGGAAGTTCTACCACCCGATTGTGGCGAATCCCGCCGAACAGAAGCCGGTGCGGGGCAGACGTTCCAACCGCTGGTTGCCCATCGGCCCGGAAACTTCCGTCGTCATGGACCGGGAGCATCCCTATGCGGGCGATCACGCTCCATTGATCAAGCTTGAGGGTGCGGACCCGCGGGGCATTCGGCAGAGCGGTCTGGCGCTCCGCAAAGGAAAAGCCTACACAGGGCGCTTCGTACTCGCGGGCGATCCCGGCGCGAAGGTCACGATCACCATGAGCTGGGGGCCCGGCCCCGGCGAACGGCGCGCCATTCCCATTGCCGGCGTGCGCGCGGCCTATGCCAGCTTTCCCTTCAAGTTCGTTGCCGGAGGGGACAGCGGCGATGGCCGCATCGAGATTTCCGGCACCGGCCGTGGAACGTTTCATGTCGGCGCCGTGTCCCTCATGCCCGCCGACAACATCAAGGGCTTTCGCCCGGACATCATCGCGCTGCTGAAGGCGCAGCGTTCCGGCATGTATCGCTTCCCCGGCGGCAACTTCCTTTCCGCTCACGACTGGCACGACGCCATCGGCGACCCCGACAAACGGCCGCCCACGTGGGATCCCGTCTGGTCGGCGCTGCAACCCAATGATGTCGGAACGGATGAGTTCCTGACCATGTGCGAACTGCTCGGCGTGGAGGCCTTCATCAGTGTCAATTCAGGATTCGGGGATGCCTACAGTGCGGCCGAGCAGGTGGAATACGTCAACGGAGCGGCCACTACCCGCATGGGAAGACTGCGAGCCGCGAACGGCCATCCGGCGCCCTACAACGTGAAGTGGTGGGGCATCGGCAATGAGATGTATGGCGACTGGCAAGTCGGCAACATGGCGCTCAAGCAGTACGTCATCAAGCACAACATGTTTGCCAAGGCCATGCGCAAAGTCGACCCCACCATCAAACTTCTGGCCACCGGGGCCACGCCCGACGAGATGACCATCTACGGCCACTCGCTGCGCCTCACGGGCAAGCTGATACCCGACTGGGGATCGGAGGCCGACTGGACGGGCGGACTGTTTATGCACTGCCTCGACAACGTCGACATCATGTCGGAGCACTTCTACGCCTATGCTGGACAGCGCTTCGATCATTCCACCGGCCTTCGTCCGGGCAGGTTCAGCCGCAGCGCCTACATGGAAAAGGTTGACGAGCCGCTGGTGGAGTTCGCCCGCCGTCCGGCGAACCGCGTACGCAACAAGGTCGAGGCCTATGAGGAGTACGCGCGCCGCATCCCCGGCCTGAAGGCCAAACCGGTTCCGATGGCAATCGACGAATGGGCCTACGCCCGGCCCGGCAATTTGAAATCCAGCCTGGCCGACGCGTTCGTGCTTCAGGAGATATTCCGCCACTCGGAACTCATTGTCATGGCAGGGCACACGATGGCCACCGCCGCCATCGAATTCAATGCGGACGCCGCGGCCCTCACCGCCACCGGTCTCATCTTCAAGCTGTACCGCGACCACTTCGGCGCCGTGCCCGTTCGCGTGACAGGCTCCTCACCCGTCCCTGCGCCGCTCTATCCGGTTGGAGCGGATCAGCCGAAAATCAACGCCGGCAGTCCGACGTATCCACTGGACGTCAGCGCGGCCATCAGCAGCGACGGCAGATCGCTGACCGTAGCCGTCATCAATGCAACCGAGTCCGCGCAGACTTTGGACCTGGAATTCCAGGGAATCAAGCTGGGAAGCAGGCGGAAGCTGTGGCGCATGACGGGTCCGAGCGTGACCGCATCCAGCGGGCTAGGTCGGAACGAAGTACAAGTGACCGAGACTACGGTGCCGGCGGCGAATACCCTCGAGATCGCGCCCGCCAGCATCAGCATTTACGAATTTGAAAAGCAGTAGCCTGGGGCAGGCGAAGGGAGACACCCATGTCTAGATCGGATTCCGACAATCGCGCGCAATTGAACCGGCGGCAGGCGCTCCTGCTTCCGGCCGCCGCCGCCACGGGCGTTGCCTCGGCGGGCAACGCGCTCGCGGCGCAGACCCAGCCACGGCCTGCAGGCGGAACTGCCAGCACGCCGCGTTCGGCTGTCGCGAACACGCAGTATGGCAAGGTCCGCGGATATGTTTCAGAAGGAGTCTTCACGTTCAAAGGAATTCCCTATGGACACGACACCGGCGGGGAGAACCGCTGGCTTCCGGCCAAACCACCTAAGCCGTGGGATGGCGAGTACCCTGCGCTGATTTACGGACCGAACTGCCCGCAGCGCCTGCACGACTGGGTGCGGGAGCAGTCGTTCCTCCAGCAGTGGGACGACGGCTACCAGGGCGAAGACCTGCTCAAGCTGAACGTCTGGACTCCGGGCCTCACCGGAAAGCGCGCCGTGATGGTCTATTTTCACGGCGGCGGATACAGTTTCGGCTCGTCCTACGAGCTGGCCTCGCACGATGGCGCACAGATGGCGCGGCATCATGATGTCGTCCAGGTGTCTGTCAACCACCGCTTGAACATACTGGGCTTCTTCGATCTCTCCGAAATCGGCGGCCCGCAATATGCCGACTCCGTGAACGTCGGGATGATGGATCTGGTGGCGTCGCTGCGCTGGGTTCGTGAAAACATCGCGAACTTCGGCGGTGATCCGGACCGCGTCATGATCTACGGCCAGTCGGGCGGCGGATCGAAAGTAACCACTCTGCTCGGCATGCCTTCCGCCACAGGATTGATTCACCGCGCCTCGGCCCAGTCCGGTGGCGGCGGTAATCCCCCAAGCGCCGAACAGTCCAAAGCCTTCGCCAGGCAGGTAATGGCGGAGTTGGGCCTCGGGCCGAAAGACGTCGCCGCGCTGCAGAAGATGGAGTGGGCGAAACTGAACGCAGCCGCCAACGCTGCAGCCGCGAAGATCAACGGGCCCGCGCCGCGGAACCTTGGAATGGGCTCCGCCATGGGCGGTCCGGCGCGCGTTGGCAGTGGACCGACGGTGGATGGCCGTATCATCACGATGCGATCGTTCTTTGAAGGCGCCTCTGAGATTTCGAAGAATGTTCCGATGCTGATCGGTTCCGTGAGCGAGGAAGGGAATCGCATGTCTTCGCGGCCAACCGAGAAGGAGTGGCACACCGCGCTCGCCGGAGTTCTCGGCGATACCAAGGCCGCCGCCCTGATCGCTGCGATGAAGAAGGCCCACCCCGAGAAGAGCATTCGGACTCTGTCCTATGGCGTGAGTGGTCTCTTGATCCGCAACAACGTAACGCGCATGGCGAAGCTCAAATACGAGCAGAAGGCCGCGCCCGTGTTTGCGTACTACTTCACCTGGCAATCGCCGATGCTTGAGGACGCGGGGGCCTGGCACACCGCCGAGCTTGCCTTCTGCTTCGACAACACCAGGCGCTGCGACCAGGGCACGGGAAATACACCGGAAGCGCAGAAACTGGCGCGAACGATGGCGAACGCGTGGGCCAACTTCGCGCGCACGGGAAATCCCAGTCAGCCCGGATTGGCCTGGACCCCCTTTGAGCCGGATCGCTGCCCGACCATGGTGTTCGACAATCGCTGCAGCATGGTGAACGATCCGGAAGGCGACGTGCGCAAAATCCTGCTGAGCTAGAACCTTCATCAGCGCAGCTCAAACCGGTGCGTGCTGGGTTACGGGGGCAAACGCGCATGAGGCGTGAAAGCTGTCTTTGGCCTTCGCCGGACTCCAAGTTTCATGCCGTCCCAGTCGGCTCTCAGAAACCGGATCACCGAGCTGAATATCAGCCGCCGACACTGACATTCCGCGCTACCTTACCGGTAAATTATTGAAAACATGGAGCGGGAGACCGGACTCGAACCGGCGACGTTCAGCTTGCGAAGCTGAACGTCGATTGAAAATAAAGAACATTGCGTCCACTGCGGCAATTAGGACCATAGAGAAACACTGAGTTTCAGCACCCCCTTCGAAAAGCCGCCCAATCGGAGTAATCGGAGTAAAATCGGCGGCGCTCCTGACAGACCAATTCGCCCCCTTCGAAAGTCGCCCAATCGATGTCGGTAGACCGGCGTTGCGAGGGCACTCATGGCGGTATTGTCACGCCCATCCGCGATTCGTGCAACAGAACAATTCGGGCTCACCCTGGCTGGCGACATCCTTAGGGAACAGCACCCCGAGTTCGTAGTGTCGAAGTACCAACTTCGCCAGGTGGAGGGCATCCAACTCGTCCGCGAGAAACGCGACCAGGGCAGTCAATCCCTGGGATTCACGTCGCGCCCGTTTGTCCTTTGCGGACTTCCGATCCGCCGTCCACGCGTGGGACAGCTCCTCTACGAACGTCGAAACGGACACTTCACGCTTCAAGTCACGGGCCACCCCGGCTTCGGATTACCGTTTGGCCAAGATCGCCTCGTGCCAATCTTCCTCGCCACACTCGCTGTCCGGCAGCAATCGCAGGTGATCCGCTTCCGGTCGGCTGCTGAGATGTTGGGTACGTTCGGCATGGCCAAAGGAGGTAAGGAGTATCGGCGACTGGTGGCGGCCTTCGAGCGCATCTTCGGCGCGACGATTTTCTTCGGTACTGACCCGAAGAAGTCAACCGTGCGTGTCGTGCATAGGAGCCGCTTCAACTTCATGCGCGAGGCCCGGATCTGGTACAACCGAGACCTGGATCAGCAGTTCTTGGCAGAGCAGTTTGAGAACGTGATCGTGCTCAGCGACGAGTTCTACAAGGAGATCTCCGCGCATCCCATTCCGGCAGACATGGAGGCGGTGAAGGTGCTCGCCGCGGCGCCAGCCGTCCTCGATCTGTTCATGTGGCTCACCTATCGATGCTTTACGGCAAAAGGAACCGAGTCGATTCCGATCTTCGGCGAGTATGGTCTGGTGACCCAACTGGGCTCAGTCGAGTACTCCCGACCCCGTCGCTTCCGTGCCGAGTTGGAAAGGTGGTTGGCTACGATTCGGGTAATTTGGCCGGCGTGCCCGGCCAGAATCTCCCCAAGAGGATTGCACCTTGAAATTGCACCTTGCTCCGCCGTCCGCGCCGTCCCCAACCCGACTGCCCCGTAACAGTCGAGCTTGCGGTACCTTGGGTTCTGCTTGCTCACGGGTGGTGTGGCGCATTCTCATGCTCGATTGAGTAACCAATCACTCCGTAGCCCTTCAGCCTGCGCTCGTACATCCTCGCCAGCATTGGAACGTAGCTGTCCACGTAATCGTAAACCTGGACGAATCGTTTGTTGTCGTGTAGCCGGTGCAGCCGGCCCACATACTGCTGCAACGTGCCCTTCCAGGAGATTGGCATGGCCAGGAACAACGTATCCAGGCGCGCGTCATCAAACCCCTCTCCGATGTGGCTGCCCGTCGCCAAAATCACCCGCGATTCATTCTCCGGCACTGCCGCCAAGGCCTCCGCGAGTTCCCGGCGCTGCTTCTTCCCCATGCCTCCCTTCAAAACGAAGATGTGCTTGGCAGCACCCACCAGTCTGGCTTCGAAATAGTGGAGATGTTCGGTCCGGCCGGTCAGAAGCAGCGGGCAACGGCCCGATTCTACGGCGCGCGCCATGTCGGCGGCGATCATCTCGTTGCGCGATGCATCAGTGACGAGTGCCGAGTAGACGTCCTGGATCGTGACCTCAGTGAGTTCGGGCGCGATCCGGAACTCCGTGTGGCGGGGAGTCACCTTGTGCTCGAATGGCGTCGAGTCGGTCATCGTGCGCGCGCTCATGCTGAACCGGACGGGACCGCACTGCATGTAGATGATCGGGTGGTGCCCGTCCTTTCGTGTCGGCGTGGCCGTCAGGCCAACAACATACTTGGCTTTCACCTCCCTCAACACTTGTTCGAACGTGAAAGCCGAGATGTGGTGGCACTCATCGACGATTACCTGGCCGTATTCAGCAACGAAGTCCTTTGCTGCTTCCTTTCGGGACAGACTCTGAATGACGGCGACGTCTACATACCCCGTTCTCTCCGTCTTCCCGCCGCCGATATGCCCGATCGATTTGGCGGGCAGATCCAAGAACATTCGCAGCCGCTCCTGCCACTGATCGAGCAACTGCTGGCGGTGAACCACGATCAGAGTGTTGACCTTGCGTTTCGCGATCAGCCACGCTGCGACGGCGGTCTTTCCGAACGCTGTTGGAGCGGAGACGATGCCTTCGTCGTGGGCGGCGATCTTCGCAACCGCTTCCTCCTGGAATGGCCGAAGCTGACCCTGGAATTCCGCCTCAATGGCAGTGCCCGCGTACCGCTCGTCCCGAACTTGGGGCTGGATTTGGTTCGCCTCAAGTAGAGCCAGTGTCTCCGTCAGACAGCCCCGAGGTACGGCGATGTGCTCGGGGAAGTCCCGACCGCATGCGATCACACGCGGTTTGTCGTGTGTCGAAAGTCGCATCGCCTGAGCCCTGTAAAATTCGGGATTCTGAAATGCTGCCAGTCGGAGTAGCCTATTCAGCATGGCCGGTGGCAAGTCCTTCTTTTCGACGTAAACGAGATTCGCGCGGACGATCTGGACACTCTTTGGAAACGGCCCGTCGATTGGCCTATCGCTCCGCTTGCGGGAAGGCGGTATTGTCCACGGGTCCTGCCCATCTTCGTCATCGACTACGCCAATTCGGACTCCGATCAGGTCGCCAGTTTGCAGAGCTTCCGCAACGATGTCCTCCACCGCCTCGCCCGGCATCCGTCTAATCGTCGAGATGAAGTGCCATTGATCGGGGTACGGGCGCAAGTCAGAATCAATGAACACGCTGTAGCCCAACTTGCGCGGCGCAAACTGCAAGGGAAGTGCGATCAGATTCCCGAATCCGCCTTTGGGCATGGTGTCCTGGTTGGGGAAGAACCGATCGTAGGAATCGAGACCGAGCTGATGCCTGCGTTCCATGGTTCGAGTGAGAATCACGCATCCCAGTTTGCGGGCGGTGATCGCCGGAATCGCGCGATCAAAGAAGATCCAAACATGGCCGCCCTTCCCGGAACGAGAATGTTCCAAGGCAGCTGGCACGCTCAATTCCTCGCAGGTCTCAAGGAAGGCCTTTGCGTCCTGCTCCCAGGACTTCTTGTCAAAGTCCGCCGCGAGAAACCAGCACGTTTCGTCAGGCAGGAGCGGGTACACGCCAACTGTCTCCTTGCCAAGAAGGTGGCTCTCGATGACGCTGTCGGTCACAGGAAGGAACTTCCGCGTCTTCTGGTCGACCTTCTTCCGGTCCTCCGGGCGGCTTTTGTTGATAGCGCTCCAGTCCTTCAAGGCTGCCGGCATGTATCCCGACCGACCGTCGCTGTTCTCCCATCGCCGCGCGTAGACATCATCTCTCCCGCGAAACAGGCTTCGGAACAGAGCGATTCTCTTCCGGGCACGCTCACCCTGATCCGGCGGTGGCGCAGTCTGGACAGCTGTGGCTGGAGGCGAGTTCTCTGGCGCAAGCTTTGGAATCGGAATGTTGTGAACCGCCAGAAGCCGCCGCAGGCGGGCGTTCTCCGTACGAAGACGAGTATTCTCTTCCTCGGGAGACTCAAGCGGAGGAAATCCTGAACCGTCTTCTGTCATGCCACGATCACCGTTCCGATCGCTGTGCCAACAGTCCCTCGAAGTATTCGCGCACCCCCTCAAACACCGCGGCAAGGTCGGTTGGGAGCCCGCACTCCAGCGCCAAGGCTCGAAACGGGACCAGCCAATCGGTCGGCGGTGGATCCAGCCCGGCCGGCAATTCATGTGTCCCCCTTCGCTCAAAGGTCAGGTGCAGGGCCTCCAATAGCCTCGGCTGATCCAGTTCACTCGATCCGAGCAGAAGGGCCAAGTCCACCAAGTCTTTCACTCGGCTGTTCGTACCATCGCGCGGGAGTGTGTAGGCATGGATCTTCTCTGCGAATTGCTGTTCGCGACCGATCATCCGGACCCGGGATGCTTCGATGCCGGCGAATCCCAGCCAATCCCGGCAATCGACTGTCTCCAACGGTTGCATCACTACGTCACCGATGCCGGCGTCCAGGTGGAACCGCGCAAACACCCGTCCGTCCATGCGAGCTTCGATTGGGTACCGGGCGCCGCCATATGGTGCCGCGATCAAATCCATGATGGGCGGTCCGATGGTGTACTCGAACCAGTCACCCAGGGGCATACCGGCCAGGCGCTGAAGCATCTCCCGAACGGCGTGGTTCACGTTGGCATCGTCTCTTGTTGCGGCTACCACTCGCTGCAACGTCAGATCGATGTCCACGGTGGACCGAGCGGCCTTGAATAGTAGTTCCAGCGCGTAACCACCCTTCAACGCCCAAGGCGTCGGCTCTTCTTGGAACAGCCTCGCTAGCAGGCGGTCGAATGCAACCTGTCGCCTGAGGCGGTTGAGATCGACCTGGTCGGTCATGGATACCGTCTTCAGTCGCTGTTCGAGAGTCCTTCGGAATGCTCCCGCTGTCGTATATGTCTTGGGTGGTTGCACTATGCCGCGCGCCGCAGCGCTTCCTCAATGATCTTACGCGCAGGTCCGCTGATTGGAGTGTCCCGGATTTGCTGTCGGGTGATCAGACCGCGGTCGAAGGCCTGTCTGATCGCCTGGCGGATGAAGTTCCGCTCGACCGTGCCAACCTCGATCAGGTCAAGAATCGTCCGTAGGGGGCGAGTGAACTTGAAGCCCTGTGCCGTCTGGACGTCGCTCTCGGGCAGGTCGGCGAAATGAAGCACAAGTACGCCTGGAATCTGGCTGTTGCGCCGGAAATTCCTCGGAACCGTCATGTGGAGCTTTGCTGGACTCAGATCCGAAAGATCGTAGAGGCTGAGTGCCGTGTGGTGGCTGTATGCCCCCTCGGTTTCCTCGTTCCGGTTCCGAGACCAGAGCGACCACAGGACGAGGTCAGGTCGATCGGTTGCCGGGAAAAGCGCCAGCCGGTAGATACCACGGTGTTCTCGAATCCAGTTCCCCGCTTGGACATGATACGGATGGGTATTTTCGGCAAATCCAGCCGTCTTGGCCTGCTTGGTAGTGAAGAAGCCCTGCTGCTGGTCGGCGATCTCGAAGAGCTGCCGCGATGCTTCACGGTGAGACTGGGCCATAACACAATACTACAACTTTAATGACGTGTTATCAACCGCCTGTTGCGAAGGAAGAGGACAGGTGGAACGAAGTGACCGTCAGCCTGCCAGGCTGGCCGTCGCCCGCAGCGCTGTCGTGGAATGAGCAACTTACGTCGAGGTGTACGTCCGTGTGCTCCGGAAGTGTACTCTTTCCACCGGCAAAAATGCACATTGCGAGGCCTTCTGGCGCGCAACGACAAAACAGCGGTCAGTCGGAAAACACGCACTATGCCCGTATTCTCAATAGCTTAGGAGCGACGAGCCCCCTTGTTACTCCGTTTACTCCGTTTTCGGGGCTGTCTTGGCGTGGGTGCTGGCTGTAAGCCGTTGAAAACATGGAGCGGGAGACCGGACTCGAACCGGCGACGTTCAGCTTGGGAAAACGCTCCAAGATCGTGCACGAAAGAGGATACGGTTTTCTGCCGCGCACCAGAGTGCACGCCGTTCACCACGTTTTCGCGCAACGCTCGCGAGTGGCGTCACAACGGCGTCAAGGGACCTCGTATTCCTGCCGAGAACGCAAATGCTCGCTCGGTGGGGATTTGATTAAGGATTTGGTGGGGAGTTTGGTCGGGCCACCACTCCCCACCACGCGACCGGGAACGACGTTCCCTATCAACAAGTTCTCCCAATACGCGCACGGGTGCTTTAGGAGAGAAGGCGCGGCGGTGCACAAGAATGAAAATGACCCAACCAGGCACCGCCGCGCAAAGAGGGACGCAAGCGGAGCCAAAAGCACCAGGACAGCAGCGAGAACAAAAAAAAAGGAACAGAACACCCGGTTACCGCGGGAACATCGCTCGGCGCGGCACCGGCAAGCCCAACAACCCAAACGCCTCACCAATCGTCTCACCGGCTGCGCTCTCGCACGGGATGAACTCCACACGCGAGCCATGCTCCTTCCAAAACCCAAAGAGCGCATAATCCGGCGAGATGCGCACAAAAGCCGCCCCCGTGCCCAGCACCACATCACGCACGCGCGCACCCTCATACAAGCGTGGCGGCACCCGATCATAGCGTGCGCGCGCCGCACGCGGCTCATACCGCGCGGGGAGCTGCTGCGCAATACGCGACACAGCGTCGTACGCGTTGCTGCGCCAGTATGCACTACTCGTTCTGGTCCTATAGGTCATTCGTCGACCACCTCCACCCGAGGTGGTCGACTCACCCAACGTCTCTCGTGGCGTCCTCGTAGCCGGTGGTCAGCGCGACAACGCTGACCAAAACATTTAGGAGGAATCCCGAGCGTGACGCGAGCGGTTCCCCATAAATGTTTAGGCGTAAAACGAGACTGACGCAGCCGTAGTCTCACCCCCGCAATCGCTACTAACCCGGGAGGCCCCAAAAGTCGCTGCCGCACCTCGCTGTTAGCCAAGTGTCCGCCAAATACGAATCCCGGGGGACCGTGGCCCGACGACGTTCTCCAAAGGCATCTGGCACAATTGTTAACAGCATTGAACTCGGCGAAAGTCCAACCCTTAGTCGTGTGTTGCGAGGTCAGGATGGCGGAAACGCGGTCTTTTCTGTTTCTCTGCGATCAGGAGACAGAATCGGAGTGCTTGAGGAGACAATTGGTCGGGAGCCCGCAAGACAGCGCGCTTTGGGCAATGAGCGTCCAGCCCGGCGATACCATTTACCTCTTCAACTACAACACCCGGACCATACGAGGACCCTATACGGCCGCCTCCGGGGCTGACTGCCATGAACCAATTGCCTGGCGAGGCAAGTTCCCAGTCCAGGTCAGAGTGGCACCGAACGGTTTCACTCGGGTCGCAGACACGACATTGCCGGGAGCTCCCGCAATTCTGCGAAGAAGGCGGCCGGTGCACATCTTAGGCCCCGCCGCGGCAGGGCTGTTTTCCTGGATTCAGCAGGCTGGTGTGGCTATCGAAGAGCGTTGAGAATTCAAGCTCATGAAGAACGTTTAGTACTCCCACTCCTCGTGGCGCAACGGCAAACGGTTCAGCACCTGACGGTAGAACTGCCAGCGCGGCAGGGAGCGGTCCATCAACACCACAAATCGCGTGTTGTGCGTGGGCTCAAGAAGGTGCACCAGCTCATGCACGATGAGGTACTCCAAGCACTCCCGCGGCTTTTTCGCCAGCTCCGTGTTCAGCCTGATGGTGCCGCGGTGGTGGTTGCAGCTCCCCCACTTCGTCTTCATGTGCTGCACGAAAACGCGCCGCACCTTGACGCCGAGTTGCGCTTCCCATTTGGCGATCAGCGGCGCCGCAACTTCTCGCAAAATGTTCCGGAACCACTCATCAAGAATCGCCTGACGATCTTCTTCGCTCGTGCCGGGTCGGACGGTCAGAACGAGGTGCTGGTGCGTGCGGTCCACCCGCGCTGGCACATCCTCCTCAACGACGCGCAACAAATAGCGCTTGCCGAAAAGGTAGTGGCTCTCCCGATCCAGGTATTCCCGATCGGTCTCGCGTTCTTGCTCGCGCAGCTTGCGCTGCTGCTCACGAATCCACGGCAGCTTCGCCGCCGCGAACCCCCGAATCGTCTCCGGGCTCATGCGCCGTGGCGCGGCGATGCGCACCCGCCCATTAGGTGGGTACACGCTCAAGTGGATGTTCTTGATGTCCTTGTATACGACCTCCACCGTGAGATCCCCGAGCTGGAGCCGAGTGGGCATTTTCAGTATTCGCGTTGGGCTTTCACAATGGGGAACAGCCGCTCGACCTCCTCCTCGCTTTTGAGCACCTCGTACATTGCTGCCTTCACCACGAGCTCGCGCGCATGCACGTCACGCCAACCATCCGGGCGAGCGTGCCTGATCGCCGCATCAAGTTCGACCGCCAACCCGAGCGCGGGGTCCTCTGCACCAGGTGCGGGCGGTTGGGCGCTCCCGTCAGCCGTCGCCGCTATCTTTTGCTTGAGGTTGTTGTACAGCGCCCGCAGGCCGGGGCTGTGCTTGAGCTGCTCCGGGATGTCATCAGCGTGGCCGGTGTCCACGCGCTTGGCAAGCTCGGCGATCCGCTTGAGGTACTCCTCATACTCGATCGCTTTGGCTTTGCGTGCCGCGATGATCTCATCGAGGAGCTTGCTCATCTTTTCGTAGTACGCGGGGTCGTTGAGGTGCTCTTTGATAATCGTGCGGCGCACGTTGTTCTCAATTGTCTCCGCGACGGCGTTGTTGTTCGCCTTGAGCGACCCAAGCGTGTTGATGGCGTTGGCGATGCCGGTTTTAACGATGAGCTCCATCAAGCCCATGTTGTCAAACGGTGAGATCTTGCGTGGCTCGTCGGCTTCGATGTACGTGTCAATGAGATGGCGCATGTCCGCCTCGTACGGTTTGAGGTCTAGGGTCTCCCCGCTTGCCTTGCGAATGATCTCGCGCACGTTCAGGTAATGGTTCATGCGGTCCTTGATGCTTGCCTGCTCGCTCGCGTCATACTCTGCCTCGTCAAGCTCGTCCGCGATGTTCGCAAACGCTCTGATAAGCCCGACGGTCGCCTTGTACAGTGCCGAGCGCAGTGGCTCGCGCTCCTGCAGGTCAGCGGGTATCTCGGTGTTCCCGCAGAAGTAATGGATGTAGTCCAAGTCCCCCTTTGGCGCGGGCACGGGTTCACAAACGACGGCGAGGGCTTCAAGCGCGTTGTCTAGGCGCTCCCGGCCGATTTTGAGGCGGTTCTCCAACAGCACCTCGGGGTCGGCGCCACCGGATGAGTGATCGAGCTCTGAGGTGTACACGGCAATGGCGTTCTCGACCTTCTTGAAGAGGTCCTTGTAGTCCACGATGTACCCGAACTCCTTGTCCTCACCGTCGAGCCGGTTCGTGCGGCAGATCGCCTGGAACAAGCCGTGATCCTGCATTGCTTTGTCGATGTACAGGTACGTGCACGGGGGCGCATCAAAACCTGTCAAGAGCTTTTGGACCACGACGAGCAGCTTCATGTTCGCGGGCTGTTTGATGAATAACTCCTTGGCGCGCTCCTCGTACGTCTCCGTCTTGCTCATCCCCGGCTTTGCCACGACACCGTCGAGGAGGTCGTTGTACGTGTTGTACAAAAACTGCTTCTCCGTCTCCGTGTTCGCGCCAGTCTCCTCTTTGGTGACGTCTTGTGCTTGTGGGTTGTACGACGTGACCACGGCGCATTTGCCCTTAAATGGGGTCTTTTGGAACAGCGTGTAATACTTGGCCGCCTCGTAGATGCTTGCAGCGACGAGGATCGCGTTGCCGCGCTGGTTGGAGAGTCGCGGCTTGGTGCCGAAGTCGAACACGATGTCGTTGACAATGCGCTCCATGCGGCTTTTGCTGGAGAGCACGCTTTTCATCGTGCCCCACTGCTTTTTGAGCTCGTCTTTTTGCCAGTCATTGAGCCCCTTGGTTTTGGCCTCAAACCACGCGTCGATCTTGTCCTGCGACCCCAGGCGCTGGTCGATGTCACGCGCCTCGTACACGAGGTCCAAGATGACGCCGTCCTCGACGCCTTCGCTGAACTTATACGTGTGAATGTATCCACCGAAGACCTCAAGGCTCGTCTCCCGATCCTTCTTGAGAAGCGGCGTGCCCGTAAAGCCGATGAAGACCGCGTTTGGCATCATGGCCTTCATGACGCGGTGCAGCTTGCCGCTTTGCGTGCGGTGGCACTCATCAACGAACACGAACACCTCGCCCACCGTCTTGGTCGGCTGCGCCTGGAGGTCCTTGATGAACGCGTCGAAATCGTCGACGTCTTTGCGCCCGAACTTATGCACCAAGGAGCACAACAGCCGCGGGGTTGCCTGCCCGAGCTGATTGACGAGATCACGCCCACTGCTTGATCGTTTAATCGCTTCGCCGGCGCCTTGGAAGACGCCCTCGATTTGCTTATCCAACTCGTCGCGATCCGTGATGATGGTGACCCGAGCGTCGGGGTTGTTCTCCAGGATCCATTTGGCCAGGAGCACCATGACGATGCTTTTCCCGCTGCCTTGCGTGTGCCAGATGATACCGCCCTTCTTCGCCTTGACGGAAGCTTGTGCTGCTTTGATACCGAAGTACTGGTGCGCGCGCGGGACCTTCTTGATACCAGCATCAAAGAGGACGAAGTCGTGGATGAGCTCAAGGAAGCGCTCCTTATTGCACAATTTCAGGAGGTACTTGTCTAGCTTGTACCGCGTGTTATCCGCCTCGTCTTCCTTCCATTTGAGCCAGTACTTCTCCGGCGTGAGCGTGGTGCCGTACTGGAGCCCCTCGCTATCGTTCCCCGCCAAGAAGAACTGCGTGGTCGTGAAGAACCAGTCATTGAACTCGGGCTGCTGGTTGGACAAGCACTGCCTGATCCCGTCCCCGATGCTCACGCGGCTGTTCTTGAGCTCAATGACGCCTAGCGCTATCCCGTTAACGTAGAGTACGAGGTCCGGTCGGCGCTCGTGGTTCCCCTTGAGTGTGACCTCCTCCGCGATCCCAAAATCATTATCGGCCGGGTCGTCCCAGTTGATGATTGTGACCGTCTCGGTTACCTTCCCGGCCTCGACTTTGACGGGGACGCCGTACCGCAGCAAGTTGTACACTGCCTGGTTGTTCCCGTACAGGCCGCGGTCGTGGTTGGTGGCCTCGATGCGCAGCTTGTACACCGCCGTGCTGATCTGCGCGGGCGTGTAGCCTTTGCGCGTGAGGTAGGCGGTGAGCAGGCCTTCCTCGATGTTGCTGTTCTCCTCGCGGTCATTCCAGTCCCCGAGGTACTCGTACCCAAGCTCGTCGACAAAGACCTGGATGACCCGGTTTTGTGTTACGCGTTCTGGCTTGCTCACGTCGCTCATACCAATCGAATCCTCCCGGTCAACAACTCCTGCATCATCCCCTGCTTCAACAAACGAGCCTTCGACAGCCGCTCCTCAAGGACAGCAATCTCCGCGTCCATATCCGAAAGAGTCCTGGCTATGCGTTGCTGATCCCCTAGAGACGGCAGAAACACTTGATATTTGGCAACGGAACTCTGCGAGATGCCGAAAAATGTCGTGCCTGATTTGTGCAAGTCGACAAATTCCTGAAAGCGCTGAGACCCGAGCTGGTAATACAGGTACTTGGGAACATAGCTCTGCTTGATTGGCCGGAAGAGAAGCAGATGACTGTTCAGCGACGCTTTGCCAGGATAGGGAATCCTTTCAACATAGAGAAGCTTGCCGATTGTTCCGTCCTTCGTCATGAGGACGTCCTCGGCCTTCAGTTGAATCTCCGGCGCAAGCGCATAACGCTCTTCCGAGACATGATAGACCTCGTCCCACGCTATCGCACCGTCCTTGAAATTCATTCCGGTAATGAGGAACGGCTCATCCGCGTTCATGGTGAACTCAGTCTGCTTGAGGCCCTGCCAGCCGATCCGCCCTTTCAAGGTAGAGACTTCGCCGAGAGGCCTAACCACATCACCCGAATGAGGTCGAAGGAGTTCCTGCATCGCACCCTGTTTCAGGTCGCGTTTCTTCGTAAGGAGTCTCTCGACCGAATCGATAAGCGCGTCGACATCTCGCAGCGCCGTCGCGATTGCCTCCTGCTCCGTCTTATCAGGCGGGAAAGGAATCAATAGTCTTCCAAGGGTTCCTTGGTTCATATTGATCATCGTTGTTCCAACAGACGCATTCTCGATCTCGGCAATCACTGGAGGACTAGATAGCATTCTCTGTAGAAACTCACTATCGAGTGATTGGCCGGTCCGAATAATCATCGAACCCGTGCCACAAAGCCAACCTTCCTCTTCCGCTCGAACAACTGCGCAGCGCCCCATATCTCCCCGTCTACCGATGACGACGTCACCCGCGGAAAGTCGAAACTCTGATAGTTTGCGCGCCGCCCCTTCGGTGATGGCCATAGATGATGTTGGCCGAATCCTGCCGTCGACTATCTGCATGGGATTCACAACAGGAATGCCGCCCTCAACATAGTCAGATCGGTGCAATGCGCTACCAAAAGGACCGGTCTTGAAGGTAGCGTGTATGCCAAGCTCAGCCAGTTCCCAATCTTCAGGAATCGTGCCAATCTCCGTCTGTTTGTAACCAGGTTTCACTTCCATTGAAATCCCATCTGTTCGAGGTGCTGGCCCACTCTCGTCTCAAGTTCCGCGCTGATCTTGGCCAGTTCTGGCACCGGCTTTTCGTATCGCTCCGCAAGTTGCCTAACGCGGTCAGCAAGCGAATTGCTTATCCCCTCGATCTCGCCATGAATAACAGCATCAAGCGCAGCCAACCACTTGTCATCCACGACGAGCGTCTTAATCTCCGGTTCCGTGAGTTTGGCGTAATGGTCGTACGCTTTCTTGTCTAGCGCGGCCTCTGCCTCTTTGACCTTCTTTTTGAGCTGGGCCTCTTTGTCATTCAGTTCGATCCACTTGTTGAGAACAGCGCGTTCCTCCTTTGCTTCGGAGTCGTTCTTGATTTCCCTCAAGCGAGCTGTGACGCTGCCACGGTTCACTTTTTCGAGTTCGGCGAATCCGCCCTCCTCACCACCTTCTTCCTCCTCTAGTTCAGAAATCGACGCAGCAACGCTTTCCAGCTCCGCGCTCAGTTGATCAACGGCCGCCTGCTCGCCTGAGTAGTAGCGCGCCACGATCAGGTCCTTGGGGATCAGGTCGCACGTCCAGCCGCGGTCGATGGTCTTGTCTGGTTTGCCGTCCTTGCCCTTCTTTGTCTCGATGATGCGGTATGTCTCGGCTTTCCACCCGTCCGTCGCGATAAGGTATGCGTCGTCTTGCATCGCCGTGGCCCAATAGTCCATGAGGAGCTGGTACACGTCATATGGGTCCATGAGCGGTTGCCCCTTGTAATGTGCGAGGATGTCCTCTCCGAGCTCTACGATTAGCTGCTTGGGGTGGGAGCCGAGTTTGAGCTGTCGTAGGCGCTTTGCCATCTTGTCGCGCCAGTGCTTGAAGTGGCAGTTCATCGTGGTGATGAACGTAGCGAACTCCGGGTGCTCGGAGATTGATGGTTTGACTTTGTCCTTGGGGAAGCCGAGCCGGAGATACCCTGGCCGCAATTTGACAAATAACGCCGCGCGAAGTGAGGGGCAGACCGTCCAGTGGCCCTGGAGCGCATCGATGTCGCGCGCGGGGATGCCGCCCTTAAGGTGTCCTTCGATGTCTTGGCGGTCTTCGGAATCCTGACTGTCAATGTACCGTGGCAGGTTAAGACTGAAATCGTTCTTCTCTATCTCCTCGACCGACACCATGCGGGAGTACTTGTCGATCTCGAGTTGCTTGTTGAAGACATCCACAATCCGGTGAATGTCTTGTGCGCGTAAGCGGTTTTTGGGGCCGTCTTTCATGAAACCTTTGCTCGCGTCGATCATGAAAATCCCCTTGCTCGCGTGCGCGTGCTCCTTGTCGATCACGATGATGCACGCGGGGATGCCCGTACCGTAAAACAGGTTTGGCGGCAGACCGATGATGCCTTTGATGTACCCCTTGCGCACGAGCTCACGACGGATGCCCGCTTCTGCGTTCCCGCGAAACAGCACGCCGTGCGGGAGGATGCACGCTCCCTTGCCGGCACTCTTGAGCGACCGGACGATGTGCAGGAGGTACGCGTAATCCCCCTGTTTTCCCGGTGGAACACCGAAGTGTTTGAAGCGCTCGTAAGGATCATTAGCGGTGTTGACGCCATTGCTCCAGCGCTTGTCGCTAAAGGGCGGGTTTGCAACCACGTAATCAAAGGTCTTGAGCGTCTCGCCGTCTTTGAACTTCGGGTTCGCGAGCGTGTTGCCCTGCACAATGAGCGCCGTGGGGTTGTTGTGCAGGATCATGTTCATGCGCGCCAGGCCGCTTGTGGCTGCGTCCTTCTCTTGGCCATAGAGGGTCACCTTCGTCCCTGCTTCATCGCCGACTTTCAGAAGCAAGGAGCCCGATCCGCACGTCGGGTCGTACACGGTCGTGTTGGCGCTTGTCTTTGCGCCACGGATACCGATGATCTGCGCCATGATGCGGCTGACTTCGGCGGGCGTGTAGAACTGTCCCTTGCTCTTCCCGCTTTCGGTGGCGAAGTGGCGCATGAGGTATTCGTACGCGTCACCGAGCAGGTCGTCGTCTTCGGCGCGGTTCTTGCTGAAATCAAGTTGGGGGTTCTCAAAGATCGCTATGAGACTGGTGAGCTTCTCGACCATCTCCTTCCCGGTGCCGAGCTTGGTCGCATCGTTGAAATCCGGCATGTCCGAGAGCTTATTCGCGGTCGCCAGGGGCGCGATGATTTTCTTGTTGATCTGGTCGCCAATATCGCTCTTGCCCTTGAGCGCGACCATATCTTTAAAGCTCGACCCCTTGGGTATCGTGATGGGAGCGTACGGGATGCCCGCGTACTTGTCGCTCACGTACTTGAGAAACAGCAAGACGAGAACGTAGTCCTTATACTGCGAGGCGTCCATGCCACCGCGCAGTTCATCGCACGATTGCCACAGCAAGGAGTAGAGCTCTGATTTTTTGACGACCATCAATGACCCCAGTGCCGGTGCTTGCGCGGCTGCTCCACAGCCGCAAGCCCGATCCGTTTGCCTATCGAGATGCCATGCTTGCCCATCCCAAGAACAAGGGAGGGGTGTTCTGGTTTAAAAAGCAAGTATATCGGCTGGCGCACCTTCGCGCTGCCCCCTTAGGTTTTCTCGCTCTTTCCTCAAGCGCCATCGGTAAGGGGGGACGAGGTGCTGTCCTCCCACACCTGAATAACTTTTTAAAGTCGGCTCTCCCCGACTCTTCCTTGGGGGTATTTTTCGTATGGGAAGAACGACAGAATTCGTCTTAGGCCTCATCGGAGGCATCATTGGGTTTTTCGCAGCAATCATCGCGCTCATCTTCGGGGGCATCGGTGGCTCCCTCGGCGCGGACGGGGCCTCAACGATTGTGGGCCTTGCGTGGGCAGCCATGGGCTTTTCCATCCTTGGCATCGTTGGATCAGCGCTCGTCAAGTCCAAGGCAAAAATGAGCGGCTGGTTCATGACGATCAGCGCCGTAGGCGGCGTGGTGTGCATCAGCTTCTTTTATGGCCTCTCCTTCGTGCTATTGCTCATCGCGGGCCTGATGGCACTGCTCAAAAAGGACGTGAAAGCATGACGCGCACAAGCATTGTCCTGGTGCTCGTCGTGCTCGCCCTTGCGCTCGCCGCATGCGACACCCACACCACCGCAACAGCCAGCACCGCCGCACCAAACCAGCTTGACGCAAAACAAGCAAAGCTCCTTGCAACGGCGGTCAGCGCCGACGTGATGACCCAGTCCAAAAACTGGAACGCCGACCCCGAAAACGACGGCATCATCGTGTACCCAAATCTCAAAGACGACAACGACCATACCGTCCTGTTCACCGGCGTCACCTTGCCCGTCGAGATCACGATATACACCCTGGAGACCGACGATAATTACCGGGAAGTCCAAGGGCGCAACATCTACTCAGGCAACGGCACCATCGACAGCTGGAAAGACGGGAACTTCCTCTACAGCGGCGGCATCCGCGTGGCCTACACGGACATGACCACGCAACCCGCCGACCGGGACTACGGGCGCCTGTACGCCACCATCCACACCCCCGACGGAAAAAACTTCACCGCAAAGACCGACCTCGTGAACATCAGGGCGTCTTAAGCGGGATTCCTCTCTTTTTTCCTCTTCTCTTTGCAGCCCCGTTCCGAGGCGGCTTGTTGCCGCAATAACGAGTACAGCTTCGAGTTCTTTAGGATGCGCGCAGCCCTTTGTCCGCTCCGCCAAGGGCTCCGTCGGAGCAACGGTTTTTTACCACGCATTCCCAACCAATCTTTATCCGGAGGGTGAAACACCCCAGGACCGCCGAACTCGCGCCCGGCAGCCCGTAAGAACCCCGAAAAACCTTACCGGAGCGCCTGGGCAAACGCGTCCAGGTCCCCCGGCCCGAGGCCGAGCGCGCCGGCCGGCAACTGGTCCGCCCACCCCTGGCGCAGCTCCGGGGTCACGAAAAAGAACACCACGCTCCCTTCCATCCCCGCAATTTTCGCGATGTTGGCGGCAACGTCGGCCTTGCCCGTCTCGATTTCCACATACACGTGGTGGGCGCCCTTGCTCCCGTACAGATCCACGGCGCGCCCCGCTCCGATGGGGAACTCCTCAGCAACCGCGTACCTGTGGCGTTCGAGCACTCGCCGTAGGGTCTGGCGCCAGTACTCGTGCGCGGGACCGCCACGCCGACCCGGCGCGCGTGCGATGCCGTGCGCTGCAAGGTACTGCTCGCCCTCGGGTGTGAGCGTCAGGATTTTGATGCGCGCCGTTGCCGTGGGCACGTCTTCAAAACGGGCGAGTCCTTTCTCGATGATGCGGTCTTTGATTGTGTTGCCGGTTTTGGCGTGCCATCCCAGGCGCTCGTAGCGCGCCGTGATTCCTGCAATGGGTTCTTGGGCGATATCCACCAGTAGCGCGTGCTCCTGCGCAGAGACCGATACCATCTCTTCTTGCGGCGCTGCCGCTGGCGCTCGCAACCCGCCGAGCTGGTCAAACCGCGCCCCGACCTCGGCGTCGGACACGAGCACGTTCTTTTGTGGCTGCTCAGCAAACGTGAAGATGAACGGCTGGTAGTACCGCGTCGGAAGGCGAACGATACCGGTGCCAAGGGGTAGTCGAGGGAGCCACTTCGGGTCAACATGCAGGAGGCGACTGGCAAACTCGACGTCGCGCGGGAAATCCGTGCGCAAGATGATCTTCGTGCCGCTGTTCGCAATTAAGCTGTCGCTCACGTCCGTTTGTTGTGTCGCGGCGATGATCGCCTCGCCGTACTCGCGCACTTCGCGCGCCAAGCGACTGGGGACGCTGTGCTCCCCAAACTGGTCTTTTGGGAAGACGTTGTGCCCTTCATCGAAGACGAGCACGTGCTGCAACACCTCGCGTGCGCGACTATCGTGTTTGCGCAAGAAGAGCAGGTACTGGAGGACGTAGAGGCAAAAGAAGCGCTTTTGGTCATCACCGAGTCCCTGGAGCTCAAAGACGACGGGCCGGTCTAGGAACGTGGCAAGCGGCACGCCACGTACTGCGTTGAGGCTTTTGCCAAAGCCGCCTTTGGTGAGTTCGTCGATGCTGCGCCCCGTGGATTCCAGCCACCCGTACCGGCGGCTCCCCGGCCGCAAGGATTGCAGTTCCGCCGTGACGAGCTCGTGCGCGTCGACAAGCGTCGCGTCCTCGCCGCGTTCGCGCCGTGCTTGCGAGAGGGCTTCTTTGAGGACGTTGCCTGCGCCCTGCAAGAGGAGGTACGCGTTGCCGATCACGTCGGATAAGCTTTGCGCCCACTCCCCATCATCGACGCCAGGCGGAGGCGCAAGGGCATTCACGGCGAGCGGCGCGCTCTCCCGGCCGACCGTGACGACGAGCACGTCGGGGTTGGTGGGGAGCAGGCAGCGGTAATTGCGCTTGAAATCAAACACCATAAACGGAACACCAGCATGCAGGAATTGCTGGAGAACCCCGAGAATCAGCGTGCTTTTTCCGGTCCCCGTGGGACCGAGGATGAACAGGTGGCGCAACAACTCCTGGGGGCCTAGGCGAAACGGGTACGGATTGATGCCGGGGTACTCGACGTTGCCGATCTCGTACTCGCCACGACCGATAAGCCCCGCAGGCGGCGGTTCAAGGCTGATGCGCTCCTCCCCAACCGCCATCCCCAGGCGCTTTGCCGCAACGAGCGTGAGGAGGCCTTCAATCTCGCGCCGACGTTCCTGGTCGGCGGTTTGGTACTCGTACCAGAGCAGATCGATCTTTCTTCCGTATAACGGCTTGAGGCGGCGAAACAAATCCGGCGAGCGCTCAGCGTACCGGTCGGGCATCATAGGAGGTCCTTCGTGCGCTTGTGCCGCTGCTCGGCGCCCACGAGCTCGGTTTCGACTTCGCGCTCTTCTCGCTTGAGCTGCTGCACGTCCTTCCACGTCTCGCGCTGCTCCTCGCGCAACTCCTTCGTGAGGTCGAGTTTCTCGCGCTCGATAATCATGCGGTCGCGGCGCTGCGCGTCGGGCGCGTTCTCGTGCGCGGGCGAGAGGTTCGCCATGGTCGTGCAAAGCTCGCCCACCTCATCGTTCACCTGCAGCGTCGTGTCGGATGCGATCAGGCGACGCTCAACGATCTCCTCTTCGATGCTGCGCAATTGTGCCTTGAGCAATTTCTTTTTGTCCGCGTGCATGCCATCAAGCGCGACATCGATGTCGTTGGGCACGTCGGTCACTCGCGCACCCCAAGGTATTCGAGGACTTTCTCGCGCGGAAACTCCCACAACCCCGTGCGGGGGTTAAAGAGGAAGTCATAGCAGAAGCGAACACGTCCCGCATGCTGCTCGTGCGTGTTGCGCACGTAGACGCCAGCCGCGTGACGGACGAGCTCGGCCTGACAGCCCAGTAGCGCATCGAGGAGGTCGCGGCTGCCGATAGCACGCACGAGCGCGCCACCGTGCTCATCACCGTAGCTTTCGATGACGCGCGCCACGGGACGCAACGCCTCTAGTAGCTCGGGGAGCCAGTCACGACTTTTTCGCAGCACGAGAAACACCTCGACGTTACTGCCCAAGAGGCCGTCGTAGCGCACGACGTACTGCTCAAAGAGGCCGGCACGCTCAAGCGTGTCCCACGCACCTTTGATGTGGCACTTGCCGTTGGTGGCGTAGATCCTACCGTGCGGCACATAAGACCGCAAGCGCTTCTCGTCGCGCTTCACGACGCGCGTCCATAGTTCGGCAAAGCTCTCCTGCCCGCCCCATGATTCGGCGATCACGGGCACAATGAGCGGGTGCTCCCGCAGCAGCGCAGCCCCCGATGCGCACATGAACGCGGGCGCTGCAGTAGCGCGCGTGCTTTCGCGCGTGAGCCGCAACTCCTGGTGGGCACCATCGGAGACGATGATCGTGGCATTTCGGCACGACCCCCTCTGTTGTAGCAACGCGATCAGGGCACGGAACTCCTGCTCGTGAATCGCCGGCACCAGACAGTGCAGGTAGAGCGCGTTCTCCAAAAAGTCTGCCGTGAGCCACGCGTGCTCAACCGCGTAGGGAAAGCGCAACCACAACGCGGCGGGACGATGCACGATCACATGGAGGTGCAACAAGCCCAACGGGGAGAGCGAAAACGACGGGAAGACACACAGCGATCGGCCCAGTTGCTGCCGCCACCGGTACACGGTGCGGCGGCTGCGCAAGCGTGATTGGTGCGCGCGATCCTCAAGCCCGGCACACGAGCGCGAGCCTGCGACCTCTTCGAGGTACAACAACAACCCGCGAGGTTCGACGTGCGCCATCAGGAAAGACCACTCTCGTTTTCCACCCCCCTCTGATTGGCGCCGGGCAGTGATAAGCGGCGCGTGTTAAAAAGTTGCTCCTTCTCGTCACGCGCTCGTTATAACCCAACGATGCCAGGAGGAGGCATCATGCTGTGGTTTACCCCCGACACAAGAGCGCGCATGAAGCGCCGCTACAACGCCCGACTGCGCTGCGCACAATTATTGCGGCGAGACGTTCGCCTCCAACGCCTCCTTAGCGCGAACGTCGCGCTCGTCTTGCGCTGCCTTGCGACCACCCAAGCTGACGAGCGAGAGTTTGTCGCGCTCTTTGGCGAGCCGATGCCGGATCACTTGCGCATCGCCGCGCACCTAGAGGCCGACGTTTGGCTGAGCCTGCGCAACCTGCTTGATGCGGCAAAGAAGCAAAACGGTGACGCGTACGACCAGACTGCGCAGCGCGTGCGCGAGCGCACGGAGACACTCTCGAAGCTGCTCGCACTGGAGCAGGAGATCCTCTACAGCCCGCTGCGATTGCACTTTATCGACCGCCTGGCGGCACTGCGCAAGGTGCCAGCATGAGTGAGCACTGGGCCGTCACACTATACCGCCGGTATGTCGAGCTCTACGGCGATGCTGTCGAGCAACCCATCCCACGATCTACTCAAGAACCGGAGGAAAACAAGAATGTTAGAGCCTGACCAAGTACACCAACGAGACTGCCTAGCCGCACTGCCAGAAATCCCCGACGCAAGCATCGACGTCGTCATCACCGACCCACCGTACCCCAACGGCATGCGCCTTTTTGATGACACGCTCATCGACGGATTCGCCGCCCTTTACGAGTCGTGCAAGAAGGCCAAGCACTTCGTCGTGTTCTTCTGGAGCGCAACCGACGTGCCAATATCCCCGCCAGGATGGTTTGAGGTCGCCCGGCACGTCTGGCACAAGCCCGACTGCAAAAGTATTACGCACTACGAAGTCATCGTGGTCTGGAGCCGCGAGGACCGCCGCAAGGTGAGCCGCGTCTGGAGCATCCCAATACTCGACTATCGATCTTTGCGTGACTGGAAGCCGCACCCGACACAGAAACCCGTCAAGCTCGTGCGATACCTGCTGGACCTGTACACGAACGAAGGCGACACCGTCCTTGATCCGTTCGTCGGCAGCGGCACGACCGCCGTGGCGTGCAAACAACTCCGGCGGCACTGCATCGCGATTGAGAACAACCCCGAGTATGCAAAGATCGCCCAGGAACGCCTTGCCCAAACGGCCGCATTCACCAAGTACACGGAAGCACAGGCTGCACCGCCCGAGGAGCCTGAACAGGAAATGCCCGCAGAGCCGGAGGCGACCATGCCAAGTCAGCCTGTGCCAGCGCAAACGCCGACCACAAAGCCAGCCTCGGTCCGACGGCCGCGTACAACCCAACACCGATCCCCGCCGGCCAAACCAGACGTGACGGCGGCCGTGGTCGCGGCAGGAAAGATGTGAACTAGTCTTTCCTGCCGCCTCACATTGTGGGCGTCAGACTCAGCGCTGGACTCGCGACATTTCATCTCAAAGGCTACGTGTTGAAAACAGATCCATTCGTGACACGTGTGCACACTAAGCGCAACACATAACAATGCGCTCCCCCTTACCCAGGTTTTGAACGGCGCGAATCGCTCACCTGATACCACTGATACGGGACAAAACCGGCGTAGTTCGGTACTGACTCTACCCATTTTGTCCAGAGTCAACAGGTGGTGTTGGCACGCGCCCTCAAAAAAGGAGGAAGCCAATTGACACCACGAATGAATCTGGACCTGCACAACTTTGCACAGCGCTACAATGCCGCAGAAACCTTCTTGCGCGGGCGTACCGACGTAACCGATCACAACAAAGACGCGATACTGCGGTTTCGCGACGCATGCCTCCTCCACCAGGTCTGCGGCAAGGTGCGACTCATCCGCGTCTTCATCGTGCTCGGGCAGGCGTCGGTGCTTTTGGGCAAGGACTTTGAAGGCGCAACCCGCGAGGATATCGAGCGCATCATCACCGCGTTCATGCGGCGCCTGGCGCCAAGTAGCATGGCGCTCTACAAGAGCATCATCAAGCGCTTCTACGGCTTCCTCTTGTTCCCCGACCAGTTCCCGCGCGTGACAAACCAGCCCCCACAAGTGGCATGGCTGCGCACCACCGTGCGACGCGCCGACCAGCGACGATTGCAACGCAACGACCTGCTCACCCCAACCGACATCCAGGCATTGCTTGGCATCTGCCGCAACCCGCGCGACAAGGCACTCTTCGCCGTTTTATGGGAGACGGGCGGGCGCATCGGCGAGGTGGGCAATTTGCAAGTCAAGCACGTCACGCGCGTCGCGCACGGGTACACGCTCGATTTCTCCGGCAAGACCGGGCAGCGCACACCGCTGATCGTCAGCGCGGCCCCCTACCTCTCCCAATGGCTTGCGAACCATCCGTTTCGTGACCAGCCCGACGCCCCATTGTGGGTGCACAACCAGTACGCAGGAGAGCCAAAGCCCTTGATGTACACCACCATCCGTCACCTCTTGCAGCGGTACTTTGCGCGCGCGGGCATCAAAAAGCCCGTGCACCCCCACGTGTTTCGCCACGCACGAGCAACGTACATGCTCGCCGCCGGACTCATGAACGAATCACAGGCCAAAAACTACTTTGGCTGGACGCCGGATTCGCACATGCTCGCAACATACTCGCACCTCATTGACCAGGACGCGAACAACGCTATCTTGCGCGAGAACAACCTCACGCCCGAGCGAGCACACCACGATGCGCTCAAGCCATTGCTGTGTCACGTCTGCGGCGAGCTCAACGCCCCACAGACGGACTACTGCACCAAGTGCAGCGCCGTGCTCAACCTCAAAAAGGCATACGAGCACCAGCAACTGCACACCGTCAAAGACGAGGTCGTGCTCAACTTGGTGCAGATCCTCGTGGAGAAAGGGCTCCTGGATGACGCGGCGCGTGCCATCCACGAAGCGAAGCTTGGCAATGCGCTCAAGACGGTCGCCGAGCACCACGCGAACAACCCCAGCGTCCCCACGACGGCAAAAGAGTGATCGCTTCCCAAAAAGGGCGGTTTCCGGTCGGTGGCGTAACGCGGCCGCGTGCAACACCATTACGCCCTTAAAGTCACGGCGCGCAACCGCCACCGCTATGGACATCTGGATTGAGCTAAACAAGGAAGAATGGGAACTCTTCGAACTGCTGCGCGAGGAGAAGATCAAAAGCGGCGAATGGGAGAGGCTGCGCTAAAAAGGTACGAATTCCCAAAACCACCCCCCCTTGCGCGCTTGGCAGACGAGCCCCTACCAGTCCCCGGAATGTGCCTCAAAATGCTGGGCGTCACAATTCACAAGCCATCGCCCGCCGCAAAACGGGTGGATTCACCCTTTCGGGTCGAAAACCACATAAACTGAAACATTACCGTTTTTTGTAAAGAACCAAAGAACCACCGGGGTGGCGCGTTTACTGAAAAGTCACGGCCCGCCATTCACGGGGGGACGAGCACGCCACTATGAACGCCAACGCCGCCGGCATCCTCGACATTTTTCAAAACAAGATTCGCCTCGAAGTCCCCCTGTTCCAACGACAGTACGTGTGGGGGCGCGCGCAGCAGTGGGAGCCCCTTTGGGAGGACCTCTGCCGCAAATTCACGGACCACCTCGACGGACGAAAGGACGCGCCCGTCCACTTCCTGGGCGCAATGGTGCTTGACCAGAAGCAAACCCCCATCACGCACGTCGACCGCCGGCAAGTCATCGACGGACAGCAACGCCTCACGACGCTGCAGCTCTTCCTTGCCGCGTTTCGCGACTTTTGCACCGAGAACGGCTGCACCGAGCTTGCCGAGGAGTGCAACACGTACCTGCTCAACAAGGGCATCATGCCCAACCCGGCAACGGATAAGTTCAAAGTCTGGCCGACACAGCTTGACCGCGCACCATTCTCCGACGTCATCACCAGCGGCTCACGAGCAGCCCTGGAAAAAACTCACCCGCTCGTCAGGCGCAAGTACGCGCGCAACCCCGACCCACGACCGCGCATCGTCGAGGCATACCTGTTCTTCCACGACCAACTCAACGCCTTCTTTATCGGGACACCAACCGATCCCCCCCTTGCAGCAGACAAACCACTCGCCGAGCGCCTGGAGACCTCCTTTACCACGCTGCGAAACTCGCTCAAAGTCGTCCTCATCGACCTGGAACGCGACGACGACGCACAGGTCATCTTCGAAACGCTCAACGCGCGCGGAGAACCACTCCTGCCCGCGGACCTCTTGCGCAACTACATCTTTTTGCGCGCCGCACGCCACGGCGAGAAACAAGAGGAGCTCTACGAGCAATACTGGAAGCGCTTTGACGACCCCTTCTGGCGCCAAGAGGTGCGGCAAGGACGCCTCAACCGCCCACGAAGCGATCTCTTCTTGCAGCATTTCCTTGCCAGCAAGCAGACCACCGATATCCCCATCAAGCACCTTTTCGTTGAGTACAAGTACTGGATCGACCGACAGACCCCCTTTGCCAGCGTCAAAGACGAGCTGGCCACCATCGCACGACAAGGCGACCAGTTCCGGCGCATCATCCAACCAAAAGACGACGACCCCATCTACCCGCTGGCCACGTTTCTGGACACATTTGACAGCAGCACCGCTTACCCGCTCATCTTGCACCTGCTCGATAGCAATTTGCCCGATGACGAGCTGCGCGAGGTCGGCATCACGATCGAGTCGTACATCCTGCGGCGCACGGTGTGCAATCTCACGGCAAAGAACTACAACCGCATCTTCCTGACCCTAACGCGCTCGCTGCGACGCGACGGGACCAGCGCACAAGCCATTAAGACGTACCTTGCAAGCCTCACCGGTGAAAGCGGCGCCTGGCCTACCGACGACGAGTTCAAAAACGCGTGGACCACCCAACACGCATACCGGATCCTCCAGAACCCGAAGATCGTGCACATTTTGCGACGGCTCAACCAGACATACCAGACTAATAAGCAAGAAACGATCACGATCACCGGCCCATTGACAGTCGAGCACCTCCTGCCACAGTCCTGGCTGGAGCACTGGCCCCTTGCTGACGCCACCAAAGGCATGACGTATCTGGAGCTTGCCAACGCGCCAGCGGATGACGCAAGAGCGGCAGCAACGCGACAGCGCGATCACCTCGTGCAGACGTTTGGGAACCTCACCATCCTGACGCACCCGCTTAATGCCAGCCTCTCCAATAGCGCGTGGGCGGTGAAAAGACCAGCGCTGCTCAACGCGTCGCTGCTGCCGATTAACCAGCAACTGCACAACGCCAATGCTTGGGATGAGGCAACTATCAGCGCACGCGCGGACGACCTCTTCTCCCGCGCACGACAGCTCTGGCCCGGACCGCAGAAGAACTAGGCCGCCCAAAGAACAGAAGAAAAAAAGAACGGAGGGAGCTGTGCTACCACTCCATCCCGCACGCTGCGCACTCAAGCACGTCCCACCCATCCGGTAAGCGCACCGCACGCAAAACGTGCTCGTGAAGAAGCTCGCGGGCAACGCCGGCTGATTGTGGCAGGCGCTGGACCGTCCAGCGCCCCGCATCGTCATCAGACAGGCGCACAAGCCAGTCGCCTATCACGATGATAAAGCCGCGACGGCTTGTGCTGCGCAGTGGGTAGCGCTGCAAGGCGACTTTGACGAGCTGCTCGCCAACGACGATGGGCTCACCGCGCAAAAACGCGTGCACGCCCGCGATGCCTGTGTTGTTCTCCTCTTTCATGTGGGGTTCCTCCGAGGTCGCCCACCATTTCTTCTTGGGGTGAGCGCTCCGCCCCCCTTTTTGCGCGTCGGCACACGAGACTGACGCGTCCGAAGGACCGGCAGGATCGATGATCCGCCGTGCGCAACCCCCGTCGAGCGCGAACCTCACTCTAGTCGTGGTGGGTCACTAATGACGGTCGAGGCAGAAGACGCCCCTAGGTGCTGGCGCAAATGCCAATGGGGCTACATGCAAGGAGAGACAACAACCCGCAGCCCTTTCGCGCCCATCCCTTTGCTCGTCCATTGTGGCGGGGTGTCGGGAGAACCCGTCAAGGCCAAGCCCTCATCGGGCGCGCTTGCTGCGCGGCCGTTGACGGAACCATCCCGAAGCACCCGCCTCTTTTCGTTCTTGCCGCCGGGCGCGAAGAAAATGGGGCGAAGCAGAAAAGGCCAACAGCCTACCGCCCTCGTTGGGGCGGTCAAGCATCAACGGCCGCTGCGAGTTAACCACGATCTACGGTCGCGGGAATATCTCGGACTTGAACCTGCTGTGTTTGCGCGTGTCTGTCCACCAACGCTGCAAAATGCTTTTTCGTTCCTGCTCATCGGGCAGGCGCCACCCCTTGTGCGAGAGGAACACCAGAACCCGCTTGGAGAGCGCCCAGCCCTCTTCCTCCCACTCGGGCTCGCGCGCGACAAACTGCAGCGCGTACGGCCCCGGCCCGCGCCACGGCCAGTCACACCGAATCTGCGAGCACTCCTTGTACCCGGCCGCGTCGTTGTTCACCATCTCCACGGCCGAGCCGCCCTCGCCCCGATACCACATCCGGTACGAGCCAAGCGCTGTGCCGGTCACGCGCGCACAAAACGTGTGCAGTTCGTCCGGCTGCAAGACCTCACCATGTTTTGGCCAGACCACCTCAACCTCGCGGGCGGTGAGTGGCCGGTGCCCTCCACGCGTTATTCGCGCAACGCGCGACCCAAAAACCCACTCATCGATCTCGCCCGTGCACAACGGCCGGCTTCCTTGGACGTATCGTCGGAGTGCCTCGATGATCGGGAGTTCGTCTCGGGTGACGAACCAGATCCTGCCGTCATTTGATGATGCCAATGGGACCCCAAGAAACGGCACGTCTGCAATGCTAATGCCGGCGCGCTGCTGCGCAAGACGCTGCCAGCGCTCGTTCACCAATCGCGCTGCAGGAAACGCCTCACCAACCCAACTCGCGTACTCTTCATGGCGGGTCATCCTGGCGTTTGCCAAAAAGTACACCTTTTGGGGGTCGGGATAGAACGCTTCAAGAATCGCTGGCAGGATGCTGAGGGGCTCCTCCTCTTTGCCCGGCGTGGCCGGCCCCGCATATGTCTCTTCACGCTTGATGTTCGCGGGGACCTCAAACGCATTCAGCAACCCACGCTGTTGCACCCACAAGCGCCCATCCTCGACCCCCGCATGCTCCGTCCCAAACAGGTCGGCACGGCGCACCAACCCCTCCAAGACCATGGCGACCTTATCGGCGTAGTCCTTACTCTCACGACGCCGGGGCGGCGTGAAACTCACGCTGGCAACGTAGTGAGCGTAGAGGAACTTGAGCCGCTCACGAATCGTCGTTGCTGATTCTGCACGCATACCTTAAATCCCACCGTGGACCACAGGCACACCAACATGACCCGGCGCGAATACAGAGCCTCCGTGCACACCAATGATCTCCCCTGGGTTGGAGACCTCGTGGCACCCCTTGGAATCCCTGAGCGCATCGCGTACGGGAGCCTCTTGTGTGCCCACGCAGCGGATAATCATCCCACGCGGTACCATCGTTCGCTCACCTTGACCAACAACGCCACCACCACACTGGAGCTCGCGTTCTCCCCACCAGTCGGCGCTATTGCGCGCGCCGAGCGCGCACTTGGCCGCTCGGATGCCGCGGACTATCTTGGGTACGTGCGGTACGTTTGGGCACCGTACGATCTCGTCCATTTTGCCGCCGAGCTTCCCCTGGAAAAGACCAGGTACACCAAGCCATTTGCGCCTGATGGGCCATTTGAGTTTGTCCCGCCAGCGCACGGGTATGACTACACGACCCGCGCGCGATTGGATCTGCCCACCCGCATTGAGACGGTCGCAGCAGCGGCGGACCTCCTCCTGCGATTGTTCTGGCAGCCGCGCATCCGACGCGTCGAGCCGCTCAACTTCTACTTCCTGTACGAATCCACGGGCCGACGCGCACAAGCCTAAGCTGCAAGTGCCTCTCTGCATCGCCGCTCCTCTTTTTCAGCATACGAGCGCGAGCCGTTTCTAGAAAACCATTTTCTTTTTCTAGAAACACCAACGCCTTGCCAGCCCCCCAGATGCCCCGTATACCTGGAAGACAGGACCGCCCAACGGAGGGGAGAAATGACGACCGGCGACCACCATAACGCCTTTGATGAGATGGACAATCACGGCGGCGAAGCGTACTGCATCTACGTCACTGCCCGAGTCGAAGGAGAAGGACAGGACGCGATGATGCTCCTTGAGCTGCCCATGCGACAAGTCCAGAGCGCACCGCGCGGCAAGGGACAGCGCAAATCCCACGGCTTTACCCTCGTCGCGGACTTTGAGCGGCCCAACGGGGGACGGTACCAGCTGCGCGGGTGGCTGTCCATCACCAAACGCTAAGGGGGTCCAGTCGGCGCACCCCTCGCCCCAAAACAGAGCAAGGAGCAAATACGGTTATGAGTTGCAGCAATCCCTTGTGCACGTGTTGCCACCGTGCATACCTCGACGGCCTCAATGATGGATTCGCCCTCGGCTTTCGGCGCGGCTACAACGCCGGCTATATCACGGGGTACGTCGACGCCGCACGACAACTCGATCCACCCGCAGCATACTGGCGTGCGATCAACAACGCGCTTGACGAACACCGGGACGTCAAACGCCTCGACGCGGCAGCGTACCTGTTGCCAAAGCCGCGGCCCCGTCGGTGCACGTGTTTTGGCGTGTGCACGTGCATCGAGTAGCGCTTATGCCACGCACTATTCGTCTCTGGCAGCGCGATACCGACATCATGACTGAGGCTGGGCGGTCGCCCTTGCTCACGGGGCAGATCGCGCGATTGCACGATTTTCCCTCGCGCAAAAAGGCGGCAGAACGCCTGTGCCCGCTCTATCGCGCAGGGCTGCTCAAGCGCGTCGCGTACTTCACGCCGGCGATGCAGGGCAAGCCCGAGTTCGTGTACTACACCGGCACGCGACCCCACCCGCGAGCACTCCCGCACACCATCGCGGTGAGTGAGGTGCGCGTGCAGCTAACCGATTGGTTGCGGCACAACCCATCGTACGCGGCAGACGTCTTCTACGCGGGCGAGATCGCGATGAGCAGCACCCTCTTGCCGGACCTGACCATGCTGGTGCGCAAGGGCGAGCACGCCGCGCTCGTGTTCGTCGAGATCGACCTTGGCACCGAACCCGTCACGAGCACGACCGGGTACTCACTCGCCGGCAAGCTCGGATCGTACGCCGCGTACTTTGACGCGGGAACCTACACGCACGACTTTGCATGGGCCGGCCAATTGCGCGGGTTTCGCGTCGCGCTCGCCGTACCACCCGGCCGCCTGCACCAGGTCGAGCACGTGGTCCGCACCGAGAATCACGACTTCGTCCTGCTCACAACGACCGAGCAGGCACGCACCAAGTTTTTCCGCGCCGTCTTCTCCAATCACGAGAACGCGCGCGTTGACGTGCTGGGCCGACCGGGGGATTTGCCCAAGGAATCACTTGGGGATTTGGTCGAGCAACCAATCCCCACCACGACGACCGCGAACAATCGCTGCAACAACGACTTAGCCCCGACGCTTCGGGACCCGTTTTAGGAGAGAACACGAATGCCGTTGGATTCTCGCAACTTTGCCGTCTACTTGGGCCGACGACTCGCAGAGAACACGACCAACTACAGCGCCACCCTTGAGGCAAAAATCACCCAAAGCCCCATCTACCCACACCCCGTACCGCTGGAGCCACCCTTTCGCCCCTTTGACCCATTGCAGACGTTTGAACACGCAGGCCCCGTCCCGGTCCCCAGCGCCGAACCGGGCACGAAGTGGCTGGTTCGGCGCATCATCCTCACAAAAACGGACTCTATCGACTACAAACACGCAGAAAGCACCCTCGCAGCACTCGCGGGCAGCAAAACACCCATCACGTTCGAGCTCTGGGCAACGCGGCACACCGCAGGACTCTACCTCGGCGCACCACTCAAAAACGCGGGGCTCGTGCTGCAACACTGGCGCACCGCGTACCCAGAATGCCCGATCACCAATACACCAGACCCCGCTAACGACTTGCGACCCGACAATCTCGTAGTGTGCGACTTGTACAGCCCAGCACCCTATCACCGAAGCATTCGACTGCAAGCGCAAACCAGCCCGTGGCGGTACCTCCTCTCGGCATGCGACTCCCTCAAAGAGGGCGAGACCGTCTTTGCCCAAATCATCTTCGCACCCACCAAAAACGCGTGGCAGCAGAACATCGCCGCACTCCTCCAGGCAGAATCGCTCCTTGGCCCGCGCGCACCAATGGGGCGCACCGCCAACCCCAAACGCCCCGATGAGCCGATCTTCGCCGCAGCAATCAGAATTGGCACAACCCAACCATCCCTTGCAGCAGCCCTTGAGAGCTTCACAGGCACGTTCAGCGCCGACGGCAAGCCCTTTCGGTACCGCACTACCAAAGACTTCGGGCGCGTCCTGGACGCGACCGGTATGGTGGCGATGATCCGCGAGCGCACAACACACACCAGCGGGCAACTCCTCACGACGAGCGAGCTTGCCACGTTCGTCCATCACCCCGACACCCTGCCGGGGGGCCGGGTGCAACTCGTGGCAACCAACGGCCTGCCCGTCCCCAAAAGACGCTGCGAGAACGGATTCCCCCTGGGCACGAACAACTACAACGGCGCACCCCTGATCGTCCGCCAGCCCAACGACCAACACAACAAGAACAACCTGCACATCGGGTTAAGCCGCAAAGGAAAAAGTACGCTGCTCCTGCACCGGTGCCGCCACCTTGCTCTCACCGGACAAGGCGTAGGACTCATCGACCCGCACCGGACCACCGCGTTCGATCTCCTGGGGATGCTTGGCGAGGCGGTCAGCCCTGAGCGCGTCGTGTTCTTGGACTTTGACGCGCCAACACCAGTCGCGTACAACCCCTTTGCGCACGACGATGAAGAGGAGTTTGGCAGGCTCACCAACGAGTACGTCAACAGCTTCAAACACCTCCTTGGCGCCGAAGGCTTTCACCGCATGAATCACATCCTCGGGATGAGCCTGTACGCCCTCTTCGTCCTGAGCGCGAACGTCGCGACCATCCCTGAACTCCTTTCACCAAGTGGCGAGGGTTTGCGACGGCGCGTCGCGACACTCGCAAAAAACGATACGGTGCGACGCTTCTGGACCGACGAGTACAAGACGTACACCAAAGACGCCTTCACCCCACTCACCAACCGCCTCAGCGCCCTCTTGCTCGACGACAAGACGCAACGCACGTTCTGCCAAGAGCAAAACAAGATCGACATCGCACGCATCATGGACGAGCAACAAGTCCTCATCATCGCGCCACCAGCGAGCATCGAGAGCGCAAGCCTGGTGGGGGGCATGCTCATCGGCCAGGCAAAGCACGCCGCGTTTCGCCGCGCCGGCACGCCACGCGCCGCACGCCACTTTCACCTGGGTATCGATGAGTTTCACCGCTTCATCACCAGCGCGCATAGCTTGCAAAGCATCATCGATGAGACCAGCAAGGGCGGCTTGAGCGTCTCGCTTGCTAATCAAGAGACCGGGCAAATACCCGCCGACCTCCTCAAGGCCGTCCTGAGCGTCCCGAACATCTTCGTCTTTGGCGTCAACCTCCCCGACGCCAAACTCCTCGCCCCCCTCTTTTCTGGCAGCGTCACGCCCGACTATCTCACGCGACAACGCACAGGCGAGGTGTGCGCGCGCATCGATGGCGAGATCACCACGTTTGTCGGTACACCACCAACCCCCTACGATCCCGACCTTGCCGAGCGCCTCATCGCGCACAGCACGCAAACCTACTACGCAAGACCGGCCGAGCCCAACCCGCGCCGCGCTGGCCGAACCATCGAGAATTTCCCGGAGGACTAGATCATGCCTGAGCAATCGCGCGCGCTGCGCCAGGTCAAGGACGAGCGCGGACAAAGAATTGGTATCGATGACATCTTAGAGTGCCTCACGCCCGAAGTCTTCGACGAGATAGAAGCCAAACTGCGGCGCATGCGCGAAGCGTTCCACTGCGAGCTCATCGTCTCCGACTTCGAAGGCTTCAAAGACGTCATCTTCGAGTACCACAACCTCTACCACAAGACGTTTTACAACGCCGACCTCAAAAGCCTCCCCGACCAGGCGTTTGCGCGCAACGAAGCGTACGAGTTTGCCCTGCGCAACATGACCAAGTACAACCCGAGCCTGCAACGCCGGCACGCGCGCGACTTGCACGAGCAAGAACGCAACGCCATAACCGGGCGAAACGGCGGCATGATCAGCGTCATCGACGAGTTCACCGACGCCCTCGTCCAGTTACACATCACCACGCGCATCGAGCTCGTGTTCTTCGACCTAATCCCCCCAAGCGACTACGACACCCGGTTTCGCCTCGCCGACGAACTCCTGCAAAAGTACGGCACCATTCTTTTCCGCGACAAAGAACTCGTGCACCACGCCATCATCGCGATGAACCTCCAAGAATTCGTCACCAGCTTCGTCATGACCCTGCGAGACCTTCGACGATCATGGCAACACTAAGAATTCCGCACGGGAGCTTGATTGCAATGAGTATGATTCGTTGGGCGACGCTTTTTAGCAGCGACTACCAAGACTGGCCCACCCCCGACGACCTCTTTCGCATCCTTGATGCGGAGTTTCACTTCACCCTCGACGCGTGCGCCACACCAACGAACGCGAAGTGCGAACACTACTACACCGTCCTCGACGACGGGCTCTCCCAAGACTGGGGAGCCCAGCGCGTCTGGGTCAACCCACCCTACGACGACACACGAGCGTGGCTCGCGAAAGGACACAAGAGCGCACAAGCCGGCGCGCTCGTCGTGTGCCTCATCGCCGCACGAACCGATAACCGGGCCTGGCACGACTACGCGATGAGCGCAAGCGAGATTCGCTTTTTGCGCGGACGACTCCGGTTTGGGAATGCCAGGAATACCGCGCCGTTCCCGTCGGCCATCGTGATATTTCGGCCCAGCAACGCCCCGGACGAGCAACTCTCGCTGTTTTGAACGAAGAGGCCAACCATTGAGCGAACCGCCACCACCAAGCCCGCTTCTGACGCTCAATGAGACAGCCACGCTGTTGCGCTGCAGCAAGGCCCACGCAAGCAAGCTTGCGCGCGGGCGCGTGCACGGCCTCAAGCCCTTGCCCGTTATCCGCTTGGGCCGGCGCGTCCTCATCCGGCGCGACGACCTTTTGCAGTGGCTTTGCGAGACCTCTTCAGGTAGTGTTGTTCGTTGAAAACAATATCGTTATGCCTGCACGCATCCAGCACGGAAACCTCAGAAAACGACGCAGCGGCGGCGTGCTCGTCTGGCTTGGGAGCTGGCGAGAAGACGGCCGCCACCCAAGTAAAACGCTCGGCACGGTCAGCAGCATGACGAAGACTGAGGCCGAAGCCGCGCTCGCAAAAATCGTCCAGGAGGTCAACGAGCGACGCGGCACCGTCGAGTACACCCTCCAAGGGTTCACCAAGCACGTCGTGTTCCCGTGGTACGAGCGCAAATGGAAAAGCAGCACGGCACAGACGACCGAGGATCGGATCGACCACCACATCCTCAAAGAGCTCGGCAACAAGCCACTCTCGTGCTTCACCCGCACCACGCTCCAGGATTTTCTCGACGCCAAAGCAGCAAGCGGTCTTTCGCACTCCACGGTTGCGCACCTGCGGTGGGACCTCCAGCAGATCTTTCGCATGGCCGTCAACGACGGACTGCTTCCGCGCAACACGGCGGAGCTCTTGCACACGCCACGCGGCACGGTGCGCGAGCAGCGCGTGCTAACGCTCGCGCAAGCAACCATCATGCTATCCGTGCTGCCGTTGCGCGAGCGGCTCATCGTCAAACTCGCAGGAGTATGCGGGATGCGCCCAGGAGAGATCGTCGCCCTACAATGGCACGACATCAAGGAGAAATCGCTGCTCGTGCAGCGTCGGTTGTACCGCGGCAAGATCGACACGCCAAAAACGAGAAACAGCACGCGAAAGGTTGCGCTGCCATCGAGCGTCGTCGAGGACATCAACGCGTGGCGCGCCATTGCGCCCAACACCGCGCCAGAAGCATGGGTGTTCCCCAGCGAAACGGGCACGACGCCCTTGTGGGCGAATAACGCGTGGTACGACAAGATCCGCCCAACACTCACCAAGATCGGGTTGGGGTGGGTGAACTACCAAGCACTCCGCAGGAGCGCAGTCACGCTGCTCAACGCGACCGGCGCCGACGGCACCATCGTCGCTGCACAATGCGGCCACACCGTGGACGTATCGACGAACGTCTACAACAAGGTAGGCATCGAGCGACAACTTCATGCCGTGCAGGTCCTCGACACCGCACTGCACGCGCGCGCGTCAGTCGCATAACAGGATTTCCGCAGAAACACGACGCCGCAGCCCGACGGGGGTTTGTGCCTTGCTATATACTAAGTGGCCGAGAAACCAAACATTCCTATGTCCCGCTGTTTTGGACCTGTCGCAACGAGGAATGTTGAAAATCGGAACGAAATGATTGGTCCTGATCAGCTTGCTGCACTCTCAATACGGCGCGTGATCTTTCACGATGTGCCGCGCAACGCCAAGGGCCAGGACGCCGCTCCAGTCCTTAGCGATATTCCCACACCAGTTGATGCGGAACGCATCGAGCACCTCAAGCAGCGCATGCGTCGCGCGCTTGGCTCGCGCAGCGCGTACGCCATCGAGTTCAATCCCAAAAGCCCCTCCCCCATACCGGAGATCGTGCGCAAGCACACGAGCAAAGCGCAAACTGAGGTGCAGTTCGTCAAGACGTCGCAGATCATGGCGAACTACCTCTTTGAGCAGCAAGTTGGCGCCAGCAGTCCGGGACTGCTGGCCGTCCTTGACGCACGCATCGGTGCCAACCACGCCATCGCCATTTTGAAGCTTGAGCGTGAGGAGGGAGCGCAACTGCAGCCGAGCACGACGGGCAAAAAGCGAACGTTTGCCATGTCCGTCCTCGATAATCTCGTCCTGACCGGGGGCACCAAGCTCTTCAAAAACGCCTTATTTCTCCGGACCGGCCCAAATGATCAGAATTTCGCCGCTATTGCGTGCGACAATCAGCGCCATTTCGCAGCGAGCATCGCGATGGCACAGTTCTGGCAGAAGTTCCTCGGGTGCCGCTTACGCGAAGAACCACGCATCACGACGAAAAAGTTCTTTGATGCCGCCGTGGAGTACCTCAACACGTCCATGACAGACCCCGTCGAAATCACGGATCTCTACGAGCACATCCTCTCCGAGCTTAAGGCACAAAAGCCAACGCTGAGCCCCAAGGCGTTCATCGAAGACTACGTGCCACCTGCGCACCAACAACCATTCCAGGAACACCTGGTGGCACGCAACGTGACCCTCACACAATTCCCTATCGACAACACCGAAATCCGGGCGCACCTGCGCCGCAAGACATACTACACCACCAAAGGAGCAAGCATCACCATCCCCGAAAAAGTGACGGACCTGGACGTAATCATTGACCACCACCAAATCAGCCTGATGGACACCGTGGAGAAGGTTGACACGAAGTAGGCCGCAAGAAGCATGTCGCTTGAAGACGCACGACGAGCCTGGATCAACGACGAGCCCACGTACGACCAGCTTGGCCTTGTGCTCAAAGACCGCATGGGACAAGCAATCCGGCAGCTTGGGATCAGCGCACAAATAACGCATCGCACCAAGACCATCGACAGCCTATTGCGCAAACTCCTCCTCAAAAAGCACCACACCTACGACACGCTCCCCGACAAACTCGGCGTGCGCATCATCGTTCGATACCTGCACGAGCCAGCACGGATCATCACGGCCCTCGGCGCGGTGCTCGACTGCCAAGAGATCGACACCAAAGCCGACCAGCTCGACGCCGACCAAGTAGGGTATCGCGCAACACACCTCACCATACGCCTCCAGACGACAGACGCGAAAGCAACCACGTACCCGCCAACGCAATACTTTGCCGAGCTGCAACTCCACACGCTCGCCCAGCACCTTTGGGCGGACATGGCCCACGACATCTTCTACAAGAACAAAGAGGCGACGGACACCAGCCTGCAGCGGCGCATCTACCTCCTCGCGGGGCTCATCGAGGTCGCGGACAACGAGTTCACCAGAATCGACGAGGACCTCGCAAGCATCCCAGGCCTGCGATACGTCCTGATCCTGCGCGCGCTCGAAGGCCAGTATTACAAGCTCTACGCAGACGCGGGCAATCCAGAGCTCTCGCTTTTGATCATCAAAACCCTCGCGCCGCTCTACGAGGATTCGCCAGGGAACTGGTCGCAGCGCTTCGAAGACCTCCTCACGACAAAAAAGGACGTGCTTGAGCCCGTCTTTGCAGCACAAGCACAACGCCCCCAGGAGCGCAGTGCGTTTTTCTTCCAACCCGAGGTTCTCATGATCTACGACCGACTCCTCCACGATCAGTACCGCCTGCGCCAGGTGTGGAATGAGCACTTCCCCGAAGAAGAACTCGAACGCATCGCCAACGTGTTCGGGTACAGCTTCGACTAAACCCCCGAGCGCCCACAAACCGGCTACGCACGGAAAGAGTCAGCCATACCCTGAAACGCTCCTGATGCCCTGGCCGAAATTTTTGTGGAGGGTTCTTCTACAGGAGGGTGTCGGGTGGCGTCAAGCGGCGTCAAGCACCGGGTTGGGGGAAATGCGAGGGGCTGTAAGCTGCTGAATCTGGGAGGTTTTTGGAGCGGGAGACGGGACTCGAACCCGCGACGTCCAGCTTGGGAAGCTGACATTCTACCACTGAATTACTCCCGCTCACCGCGGACCGTTGCGGCCATCCCACAACTCTCCCTCAACATACCACACCCTGCCGTGTAGGGAAACAGGCCGTTCCCGCACATTCGCCGACGCCCAACCGCGAGCCCGCGCATCCACATAAACATGCCCGAACTCAAGGAAGGCTCCAAGGCCCCCGACTTCACGCTCCTCACCGATGCTGGCGATTCGCTAAAGCTCAGCAGCCTCGCCGGCAAGAAAGTCGTCCTCTACTTCTACCCCAAGGCAGACACACCCGGCTGCACGAAGGAGGCCTGCTCCTTCCGCGACGAGTTCCCCCGCCTCGGCGCCGTCGATGCGGTCGTGCTCGGCGCCTCTCCGGACCCCGTCACGGCCGTCGCCAAATTCAAGGCGAAGTATCATCTGCCCTTTTCTCTTCTCGCGGACGAAGAGCACCAGGTCGCCGAAAAGTATGGCGTCTGGGTCGAAAAGACCAACTACGGCAAGACTTACATGGGCGTCGCCCGCACCACCTTCATCATCGGGCGGGACGGCCGCATCGCCAAGATCTTCCCCAAGGTAAAAGTGGACGGCCACACCGAGGAAGTGCTCGCCGCCCTCGCCGCACTCTAAGCTCGCGCTAAGCCGCCGTTACGGTCGGGCGCAGCGCGGGCTGGCAGGGTTTCTGTCCCGGCACTTCTACCTTGAGAGCCGCGCTGTGCTGTGTAAGTTTGAGCTTGCCCTCGGCCTGCGGAGCGCCCATCCGAAACGCGAACAGCGCCTGCCCCGTGGCAGTAGAGCGCACGTCCGTCGTGGTCAGGTTCTTTCAGTTCTGTACGTTGGAGCCGCTCGCATCCACCGCCAACGATCGGGCGTGGGGTAGTGGACGCGATGCAGCGTCAGCAGATTCTGACCTTGAGCAAAGTTGCGCCAACGTCCGCTGGCGCCCGTCGAGATCCGCGATGGAGCTCGCTACCTTTTACTGGATCACGTCGGAGGCCAAGCCGGACTGGTCATTGCAGGGCTGCGCGCGGACCCGTCCCAGCGAACAGCAAGGCCAGTTCCGGCGCATGGGGTCCGGCGAAACGGGCGCGTCTCTCACCAACACGGAGAAGAGGGTCAGCCAGAGCGCCAGGGCGCCCGTACGGTTGAGCTGGACCATTGCCAGGAGACCCCGAGGGCGTGCTTGCGGCCGAAGCCAGGAACGGTGGGCGGCTGGGGTAACCGAAGCCAACGGTGCCGAGCGGACAAACATTGACCACGGCCAGGAGGAATCAGTAGTTGGGAGGCTAAGTGCGGCTGGCGAGGGTGGCTCGGAGCCCGTCCTTTTGCCGCAGCGTGATGAGGGGCAACGGGACAGGGTGACAGGACGATTCCACGCGGAAACGCCAGTGACGGGCGAGCGCGGCCAGGACCAGGACGCCTTCCAGCCAGGCGAAGCGTTCCCCGATACAGACGCGCGGTCCTCCACCGAAGGGGAAGTAGGCGAAACGGTGCCGGGCCTCGCGCGCGGCGGGACGGAAGCGCTCGGGGTCGAACTTCTCCGGATCGGGCCAAAGGGCTGGGTTGCGGTGGGTGACGTAGGGGCTGGCGATGAAGATGGTGTCCACCGGAAACTGCACGCCACGTACTGTGTGTGGCTGGACGGCGCGGCGCCCGATGGCCCAGGCGGGCGGATAGAGGCGCATGGATTCGGCGAGGACCATCTCGATGTAGGGCAGGCGCTGGAAATCGTCGAAGGCGGGGCGGCGGCCGGCGAGGACCTGGTCGATCTCGGCGTGGAGCCGCGCCTCTACGTTGGGGTGCTGCGAGAGCAGGTACCAGGTCCAAGTGAGGGCGGTGGCAGTGGTTTCATGGCCGGCGAGGAAGAGCGTGAGGGCCTCGTCGCGAACCTCAGTATCGGTCATGGGCTGGCCGTCTTCGTCGCGGGCGGCAAGCAGCATGGCGAGGAGGTCTCCGGGGTCGTGGCCGGACTGGCGCCGCCGGGTAATGATGCCATAGACGATGTCGTCGAGCTGGCGGCGCGCGAAGCGGAATCGGCGGGCCACTGGGAGCAGGGGCAGGCGCACGACGTACTCGCTCATGGGGAGCATGAGGAGATCGAACATCTCCAGGATCTCGGTGAGAGCGGCACCGACGGTGACGGCTGTTTCGTCGACCTGAGCGCCGAAGAGGGTATCGGCGACGATGCCGAGCGTGAGCCGCATCATCTCCTCGTTGAGCTGGAGGGCCTGGCCCGGCTGCCAGTGGGCCGCGACGCGCTCCGTCTGCTGGACCATGGCGTCGGCATAAGCAGGCAGGCGCTCGCGGTAGAAAGCGGGCTGAACGAGCTTGCGCTGGCGGGTATGGCGCGGCTCTTCGCTGGTGAGCAGGCCCTCGCCGAGCAGGATGCGGGCGCGGTGGAGCATGCGGTTTTTGACGAAGCGCGTGTTGTGTGTGACGAGCAGATCGCGGATGTCGTCGGGATGGCTGAGCAGGACGATGTTCTGCGCGCCGAGTCGGAAACGGGCCACTTCGCCGTCTTCGGCAGCGGCAGCTTGCAGAAAGGCGAGTGGGTCGCGGCGGAACTCGAGGAGGCGTCCGAGGACGGGCAGGCCGCGCTTCACTTCTTCAGGCGGCCCACACTGAGCTGGTTGAGGGGGAGCAGGTTCTCGTGGTCGAAGGTGATGCCAACAAAGGCGAGGCACATCTCGTCCTCCGTGCCTTCGCCCCAGCTGATGTCGCGGGGTGAGACGGCCGGATTGCGAGGGTTATCGACGGAGTTGTCGTAGGTGCAGGTGAGGCGTACCTTGGAGCCCGCGGGCACTTTGACGGGCTCGTTGTATTGATACGGTCCCTGCCAGTTGAAGTCCCAGTTGTCGATGGCGATCATCTGCTCAGGGCTCTCGCGCGGGCGTTCCACTTCAAGCTTGATGGCGGTGCCGAGCAGGTGCATATGGGGGTAGACGGCGACGGCGGTGAGATCGAAGAGCGAGATAGGGGGAATGGAGAACTCGGCCTTGACGTCGAAGCCCTTGGCGCCGGCGGGGATCTTCATGGAGAGGCGGCTGCGGTTATCGAGGGGGACGACGGGCATCCAGATGAGGCGGCGTTCGACGGGCGCCTGCGAGAAGTAGAGGCCGACCCTCGTCTGGTCCTCCCCGCTCTGGCGTGTGGAGTAGTAGTGGACCTGCATGACGATGCGGGCGTTCTGATCGAGGTACATGGCGGTGCCGTCGGGCAGCTTTTCGGGGCGCTGGCCGGGCGCCCAGCCGCCGAGGTTGGCGCCGATTTCGAGAAGGGACGAGAGGCTCAGGCTGGGGAGATTCCCATTGCCGGCGGAGAGGCCAGTGCCGGGGCCGCCGAAGCAGGTGTAGCCGGGGCCATCGTCGGCGGCATCGAGCTTCTCGGCGTCTCCGGTGGTGTCGAGATAGAGGATGACGTGGTGGACGATACTGCGGCGGCCGGGTTGGACGTCGATGGCGCTGATGAACTGGTTCGCGGTGAGGCCAGTGGGCAGGACGAAGCAGCGGTACATATCCTTGCCACGCGGCGGCGCGTAGGACTCGGCCATTTGGAGCTCGAGGTCGGGCTGGCCGAGCGTCCACTGGCTGGTGAGGTCGAGCGGTTCCGGCAGATCGGCAGGGTCACCTTCCGGGGCGCCTGCCCGCACCCAATCGATGAGAGTCTGGCGCTGCTCATCGCTGAGGCCGCGATAGCCTTTGAACTTGGCGTGATCGTCGATGGGCTTCCAGGGCGGCATGCGGCGGGAGGTGACGACGCGCTCGATATCGGGCGCCCAGTTGGCGGCATCGTCGTAGGTGAGGAGCGCGAAGGGGGCGACGTCGTTCGGGCGGTGGCAAGTCTGGCACTTCTGCTGGATGATACGCGAGACCTCTTTGGAATAGGTGGGCTGGCCGAAGACGGCGGGCGCGAGGAGGAGGAGGCAGAGTATCAGCGACGGTCCCAGGTTCATGAGCGGCCCTCTTTGAGATCCATGATAGCTGGATGCCATGCGGCGCGGTGCGGGGCCAAAGGAAACGGGCTCCGGTTGCCCGGAGGCACCAATTGAAAACGGGCCCCGGTTGCCCGGAGCCCGTGTCCACCAAAGCGAACAGCGAATATGAAAAGTTAGAGAGCCTTGGCCAGTTCTTCCGCGAAGGCGCTTTGCGGACCATTGCTGGCTTTGCGGTGCTTTTTGCCACCGCGACGATTGCGGTCGGCCAGGACGGGCGCGCCAGTGGACGGGCCGGCGCCTGCCGGCGGTGCACCGAGGCCTGCGCTGGTGGGCGCGGCACCCATGGGACGGGTAGCAGCACCCTTGGGCCGGGGCGGCTGAGCAGGATTAGCGCGGAGGAGGCGCTCTTCCAGAGGGGCACGATCGAAGCGCCGGATGATCAAGTTCATCTCTTCGTCGTTGGGTGCTTCGATGAAAGCGAAGCCTTTGGATTCCTGGGTCTCCGGATTGCGGATGACCTTCACGGAATCGGCCACCAGGTTGTCCGAAACGAGCCATTGCTTGACATCGTCAGCAGTGACCCACGTCGGAAGGTTACCGAGAAAAACGGTCGAACTCATTGAGTTGGGAAGTTAGCTCCGTCGGGGTATTGGGACTGATTCTGAGAGGAAGCGCAGTCCATGAGGCACTTACATAGTATCACGGGAGAAAAGGAGCGGCAACGAGAACCGCTCCTTTTTCGTCTACTTTTTGAATGGGGGCCCGATTCTAGGCTCCGGGCTCGACAGTTACGGCCAATTTGACGGCTTCGTGGCTGAGAAGTTCAGCCAGGACGGCATCGGGAACGGGGGAATCGACTTCAACGAGGGCCACGGCGCCGAGGGGTTCACCGGGGGAGGCGACATCCTGGCGGCCAAGGGAGAAGTTGGCGATATTGACATGGTTGCGGCCGAGGACGGTGCCGACGTGGCCGATGACGCCGGGCACGTCGATGTTGCGCATGTAGATGAGGCAGCCGGCGAGCGGGATCTCGACAGGGATGCCGTCCACCGAGAGGAGGCGGGGCTTATCCATGACGACGCCGCCGGAGACGGAGGTGATGCCCTGGTCTGTCTCGATCTCGACAAGGATGGAATCGGTGGTGCCGCCGCGGGTCTGGTGGGATTCGGCGACGGTGAGGTTGCGCTGAGTGGCCAACTGCATGGCGTTGACGAAGTTCACCCGTGTGGAGAGGCCGCGGCTGAGCACACCGGCGAGGGCGGAGTTGCGCAGCAGGTTGGTATTCATCTCGGCGATGCGGCCGCGGTAGGTGACCTTGACGCCCTTGGGGTGGCCGGTGGCGACGTAGGCGGCGAACTTGCCGAGGCGCTCGGCCAGGGTGATAAAGGGTCCGACTGCCTTGTACTGGGCGGGGGTCATGGCCGGCATGTTGACGGCGTTGATGGCGACCCCGTTGTTGAGGTACTCCACCAACTGCTCGATGATGCGGATGCCGACGATCTCCTGAGCCTCTTCGGTGGAGCCGGCGATGTGCGGCGTGGCGATGAGGTTGGGGGCGGAGAGGAGGGGGTGGTCCGCGGGGAGGGGCTCGGGGGTGAAGACGTCGAGGCCGGCGCCGGCGACCTTGCCGGAGGTGAGCGCGGCGGCGATGGCGTCCTGATCGATCAACTCACCGCGGGCGCAGTTGATGATGCGCACGCCGTCCTTCATTTTGGCGATGGACTCGGCGTTGATGATGCCGCGGGTCTCGGGGGTCAGCGCCATGTGGAGGCTGATGTAATCGGCGTCGGCGAGGAGGGCCTCGACGGAGACGAGCTCGACTCCGAGGTCAGCCGCGGTTTCGGGGTTGACATAGGGATCTGAGGCGATGATGCGCATTTCGAAGCCGCGCGCGCGCCGGACGACTTCCTGGCCGATGTTGCCGAGGCCGAGGACGCCGAGGGTTTTGCCGCGCAGTTCGTTCCCGAGAAACTTCTTTTTCTCCCACTTGCCGGCGCAGGTGGAGGCGCTGGCCTCGGGGATCATGCGGGCGAGGGCGAGCATGAGGGCGAGAGTGTGCTCGGCGACGGAGATCGCGTTGCCGCCGGGGGTGTTCATGACGAGCACGCCGGCAGCGGTGGCGGCGGGCAGATCGACGTTATCGACGCCGACGCCGGCGCGGCCGATGAGGCGGAGCTTGGGGGCCTTGGCGAGGGTATCGGCCTTAACCTTGACGGCGGAGCGGACGAGCAGGGCGTCGCAATCGGCGAGGTGTGGCTCGTACTCTTTGGGGTTGGAGATGACGATGTCCCAGGTGGTTTGTTTCTGGAGCAGCTCGATGGCCGCGGGGCTCATGGGTTCGGCGACGAGGACCTTCATGACTACTTCTTCCCCGCGACGGCGTCGGCGTAGATTCTCTGCACGGCGGCGACACCCTTGCCGAACTCGACGGGGATGCCCTTGGAATGGAGGATGATTTCGAGCTCGGCGACCATGGCGAAGAGGTCGGGGAAATCGAAGTAGCCGAGGTGGGCGATGCGGAAGATCTGGCCCTTCATGGTGCCCTGCCCGTTGGCGATGATGGAGCCGAACTGGTTGCGGAAGCCCTTGACGATCTCGCCGGAATCCATGCCGGCGGGCGCCTTGATGGCGGTGACGGAGGAGGAGGGCGAGCCGGGGGCGAAGAGCTCGAGGCCGAGTTCCACAGCGGCGGCGCGTGTGGCGCGGGCGAGGAGCTGGGCGTTGGCGACGAGGTTATCCATGCCGAGTTCCTTGATGTACTTCAGGGATTCGGCGAGAGCGAGGATGAGGGAGACGTTGGGGGTCCAGGCGCTTTCGCCCTTGGCCGCCATCTTATTCTCCTTCTTGAGGTCGAAGTAGAGGCGGGGGAGCTTGGCGGAGGCGTTGGCTTCCCATGCTTTGGGGCTGATGCTGATGAAGGCGAGGCCGGGGGGAATCATGAACGCCTTCTGCGAGCCGCCGACGACGATATCGAGGCCCCAGCCATCGATATCGAGGGGCATCGTGCCGAGGCCGGTGATGGCATCGACGATGCAGAGGGCGCCGGTGGGTTTGGTGAGAGCGGCAATTGCCTCGACGTTGTGAGCGGCGCCGGTGGAGGTCTCGGAGGCCTGGAAGAGGACACCCTTGGCATCGGGATTTTCGGTGAGCGCCTGGGCGACGCGCTCGGGCGAAACGGTGTCGCCGTATTCGGCGGTGAGCACGACGGCGGTGAGGCGGAAGGCCTTGGCGAGCTCGACCCAGCGTTCGCCGAATTTACCGGCGGAGAGGACGATGACCTTGTCGCCTTCGCTGAAGAAGTTGCAGATGGAGGCTTCCAGGGCGCCGGTGCCCGAGGAGACGGTGATCAACACATCGCTGTTCTGTGTACCGTACACATCTTTGAGATCACGCAGCACCGTGGGGTACAGCTTGATGAAATCCTGAGTACGATGATGAATGTCGGACGCCATCATGGCGTGCAGGGCACGGGGCAGTAGTGGCGTCGGTCCGGGCGTCAAAAGTCGCTGCTTCTTGATAAACATAGCTGTGGGAAGATGGAACGGGAAGTAGATCACAGGATAACAAATATGGCAATCGTCGATCAGATCCAGAAGGACATGCTGGTGGCCATGAAGGCCAAGGATGAGGCGCGTTTGAGCGCGATCCGGATGGTGAAGGCCGCTCTCATGAAAGAGAAAGTGGACTCGATGAAGGTGCTGGACGAGGCGGCGGAGCTGCGCGTGCTGAGCATCTGTCTGAAGCAGCGGCGCGAGGCGGCGGACATGTACCGCAAGGCGGGGCGCGAGGATCAGGCTGCGAAGGAAGAGGCCGAGGCGGCGATCATAGCGGAGTACATGCCGGCGCTGGCGTCGGAGGCCGAGCTGGATGAAGCGATAGCGGCGGCGATCGCGGAGACCGGTGCGACGACGGCGAAGCAGATGGGCGCCGTGATGACGGCGGCCAAGGCGAAGCTGGGCGGCAAGCGGGCGGATGGCAAGGTGCTGAGCGAGAAGGTGAAGGCGCGACTGTCCTAAAGCGCGAGGTTGGTGCGCTGCCCCTACTTAACGGCTAGATTCTTGGCCACCCACAGTACCGCCGAGAACGCGGCGTAGTCCGTCTGGCCCCCGCCCACTAAGGGGGCGCTGAACGGTTTCAATACCAGTCCGTTGAGAGTCAATAGGCCGCTGCCGGTGGCCATGGCGGCAACCGTGATGTCCTCTGGAAGCATCAGGGATAGCGCCTCGGCTGGAATCGTGTACGTCCCCGGCGCCGCTGGCACATCGCAATTGAGCGCGACCGTACGGAGGATGTTTGTACCGGCCGTGTCCTTGGCAAGGACGCGCGAGGTGCTCAGGATGATACCGACCCGGTCGATCCCCTCCCCCGTCCAGTTGAGAGTGAGCGGCTGGGCGCGATCGATCGTGGCAATCGAATTCCAGTCAGTCACCGCGAAGGCGGTGGGGAAAGTGACATCGGCAGTGAACGGCGCCAGGTCCGCGCCGCCCGCGCCGGCCAGGGCGTAGGCGCCACCGGGCGCAAGAGTGCCGTTGGCGAGCAGAAGGCCATACACAGGGCCGGGGTTCAGGATCGTCAAGGCGGCGCCGGTCGCCAGCCCCGGGCCGCTGGCAGGGATGGTCGTACCGGCATCAAGATAGCCGTCCGGCGCGGCTGGGTTCCGGGCGTTCGATGGCCCGGTCTGGTCCCTGACGGTGCAGCTCCCGAACTTCGACACGTCGAAGAGGGCAGCGTATTCGGCCGCCGTATACCGGCCGATGTCGCCGCCAATGAGCTCCTGGGTACCTGTGATCACGGTGGCTGGCGCGCCGGGGGAAGCGATGTAGGAGGTGGTCTGCGTGCCCTTGGACACACCAAAACCGCCGAGATTGATGGAGCCCCCCGCGTCGAGGATCGCGAGGGACGCCGGGCTCAACTGGGCGTCGGAGCAAGCACTCTCCCCTGGTGCGGCGATCGCGATGGTGGTCTGGTTGCCGGCCACTCCGTTCGCGCTGACTCGCACCCCGACAAAACACCCGGTCTCGATGTCGTCCGGAAGAGTGAAGCGCACCTGCCAGGCTCCGGGGAAGCCAGCCAGCGTGCCGGCGTAGGACGGAGCAATCGTTCGTCCGCCAACCAGCACGTTGAAACCACCAGTGGCGGACTGATCTCCGGATGTACCGCCAGAGTCGTTTGCCGGATCGGCCCCACCACCAGTCCCAGTCAGTACCAGTGTGTCGGCGGCGTGAGCGGGCGTGAGCGTCCACTCCACGCCGGCCTGCGTCCAAACGCCGCTGGTGAATCGCACCAGGCTATTCCCGCCGTTGACATTGTCAATGCTGGCCTTGGCTGGACCGGTTCCGACTCCGTCAACGGCGTCGATCCCGAAGCTGGCGGCGGCTACTGTCACCGTCACCGGTGCGCTGGCCAGCCCACCGGACGTCAGGCGCACGGAGTAGTCGCCGGGTGCGGCGGAGGATGGAAGTTGGCCCGTCACGAGTCCGGAGGCGGCGGAGCCGATCAGCGCATCAACGGCGGCTCCTCCCCCGACCGGGGTGAAGCTCACGGAAACCCCGGCCGGTGAGACCGGCTCGGTCCCAAATCCGAGTCCAGAGACCTGAAAGAGGACCCCAGGCGCAAGAGTGCTCTGGTATCCGCTGGCGTTCCGGATGCCCGTGATAGAGGGGGCACTGGGGCCAGTTAACGTCAGGCTGACGGAGAAGCTCTGAGGACCGGCGCCGGCCAGATTCGGAGTAATCGTAATCGCGCCTTTATAGACGCCTCCCGCCAGACCAGTTGGGTCCACCGAAACGGTCAGGATAGAGGGTGTCGTGCCGTTGGCCGGGTTGATCGCGAGCCAGGATCCACCCTGGGTGGTTGACGCAGCGGCAGCGAAGGTCAGCCCAGAGGTGGCACTGGAGACCGTCACATTTTGCGGTGCGGGTACATCGCCGCCATTGGTGTATTCAAACGAGAGCGAACCGGGCGTCATGGAAATGGCAGGGCCTGCAAATGTGACCTTCCGAACGCGTTTCGCGCCAGAGGCGCTTCCGCCGAGATACAAACTGCCGGAGTCATCGAAGGCCACCGCGATCGGAACGCCGAGCGCAGCGCTGGTGGCGGGTCCGCCGTCACCGGAGAATCCGGCGCCGCCGCTGCCGGCCACGGTGCTGATCACGCCGGCGGCATCCACTTTCCGGATGCGGCCGTTGCCATTATCGGCGATAAAGAGACTACCGCTACCGTCTACCGCCAGGCCGATCGGCCCCCGCAGAGTGGCACTGGTGGCCGGACCTCCATCACCGAAGAAGCCGTTCGTCTTGGTCACCAGGCCGGCGAAGGTGCTGATGACTCCCGCCCGGTTCACCACCCGCACGCGGCTATCGCTCGTCTCCGCGATATAGAGGTTTCCGGCCGAATCGACGGTCACACCCTCCGGCCTGTCAACCGCCGCCAGATTGGCCGGTCCTCCATCGCCGGAAATGACGACGTTCCCATTTCCGGCCACCGTGGAGATGATCCCGTCCGTACCCACCTTGCGAACGCGGCTGTTCGATGAATCGGCGATATAGAGATTCCCGTCCTTATCCAGGGCGATGCCCGCCGGGTAATTCAGGCTGGCATTGACGGCAGGCCCGCGGTCTCCTGAAAACCCCGGCGTCCCGTTCCCGGCATAGGTAGTGATGATGCCGGCCGTGTTCACTCTGCGGATGCGGTGGTTGTTGCCGTCGCTGATAAACAGATTGCCGTCTTTGTCGACTGCCACACCCGAGTGTGCCGTGGCAAAAAGCTGGGCATTCGTGGCCTGCCCGCCGTCGCCGGAGAACCCCGCCGTCCCGTTGCCCGCGACGGTGCCGATGATCCCGGCCGAGTTCACCACTCGTACCGTGGACGCGGCGCTGTCAAGGATGTACAGCTTGCCGGCGTGGTCCAGCGTGATTCCGGAGAGCCCCGTCAGCCACGCCTGGGTGGCCGGAAGGCCATCGTTGCCCTTGCAGCAGGTTCCGGTACCGGCAACCGTCTGAATGACGCCCTGGCCGAAACTGGGCAAGCATCCAGTCGTTAGCGTGATAGCAACCGTCAACCCCAATTTCGTCATGTGCGTCCTCCATGGATACGTTCCGCGCACAAAACGCCCGTGCCCCGGATTCCTGTCGAAGCGCGTTCCGCCGCCACAAGCGGCGGTAGCTGGGATTCCCGCGCGCGTGCCATTCCCAGCAAATCCCAGAGTGGATGTTGGTTTCCAGAGTACACCCAACCATACGCAAAAGTGAAGAAAAACCGTCAGAACGAGATGAAGCTGGTGGACGAGGCGCGGATGTGTGCCGGAGGCCAGGGCGGGGATTGGGATGCGCGGAGCGACGTCATTGCGGCGGCCATGGCGAAGCTGGGCGGCAAGCGGGCCGATGGCAAGGTGCTGAGCGAGAAGGCGAAGGCGCGGCTGGGTTAGGCGGCCACGGTGGACCGGGGTTCGAGCCGGACGTCGAAGTTGACGGAGCGCGCGATGAAGCAGAGTTCGTGTGCGCGGTGGTGCAGGGCGGGCAGGTCTGGTGTACGGGCGGAGTCCGTGATGGTGACGTGCGGGCGCAGGATGACCCGGGTGAACTGGCCGGAGCCATCGGGATTGAGCGCCATGTCGCCGGAGGCTTCGTCGTCGTAGGCCGTGACGATGATGCCGGATTCGGTAAAGAGGTGGAGCGCCCAGAGCATGTGACAGGCGGACAGGGCGCTGATGAGCAGTTCCTCGGGGTTGTAGCGCGCCCCATCCCCCAGAAATTCCGGAGCGGACGAGCCTTGGATGGTAGAGGCTTTGGCTTCGCCGCTGATTTCGTGATCGCGGCGATAGGCGCGGTAAGAGGCCGTGCCGGCGCCCTGGTTCCCGGTCCAGGTGGAGTGAATCCGGAAGGTGTGCATGGGGGACAGGGTAGCACTGGATGGCGAGGGCGGGGGTAGGGGCTTGTGTTTTGTTGATGTTGTGGGTTCGGTCGGCGTAAATGGCGTAAGGATTGGGGTGGTCGGCGGCGGGGTGGGGGCGGATGTCGGGGGCGGCGGCGTGGGTCTGTGTTTTGTTAGAGATGTGGGTTCGTTCGGCATGAATGGTGTAAGGAAAGCTGGGTGAGGCGAAGGAGTGCGGTTGGTTGGGCAGGGTGAGGGCGTTTGTCTGGGGTTTGATGGCGCTGTGAATAGGCTCGGCGTGAATTGGGTCAGATGTGGCGGGGTCGGCGTGACGGAGCGGGACGGGGGCGTGGGCTTGTGTTTTGTGTGAGTTGTGGGTTCGATCGGCGCAAATGGCGTATGGAGTGCGAGGCGGGGCGGCGGGGTGGGGGCGGTTTGGGATAGCGGGTGTGGCGATGGGAGTTGTCGCGGGGCAATTTCTGGTGCGGGCGGCGGCGGGCGCCGTATCGGTGATGCGGATTTGCGCCATATTCGATCTCCGCCGAGATTGTAGCGCGGGGCGTCAAGCGTTTGGGTGGTCGATGTGGCGTAAAGTGCGTGTTTTCAGAGAAAGATTTGTTGAAAGTAGTGGTGAATGAAAAGCTTCTCGGTAGCAAATTTGTAGAAATCGCGTGGCGGAGCGATTATTGACGGCGTGTGGTCGGTCTCCAGGCACTGCTGTCCAAGACCCGCGAAACGCGGCTTGACCAGTGCTGCAAAGAAACGACATAGGAAGCCCTTCCGGCCTCATCGGTGATTCGGGTTGGCCAGTACACCTTCGTCGGGTGAATCGGTCTGCTGTCCAAAATACCGG
>DASXVP010000008.1:0-233361 GCA_036504135.1 Paludibaculum sp.
ACTGGCCGGCGGCGCCATGGACGCCGAATGGGAAGGCGCTCTGGTGGTTGGCGGGGAGAAGCGTCCGCTGCCGGTGGGCTCGACTCTGAACGCCCGCTATGGCCGATTCTACTGGCACGTCCCGCCGGGCTTCCGGGGCGACTTTGAGCTTCAGTTTACCGACCGCGCCACGGGCGCCACGCAGCGGGTGGCCGTCGGGGTGGGTGGGGCCGGCTTAGAGCGAAAGGAGCGCTGAGCCTACTCCAGATGCGTCCACGCCTCTGGATGTGCGCACAGTGAGCGCAGGACGGCTCCTGACGCCTCCGTGGTGGCCGGAAGGGCTCAGCTAAGGGTAATGGCGAAGGCCCTGCGGAGGGCCTTCTCTGGCGAACATCATGCCGGAACCGGCACGTCCAACACTTCCTTCTTGTACTTGCACTCTTTGTTCGAGCAGGCCGCGAAGTGGCCGGACTTGAGCACCTTGTCCACCAGGTACTTGGCGCCGCACTCGGGGCACGGCTCGGGGATCGGCTTGGCCCAGGCCACGAAATCGCATTCCGGGTAGCGCACACAGCCGTAGAACGTCTTGCCGCGCTTGCTGCGCCGGGCGCTCAGTTCGCCCAGTTCGCACTTCGGGCAGGTGATGCCGATCGTCTGGTGCTTGACGAACTTGCACTTGGGGTAGTTGGAGCACGCCGTGAATTCGCCGAAACGGCCGGACTTGATGACCAGGTGGTGGCCGCACTCCGGGCACTTTTCCTCGAGCGGCACGTCGGGCTTCTTGGCTTCCTGGCCGAGCTGCCGCGTGGTCTTGCAGTCGGGATAGCCGGTGCAGGCCATGAACGTGCCGAAGCGGCCCTTCTTGAGAACCATTTCACGGCCGCAGTTCACGCAGTATTCCACCGCGTCCTGTTCCGTGATCTCCACCGTGGTCTCTTCCTCGTTGATGCCGTTGCCCAGCTCATGCAGACCCTGCGCGAGCTGGCGCGTGGTGGTGCACTCCGGATAGCCCGTGCAGGCGAGGAAGCTGCCGTGCTTGCCCCACTTGATGACCATCGGCTTGCCGCACTTGTCGCAGACCTGATCGGTGGGCACCTCCATGCGTTTGATGTCGCGCATGGAGCGCTCGGCTTCGGTGAGATCCTTCTGGAAACGGACGTAGAAATCGGCCATGGCCGTTTCCCACTTCAGCTTGCCGTCCTCGATCTCGTCGAGCTCGTCTTCCATCCGCGCCGTGTAGGTGATGTCGAAGATGTCGGCGAAGGATTCCACCAACAGCTCCGTTACCACCACGCCCAGCTCGGTGGGGATGAACTTGCCGCCCTCGCGTTTGACGTACTCGCGCTCCTGGATGGTGGAGAGGATCGAGGCATAGGTGGAGGGGCGCCCGACGCCGTCCGATTCCAGCTCTTTGACGAGCGTGGCTTCGGTGAAGCGCGGCGGAGGCTCGGTGAAGTGCTGCTCGGGCAGGATCTGCTTCAGCTTCAGCGCCTCGCCGTCGCTGACCTGCGGGAGGCGGTTCTTCTCCTCCTCGTCCTCTTCGTCCTTCTGATCCTTGCCCTCCAGATAGACGGCCTGGAAGCCATCGAACTTGGGCACGGAGCCGGTGGCGCGCATCAGGTAGCTGGCGCCGTCGCTTCCGTTGGCCTCCACCTCCACGGTGGTCTGGTCAAAAATCGCCGGTGTCATCTGGGAGGCGACAAATCGCATCCAGATCAGGCGGTAGAGCTTGAGCTCATCCTCGCTGACGAACGGGGCGACGTCGTCGGGATGGCGCAATGCGGAAGTGGGCCGGATGGCTTCGTGGGCGTCCTGGGCATCCTTCTTGCTGCGGTAGACATTGGGCGACTCCGGCAGATATTCGGCGCCAAAGCGTTGATGGATCGCCTCGCGGACCTCGACGATGGCGTCCTGGCCGACGCGGATCGAATCGGTACGCATATAGGTAATGAGGCCCACCGCACCTTCCGAGCCGAGCTCCACGCCTTCATACAGGCGCTGGGCCAGCATCATGGTGCGCTTCACGCTGAAGCGCAGCTTGCGGGCCGCCTCCTGCTGAATGGTGGAGGTGATGAACGGCGGCACGGGGTTGCGCTTCTTTTCCCGCGTGGCCACCGATTTCACGACAAACGGCGAATTGGCGATGGCCGCCACGATGGCGTCGGCCGCGGCCTGATCGGCGATCTCCACATTCACGCCGTCGCGCTTGGCGAGGGTGGTCTTGAGAACTGGCGATTTTTTCGCGTTGAGGTGGACGTCAATGGACCAGTATTCGCGCTTCAGAAACGCGCGGATCTCTTTCTCGCGGTCCACAATCATGCGCAGGGCAACGGTCTGGACCCGGCCGGCGGAGAGGCCGCGCCGGACCTTATCCCACAGCAGCGGCGAGATCTTGTAGCCCACCAGGCGGTCCAGGATGCGGCGCGCCTGCTGCGCGTCCACCAAATGAGTGTTCACCGGCCGCGGGTTCTCGAATGCCTTCCTCACGGCGTTGGCCGTGATTTCGTTAAAGGTCACACGGTGCATCGCCGGGCCGTCGCCCTTTTTGGGCGTCAACTCTTCCTGCAGATGGAAACAGATCGCCTCCCCTTCGCGGTCAGGGTCAGCCGCGAGATAGATGGCGTCAGCGTCTTTGGCTGCCTTGCGCAGCTCGTCCATCAGCTTCTTCTTGCCTTCGATGACGACGTAGGATGGGCGGAAGTCATGCTCCACGTCCACCGCAATGTCATTCTTGGGCAGGTCCTTGACGTGGCCGAGAGAGGCTTTGACGGTGAAGTTCTTACCGAGATACTTACCGATCGTCTTTGCCTTCGCCGGCGACTCGACGATCACGAGATTTTTGGCCATATGTATTAGTTAAGATGAATGACGGATTCAACCGGCGGACATCTAGATTCCCGCCCGGTTCACTCGTACCACACCTTAACATAACTTCGGCCAGGCAGTTGGCGCACCTTTCCCTGCAACTCCAGCTCGAACATGCTGGCGATGACCTCAGAGGAGGACACGCCGAGCATTTGATCCAGCAGCGCATCGAGGTGAACGGGCTGGTCAGGTGATAGCAAAGAAAGCACTTGTTGGTGGATGGCGGCCATCGGCGAGAGCTCGGCCTGGTTCTCTGGCGAGCCTGCCAGCGCCTCGGTCAGCGTGGCTTGGCGGGCCAGCCGGCTGCGCGCTTCCCAACTGAGGCCGTCCAAAATATCGGTGGCCGACTGGACGAGCTGGGCGCCCTGCTTGATGAGAAGATTGGGTCCGAAGCTGCTCTTGGCCGTGATGTTGCCGGGCACGGCGAAAACCTCCCGGTTCTGATCCAGGGCGAGCCGGGCCGTGATCAGGCTGCCGCTGTACTCCATGCCCTCTACGACCACGACACCCTCCGAGAGCCCGCTGACGATGCGGTTCCGGATAGGGAAATTCTGGGGATGGGCCGGCGTACCCAGGGGGAACTCGCTGACAAGGAGCCCCTCGCCGGCGATGCGCGCGGCCAGCTTCCTGTTCTCGGCAGGGTAGATAAGATCCAGCCCGCAGCCGAACACGGCAATGGTGCCGCCGGCGGAGTTCAGCGCGCCGACATGCGCCGCGGTGTCGACGCCCCGGGCCATACCGCTCACGACCACGATGCCGGCGTTGGCGAGATCTGCGGCCAGACGCTCTGCCGCGGCCAGTCCATAGGGCGTAGCGCGGCGGCTGCCTACCAGCGCCACCATCACCCCTTGTAGCAATTCCACGCGGCCCTGCACGAACAGGACGGCCGGAGGATCGTAAATCTGGCGCAACTGGCTAGGGTAGGCGGCGTCCGTGCAGGTGACCATCTGGATTCCGCCTTCGCGCAGCTTCTCCTGCTGCTCGACGGCATCTTCAAAGCAGCAGCCGCTGGCGATGCTGCGGGCCACGGCGCCACTGAGCCCGGCGGCGGTCAACTCGCTGGCCGACGCCCGGAAGATGGGGATGGGCGAGCCGTAACGTTCGATCAGCTCGGCGGTCTTCCTGGCGCCCAGGCCGGGTGTGAAGATCAACGCGAGCCAGTGGAGCAGCTCTTCGTCAGTGGGAACGGCGGTGGCGGGACACATATCCAAATCACTAGTGGCGGAAGGGCGGGGAAGTTCTCTACTGCGCTACGCTGAAATGGACCCATGCGGCAACAGGAATCGTTTTTTGGAGAGCAGGAGCTCGTTTTGATCTACATCGCCAAGCGTTTACGCGAGGCGAAAAAGGTCGAGGATATGTTCGACGCCGCCAATTTGGAGTATCTGGTGGAACCGGACCGCTACCGGGGCGGAGTGCTCTTTGTGCGCGAGCTGATCGGCGCATTCTTCTATGTGGATGAGGCGCAAGAAGAAGCGGCGCGCAGTTGCCTGCGCGCCGCCGGTATCAAACCCTACGAACCGGTTTAGTTCTGAACCGGGACAAAGAGGGACTGCTTGCCCTGCACGCCGTCCAGCCGGAAGGTTAACGGTACCGCGCCGCCCTCGGCGAGCTGCGGCACAACCACCTTGAACTGGTAGATACCCACCTTGCCGGGAGCGAGCCCGGCGTAGGAGACCGCTGCAGCGGTGTCGCCGAAGAGAATCTCGATGGGCCGCGTGAGCGCGTTTTCACTCTGAACCGTTTCGCCGGCGCTGGCTACCGGCGTCACGCTGCCAAAACCAGTGCCGTAGAGCGTAACGGTTTCGCCGGAGCGCACGGGCCGCGATGTGGCGCCCTCGACAGCGCCTTCCGGCAGCGCCCAGGTGGCGCCGTCTTCGAGCAATGCCGCGGCAAACTGCTTGTCGTCCACCCGGAAAGTGGACGGGGCCTGGAGGCCGGGCTCGGTTTCATTCACCGTGAGGTCGTAAGCCGCGCTGGAACCGGCCACGGTGGTGACGGTGAGCCGCTGGATGCCGGCGCTCAGTCCGGACGGCAGCTGGACCTTTAGCCGGCTGGGGCTCACGTAGGAGAGGTAGGCCGGCTGATCGCCGACGGTCACCCGCGTGCCCTCCAGCACGGTGGGCGCTACAGCGCCGTCGAAATCGGCCGCGGTCCATTCCCGCGTCGCCGATGCCAGATTTGCGCCCAGGATCTCCACCCATGAGCCGGGGGCCGCCGCCGTTGCGGCGCCAAACGAGGTGTCGGTCACTACGCCGCCCTCGCTGATGACGGGCGGCTCCACTGAAGTGGGCGGTACTGCCACGGGCGTCAGCAATCGAATTCTTTGGTTCTGTGTGTCCACGACGTAAATCTTGCCGTTGGCGCCGACAGCGACGCTGACCGGGAAGCGCATGGCGGCATTCAACGCCGCATCATTGTCGCCATAGTCATCAAACCGGCCGGTGCCGGCGACGTTGTGAATGGTCTTGTTCTCCAGCACGACGCGGATGCGGCTGTTGGAGGTGTCCGCGATGAAGATGTTGCCCGATGCGTCCACGGCCACGCCGCTCGGATAGCGGAGCTGCGCGCTGGTGGCGAGTCCGCCATTGCCGGAGTAACCGGGGAGTCCCGCGCCTGCCACCGTGGTGATGATGCCGGCGGAGTTGATCTTCCGAATGCGGTTGTTCATCTGGTCTGCAACGTAAAGGCTGCCGGCCGAATCGAGGGCCAACCCGATGGGATGGTTGAGCTTGGCTGCCGTGGCCGGGCCGCCGTCGCCCAGAACACCCGCCACTCCGGTGCCGGCTATCGTGGTGATGTTGCCGTCCGTGCCCACCTTGCGGATGCAATGGTTATTAGTGTCGCTGAAATAGACGACGCCCGCCGCATCTACCACAATGCCGGTAGGTAGATTGATCGCCGCGTCCTTCGCCAGCAGCGCACCGGTGGTGTTGGTGGTCGTCACAGTGCCCACCTGTGTGAAGCCGGCCGTGTTGTTACCAGCGACGGTGGCGATTGCGGTGCCGGTGATCTTGCGGACCACGTGGTTCACCGAATCCGAGATATAGATATTGCCGGATTTGTCCACCGCGATGCCGCAGGGGTAGTTCAGCGCTGATGTGGAGGCCACGGTGGCCGACGAGTCGTAGCCCGACGTATCCTTGCCGGCGATGGTGGTGATGGTCCCGCTGGTGTCGACCTTGCGAATCCGGTGGTTCACCTGGTCTGCAATATAGAGGTTGCCTGAGCTGTCGAGCGCGACGGCAATCGGATTGTTGAGCTGTGCGCTCGTTGCCGCCGCGGCGTCACCGGAGAAGCCAAGCGAGCCGTTGCCGGCCACCGCGGTGATGGTATAGCGCGGCGGGGTCTGCGCCAGAGCGAGCGCCGGAATCAGCAGGGACGCCGCCAGCAGACTGGATGTGATCCTGGAAAACATGAACCCGAACCTTTCGTGCCATCTCATCGAAATCTGTCCTACTGTTTACCGATCACGGGCAGAGTGAAGATGTTGGACACTTCAAAGCTTTGCGCGATGGTAGCTTCAGTCTTGGGGTTGGTGGGTAGGTCCGGGTTGAGTTCCAGATGGACCTCGTAGATGCCTACCGAACCGACCCGCAGCCCGGCGAACAGCACATTGGCCGTCTTGCCGCCCACGAGGGAGGAGACGAACTCAGTGGCATCGTTCAGCGCCGGTCCGTAGTAGGGCTGGCCGGTTGTCATGGCGTCCCGCGCTTCCTGCGGGCTCACCAAGCCCAGGCCGGCGGCCAAAACCACGATGGTCTCGCCCGGAACAGCCGGATTGTCTTCGGTGATGACGGCGCCTGCCTGGTTGGCGCAACATAGTGCGCTGTTGAAGGCCGACATGATCACCTGTGCATCGGTGTTGGCGCTGGCCGCGAACGGGATGCCGTTGCCTTCAATGCCGGGAACCCGGGCGCGCAGCCGGATGCGCTGGAAGGTGCCCGAAGCGGATGCCTCCACTTCCGGATCGTTGGCGTTGATGATGGCCACAAGATTGTCGCGTACGATGGTGAGCGTGTCCGTTGTTTGCACCGTGTAAGAGTAAACGCGATCCCGGATGGTCACCATGACGACGTCGCCACCCTTGACGCTGCCATCGACGGAAACCGTGCCGGTGGCGGAACTGCTGGAATGGTAGGCTAGGCCCGGCGTCAGCGGGAGCGACGGGTCGCTGAAGACCGCCGGATTCTGCGGGATGATCGGGATGCCCACCGCCGTGGAAACGGTGTATGAGCCGTCTGTACGGCGTGACCGCACGATGCCCGTGGAACTGGTGCCATTGCTCGTCTCTACCGGGATCTGGGCCACAATGCGCGTGGGAGAAACGGAAACCAGCGGGGCCGCCACTCCGTCCACGAAGAACTGTACGCCGCCGAGTTCTCTCGGTAAGGGCTTCGTCATATCCTGCGCGCCGATCGTCACATCTGTCATGTTGTCGCCCAGGATCAGGACCAGTGCATTGGGAGCGATGCGCGCCGCGTTCTGCCCGCCGGCGAGATTGGCGCCGCTGGCCGTAGCCACCAGCGTGGCCGTGGTGGGGTCAATGACAGTGGAGAGCGTGACGTTGTTGCCCGGCAGTCCGCCCTGGCGGGCCGTAAGGATGATCGAGTTGAAGGCTTTGTTCGGCGTGGCGCGCACCCATGGATCGCCGCCCTCTGGATCGTTGATCCAGGTCAGAAACGTGTCAATGAGGCTGGCGTAGGTGTCGGTAGCCACGGTCGTGTACTTGAACTCGCGCGGGTCAGCCACTGTGCCGTCCGCATTCAGCACCGTGTTGTTCCCGATCTTGATGGAAACGTTCACGTCCTTGGCGATACTGCCGGAGAAGACCACGCTGCCCTGGGCGTAAACCTCAGGACTGGGCGCGTTGCGGACGGCGGTGAGCGGCAAGGCGAAGTCGCCCGGCGAATACAGCAGCACGCGCCGGTTGTAAGTATCGGAAACGTAAAGATTCTGGCCGTCCCACGCTAGCGATGTGGGTGTACGGAGTGAATCCGTGGCGGCCACACCCTCCGGGTTGGCCGAATCAGAAGCCTGATTCACTTCCATGCTGGGCTGGCCGAGGACGAGATCGGCGTTGACCCCATTCTCCCGGGGGATCTGATTCCAGAGCAGAACACGGTCGTTACCGGCATCGGCGACGAACAGGCGCGTGCCGTCTGAAAGGACGTAGCGCGGGAAATCCAGCGTCGCGGCGCAGCGCGCAGGATAGAGCGCCACACCCGCGGAATCGTTACCCGTGGTTGGGCATAGCTTGCTGGCGTTGTTGGCGACGCTGGATGTCATGTCCGGCTGGCCCAATACGACGTCAGCCGGCTGGCCGTTCCTGGTGGGGATGGCGTTCCAGATCAGCACGCGGTTGTTGCCCAAGTCGCTGACATACAGGCGTGTGCCGTCGCTATAAACCGAGGTGGGCGCCAGCATGGAGTCTGCCGTCACCACAAAGGCGGGAAACTTGCCAAGCTGCTGATTGGTGCCGAGGTCCTTCTGCCCGAGGGCAAACTTGCCCGCCTGGCCATTCTGCGTCACTTCGCCGTAATAGACGACGCGGGCGTTGCCCGTATCGGCCACCCACAACCCGTTGGCGCTATCGAGCCACAGGTTGGTTGGGCCGCGGAGGCCTTTGTCGCTGAGCGCCGGCAGGGCCGTCTTGAAATCCGGCTGGCCGATGACATAATCGGCGTTGGCCTGGTTGGCGCCAGGCAGAGTCTTCCAGACCAGCACGCGATTGTTATCGCTATCGGCCACGGCCAGGTAGCGGCCGTTGTAGGCCACACCGGTGGGCGTCCGGAACGTGTTCTGCCCAGCGGCTTTCAGCTCCGTGGTGTAAAAGTCGGGCTGGCCAAGCACGTTGGTAGCCGTACCCACGCAGGAAGGGCAGCGCGCCTCGGTCTGCGGCACCGGGTCGCGCCGGTCAGGAACGAACGAGCTGACGTTTCTGTAAACCAGGACGCGCCGGTTGAGCGGCGTACCCCCGATGCCATTGGAATCAGCCACTATCAGCGTGTCATTGGCATAGGCCACTCCACCAATGGAACCGAGCAGTTGATCACTAGCGCCCGGATCCTGCTGGGTAAATGGCTTCTGGCCGATGACAACGCGGGCTGCCTGGCCCGTGGAGAATGACTGGGCCTGGCACAAGGCGGAGGCCGCAAACAGGAAAACAGTCCACTTCATTGGATATCTCAAGGTATGCAAACTATCAGTATATCAAGGGTTAGGGGGTGATTCGCGGAAGATGGCACTCTATTGATGACGCGGCGGTACCCGGATTGGGTTTCACCAAAGGTAGTCCTTGGCGATCTTGCGCCGTTCGTGGCCGTCGAGCACGTGAACCACCCGTAGTTTCTTCAACTTAGAGGGAGACATCTGGCCGATGGGCAGATAGATGATCTGGCGGCTCAAATGCGCCGCGATGGAGCGGAAAATGCTCCGCGGGGGGTGGGCGCCGACGTAGACAACGTGTTTTTCGACACAGTAGTCCAGCGCAGCCAGCAGCAGGCGCTCCGCTTTGGTCTCGGCGAAGTCGTAATCGGGGTCCCGCCAGACGTCGAACATGCGCCGCGGAGGCAGCACCATGGCGAAGCCGCCGTACTCGGCGCGGCCGATGCCCGGGCCCACCATATGGTCAAACGGCTGGGTGGCGTAAAAGCACATATCGCTCTCATTCTGGTGCTCGCCCAGCCAGGTTGTCTTGTAGGTGTAGCGATCCTGGCGGTCTTCATCAAATATGACCACCACGGCGCCCACCTCGCCGGACACGCGGTCCAGCTTGCGCACGTAGATCTTGCCCTGATGCCAGTTGCGGATGGTCTCGCGGATGTCCACGCCGTCGTGCATCGAGGTGGTAAAAGGCTCCACGCGAACCCGATCCTCGCTCAGCAGGCTCTTGGCGCGGGATTTCAAAAAACGGCCGTAGTCTTCGATGACGAGGTCCTCGGGCGGATAGCTGCAGATAGAGGTTCCGTCCACCTGTTCGGCCCACTCACCCGGCAGCGCCTCCTTGGGCCGCTGCTTCAAGCCGCGCGGCATCAGCCGCTGCTTCTTGCGCGGTAGGCGGCGGCGCAGCCGCACCTTCCGGCTGTGCAGAAAGATCTCGTTGGCGGAGAGATTGATGGTCTCCAGTTGGCAATGCGCCTGCTGCCAGCTATAGCTGTTGGCGGCGTGCCACACCTCCCAGGCGAAGTTGTCGTCCACGATGGAGCGCGCGGCCACTGTGAGATCGAAGAGCCCCGCCACCAGTTGGCTCTCCATCACGGCCAGGTTGCGCGTGAAGCGCGCCATCATCCTCCGCTGCCAGTGGGCGAGCTTCTCTCCGGTCTGGATCTGATAGCTGAGCTCGGCCTCCTTCAGCAGACGCGCCTGCCATGGGCGGCGGTCGATTGCGCTGGCCGGCAGTTGTTCGTCGCGCTGGCGCTCGTACAGCTCCTGATAGAAGGGCGCCTCCTGCGTGATCTCGGCCAGGCAGTCCGGATGGGGATTCAATAACTCGGAGAACTGGGGGCGGCGCGGCGCCGGCGCCTCCTGCGGCTGCTCCATGGCGTCCAGCACGGCGTCGAAGAGATTCAGGCTCAGCGCGACAAAGACAGTGCGCTCCGGATCGGTGCCTTGCAGGCGCCAGGCCATGGCCGCGGCATGATCCGTCATCTCGTCGTTGCGCGGCTGCGGATGGAGCCGGTAGGCCTCCACGAAGGCGTCGTGGGAGATGGAGTGGAGAGCGTAGGAATCGGGATAGAGATCCGGCAGATGGGGCCGGTCGATGACATCGGGTTCCAGGAAAACAATCTCGGCGTAGATATCCCGCGCCGTGCGCAGCGCCTCGACGAACGGGTCGCCGGGCTCCACCACGATGTAGACTCCGCGGTCGCTTTCCACCTCCTCCGGATACATCACCACCGACATCTCGGGCAGGCGGTCCACCGCCTCCATGTAGAGCGGCCTCAGCCAGCCGGGCAGCTCCACGGCCACCACGTCCGGACGCTCGTCGAGAAGCGCCTGGCGCAGCGCGGCGGCAAATTCGATGCGCCCCGGCACAACCGGGAAGTAGCGCAGATGCCCGCGGCGCAGGCTGAGGATCTCGTCCCGGTCCTGGGGCAAATCAGCGCCGCCGGACATAGCGCAGCGCTTCCTCCCCGAGGATCTGGCGGATGGAGAACTGGAGCGCCTCCGTGGAGTCCGCGAGACCTTCCAGGCCCGACATCAGCTTGATGGCGTAGCGGCCGATGTTGATGCCGTCGCGCACCGTGTAGCGCTCTTCGCTGGCATGGGCCTGTTGCAGAAAATCGGTAACGTAGTCCAGGATTTTGTCTTCGGCGAAAGGCAAATTCTCGCGCAGGATGGCTAGCTCTTCGTCCCGCTCGGGGAAGTCGATCAGGATCTGCGGCTGGAGCCGCGAGTGGATGTACTCGGGCAGGTCAAACGTGGAGCTGTCGTCGTTCATGGTAGCTACCATGCGGAACAGCGGGTGCGCCTTGATCTTGATGCCGGCCACGATGCTCTCCACATAGCGACGCGTGTCGAGCAATGGGGCCAGGCTCGCCCAGCTCTTCTCGGACATGCGGTTGCCCTCGTCGAGAATCGCGATGCCGCCGCGCAGCATGGCCGTCACCAGCGGCGAGGCGACGTAGCGCAGTTGGCCCGGCCCCTCGATGACGGGCTGCACGATGAGATCCTCCGGGCGCGTATCCACGGTGGCCTGCATGATATACACCTCGCGGCCCAACCGGGCAGCGGCGGCGTAGGCCAGCGTGGTCTTGCCCACGCCGGGCTTGCCCACCAGCCGCGGGTTCATGGGCACGTCGGATTCATCCACCACCAGCCACGAGGCCAGCAGTTGGCGGAGGACTTCGTCCTGGCCAACCCAGCGCACGGCGAGCTGATCGGGATGGGCCAGGTGCAGGGGTACGCCTTCGATGTCGACAATCATCCTCTCTATTGTGCTAAAACCAGCGTCGGATGCCTAACATTGTTTGCGCCGTCTGCGGCGCCCACTCCGAACAGCCGCTGGCACAGCCCGTTGAGCCGCGCGAGCCGCCGGATTTCGACACCCGTCCGGGTGAGCCGTTGCGCTCCACGCTTTCGCACTGGCTGCAATCCTGCCCGCACTGCGAATACGCCGCGCCGGAACTGAGCTATGCGCCGGAGGGCGTGGCCGTGCTGGTGCGCTCCGACGAATACCGTAACTGCGAGGGGCTGTTCCTGAAGCACGCCTTTCTCCTCGATCAACTCGGCCATCACGCCGACGCCGGTTGGATGGCGTTGCAGGGTGCGTGGTTTTTCGATGACGCCGGCGATGGCGGGCTGGCCCTGGGGTGCCGCACGGTAGCGCTGCAGTTCTGGAAGAAGGGCAAGGCGGCCGGGCAGAACTTCGCTGAGACCATTCCCGAAGAGTTCGCACTGGTCACAGATATTCTGCGGCGGTCCGGAATGTTCCAGGACGCGCTGGGGACGTGCCTCGACGCTCTGGAAGACGAGGAACTGCCGCCCGTCATCGAGGACATGCTGCGTATGCAAAAGGCCTTTATTGAAAAGAAAGACTACGGCCGGCACTCCCTGGCCGAGCTGCCCGAACGGCCGGCTGGCTCCACGAGGGTGACTCTATGAACCGGCGAGCGTTTCTGATCAGCGCTGCCGCCGTCACAGCCGCGCCCAATCCGAAGCTGCGGATCGGCGTGATGGACGGTGTGGTGGGCAAACGTAGTGACCCCGCCGCCGTGGGAGTGGCCCGGCGGTTGGGGCTGGAGGGCTTGCAGGTGACGCTCGGCGCGGCGGCGGCGGGCCAGCCTCTGCCGCTCTCCGATGCCGCCCTTCAGGCCCGGTTTCTGGCCGAGTCGCGGGCGCATGGTGTGCCGCTGGTCTCCACCTACATCGACATCCTGCACACGCATTGCCTGAAAAGCGATCCCGAGGCGCTGCGCCGCGCTGTGGAGGGTGTGGAGATCACGCGCAAGCTGGGCGCGAAGATTCTCATGCTCGTCTTTTTCGGCAAGTGCGCGCTGAACAGCCGCGTGGAGATGGACGCCGTGGTGGGGCCGCTGAAGGAGTTGGCGCCGCACGCGGAAAAAGCCGGCGTCGTGCTCGGCTTTGAGAACGTCATTCCGGCGGCCGAGAATCTGCGCATCCTAGATCAGGTGGGCTCGCGCGCGTTGCAGGTCTTCTACGACATCGGCAACGCGACGAATCTGGGCGGTTGGGTGCCCGCCGAAGAGATTCGCGCCATGGGCCGGCAGCGGATTTGCCAGTTCCACTTCAAAGACAAGGGCTATCTGGGGGAAGGGGCGGTGGACGTGGAGGCGGCGCTGGCCGCGATTGGCGAGATCGGTTACGAAGGCCAGATCGTGCTGGAGACCGGCGCGCCCTCCAAGGATATCGAGGCGGATCTGAAGCGAAACGTGGCGTACCTCCGCGGCTTGCTGTAGCCCTACGGTTTGGCGCGCAGCGCGGCCAGCAGCGCTTCTGGTTCCGGAGTACTGAGCATCACCGAGTAACCCTCGCTGGTGGGCAGATAAAGCACACTGTCCCGAGTCGTGAGGAAAGTGAGCGCCTTCTCGCCGTTCCTGAGCCTGGACCAGCCCGATGAATAGCCCGGCAACCCGATGCCGTTGGTGCGCCACGAGAGGGCGTACTCCCGCTGCACCTCCAGATTCAGGACGCGCGCCTGATCCAGCAGGAGCGCACCGCGCGGGACCAGGCGGCCGTAGAGGTCCCCGCGGATGCGGAGACCCTCGGTGGACGCCTCAAACGTGACGTGCCGTGTCGAATAGAAGATGTAGCCGAACAGGCACAGCAGGCCCACCAGGAGGAGCGCGATGGCCAGAGTGGTCCAGGGCGATCCCGCACCGGCGGGCACGATGGGGAAGACCTGCTTCATGCCCCCAGTCTCTCCAGGTAGCGGATGACGGCGTCGATGCCCTGGTAGAAGTTGGGCAGGTGGAACTTCTCGTTGGGCGAGTGGAGGTTGTCGTCCGGCAGGCCGAAGCCCATCAGCACGCTGGGCATCGCCATGTGCGTCAGGAACAGGCCGACAATCGGAATGGAGCCGCCGCTGCGCATATACACAGTCTTGCGGCCGAACACCTCTTCCATGGCCAGCGCGGACTCGCGGATGAACGAGTTGTCCGGATCGACGAGCGACGGGCCCGCGCCGTGCAGCAGCTTAAACTCCGCCGTCACCCCGCGCGGCGTCACGCTTCTCAAGGCCGCTTGCAGTTGCGCGATGGCCTCCTCGGGCCTCATATCGGCCACCAGGCGCATGGACAGCTTCGCCACGGCGCGGGCTGGGATCACGGTCTTGGCGCCGTCGCCTGTGAAGCCGCCGCGAATGCCGTGCACCTCCAGGGTGGGCCGCGCCCATGTGCGGTCAAAGACCGAAAAGCCGGGTTCGCCCGTCAGCGCCACGGAGCCCACCTCTTTTTCCAGATACGCCGCCTCGTCGAACGGCAGGCTGGCCCATGCCTCTTTCTCGGCTGGGGCCGGCGGCAGGACACGGTCATAGAATCCAGGGATGGTGATGTGGCCGTCACGATCTTTTAACGCGCAGAGGATCTCGGCTATGGCCATGATGGGATTCGGCGCGGCGCCGCCGTAGACGCCGCTGTGCAGATCCTGCCGCGCGCCCTGCACGGCCAGTTCACCGTAGACGATGCCGCGCAGTCCGGTGCAGATGGTGGGCATGCCCTCGGCGAACATCTCGCTATCGCAGATCACGACCGCATCGGCGGCCAGTTGCTCCGGTTTCTCGCTGACATAGGCCTCGATAGTTTCGCCGCCGGATTCCTCTTCGCCCTCGATCAGAAACTTCACGTTGATGGGGAGCCTGCCGTCGCGCTGCATGATCCACTCAACGGCCTTCACCAGAATCCAGGTCTGGCCTTTGTCGTCGGTGGCGCCACGGGCATAGATGTTGTTGTCGCGGATCTCTGGCTCGAAAGGCGGAGACTTCCACTCTTCCAGCGGATCGGCCGGCTGCACATCGTAGTGGCCGTAGAGCAGCAGCGTGGGTTTGCCGGGCGCGCCTAGCCACTCGCCGTACACCAGCGGATGATGAGCGCGGTGGATCAACTCGGTCCGCGTCATTCCGGCGCGCTGCAGGGCTGCTTCGATGTAGGCCGCCGCGCGAACCATATCCGGCTTGTTCTCCGGCAGCGTGCTGATGCTGGGGATCCTCAGCAGGTCGATGAGCTGCGCCAGCGCCTCTTCCTTGAAGCTATTGAGATCGGGCATGAATCCAACCTTTCGTCCGCTAGAATATCGCTCCCGCCTCCCCTATGCATACCAACCCCCTGATCCACGAAAAGAGTCCCTATCTGCTGCAACACGCCCACAACCCCGTGGAGTGGCATCCGTGGGGCGAGGAAGCGTTTCGCAAGGCTCGCGAACAGGACAAGCCCATCTTCCTCTCCATCGGCTATTCCACATGCCACTGGTGCCACGTGATGGAGCGCGAATCATTCGAGCAGGAACACATCGCGCAGATCCTCAACCAGCACTTCATCTCCATCAAGGTGGATCGCGAAGAGCGGCCAGACGTGGATCGCGTCTATATGCTTTTCGTGCAGGCCACCACGGGCAGCGGCGGCTGGCCGATGTCGGTGTGGCTCACTCCGGAGTTGAAGCCATTCTACGGCGGCACCTACTTCCCGCCCGATAATCGCTACGGGCGGCCCGGCTTTGCGCACGTGCTGCATCAACTGGCGGATGCGTGGCGGGAGCAGCGCGGCAACCTGGTGAATTCCAGCGTCAACATTTTGGGCGAGTTGGAAAAGCACGCCTCCGTGGGCGGCGGCGAAGAAGCAGTCAAGGCGGAGTCGCTGGAATCCTGCTACCGCTATTTCCAGCGCACCTTCGACAAACGGCTCGGCGGCTTTGGCAACGCGCCGAAGTTCCCGCGCCCCTCCGTGCTCAACTTCCTCTTCCGCTACTATCACCGCACGGGCGAGGAAGACGCTCGCGACATGGCGCTGCTCACGCTCCGAGAAATGGCCAAGGGAGGCATGAACGATCAGCTCGGTGGCGGCTTCCATCGCTATTCCGTGGACGAGCGTTGGTTCGTGCCGCACTTCGAGAAGATGCTCTACGATCAGGCACAACTCGCCATCTCGTATCTGGAAGCGTTCCAGATCACCGGCGACGAGCAATACGCCCGCACGGCCCGCGCCGTGTTTGAATACGTCCTGCGGGACATGACGCACGAGGGTGGCGCGTTCTACTCAGCCGAGGACGCGGACTCTGCGCCCGATGCCGCCCAGCCTAACGAAAAGAGCGAGGGTGCGTTCTTCGTCTGGAGCCAGGAGGAGATCGTTGCACTCCTCGGCCGCGAGCGCGGCGCGGCCTTCGCCAAGGCCTACGGGTGCATGCCCAACGGCAACGTGGAGAGCGATCCGCACGGCGAGTTCACCGGCAAGAACATCCTGTACCGGCGCGAAGAGTGGCAGGATACCGGCGAGATCGCCACTTTGCTGGCTGCCCGCGAACAGCGCCCGCGGCCTCATCTGGACGACAAGATTCTCACCTCGTGGAACGCGATGATGATCTCCGCTTTCGCCCGCGGCGCGCAGGTGCTCGACGAACCCCGCTATCTGGCGGCAGCCCGGCGCGCGGCCGCCTTTCTCGATGAAAGTCTGGTGGTGGACCGCCGGCTGCAGCGCCGCTGGCGCGACGGCGAGGCAGCCATCGACGCCTTCCTCGACGACTACTCCGCTCTCACGCTGGCGCATCTGGATCTTTACGAAACCACCTTCGCACCGGCCCATCTGGAGCGTGCCCGCGCCCTCGCCCTGGCCATGCTGGAGCAATTTGAAGACAAGCAGAATGGCGGCTTCTACTCGTCGCCGGTGGGCAACACGGAGCTGGTGCTGCGGCTGAAGGAAGACTATGACGGCGCTGAGCCCTCCGGCAATTCGCTGGCCGCGCAGGCGCTGCTCCGCCTGGCGCATCATACCGGCGAAGAAGCGTTCCTCGAAGCCGCCGCCGATACGCTGGCGGCCTTTGCCGCGCGCATCAATGAGCAATCTGTGACCGTGCCGCAGATGCTGTGCGCCTTGATGGAGAGCCTGGCGCCAAAATCCGAGGTGCTCTTCAGCGGCGAGGCCGGCGACCTGATCCGCGAGTTCAGGCGGCACTACCGTCCATTCACCGTGGCGCAGTCGCAGCCTGGCGGCCAGCCCGCCGCCGCGCTGTGCGATAATTTCGTCTGCCTCCAGCCGGCCCACTCGGTGGAGGAGTTGCGCGGCCTGCTAAACTGACCCTGAATAGGAGGAGTTTCCATGTCCCGTACAACTGCCTTCAAAGGCATGCCACTGGAACTGACCGGACCCGAATTGAAGGTCGGTGACAAGGCCCCGGATTTCACGGCCGTCGACAAAGGTTTGCAGCCGCTCTCGCTTGCCTCCACCGGCGACGGCGTGCGCGTATTCAGCGTAGTCCCGTCGCTGGATACGCCCGTCTGCGACATGCAGACCAAGAAGTTCAACGACGAGGCCGCCAAGCTTCCGTCCGTTGGGTTCTACACCATCAGCGTGGATCTGCCGTTTGCGCAGAACCGCTGGTGCAACAGCTTCGGCGTGGACAACGTGAAGATGATCAGCGACCACAAGTTCGCCAGCTTTGGCGAGAACTACGGCACGTTGATCAAGGACTGGCGTGTGGAGTCCCGCGCGATCTTCGTGGTCGACAAGGACAACACGCTGCAGTACGTCGAGTATGTGCCGGAAGTGGCCGAGCATCCGAACTACGATGCGGCGCTCGGCGTTGCCAAGAAGCTGGCCGAGTAGCGGCTCAACTCAGCTTGGCGTATTGGCCCCGGTAGTAAACCAGCGGCGCGCTGTCTGCCCCCTGATCAGCCATTTGATCGACGCAGGCAGCGTGCCGCACTTCTCCCACAAACATCGTGTGGTCGCCCGCCTCGATCCTCTCCCTCGTTTCGCACTCTAGCACAGCCAGAGCGCCCGCCAGCAGCGGTGCGCCCCCCTGGCCCACGCACCAGTCCACGCCTTCGAAACGGTTCGGATGCGAGGAGGCGAAGCGCGTCGAAAGTGCCTCCTGTCCGCTGTTCAAAATGTTGATCGCGAACGACGGCGCGGTTGAGAATGGTCCATGTGTCGCCGCCTTGTGCGCGATGCAAACCAGGACGAGTGGCGGGTGAAGGGAAACCGAGGTGAATGAATTCACCGTGAGGCCGTGCGGTTTGCCGTCCCGGCCCATCGTGGTGGCCACTGCGATCCCGGTGACAAAGGCGCCGCACGCGCGCCGGAACTCCGCGCTGCCCACTGATGCTGTATGCTTGCTTGACAAGGTGAAAACCCTAATCTTATCATAGGCTTTGCGATGCGGCCCGGCCCGCGGACCTGAGGAGGCGCTCTTGATCAAGCTGGATATTGTCAACGAGGTGGTCAACCGCACCGGTATCACCAAGACGAAGGCCGAGATGGCGGTGGAGACCGTCTTCGAATCCATGAAGCGCGCCCTCGCGGAGGGTGATCGCATCGAGCTCCGCGGCTTCGGCATCTTCAACGTCCGTCCTCGCAAGACCGGCATCGGCCGCAACCCGCGCACAGGCGCCGAGGTGGCCATCCCACCCGGCAAGGCCGTTCGCTTCAAGCCTGGCAAAGAACTCCAGACGCTCGAGTAGTCGAGCCTTTCCCCTGTGGAATCAGACACATCACCCGGCGAGCCCGGGGGGGGCACCGGGCACTGGACGCCCCATGTCTTTCCGCCCTATCAGTCCGCTTGGCGCCGCCGCATCTGGCTGCATCTTCTGCTCCTGCTGCTGACACTTTTCACTACCACCACGCTCGGCGCCCGCCTCAGCTTTAACTTCCAGCACAATCTGCCGCCGTTTGATGTCGAGCACGATCTGCTGGTCTTCGTTCAGGTCTTTCGGGACCCGTCCATCCTGTTGTTGGGTTTGCCCTACGCCCTCACGCTGCTGCTCATCCTGCTGGCGCATGAGTTCGGCCATTGGTTCGCTTGCTACTATCACGGAATTGACGCCAGCCTTCCGTACTTTCTTCCGGCGCCCACGTTTATCGGTACCTTCGGCGCCTTCATCCGCTTCCGTTCCGCCGTCAAGAGCCGGCGCGAGTTGTTCGATGTCGGCGTGGCCGGGCCGCTGGCCGGCTTCGCGTTTTCCATCCCTGCCATGGGCATCGGTCTGGCGCTCTCGAAAGTGGTGCCGGGCATAGGCGCGCAGGCCGAGATGCAGTTGGGGACGCCCATCCTGTTCCGGCTGATCGAGCTGTGGCTGTTTCCCGGTGCGCTCCCGCCGGATATCTACCTGCATCCGGTGGCCCGCGCCGCGTGGGTGGGCATGCTGCTCACCGCGCTGAATCTCCTGCCGGTAGGCCAACTCGATGGCGGCCACATCGTCTACGCCTGCTTCGGAGAAAAACACCGCTTCATCGCGCTTGCCTCCATTGTGCTGCTCATTCCTTTGGGCTTTGTCTACTGGCCGTGGTGGCTCTACGCCGTCGTGCTGTTCTTCGTGGGCCGCAAGCATTTCTACGTCTTCGACGCCGGGCCGCTGGGCCGAGGCCGCTGGCAGTTGCTGGCGGTCACCCTCGTGATCTTCGCTCTGGCCTTTATCCCAGCCCCTGTTCAGTACAATAGCGAGCAGGGTTTGCTGCCCTGATTCTCCGGATGAAGATTTCCGCCACCATCATCACCTACAACGAAGAGCTGAATCTGCCGCGGGCCATTGAGAGCCTGCGCTGCTGCGATGAGATTCTGGTGGTTGATTCGGGCTCGTCCGATCGCACCGTCGAGATCGCGGAGAAGTTCGGCGCCCGCGTTGTCGAGGCCAACTGGCGCGGCTACGCCGGGCAGAAGAACTACGCCTCGGATCAGGCCACGTACGACTGGGTTCTCTCCATCGACGCCGACGAGGCGCTCAGCGAAGATCTCGAAGGCGAGATCTGGCAGCTCAAGAAAAAGGGGCCTGATCGCGACGCCTACACCGTGCCGCGCCTGGCTCAGTATCTCGGCAAGTGGATCCTCTATTCCGGCTGGTACCCGGATCGCAAAATTCGCCTCTTTGACCGCAGAAAAGCGCGCTGGGTGGGGGAATACGTTCACGAATCAGTCTTCAGCGAGGGTCTCGTGGGTGAGCTGGATGGCAACCTGCTCCACTACACCTGCGGCTCTCTCAGCGAGCATCTCAAGACCATGGATCGCTACACCACGCTCGCGGCCGAAGAGGTGGCAGCCCGCAAAAAACACGTCGGATACCGCCAGTTGCTCGTCGATCCGGCGTGGACGTTCTTCAAAACCTACGTTGTACAGCGCGGATTTCTTGATGGCGTCGAGGGCCTGACCATCGCCTACATGGCAGCCGTCTATACCTTCCTCAAATACGCCAAGGCCCGCTATATGAGCTGGGGGCGGTAAGTGCGGGTGCTGCATCTCGATACCGGCCGCACTCTGCGCGGCGGGCAGCATCAGATGCTGCATCTGCTGGGCGCGCTGCCGGTGGAGAACCTGTTGCTGGCGCCCACCGCCGCGCCGAGCGTGGAGTGCGCCCCGCTCACCATCTCCAACCTGCGCCGCTGGTCGCGGCGCGCGGATCTCATCCACTGCCACGACGCCAAATCGCATACCCTCGCTGCCGTCTTCACGAATCGTCCCATAGTGGTTGCGCGCCGCGTCGTCTTCCCCATTCATAGCGGCCCGCTCTCCCGCTGGAAATATGGCCGCGCCGCCCACTTTATCGCCATCAGCGAGGCGGTGTCGATGGAGCTCCGGCGCGCCGGCATACCGTCCACGAAGATCTCCGTCGTGCCCGATTGCACGGAGATCCCGGAATCCCTCAGCCCGCGCACCGGCCGCGTGGTGGCCATTGATTCGGCCGATCCGGGGAAGGGCGGGTCACTACTGCGCGGCAGCGGCTTGCCAATCCACTTCTCCAGCGATCTGAAACGAGATCTGAGCGACGCCCGCGCCTTCGTCTACATAACCGATTCCGAAGGGCTCGGCTCGGCTGCCCTGCTCGCCATGGCGCACGGCGTGCCCGTGGTGGCCAGCCGCGTGGGCGGCCTGCCGGAGATCGTCGTACATGGCGAAACTGGCCTTCTCGTTGACAACGACGCCGCCCAGATCCGGACCGCCGTCGAATCTCTTCTCTCCGACGACACGCTGGCCGCGCGCCTGGCTCTCGCCGGCCGGGCCATGGTGGAGCGGCGGTTTACCATTGAGCAAATGGCCCGCGACACGCTCTCGGTTTACAGAAAGGTGCTGGCTTGAACGAATCGACCCTGTTGGCGCTGCTGGCGGGCTGTTTTGGCCTCCTCATCGGCAGCTTTCTCAACGTCTGCATCAGTCGCCTGCCATACGACGAATCGGTGGTTTCGCCTCGCTCCCATTGCCCCCATTGCGCCACCATGATCGCCTGGTACGACAATGTGCCCGTCGTCAGCTACCTCGTTCTGATGGCCCGCTGCCGACACTGCCGGGCACCCATCTCGGCCCGCTATCCGATTGTGGAACTGCTCACCGGCGCGCTCTTCGCCGCCATCGTCTGGCGCTTGGGCCTGGGCTGGCCGTCGCTGAAATGGTGTGCGTTTGCGGCCATCGTCGTCGAGTTGGCGTTCTCGGATCTGGAGACCCGCATCCTGCCCGACGAGTTCACCAAGGGCGGCGCGCTGCTTGGCATCGTGCTGGCCGCCATCGTGCCACTGCCGCCAGGCTTGTTTAGCTTTGCCGCCGAGCTTCTGCGGCCCAACTCCAGCGAAGCGTTCGCGTCTCTGGTCAACGCCCTGCTGTCTGCTGGGTTTCTCTCCGGCGGCCTCTATGCCATGGGCGCTCTGTATCAGCGGCTTCGCGGCCGCGAGGGCATGGGGCTGGGAGACGTCAAAATGGTGGCCATGCTCGGTGCTTTCCTTGGCCTCGAAACCGCGCTCCTGGGGTTGATGATCGGCTCCCTGTTGGGCAGTGTCATCGGGCTCACCTGGATCAAGCTGCGCAGCGCTTCCGCCGCCGACTACGAACTGCCGTTCGGTTCCTTCCTCGCTTTGGGCGCCTTGCTTGCCGCCGTTACCCATTTCCGATAGACTTGGAGGACTATGTCGAAATTCAAGGATCTGAACAGAGAACTGGGCTTCAACACGCGTGCGCTGCACGCCGGCTATGAGGCTGAAGCGACCACCAAGGCGCGCGCCGTGCCGATCTACCAGACCACCTCGTTCGAGTTTGACGACTCGGCCGATGCGGCCCAGTTGTTCGCCCTGCAGAAGTTCGGCAATATCTACACGCGCATCATGAATCCCACCACAGACGTGCTGGAGAAGCGCGTGGCCAGCCTGGAAAACGGCGCGGCTGCCCTCGCGGTGGCCTCAGGACAAGCGGCCCAGATGCTGGCTCTCACCTCGCTACTGCAAGTGGGCGATCACTTCGTGTCGTCGAGCACACTCTACGGCGGCACCTATACCCAGTTCGACGTCACCTTCCGGCGCATGGGCATCGAGGTCACGTTTGTCGAGCCCGACGAGCCCGAGAATTTCCGTAAGGCCATTCGGCCGAACACCAAGGCGATCTACGGCGAGACCATTTCGAACCCGCGCGGCAACGTGCTGGATATCGCCGCCGTGGCCGACATAGCGAAGGCGGCCGGCCTGCCGTTCCTGATCGATAACACCTTTGCCACGCCCTACCTTTGCAAGCCCATCGACCACGGCGCCAACATCGTGCTGCATTCGCTCACCAAGTTCATCGGCGGTCACGGGACGTCCATCGGCGGCATTATCGTGGACGGCGGCAAATTCGATTGGCTCAAGGGGGCGTTCCCGCAGATCAATCAGCCCTCGCCGGCGTATCACGGCATGAACTTCGCCGAGACGTTTGGCGCGATCGCCTATATTCTGAAGGTCCGCGTGGAAGGCTTGCGCGATCTGGGCCCGGCGCTCAGCCCGTTCAACTCCTTCCTCTTCCTGCAGGGCGTGGAGACGCTGGGCATGCGCATGGATCACCACGTCCACAACGCGCAGATCGTAGCCGAGCACCTGGAGAGCCATTCACTAGTGAAGTGGGTGAACTACGCGGGGCTGAAATCCAGCAAGTACTACGACCTCGGCAAGAAATATCTGCCCAAGGGCCCGGGCGCCGTGTTCTGCTTTGGCATCGAGGGCGGCTACGAGGCTGGCGTGAAGTTCGTGAACAGCCTTAAGCTATTTTCGCACCTCGCCAACGTCGGCGACGCGCGCTCGCTCGTGATTCATCCTGCCTCCACCACGCACCAGCAACTATCGCCGGAGCAGCAGGCGGCGGCCGGCGTGACAGGCGACATGATCCGTTTGTCGGTGGGCCTGGAGGATTTGGAAGATCTGTTGTGGGATCTGAACCAGGCGCTGGAAGCGAGCAAGTAGGCAACTTCCTCGTTAGAGGCGGCCCAGCCTCTCTGTCAGGACGGCCGCCAGGCGGGGAGCATGTTCCTGCCCGAACGCGCCGAAAGGTTCAAAGGGCAGATCCACCACTTCCAAGCGGCCCGCAATGATGCCGGACCATCCGAGACAGGGGGCGTCGATCCGGCGCCCCGCCACCCTGACAACCAGTGCGTCCGCCTGGCACGGATCGGGGCGATAGTCCAGCATGAGGCGGCGGTGATAAATCGCTGGAGTGTTGCTCCAATTGGCACGCACCGCAGCCCTCTCGCCGTGGTAAGTCAAGAAAGCGCGGGCCCGGCCGGCAAAGTGGCGCGCCGCCCCGGCCGGCGGCAACCGGCGTAGCGTCGCAGCGTGGTAGGCCAGCTTGTAGCGCATCTGCCGCCAGCGCGCCGCCGCGCGTTCCGCCAGCCCGGCGTTCCGCTGCCAGTCCGGGTTGAGCGAATCGATCAGCGCTAGAAACTCCACGGCTTCGCCGGTCTCTCTCAGCAGACGGGCCATCTCCAGGGCGACCTGTCCGCCAAAGCAGAGGCCCACCAGGCGGTAGGGTCCGTTCGGCTGGGTCCGTCGCAGATGAGTCACGCATTGCGAGGCGAGCCCGCCGGCACTGGCGGCCGGTTCCAGCCGGTTCAGATCCACGGCGAATAACGGCTGCTCGCGGCCCATTAGTGCAGAAAACCGCGCCAGGCCCAACAGTGCGCCATCGTGGCCAGGCACACAAAAGAGCGGACGCCGCGTCCCTTCAGGTTGCAACGGCACAATGACACGTCCCGCGTCAGCCGGTCTGGCCTCGATCTCCGCCGCGATGGCCGCAATGGTGCCCTCTTCCACGAACCGCAGATAGGGGATCTCCACCCCCTCGGCCGCGCCCACGGCCGCCAGCATCGTGGCCGCCAGCAGCGAGTCCCCGCCCAGCGCCTCAAACCGGTCTTCCACCCCGGCGCGCGCGCCCGGCAGCATCTGCCGCCAGATGGACGCGATCCGCTCCTCCCGCTCCGTTCGCGGCGCCACAAACTCGCCCAGCACCGTATCGTCCATCTGCTCAATCCCCAGCACCTGCGCCAGCCCGATCCGCTGTAGCTTGCCCGTCGGCCCCTTCGGGATGACGTCCACGATCTTCACCACACGCGGGACTTTAAAGCCGGCCAGCCGCGCCGAGACCCATTGCCGCAGTTGCCGCGGGTCCACCGCCTGGCCGGCATGCACCTCCACCGCCGCGCCAAGCTCTTCCCCCAGTTGGGCGTGCGGGATGGCAAAGGCGAGCGCCTGCCGCACCGCCGGATGAGCCAGCAGCACCTCATCGATCTCGCGCGGGGAGATCTTCTCTCCACCTCGGTTGATAATCTCCTTCAGCCGCCCGGTCAGTTGCAGATACCCGTCCTCGTCCATGCGCCCCTGATCGCCGGTGCGAAACCATCCGTTCGAGAAGGCCGTCCGGTTCGCCTCGGCGTTGGCCAGGTAGCCTGCGGTGACGTTTGGGCCGCGGATCACCACCTCGCCCGTTGCGCCCCGCCCCAAAACGTCGCCCGCGCCATCCATAACTGCAATCTCTGGCCCCGCGGCCGGCCCCACCGTGCCAGGCTTGCGCTGAGCCGGTGGAAGGGGGTTGCACGCCATTTGATGGGCGGCCTCGGTCATTCCGTAGGCCTCCACCACCGGCGCGTGGAAGGCCCCTTCCAGGGCCTGCAATACCGCCGGCGGCAGCGGGGCCGATGACGACCGGATGAAGCGCAGCGGTGTCTCACCAATCACCTGCTGGTGCTCACCGGCACGCGCCAGAATCCCCTGGTGCATCGTCGGCACCGCCGTGTACCACGTGGGCCGGAACTCCCTCATCCACTCGAAAAACCGGTTTGCGTAAACTCCGTCCGTGCAAATGACGCTGGCGCCGGCGTCCAGCGAGGCCAGCAATGCCGCCATCAGGCCGTGGATGTGAAACAGAGGCATGATGTTCAGACAACGGTCGGCTGGCGTGAGGCTGAGTGTGGCGGCGATGTGGGCCGCCGAGGCGGCGAGATTGGCTGACGAAAGTGGCACTAGTTTCGGCCTCGCGGTGGTTCCTGAGGTGTGCAGGAGCAACGCCGTGTGGCCGGGCCCGGGGTCTGCTGGCGAGGGACATTTGCCCGCGACCTCCAAATCGAATTCGCCGGCCCGCCCCAGCTTGCCAATCCGTAAGATCGGAATCGCGAGATGCTGGGCTGCCTCCGTCGCGGCGGCAGGTGTTGCGTCGTCCACCACAATCGCGGAGGCGGCCAGATCACCCAGGTAAAACTCGAAGTCGGCGCGGGTATAACCGGGGTTCAGCGGCGCACAGGCGGCGCAACTGGCGACTGCGGCAAACGCCGCCGCCATCTCAGGACCGTTGGGCAGGACGACGGCCACTCGCTGTTCCGGGCCAATGCCGGCATCCGTCAGGCGGCCGGCCAGCCGTAGGCTTTGGCTGCCCAATGCGGCATAGGAGAGCGGCGCCCGGCCAGGCGCCAGTAGCGCGGGCGCGTCGCCGTAACGCTCGGCGGATTCCTGAATGATCCGCCAGACGGTCTGGGTTGAGAAGGTTGTCAAAAGCGTGGCACCTGGCAGCTCGAGGTCTTGACCTTTCCGCTCGGCTCGGCGTCCAGTCGATCCACCGGCTCAATCTCCACTCGCGCCTGCTGGTCCAGCACCGCGGACTCGCCCGCCCGCCCTGGTATCGTCCCCTGCCCAGCGCGACTATGCCGCCGGGCGGTTTGGCGAGCTTCCCGAATCTCAGGACTCAGGAACGCCACACCTCGCACTTTCACCGGGTTCCAGGCGGTATGGCAGGTCCACCCCATTCGCGAATACAGGCTCGGCACGCCACCATGGTAGCCTATCGTTCGTTACTCTTTGTTTTCGATGGAGAGCGTCAACCAGTCTGCGATACAGAAGCTCTGGGCCAGGCTGGTCCGCCAACCGGCCGCCTTGGGCGGGGCAGCCATTCTGGCGGTCTTGGCTTGGCAGGCCGTCACCGTTCATTTCAACTATCAAGGCAATTACACCGCGCTGTTCCGCACTGGCGCTCAATGGGAGCTGCCACCCGAACTGGCCGGCGGCACCTACCGTTTCGCCGGGACACCGGGGTACGACGGGCAGTTCTACCGGCTGGTCGCTCACGATCCGTGGCTGGCCGCCAGCTACGCTCGCTACGCCGATTCTCCGACCGTGCGCTGGCGGCGCATCCTCGTCCCGGCCGCTGCCTGGCTACTCGCGGCCGGCGTTGCCAGGTGGATCGACTTCACCTACATGCTAGTGCTGCTCCTCTGCTACGGCCTGGGCGTCTATGCGCTGAGCCGTTGGCTTGTGCTGCACGGAAGAAATCCGGCCGGCGGCCTGCTGTTTCTGCTCTTGCCCGGCACGCTGATCTGCATAGACCGCCAGACCGTCGATGTCGCCCTATATACCCTACTCTTTCTGTGCCTGGCTTGGGACGAGGAAGGCAAAGACAAAGCACTCTGGCTGGGACTGGCGCTCTGTGCCCTCACGCGCGACGTCGGGCTGTTGGTGATTGGCGCATTTGTTCTGGCCGAGGCCTCGGCCTACCGTTTCCGCCGGGCCGCGTTTCTGCTGACGGCTACGCTGCCGGTCGTGACCTGGTACTTCTGGTTGCGCATGACCCTGGTGGCCATGCCCGGGATCCGCCCTCCGCCCCTGGCGGTGCAATGGCTGTTTCGCCATATCGGATATGGGCTTTTCCAGCGCATGTTGAATCCGGCCCACTACAATCTGCCTGGTGTCTGGAACTGGGTCGTCGTGGCGCTGGATCAGTTCGCGCTGGCCGCCATGTTCGCCGGCGTCGTGCTGACATTCGTCTTCTTTCGCCGCCGCCAGGCCGACAAATTGGAGTGGGTTGGCCTGCTGTTCGCCGTCCTCTATTTCGCGGTCAGCAACAGGGCTTTCTGGATTGATACCTACTCCTGGCCGCGCGCGTTCACGCCCATGTTTGCGGCGCTGGCGCTGGGCGCGGCAGGAACGGCCCGGCGTTGGCTGTGGCTGCCGACCGCCGCCGTCGTCGTGCGCGTCGGGCTGGAGTTCGGCTCGCAGTTGCTCGGCGTGGCGCAGGCGCTGCGCTAGACCCGGCGGTTAGTCGAAGCCAAAGGGCTTGGGCGGCGCCTTGGTGGGGTCGTCCTGCTTCGCCTGCTTCAACAGCTCATCGAACTTGCGCGCCAGTACGTCCTTGCTGGATTTCATCTGTTCAAAAGACTTTTGGAACGCCTCTTCCCGGCGCGCCTCGGCCCCCTTCAACTTCTCCACGCCCAGGCTGATGTCCTCCAGCGTCCGGGGGGCTTCCCGCTCCTGGTGGCTCAGGACCGCCTTCACTTCAGGATCGATCTTCAGCGTGGCGCGGCAGCACGGGCACTCCACTTCAAACGTCACCGGTTTTTGCTTCGACATGGCTACCCGCTATTCTAGCCGCTTGCCGGCGCCGGCTTCACAGACCTTGGAGCAGATCGTAGCCGTGGTCCGGGATGTGCGTCATCAGAATCTCGCTGTCGTGCCCATGCGCGGCAAAGATCTCACGGAAACGCTCGCATACCGGCTCATGCCCGCGCTCGTAGAATACAAGGATCGACGGCCCCGCGCCCGAAAGCGCGCAGCCCAGCAGTCCCGGCGCCCGCAACTCGATCATCTCGCTCAACCCTGGAACCAGCCGCGCCCGGTACGGCTGGTGCAGGCGGTCCATCAGCCCTTCGTGAAACGCGTCGGTAGTCTGCGTCAGCATCGCCGCTATCAACAGCGCCGACCGCTGAATATTGAATACCGCGTCCGCCCGCGAATACGTCGTCGGCAGCGCCGCGCGCGCCTCTGAGGTTGGCAGGATGAAATCCGGCACGATGATCGCCACGCCATACCGCGCCGGCAATTGCATCCGCACCGCCCGCGTGATCCCTTCCGAATCGATCGCACTGGCCACGATCGAGCCCAGCACCGCCGCCGAGACGTTGTCGGGATGGCCTTCAATTCGCGCCGCTTCATCCAGGATCCGGTGCCGGTCCCACCCCAGCCCCAGCGCCTCATCGGCAATCACCACGCCTGCCACCAGCGCCGCCGCCGACGAGCCCAGCCCCTTCCCAATCGGAATGTCATTGTCGATCTTCAGCTCAATCAGCGGCATCGGCCGCCCAGCATGCTCCGCCACCTGCAACGCCGTCTGCCAGATCAGGTTGTCGGCGCCGGTCGAGATCATCCCCGCGTCCCGCCCGGAGGGTTGGATCAGCAGCCGCTCAGCCGGCCGGAACCGGCACTCCAGATAGATGCTGAGCGCCATGCCCAACGCGTCGAAACCCGGCCCCAGGTTGGCGCTGGTGGCCGGCACGCGGACCTCCGTCCAGCTCATTAAAGCTTCACCGGCAGGCCGGTGCGGCAGCTTTCATAGATGCCCATCACAATCGCCAGAGCCTTCAGGCCCTCCTCGCCGCTCACCAGCGGCTCGCTCTTGTTCGTGATGGCGTTGCCAAAGTCCTGGAACTGCCGTTCAAAGGGCGTCAGCGGGATCGCCATCGGGTCCGACGATCCGCTCATCACTTCCTTCTCCACCGGGGCCGGCGCTCCGCTGTCGCCGTCCACATCCCAAGTCGTCAGCTTGTCACCCGTGAATATGCACGTGCCCTTCGTGCCGTGAATCTCAATCCGTTCGGAATAGCCAGGCCAGATCGCGGTAGACGCCTGGATCACGCCCGTGGCCCCGCTGCTGTACTTCATCATCGCCGTGATTACGTCTTCGCTCTCGATCTTGTGCCGCGCCGCAATCTGCCAGTATCCGAAGACCTCAGCCACGCCGCCCACCAGGTAGTTCAGCACGTCCACCTGATGCACAGCCTGGTTGATCATTGCGCCGCCGCCTTCCACCTCCCACGAGCCCTTGATGGCCCGCGAGTAGTAGGCTTCACTCCGCCACCACTTCACATACGCGTCGGCCTGCAGAATCTTGCCCAGCCGCCCGTCGGCGATGGCCTGCTTCACAAAAATCGTCGAATCGTCAAAACGATGCTGGCTCACTACGCCAAGCACGATGCCCGCGGCCCGCGCCGTCTCCACCATCTGGCGCGCCGTCTCCATGTTGGTGGAGATGGGCTTCTGCACCTGCACAGCCTTGCCATGCTGGGCTGCCACTAGGATCGGCTGGAGGCGGAAGTTGGGGAACGTGCAGACGTCGACATAATCGACATCCGGGTGCGCGCAGACCTCTTCATACGTGGAAACGAATTCACAGCCGTACTGCTCGGCAAATCTCTTGCCCGCCTCCGGAAAGACATCCGTGCAGACGGTGATGCGGTAGCCGATGTTGGCGTACGCCTGAGCGTGCTTGTGGCTGATGGCGCCAGTCCCGATCATTCCAACGCGCAAGGGGGAACCTCCAATTCAGTTCACAGGAGCCGCTCTCACAGTAGAACGGCTCCCGAACTAGCAATTGTACTATTCCAGCCCGTGGTTGGTGCCGCAAATGGAGACGTCAATGCCCATATCGCGGAACATCGCCGCCTTTACTGCCAGCGCCTTGTTGGCGTCGGCCGCCGTCGGGCAGTAGGCCACGTTGATGTGGTTGGACTTGTGCCGCGCCATAAATTGGTCGCGCGTCACGCCATACATCACCGTGTGCATGATGGGCCAGGGCGGAGTGGTGGCCTCCCACCGGCGCTGGGTCTCGTCAGCGGGCAACTCGACGACTTTGGCGCGGCCGATGTCAGCCTTGAGGATGCCGGCATCAATGAAGATGCGGCTCCAGACAATCTCGCCCGGCTTGGAAATGCCCTTCACCGTGCCGCCGCCCATCTTGAAATACATGGAAGGCTGGCGCTCGCTGGTGGTGCCTGCGTAGCCGCCAATGTTGTGGTTCGGCGGGACGGATCCGGAGATCAGAAACACCCAAACATAATCGTCACCGTACGTTTCGCCGTAGCGCACATCGTGCAGCGTCGTCTCCGGCTCGTAGCCGAGCTTGACCCACACCCGGTTCGTCACCAGCGCGTCCAGCCCCACGCACTCGTCCACTTCGTTGAAGTGCGGCAGCGCCTGGCCCTCATACAGCACCCGCCCGTTGCCGCGCGCCGCCACCGGCGGCCGGTCCACGTTGTTCAGCAGGCCTTCCACCAGGTCCGATGCCGGAGCCAGGTCCTTCAGGCCCTGCTGGTATTGGATGCCGATGGTGTCGCACCCGAAATCGTCGGCGATGCGCAGCGCGGCGATATACATTTTGCACTGGCCCAGGATTTGCTCGTCCGTCAGATCGGACTCAGGATTCGGGCCGGTGAGGAACTTCATCCCCTTGGCGTCCAGCCAGGAGCGCACCTGCTGCGCTTCCTCGTCCGCTACCGTCAGCATCTCTGCATAGAGCGCGCTCTGGCTGAGCCGCTCCTTGAAGACGCCAGTGCTGTGCAGCAGCTCGTCGGGGATGATGGCGTTGTACATGCCCATGCAGCCCTCGTCGAAGATGCCCATGATGGCCTTGTTCCTGTGCAACTCGCGCGCCATGGCCCCGCCGAGCTCCTCGGCCGGCCTGGGCACCTTGAAGGCGCCCAGCGGCTTGACATGGCTCGTGTCGTGGACGATCTTCTCGCCGTTCAACCACCGCTTCAATCCGTTCAGGAACAGCTCGTCGTCGAAGTTCTCGCTCCAAAGCGTGGAGTAGGGAATTCCGGCCTTCGTCAGGCAGGCGTTGAGATTCATCATGCCCACCAGTCCGGGCCACTGGCCACTCCAGTTGGCGACAGTGAGAATGGGGCCCTGGTGCGTGTAAAGCCCGTGCAGCAGGTGGTGGCTGTACTGCCATACCGCTTCGGCGACAATCAGCGGCGCCGTGGGTGGAATGGTCCGGAATACCTCCATGCCGCGCTTCTGGCTGTCGATAAATCCGTGCTTCTTGGTCTCGTCGTAAGCGTGGCCGCGCTCGATGTTGCGGCCCAAGGCCTGCACGGCCTCGGTCACTTTCTTTTCCACTTCGGCCTGCGCCGCCCAACACGTCTGATTCGCTGCGAGTCGCAGGTCTCCGTTAGCGATTAAGATAACCGTTTCTGGCATGTTCCTATTCAATCACAGGCCCATGGAAGATGCGACTTTTCGGATGTGCGCCGCGGCCTCGTCGTACTCGGCGGCGCCCTTCAGATGTTCGATCATTAGCGGCACCGGGGCGGGAAGCGCAGCCAGGCCCTTCAGATACGGGCGGTAGTCCAGCGTGCCGCGGCCCGGGATCACCTCCACGATGTGCACGTTCATTTCGGGGATCCAGTCCACGTCCTTCGCATGGCACGAGACAATCCAGCGCGCCAGCTTGCCCAGAGTCTCTTCCGTCAGCGCGGCGCTGTTGTAATACCGCGCCGGCGAGTTGATCAGATTACAGATGTCGATATGCACCCCGAACGCGGGCCGGTCGATCGCCTTGATCATCTGGATGTAGGATTCGGCGGAGTCCGGCAGATTCCAGCCCATCATCTCGTAGGCGAACTTCGTTCGTTTGGGCTTCACCGCGTCGATGATGGTACGGGCGTTGGCCACCGCTGCGTCAAAGAACTCCTTCGTGACGTTCTTCGGATGCGGCCCATACCAGACCGTCGGGTGAAAAGATCCGGCGATGTCCACACAGCATCGCGCCCCCACCGCGTCGGCCACCGTCAGTCCGTCAATGACCTTCCGGAGGTTCTCCTTGCGCTTGGCCGTGTCGGCATCCATCAGGTTCACCCACACGCCCACCTCGGCAATGACGATCCCCTCCGCCGCGTAGGCGGCCTCAATGGCTTGCAGACGCGCCGTATCCCCGGCCTTGGCGGGCGGGCAGTACGCGGCGCCATAGCCCAGTCGCTTGTGCTCGCGCGCAAGCTCCCGCGGATCGTCGGATTTCAGAAAGATCGGGCCGCCTAGCAGAAACTTGTTGGCGGCGTTCCAGTTCGCGGTGGCGGCCCCCGCGGCGGTCATACTCCCGAGCATCGCGCGACGTGAAATTGAGGAAGGCATCGCCACAGATTGTACACCCGCGCGGATGGTTGGTATCCTGACTGTAGACCCTCTCGCTGTTTCCTTCCTTCGTGGGCCGGTAGCTCAGTGGTAGAGCATCTGACTTTTAATCAGAGGGTCGCGGGTTCGAGACCCGCCCGGCTCACCAATCATTCAAACTCGCAACCATCGCCGAGCCAAACAGCGCTACGCTGTCTCCATGCTCTGTTCGATGAGATTTCTCCCCGCCCTCCTCCTCGCCGCGCCTCTCTTCGCTCAGCAAACCGAGCCTCCAGTCCGCTGGATGGACATCCGCGAACTGCGCGTCGAAGGCCAGAGTTGGGACAACCGCAAAGCCCCCTTTGACCGCCTCCCCGCCAAAGCCGAGGAGCTCGTCCGCCCCCCGGTCTGGAGCCTCTCGCAGAATTCAGCCGGCCTGGCAGTCCGCTTCACCACCGACGCCCCCACAATTCGCGCTCGTTGGACCCTCCGTAGCGAGCAACTCGCTCTCCCGCACATGCCGGCCACAGGCGTCAGCGGCCTCGATCTTTATGTAAAACTCCCCGCCGGCTGGCACTGGGTCGCCAACGGCCGCCCGGAGAAACTCACCAATGAACAAACGCTCTTGAAGGATTGGCCGGGCGGACGCCACGAGTATCTGCTCTACCTGCCGCTCTACAACGGCGTCACCTCGGTCGAGATCGGGGTTCCGACTGGAGCTGTGCTGGAGCCAGCCGCCGCCCGGCCCGGGAACGCCCGCCCGGTGGTTTTCTACGGCAGTTCCATCCTCCAGGGCGGCTGCGCCTCCCGCCCCGGCATGGCATATCCTGCCATCGTGGGCCGCCGGCTCGATTGGCCGGTGATCAACCTCGGATTCTCCGGCAACGGCAAGTCCGAACCCGAGATCGCCAAACTGTTCGCCGAGCTCGATCCATCTGTCTACGTCTACGACAGCCTGCCCAACCTGACCGTGGAGGAGGCGCGCGAGCGGGTCGAGCCATTCCTCCGCACTCTCCGGCAGGCACACCCGAAAACGCCCATCCTGCTCGTCGAAAATGCCATCTATACCAACGCGATGTTCTCGAAGGAGCGGATGTCGGTAATCACCGAAAAGAACCGCATCCTGCGCGGGGTCTACAACAAGCTGCGCAAGGAGGGGGACCGCAACGTCCACTATGTGCCCGCCGATAAGCTCTATGGCGCAGACGGCGAGGCCACCGTGGACGGTACGCACGCCACCGACGTGGGCTTCCTGCGAATGGCGGATGTCATCGCGCCCGCGCTGCGGCCTCTGCTCGGCCGCCGGAATGGGGCCAGGTAAGAACTACCGCGAAAAGGTCTTCGTCACCGCAAACTGCCAGTAGTTGTTGTTCTGGATCCCGTCCTGCAGACCCACCTGCTTGCGGTAGCCGCCCTCGATGACTGTGTCTTTGAATGAAATCGCCACCATTGTCTGGTACCGGAATACCCGGTTGCCCTGCGTGCCGTAGAAATTCCAGGAATACGTGTGCGCCGGACCGTGCTTGAACACAACCTGTACCTGATCCCGTTTCAGGATCGGATGGCTCATCCACACCTGCGTATGCAGCAGCGAGCCCTTCGCCAGCGGTGATTTCAGCAGCGTCCACGAATCACTCTGCACCGCCACCGGAACTGCTTTGACCTTCGTCTGATACAGCAGATTGCCCGGGATCAGCCAGTCGTTCGTGCCGGTCTTGACGCTCGGAAACCGCCAGTGCTGCACTCCGGAGCCCAAGCTCAGAAAGTGGTTGCGCTTCCGCCAGACCGGGGCCTTGTAGCCCATGCCTGCTTGCCAGTCGTTGGATTGAGTAGGCGAATCCATCGTGTCCGAGCCGTAGATGTACACCGAGTCGCCCGTCTGCAACACGTTCGTCAAACCCGTGGTGAATTTGTTCTGCCACGCCGGACCCACCCCGAACATTCCGCCCAACGTCAGCTGGAACGTGTCGGCAAATCCGGATTGGAAGGACGTCACCCACCGCATGCGTGGTTTGCCGGTGGCCGCCGTGTCGTGCGTCACCGTTTGGGCTCCAACAGATCCCAGAAAGAGAGAGAAAAGGAGGGGAAGAAAGGATACGCGTCTCAACCCCTACAGTGTAGCATGGTTTCGGACCGTTTTATCTGTTGTGGCCCTTCCGGCCCAGGCTATTCAGCCAGGTGGAAGGTGCCCACAAATGCGCTGCTCTTATCCGGGCTGGACCACCGCGCTCTCAAATCCTCTGTCGGTGATCCGTTGAAGCGATGCTCCAGCGAAAACGCGGCCATCGCGTGCTCGGTTTTCGCCAGCGGTTCATACCACGTAACCTCATGGCCGCAATGGCCATCCGCACTCTCGAGCGCACGCGTCCGGATCGACGCCAGCGTACCTGCCGCCAGTTCCACCCGCCGTTCGTGAATGCTCTCGCCCAACACCTTGAAAGTGATCGGCATCGCCTCCGTCCGCACAATGTCCTGCAACAGGTCGCCCGTCATGTGCTGGGCAAACTGCCGCAATGCCATCCGTTGCTCCAGGCTCGCCCTTTCATCCACAATCAGCAATGCTTTTACCGGATACGGCGCACCCGTCCGGTCGCCCAGCGTCGAGTTGGCATGCACCGCCGCCACCACGTTCAGACCGTCCAGATTCACGCCCCTCCACGTCCCCTTGTTGATCTGCCAGCCCGTGACCGCCAGATTGCCCACCAGTTGAACCTCGGAGTTAGCGAAACAGGCCCCAACGTAGATGTCCGCCGTGCGGGCCTCCACATAGTTGCCGGACATCTCAATCGTCGGTGTCGCGGCAAAACTTATCGCCGCCAGCGCCACGGCGCAGACACTTGTCCTGTGAATCAGCTTCATGAAATTCCCTCCCAGAAGGAAATGTACTGATTCCAGTGTACCGCCACTTCACGCCGCCCGGCGCGCCACCTCAAACTCCCCAAATTCGCGGTCCGTCTCCAGAATGTGCTGGCTCAACCACTGCTTCAGAAACTCCAGCAACCTGATCGATACCAGCGCCCGCCCCTCCACCACCTGCTGCGCATAGCCATCCACCTGCACTACCATCGCCTGATGCTTCCTCTGGTGCTCCGGCAGCCCTGGATACCCGGCCACCACCATTAGCTTCTCTTCAAAACTGAAGTGATACCTCGTGTAGCTCAGCAGATCCATCATCACGCGGTCCAGATCCTGTTTCTGGCTCCCCCGCAGCATCGCCTCGTGCAGCGTGTTCAGAATCCCCACCAGCCGTTGGTGCTGCATGTCGATCTGATCCACGCCCACCGATAGGCGCTCACTCCATGCCATGAATGCCAATGTGCGCTCCCTTCAGTGGGCTTATCGGAGGGAGAGAGAGGAATGTGAATTCGATTTCCCGTCGCCTGGATACGGCGTGTCATAGCCGCGCGCATCCCACCACAGGATCCGGTTCAACGTGTCGCTCGGGATGTCGTCCACGTCCGCCCAGTTCATTCGTGCCGATTCTTCCGCCGCCCACCGCGCCCGCCCCCGCAGCGCCTTCGCCGGCGGATTCATCTGGTCCAGCGGAATCCGGTTTGCTATCGCCGCGTAGGGCGATGCGTCTGCATGGGGTGTGAATACGCTCGTCATCGCCCGCGCCGCTTTCAGCGTAGACGTCTGCGCTGGAATCCGGAACAGCTCCTGTATCGTCCGCAGCATCGAAATCTGCGTGTAGTGGTTCGTATCCACCGCCCCCCGCCGCACGTTCGGGCCGATCATCAACGCCACGGTCCTGTGCCCGTTCACGTGATCCAGCCCGTCCTGCGCATCGTCTTCCACCACCAAAATCAGGCTCTTCTTCCAGAACCGGCTCTTCGAGATCCCTTCCACCATCCGGCCCAGCGCCAGATCGTTGTCGGCCACCATCGCCTTCGGCGTCGGCGAGCTCGGGCTCGTCCCGTTCGTGTGATCCGAGGTTAGCGTCAGGATGTTGATGTTCGCCATCTCACCCGATTTCTCCCTCTCCGCCAGCTCCCGCAAAAACTCAGACGCCCGGATCTGATCCGTGATCACAGTATCGTCCTGCGGATACCGCGCGCTCATGATCGATTTCAACGCCGGCAGGCCCGCCGTGCTGCAACCCACCTGGTCCATCCACGCGCCGCTCTGGTACAGCTTCCAGTAATCGGTCCAGTTCCGCCCCTTCCGCTCGGTGATGTCCTCCGCGCTCTGCGTCGCCGGATCATACTTGCCCGGCAGGCAAAACTCGCCAAACACCCTCACCGTCACCTGCGGTGGCGCCCCCCGCCAGAAAAACCCGCTCGGCGATACCGTCAACGCGTCGCTCATGTCCCACGCGTAGCCGCGCGGAGACGCCGCGAACGCCCGCTGCGTGTAGTCGCTCACAAACGCCATCATCAGCCACTGGTGGCCGTCAAAACTGATCGAGCTGGAGGTGTGAAAGTTATCCAGTAACACATACTTCTCGGCCAGCGCATGGTGATTGGGCGTCACCTCCCGGCCGTACAGCGCCAGCCTCTCGTCCCCGTTGCCCTGCTTCAAATCCCCGAAAACCTGGTCGTAGGTACGGTTCTCCTTGATGATCAGGAACACGTGCTCAATGCCCAGCGACCGCAGGTTCTCTACCCCGCCGGCCTTGGCAAAGCGCGGCTGGTTCGCTGCCTTCACTTCGCGCAAGCCCGCCTGCCACTCCGCTGCCCGTGGCGCCGTGATGCTTTGCAGCGTCCCCTCATAGGCCGTTGATCGGAAATTGCCCGCCGGCAGCGCTGTATTGCCCGTGCCTTTGATGGACAAAACCTTTAACACACCCTTGCCGTCCACTACGATGCCCGAGGGAAACCAGCCCGTCGGCAGCGCGCCGGCCAACTTGCCGCTCCGCACCACCGCGATCGCGTTCGTTCCGCCACACAACACGTAAATCGTTTGGCCGTCCGGCGAAAACGCCACCTGCGCCGGTATCGAGCCCGCCGTCCCCTCAGGATAGGCCTGGATCTTCACCACCGTCGTCGCCAGCGTCTCCGCATTGATCAAGGTCAGCGAATCGGAGTGCGCGTTCGCGACCGCCACGGTCTTCCCGTCCGGACTCAGCGCCAGGCCCGCCGGCGCCAGCCCCACCACCACCTCCCGCACTTCATCCGTCTTCGCGTCGATCACGCTCACCGTCCCACTCACCGACGCGCCCGTCAGCGGGTCGCTCACAATCTTGCCGCCGCTCGTGGGCGCCAGCGTATCGCCCGCCTGCGGCAACCGGCCGCCTCTGTTTGAAACAAAAATGCGATTTTGTGTTTTGGAGAAAACCACGCCGTGCGGCGCCACCCCCACCGGGATCCGCCTCAGCAGCTTCTTCTGCTCCGCGTCGAACACCGCCACCGCGTTCTCGCGGCTGAACGCCATAAACGCTAGCTTTCCGTCACCCGAAAACGCAATCCCCACCGGCACGGGATGCGGCGCAAGCGCAGAGCGGCTCTCTTTCACCGGTGCGCCCCGTTCGTTCAACTCCGCCACCAGAAAACTGTCAGGACCGTTCCGTGTTGCCTCGCTCGCCCACACTTCCCGCGTCCCCGGGCGAAATGCCACACCCGCGTACGACGTCGAGCGCGATTTCACTTCACCAACCATCGCCCCCGATACCGCGTCTCGGATCTCCACCCCGCGCGAGTTCAACACCGCCAGCAGACCGCGCTCGCCATCCAGCGCCAGATCCACCGGCCGGCCCTTGATCTCCACCGTGATGCCCGCCGGCTGCACCAGCTGATTCGACGGGATCAGCCAAGCCCCACCCGGCTGCTTGCCCAACCCCGCCGTGGTCGCCAATATTTCAAAAACGCCCGCCCGCTGCGCCGCCACACCCGCGCCAGCCAGCACCACTACCACGCCAAAAAACCACTTTTTCATTACAGCTCGCAGTAGCACTTTCTGGTTTCGTTGCACTCATACTCGTCCACAACGCCGGCGTCCGGCCCAATGCAGATCTGCGTCTTGTCGCACCAGAAAGACCGGTCGTTGCCGTGTGGGACCGTTGGGTCCCACTCGGCTTCGACATACAGTCCCTTCCAGCGGAGGTTCGCGCAGCGGTCGCTCCCGATCCGGGTCAGGCCGGCGCGCTCACCATTGACGATCGCCATGGCTACGCCTTTACGCCCGCAGCGGCCAACAGCGCGCGCTTCACCGCCACCGCCGCCATCTGCACTTTGTAGGCGTTGTCCTTCAGCGGTTTGGCCGATTCCACCGCGGCCTTGCCGGCCGCCTCGGCCGTCTCCACCGTGATCGACTTCCCGGCCAGCCACTTGGCTGCACCGTCGGCGTCAAAAGGCGTCGGACCCACATGGCCCAGTACGATTCGTGCTGAACCCACCGCCGTACCCTTCATCGTCAGCGAAACGGACGCCGTGGCCAGCGGCCAGTCCAGCGCGTCTTTCTGGCGAATCTCGTACGTCGCGTTCTTCGCCGCGCTCACCGGCACCACGATCTCCGTCAGGATCTCGTTCGGCTGCAGCGCCACTTCCCGCGTCTCATTGTTCTGCGGAGCGACGAAAAACTTCGCCGCTTCCACTTCCCGCGTGCCCTTCGCCGACGCGATCTTCACCTTCGCGCCCAGCGCAATCAGCGCCGGACCAAAGCTCGATGCCGAAACGAAGTGCGCCGGACCCGCGCCCAGAATCGCGTGATACCGGCTGTCGCCCTCCGCCACCAGGTTCTTCCCTTCGTGCGTCGGCAACAGCCCGAAGCCCGCCCGGAAATACCAGCAGCGCGGACGCTGGCAGAGGTCGCCCCCCACCGTGCCCATGTTTCGCATCTGCATGCTGCTGATGCCTTGCGCCGCCTCCAGCAGAGCAGGGAACGACGCGCGGATCAGCGCGTTATTGGCCAGTTCGTCCACCGTCACAGCCGCGCCGATCCGCACACCCGCGCCCGTCTTCGTGATCCCCTTCAACTCTGGGATCTCCTTGACGTTCACCACGCGCTTCGGCGCCATCACGTTGTCCTTCATCAGACTCAGCAAATCCGTGCCGCCGGCCAGCACGGCTGCGTCGCCCCAGCCTGTACCCAGCAGGGCCAATGCCTCTTTCAGCGTTTTGGGGCTTGCGTATTCAAAGGGCTGCATTAGCTTTTCCTCCCCGCGAGAGCGTTCAGCACATGCATCGGAGTCATGGGCACCGTCGGCACCCGCAACCCGATCGCATTGGCCACGGCGTTCGAAATTGCTGCGATCCCCGGCACCGCCGGCGGCTCGCCCAACCCGATCACGCCGCGCTTGTCGTTCTCCTCAGTGATGTCGAGGTGGACCACAATCTCGCCGATGTCCTTGATCCCGGCCAGTTTGTAGAACTCCATATCAGCATTCAACACCCGGCCCGTGATCTCGTCCGTGATCCGCTCTTCCATCAGCGCGCCGCAGATCGACATGATGCAGGCGCCGAAGATCTGGCTCTCCGCCGTCTTCGGATTGATCACCAGCCCCATGTCCTGCACCGCCACCAACCGGTTCATCTTCACGACGCCCGTCTCGATGTCCACGCTGACGTCGGCAATTTGCACGCCGCCTACGCCGCCGGTGTTGAGTCCCTCGCGCGCAGCCTGCGCCGGTACGTTGGACCCCGTTTCACTGATCGTCTTGACGCCCAGCTTCTGGCACGCTGCTTTCCACGGCAGGCTCTTGGCCGGATTGTCTTTCACCAGCACCTTGCCTTCCGACACGGTGAGCTGATCGGCCGGCGCGCCCAGCGCCTCCGCCACCTCGCCGTACAACTTCTCCAAGGCATTCAAAGACGCCTTGCGGGTGGACGAACTGACGCCGCCCACCGTAGTGGACCCGCCCGACGTCCCCGATGGCGGATAGTTGGTGTCGCCCAGCTTCACGCGCACATCCTGCACGCGCAAACCCAACGACTCCGCCGCCACCTGCGCAATGATGGTGCGCGTACCGGTGCCCAGATCCTGCGAGCCCAGTTCCACTTCCACCGTGCCGTCCGGATGGATCGTGACGCGCGCCGTCGAGTCGTGACCCGCGCCGCCCCACGTCCCCGCGCCGACACCCAGCCCGCGCCGGATCGAGCCTTTGCCCGCATCGCCGCGCGGATGCCACAGCTTCGACCATTCCGATAGTTCAGCAGCTTTCTTCAACTGCCGCACATACGTGTCTGGCCGGGCCGTCAGGCCCGCGTTCTTGATCAACAACTGCACCGGATCCATCTTCAGCTTGGCCGCCAGATCCTCCAGCGGAGCGCATGTCAGATAGCACGCCTGCTGGTGATTCGGAGCCCGCCATGCCCGGCTCGGCGCCGTATTGGTGCTCACCGCCGAGTGGCTCTGCCGCCTGTTCGGGATCTTCGTGAAGACGTAAGGGATCGGGGGCGAACCGCCGCCGCCAATGCCGCCCGTCGCCCAGCTCTCGCTCTCCCACAACGTGATGGTGCCGTCCTTCTTGGCGCCCATTTTGATGTTGGCGAAGCCCGACGGACGGATGCCGCCCAGAATCAACTCACTCGCGCGGTCCAGGAACATCTTCACCGGCCGCCCGCCCGCCTGCTTCGAGATCTGTGAGCTCTCCAGGCCCCACCGGTCCGGCTGGAACTTCGACCCGAATCCGCCACCCACATGATCCTGATGCACGTGAATATTCGCCGCCGGCACGCTCAGCAACCGCGCCAGGTCGCCCCGGATGCTCGTCACCGATTGCGTCGATGGATTGAACTCCACCTTGTTGTCCGGCGTCCACTGCGTCACGTTGCCGTGCGTCTCCAGACAGCAATGCGTCAGCACCGGGATCCCGTAGTAACCCTCGCTGATCACATCGGCCTGCTTGGCAGCCATCTCCGGATCGCCTTCCACCTGTTCGCCCGCCGGCTTGGCGCGCGTCTTGACCTTTTTCAGGTCCGCCTCGCGCACGAAGTGCTCCAGCGCTTCGTACTCCACCTTGACCTTCGCCGCGGCGTCCCGCGCCGCCAGTTCGGTGTTGGCGGCGACCATCGCCACTTCCCACCCGGCCCACTGGATCTCCGTGCCCGCCGGCGCGATTACTCGCACCGCGGCCACGCCCGGATGCTTCTCCGCTGCACTGGTATCGATCGAGCGCACCTTTGCGTGCGCGTGCGGGCTTGTCACCAGCACAGCGTGCAGCATCCCCGGCTTGTTCAGGTCGGAATTGTATTTCGCACGGCCAGAGGACTTCTCCACGCCGTCCAGACGGCTGAAGCGCTGCCCCATCACCTTGCGCTTGCTCATATCGGGCCAGCGGTACTCAGGCATTGGAGCCTCCCTTCATCATCTTGGCTGCTTCCAGCACGGCCTTGCGGATGCCGACATAGGTGCCGCAGCGGCACAGGTTGCCGCCTAGCCCGTCTTTCACCTGCTCGTACGTGGGATTGGGATGTGTGTCGAGAAATGCCTTCGATGCCACCACGAAGCCCGGCGTGCAGTAGCCGCACTGTTGTGCGTCGTTCGCCACAAACGCCGTCACCACCGGATGCGGCTTGCCACCCGTCATTGAGAATCCTTCAATGGTCGTGATCTGCTTGCCCTGGGCGTCGATCGCCAGAATCGAGCACGCATACATCACCTTGCCATTCACCAGCACCGAGCACGCCCCGCAACTGCCGCGGTCGCATACCCGCTTGGCGCCCGTAATGTCGAGCTGACCGCGCAACACGTCCAGCAGCGTTTCACGCGGCTCAACTGTCGCCTTGGTCGCTTTGCCGTTGATGTTTAGGATGATCGCTACGCCGGCCGGCCCTACTACGCCCGGCGCCGTCTGCGCCTGCGCGTCTGTACCGATCAGCGCCGGCGCCACCGCGCCGGTAACTCCTACGCCCTGCATGAAGCCCCGGCGTGAAAAGCCGGAACCTTTGCCCTTGACCTTGTCCCGTTCCCCGGGATCCTGGAATTGACTCACAGTTTCAACCCCTTTCCTTTTGACCGCTGGCGCCATTCGGCTATCGCCCAGATCAATCAGATTGTACCCAATCCGGAAGGGGGTGGAGGTGGATCGTCAGGCCGATTTCGGATGGACCTTCCGGACCCATGCCTCTAACTGCTGCGTCTGATCCGAGGTCGGGCCCTTGCTCTTGGTCTGTTCTTGAGTACCCCGCGTCACCAGCTTCAACAGGCTCTGTTGAAACTTCATGATCTGCTCCAGGTCTTTGGTCTCGTCGTGCATATCCAGCTTCATCGTCACGGATTGTCCTCGTCATTAGGGATACTGTGCGGCCAACCTGTAATTAGTCCGGTAGAAAATGACTCAAGGGGCGCCTCGGTGGGTTACACGCGATCGCAGAAGACAGGGCGGGAGGAGGGAGTGGAGGAGAAAGAACCAGCGGTTGGTGAGGTCTGCCCCTTGAGTCTGCCCTGTGAACACACGCAAATGCTAAAGCAGGCAGGTGGCCAAACCTCACAGGCCTGTTTTCAATAGCTTACAGCCACGCACGTTTGCCATTTCGGCACTTCTTTCCAAAAAGGAACAGCCCGCGGGAATTCCCGCGGGCTGTCTGCCAAAAATCCATCACCAACCTAATTCTGCACCGGCTGTACCGGACGCGAGCTCTTCCCGGCCTTGGCATCGGCGATCTCTACCTTATACCGGCTCAGAATCGTCGCCGTCGTCAGGTCCAACTGCACCCTCGCCCGGCTGTACGCCGCCAACGCCGCCACCTCGCCGGCCTGCGCCTGCGCCATGTCCCGCTGCGTCTGCACCACCTGGAACGCCGTCGATGCACCCAGTGCGTACTTCTTGTTCTCCGCGTCCAACGTCCGCTCCTGCAACGTGCGTTCCTTTAGCGCCGATTGATACCGCGCCTTGGCTTGTATCACCGCAATCAGCGAGTTCTGCACACTCACCCGGATATCGTTGATCTGTCGCTGCGCGGCAATCTGCTGCTGCCGCAACGTGATCTGGTCCCGGACGTAATCCGCCTGTGCCGTCCGGTTCCGGATCGGGATATTCAGTTGGAAACCCACCGAGTAGTCCGGAAAGTTGCGCCGGAACAATTGCGCCAGTGCGTTGCCGTACCCCCCAACGAAATACGGGTCCGCGTTGCGGATGATCGGCGCCAGTGCCGTACTCCCCACCTCGTTTACCGAGCCAGACAACGAGTTGTTCTGGAAGCTCGCGTTCACATCCAGCGAGGGCAGCAGTTGGCTCCGCGAACCCGCGATTCCGATCTTCGTGTTGTCCATCCCGATGTTGGTCTGCTCCAGATCCGGCCTCGACGCCAGTGCCGTCTCCACCAGCTCCGCCAGCTTGTCCACCTGGTCGTCGGCCGGCTGCGTCAGCCTGTCAGTCGGCACGATCCGCGCCTCGGCCAGTGTCGGGCTCGCCACACCGGTGCGCGATAGCGCGTTTTTCAGAATCGTCTCCTGCTGCATCAACGATGTCTCGGAATTGGTCAGATCCTGCTGCGCCTGCGCCACCCGCGCCTCCGCCCGCACAATCTCAATCGGCGCCAAAGTCCCCACTTCCACCTGGATCTTGTTCTCTTCGTAAAACTTCTGCGCCACATCCACGGCCTTCAGCTTCACCTTCAGGTCTTCATTGAAGCTCACCAGATCCCAATACAGATTCACCACCCCCGCCACCGTGGTCATCACCTGCTGCTTGAATGTCAGGTCAGACACCCGGATGTTGTTGCGCGCGACACGGATATTGCGGTTGTTCACCGCGAATCCAAACCCCTGTAACAGCCGCTGCGTCAGTTGCAGGTTGATGTTCGGAGACCAGCTCGGGTTGATGTCACTGCGCACGTTATTCGACCTCACCCACGAGTTGTTCCAGCCGACGCTGGCCGTCGTACCCGTCAAGAACGATTGCTGATACCCCGTCTGGAAAGACCGGCTGTCAAACAACAGCGCCGTCGCCCCCGTCGTCACAGTATTGGCCTGTGGTCTGCTACTGTGCCCCATGGAGCCACCGAAAAACAGCGTCGGATCCAGGTTCGGAATCGCCACGCCGGTCTGCGTGATCACCGTGCCACCGCTGCCCGTGTCCGCCGTTCCGCTCGTCGTCGCATTGGCGCTCCCCCGCTCCGTCGTGCCGCCAGTGGCAACCTGCAGGGCCGAATTCGCCGTTTGCCGCACCGCTGTCGGCACGCCGCGCAGCAACCCGCCGGCCTGCGCCCTCAACAAATCCACCTGAGCAATCTGTGGTGTGTACCGCGAGAGCTCGATATCCAGATTGTTCTCCAAAGCAATCGCAATCGTGTCGTCCAGGGACAGGTAGATCTTGCCCGCCTTCGTCAACGCCTCCAGCCGGTTGGAATTGCTCAGATTGATAGGCGCCACATTCGGCGCTCGATACGGGCGCTCCAACGAGCGGATGAAACCAGTGCCGCCGGCGACCGGAACAAGCGGCTTGTCGAGACTGGCGGCCTGCTGCGCTAGGCCCGCGGGGGCGCACATCAGGGCCGAAAGTACGAGGGCGAGAATCGGTTGGGCACGTTTCATCATGGGAGAGTTCACTACTATCTAGTCGCGGGAATGCCCCCCGATGTTACCGGGGTTAGCATCCAGAATATCGCAGCGCATGGTGCCGACGCCGTTGCCGCCTTGTTAGACTATTCGCAAAGTGACCTTTACCTCTGATTCCGTCCTCGATCTCTTCCGCCGCACCGGCGCCTACCTCACCGGCCATTTCCGCCTCACCAGCGGCCTCCACTCGCCCGAATACCTCCAGTGTGCCAAGGTCCTCCAATACCCGGACCACGCCGAATCCATGGGCCGCGCTCTCGCCGCCGCCATGAATGTCACACCCGATGTCGTGGTCTCCCCCGCCATGGGCGGCCTAATCATCGGCCACGAAACCGCGCGCGCCTTTGGCGTCCGTCACATTTTCACGGAACGCGATGCCGATCGCAAAATGGTCCTCCGCCGTGGGTTCGCCATCACCCCCGGCGAGAAAGCCGTCGTCATTGAAGACGTCATCACCACCGGCGGCAGTTCCGTCGAGGTCATCGAACTCCTTCGCCAACTCGGCGCAACCGTCATCGCCGCCGGTTCCGTCATCGATCGCAGCGGTGGCAAAGCCGATCTCGGAGTCCCCCGCGCCGCCCTCGCCACCCTCACCGTCACCGCCTTCGATCCTGCCCAGTGTCCGCTCTGCGCCCAGGGCCTTCCGGTCGTCAAGCCCGGCTCCCGCCCCGTATGAGACGCATCCGTCTCACCGTCGCCTATGACGGTACCGAGTTTCACGGCTGGCAGATCCAGCCCGGCCAGGAGACCGTCCAGGGCTGGCTCGCCCGCGTCGCGTCCGGCCTCGAAGGCGCCTCCGTCGATCTCCAGGGCAGCGGCCGCACCGATGCCGGCGTCCACGCCGTCGGCCAGGTGGCTGCACTCTCCATCAGCAATCCCATCCCCGTCGATAACCTCGTTCGCGCCATGAACCGACTGCTCCCGACGTCCATCCGCGTCATGGACGCCTGCGAAGTTCATCCCCACTTTCACCCTCGCTTCGATGCCCTTCGCAAGACTTACCAGTACCGCATCTGCCGCGCCGCCGTCTGCCCGCCCATGCGCCGTCTCTACGTCTGCCACCATCCCTATCCCCTGGATGAACCGATGATGCAGGAATGTGCCGCTCTCATTGAGGGTGAGCACGATTTTTCCGCCTTCGCCGCCGCCGACGAAAAGGACGACCTCGGCCGGTCCAAAGTCCGCCGCATCTTCTCCTCCCGCTACCGGCGCGAAGGCGACGAGCTCGTCTATGAGGTCTGCGGCAGCGGATTCCTAAAGCACATGGTGCGCTTCCTGGCAGGTACCCTGTTAGAGACGGGCAAGGGCAACATCTGCCCAGGCGGCATTCGAGCCCGCCTGCAACCGGACTTTCCCGATAAGGCCGGTCCGTCCCTGCCTTCCTGCGGTTTGTGTCTGATGAAAGTGGAGTACGACTGATGAAACAAAAACTGGCCTCCTTGTTCCTCTGCCTGGCGCTGGCGGCCGCCGCCGCGCCCCCCGTCCCGGTGATTTTCGATACCGACATGGGCAACGATATTGACGACGCCCTCGCCCTTGCCATGCTCCACGGCTTGGAATCGCGCGGCGAAATCCGCCTCGCCGCCGTCACCCTCACCAAGGACAATCCCTGGGCGGGCCGCTACGTCAGTGCCGTCAACACGTTCTACGGACGGGAGCGAATCCCCATCGGCCTCGTCAAAAACGGTGTTACCAAGGATGAGGGCAACTACAACCGCGTGGCCATTGACGGCGGACGCCACAGGTGGACCGAGCCGAAACAGGAGGCCGTCGCGCTCCTCAAATCCGTCCTCGCCCGCGAGGCCGATCACAGCGTCATCGTCATCCAGGTGGGCTTCTCCACTAATCTCGCCCGCCTCCTCGCCGAGCCCGGCGGCAAAGAGCTCATCGCCAAAAAGGTCAAGCTGCTCTCCCTCATGGCCGGAGATTTTACGAACAAAGGCCCCGAGTATAACGTCAAAGAGGACATAGCCGCCTGCCAGAAACTGGCGGCCGAATGGCCCACGCCTGCGGTCTGGAGCGGCTTTGAGGTCGGGCGCACCATCAAGTTCCCGGCCCGGTCCATTGAACAGGATTTCGGCTGGGCGCCCAAGAACCCGGTGGTCGATGGCTATAAGGCATATATGAAGTTCCCCTACGATCGTGAAACCTGGGACCTTACCGCCGTCCTCTACGCCCTGCGGCCCGATCGCGGCTACTTCGATCTCTCCGCCCCCGGCAACGTCGTCGTCGATGCCAAGGGCTTCACCAGACACGTCCCCGCGTCCGGCGGCCTTCACCGCTACCTGATTGTCAACGAGGTCCAGCGCGCCCGCATCCTGGAATCCATGATCTGGCTGGCCTCCGAGCCGGCCCACTGACGACGCCATGTTAGCCTGAGAAGGTACCTATACCGATGAGCGAAAAAGTAATGAGTCCGTATCCGCCCCTGCCACCCATCGCCAAGTGGCTGCCCGTTGTCGCCCTGGCGTGGTTCGTCCCCGGCGGCGGCCATTTTCTCCTGAAGAAGACCTACCGCGGGGCCATCCTTTGCGGCTGCACCGTCATCATGTTCCTGCTGGGCCTCACGATGCGCGGCTACATGTTTGAGCCCACCACCGGCGACCTGCTCACCACCATCATCTATGTGGGCGGCTTCATCGCGAACATCTCCAACGGCGTGCTCTATATAGTCGCCCGAATGTTCGGCTACAGCCAGCCCGACATCGCCGGCCACACCGTTGACTACGGAACAAAGTTTCTGGTCGCCGCCGGACTGTTCAACATCCTGGCCGTCGTGGACGCCTTTGAGATCGCCGCCGGGCGCAAGGACTAACGCCGTGAAGATCAATCTCTCCCATTTTGAAGCGACCCTGCTATTCGCGCTCTTCACCAGCGCCGTCCTAGGCGTAGTGACCAAGAAGACCGACGCCGAACGCCTCAAGTACGGCCTCACCTCCTTCGGCTGGTTCGCTGCCACCGTCTTCGGCCTGGGCTGGCTCATGTACTTCGGCCACCGTTAATTCGGGGACGGTCTACTCAATTCCCAATTAAACGCGAAGTCACCGGCGGCCCTCTGCGCAACGCCGCGCATTTTCCGTGTTTCTTCCGAAGCCGGTCACATACCTATTTTCGCTGTATTTTCAATAACATACCCTGCGCGCCTATTGACACCCCATGCTAGTGTGGACTTAGGGGATGACCCGCTGGCCAGCTTCGATCCCTTCGCCTAACGTAGAGTGGCGGTAATCACCTACCCAATGGGTAAGGGGTTCAACGCTTCCTATGCGGGCCGCTGTCCGAACAGGACGGCGCGCAAACCGGTTTTTGTCCCGATCAGCTCGATCAAATACGGGGCCTTTTCGTGAGGCCCCGGGCGAATATGAATGTCCTTCGCCTCCGAAAGTAAAAAGGCCCGGTCCGCTCCCCCACGGGAGCCAACCGGGCCTCTTCTCATGGCCGTAGTGTGTCTACGCCTGCTTTTTACCCTGCTTAGCCACCGCGTCCATGGCCGCCTTCACCTTCTCGGGATCCCCAAGATAGTAAGACTTGATCGGCTTCAGGTCCGTGTCCAGCTCATACACCAGCGGCATCGCCGTCGGGATATTCATCTCGAGAATATCGGCGTCGCTGATGTTGTCCAGATACTTCACCAGCGCCCGCAGGCTGTTGCCATGCGCGCCAATAACGATCCTCTTGCCGCTCTGGATCGCGGGCGCGATGCTTTCGGTCCACAGCGGCAGAAACCGCGCCACCGTGTCCTTCAGGCACTCGGTCAGAGGCAGGTCACTTTCCGGCAGGCCGGCATACCGCCGGTCGTGGCCCGGATAGCGATCGTCTTCCTTCGTTAGCGGGGGCGGCGGAATGTCGTAGCTGCGGCGCCATATCTTCACCTGCGCCTCGCCATACTTGTCGGCCGTCTCGCTCTTGTTCAACCCCTGAAGCCCGCCGTAATGGCGCTCGTTGAGCCGCCACGAACGCTCCACCGGCAGCCAGATCTGGCCCATCTGATCCAGCACGATGTTCAGCGTCTTGATCGCACGCTGCAATACCGAAGTGTAAGCGAGGTCGAATTCAAACCCCTCCTTCTTCAGCACCAGCCCGGCATCAATGCCTTCCTGGATGCCTTTCTCAGAGAGATCGACGTCGGTCCAGCCCGTGAAGCGGTTCTCTTTGTTCCACGTGCTCTCGCCGTGGCGGATGAGTACGAGTTTGTGCATCGTCGCTCCCGTTCCCTACTGCTTGAACGCCGAGCGGCCGGCGTACTTGGCTGCCGCGCCGAGCTCCTGCTCGATCCGCAGCAACTGGTTGTATTTGGCCATGCGATCAGTCCGGCTCGCCGAGCCAGTCTTGATCTGGCCGCAGCCCGTCGCCACCGCCAGGTCGGCGATGAAGGCGTCTTCGGTCTCGCCAGAGCGGTGCGAGGTCATGCAGGTGTAGTTCGCCTTAAACGCCATCTCCATCGCTTCCAGCGTCTCGGTCAGCGTGCCGATCTGGTTGACCTTGATCAGGATCGAGTTGGCCGTCCCCGTCGCGATGCCCTTGGCCAGGATCTCCGGGTTGGTCACAAAGAGATCGTCGCCGACGAGCTGGATCTTCTTGCCGAGCTGATCGGTCATGCTCTTCCAGCCGGCCCAGTCGAATTCGGCCATGCCGTCTTCAATCGAAATGATCGGATACTGCGCGCACCAGTTGGCCCAGAACGCGATCATCTCATCGCTCGAAAGCTCGCGCTTGTCGCTCTTCTTGAAGACGTACTTGCTCTTGGAGCGGTCATAAAATTCGCTCGACGCCGGATCGAGAGAGATCGAGATCTGCTCGCCGGGCTTGTAGCCGGCCTTGGTGATCGCTTCCAAAATCACTTCCACCGCTTCGTCGTTGGACTTCAGGTTCGGCGCAAAGCCGCCCTCGTCACCCACCGCCGTCGAGTAGCCGCGACCCTTGAGAACGCCCTTCAGCGTGTGGAACACTTCGGCGCCCATGCGGATGGCGTTGCTGAAGGTGTCGGCCCCGTGTGGGCTGATCATGAACTCCTGGAAGTCCACGCTGTTGTCGGCGTGGGCGCCGCCGTTGATGATGTTCATGTTCGGCACAGGCAGAATGCGGGCATTCACGCCGCCCAGGTAGCGGTAGAGCGGCAGGCCCACGGCGTCGGCCGAGGCGCGCGCGCAAGCCATCGAGACGGCCAGAATGGCGTTGGCGCCGAGGCGGCTCTTGTTCGGCGTGCCGTCCAAGCCGATCATCTTCGCGTCGATCGCATACTGCGCCGAGGCGTCCTCGCCCAGCAGCGCCGGAATGATCTCGTCCTCGATGTTCTTGACGGCATTCAGCGTGCCCTTGCCAAGGTAGCGGCTCTTGTCGCCGTCGCGCAGTTCGCAAGCTTCGTTCTCGCCGGTAGAGGCGCCCGACGGTACGGCCGCGCGGCCCATGCTGCCGCTGGAGAGAAATACGTCGGCTTCGACGGTCGGGTTGCCACGGCTGTCGAGGATCTCGCGCGCAATGATGTCAATGATCTCAGTCATAGGAGTCCTTCTTTCGAGGGTAGGGAGTTATCAGAGCAACAACTCCTTATTTTGTCACACTCACCACCGTTATGCCCCCCTCGGTGACATGATGGCCGGCCGCGCGGCCGCGCTCCGGATCCCCGCCCACCACCGAGCCCTCCGGCAGCACAACGCCCGCATCGAGGATCGCGCGGTGCACCCGGCAGTACCGGCCCACTTTCACGTTGTGCAGCAGAATGGACGCCGCCACCTCCGAGAAGCTATTGATCCGCACACCCGGAGAAAGTACGCTCTGATGCACACGCGCGCCGCTCACAATCACGCCCGGCGACACAATCGAATCCGTTGCCACCCCCATTCGCAGACCCTCCTGCGCAAAGACAAACTTGGCCGGCGGAGCCTGCGGCATCCTGGTCCGTATCGGCCACGCCGTGTCATACAGGTTGAACTCCGGCGTGACACTCACCAAGTCCATATTGGCCTCATACCAGGAGTCGATTGTGCCAACATCGCGCCAGTAACGCACGCATTTCGCGTTCAAATCGCGAAAATCATAAGCGACCACTTTGTTTCGGACCAGCAGCCTGGGGATGACGTCTTTTCCGAAGTCGTGCGATGAGCCGGGGTCGGCCGCGTCCACCCGCAACGCCTCCAGCAGCACCTCGGTGTTGAAGATATAGATGCCCATCGAGGCACTGACCATGGAAGGTTCGAAAGCCGAGCGCACAGCATTGTGATGCTTGGGCTTCTCTTCGAATTCGAGGATTCGATGCGTAACTGCGTCAATATTGGCGACGCCGAAGCGATCGGCCTGCTCCGGCGGAAGTTGGATGGTGGCGATGGTCACCTCGGCGCGGTGCGACCGGTGGCACTCCAGCATCTCCTGGTAGTTCATCTTATAGACCTGGTCGGCCGAGAGCACCAGGACATACTCGGGCTGCTCGGCCGTGATGCTCTCGACGTTCTGATAAACCGCGTCAGCCGTGCCCAGATACCAGTCTGAATGCACGCGCTTCATGGGCGGAATTACTTCGATAAACTCGCCCAGTTCCCGCGACAAAAAACCCCACCCCTCGCGCAAATGCCGGGTGAGGTCCAGGGCTTTGTACTGCGTCAGGCAGAAGACGCGCCGCAGGCGGGAGTTCAGACAGTTGGAGAGCGCGAAGTCGATAATGCGGTAGTAGCCGCCGAGCGGCACGGCCGGCTTGGCCGTGTTCCTGGTCAGAGGAAAGAGGCGCTCACCAGCGCCGCCGGCCAGAAGAATCGCCAGCACATGGTCCATGCTGTAATCAGCATAGCAAGCGCTGAGCGCGGCGCTTAACTGGCGAGCTGCGACCGTTCGCGCTGCAGCAACCGGTCTTCGAACGAATAATCGATCGCCTTCTTGCTGTGATTCCGCGCGTACCAGCGGAACGTTTCCTTCAACCCGTCGCCAAACAGAGTGGGCTTCAAGCCGAGGACGCGCTGCGCCTTGCTGATCACGCTGGTGATCGGTGGGAGGTCAAAATACATCCCAAAATAGAGGTTCGGCCCCAGCGGATGTCCGCCCGCGCGGGCAATCCGGTCGCGTTGCACCCGCAGCACTTCCGTCGTTTTCCCGGCCGCGGCGAAAAACGCATCCAGCACTTCGCACTGCGTCAACGGCCGTGCATTGCCGATGTTGAAAGCATGGCCCAATGCGGCCGGCACTTCCAGCGCGCGCTGGCACGCCCACACAATGTCCTTCACATAGGCAAACTGCATCAGCCTTCGGCCATCGCCAGGCAGAATCACAGGGCGCTTGTCGCGGATGCGGTCCCAGAAGAACTGTTCGCGATAGATCGGGTTGTTGGGCCCGTAAACAAAGGGTGGGCGAATGGTGACCACCGGCGTGCCGTGACGCTGATGCAGGCGGAACAGAGCGCGCTCGCTCTGCGCCTTTTCGCGGACGTAGCGATCGGCATGATCGTCGGCCGCCAGCGCATCGCCTTCGTGATGATTCAGGCCATCGCCATAGGCGGCCACCGAGGATATGAAGACATACCGGCTGATGCTGCCGGTGAGGAGTTTGGCGGTCTGCTCCACCACCGTGGCGGGTGTGCCGCGTTCCCAGTCGTAGACCAGATCGAAGGCTGCGTCGAAACTCTTGCCGGCCAGCGCGCTCTTCACCTGGGTGATGTCGTTGCGATCTGCCTGCAGGTTGAGCACTTTCTTGCCGTGATCGTGATCCGCCTTGCGGTGGAGGACGGAGACCTCATGGCCTGCTTTGGAGAGCGAGGCCACCAGGTGCTTGCCGATAAACTGTGTGCCGCCGATGACGAGGATTTTCATTATTGCGCTTGGGTCCCGCTTTGGTCGTAATACTCGAGACCGATGTGCGCAATCTGATCTTCGCCGCGCATCCATCGTAAGGTGTCTTTAAGTCTCATGAGTTGAATACAAAACTCGTTTTCCGGGTTGTAGAATCGGAGCCGCTTCTGAATGCCTCGCACTCCGGCAAATTGTCCGGCGTCCACATGGCCGCTACCGCGCCGGGCTTGTCTTCGGAGGGCGCGATCGGGACATAGTCCTGGGATGGCAAGTGAAATGACTCCTCGCGGAATCCGACCCGTCGATTGCGGATTCAGCTATTCCTTATGATACCAGTCGCAGCGCCGGGTGGCCTAACGGATGCGAATTCGCAGGGTTTCTGAGGGGTAGGAGCGGGTGTGGCGGGCTTGGTACACTGTAGCCGAATGTCTGGGCGCAACGCTCCAACTATCCCGACCGTGATCGCCGACGACGAGAGTCCGGCGCTCGACGAGCTCCTATTTCTCCTGAAGGAGTTCCCGGAGATCGAGGTGGTGGGCACGGCCCGCAACGGCGTGGAGGCGGTGGCGCGGATCGAGGAACTGGAGCCGGATCTCGTCTTTCTCGACGTGCAGATGCCGGGACTCGATGGCCTGGGCGTGATCCACAAGCTGAAGAGCGACGGCGTACCGCTGCCGGCCTTCGTGCTCTGTACGGCCTATGAGCAGTATGCCCTGGAGGCATTCCGCCTGGAGGCGCTCGATTATCTTCTGAAGCCGGTGGAGCGGGAGCGCCTGGTCCTGACGATCGACCGCGTGAAGCGCACCATGCTGGAGCCCGACGTGCCGCCGGTGGCGGTGCCCGCCATCCCCGTGAACACAGTGGGCCGGGCGAAGATTCTGGTGCGGGCGGCGGGCCGGAATCTCATTGTGGACGCGGACGATCTGATTTACGCCACCATCGAGGACGGCCTGATCACAATGGTGACCTCGACGGTGGAGGGCCAGACCAACTACAAGACTCTGGAAGAGTTGCAGTCTTCCCTGGACCCGGCGAGTTTCTGGCGCGCGCATCGCAGCTATCTCGTCAACATCAACCGGATTCGCGAAGTGATTCCGTGGTTCAAATCGAGCTACCAACTGCGCATGGACGACAAGCGCGGCAGCGAGGTGCCGGTGAGCCGCGTGCAGACCAAGCGGCTGCGGGAGCTGTTCAAGCTGTAGCGGCCGCGACCGGCAAGATAGCAGTTTCCGTGAAGCCGTCCCTCCCTCGCTCATAGCCGTATACGGTGTCTACCACCGGACATCTTGGTCGCGCTACGCCCCACCCGTGACTGAGAATGCGATTCGTGCGGGTGCTTCCGACGGTTCTCGATCGACTAGAAGACGACTTGCGGGCCGAGGCCTAGCGCGGCCGCAGGCGGAGCCATTCGAGCTCGATGCCCTGGGCGGTGAGGCTCGATTGGAAGGCGGCCAGGAGCTTCTCTGTGTTGCGAACCTGGCGCGGGCGCCTGTTGTTGAGGCCGTCGGCGGCCTGGACGAAAACACGCCAAACAAAGTCCGGCGGATAGGAGAGCGGGAGGGATTTCCAATTTCCTTTTTTCCGGATATAGACTCAAAGCAGCGATATGCATACAAGAACCGGATTGGTTGTGTTCTGCGCCGCGGTTCAGTTTCTGTCAGCGCAGATTGCGGACTTGGCGACTACGGACGATGGCTCGATCGTCTATTTCTCCACGATGATGCGGCCCGTTGGAACTGCCTCGGGGTTTACGCCGAAGATTCTGTCGTGGCAGGTGGGCGGACGAACTCAGGTGTTTCGTGAGCGCCTGAACAGTGGGGGTGGGGTCACCAATCCATTCCAGTTAAGCATCCCCTCGGTGAGCGGCGATGGGTCCGTCGTGGCCTATACGGGCGCGCAACGGTGCGAGTCTCCCTACTGCGGAAGAAGTTGGGCGATCGGAAGTTGGGAACGATACCAGGGGGATGTGGTTTCCAGTTCGGGGCAAGTGCTGGCAACCGGAGCCGGTGTGGCCGGCGTCAGCCGAAATGGACGGTATGCGATATTCCACTCCAGAGGAGCCCCGAGTAGTCTGCCTGACAGCTTTGATGGCCTACTAACGCGCGTGGATCTGATCACTGGTGATCGGGTGGAGGGCATCCCAGGCTTTAGAATCAACCTTCCGTTCGTGCCCGTTCCAATCACGCAAGTGGCATCGAACGGAGTGGTGGTCGCAATGGCTCGGAATTGGCGGCAGTTGGTCCTATTCGACGGCACGACGGTGCGAACGCTGAAGCTTGCGAGAGCTGCGTTCCGCTTCGCCATGGACGATCAGGCGCGAGTACTTTACTTCGAGACTGGCACGGGCGCCGGCGCGGAGATCGCTGTTTATGATGTGGCTTCGGATTTGGAACAGGCCTTGGTTTCGTGCCCCGAGGGCGCCTGGCAGCCTTCACTGAGTAGAGACGGGCGGCGGCTGCTTTTCCTGTCACGCGCCAACTTTGCGGGCCGGAATGATCAGGGGCGTTTACAGGCGTTTCTGATCCGGACCGACGGCTCGGAACTGCGGCAACTGACGCGTCCGGAGGATGACGTCACGTCGGCCGTGTTGGCAGGTGACGGAATGGTGGCGTACGCGTCGACTGGAAAGGATCAGTTGCTGCGGATCGATGTGGCTGATGGGAGGGTTGAGGAGGTCATCCCGGTCACGCCTGCGCTCACGGATGAATTGGTTTACAGCGCCCCAGGATCAGAAGTGGAACTCAGCGGGAGCAACCTGACGACCTCGGATCTCCTCGCGGACAGATCGCCGCATCCTGGAGTTCTTGGTGGCGTCAGCATCCTGCTGAACGGCGAGCCGGTTCCGGTTGCTTGGGTCACACCGAACCGAATCGCGGTTCAGGTTCCTTGGGAGACCGCCCTAGACAAAGCGGAACTCGCACTGGAGACACCGGCGAAGTCCGTTCTGGAGCGCGGAACTGTGCTGGATGTCAGGCGCAACTGGTTGAAGTTTCTGCGCGGAACCGGATGTGAGGGGCCCATTACTGATGGGTATCGTTACCTGGTCTACGCGTTGCACGAAGACTATCGCGCCACGGTAACGGACTGTTCTCCCGCGTGGAATGGCGAAGTGATCCATGTCTACATGACGGGCCTCGGTCCGGCGGAACCAGCGGTCCCAACGGGCGTGACTGCACCGGCCGAGCCGCCTTCGATTCCCGTAGAGTTCCCAAGAACCTGTGAGCTTTCGAGTAGTAGTTTTTCCGGCGACGTGGGTGTCGTTTCGGCAGTGCTCGCTCCGGATACCGTGGGCGTTTACAGGGTAGATATTCGCCTTCCGGACACCCTCGGAGTATCGAACTCCTGGAGCCTGCGCTGCGGTACGCAGCCGTCTGAAGCATCCGGCTACCTCTTAATTCGACCGAAACCGTGAGGCCTAGCGCGGCCGCAGCCGCGGCCATTCGAGCTCGATGCCTTGGGCTGTGAGGCTCGATTGGAAGGCGGCTAGGAGTTTCTCGGTGTTGCGGACCTGGCGCGGGGTGAACTTGTTCTTCAGGCAGTGGGCGGCGAGGGCTCCGGCGGATTCGCCGATGTTCCATTCCACGGGATGCAGGCGGTAGCAGCCGTTGGTGATGTGGGTGACGCCGAGGTTCTTGCAGGCGGGGAGTAGGTTCTCCACACGTTTCGGGATGAGGGCGCCGAGGGGGATCTGGAAGGGCAGGGAACTGACGTCGATGTAGTTGTCGCCTCCGCTGGAGGGGTGGAGGTCGATGCGGTAGCTGCCGACTCCGACGGAATCCTTGAAGACCTCGGCGGTCACGTCGTCCTTGGACTTGCCGGTGAACTTCATGCGGGCGTCGGTGCCGACGTGGATGTCTTCCACCGTAAACTCGGCCTGGATGCGGCGGGACTCGCGGATATAGGGATACTTGGCGAGGCCGTCATCGGTGCCGGTGATGTCGGGTCGGAGATGGAGGCCGGGCCAGCCGGCGCCGCCGTCGGGGCGGGGCGCTTCGGTCTGCATCCAATAAACCAAAGAGAGTGACAATTGTTTTCCGCGTTTCAGGTGGCGGGCGGCCTCCTCGGGGGTGTTGCCGTAAAGGTTGCCGAGCCAGTAGTCGTTCTGCGGCCAGTTGACGAGCGTCACTTCGCTGCGGACGGAGCCGGGTTGGTGGATGGCGTTCTGGACGATGCGGCGGTAGAGCCAGAGATTGAGGCCCGGCGCTTTGGACTGTAGCGTGGGGTCGAAGAAGACCTCGCGGCGGTTCATCGAGAAGGGGTCTGTCATGGACCACGAGAGGAGCTTGCCGGGCCAGGCGGGGCTCATCTTCGGGACGTAGTCGCGCCAGAACGAGTACTCCTCGGGCTTGTCGATGACGTGGTTGGCGCCGGGTTCGTGGCCGAGCGCGAAGCAGACCGTGAAGGCCTGATGGTTGTGGGGTTGGGACTTGGCTTCGTAGCCGGTGACAAACTCGGTTTTCGTCAGCGGCAGGAGGTCGCCCATCTCGGTGGCGTCCAAAACATAAGCGGCGTGAATTGTTTTATCGGGTCCGTGGCGGAGACTCTTCACGGTGACCGATTCCACGCGGTCGCCCTGCATGGTGGCGGCCGAGGGTTTGTGTTCGAGGAGGATGGTGAGGAGGCCGGCGCTCTGGTAGCGGGCGAGCATGGATTCGAGAACGGCGAGGGAGACGCGGGGCTCGTGGGTGATGGCGGAGACGGAGCCGCCTCCGGGGTTGAGGCGCGTGCTGGCGCGGGCTTCGGGGGTGAGGGGATAGTTGTCGCGGTAGTACTGGCGGACACCGTTGCGATAGGCGCGGTAGGCCTGGGTGGCGCCGAAGGATTCGATCCAGGGGTGCTCGTCGGGGGGGACGGCTTGTGAGGTGAGCTGGCCGCCGATCCAGTCCGTCTCTTCGGTCATGACGACGCGCAGGCCGTTGCGGCAGGCGGCGAGGGCGGCGGCGCAGCCTCCGGTGGAAGCTCCGATGATGGCGACGTCGCAGCTGATTTCACGGCCGGCGGCCCAGGCTGGGGCCGCAACAGAGAGGGCTGAGAATGTTTTGACGAAAGATCGGCGAGTAGGGCGCATTCGGAGATTGTACCTACGATATTATGGGCTTGTTCCATGGCTGTCGTCACTGTGTCTGGGGAGCCGGGGTGCCGCGCGCGAGAGGTCGCACAACTTGCGGCGCAGAGGCTCGGGTATTCGCATATCAGCGCGGAGAAGCTGGATACGATGCTGGCGGAGGAGTTTGGCCCGGTGATCGAGGCGAACTCCAAGGCGTGGCCGGACATGGCGGCGTCGATACTCTTGCGGGTGGCCTCGCGGACGAATCTGGTGGTGGGCGTGGATGGGGCGGAGCTGTTGTTCCGCAGCTATCCGGCGGTGCTGCGGGTGCGGGTCGTTGCTCCGCTGGCGAGGCGGATCGGCAACGCGATGCTGGACGACCGGCTGGAGCGGGCGGCGGCGCGGCAAAGCCTGGCGGAGCGGGCGGCGGCGATCCGTTCGGTGCGCAAGGCACGGTTTGGGCGGGCGACGGCGGCGCCGGAGACGTTCGACATTACTCTGAACGCGGAGACGCTGGATGCCGCGCACAAGGCGGAGTTGATTGAAGCCGCGGTGCGGGCGCGGGGTCTGGACCGGATGGGGTTTCTATCTCCGGCGGCGGAGGCGCAGCTGCAGTTTCGCATCCGGCTGCGGCTGGCGGCGCACGGGATTCAGCAGGGCGCGCCGGCGCAATTGAAGGGCGCGCAGTTTGGGCATCCGAGCGAGGAGACGTTTGCGCGGCTGCTCGATTTCTACCGCATTGCGTGGGAGTACGAGCCGCGCAGTTTTCCGATCAAGTGGGATGAGCAGGGACGTGTGTTGGAGTCGTTCACTCCGGACTTCTTTCTGGCGGAGTCGAACTTGTATGTGGAGTTGACGACGATGAAGCAATCGCTGGTGACGAAGAAGAACCGGAAGATCCGGCTGTTGCGGGAGATCTATCCCCACATCAACATCCAGGTTTTTTACCAGAAGGATCTGCAAGACTTGGTATTGAAGTACGGGCTGGCGGCCCAGGCTGAGAAGAGCGAGTAGGGGGAAGGTATGAAGACTCCGGCGATGCCGATGATTGAGCGGGTGCTGTTTTCGGAAGAAGAGATTAGCAAGCGTGTGAAGGTGGTCGCCGCGGAGATCTCGGAGCGGTACAAAGACGGGCATCTGAAGCTGGTGGGAGTGCTGAAGGGATCGGTATTTTTCATGACCGCGCTGGCGCGGGAGCTGACGATACCGATCAAAATGGACTTCCTGGCGATCTCATCGTTTGGGGATCATTCGTCGGCGACTGGGGTGGTGCGGATCTCGAAGGATCTGGATGAATCGATTGAGGGCGAAGACGTGCTGCTGGTGGAAGACATTGTGGATACCGGATTTACGGCGCGGTATCTGATGCAGCACTTGTCGGGGCGGGGGCCGAACTCGATTGCGATCTGCTCGATGCTGGACCGGACGACGCGGCGGATTGTGCCGATGCAGATTGACTTTCGGTGCTTTGAGATTCCAGACCGGTTTGTGATCGGGTGCGGGTTGGACTACAACCAGCTTTACCGGAATCTGAATTTCATTGCGGTGCTGAAGCCGGACAAGCCGTAGGATCATAGTCTTTCGTTGACAGACTGTGCGGGCCGGCGGGACGTTCCCGCGGGATGGTGCTATGCGACCCCTCTATTTTGTTTGGATGATGGCATTCGGCCTCGTCACGCAGCCGGTGTGGGCGGAGCCGCAACCGGAGCAGGCGGTGACCTGGGCGCAGTTGCGCTCGGCGATTGCGGGCCAGAAACTGGCGGATCGAATGGTGAAGATCCGGCTCGCCACGGGCGAGGAAATCAAGTCCAGGCTGCAACGGGTGGATGCGGATGCAGTGGTAGTGGTGAGCACGCGAAAGACGAATCAGCGCTGGAAATCCACGAACAAAGAAGCGCGCATCCCACACGCGGAAGTAGCGGCCGTGGAGTTCCAGGGCCGGCGGGGCAGGCGTGGGTTGTTTGGCGGCCTGGCTGGGTTGGGCGCTGGAGTTGGTCTTGCCGCGATTGCCCTGCCGAACAGCGAGAGCGAGGGCGTGATGGCATTGGCGGGAGTGATACTGATTCCAATCGGCGCCATTGGGGGCTACATCATTGGTGAGGCAACCAACGAACCTCTTCCGCACTTCCGGATTCTGCCGTAGTTGCGGGCCGGGTCACGTACTCCAGTGGGTGGCCATGTTGGGGTAGTAGATGTTGAAACAAGGGGCGCAGAGCAGGTAATGGATGGCGCGCGGACCCTCCAGGTGAGCCGGTACCCAATTCCAGACGGCCACGGGACCGGGGACGCGGGATTTGCGGCATCGGCCGCACATGGTGATTACGCCATCGGCGTCCGCGTAGACGTGCTCCAGCGGTGAGACGAGGACGGGATCGTGGAGCTGTTCGACGACGAGCGAGTGGACAGCGATGAGGCCTTTGCCTTCCGGGCTGGGGGAGAGGACCATGCGAAAGGTGCGATGGAGCGTGGGGCTAGAGTATCTTCAGAAAATCCGTAATCCACTCCCTGACGGTCGTGGCTCGGAACCGAGCCGCGCGCGTAAGCAAGCGGTGGTCCACAACAATGTTGAAAGCGCTCTCGCGGCGGCGAAGCGATCCCACTCCTGGTTGCAGAACGTGAAGCGGAGTTCGTCGTCGAGCAGGTAGATGACGGAGGTAGATCGATTGAGGTTGCGACGCAACCTTCGGCGGTCACTTTTGCAGCAGGGTAGGTCGTGAGCTAGGCCGCGTGGAAGATATCCTTTAGTCGTTTGGCGACGATTTCCGCCTCGCCGGGTTGCAACATCCAGACGGTGAAGACGAGCTCCTGTTTGTTGCTGGACGGCGTGACCTGAATGGACGGAGTGCCCTCGAAGAGTTTGGCGCGGACCTGGACGGGGTCGAGCTTGAGGACGGTGGGATCCCAGCGCATGTAGAGGTGCGGAGTGTGGTTGGCGATCTCAGGGACCTTGACCTCGGTGGTCATGGTTTTGAGGTTTTTGACGGCGCTGGTGAGGACGGAGACGCGGCGCTCCCATTCCTTCCATGTGGCGTCGTGATCGCGATTGAGATAGAGCTCGAGCGCGACCATCATGCCGAGGATCTCTTCCTTGTTGACCTTTTGGCCGCGGGCGATGGAATCGCTGTAGGGCGAGGTATTCAGGCGGGCGGCCTCGATGAGGTCTTTGCGGCCGAGGAGTAGGCCGGCGCTCTGGGGGCCGCAGAGGCCTTTGCCGCCGGAGAAGGTGACGAGGTCGAAGCCCATCTTCGTGTACTTCTTGAGGTTGGAGACGGGGAGGGCGTCGGCGGAGGCGTCGTTAAAGGTGGGGATGCCGTGCTTCTTGCCGAGGGCGACCCATCCGGCGTCGTCGATGCTGCCCTTGGTGTTGTTGTCGTTGAAGAAGAGAGCCATGGCGGTCTGGGGGCCGGCGGCCTTGTCGAAGTCGGCGGCGGTTTCGATTTCGACCATGCGGACGCCGCAGGTGCGGACGGCGTGATCGTAGCCGTAGCGGTGGGATTTCTGAATGAGGACTTCGCTCTTCATGCCCTGGAGATCGGGGATGCGGAGGATCTTGGCCTGATCCTTGCCGGTGATGCAGGCGGCGGTGCCGATGGTGAGGGCGCCGGCGGCGCCGGAGGTGACCATCGCGGCTTCACATTCGAGCATGTGTGCGATGCGGGCGCCGACGGCATCCTGAAGCGAGATGAGATTGACGAATTGGCGGGAGGCGTACTGCATGGCGCTCATGACCTCGGGGGGCATGAGGGAGGCGGTGAGCGCGGTGTAGGTGCCGGCGGCGTTGATGAAGGGAAGGACGTCGAGTTCTTTGAAGAAATCGCGTGGTGGGCGGGGGGCGGCGGACGCCTTGGGCACGAAATTACCGAGGATGGGGAGGGCTGATAGCGATTGTAGAAATGTGCGGCGTGCGGGCATGGTGGCCTCTTCCCATGAAGTTTGCCGGATGGCGGGGTGGAGTGCAAGGGGAGACGTCGGGTCAGGGTTTCTCGGCGATGGCGGAGAGGCGGACCGCGGCTAGTGCCTTCGCGGGAGCGACCGATTGGATGGTGGTGCGGGAGGGGAAGGCGCCCGAGAACATGGAGGCGTAGATGGCGTTCATGCGGGCGAAGTCCGCGATGTCGGCGAGGTAGACGTTGGTGGCGGCGACGGCGGCGAGGGTGGCGCCTCGTTTGGCGAGGCAGGCTTTGAGGCCGGCGAAAGCTTCCGTGGTTTGCTGCTCCACGGTGCCGGCGGGCTTGGGGGATACCACTTCGCAGAAGACTGAGGTCTCCTTCCGCTTGGCGGCGACGGCGGCGACGGCCCACTGGGCTTTGTCGGGAAGGGCGGCGACGCCGATGACGCCGGGTGCGGCGACTCCAGTGGTGTACCAGTTGGCCATTTCGAGGTGCTTGCGGTTCAGGCCGGCTTTCTTCAGAGCTGCCGTGAGCTGCTTTTCGGCTTGCTGGCGGGTTTGGGCGTAGATGGGGCTGAGGTAGACGCGGTCGCCCGTGGCGCGGCGGGCGACGACAGTGATCTCGATGGGAGTGTCGGTGGGGAGGCGGGTGACTCCGAGTGTAATGTGGGGCGGTTGAGTGGCGCCGAGGATCTCGGTCCAGAGGCGTTCGACGGTGGGGAGGGTTTCCATGTCAACCAGGTAGAGCTGGGCGCTGATGACGTGGCGGAATTCGAGGCCGGCAGCTTCAAGGTTCATGCGCACGTTGGCGAGGCACTGGCGGGTTTGCGCTTCGATACCGGCTGGCATGGCTCCGTCACCATCGCGAGCGCCCTGGCCCGAGACGTAGACGTACTGGCCGGTGTCGATGGCGGGGCTGTAGGGGCCGACGGGTTTGGCAGCGCCGGCGGGCGTGATGGGTTTGTGCTGGGCGGCGAGGGCGGCGGCGAGGGCTAGGAAAAGTGTGGCCAGACGCATGAAATCATTGTCGTTGATCGAGGGATGGAACGGACGTTCGGTTGGGGATAGACTGTGAGATCAGAGGGCCGATAGCGGCCACGAGTGGGAAAGCGTACTCTAATAGAAAGATTACTCCAGGCATCCTGAAATGAACGTCATGCGGTACCTATTTCTGTTGATGGCGGTGGTGGCACAGGGCGCGCAGCCGGTGGATCCGGAGCGCGGGCTGATTGCGTGGTGGCCAGACGCGACGGCGGCCTCGGTGGAGCTTTTGAAGCAGGCTGGCGTACAGGCAGTGATCACGAATGTGACAGCGGCGGCGCGAAGCGAAGCTGGGGTGGTGATGCTAGCGGAAGTGGCTGCCGATGGGGCGGCGGTGGCGAACGCGAAGGCGTTGGGGTTTGGCGGGGTGGCTGTGAATGCGGGCGGGGACGAGGCAGCGTTGCGGCGGCTTCTCAAAGCGGAAGCGGGGTATGTGGCGATTGTGTACCTGAAGCCGGAGCAGATTGGGTGGGACGTATCGCCGGCGCTGGCAGTATTGAGGAGCGGGACGTGGCCGGGGATCGCTCCGCGGGATGCGTCGGTGGCGAGCGCGAGCGAGGGAATCTGGCTGGATGCGAACTCATCGCTGGTGGCGTATCTGCGGGCGATGTATCCGAAGCGGCCGGCGGTGTTGGGGTACCGGCCGGATGCGGATGGGGGCGTGAAGGCGACGCGGAGCGTGCCGGCGCGGAGTGTGGAAGTGGCTTTGGCGGACGCATTTTCGGCGGGCGGTCATGTGATCCTGGCATTGCCGGACGACTACCGGGCGTCGTTGATGAAGGGCGAGGCGCGGGCGGTGGCGGCGTGGAAAGCGCTGGCGGAGTTGGCTGTGTTTTATCAGAAGCAGCGCGGGGTGGTGCGGCTGGAAAAGTTTGCGCGGGTGGGCGTGGTGGCGGGCGACCTGGAGCAATCGGGCGAGGTTTTGAATCTGGCGTTCCGGCGGAATCTGTCGCCGGTGGTGGTGCCTCTGGCGGAGGCGGGTCAGGAGAATTTGGCGCGGTTTGATGTGGTGGCGGCGGCGAATGTGCCGGTGAGCGCGGCGATGGCGGCGAAGCTGACGGGGTTTGTGACGGCGGGCGGGACGGTACTGGCGGCTCCGGCGCCGGAGGACGAGCGGAATCCGCAGTGGTGGACGAAGGCCGGCGGGAAGAGGATTGCGACTGCGGAGGACCGCGACGTCTACACGCTCGGCAAAGGGCGGATCTACGGGTATCATGGCGCGGTGCTGGATCCGGGGCCGTTTGCGTTGGACATGAAGGACGCGGCGGCGGAGATGGCGCCGCGCGAGGATGGGATCAAGAACCTGGATTTCCGGATCTGGTCGGCGGATTCGGTGCTGGGCGTGATGTACAGGATGGGCCCGAAGCAGATGGCGCTGGTGATGACGTGTTATGGGAATTTTGTGAATCGTGATTTCCTGGCTGGGGTGCGCGGGCGGTACCGGGCAGCGAAGATTCTCGATGCTCCAGGGGGCGCCGAGGCGCCGGTGGAGTTGATGCCCCGGAAGGGGCGGGTTGAGTTCAATTTGAAGCAGATTGGACGCACGGCCATTATCGTATTTGACGAGGAAACACCATGAGCTCCACACGCAGAGCGTTTCTGGCGAGCGCGGCGGCCGGGATTCCGGCGTTGGCGGCGCCGGCAAAACAGCAGCCCTTCTTTGGCCTGCATCCGTTCATCGACGCCAATCCGAAGGCGGTGTTTATCCGGCGGACGCAGGTGCCGCACAAGATGGATGCGGCGCGGAAGCTGGCTGAGGGGTTGAAGCTGGGGCGGGAGATCTTTGTGCCGATGGCGCAGGCGGGGATACCGATCTCGCACAAGATCCTGCTGAAGCCGAACATCACGAGCGTGCGCAGCCAGCGGCCCGAGGTGGAGAACTGGGGCACTGGCACGGATCCGGATTTCTACGAGGGGCTGATCCTGAGCTTGAAGGAGCTGGGGGTGAAGAGCCTGCATTCGGCCGAAGCGAACATGTATTACGCGTGGCATTACCGCGGGTTCATGGACGTTCATCAGAGGCACGGTGTGCGGATGAACGAGCCGGAGCAGCGGCTGAATACGGGGCGTGTGAATCCGGAGGTGAACTGGGCCACGGTGCCGGGCGCTGTGGTGTACAAGCGGATCCCGCATTATGCGCCGGTGGGCGATTCGGATTCGTGGCTGCTGAACATCGCGAAGTGGAAAGGGCACAGCATGGGGCTGACCCAGTCTGTGAAGAACGTGCAGGGTCTGGTGGCGCAGCCATATGTGCGGTTTTGTCCGGGTTGGTCGATGGTGACGGGATGCCCCGACCACATGAAGGAGAACATCGCGCCAGGCGTGGAGCAGAAGGTGAACGCGTATTTCGAGAATCACAAGAGGCTCGGGTATGCGCGGTATGAGGTGTCTCCGGAACAGAAGGTCTCGCCGATTGCGCAGGAGATTTGGGCGCACAAGACGCTGGATCATCACAGTGTGTTGAAGACGGGGCTGGCGATGATCGAGGGGATCTATGGGCGGGACGGCGACGGGTTCAATATCGGCGACGATTATTTGACGAACCTGGTGATGTTTTCGCGGGACAGCTTCCGGCTGGATCTGGTGGGGTTGTGGTTGGGCGGGCACGAGCCGGGTCATATCAACGTCTATCGAATTGCGAAGGAGCGGGGTTTATCGGATACGTTCAATCCGTGGGACGTGCCGGTGTATGAGTGGGTGGACGGGCGGGCGGAGCGGAGGAAGCTGAGCGATTTTCCGCGCACGGAATTGAAGAGCATTTATCTGAGGAAGGACGGCGAGCCGTTCCTGCATCTGGTGAATGAGCCGTTTGACTACGACAAGATCCGGGTGTGATGCGCCGCAGGGATTTTCTGGCCTTGCCGGGGATGCTGTGTGCGCCGCGGGTAGAGATGGCGGGAGTGGTGCATCGAGTGACGCTGCGCGGCGCGGAGCCGCTGATGGAGTTGGGGCGGATGTGGCGGTATGGCGCGGCGCGACGCGTGGTGGTGCGGGCGGAGGGGGCGTGGTGGGCGGCCGATGTGCTGCCGGACCGGTGGGAGGCGTGGGTGGATGTGGTGGGGGGCGACGCGGTGCATGTGGTAGCGCGCGGGGCATCGAGAGAGGCTCCGTCGCATCCGGTGGCGAGAGCGGTGCGGGCGTTGCTGACAGCGAGGGAAGGCCGGGGCGGCTAGGCGCCGCGAGCGAGAGAATAGGCGAGGATGAGCCAGGCCAGAATGAAGCAGAGGCCGCCGATGGGCGTGACCGCGCCCAGCCAGCGCGTACCGGTGACGGCGAGCAGGTAGAGGCTGCCGGAGAAGAACACGATGCCGGCGGTGAGCAGCGCGCAGACGAGACCGGAGCGTGGCATGGCGGCGAGGCGGGCAAGGAGCGGGACGACGAGGATTCCGATGGCGTGGAGGAAGTGGTAGAAGACCGCTTTTTCGTAGATGCCCATGGAGTAGGCATCGAGGCGGCCGCGCAGGCCATGCGCGCCGAAGGCTCCGAGGGCGACGGCGAGGGCCAGGGCGGCGGCTCCTACGGCGCTCCATGTCATTGGTTTTGCTCCATTGCTTCAGGATCTCACGAACGCCGGCGGCGGCAACTGCGAAGATGGTAGGACGCGGGCAGCGTTAATCTGGAAGTTGAGAGGACGGGATCCATTGACACTGGCGGAATTGACTGAAAGCTTGATGGCGTCCTATTGCTGTGCGGGCGGCATCAATCACGTGGACGGGAAGAACCTGCCTTCGAAGCGGGCGATCGCCGATATTACGAAGGACCTGTTGCGGCTGCTGTTTCCGGGATTTTTCGACGAGCAGCCGATCCATTCGTCGGAGATTGAATCGGTGACGGCTGCGCTGCTGGGCAGCGTGTGCGTGCGGCTGGAGAACGAGATCAGCAAGAGCCTGGAGTATGCGCCTCCGGCGGGTCTGGAGGATGCGGATCTGCCGGCGAGGGCGCGTGAGTTGACGCTGAAGTTTCTCTCGAATCTGCCGCGGGTGCGGGAACTGCTGCGGACGGACACGGAGGCGGCATTCAACGGCGATCCTGCGGCGTCAAGTAAAGACGAAGTGATTGTGGCCTATCCGTTCATTGAGGCGATTGCGGTGCAGCGGCTGGCGCATGAGCTGTATTTGGAGGGTGTTCCGCTGATTCCGCGAGTGATGACGGAATGGGCGCACAGCCGCACGGGGATGGATCTGCATGCGGGGGCGCGGATCGGCACGCATTTTTTTGTGGATCATTGCACGGGCACGGTGGTGGGCGAGACGGCGATTATCGGCAACCACGTCAAGATGTATCAGGGCGTTGGCCTGGTGGCGAAGTCTCTGGCTGCCGGGCAGGCGCTGCGGGGGCAGAAGCGCCATCCGACGATTGAAGATCGGGTGACGATCTATGCTGGGGCGACGATTATCGGCGGTGACACGGTGGTGGGCGCGGGGAGCACGATTGGGGCGGGTGTGGCGTTGACGCGCAGCGTGGAGGCGAATTCGCTGGTTGTGCTGGAGATCTCCAACGTCAAGGTGATGCCGAAGAAGTCGCGCGAGGAGTATATCCCCGACTATCAGATCTGATTGGATTGAGGGGCGCGAGTCCGGAGCGGCCAGGGGGAGTGGTAGAGGCTGCGAGGAAAAGCTAGAAGTTTCCGGCAGAATTTACCGGAGACACGCTGGCGCACGGCGCGGGGTGCAATCGAAACAATGGTTTGGCGCTTTGCTGAGATTGGCAGCGGGATTGCATCTCAGACGAGCGGAGGTCTCCCCAATGCACGAGATCAATGACACGCCTTCGAAGAAAACAAGCGCGACGCCTGTTTGGCTCATGCCGGCTCTGGCCGTGGTACTGGCCGGGACCACAGTCTGGAGCATGGCAGGAATGATGAATGAGCGGACGCGGTCTGGTGCGCTCGAAGGCCAGAACAAGACGCTAGTGTCCAATCTGGATGGCGTACAGAATCAGGTGAGGATGCTCTCAGCAGAGTTAGAAACGATTACTACATCCATGCGGGCGGAGAAGGCTCAGGCCGCGGCGAAAGAAGCCGTGGCCGAACAACCGGCAGCTCGGCCGGCCGCGACTGCTCCCACCGCTCCAAATCGTGTGGCGGCGCGGCGCGTTCCGGTGAAGGCAGTGAAGAAGCCGGTAGTGGCGAATGATCCGCGGATTGACGAGGTGGAGGCGCGGCTGCGCGAACACCAGAAGGAACTGACCGACACGCGGATGCAGTTGGATAAGACGCGGCAGGATTTGGAAGGCAGCCTGAGCGCGACCAAGGACGAGTTGAATGGCTCGCTGGCGCGCACCAACGACGGGCTCTCGCGGACGAATGACACGGTGGCGCGGACTCACGACGAGGTGGTGGAGTTGCAGAAGCGCGGAGAGCGGAACTACTACGAGTTCACGCTGGACAAATCGAAGGGATTTCAGCGTGTGGGGCCGCTGAGTCTCTCGCTGCGCAGGGCCAACATGAAGAAGCGGTCGTTCGACTTTGAAATGCTGGTGGACGATCAGAAGCTTCAGAAGAAGAACGTCAACCTCTTTGAGCCGGTGGTGATCATGACGCCGGACCGTGGCCAGGCGGTGCAACTGGTGGTCAACCAGGTGGGCAAGGACGTGGTGAAGGGCTACATCAGCGAGCCGAAGTTCAAGGCTCCGCAGTTGGCAGCGGCTGCCCCTTCAACGGGCCCGGCGCTCCTGCAGCGGCCGCAGTAGGGTGGCGAAGTCCATCACGCAAATGAAGCCATAGCTCGGATGGCGGCGGACGGCGACCCCGGCTGCCGCCATCTTTGCGTTCAGAATGTTGCGGCGATGACCGCGGCCGGTGACGCCACGATCGATGAGAAGCTGCACCACGATCTCCTCCGCGTCGTCGCGTCCGTAGTAGAGATTCTCGGAGATGCTGCCCTCCCAATCCGCATAGCGGCTGATGCGCTGATTCAGAGTGGAGCCATCAGCGCCCTGATGTCCGGTGATGCCGGCGGCGCCGGAGGATTCGGCGTGATCGCGGGCGGATTGCACCAATGGCGCGGCGACGCTCAAGGCCGGCACGGGCGCCATGCGGCTCATTTCGCGCAGGCACTCGGCGGCCTCGCGGCTTTCGTGCGCGAGAGGCGCGAGATAGCGCTGGGCAAAGCGGGCGGGTGCGGTGCGGGCCTCGTTGAGGAGGCGGACGACGGCGGACTCCGTGGGGCTCAGTTGGGGCTGAGAGGCCATCAGAGGCAGAGCCGCGAGGATGAGGATGGGCAGGCGCATCTACTGCCAGCGACGCGGGGTTGTTCTCCAAGGTTTCCCTTATAAGATGGAAGTCAGGAGAGGGGGCCGCTTGATTGTAACCACGCTGGAGGAGTTTTTCAAAATGGGGCCGGGGCCATCGAGCTCGCATACGATGGGGCCGATGCGGATCACTCGCGATTTCTACCGGCGTGTGGAAGAGCTGCCGGACGACGTGCTGGCGCGGGCGACTGGTTTGCGGGTGGAAGTGTTGGGGAGCCTGAGCGCGACGGGACAGGGGCATGGCACAGGGCGGGCGGCGCTGGCGGGGCTGCTGGGGCGGAATCCGGCGGATTGCGAGCCGGAGTTTCTGGACGGGATCGCGGCGCATCCGGAGAGAATTTATGAAGTGCGCATCGGGCGGGCGTCGTTTGCCGTGTCAATGAAGGACATCGTGTGGGGCGAGATGCTGGGCAACTTTCCGCACCCGAACACGATGCGTGTGCGCCTGTTGGGCGGAGACGCGCCGCTGCTGGAGATGGAGTACTACTCGGTGGGCGGCGGCTTCATTGAATGGAAGGGGTATCAGGCGCCAGAGAAGGGGGCTCCGGCGTATCCCTACTCGACGATGAAGGAGTTGCAGGCGCATGTGCTGGCGAGCGGGCTGAGCCTGCCGGCTGTGATGCTGGCGAATGAGCTGGCGGTGTCCGGCAAGAGTGAAGCGGAGGTGCGCGCGCATCTCGACCAGGTGAAGCGGGTGATGCTGCAACTGGTGGACGGCGGGTTGCAGGCGCAGGGTGTGCTGCCGGGGCCGATTGGATTGCAGAGCAAGGCGAAGACTCTTTATGCAAACGCGATGGGGTCTGACAGGTGGATGGACCGTTCGACGGGCGTGCTGGCGGCGTTTGCGATGGCGGCGGCAGAGGAGAACGCACGGGGCCGAGTGATTGTGACTGCGCCTACGGCGGGGGCGGCGGGTGTGATGCCGGCCGTGGTGAAGGGCTATCAGGAGTACCGGCCGATGAGCGAGAGTGCGTTTCACGAGTCGTTTCTGGCGGCGGCGGCGATCGGCTACCTGTGCAAGCACAACGCGACGTTGGCGGGAGCGGAAGGCGGATGCCAGGCGGAGATCGGGGTGGCGTCGGCGATGGCCGCGGCGTTTATTGTGCAGGCCTCGGGAGGCAACGTGCGGCAGGTGGCGAACGCAGCGGAATCGGCGTTGGAGCATCATCTGGGGCTGACGTGCGATCCGGTGGAGGGCTATGTGCAGGTGCCGTGCATCGAGCGCTGCGCGTTTGGGGCCATCAAGGCGCACGCGGCGGCGTGCATCACGATGGATGTGGAAGAGAAGCGGCACAGGGTGGATCTGGACACGTGCATCGCGGCGATGGCGATGACAGGGCGCGACATGAACGCGAAGTACAAGGAGACGTCGACGGGCGGGCTGGCCGCGCTGGTGCAGTGCTGATCAGGCCCGCGTCGCCAGCACTTCAAAGAGCTCCCGCGGGTTCTCGTTGCGGACCAGTGTGTATCCATCGAGGACGGCGCGGAGGGCGGGCGCGACGGCGGCCCAGGTTGCGTCGTTGTTGGGGTAGAGCAAGCGATCGTTCAGCGTGACTGCCACTTGATCCTGGCGGAAGCGGAGCTTGCCGGCGAACTCGGGCTCCTGCTCCAGAAGCGCGGCGGCGGCTTGGGCCGTACTGAGGGCATCGCGCAGGTTTTCAGCGTCGGTGCCGTCCACCTTGGCTTTGCGCTGGTAGAGCAGGCCGACGCGGCCCTTAGCGGCGTCGAGGCTGTAGTAGGCTTCGTGGCCGATGAGGACCACGCCGGGGCCGTTGACGACGTGGGAGTAGTCGGCTACGTCGATGAGGAGGCCGGGCACGGCGCTGGTTTGTATCCAGCGGTGGAAGACAGGGATGGCATCGGCGAGCGTGACGGCCGCGGGGCTTTCCAGGAAGAGCTTGATGTGAATGTGCTGCATGTTATACCTTGGCCGGCTGCAGGGAGAGCCGCGCGTAACAACTGTGGCAGGCCTCGATGAAGAGCTGAGCTTCCTCGATGAGGCGGTGGGCGGATTCCTCGCCGCGGGCTTCGTTGCGGCGCTCGTGGGCGCGGAAGAAGTACTGGGCGAATTTGCCGCCGGCAAACGGATCGAAGAACACCTGGGTATCGAAGAAGTGTTCGCGGAAGCGTTCGACGATGGCGTCGGGGTTATTTTCGTAGCCGAGCTTGCGCCATGTGAGGAGAGCGGCTGCGCCATGGAGCATGGATCCGTAAGCGAGCCTGGAGGCTTGGGATACGTCCTTCTTTTCGAGCGCCAGCTGCGCCTCGAAAGCCTCGCGCTCGCAGGCCGTGAGTTGGAAATCTATGGCGGAGATGACTTCGCCGGCGCACTCGCCCATGCCCATGTCGCCGAGGGTGAAGACGCGCGGGTCGTGCCAGTCTGAGTAGAACGAGGGATCGCTGGCGTGGGGCGGGATCTCGGTGAGGTCCTGGATCATGAGCTTGCATTCGGCTTTGCCGATGCGGCGGATGTAGGCCTGGAAGGTCTCGCCGTTTTGGCGCTCGTGGACATAGCGCGCGGTGATGCGGGTGACGGTGGCGGGGATGCGCTTGGAGGGGACGGCTCCGATGGCAAGGCCGTAGGAGCCGGCATTTTCGGTCCACTGGCCGCCGAGGACGACCTGGAAGTGGGGCGCGGCGACGCCGCCCTTGTTGCGGCTGACGCCGTAGAAACCGAGGTCGGCGATGTGGTGCTGGCCGCAGGAGTTGAAGCAGCCGCTGATCTTGATGCGTAGATGGCGGATGGCGTCATCGGCGGCGGCGCCGTTTTCGGCGAGGCGCTCGCGGAGCTCGCCGGCGAGGCCGCGGGACGAGGAGATGCCCAGCTTGCAGGTATCGGTGCCGGGGCAGGCGGCGATATCGACAATGGTGCCGGCTCCGGCGGCGTTCAGGCCGAGGGCGCTCAATGCTTCATAGACGGCGGGGAGATCGGATTCGCTGACCCAGCGCAGGACGATGTTCTGCTCGACCGTGGTGCGGATGGTTTCCTTGACGAAGGTGCGGGCGATATCGGCGAGGCCGCGGAGTTGGTCCGCGGTGAGATCGCCGAGGGGCAGAGCGACGGTGACGGTGGCGTAGCCTTCCTGGCGCTGCTGGTAGACGTTGTCGGTCTTCCAGGCGGTGAAGCCGGGCGTGGCGGGATCGATTTGCAGGAGCGCGCCCGGGTGGAGGGGGCTCTCTTCGGGCAGCACGGCCGGGGTGGTCCAGCGTGGATCGTAAGGCAGAGCAGCGCGCTCTTCGAGGACGAGGCGCTTGAACTCTTCCAGACCGAGCTTGACGACGAGGAACTTCATGCGGGCGGCGTTGCGGTTTTTCTTTTCGCCAAGGCGGGCAAAGACGCGAGACATGGCCTGTGCCAGGGGGAGGAGCTCTTCGACGGGCAGGAACTCGTCAAACAGCTTGGCCTGATAGGGAACGGTGCCGAGGCCGCCGCCGACATAGACTTTGAAGCCGCGCTTGCCATCGCGCACCTGCGCCACGCAGCCGAGATCGTGGATGCGCACCAGGGCGCAGGGGTTGGTCTCGCAGCCGGAGAAGGCGACTTTGAACTTGCGGCCGAAATCCTGGGTGTCGGGGTGGCCGAGGAGGAACTGCGCGCAATCGTGGGCGTAAGGCGTGACGTCAAAGGCTTCGTCGCGGCAGACGCCGCCGAGGGGGCAGGAGGTGACGTTGCGGACCGTGTTGCCGCAGGCCTCGCGGGTGGTGATGCCCACCGCGGCGAGGCGCCGCATGACCGATGGGGTGTCTTCGATGTGGACGAAGTGGAGTTGAACGTCCTGGCGGGTGGTTATGTGAGCGATGCCATCGGAGTATTCTTCGGCGAGCTCGGCGAGGACTTCGAGCTGTGTGGCGTTGAGGCCGCCGAACGGGATCTTGATGCGCTGCATGCCGGGGGCATCCCAAAGTGTGTTGGGGCCTTTGGTGAGCTCCGGGCGGCCGTAGGCGAGCTTGCGGGCCTCGTTGCCGTCGTGGCGCTGGCCGTTATCGTAACGCTGGCCATAGGCTCCGCGGCGGAGGCGCGTCTCAGCGAAGACCTTTTCGTCGATCTTGCCGGTGAGGCGGAGGGCGATCTCATTCTCGAAGATGTCGATTTCGGAGGCCAGGAGGGGCGGGATCGTTCCGGCCAAACGTTCTTTCCAGTGGGGATTGCTCAGTTTCAACGGGTTGTTCGCTCCTGTCCTATGTTAACATCCTATTGTTGATAGACAAACACCAATACGTAACACGACGGGCGGTGCTGGCGATGGCGGCGGCGGGCATGGCTGGGTGCGGGAGCGGCCGGGCGGACGTGGGCACGACGCTCCGTAATGTATCGTATGATCCCACACGGGAGTTCTATCAGGCATTCAACCGGGTGTTTTCGGAGTATTGGGTGGGGCGGGGGAAGGGCGCGGTAGAGGTGGAGCAATCGCATGGGGGATCGGGCAAACAGGCGCGGTCTGTGATTGATGGGTTGGAGACGGACGTGGTGACGCTGGCGCTGGCGTTCGACATCGACGCGATTGCGGAGAGGGCGAAGTTGTTGCCGAAGGAGTGGCAGAGGCGGCTGCCGCATAACAGTTGCCCGTACACGTCGACGATTGTGTTTCTGGTGCGGCGGGGCAATCCGAAGGGGATTCGGGGCTGGAACGACCTGACGCGGCGTGGGGTGCAGGTGATCACGGCCAATCCGAAGACGGGCGGCGGCGCGCGGTGGAACTATCTGGCGGCGTGGGGCTACGCGATGGGAGAGAGTGGCGGGCGGGAGGCGGCGGCGGAGGAGTTTGTGCGGGCGCTTTATCTGAACGTGCCGGTGCTGGACAGCGGGGCGAGGGGAGCGACGACGACATTTGTGCAGCGCGGGCTGGGGGATGTGCTGCTGTGCTGGGAAAATGAGGCGTTCCTGGCGCGACGCGAGTTTGCGGCGGAGCAGTTGGAGATGGTGTCGCCGGCGGTGTCGATCCGGGCCGAACCTCCGGTTGCCCTAGTGGATGTGCTGGCGGAGCGGCGGGGTAACCGGGCGGCGGCGCAGGCGTATCTGGAGTATCTGTATACGACGGAGGGGCAGACGCTGGCGCGGCAGCACTTTTTCAGGCCGTCGGTGGAGCCGGGGGATTCGTTTGCGGCGATGAAGCTATTCACGGTGGAAGAGCTGGAAGGCGGCTGGGCGGCGGCGCACAAGAAGCACTTCCGCGACAGCGCGATTTTCGACAGGATCTACAGGCCGGGGCGGTAAAGTGGCGAGAAGCAACAAAAACGCGACGATTATCCCTGGATTTGGCCTGACCCTCGGCGTTACGGTGGTTTGGCTCAGTGCTCTCGTGCTGGTGCCGCTGGTGCTGCTGTTTGTGCGGACGTCGGCGCTTTCGTGGCCGAAGTTCGTGGAGATAGTCACCGATGAGCGCGCCGTGGCGTCGTACAAGCTGACGCTGGGTTGCGCGCTGGTTGCGGCGAGTCTGAACGCGGTAATGGGCTCGATTATTGCGTGGACTCTGGTGCGGGTGGAGTTTCCGGGGCGGCGGTTGCTGGATGCGGTTGTGGACCTGCCGTTCGCGCTACCGACGGCGGTTTCCGGTATTGCCTTGACGGCGGTGTATTCGCGCAATGGCTGGATCGGGCAGGCGTTGGGATTTCCGGTGGCGTTCACGCCGCTGGGGATCATGGTGGCGCTGACGTTTATCGGATTGCCATTTGTGGTGCGCACGTTGCAGCCGGCGATTGAGGATCTGGATCCGGGTGTGGAAGAGGCGGCCGGGATTCTGGGTGCGAGCCGGATGCAGACGTTTTTGCGCGTGATTGCGCCGGCGCTGCTGCCATCGCTGATCACCGGATTTGCGCTGGCGTTTTCGCGGGCGCTGGGCGAGTATGGCTCGGTGATCTTCATCTCGGGGAATATGCCGTTGCGGACGGAGATCACGCCGCTGCTGATTGTGACGAAGCTGGAGCAGTTTGATTATGCGGGCGCGACGGCGCTGGGCGCGGTGCAACTGACGGCGTCATTCCTGATGTTGTTCAGCATCAACCTGGTGCAGTGGTGGACGGCGCGAAAGACGGGTGTGCGATGAAGTGGAAGGTGCTGCTGATCGGGCTGACCGTGCTGTTCCTCTCGCTCTTTCTGCTGGTGCCGCTGGCGGCGATTCTGGTGGAGGCGCTGCGCAAGGGTGCTGGCGCGTATGTGCGGGCGCTACTGGACCCGGACGCGATGGTGGCGATCCGGTTGACGCTGCTGTGCGCGTCGATTGCGGTGGTGGCCAGCGTGATCTTTGGGATCTGCGCGGCGTGGGCGGTGACGCGGTTCCGATTTCCGGGCAAGAGCCTGTTGTTGACGTTCATTGACCTGCCGTTTGCGGTGTCGCCGGTGGTGGCGGGGTTGCTGATGGTGCTCGTGTTTGGCGGGCAGGGCTGGCTGGGGCCGTTGCATCTGGGGGTGCTGTTCGCGACGCCGGGCATTATTCTGGCGACGATCTTCGTCTCGTTCCCGTTTGTGGCGCGGGAGTTGATCCCGTTGATGCAGGAGCAGGGCACGGAAGAGGAAGAGGCGGCGCTGTTGCTGGGTGCGAGCGGATGGCAGACGTTCATGCGCATCACGCTGCCGAAGATCAAATGGGGCCTGCTGTATGGCGTGATCCTGTGCAGCGCCCGGGCGATGGGCGAATTTGGGGCGGTGAGCGTGGTTTCAGGCCACATTCGCGGAAGGACGAATACGATTCCCTTGCACGTTGAGATTCTCTACAACGAGTACAACTTTGTGGCGGCGTTTGCGGTGGCGAGCCTGCTGGCATTGCTGGCGCTGGCGACGTTGGGGGCGAAGGCGCTGCTGGAGTGGAAGCTGCGGCGGGATGCCGCGGCGGCGCAGCGGGAGGCCGGCGCATGAGTATCGAGGTGCGGGGCGTATCGAAGAGCTTTGGCAAGTTTACGGCGCTGAAGGACGTGAACCTGAAGGTGGCTCCGGGCGAACTGGTGGCGCTGTTGGGGCCGTCGGGCTCGGGCAAGACGACGCTACTCCGGATCATTGCGGGGCTGGAGTTTGCCGATGACGCGGGCGGCGGGCCGGTGGCGCCGTCGGGCGCGCCGCGGGTGGGGTTTGTGTTCCAGCATTACGCCCTGTTCCGGCACATGACAGTGTTTGAGAACATCGCATTCGGGTTGCGGGTGCGGCCCAGTGCCACGCGGCCGAGCGACGCGAAGATCCGCGAGCGTGTGTTGGAGTTGCTCTCTCTGATCCAACTGGACAGCCTGGCGGGGCGGTATCCGTCGCAGCTTTCGGGCGGGCAGCGGCAGAGGGTGGCGCTGGCGCGGGCGCTGGCGATTGAGCCGGAGGTGCTGCTGCTGGACGAGCCGTTTGGGGCACTGGACGCGAAGGTGCGGCAGGGGTTGCGGCGGTGGCTGCGGAAACTGCACGACGAGATCCACATGACGACGATCCTGGTGACGCACGATCAGGACGAGGCGTTGGAGGTGGCGGATCGGATTGTGGTGATGAACCAGGGACGGATCGAGCAGATTGGTACGCCGGAGGAGGTGTTTCACCGGCCGGCGAACGAATTCGTGATGGACTTTCTGGGCAGCGTGAATCTGTTTCATGCGCGGGTGGAGGGCGGGCAGGAGCGGCGGGTGTTTGTTCGGCCGCACGACATGGAGATTGGGCACCAGGCGCAATCGGAGTCGTCAGTGCGGGCGGTGGTGAAGCGGATCCACGCGGCTGGCCCGATGGTGAAAGTGGAATTGGAATCGGAGATTGGCGAGACGCTGCAGGTGGAGATCCCGCACGAACGGTATGCGGTGCTGGGGTTGAAAGTGGGTGCGGACGTGTATGTGAGCCCGCGGGAATCGAAGGTGTTTTTCGAGGATTATTCGATTTGAGGCTGCTGTGACGACGGTGCGGCTGGGGACTCTCGACTAGCTAGGCGAGCAGCGCGCGGACGGGATTGCCCTTGCCGTCCTTGGTGACGTAGACGGGGCGTTTTTCCACCTCGACGCCGGCGTCGGGCGGGATGCCGAGGGCGCTGTAGACGGTGGCGTGGAGATCCTCGATGGTGACGGGGTCCTTGACGATGCTGCAGGGGCGCTCGTCGGCGGTCTGGCCGTGGAGATAGCCGCGCTTGACGCCGCCTCCGAAGAGCAGGACGGAGCCGGCTTCGGTGAAGTGGCGGTGCATACCGTAGTGCTGGGGGGAGGTGATGCGATCGGGTTGCTTGACCTGGTTTTGCACTTCGCGGCCGGGCTTGCCCTCGGTCATCATGTCGCGGCCGAATTCGCTGGCGAGGATGACGATGGTGCGATCGAGGTGGCCGGAGCGTTCGAGATCGCGGATGAGGCGGGCGACGGGGCGATCGATTTGGGCTTTCATACCGGCGGCGCGCTCGTGTCCGTTTTCGTGGGAGTCCCAGTGGCGGAAGGGGATGTATTCGGAGGTGATCTCGACGAAGCGGGCGCCGGATTCGACGAGGCGGCGGGCGAGGAGGCAGCCGAGGCCGAAGCGGCCGGTGTTGTAGGCGTCGTAGGACCCTTTGGGCTCCAGAGTGAGATCGAAGGCTTTGGAGGCGGGCGATTGGAGGAGGCGGTTAGCGTTTTCCATGGAGCGCAGGAGCGACTCGCGCTGGAAGCTGGAGCCCTCGCGGGCCATGGGGCTGGCGGCGGCGAGCTCGCGATAGGCTTCGTAGCGGCGTTGGAAGCGGCCACCGCTCATTTTCGCTGGGGGTTGGACGCTGGCGATGGCGTCGCGCGGATCCGTGATGAGGAAGGGGCCCCACTCGGTGCCGAGGAAGCCGGAGGTGTGGAAGGACTTGAGGGGGTCGCTTTCGGCGCCGATCTCCATGTTCTGGCCGATGACAAGGAAGGGCGGCATGTCAGGGTTCTTCTGTCCGAGGAGCTTGGCGACCCAGGCGCCCATGTGGGGGACGGCGACGGCCTGTGGAGGCTCGTAGCCAGTGTGCCAGTGGTACTGGTGGCGGGAGTGGAGGATGAAGCCGAGATCGCCGACGCGGTGAGAGCGGATGAGAGCGCCGCGGTCCATCACCTGGGCGAGCTCTTCCAGGCCCTGGGAGAAGCGGATGCCATCAACGCTGGTGGCGATGGAGGGGAAGGTGCTGAGGACGCGGTTGCTTTCGAGATTGTTCTCGTAGGGGGTATAGGTTTTGGGGTCGAAGGTTTCTGTCTGAGCCATGCCGCCGGCCATCCAGAGGAGGATGACGGAATCGGCGGTGGCTTTGGGCTTGGATGCTTGGGCGAGGAGGTTGGGCGCGGCGCCGGTGAGGGCGGCGATGGCGGCGGCCGCGGATTGGCGCATGTAGTCGCGGCGGGAGAGTCCTTGAAATAGTTCTTTGGTCATCATGGCCTAGTGGATGAACTGGAATTCGGGAGTGAGGAGGATAGACCAGAGGAGGTCTTCCAGGCCCGCGGGTTGGGTGGTGGACGCGCCTGCGGTGAGGATGCGGGCGGCGATGGTGGTCTCTTTGGGCGTCGCCTCGCGTTGCAGGAGTTGCAGGTACAGAGTCTGGGCGAGGGTTGCGGGGGACTTTCGGGCGGCGTCGTCCAACGGATGCGATTGCTGGCCGTTGGCGGGCTTTGCGATGCGGATGAGGCGATCGGGATCGGGCTTTTCCTTGAAGATGAAAAAGCGGACGGCGGGGCTGATGTCGCTGGCGCGGGATTTGTCGTCGATGGTGGCCTGAGCGCGGAAGCGAGTGTAGCCTTTGTCCGCGATGTTGAGGACGGGCGCAGCGGTGACGGGGGTGGCGCCGTTGGGGCCGATGAGCTGGGCGTTGGCCCAGAAGGCGATGACGCGGGCTGGGTCGTAGGAATCGACGTCCTGGATGAGCAGGTGGAGTTCTCGGACTCCGGTGATGTCGATGTCCACTTCCGATTTGCCGGAGCGCATGAGTTTGCTGTCGTAGAGGTTTTCCGGGGACGGGGGGAGCTGGCCGAGCATGGCGCGGGAGGCGCGCTCGAGACGCTGCGAGAGCTGCGGGCCGTTGGTGAGCTCGAGGGCCTGGAAGGTGGTGGCCTCGGTTGCGCGCTCGGTATAGACCTGATCGCGAATTGGGCGGCCGAGGGCGCGGCTAAGGGGGTCTGATTTCAGGCGCCACTCGCGGGTGTATGTGGCGTAGGTTTCGGTGCGGGGCGAGTTGATGCGCCAGTCGCCGGTGACGGCGGAGATGGTGTCTTCGAACTGTTCGGCGGTGAGGCGGCGGAGGGTGGGTCCGCGGAAGAGGTAGGCTTTCTCGGCAGAATCGGGCGCGGCGGGCATCTGGTAAGCGCGCGAGGTAATGATCTGGCGGAGGAGGTGCTGGAGGTCGTAGTGGTGATCGGCGAAATCGGAGGCGAGCCAATCGAGGAGGTCGCGGTTCCAGGGTGGGACGTCCATGTCGTCGGCGGGCTCGACGAGGCCGCGGCCAAGGAGGGCCTTCCAGTAGCGGTTGACGATGGTGCGGGCGAAGCGGCCGTTGTCGGGATGAGTGAACCAGGAGGCGGCGGCGCGGCGGCGAGACTCCATCGTAGCGCCGGGAGTGGAATCGAAGGCGATGTTTAGATCGGGGAAGGGAAAGCGCGCCTCGGCCATCTGGCCGGTTTTGACGTCGCAGCGGACGAGTTCCAGTGGCTCTTCGGAGAACATGGCGGCGAGGCCGTAGGTGTCGCGGAGCTTCCAGCGGTTGACGAAGCTATCGTGGCAGGCGGCGCATTTCAGGTTGACGCCGAGAAAGACCTGGGCGCTATTTTGGGCGGCCTGCATGGGCGGGTTTTGGCTGGCGCTGACGACGCCGCGCCAGGTCATGCCGGTGAGGAAGCCCTCGGCACCGCTCTTGGGGGCGGGGTTGAGGAGTGCGCGGACGAGCTCGTCGTAGGGCGTGTTGTTTTCGAGGGCGGCGAGGAGCCAGGCGGTGATGGACTTGCGCTCGCCGTGGTAGATGACGCCTTCGTCGTTGCGGAGGAGGTCGTTCCAGAAGCTGATCCAATGCTCGGCGTAGGGGCGGCGGCGGGCGAGGAGCTGATCGACGAGGACGGTGCGCTTGTTGGCGGCCGTGTTGCGCCGGAAGGATTCGAGCTCCTGGAGCGTGGGCGGCAGGCCGGTGATATCGAGCCAGGCGCGGCGGGCGAAGAGCGAATCGGCGACCGGCTGGGCCGTGGGGAGTTTGTTCGCGGCGAGGTAGGAATCGATGAAACGGTCGATTGGATTGACGGCCGTGCCGGCGGGCACTGGAGGGCGCCTGGGGGCGAGCGCGGCTAGGGGTGGGCCTGTCTCCAGGGCTCCGTCCCAGACTGCGCCCTGATCGATCCAGGCGCGTAGCAGGGTGATTTCTTGTGGGGTCAAAGGTGGGCCGGAGGGCGGCATACGGAGGCCGCGCTGGCCGGTGACCTTTTGGATGAGTAGGCTATCGGCGGCGTGTCCGGCGACGATGGCGGGACCGTTTTGGCCGCCGCGGAGAAGATCGTTACGGGTGTGGATCCGCAGGCCGGCCTGCGGCTTGCCGCTAGAGTGGCAGGCGATGCAGCGGGCGGTGAAGATGGGTTGGACCTCCTTGAGGAAGTCAACCTTCTGCGCGGAGGCGAGGCAGGGCAGAAGTAATGCGATGGAAATGCGGATAATGCTCATACGCCCAGGTGCGTACAAGTGTAACTCAAGGACGGCGCACGGCGACAAGTGTGGAATCGTCGTGGGCGTGGGCGCCGTTCTGGAACTCCTCCACGGCGCTGCGGATGGCGGTGATGACGGAGATGCAGGATTCAGCGCGGTGGCGGCGGACGAGCTCAAGGAGGGTGTGCTCGCCGAACTCGCAGCCCTCCGGCGACTGGGCCTCGGAGACGCCATCGCTGAAGAGGAGGAGCAGGTCTCCGGGATTCAGAGTGCCGGCGCCCTCGGCATAGGTGAGACCGCCGAAGATGCCCACGACGGGGCCGCCGGCGGTGAGCATTTCGGATGCGCCGCTGCGGTGGATGAGGTAGGGCGGGTTGTGGCCGGCATTGCAGTAGGAGAAGGAGCCGGAGGCGGGATCGAGGGCGAGGAGAAAGAGCGTAACGAAGCGGTTGCCGGGGCACGAGGCGGCGAAGATCTTGTTGAGGCGCGAGATGATCTCGACGGGGCTGGAGGAGAAGCCGGCGAGCACCTGGGCGCGGGCGAGGAGGCCGGACATGAGCAGGGCGGCGGGCAGGCCCTTGCCGGCGACGTCGCCGATGAGGATGCCGAGGCGTCCATCGGGCAGGGGCAGGTAATCGTAGAAGTCGCCGCCGACCGCGCGGCAGGGGATGCTGGCTCCGCAGAGCTCGATGCCGCGAATGGCGGGTGTTTGTTTGGGAAAGAGGCTGCGCTGGATCTCGGCGGCCTGTTCGAGCTCCTGGCGGAGGAGCTGTTCCTTCTCTTCGACTTCGAGGAGGCGCGCATTTTCGATGCGGGCGGCGGCGATGTTGGCGAGGACGGTGAGGAGGCCGAGATCGTCGGTGTTGAAGACGTTGACCTCGTCGGGCGAATCGACGTAGATGAGGCCGATGACTTTGTCGCGGGTCTGGAGGGGCACGGCCATGAGGCTGCGCACTTTCTGGCCCATGAGGGTGCGGGAATCCTTAAGGCTCTGATCGAGGTGGAGGTCGGCGATGAGGAGGGATTCGCGCTTGTGGAGGACGCGATCGCGGACGGCGCTGCTGATCTGGAACTCGTCGCCGAGAGCGGCGCCGGGGACGAGCTCGCCGTTTTCGAGGGTGAGGACGACGCCGCGGCGGGCGGCGACGGATTTCAGAGTGAGGTCGAGGACGAGCTGGAAGAGCTCGGGGAGGGTACGGCGTCCGGCGAGCTCGCGTCCGGCTTCGAGGAGGGCGCTGATGAGGGCTGCGGAGCGGATGGGGTCGCGGGAGATGGCGACGGGCAGGGCCTCGCCCTGGCTAACGACATCGTTGAGGGTGCGGGCGATGCGGGGCGAATCGGCGACCGTGCTGGGCATATCGGGGAAGACGACGCGGGCCTTGCCGCTGGTCTCCGGGTTGGGATGAAAGATGAGCACGAGGCTGCCGGCCTCGATGCGATCGCCGGGGCTGAGGAGTTGGCGGCCTTGCAGCGGCGCGCCGTTGAGGCGGGTGCCGTTTTTGCTCTTGAGGTCTTCGACGAACCACTGGCCGTTTTCAGGGGCGATGGTGAGGTGGCGGCGGGAGAGGGCGGTATCGGTGAGGAACGGGTAATCGTTTTCGGCGGCCCTGCCGAACGAAACGAGTGCATCCCGGAGCGCAACCAAGCGGGAAGAGCCGTCGCTGAGATTGATTTTCAGAGGTGGCACGGAGCCTTCTAGTGTAATGCCTTTACAGAGGCGATGCTGCTTTCCGGGATTGGCAGTGTGGGCGTACACGCGCCGGTTGGCATGACGGGGCTGCCATCGGGCGCCGGTTCACCGAGCGCGACTCCATTCATGCAGCGGCGGTAGCGCGCGACGTTGACGTAGACGGCTTTGCGGATGCGGTTGAGGCCGCCGACGGGTTCGTGTTGAGGCAGGGCGTGCCAGGGTGTGAAGGAGAGATTTTCGCAGAAGCCGGCGGGCTGTTTGGCGGCGATGTCCTGGTGGGGAATGGTGAGGCGCGCGACGGGGACGAAGGGGGAGTCCTTCTCGGACCAGAGCACGGTGGTATCCTCGACGGGCATGTTCTTGGTGGGGTCCTGGAACTGGACGAGGAAATCGAAGCAGTAGGGGCCGCCGTCCTTGACCTGTTGGCGCAGGGTGGTGGAGAGGCGGTCGCTGGCGAAGTTGAGGCGGCTGGAGCCGGGGAGCTCGTTGGCGCTGCCGCCGCAGGGGACGCGTTTCAGAGAGTATTTGGCGAAGCGCTGGGGGCCGTAGCGGTAGGCGGTCATGCTGTGGTACTGCGGATCGAGGACGGAGGAGGGCGGCATTTTGAGGATGTCGATACCGAGGCGGAGTTCGCGCAGGCGCCAGCGGAGCGGGTTTTTCGCGTAGCCGTCGAAGAAGTAGGCGAAGACGTTTTTCGGCTGGCTGCCGGCGCTCTGATAGCGGGTGAGCTCGGCGTAGTTGGGGACGTCGCGGATGCAGAAGACGGGGTTATCGATCATGAGGAAGTCGTGCGTGTGCTCGTTTTCCTCACCGTCGAGGAGCTTGCGGCCCTCGACACCGAGGACCTTCACGGCCATGCCGTGGGCGTCGGGCTTCCAATCGGGCTGGAGGAAGGAGCTGCCGGTGGAGAAGCGGATCCAGGCGGGGTATTCCTTTTTGGGCGTGGCGAAGAGGCCGATCTGTTGATCGGGCTGGAGCTCGTTGACGCGGAAGTTGGCGGCGACGCAGCCGATGGTTTTGGTGTGGGCGTCGCGGCGGTAGTAGGTTGGTCCCTTGGCCTGGATGGCCTCTTCACGGCTGACGTTCACGGTGCGGATGGCGGAGTTGGCGATCTGCGAGACGTAGACATCTTCGTCGGGTGGCACGTGGACGCCCATGGGGCCAATGGGCGGGGGCGCGTAGGTTCGGTAGAGCCCGACCACGAGGGGGATGGCGATGAGGGCGGCGATCGCGATTTGTTTCTTGGTCATGGGCGGCCTCCAGCGGGCGCTTTCGCCGTGCAGGCGTAGGCCGGCGGTTTGGTGGAGCAGGCGGGCAGATTGGTGTCCTCGTGGATCTTGAGGTATTCGATGAGCGCCCAGCGATCAGAATCGCTCAGTTCGGGTCCGATGACGCCGTTGGAGGGCGGCTCGCAGGGCTCCCACTTTTTGTAGCCGGCGCGGAATTCGTGGCCGATGTTCCAGTTGCCGCGGATGGAGGTATCGAGCCAGAAGCCGCCTTTGCCGAGGGGCTGCGGGAGGATGCCGACGAGCACGGGATCGAATTCAAAGCGGCCGACGAAGAATTTTTTGGAGCGCTTGTCGGCAGGGGAGAGCAGCTCGTAGAGATTGGGGACTGAGCCGTTGTGGAGATAGGGTGCGGTGGCCCAGACACCGCCTAGGGGGCGGGCCTTGTAGACGAGGAGGACCTGCGGCAGATCGAGCGCGCCATCGCCGTCGTACTGCATGGCCTGTTCGAGCGTGAGGCGCATATCGGCGTAGGTGCGGTTGCGGAGGAGCAGGCCGAGGATGTTCAGGCCGCCGCCGATGGTGAGCGAGCGCAGGTTGAGCGAATCGAGAGCGGCGGCTTTGGCGGCCTTGCCATCGGGCGGGGCGGGCAGATTGGCGCGCTTGGCGTAGGCTTCGCGGCGCTGTTGCTGGGTGTCGAGGAGCTGGCCGACGAGCGCGCGGGCATCGCCATCGGTGACTCCGGTTTTGGAGAGATCGATGCGGATGTTGTTGAAGTTGAGGGCGGCCTGGGGGTCTGTGCCGATGTCCTGCACGGGAAGCAGTTTTAGCTGCCAAAACTCGTCATTTTTGGCGCGTAAAGGCACATAAACGGCACGATCGTACTCACTTTTGAGACAGGGCTGATGGCAGCCGGCGCAGTGCTGGAGGTAGAGGGCGCGGCCGGATTCGGCCTTTTTGCGATCGATGGAGCCGAGGATGTCCTCGGGCCACTTGGGCGGAGTGAGAGTGCGGATCGCCTTTTCCTCGATGGTCTTGAGGTTGTCGATGAGGGTGGCGCCGGTGAGACGTTCGGAGGGCGGGATGGGGCGCCCGTAGAGATCCATGGTGTGGAGGGTGGCGCCGACGCCGAGAGACTCGCCCATGTTGCGGGCCATGGGCTGGGCGACGGAGCCGGTGTACTGGACCCAATCGAATTTCCAGATGTCCCAGACGGCGGGGTAGCTCACGGGGGCGTTGGCGACGCGGTAGTTGGCCTCGTCCATTTCCTCGGCAAAGACCTTGTTGGAGATGCGGCCGACGGCGTCGGTGCGGCCGAAGCCTTCTTCGACGGGGTAGAGGTGATTGCTCTTGTCGGTGATGGCTTGTCTCACGAAGGAGCGGAACACGGAGATGAGCTCCCAGCGCAGAGCGCTCCTGCCAGCGGAGGTATAGCCCTGGCCGAGGACGTTGCGGGCGAAGCGCTCGAAGGCGAAGGGGTTGATGATGGTGTTGAGCAGCGAGGTGACGAGTTCCGGCCCGAAGTGGCCGATGGACATGGCAGTGAAGGCGTGCATGGCCTGGCCGCCGTCGATGCGGATGGCGACGCGTTCGCCGGTGGAGGTGGCGACGTGGAGCTCGCCGGTATGGCAGGCGGCGCAGGTGATATCGAGGACGTCTTCGCGGATGGCCCTGTCGTAGTGTTTGGTGAAGCCGACGGGCATGTGCTGGGGGTTCTGTGGCGTGGTGGCGTCATCGACGATGAAGCCGAGGGCGCGCATGTGGTTGGGGCCGGCGAATTTCTGGCGACTGAAGGGGAGCTCGAGGGCGGCGAACCATGAGTAGCGGAGGTTGTAGAGGGTGGTGCCCTGGGGGGTGTAGTAGTAAGTCTGGCGGTAATCGGAGGCCATGGAATCGCCCCAGCCCTGATTCAGGTAAACGGTGCGGTTGACTGGGGCGTGTTCGGGGATCTGTGAACTCGGGTAGTAGAGGGCGAAGGCGACGAGCGCGAAGCTCAGTGCCCAGAGGATGAGACCGACGATAAGGACGCGTTTGAGCACTGCTTTGACGGTCCATTGCTCGGCGGTGAGGAGTGTGTGGTAGATGTGGGCGGCAAGGCGGCGGACGAGTTGCCAGAGGGTGTGGAGGATGGCGGTGACGAAGCCGCCGATGCGGTGGAAGAGGCCGTGGAATATGTCTGGAAGTCGCATGGTTTACTCGAAGGCGGGCTTCTTGCCCGGGATTCGCATCTGGCAGGAGATGAGACGGCCGGTGCCGCCGAGAGTGATGTAGGCGGTGCGGCGATCCGGGCCTCCAAAGGTGATGTTGGAGGGCAGGGGATCGGCCGTGCCGATGTCGATGGAGATCCATTCCAGGACGTCGCCTTCTGGCGAGATGACGACGATGCCGCCGCGGGCGGTGGGGTCGGCGCCGTTGGGCAAAAGGGCGGCGACGTAGACGTTGCCGGCTTCGTCGACGCTCATGGAATCGAGTCCCGCCTGATAGGGCATGGCGGCGCTGAGGAGGTGGGAGTTGTCGAGTTTCGGGGGATTGGGGCGGACCTTGCCGGGGCCGTCGAGCTCCCAATAGAGGATTTTGCGGGTCCAGGATTCGGCGACGTAGAGGCGTTCCTCACACGGCGAGAGGGCGATACCGTTGGGCGACTGGAGGGGGAAGATGATTTCCTGAAGGGAGGAGCCGTCGGGCTGGGCGTAGTAGACGCCGGTGATGTCGCGATCGCGCCAGCGGTCCTTGCCCCAATCGGTGAAATAGAAGCCGCCATGGCTATCGAAGACGAGATCGTCAGGGCTGCGGAGCGGCAGTGAAAGGGTGGCGCCGGTGACGGGGTGTTTGGCGTCGAAGTGGGTATAGAGGGTGGTGACAGAGCCATCGGGGGCGATGCGCTGGATGCTGCCGCCGACGTAGTTTTCGGGTTGGCCGAGGGCTACCTTGAGGCCGGGGAGATCGAGGAAAGAGAAGCCGCCGTCGTTGCAGACGTAAACGGCTCCGTCGGGGCCGGTGGCCAAGCCGTTGGGGCCTCCGCCGAGGGTCGCGTAGAGCTCCTTGGCGCCGTCGGGGCGGACGCGGGTGACAGTGCCGCCGCCCACCTCAGCGACAAGCACGGAGCCGTCCGGGCGGTAGAGCGGGCCCTCGGGATAGTTCAGGCCGGATGCGACTTCACGGAAGGCCGAGGTGCGGAAACTCGGATGGGTGGGAGTTGGATGGGCCATAAACCTCTCATGGATGAAAGATCCCCGCTTTGATGAGACCGGCGAAGTGCGGCTCGGCGCGCTCGCGGGAGCGGGTGATATGCGTGAGTTCGGTCAGGTATGCATCCTGATTCGTTTGCGGGTTCAGCGCGAGAACCTGCCCGATGACTTCCATGGCCTCCGCATTGCGGCCGAGGTGGCCGAGCACATTGGCCATGGCGACGAGGACGAGAGTAAAGCGGGGTTGGAGTTCGATGGAGCGGTGGGTGGCCTCCAGCGCGTCTTCGAGCCGGCCGAGGCGGACGAGGGCGCCGGACCGGAAATAGAGCCAGTAGGGCATGGAGGGATGATCGGGGGTGCCATCGATGACGCGAGCGAGGATACGCTCCCCCTCCTCGATTTCGGCGTCTTCGCCGCCCCAACCGAGGGCGAGGCCGAGGTAGCCCCAGGCGACGAGGTTGAAGGGAGCGATCTTGACGGCGCGGCGCAGGACCTGGACGGATTTGTCGTAGCGGGAGCAGTGGAGGAGGACGAGGCCGGAGTTTTCGAGCACCTCGGGTTCAGCGGGTGTAAGTTGCATGGCGCGCTCGGCGGCGGCGAGGGCGTCGGCGCGGTCCTGGATGGGATTTTCTGAGGCGCTGTTGATGATGCGCTGGATGAGGTAGAGGCCGAGGAAGGCGTGGGCGGCGGAGTAGTTTGGGGCAATTTCGATGGCGCGGCGGAGGAGGGTGATGGCCTCATTGATGCCTTGGAGATTGTAGGACTGGTTGATGAAGTGATAGGCCTTGTGGACGAGGCCCCAGGCGTCGAGGTTTTCGGGCGCGGCGAAGCTGGCGCGGGAGGCGTGCTCGCGGATCAACTGGCCACCGGTGGCGCCGGCAACGGCGTGGGCGATGTCTTCCTGGACGGCGAAAATGTCCTCAATGCCGCGGTCGTAGGTATAGGACCAGAGCATGGTGCCCTCGACGGCGTCGGCGAGTTCGGCGATGACGCGGATGCGGTTGGCAGCGCGGCGCAGGCTGCCGGTGACGACGTAGCGGACGCGCAGCGCGGCGGCGACGGCGGGGAGATCCGGTGAGCCGCCCTGGAAGCGGAAAGAGGCCACCTGGGAGGCGACGCGGACGCGGGGCACACCGGCCAGGGCGCGAATGATCTCCGAGGCGATGCCGATAGCGAGGTAGGAGTCTTCCGGATCGGCCGACAGGCTCAGAAAGGGCAGAACGGCGAGGGGGACGCTTTCGGAATCGCTGCTGGGGGGGCCGGAGGGATAGCGGGAGAGCGATGAAACGGCGGAGAGCGGGGCGAAGGAGGGGGACGACGGGGGCGGGGCAGCGGTGGGCGGATGGCCGGCGGCGGCGCTTTCGGCGGTGAGGCCGGCCAGCACATCATCCATGGATTGAAAGCGCTTGGCGGGGTCTTTTTCGAGCGCGCGGAGGATGAGCGATTCCAGGCTGGCGGGGAGTTTGGGGTTGACGCTGCGCAGGAGAGTGGGCTCGCCGAAGGTGATGGAGTGCATCACGGCGAAGGGAGAGATGCCCTGGAACGGTCTGGCGCCTGTGAGCATCTCGTGGAGCAGGATGCCGAAGGAGAAGATATCGGCGCGGCGATCGACGGTTTTGCCGAGCGCCTGCTCGGGCGCCGTATAGGCCACGGTGCCGAGGAAGCCGCCCTTGACGGTCATGCCGATGGTGGCGGTGGCGTCATCGTCGTCGTGCACGATTTCCACCTTGGCTAGGCCGAAATCGAGGATTTTGAGGCGGCCGTCGGCGCCCTGCATGACGTTGCCGGGCTTGAGATCGCGGTGGACGATGCCGGCCTGGTGGGCGACTCGCAGAGCGTCGGCGATCTGGCGGGCGTAGGCGAGCGCGGTATCGAGAGGCAGGCCGGTTTTCGGGATGAGGCGGGCGAGGGACTTGCCCTCGATGTACTCCATGACGAGGAAGACGGAGTCTGACTCCTCGCCGAGATCGAAGATGGAGACGATGTTGGGGTGGTTGAGCGAAGAGGCGGCCTGGGCCTCGCGGAGAAAACGACGGCGGCCGCTGGAATCTGAGTTTCCGGCGGAGAGGAACTTGAGGGCGACCATGCGCTTGAGGCGGGTGTCGCGTGCCTTGTAGACGACGCCCATGCCGCCCTCGCCGAGCTTCTCTACAACCTCGTACGGGCCTACCATCTGGCCTGTCATAGGCGACGCTCCACGGGGCACGCACGACGCACCACGCGTGGAAACACTACGGACGCGAAGGTGAGACGGCCAAAGCTATTCATGATGGTGCAGTCCAGAACGAGTAGTGAAATTCTAAACCGTTAAGCCATGCGCGGTCAACAGGATAAAGGGCGCGTAGTTGTTTGACGAGCGGTTTAGAGGGATTCGGCATGGCGGACGAGACCGGCGACGCCACCGGCCTGGTCAAAAGTGTTGCAGAGATCCTCGACGATGAAACTGCCGAGCTTGCGGTAGCTCTCGGTCTGCGCCTCGGTGAACCACTGGTCGGCGGTGGGTTCGTGTGGGAAGGCGGGGTGGGCGGCGCGGTAGCTGAGCACGTCGGGCGGTTCCGAGCCGTGGAGCATGGGCTTGATGTAGAGGAGGCGGCCCTCGGGCGCGTGGGGATCGGCGTCGGCGTAGATGATGCGGGCGACGGCGAAGGAGCGCTGTTTTTTCTGGAGAGGGTCTAGCTGGCGGGGGTCGAATTCAATGCGGACATTGAGATCGATGCGAATTTTGCGAATGGCGTTTCCGAGGTCTTCGTAGTTGAACTTGGGATCGCAGCCGGCATCGAAGACAACGATGGTGCGGCAGCGGCGCAGGATCATCTCGTAGAGGGCGAGGTTTTCAAAGTGGCCGCCGTCGGAGAGGTAAACGTAAGGGCCGGCATCGTCGGTTTTGCCGAGGGCCTCGCGAACGATGGAGGAGACGGCGGAACGGGGCCCCTCGTCTTTCCAGGAATGCTTGCCGGCGTCACCGGGATTGCCGAGCCAGGAGCCGAGGCGGGCGTTGAAGAGCATCATGGTGAAGCTGACGAGCGGGGAGGAGTTGTAGCCCATGTTGGGGCTGGCCGCGGCTCCGGAGATGGTCATGGCATTGCCGAGCGTGATGCCGCCACCGTATTGGGCCGAATCGCGGTAGCCGAGGCTGAGGTTGCCGGCGCGGTAGGGAGAGACGGTGAAGCTGCTGGCCTTGCGCTGCTGCCAGGCGAGCCGTTTGCTGGAGACGAGGTTGAGCGCCATGTTGACGACGTGGAGGGGGCGCTGGCCGCGGAGATCGCTGATGGGCAGGTCATCGTTATCGCAGAATCCGGTGAAGGGGTGTGGTTTGGCTTCGCATTTCGAAGCCCCGAGGTAGGCGCGGGAGAGGCGGTTTTCGTACATGGCGTGCAGCGAGAACTTATTGACGTTGACAAAGCGGCCCAAGAACCAACTGAGGAGGAGCATCAAGGCGGTGAGGGCGAGCGCCGTTGTGGCTGGCAGTTCCACGACGATGAGATGGTGCTGGTACCAGGCGCCTTTGGCGAGGCCGGTGGAGGTGAGCAGCAGGTTCGTGAGGAGGGTCAGGCCGAGGAAGAGGCAGAGGAGGAAGACGGGCAGGGCCAGTTTGTAGACGAGTGCGACGGCCTTGTCTGAAGTGGAGGTCTGCTCCGGGCTTGCTTCGGTGGCGGCGGTTTTGCCGCTGTTGCCTGCCAGGGCGGTGACCAGGCCACTGATGCCGCCGGCGGAGGCGAGGATGGTGTGGGCCATGGCATCCAGCTTGATGAGGTAGTGGGGCAGAACCAGCACCAGGGCACAGATGGCCACCCAACCCACGCTGAAGGCGAGGGCGTATGCGGCGGAGCGGCCCAGCCATTCGCGATCGGCCTCGTGGAGAGTACGGCTGGTGCAGCCGACGAGCACGACAACCCCGAGGAGGAGGCCGCAGATAAGGAGTGGCGGCCCGAAGGCGGCGTAGAAGCAGGCGTCGGAAGTGATATCCAAAATCTCATTGGTGGGGACGACCAGGTTGAACAGCCAGTGGGTCAAGGCATAGGCGGCAGCGCCGGACGACATCCCCCAGATGAGGATGGCCAGGCCGAGATCGAAGACGCTGGTGGAGCGCATGCCGCGCAGGGATTTAAAGGGCGTGGCGAGCATCAGCCCGATCATGCTGACGGCGGAGAGGAGCAGGCCGGAACCGGTGAGCTCGAGCGCGGTGGGGACTCGATCGAGGTCGTCCCAAACCCACCAAAAGGCGAGCAGCGAGGTGATGCTGCAGAGCACCATCGGGAGCAGACAGTTATTGATGAACTGGCGGCTGGTATTGGGAGTGCGGCCCAGGCTGGGGAGGTAGCTGACGGTAAAATACGTGGCCCAGGAGAAGGCGATACCGGCGATGACGAGCAGGGCGACCTGTACGTAGCCGAAGTTGGAGGTGGGATCGGGCGTGAATGGCGGGTTGAGCTGGAGGAGGGACACGAGGACGCGGGGGGCGAGGACGACGAGCAGGAGCAGGGGCAGCATGACGGTCCAGTTGAGGACCAGGTTGCGGAGGATGATGGCGATCATCGTCCAGGTGTCGGGCGAGCCGATGCCAAAGCGCGGCGTGAGGTAGTTGTTGTATTCGCGGAGGTGCTGGATAGGGTCGGCTTCGCTGGTCTCAGGCGTTGGGCCAGCGGCAGTGCCGGAGAGGTGATTGGCGACCTGCTGGATTCCGCCAGGGGCGCGGTGGATCCAGGCGCTGAGCCAGCTTCCGATGTAGCCGCCACCGGAGACAGTGGAGAGGTAGTGGAATCCGGGCAGGAGATTTCTTTCGGCGAGGGCCGTGATGGCGCCCCAGGCGAAGGTTGCGCTGCGGATGCCGCCCCCGGAGATGCAAAGGGCGGTGAGGCCATCGGGCGCGGCGTGGATCTGGCTGTAGAGGGCGGAGAGTTGGTAGTTCTCCGAACCAGGCAATGGTGGAGCGATCGGGAGGCCCAGGCTGGTGTATTCCTCGGCGAGAATGTCCGGCAGCCGTGCCGGGGCACTGGGGTCTGGTTGGGCTGGCATGTTTTTGGGTTGCACTCCAATCTGAGGCCAACAGACGGGAAAGTCAAGAAACAATTAGAGATGCTGGAGTGCGATAACATCAGAGGCTGTTCAGGAGGTGTCGGATCCATGCGCGCTGCGCTTATCTTTTGCATGTTTGGACCGCTGTTGTTTGCGGAAGACATCCGGAACACGAAGACGCCCAATACGGATACGCCGGTGACGCTGGCTGTGCCGTCATCGCGGCAGCAGTGGGAGGCGCGCAAGGCTGTATTGCGCACGCAGATCCTGAACGCCGCGGGCTTGCTGCCGATGCCGGCGAAGACGCCGTTGAAGCCCGTGGTGACGGGGCGGATTGAAACGGCCGAGTACACGATTGAGCGTGTGGCGCTGGAGACGCGACCGGGATACTGGCTGGGCGGCAACCTGTACCGGCCGAAGGGCAAGGCGGGGCGGCATCCGGCGATCATCCATCCGCACGGCCACTGGAACTACGGGCGCCTGGAGCATCAACCTCTCTATTCGGCACAGACGCTGGCCGCCAATCTGGCGCGGCACGGGATGGTGGTCTACATGTACGACATGGTGGGGTACAACGACACGGCGCAGACCCCTCACGATTTCTCGACTCCGGAGTATCAGTTGTGGGGCTTTACACCGCTGGGGCTGCAACTGTGGAATTCGATCCGGGTGCTGGATTATCTAGCGTCGCTGCCGGACGTGGATCCGGCGCGGATTGCGGCGACCGGGGCCTCCGGTGGCGGGACACAGGTGTTTTTGCTGGCGGCGGTGGACGACCGGCTGGCACTTTCGGCGCCGGTGAATATGGTGTCGGGGATCATGCAGGGGGGCTGCGTGTGTGAGAACGCACCGGGGCTGAGGATCGGTACCAACAATGTGGAGACGGCGGCGATGATGGCGCCCAAGCCGATGTTACTGGTAGCGGCGACGGGCGACTGGACGCGCAATGTCCCGCGAGTGGAGTATCCGGCGATCCGGAAAGTGTACGAGCTTTACGACAAGGCCGCGATGGTGGAGGCGGTGCAGTTTGATTCGCCGCACAACTACCACAAGGAGAGCCGCGAGGCGGTGTATGAATTTTTGCGCAAGCACCTGACGCCGGAGACGGCGCCGTGGAAGGAGAGGGCGACGGAGATCGAGAAGATTCAGGACATGATGGTTTGGCAGAGGACTCCGATGCCGGCCCATGCGCGGACGTTTGAGCAGTTGTTCGCGGAGTGGAAGACGGAATCGCGTGCGCTGAGCCAGAAGGCGACAGTGGCCGAGCTGCGCGAACGGCTGCGGCTCGTATTCGGGATTCCAGTGGCGGCGGGCGACTTTACCGGTACCGTGCCGCACCGAATGATGGAGGGCCGCGGGCCGGCTGTTTTGGCGGTTCATGCCGATGGGATGGAAGCGGCGGCGAAGCTGGTGCCGGCGGGGCGGGCGGCGCTACTGATCGACGTGTTTCAGACTGGAAGCGCGAGGGCGCCGCGCAACCGGAGCCACAAGCAGTTTCTGACGTTCAACTACAGCGACGACGCGGCCAGGGTGCAGGATATTGTCTCTGCCATTGGCTACTTACAGACAAAAGATAAAGCTCCGGTGGAGGTGGTGGCGGGCGGGCAGGCGCGCTGGTGGGCGCTGTTTGGGGCGGCTGCGAGTGGGGCTCCGGTGCGTTTTGCGAGTGTGCCGCAAGAATTTGAGGGCGGGGATACCGCCGTGCAAAAGAACGTTTTCGCGCCCGGGTTGCAGCGTGCCGGGGGGGTGGAAACGGCGCTCCGTCTGGCGGGGTCCCAGTAGTTCCCCGGGTTGACAGCTTATGGGTGGATTGATATGGTGAATACTTCACGGTCCCACGACCGGCTTGCCGCAAGGCTTATTTGCATCGGATGAGCATGTCTGTTGTTCGTTGAGAGCCGTCGATGAATCAGCCTTATTTTATTGTGGTTCTGGCTCATTCGCTGCACGGGCGTCTGCGCCGGTTTCATGTCGATCAGAAAGTTGTGTTCGCCGTGCTCGCCCTGGCGTTGCTCGGTGGCTTCACGCTGTTCGGGATGGTCTCGAGCTACCTGCGGATGGCCTGGAAGGTTGCCAACTACAACACGCTGCGGGAAGAGACCGATTTCCTGCGGGCGCGTTATCAAAAGCTACTGACAGAGGCAAACCAGACCAACGAGCAGATGGCGCAATTGCAGGTATTTGCGACCGAGGTGGCAGTGGCCTACGGGATCAACGAACCGGGCGCGAAGAGCAACAGAACGCTGAATGATGTGACGGAAACCAGCCTGCTGCCGAGCCTGAGTGAGACTTTGGAGCAGTACAACCGTCTGAAGACGGCATCGCTGAGTACGACTTCCCGTTACACTTCCCGCCGTTACCTGACCAACAATATGCCGAGTGTGTGGCCGCTGATGGGACGTCTGCTGAGCCATTTTGGGCAACGGCAGGATCCGTTCTACGGTCATCAGGCGTTTCACGCTGGCGTGGATATATCGGCTGCGGTGGGCGCAGCGGTGCGTGTGACGGCCGATGGCGTAGTGGTTTCCGCCGAATGGGGCGGAGCGTACGGCAAGCTGATTGTGGTGGACCACGGCAACGGACTGCAAACCTACTATGCGCATCTATCGCGCATGGACGTGATACCGGGCCAGGAAGTGCGCATGGGGCAGGTGATTGCGGGCGCCGGGGCGACGGGCCGGGTGACGTCTCCGCACCTGCACTACGAAGTGCGGCGGGGCGGCGGGCCGGTGAATCCATACTCGTATCTGTCGAAGTCGGTGATGACGGCGGGAACAACCACGACGCGCGAGTTCGGATTCTAGTACAATTTAGCCCATGCGTCTCTGGGCTGGACTTTCTCTACTGCTATTCGCCTGTGTGCTGAACGCTCACGACGGACATGACCACGTGATGCCGCGCATGGTGGCGACGGCAAAGAACTTTGTTGCTTCGCTAACGGCGGAGCAGCGCGAAAAGGCACTGTTGCCGTTTGACGGCGATGAGCGCTTTTTCTGGCACTACATTCCCTCCGATGACATTCCCGGGCGATTTCAGCGGCCCCGCATGGGGCTGATCCTGGCCGAAATGACGCCGTACCAGAAGCACCTGGCGGCGGCGTTGCTGAGCGCCGGGCTGAGCCAGCAGGGATTCATCAAAACCACCACCATCATGAGCCTGGAAGATGTCCTTCGGATCATGGAGAAGGACCAGAAGGGCCGGCGGAATCCGGAGAAGTATCACTTCAGCATCTTTGGGGAGCCGAGCGAGACGGGGACATGGGGCTACCGGGTGGAGGGGCATCACGTGAGCTTGCATTTCACGGTGGTGAAGGGCCAGGCGGTGGGCAATCCGACGTTTCTGGGCTCGAATCCGGCGGAGGTGCGGGAGGGTCCGCGGACGGGGCTACGCGTGCTGGGGGCGGAGGAGGACAAAGGCCGCGCACTGATGATGGCGCTCACACCAGAGCAGCGCAAGGTGGCGCTGGTGGCCGACAAGGCGTACGCCGATATCCTGACGGAGCGGACGCGCAAGGCGGCGCTGGAAGGGCAGCCGAGCGGGCTGGCGGCGGCGAAGATGACGGCGGCGCAGCGCAAGCTGTTGGACGTGCTGATGGCGGAGTATGTGGACAATCTGCCGGGCGAGATGGCGGAGCAGCGGCGGGCGCGGATCAAGGCGGCGGGCAACAATTTTCACTTCGCGTGGGCGGGGGTGGTGGAGCGCGGCGGGCCGCACTATTACCGGGTGCAATCGCCGACGTTTCTGATTGAATTTGACAACACCCAGAATGGCGCCAACCACGTCCATAGCGTGTGGAGAGACTACGACAACGACTTTGGCGTGGATCTGCTGAAAGAGCACTACGCGACGGCGCCGGACGGGCACGGCCACAACGCAGCGCCGGCGAAGAAGTAGGGCCGGGCGGCGTTGCTACAATTATTGGCATGAGCCTGTCGAGGCGCTCGCTGCTGGCAACGCTGGCTCAGCCGCTATTGGCGCAGGGCGGTCCGGCGCCGCTACCTTCCGAGTGGGGGCGCTATGCCGACTCCGCGACGGAGTTCGAGGTGTTGCGGCTGACTGGAGTGGAGCATTCCAGCGTGATGGCCGCCGCGCCGGGGCGCAGGTTCGACCGGCGCAGCCGCAGCCTGCTGTACGCCTCTGACCGCACCGGATCCTGGCAGGCGTACGTGATGGATCTGGGCAAGGGACAGAGCCGCGCGCTCTCGATGGTGGAGGGATTGGACGCGGAATCGCTGACATTCTCGGCCGATGACAGAGCGGTGTTTCTCGCGGCGGGTCCGGTGATCCAATCGGTGACGCTCAATCCATTGCGAAGCCAGGATCTGTGCCGGGTGCGCGGTGGGTGGACGCGCCAGGGGCGACTGGCGCCGACAGAGGATGGGACGTCGTTGTTCTTCTGTGAAACGCGGGAGAAGGTCAGCGAGCTGCGCCGTGTGCGGTTGCCAAAGTCCATGCCCGAGACGGTGATGCAGCGGGCGGGAGGGATGCTGGAGGCGACGCCAAACCCGCGGCGGGCCATGTTGCTGTGGCTGAGTGAGGCGGGGGAGTTGTGGGTGGGCGGTTTTGACGGCGCGGGGCAGCGGCGGGTGGAGACGCCGGCGGGGCGTGTGTTGCAGGCGCTGTGGTCGCCCGATGGCCAGTCTGTTTACTACCTGCTGGCTCCGGCGGATGCGGCGCAGTTGAACGCGATTCGCGAGCAGGAGCTGGATTCGAGAGCCGATTCGTTGCTGGCACGGACCAGCCAATTTGCCGCCTTTTGCCGGAACGCCAACGCGACGGTGTTTCTGGGAGCGAGCCGCAGCAAGGCATCGCCGACCGTGCTGGTGCTGCTGCGGGCGACGCGGCGCGAGTTTACGCTGTGCGAGCACAAGGCCACAGATCCCCATGTGGTGGCGCCGGCCTTTACGCCCAATAGCCAGAAGATCGTGTTTCAGAGTGATCGGGAAGGCAAGCCGGCGCTGTACATGATGAACGTGGAGAGGTTAATTGAGAAGACGGATTCTTGAGCGCCGCAGCATGACTTTCCACGCCTCCGCTATTCTGTTTGACCTCGACGGCACGCTGGTGGATTCCACTGTTTCCGTGATCCATCACTGGAGGCTCTTCGCTGAGCGGAACGGGCTGGAGCTGAACGACATCCTTGCGATCTCTCATGGCCGGCGCACGGAGGAGACGATCCGCATGCTGGCGCCGCATCTGGATGCCGCGGCCGAGGCGGCGCGGCACAATCGAGCGGAGACGGAGGAGACGGAGGGCACGCGGGAGGTGGCGGGCGCGGCGGCGCTGCTGGCGTCGATCCCGGCGGAGCGCTGGACGATTGTGACGTCGTGCCCGCGGCCGCTGGCCGAGGCGCGATTGCGCGCGGCGGGGCTGCCGGTGCCGGAGCGCATGGTGACATCTGAAGAGGTGACGGCGGGCAAGCCGGATCCGGCGTGTTATCTGCTGGGGGCGGAGCGGCTGGGCTTCGCGGCGGAACGGTGCGTTGTTTTCGAGGATGCGCCTGCGGGTGTGGCGGCGGGCCGGGCGGCCGGGATGGCGGTGGTAACGGTTGGTGAGACGGTGGCGGATTTGCGGGCCGTGCGCGTCCACGGAGAGGCAGAATCGGATCTGAAGATCGTGATACAGTCGGCCGTGTGATACTCGATCGCCGCCAGTTTCTCGCCTCGTCGGTTGCGGCCGCCGCGCCCAACCCGCCACAAAGCAGCCTGCACAGCCATATAAAGCAGCATCCGCTGGCGATCACGATGTGGGATTTCTCGTGGCTGGAGCGGCGCTGGCCTGGCGCGGGCTACGAGGACTGGGATGTGGCGCTGAAGGAATTGAAGGAGCGCGGCTACGACGCTGTGCGGATCGACGCCTATCCGCATCTGGTGCAGGCGGGGGCGACGAGGACCTGGGAACTGCTGCCGCACTGGTGGTTTCAGGACTGGGGGGCTGCGTCGCGATGCCGCGTGCAGGTGCAGCCGAACTTGAACGAGTTTATCCGGCGGTGCGCGGCGCACGGGATCTGCGTGGGGCTGTCGACATGGTTTCGTCAGGATCTGGATAACACGCGGATGAAGCTGACGACGCCGGGTGCGCTGGGCGCGGCGTGGAAGGCGACGCTGGATTCGATTGCCGCCGACGGCCTGCTGCCGCACATTCTGTACGTGGACCTGTGCAACGAGTTTCCGTTGGATGTGTGGGCTCCCTTCACGCCGAAGGGACTATCGCGGGCCACGCCGGCGGGCGTGCAGTGGATGAAGGAACCGATTGAGATGTTGCGGCGGGCGTACCCGGCACTGGACTACACATTCTCTTTCACGAGCGAGTATGAGAACTACGCGAAGCAGGACGTCTCGATGCTCGACTTCCTGGAACTGCATTTGTGGATGACGCATTTCTCGGATTTCTACAAGCAGGTGGGCTACAACTACGAGCGCTATGACCTGAAGGGCTACGACAACCTGGCGCTGAACGCGGAGCGGATCTACCGCGCCAACCCGAGGCACTGGGAGGCGCGGCTCGAATACGGTGTGGACTTTCTGGCGAAGTGGTCTGAGGCTGCGAATAAGCCGCTGATCACGACCGAGTGCTGGTCCCTGGTGGATTACAAGGACGCGCCGATGCTGCCTTGGGACTATTTGCAGGAGCTGTGCGTGTTGGGGACGCAGCGGGCGGCGGCGGCGGGACGGTGGGTGGCCATTGCGACGTCGAATTTCTGCGGGCCGCAGTTCCGCGGGATGTGGCGGGACGTGGCGTGGCACCGGCGGTTGACGGATGGGATCCACGCCGCGCGAACGCCGGCGGGATTCTGATCAGGCGGGGTCTTCGAGCACGCAGACGAATTCGGCTATCGTTACGTTCTGGTCTTCTTCCCGCAGATTCCACTCCTGAAACTCCGGGTTGCCGGGCTTCATGCGGATCTGCTGGTGGCTCCAACTGTCGCCGTCGGTCTTCTTGGAGCTGTCATAGCGCTTGATGGTGTACTCGCCGCCGTCGTCCATGGTGGCGATGCGCTGGACGATGAAGATTCCGTTCTTGCGGGAGCCGCCACAGTAGGAGCGGAAGACGCACAGCGAGCCGTCCGGAATGTGCGGCTCCATGGAGTGGCCGTGAATCCGCACGATGAAGAAATCTTCGGTGAGCCCGCGGCGGCCGGGGATCTCGGCCTCGATCCACTCCTTTGCGTTGGTGGCGCGCGTAGCTCCGGTCGCTTTTTCTGTCCCGCGCCCGCCAGCGGCGAGATCGATGGGGATCAATGGCAGGTGAGTCTCGTAACGCCGGACCGTGGAGTGCACCATGCGGCGGTAGAGGGTGTTGGCGGTGCGATCCAGCTCGCCGCAGATCGTGGGGCAAGGCGGCACGATGCGGATGGTGTTGGATAGTGTTTCGTCCAGCCACAGCAGGAAAGCGGCGGTGCCCATTTCACGCTGTTTCCGGGGCAGGTCATCGGCGATGGCCCGCAGGACCTCGGCCTCGTCGCCGGCGAAATCTTCCCAATCGCGGCGGAAGCGGAAAGCGCACTCGCCCGTTTCGGGGTCTGTGAGAACAATGCCGCAATTTTCGCCCAAGGCCTCGAAAACACGGTACTCCGCCGTTCGCGTGGTGAGGGGAGTGCGAATTTGGGCGGAACCGTGCATGGGGCTATTGTGGCTTATCGGTTAAGGAGCGAAGGGGTAATAACCTTCGCGGGCGCGAACTTTGACGTTGGGCAGGGCGACGCGAACTTCAATACGCCGGAATGCCTTGGGGGCGTCGGAGTTGGCAGGGGTATAGCGCAGGATGTACTGGGTGGTGATCTCGCCGGCGGTATCGGAAATAGCCTTGACGATGCCGCGCATGATGGCCGAGGCATAGCCGCCAGTGCCGACCTTCAGTGCGAAGTTGCCTTCGTCCGAGGGCGTGGAAAGGTATCCGCTGACGTCGGAATAGACCTTTTCGAGCGGATAGACGACGCGCCCGCCGGTGGCCTCGGCCAGCCGTTTGAGATTGGGATCGCCTTCATTGGTGAAGCCGAAGGCTACGGTGGAGACTCCGTAGATGGTGACGAGATTGCGCTGGGCGAGCTCGACGACCTCGTTCAGGTTTTTCTTGCTGGAATTGTCGTGGCCGTCGCCGACGACGACGATGACGCGGCGCGGTTCAATGGGTTCGCCCTTGACCAGGGTGCGGCTGGTGCAGGCCTGATAAACGGCGTCATACAGGGCCGCTCCGCCGCCGGGTTTGATCTTGCGGACGCGATCGAGGATCTTCTCCGGATCGGACGTGGTATTCACCATCAACTCGGCTTCGGTGGAGTAGCCGATCATATAGCCCGAGAATCGCTTGTCCGGTTTGCCCTCCGGCTCCATGGTGGCGAGAGTGAGGTCCTGGATGGCCTCCTTGAACTTGTCCCAGTGCAGGCGATTGGTATTGGAGAGATCGATGAGAAAGCCGATCACGACGGGCTGATTGCGCTCGCGGGTGAAATAGCTGATCTGCTGAGGCCGGCCCTCGTCCAGGAGCTCAAAATCGGCCTTGTCCAAATCGCGGACGAACTTACCGTTCATATCCGTGACGGTGACGGGGACGATGACTTCGCTGACCGTGGAACGGAAGGCGTCTTCGGCCCGGAGAGCCGGCTTGGCCGCGCCGGCCGCCGGTTTCTGCGCCAGCGCGCCGGTTGTGCCGGCCACGGCTGCGGCGCCGCCCAGAATGATCTGTCTGCGTGAGTACATAGCTGCTTGCTTTCAATTATAGGAGACGCGAGGGCGGCAGGCATTCCCGCGCCTCCAGTGTTTATTTCTTGAAGACCAGTTTTCGGACGTCGGGCCAGAATTCCTTGAAAGCGTTCGAGCCGGCGCGGGCCGAGAAACCGACGCCCATGTTGTAGACGATATATTCAGGTCCCCTGGCACTGTCGGGCATCCAGAGGTTCTGAATGGTGTTGCCGCCGGCGTTGCCGAGCGTCCGGGCGAACGCGAACCGGGTGCGTCCATCGCGGTAGGGCGTACAGAAGGTCATCTTGATGATGTAGCCGGCACGGCTGCCGAAGCTGCCAGAACCTCTGCGGCGGTAGCGGGGATCCTCGCCCCAGATGGCGCCGAAACCGGCGTCGATTGCATTGGATATGGAGACGTTGGCGGTGCGGGTGGCCAACCTGCGGCCGAAGCCCTCTGGGCTCCGTTTCCACTCTTTGGGATTATTCCAGATAGTACTCCAGCCCGAACTGAACCCGCCGGTCAGCCAACTGGTCGGCCCGAGGGTGGATTCCGCCCACCAATCCACGCGGTCCTCGGACGTGGGCGCGATATGGGGCGCCGGCGTGCCCGGCTTGAGAGGCTGCTGCTGGGCGAAAGCTGCCAGGCAGAGTGCGCCGCCCAGGGCAAGGATCACGTTCAGCTTCATTCCTCCATGATGGCATGGGCGGTATCCTTTGCGTCCAGCCACCCGTCGAACTTATGATGGCTCTGTCGGGTTGACCTGTTTTCGCCGATCCAATTGGGATAGGGAGTTCACCATCATGCGGCTTGCACCAGTACTTGCATTTGCTCTTTGCCTGCCTTTCTCTTTCGGCCAGGCGCCTCTGCTGTTCTGGAGTCCGGCGATCTCCATCTCCTTGCCCGCCGGATCAACCGCGCCGATTACGGCGCCCGCCACGCTCACGAACTTTGGCGGGGCGTTCAGTTATGTGGCGACGTCGGACCAGCCGTGGATGACTGTCAGCCCGGCGAGCGGAACGATCGGCGCCATACCCGCCACGAACATTCAAAACTTCCTGATCACGATCCAGCCGGCCCAACTCTCGGGAGGCACGTGGTCCGGCAAAATCACGGTCACTCCCTCGGCCGGATCCGGAGGCGCGCCGACATCGCTGGACGTGACGGTGCAGGTAGATAGTCTCAGTCTAGTCTTCAATCCGACGGCCTTGGAGTTTACCATCAGTCCGGAGTCCACCGAGGCCAAGTCTGTGACCATCACGCTCTCCGATGGCACGACCCGTCCGCTTTCGGCCACGGCTGTGGCGCTGAGCGGTCCGGCAAACTGGCTGACGTTCACCAATGCCACTCCGTTTGTGTCCAATGATGTGATCCAGGTGCGGGCCAGCGCCGCAGGACTTGATCCGGGGATGGTGGTGACGGGTGAGATCCGGGTGACGAGTACTACGGTAGCGGGCCTGACGGGGACGATACCGGTGAAACTGACGGTTGCCAATCAGGGCGTCGGGTTCACGGTGATTCCGTCGCAACTGAATTATTACGTATTTGGCACCGTGCAGCCGCCGCCGCAAATGGTGCAGGTGCTGGCGATCGATGGACGGACTATGTTCTTTGACCTATTCCAGAGCACAGGTTCCACGCCTCTGTCTCTGTCGGTATCAAGCGGTGTGACGCCGATGTTTTTCCAGGCGGCGATGGATACCTCCAGCACGCCGACGCTGCCTCGCGAGGACAGCTTCCGGGTGACGCCCCGCGACGGTTCGGCGGCGGTGATCACGCCAGTGAAAACGGCGCTGGAGCCCAACCGGGTGAACGCCATCCCGCAGGTGGCCGATGGCGGCGGCTTCAAAACGTCGATCACGGTGGTGAACAACGAACAGGTGCCGGTGCAGGTGGCGTTGAAGTTCTACCAGTCTGATCCGGCCACGCGCGCCACCTCTCCGTGGACTCCGCCGATGGAGGGCAACGCTGCGGTGGAGAATATTCAAATCCCCGTTGGCTCGTCGTGGACTGTGCAGACGGCCGGCACGTCCAGCGTGATCTCTTCCGGCTGGGCCGAGGTGGTTTCGGACAAACGCGTGAGTGGCCTGGCCGTCTTCCGGCAGGTGCAGCCCGATGGGCGCATTCAGGAGGCTGCGGTGCCGATCAACAACGGCCTGATGCAGCGCAACCTGCTGCCGTTCGACAACACGAACAATTTCGTCACGTCGATGGCCGTCGCCAATCTCAGCTCGAATGAAGTCGGCCGGGTGCGTGTGGCGTTCCGTGATCCGGCTGGCAAACTGATCCGCATTGACCGGCTGAAGGACATCCCGGCGCGCGGCCACACGGCGTTCGAGTTGAACAGGGAGTTCCCGTATCTCAGCGGTTTGAGCGGCACGGCGGATTTCTGGGTGCTGAGCGGGAATATCTCGGTCCTCGGGCTGAGGTTCTCTCCGTCGGGCGCGTTTACGAGCTTTGAAGTGCAGTCTCTGAACCGCCGGCCGGGCGGAAAGAAGTCGATCCCGCAGGTGGCTGACGGCGGTGAATTCCGCACCAATATTACGCTCGTCAACAATGACGCGGCGCCGGCGCAGGTCCGTCTGCGGTTCTGGAAGGATGCGGCGAACAATGCCACGGAGCCGTGGACCATCGCGTTCGAAGGCGGCGTGAATCCGGATGCCATCACGATCCCGCCGGGCAACTCGGTGACGCTGCGTTCGTCCGGCGTGAGTCCCACCGTACTGTCGGGCTGGGCGGAGGTGCTGAGCGACCAGTATGTAACGGGATTTGCCGTGTTCCGGCGCTCGCTAAAGGACTCGCCGGATCAGGAAGCCGCAGTGCCGGTAAACATCAAGACGCAGCAACGGTCCATCCTTCCGTTCGACAACACGTCCGGCTTCACGACATCGGTGGCTATGGCGAATCTGAGCGCGGTAGATCCGTCACAAGTCAACCTGACGTTCCGCGACGCGCAGGGATTGAGGATTCTGGAGACGGTACTGCCTGAACTGCCCATTCAGGGGCACAAGGCTTTTGAATTGCCAATTCTCTTTAAGGCGCTGGAAGCCAAGTCCGGCTCAATGGAAATCTCAGTCATCAAAGGGGAGATTTCAATTCTCGGCTTGCGCTTTGCACCATCCGGAGCGTACACCTCATTCCGCGCTCAACCGTTGGAGCAGTAACTCGAAGAGCCCCCTTTGCCTGGCGGGCGGGCAAGGGGGCTCTTCGGATTGAGTGAAGTTGATTAGCGCTGGACGCGGCCGCTGCCGCCTTCTTTCAGGAGCGACTCCACCTCAGACTTGGTGAAGCGGTTGAAGTCGCCCGGCACGGAGTGCTTCAGGCACGACGCGGCCACGGCAAACTCCAGCGCCTCTTCGTGCGACGGCAGGCACATGAGGCCGTAGATCAGGCCGCCGCCGAAGCTATCGCCGCCGCCCACGCGGTCCACGATGTGGGTGATGTCGTAGTGACGGCTCATCATGAACCTCTCGCGGTTGTGCATGCAGGCGGACCAGCCGTTGTGTGAGGCCGAGAAGCTCTCGCGGAGCGTAATGGCGATGGCCTTCAGATTCGGATAAGTGGCCAGGACCTTCTCCGCGAGTTTTTCGTACTGGGCCGAATCCAGCTTGCCGGAGTGCACGTCGACGTCGATCTTGACGCCCAGCGCCTTCTGGCAATCTTCCTCGTTGGCGATGGCGTAATCGACGTGCAGGACGAGCTCGGACATCACTTCCTGCGCGCTCTTGCCGTACTTCCAGAGGTTCTTGCGATAGTTCAGATCGCAGGAAACGGGCACGCCCATGGCTTGGGCCGCTTTGGCGGCCTCGATGGAGAGATCGGCGGCCGATTGCGAGAGGGCGGGCGTGATGCCGGTGACGTGGAACCAGCCGGCATCGGCAAAGATGGTCTGCCAATCGAGATCACCGGGCTTGGCGAGGGCGATGGAGGAGTTGGCGCGATCGTAGACGACCTTGGAGGGCCGCTGATTGGCGCCGGGCTCGACGAAGTAGATGCCGAAGCGGCCGGCGGCGCGTTTGATGAACGAGGTGTCGATGCCGAAGCCACGCATCTGGTAGACGAAGGCGTCGGTGACGGGATTATCGGGCAGCGCCGTGACGTAGCGGGCGGGCAGGCCATAGTTGGCGACCGAGACGGCTACGTTGGCTTCGCCGCCGCCGAAGGTAGCGACCAGCATGGGGGACATCATCAAACGCTCGTAGCCGGGAGGCGCGAGCCGCAGCATGATCTCGCCGAAGGTGACGACAGTTTTCTTGGACATGGAATGAGACCTCACTTTACCGAACGGATGAACTGTGGGGACCAGCGACCGCGACGGCCTCCAGGCCGAAACTGGCGTCCATCGAGGGCAGGCCTTCAAAGGGCAGCATGGTGGCGGCGGGCGGACGATTCTGATCCAGAAATTCGAAGCGGACTTTCCGCACCAGCTCCGCCAACTGCGGCGAGAGCGGGTAGATGTTCAGAAACACCGTGTTCTTCAGAGAGGCGCCGGCGGCCCGCATGGTCTTCTCCAGGCGCTGGAAGGCGAGCCGCGCGTCAGCTTCCTGATAGCGGAAGGCGAGCTGATCGCCGGCGAAGATCAGCTTGGGCGCGGAAACCAGCGCGATTTGCGAGTAGTTTTTCGAGACGGGCAGCATCTCCGGGCTGAGCAGCACCACGGGGGACGCGGGCGCTTTGGTGAGCCTGGCGGCGCCCTCGCATTCGGCCACCTGCCTTTCGGCGAGGCGCTGGGTCTGGACGATTGCGATCTGCGCTTTGGGGAAGGCCTGCGCCATCGACTCACGCATCGTGGCAATGCCCTCCAGGGAGGTGACGAAGCAGCCCACGCGCAGCATGTGATCGGGGCCGGCGGCGGCGGCTGTTAGGGCCCGCTTCAGGCGCTCGACCGACTGGTGGACGAGGTCGGCCATGGGCTCGGGGCCGGCGGAGTCCTGACCCGAGATGAAGGCGAGGCCATGCGGATTGACGGCGCGCCGTTCCTGCAACACCGCCTCCAACTGCACCTGGGCGCCTTCCATCGGCAGCGCGCCCACTTGCACGACGCTCACCACGGGCAGGGTCAAGCGTCTTTCGGCGAACACTTCGGAAACTATGGCCTGGACGCGCCGCAGATCGCCGGTGCCGGCGACGAAGGCGCGGATCTTGATGAACTGCGCGCCGCGTGAGACGGCGATCATGGCTTTCAATGCGTCGCGCGTTTGTTGAGAGAGCAGTCCCTTGGCCGTGAGAGGCGCCACAAGGAAGCCCAGGCGGGCGGTTTCGGCGGGGATGGCGAGAGGCGGATCCGGCAATACTTCAAGCGTCTGCGTGAAGTCCGGGTCCTTCTTTCTGGATCGTTGATTGGGAGCTGCCACGGCCTGCAACAGAAATGCCGTTGCCAGCGCTGCCACAGTCGCCCGATGCGTACTTGTCATGGCGATGAACCACAATCCTACCAAAGCGGCGCACCCGCAAGGGCCATGTGGGCTTTGAGTCATGTTTCCAGCGTCGAGCCAGAATCGGAAGTCGTTTCCCGAAGGGCAAAGTCCGCGATGCGCCGACGGTTGCCTGAATCGCCAGGAGCATAAGCCGGTCTGGATTGGGCTGCGTGAGGTGCCGTGCGCCATGAGCGCGCTGCATGGTGAGCCCATGATGGGTGTGCCTCTACGGGACGCCCGCTCGCGTTTTGCCCTCGGGCAATGGGTGTCCTCAACCGGGCTCCGGTCACGAGTAGGGCGCTCCTTGGCCACGCCAGTGATGGGATTTGTATTCAGCGACCGCGCTGTTGACGAAAGTCACCCTGCAAGTGGCGAGGTCATGGGGGCGGTGGAGGAGAGGTCCGCCTGATGATGCGCTACACTTCTCAGAATGAAACTGGGACTCGTTTTGTTGATGGTCGCGCTGGGGCTTTGCGGGCAAACCGCGCAGCCAGGTGATCCGGAAATCTGGACGCAGTTTGAGAGTTGGGTGGAACAACTGAAGGCACTGCCGCCGGGAGAGCGGCTTCCCGCGAAGGGCAGGTTCGTGAAGGACCTGGTGGCGGCGGGTGTCAGTGAGGCGGAGGCCGGACGACGGTATGACCGGGTGGAGACCTTGAGGCGGGCGTCCACGGAGAAAGAGCGGGTTTACTGGAACGCTGCGTTCAAGAGCGGCGGCGGGCCGGACGCACCGCTGCAACTGTTGCAGGAGACGGTGCGATGGATGAAGCCGGGCCGGGCGTTGGACGCCGGGATGGGCCGGGGGCGCAACGCCATCTTTCTTGCGTCACTTGGCTGGGACGTGACCGGCTATGACATGTCGCCCGACGCCTTGAAAGCGGCGCAGGCGGCGGCCGGGGTGGCTGCTGTGAAGATCCGGACCGTGGAGGCGCGGCACGACACGTTCCAGTTTGGCGAGGCTCAATGGGATCTGATCGTGTGCGCCTACTGCTACATGCGGTTCGAAGAGGAGCAGTGGCCGGCGATCTTCCTGAAGGCATTAAAGCCGGGCGGAGTGGTGGTGTTCCAGACGTCCACGGCAAAGCGCGCGACGGCGGCCGAACAGGTGGCTCGGTGGCGCGGATACCGGTTGCTGCGCGTGGCGGACCTCGATCCGGGCATGGTGGACAACGACTGGACGCCATCGAGGACGAATCCCACCGGCATGCTCGTCGTGCGCAAGGAGTAGGCGCTCAGTCGAGCCGCATACTCGGCGGCAGCTCGAAGGGCGGCGGCTGTCTGGAATCGACGTCGGTGAAGTTGTACTCGCGCGCGAGTTGGCCCACTGTGAGGACATGGCCGGATTTGCCGAGCACGCTGGGGTCTGCTGCGAGATGCGCCACGGCGCGGCCCGTGTACTCCGGCGATTCGGTAATGGAGAGATCGAACGGGTGGGCGGCATGGGCTGCCAGGATTCGCTCCGTACGTACGAAGCCCGGCGCGAGGGCCACTACCGCCACCTGATGGGGCTTGAGCTCCAACGCCATGCTATACGTCATGCGGGCGAGTGCCTGTTTCACCAGATCGTAGGGCAAGGGCCGCACGTACTGGCCGCCAACCCACGCCAGCGTGTTGATGATCAGGCCGGCGCGGCGCTGGATCATAGCGGGGGCGGCCAGCCGGGCCGCGGCGAAATGCGGCCGGAGACCGGTGGAGAACATGGCGTCCCAATCGGCGAGGCGGAGTTGCCAGAATGCATGCTGGGGGAGGCCGCGGGGGTAGGACTCGTAGCCGCCCCACACGTTGTTCACCAGGAGGTCGAGGGCGGGGAGCTGCTCGAACAACGAATCCACCTCTGCGTCCACGGTGTGATCGCAGCGGATGGCGTGGGCCGTGCCGCCGCGGGCTTGGCATTCGTGCGCCGTCTGGGCCAGACGGTGCGGGTCCCGGCCCGTGATGTAGACCGTGGCGCCGGTGGCGGCCAGTGAGAGCGCGATGCCGCGGCCGATTCCTTGCGATGCGCCGGTGATGAGGGCATTCATGGCCGGATTGTATCTCGCTTTTGTTATGCCGAGAAGGGGGCGCTGGCGGTCACCTTCGCCGGGTCGATTTCGATGCCGAAGCCGGGACGGTCCGGCAGCTCGATCCTGCCATTGACGGGCGTGAGCTGGTGCTTTTCGAAATGGTAATAGCTGCGCATCTTGGTGATGAGGAATTCCACCATGGGGCACGTTGCCGGCGATTGCGCCGCCACGACGTGCATGGCTGAGTGCAGCGAATGGCCGTGCGGGATCACCTGCGCGTCGTAGAGCGATGCGACGGCGCAGATCTTGACGAGCTCGCTGATGCCGCCGCACCATTCCGGGTCCGATTGCAGGACGGAGAGTGCGCGGGCGTTCAAATAGCGGTTGGCTTCGTAGCGTCCGTAGATGTGCTCGCCGGCGGCGACGGGGATGGACGTCGCCTTGCGGAGCTCGGCGAACGCTTCCAGCTTGTCGGGCGGGAAGGCCTCCTCAATCCAGCGCGGACGGAACTGTTCCACCTGCTTCGCCCAGGCGATGGCGTAGTCCAGCGACCAACCCATATACGCGTCGAACATGAGCTGCACGTCGTCGCCGACGGCCTGGCGTAACACGCGGACGAGCTCCACATTCTTGTTCAGGCCCGGCAAGCCGTCACCGGGGCCGTAGGCCATGAACCACTTCTGATTGCGGTAGCCCTGCGCTTTGAGCTCGGCGGCCTTGCGCGCGGCGGCCTCGGGCTCCACGGAGAATCCGAGGCACGAGCCATATGCTTCCACGGAGGGCCGCGTAGGGCCGCCCAGAAGCCGGTAGACGGGCGTCTTGAAGTAGCGGCCCCGCAGATCCCACAAGCAGTTGTCGATGGCGCTAATGGCCATCAGGGGATGGCTGGAGCGGGCGTGGCGGTTCCAGCGGTACATCTGATCGTAGAGAGTCTCGCCGGCCAGGGCGTCCTTGCCCAGCAGGAACGGCTTGAGCTGCGCTTCGATGACCACCGCGGCCTCGCTGTCGACAGGCCCGTAGAGCCCCTCCAGACCGCCGGCGGTCTTTATCGTCAGGTACAGCGCAGCGACGTTGGCCTCGCGCAGCGGCTGCGGGTTGTCGCGGTAGGGCTTGGGGCGCAGTTCGTCGTAGATGTGATTGGCCTGGACCTGGTGCTGGTTGTCCTGCCCCGGCGTGCTCTGACGCTTGCCCTTTAAACTGACGTGGCTGATGGAGGTGATCTTTTCCGGGGGCGTGGCCGCGGCGAAGGCGGGTAGGGAGGAAAGGGCGGTCAGGAAGTGGCGGCGTTGCATAGGATGAGGCAGATCCATTCGTTGCGGGTGAGCGTTTCTCTGACGTGATAGCCGCAGGGCGCCAGTGACTCGGCGACCTTGGCACAGTTGCGATCCGGGAAGCCGGAGAGGATCAGCATGCGGCGGCAGATGCGGGCGTACTCTGAGGCGAGAGTCTGGTGCGTGAGTGCGTTGATATTGGCGGCCACGACATCGATGGACTGGGTGCGGATGGCGCGCGTGGAGCCCGCGAAGAGATGGGGCGTGAGCCCGTCCGCCACCAGATTGCGGTGCGCGATGTGGACGGAGTGCAGATCCATGTCGCAGCCGAAGGCGTACTGCGCGCCCAGGTGGCAGGCGGCGGCGGTGAGAATGCCCGAACCCGTGCCAAGATCGAGGACGCGGTCATCGGGGCGCAAGCGCGTCTCCATCGCCTCCAGGCAGAGCTGCGTGGCCGGATGCGCGCCGGTGCCGAGCGCCTCGCCGGGGTGGATGGTGAGGCGGATGCGGCCGCGGGGGGTGGGTCCTTCATCCCACTCCGGCGCGAGGTAGAGCCGCTTGCCGACGGTGAACGGCTGCCAGGCTTGGCGGGCGGCGGTTTCCCAGTCGATGTCGGGGTCGGCCTGGACCCGCGGCCGATAGTGCTCAAAACGCTGCAGGAGCCCGGCAGGGTCCTCGAACCACGCCCGCAACTGGCATCGCGCGGCGGGCAGCGAATCCTCTTGAATGCCGGTGGCGCCCTCCTCCCACAGCTCGGCGGAGAGCATCTCTACTTCTGAATCATCACATTCGACGAAGAGCGAATACATTGGAGCGCGTCAACCCTGTACGCGCTCATGTCTATCAGACCAGAAGCGCTCGCGCAACAAGAGCTTGCGGATCTTGCCCGTGCCCGTCTTGGGCAGCGGCTCCTCGGAGATCTCAAAGCGGCGCGGCAGTTTGAACTTGCCAAGCCGGAATTTGAGGAACTCCAGTAGATCCTCTTCGGTCAATTGCCGGCCCGGTTTGAGCACGACAATCGCCGCTGGCACCTCACCCCACTGATCATCGGGTGCGGCCACCACGGCACACTCCAGCACGGCGTCGTGGGCGAAGATGGCCCGCTCCACTTCCAGCGACGAGATGTTCTCGCCGCCGGAGATGATAATCTCTTTCTTGCGGTCCACGATCTGGATGTAGCCCTCTTCGTCCCACACCGCCATGTCGCCGGTATAGAACCACCCGTCGCGGATGACCGCCTCGGTGGCGGACGGCTCGCGGTAATAGCCGAGCATCACGTTGTCGCCCTGCGCCACCACCTCGCCGATGCTCTGGCCGTCGCGCGGCACGGAGTTGCCGTAGAGATCCACGACGCGCACAGTGGTGCCGGAAATGGCCCAGCCGGCCATCGCCTGGCGGCGGTGCCGCTCGTCGTCGTCCAGGGCAGGGAGGGTCGATTTCGGCCTGGCCACGGTCAGGATCGGACACGTCTCGGTGAGACCGTAGCCGGCGTGAACCAGGCAATGGAATGCCGCCTCCATGCGGGCGATCAATTCAGGCGACGAGGCAGCACCGCCCATCATGACGCGCTTCAGGCTGGAGAGGTCGTAGTTGAGTAACTCCGGCGAGTTCAGCAGCATGTTGCCCATCGTCGGCACCAGGCTCATTTCGGTGGCCTTGTGTTGCTGGACGAGTGAGAACACGGTGACGGGGTCAAATCGCCGCACCATCACCTGCTTGAACCCGAGCATGGTGGAGGTCTGCGGGCGAGACCAGCCATTGGCATGGAACAGCGGGATGGTATGCAGATCGATGGTGTGCACGGGGTCATCCACCGTGCCCGCGACGGCCAGCGCGCTCAGGTAGAGATTGCGGTGCGTCAGCATGACGCCCTTGGGCGTGCCGGTGGAGCCGGAGGTGTAGAAGAGCTCAGCCACTGCGTTCTCATCCACGCGCAGAATGTCGGGCGCGTCTGGCGTGCCTTGGCTCAGGAGTTCCTCGTAGGTGAGGGCCGCCTGCGGTACGGCGGAATCGAGCGTGACCCAGTGGCAGACCTCCGGGCATTCCGGCTGGAGCTGATCGATCAGCGTGAGGAAGTCGTTCTCAAACAGCACCATCTTCGCGCCGGAGTGGTTCAGGATGGTGATGAACTCCAGCGGCGAGAGGCGCACGTTCAGGGGCATGACAATGGCGCCGGCCTGCACCACGCCGTAGTAGCCCTCCAGCAGCTTGTGCGTGTTGAAGCTGAGATAGGCGACGCGGTCGCCGGGCTCAATGCCGTGTTTGCCTAGGGCCGAGGCCAATTGGCGGCAACGCGTGCCGAACTCGGCGTAGGTGAACGAGAGGTCTCCGCAGATGAGACCTGTTTTACCGGCGAAGAGATCGAGGGCGCGTTCGAGACAGCGCAGCGGCGTGAGGGGCACGTTCATCAGGCGGCTCCTTTTAGCGATTTCAGCAAATGCTATTTGGCTCTGGATGCTTTGTAGGCGTCGCGCGCTGCACGAATCTGGCGCGCGTGCTTTTCGGCGTGTTCGGTGTAGATGACGAGCCACTCATAGAGCGACACCGCACCACGCTCGGAATGGTTGCCGGTGCGGGTCCACGTTTCGCCGGACTGGGCTTTGAGCAATTCGTGATTCTCGCCGCGCATGCGCCGGAACGTCTCCAGCATCTGTGAAAACTTACGCGTCGTGTAGCCGAGTTTGGTAGCCCAGGCGTCCTGATCGTAGGCCACGATGGTGGGGTTGTCTTCGGCAATCACGCGCGAAAACCGGTCGCGTCCGACGATTTCGGAGTCGGCCAGATGGCAGACGATCTGCCGGACGCTCCACTTGCCGGGAGCGGGGACGAAATCAAGCTCGGAGCCGGCCGCTCCGGTGGTAATCGCGGCGATGAGCTCTGCGCCGCGGCGGAAGCGTTCGAGGAGGTCGGGGATGTCGTTCATAGAGTTTCAGTAGTAGTCGGCACAGCTCATGTAATAGCCGCATCGCTCACAAAAGAGCTTGCATTTGCGTGGTTGCAGGCGGGTGGAACAGACGGGGCACCAGAGCATCGGCTCATCGTTGTCACTGGGCTGGCGCGCCGGATCCGCCCCCTCAGGCGGTTTCTGGTCGGGCTGCATCGAAGATCACCGCTATAATAGCGCCAATCGATGCCGAAGAGAATCCGGCTGGCTCTGGGCATCCTGATGGCACTGACGTTGCACGAGCAGCGCCAGGCGTCCGCGGGTCTATTTGAGCCCGACCTTAGTCACAATCGGTGGAAGACCCTACCTTGCGGTTGCGACTCCACGGAGTGATAATCAGGAACGGTCTTAATGGCACGTGATACTCAACGTACTGGATTTTGCGAAGAACGCATGGGACAGCGAGTGGTGCAGGATCTGACAGGCCGAGGCCGTCAGGCGGAGATGCGCGCACGCTACGGCAGTGGTGTGGCGCCGGTAACGATACGAGTTCTGGCAAACGGAGTGATCGAGGCTGGCGCCGGGCCCTTCGGGGATCGTGCGGCCCGCGCTTGGTGAACACGATGGAAACAGACTTTAGTTGGATGCTTGTCCGGCTGTGCTTGTCCGGTCCGGTGATGTATGTCGGGCTGGCCATGGCGCTCGATCCTGATGGCTTCGTCGCGATGTTGGGCAACATGGCCCGGGAGTTGAGGAACTTCGAGCAGCGTATGCGCGAGCCGCGCTGGCAAGCGCCGATGCGTGAGACGGATTCCTTTGCCGTCACCAGCAGGATGCGCTTGGCCTTCAGGATGGCGGGTACCGCGCTGGCAGTAGTTGCCGTACTTCACTTGGCCGGCATCATCGCCTGATTGCCCAGATGCGCTGCGACGGCCCACAGATGGCTTGCCGTCCGGATATACAGGCGCCCGTTGGCAATGGCCGGTGAGGCATGAGCGGCTTCGTCGAGCGTGTTGCTGCCGAGCACGGAATACTCCGGGCCGGCTTGAATGATGAACGTCTCGCCTTCCTCACTCGTTAGAAAGATCTTCCCGTCAAACGCCACCGGCGACGCGCTGAAGGTGGCGGGCTTGGGCACCCGCTTGCCCTCGTAAACGAGCTTGCCGGTGCGGGCTTCCAGGCACGTCAGCAGGCCCCGGTCGGAGGGAATGTAGAGATAATCGCCGTAGAGAATCGGTGACGGCACATAGGCCGTACCTTTCTCGTAGCTCCAGGCCAGGGTACCGTCATTCCTGATCCCGTACACCCGCTTATCCGGATAGCCGGCGCTGGGGAAGATCATTCCCAGTCCGGAGACGATGCTCGGCACCGTGTTGCCCACCACGCCCTTGGTCCGCCAAAGCTCCTTGCCGTTGCGCGGGTCGTAGGCGATGGTGTTGGTCATTCCCGGCGCAACCAGCACCGGCTGAGCGCCGTTGTAGACAATGCTGGGCGTGGACCAGTTGGCCGCCTCCTTGCGCGCCACCTTCCAAACCACCTTGCCGTCCCTGGCCGAGAGCGCCGCCAGGAATGAATCCGCACCCTCCTCCTGATCGCACAACACCAGTACGAGGTCCTCGAACAGGACCGGTGAGGAGGCGGGCCCCATGCCGACAGTACCAATGGGACCCAGCGACGTCTTCCACTTCAGTTTGCCGTCTGGCGAGTAGGCATAGATGCCCTGCGATTCGAAGCTGACATATACGGCCTTGCCATCGGTTACCGGAGTTGGCGTGGCGTAGGTGTTCTTCTTGTGGCGGTCGTCGTAGACGCGGCCTTCGTAGGCGGTCTGTTGCCATTGGATCTTGCCGGACTGCGCGTCAACGGCCATGACGATCAGGCGATGAGCGCGATCGGCGCCGGCCGAGTCCGGGTGCCGGAACTCCTGGCCTTCCTGCATGTGCTTGGGCGCCTTTGCGCCCTGGATGGGCTCCAGCTCCAGGGAAGTGGTGAGGAAGATCAGTTTGCCCCAAACGACCGGAGAAGAGTGGCCGCGGCCTGGGATCTCCGTCTTCCAGGCGATATTGCGCGTGGCGCTCCACTCGGTGGGCAGGCCCTTCTCCGCCGAGACTCCGTTGCCGCCCGGCCCGCGCCACTGCGGCCAGTTTTCGGCGTGTACAGCCAGGGCGAAGAGCAGAGAGACCAGTATCGGTTTCATTTGGGCAACTCCTCCGGTGGCGCTAATCCAACTCGGCGTACTCGCCCGGCACGATCTGTCTCGTGCGCGGCAGGCGCCCGCGAAAACTCTGATAGCCCACAAGCGCCAGCAATCCAAGGAAGACGACGAGCTTCACGACATCAGACGCGCGAGAGCGCGGAAGGACTTGCCACAAAATGCCGAGCACTGGCTGGGCGATGCACATGGCCCACACTGTTCCATAAAAATAGCGCCGCTCGTGGCCTTCGCCCGCCGTGGAGGGTCCCACGCGGGGCAGCTTGCCCAGCGCGCCGAGAATCCAGATGGGGATCACGATCGGAAAATACCCATACCAGTAGATCTGCTTCATGATCCATTGGCCCGTGACGATGGCCACCAGCAGCCCGGTGATATTCAGTAGCCCGTAGCTAATGGCCGCGCTCCAGGCAAATGTGTAGCAGACGCGGCGGTACAGCGGGTTGGGCCGGTCCTCGGTAAACCGGATGATGTAGGGCGCCGGCTCGCACCCGGGTAGTTTTCCGCGCAGGCCGGCGATGCCGGTGCCCATCAACACGGTCACCAGCCACCAGACCAGGTCTCCATGGAGGCCTTCGGTGAATAGCCGAAAGGTCACCGGCCCCGGAATGAGGAAGAAGACGAAAATCCAGATGGGCCAGTGGTTGAAGCGATAGTGCGTCTTGTTGCGCGTGCGGATCTTGCGCTCACTGGCGAATTCGAGTTTGACCTGCGGGTTCATGGCAAAAACTCCAGTTTGGCATAGGGGACCCACGCGGCGTAGCCGGATGGATACAATCGTGTGCTATGAAGCTGGATCTTTCGGGGCGCCGGGCTCTTGTAACGGGCGGCGCCAATGGCATTGGGCGGGCGATTTCAGAAGCGCTGGCGGTCTGTGGAGCAGAGGTTTTCGTGTTGGATCTCCAGGGGGAGAAGCCGGCCGAGCGGGCTGCCGAGTTTGGCGCGACTGGAATGGATGCCGATGTGACAGATCCCGGCTCGCTGGCCGCCGCCTTCGCCGCCGCCGGCCCGCTGGATGTCGTGGTTGCCAATGCCGGTACCGTCGCCGCTGCCGCCCTTACGGCCACTACTACCGAAGACTGGGATCGCACCTTACGTGTCAATCTGAGCGGCGCATTTCACACGATGAAACTGGCCGCGGAGCAGATGAAGCCGCGCCGCCGCGGCGCCATCGTCCTGACGGCGTCAACAAACTCCTACGATGGTGAGCCGGATCTTTCCGCCTACAACGCCACCAAGGCTGGATTGCTGGGCCTGCTGCACACTGCCGCCGGCGAGCTTGGCCCGTACGGGATCAGGGTGAATGCGGTCTGTCCCGGCCTCATCCGCACCCGCCTGACCGCGGGTCACTTCTCCCAGGGCGCCTTGCTCAAGGAGTATTTCCGCCACATCCCGCTGGGCCGCGGCGGACGGCCGGAGGAGGTGGCCAACGCGGTTGCGTTTCTGGCCTCCGGTCTCGCCTCATTTATCACGGGCGCCGCACTGCTGATCGACGGCGGACAGATGGCGACGAAGTTCGGGACGTGGAATGAGGCCTCCGCCGAGTTCGTTGCCGATCACTGGGAGCTAAAATGATGCCGACTTTGCTGGCCGAAGGACTCGCCAAGAGCTTCGGTGACGTGCAAGCCGTCAGCGGCGTTTCGCTGGCTGTCGAGGCCGGAGAGGTGGTGGGGTTGCTGGGGCCGAACGGGGCGGGGAAGACCACCATCTTGCGCATGATCGCCGGGATTCTGGCCCCGGACGCAGGGGCCGTACGAATCCAGGGCATCGACCTGGCGGCCGATCCCCTGGCGGCGAAACAGAAGATCGGCTTCCATTCCGGCGACACCCAGCTTTACGGGCGCCTGAACCCCAGGGAGGCGTTGCAGTATTTTGGGCGGCTCTACGGCATGGACGAGCCGCGTCTCCAGGTGCGCATCGATCAGCTCGTGGCAGAGCTGGAGATGGGATCGTTTGCGGATCGCCCGTGCAGCACTCTCTCCTCCGGCCAGAAGCAGCGCGCCAACATCGCCCGTGCCTTCCTGCATCAGCCCGATCTGCTGATTCTGGACGAACCCACTAACGCGCTGGATGTCGTCAGCGGCCAGTTCATCGTCGAGGCCATCCGCCGCGAGCGCGCCGCCGGACGGGCAGTACTATTTTCCACGCATATTATGGGCGAGGCCGAATACCTTTGCGACCGGGTGGCGCTGCTGCACCAGGGCCGCCTGGTGGATCAGGGGACGATTTCTGAGCTTCTGGCGCGCTCCGGCTGCGCCAATCTGACCGACGCCTTCCTGAGGAGCATTGCCGCATGAGACCTCGGATTGTGCTCACCATCGTGTGCAAGGAACTGCTGGAGGCATTGCGCGACCGCCGCACGCTCTTCATGATGATCGCGCTGCCGATCCTCCTCTATCCCCTTCTTATCCTGGGCCTAAGCCGCCTGCAGGAGGGCCAACAGGCGGCCACGGCCGCGCGCGCATCCAGAGTGGCCTTGTGGGGCGAATTGCCGGGCGATACCGCCCAGCGCCTTTCGGAGAAGGGCAAGGTGGAACTGATTTCCTGGGCGGGCGCCACCGAATCGGTGCGCGCCGGATTGACGATGAATCAGCTCATCGCGCCGCCCTCTCAACCATTGGAACTGGAGGCTGCCGACCAGCCGCCCAAGCCCAATAAGATGCCCGACACGCCGTGGGCCAAGGCTGCCCAGCAGGCTATTCTCGATCGTAAGGCCGACGCCGTGCTCATCGCCTGGCCCGGCTTTGCCGAGCGCGTCAGCAAGGGCGAGTTGGGCGTTGTGACCATCCTCTACGACTCCGTCCGCGACAACTCCCGCAAAGCCCGCGACCGCGTCAGCGACGGGTTGCGGCTCTACCGCGTGGAACTCCAGAAGCAGCGCGAGCGGAAGCTCAGCCTGCCGCCCGGCTTCTCCACCGGCATCGAAATGCAGTCCACCAACGTGGCCACGGAGCAGCGCAAATCCGGCATGCTCATCGGAACGTTGCTGCCCTATATGCTCATCATGTTCTCGGCGATGAGCGGCTTCTATGCGGCCATCGACATGACGGCCGGGGAAAAGGAACGCGGCACCATGCAGACTCTGCTCTGCGCGCCGGTGGAGTCGCTGGAGATCATTGGGGGCAAATTCCTGGCGGTCTGGAGCATCGCCATGATCGCCACGGTGGTCAACCTGCTCAGCCTGGCGCTGACCTTCTCGCAAATCAAGATGCCCGGCACGCAGATGAGCACTCCGCCGTCGGCCTATCTGATTGCCTTTCTGATGCTGATTCCCATCTCGCTGATGATCAACTCCATCTTCCTGGCGGTGGGCGCGTTCGCCAAGGATTTCAAGGACGGCCAGAACTTCCTCACGCCCATCCTCCTCGGGTTGCTCGTGCCGCTGTCGGTGACCATGACACCCGGCGTTGAGCTCGATGGCTATCTGGCCTTTGTGCCCATCGTCAATATCGCGCTGCTCATCAAGGGCGTCTTTGTCGGCGAGTGGGCGGCGGATATGCTGTTCCTGGTCTTGATCAGCTCCTTCTGCTACGCCTCGATTGCTCTTGTTTTTGCGGCAAACGTCTGGGAGAAGAACGCGGTGCTGCTGGGCGGCAAAGAGAGCTTCGGCAGCCTGTTCGATTTCTCGCGCCGGCCGGGGACGAGGCCCACTCCAGCCTCGTCTCTGCTGATCTTCGCGGTGGTGCTTGTGGCCGGGTTCTATGGCAGCCTGGCCCTGCTGAAACACGGCCTGCCCATCGTCCTGACTGTCACGCAGTACGGCTGTTTTCTCCTGCCGGTGCTGGTGCTGATCCGCATGAAGGGCTACGATTTCGCCGAGACCCTTCGCCTCCGCGCGCCCTCGCTAAAGGCGATTCTCGGTGCGGTGCTCATCGGCTGTTCCGCCTGGGCGGTGGCCGGCGGGCTGCTGGTACGGCTCCTGCCGCCGCCGGAATCGCTGCAAAAAGCGATGGAAAAACTACTGATGCTGGACGAATCCGCGGTGCCGCTCTGGCAGGTGTGGGCGCTGATTGCGTTGACTCCAGCCATCTGCGAAGAGCTGCTCTTCCGCGGCTTGATCCTCTCCGGTTTCCGCCGCCTGGGGATGTGGCCGGCCATCCTCGCCACCAGCCTGCTGTTCGGCCTGGCGCACGCATCCATTTACCGGATGCTGCCGACCATGGCCCTCGGCATCCTATTCGGCTACGCCGTGTGGAAGACCAATTCCATTGCGGCTGGCATGATCTGCCACGCGTTGAATAACGGATTGATGGCCACCATGGCACGGTCGAAGCCGTTGATGCTGCAACTCGGCTTGGGCGAATCCAAGTTCGTCCCCTGGCATATCATAGCCATCTGCGCCGTTGTGTTGGCGGCCGGTTTGTGGCTGGTTCACACGGACGAGGAGTCCACCACAGCCTGAATGGTGGAGGGCGCGTTCCCCTCCAGCCGGTTGTTGACGAACATGAGCGCGGGTTGCCCGGCGGCCAGGGCACGCTCCATCAGTTCCTTCAACCCCTCGCGGGCGCCGGGGTTCGGGTCCTGCGTACGGTCGTAGGGTTGAAACTGGGCAACGGCCTGTTCGTAGCTGCGGCCGTGGCGGAGCAGCGCGCGGGCGATGGTGAAGTCCGCCGTGTAGGCCTCCGGCATCGCAATCTGCTCGGGCAGTTCCGGCATGCGAGTCCAGGCGTTGAAGACGTGGGCGGTCCGGTTTTCGCGCAACACCTCGAAATAGGGCGCGGCCAGGAATTCCTTGTTGCGGACCTCTACCGAATAGCGCCACTCAGGCGGCAGGGCGTGGAGAAAGGCGTGTAGCTCTTCGGCGAAAGGCGTAACGCTCTCGTAGTGGCGTTTCGCCATCGTGCCAAACTCAAAGATCATCGCCGCCACGCGATCCTTGTATGGCACCAGCGGCCGCAGGAACGCGGCGTCAAACAGGTGAGCGTTCAGGAAGGACTCGTTCGCGTTGCCCGCCCGCGCCCCGTACCGGGCATGCTTGGGCCACTCTTTCACCGTGATCTCCTCCGGCACTTTGAACGCAAACCGCAGCCCGGGCGGCGCCGAGGCGAACAGCCGCTGCCAGTAGTTTTCCGACGGGAACTGGTAGAACGAGAAGTCGCCGCAGACAATCGGGAACGTCTCGGCGTACTCCGCCAGGCACTCGCTCTCGAACTTCTTGCGCGAGAACCTGCCGCGCGTCTTGTAGCGCTCCGGCGTATAGATCGAGCCGAGCCAGCCTTCGTATTTCCAGGAGCTGGTCCCAAAGTAGACACCGCGCGCGGCCAGCGATTGCAGGCGGCGAGCCAGCGGTTTCTCGTCGGAAAAGAGCGAGAGGTTCATCCTTTTCAAAGTACACTGTGGGTAATGACCCGAAGAGAACTGCTGGCCGCTCTGGGAACGGCGGCGGCCGCCCCGGCCTACGCGCTGCCTACGGCGCCGGTGAGCATTGCGCGATGCCGCTCGTACGATGAGGACCTCACCGCCATCCTCTCTGGGATGTTCGATCAGCTCGGTGGTCTCTCCCGGCTGGTGCAGGGTAAGACCGTCACCATCAAGCTGAACCTCACCGGGAGCCCCGCGCTGCGCATCCAGGGCCGCGCCCTGGGCACAACGCATTACACCCACCCCAAGACCGCAACCGCGATGACGGCGCTGCTGGACCGCGCCGGCGCCCGTCGCATCCGGTTCGTCGAGAGCTGCTGGGCAACTGCCGCGCCGCTGGAAGAGTACCTGCTGGAATCGGGCTGGAACGTCCGCGCTCTGAAGAGCGCCGGCAAGGCGGTGGAGTTTGTCAATACCAACGCGCTCACCGGCGGCCACAAACAGTATTCGCGCTTCAAAGTGGCTCGCGGCTTCGTGTTCCCCGCCTACGATCTGCATCCGGCGTACGAGCAGACCGACGTCTTCGTCTCCATGGCCAAGCTGAAGAACCACGAGACATGTGGCGTCACGCTTTCCATGAAGAACATCTTCGGCATCACGCCGGCCTCCATCTACGGCGATGATGCGGGGCGTGATGAGCCGAACGAGAGGCCGGCCAAGGGCCGTGTCGATACCTGCCATCTCGGCAAACGCCAGCCGGCGAAGTCCGCGCCTGCGGAAGTGAATCCGCAGTCGTCGCGTGATCCGGGTTTTCGCATGCCGCGCATCACCGCGGAATTGAATGCCGCCCGTCCCATCGACATCGCCTTCATTGACGGCGTGGAGACACTTGCCGGCGGCGAGGGTCCCTGGATTCGCAACGTGAAGCCGGTGCAGCCCGGCATTCTGCTGCTGGGGACGAACGCCGTCGCCACAGATACCGTGGCTACGGCGGCGATGGGCTACGACCCGCGCGCGCCGCGCGGGCAGGGCATCTTCAAGAACTGCGACAACACGCTATTGCTGGCCGAGCAGCTTCGCCTGGGTTCGGCCGTCCTGAAACAGATTGACGTGCGCGGCCTGAGACTGGAAGAGGCGCTCTACCGCTTTGGCTGAAATCCGTTGATCACCAGGATTCCGACGTCTTCGAGTTTGTCGATGTCGATACCCATGCCGTCTTCCATCTGGTAGGCCTCCACCTTGCGCGGGCCGCGCGGCGTTAGCAGCGTCGCCGAGGTGAACGGCCCCGCCGTGTGAATGGCGATGTTCTCCACCGGATAGTCTGAAAAGTTGACGAGGTGCAGCGCCAGCCGCCCGTCGACCAGCCGCTTCAAATTCGACAGTACGCTGTGCGCCCCGAAAACTCGCACAGCGAAGTTCTTCCCCCAGATGAAACTGTTGACGCCGCGCCACACCTCGTCGAGCTTCTTCACCTGATCCTCGGGGAACGTGATGGCCGTCTCGGGCAGGGTCATCCGCCAGCCGGGCGGGCCGTTGACCAGCGACACGCCGGAGCGCGATACCGCCTTCAGAGTTTCCTTCTGTTCGTCGCTGAGCCCGGCCGGATCGATGTTGAGCAGCGTCCTGGCATTGCCCGCCGCGCCGGGTCCCAGTTTCGCCACTGGCACCACCTGGAGCGGAATGTGTTTCGCCGCGATCATATCCACGATGCCGCCCGACATCAGTGCGCCCGATGCCGGATCCTCCAACAGCGCCAGGCTGCTGTAATCGGGTGCGTCCACCATGCTCCGGTTGGTCTCGTAAAACTGGAGCGCGTCGTTGATCCGCTTCCAGGAATCCTGAATGCGCGGATCGCGCTGCCTCATCAGTTCGGTGAAGCCGCTATCGAGCGTCACCAGCCAGCGCGTGCCGGACATCGCCGCGTCGCCGATAGCCTGCACATAGCGTTGCCCGCTGAGGACCTGTTTCTCCGGCGGACGGTTAGCCAGCCAGATCTGTGCCGCCGGCCCTAGCGACGCGCGCAGATAGCGCAGATACCCGGTGTTGGTCTCCACCCACGGAGCGCCGGTAGGCCGCGCCTCGGTGCTGCCCTCTTTCTCGGCTCGGACACCAGGCCACAATCCTTGCCCTACCGCCACCAGCGGACCGGGCCTCACATCAGCGCGCCGCGCGGCTACCTGAAAATCCTTGCCTTCCACTAACACTTGTAGCCCCCGCGCCCGCGCGCCATCGCGCATCACGCTGGCCGTCTGTTCGTCGGGAACCACCAGGCAGGTGACAGCCGAGCCATCGAGCATATTCAGCGAGCCCGTGTCGCTCCACGCCCAACGCATTGGGACGCAGGCGCTAATCTGAGCGGCTAAGAGGAAAGCGAGGAGCATCTTGACACCTGGGAAGGGACGTGTAAATATTTATACCATGACTCTCACTGATCGCCAGCGTGAGATCTATGACTATATCGTCGCATTTCGGCGCGAAAACGGCTGCTCGCCGTCGATCCCCGAGCTCCAACGCCACTTTGGCATCAAGAGCCCCAACGGGGTGGCCGGGCATCTGCACGCCCTGGAGACCAAGGGGATGATCCGCAGGGCCGAGCGTGGCTCCCGCCAGATCGATATCGTCGCCGCTGGAGACGCGACGCCTCCAGCGGTGCTGCACCGGCTACCGGTCTACGGGCACATTCCGGCTGGGGCGCCCCAGGAGTTTCAGGCCGGCGCGGCGGAGGGTTCCAAGATATTCGATGAAGAGACGCTGGGGTTCCGGCCGCGGGAAGGCTGCTTCCTCCTGAAAGTGCGGGGCGACTCTATGCAGGACGCCGGCATTCTGGATGGCGACACCGTGGTGATCGAGCCCACACCCTCGCCCCGGGCCGGGCAGATTGTCGCCGCGCTGATAGACGGCGAAAACACGCTCAAAAGGCTCGTTTTTGTGCACGGAAAGTGGTTTTTAAAGGCAGAAAACGCAGCTTATCCGGAGTTGCACCCACGCGCCGATCTCAGCATACAGGGCGCGGTGCGCCTGGTGGTCCGCAGCGTGAACTAAGCTGCAAGGCAAGCCGGGGGTGCCGAAGCGCGGGCTTCTGCCCTCGGCCTTGTCAGGTGAAAGCGTGAGCTATAGGCCGGCGGCAAGCCTTGCAGCCAGGTACTGTTGCACCGGCATCATTTGAGTTCCGTCCCCGACCACGAGGACCCGCAGGTTAGAGTTGATCCTGTTGGTCAGGTAGTAGTTCCAGACGCTCACTGTTGTCTGGCACGATGCCGTTGGGGGGCTGGTGCCGCAGGCGGCCTTTTGAAGCAGGGTCTCGCGGGGTGAAATCACGGGCGTATTCAGGGCCGGAGTCGTGTAGGTAATTCCGTCGGACAGCGAAAGGCGCGTGCCGACGGTACTGTAGGACGCGACGGAATCATCCAAATTGAGAAGCTTGCGCAGGACCACGACGCGCTCCAGACCCGTGCAGTGCCCGCCCAGCATTCCAATTGCTCCGTTGAGCTCCAGTTGGTGAGCCACCCAGGCGACCGTCCCTTCTGTGTTCTCGTCACCAAGCGGACGCGAGAAGAGGTGAATACCGCCGACGATAGTCACGGGTGGTTTGGCGCCGCCCAGGATGGCCTGAGCGGCCTCAACGGTATTGATTAGCCCTGCGTGCGCGCATCCGGTGACTACCTCCATGCCGGCGGCAGTATTGATTACCAGCGCGTGTTCTTCCGGCATTAAATCCGGGCTGCGGTTGCCGGAAAGGTCCTGGATGTTGGGTGTTCCAGGATAGGTCTTCTCGTCATGATTGCGAGCGATCTTGCCGGTCAGCCAGACGCCCGGAAGACCCAGGAACTGCGGTGTTGGTTGAGAGTTCAATATGAAAGTTCCGCCTTGCGCCAAGTAGCGCGGCCTTTCGCCCAGCATGTAGTTCTGAGGGAGGGCGGCGTTGGCGCCGTCACTGTTGACGCGCGGCCAGAATATCTCCTCGCCGCCGATGTAGGCGTTCTTGAAGGCGTCTGGGTTAGTGTCTTTGCAGCTGCTCCTCATGGTATCGAGCCCCGAGGTATGGTCCCAGTGGTTGTGGCTGAGAATGACGTCCTGGACATCACACATATTGATGTTGAGCGTCTTGGCGTTGGCCACGACGGTCTGCGGGTTGGCGCCGGTGTCGAAGAAGAAGCGCTTGGTTATGCCGCCAGAGGTGACCTCAACCAGTGCGCCGAAGCCCCATTCACCGATCGTGAAGTTGCCCATGATCCCGTCGGAAAGAATGGTGATCTTGTAGTTATCCACCATCGGATAGTCTGTCGCCGGAGAGTGCCGGCTCCAGTCAGGGTTGGCGAGCGAGGTTTGCTCCGCGCGGCTATGGGCTCCAGCCCAGGCACTACCCTGACTGGAGTTCTGGGCCATCGCGGAATGTGTCCAGGAAAGACAGGTGGCGATCCAGACCGCTGGGATGGATAATCTTCTCGGACTGAACATGGTGGAACACTCCTTACAATCGGATTCCTGAGGCGAGGACCGCAGTCAGTGATGGAGGACTTGAAGTACCTTTCCAGAGTTTTCAAGGTTGTATATCTGAAATTCCGATTCTGCAAGCGAAATGTTCTGTTAACTCATTTGGATACAGTGCGTTGCCGCTGGTGGGGCGGAGTGCCGAGAGGTCGGTGGAGCGAGCCTGGCGGCGGCTGGCAAGCTCAGGCTGGATGGGCGGCTTGTCCGGTTTGCGTTGCGGAACCCGCGCCTCGCGCCTCATCGCCGAATGATTGGCGTCTCCCCTTGGCTGGGAAATCGAGAGTCTGCCCCGTGCCTGGCGGGCGGCGCCGGGCGGAGTAGAGCTGTGCTGGGGAGTAGAATTACAAGTTGTCCGGCAGAAAACTCCGCGCCATGACTCTACCGTTGGAAGTTGAAGTTCTCATTCCTGGTCTTTCGCTGGTGCCCCTCGCCGTGGCGATCTCGGATTGCAGCGGCGTTGTCTGCTGGGTGAATGGGCCGTGTGCGGCGCTCACCGGATGTGCCGTGGGCGAAATTACCGGGCAGAGCGCGGCGTTGCTTTTTTCGAGTGATGCCTTCCCGGCGCTGCCAGGCATTCTGCGGCAGGTCGCATCCACTGGAGATGCTTGGAGCGGTGAAGCCACCGGCGAGTGGAAAGGGGGCAGGCGCCGCGCAATCGCACTGACGATCGCTCCGATCCGCTCGGGGACGCACGCGGTGACTCACCTTCTTTGGACGATGGAGGGCGACTGCGGGCAGAGATCGGCCACGCAGCAACTGGAGCAGCTTCAGCGGACCTTCGGCGCCGCCCAACTGGCCGCGCGCTTCGGAGTATTTCTGTGGAACGCGAAGTCCGGGAAATCAGAGTGGTCACCAGAGACCTTAAGCTTGTATGGTCTGGATCCGGCGACGGCGGAGGCCAGCTTCGACTCGTGGTTTGGAACGGTGCATCCGGACGACCGGAACAGGGTATTGCGGGATTTGCAGGAGACTCTAGCGGATAGCTCCCCCGACGGCAGGCTGAACATCGAGTACAGGTCTGTGGACGGACTTCGATGGATCGCCGGAGAGGGCAAGCTATACCGGGATGAAGAAGGCCGGCCGGACTACATGATCGGCCTCAATATCGACATCACGGAGCGAAAGGCGGCGGAACTGGCGCTCAGCCGCCAGGCCGAATTTGCGCGGGGCATCTTCAACTCCACCTCCGATAGCCTGGCTGTGGTGGACGCAGACGGACGGATTGTTGAAGTGAATGATGCCTGGCGCCGCTTCGCCAGCGACAACAATGGCGGAGGCGAAACGGCGTGGGGGCCAGGGGCTGCCTACAGTTGGATCGATCAGTCTGAGATGGAAGACCGGGATGTGGCCGCCTCGGCAAAGGAGGGCTTGCGCCAAGTCCAGATGGGGACTCTCCCGCACTTCGAACTCGAGTACCCCTGCCACTCTCCAAACGAAAAGCGATGGTTCGTGATGCGGGTCTCGCCCTTCCTGGATCGCCCGGGTACTGTGCTGATTTCGCACACCGACGTGACAGCGCGGGTCCAAGCGGAGCAGGCGCTGCGGGAGAGCGAGGAACGCTACAGGCGGGTTTCGTCCGTGATCTCAGACGTTGCTTACAGTTGCGTGGTGGGAGATAGCGGCGGCTACGTGATTGACTGGCTCACCGGCGCATCGGAGCGGCTCACCGGCTATACAGCCGCTGAACTGATGGCGATGCGCTGCTGGGGCTCACTGGTAGTAGAGGAAGACAGGGCGCTATTTCACGAGCAGGTGATCGGCTTGAAGCACGGCGCGTCCGGATTCTGCGAGATTCGAGTGCGCCACAAGGATGGATCCATTCGGTGGTTGGCCTCTTCAGCCGAGTGCGTGCAATGGCCGGGCTCGCCGCGTCAATCGCGAACGTATGGCGGATTGGTCGATATCACCGCGCGCAAGTCAGTGGAAGCGGCGCTGCTGGAAAGTGAGCGGATTCTCCGGGAATCGCAGCTCACCGCCGGGTTTGGCAGCTACCTCCTGGATGTCGGGACTGGAATATGGAAAAGTTCAGTGGTGCTGGATGCCCTGTTCGGGATCGACGAGAACTACCGTCACGATGTTGAGGGGTGGGCGGCCTTGATTCATCCGGACGACCGCGCAATGATGGTCGCCCATTTTCGGGACGAAGTATTGGGGCTGGGCCGACGCTTTGACAAGGAATACCGTATCGTCCGTCACGACACGGGTGAGACGCGATGGGTTCACGGAGACGGCCGGCTGGAACTGGATGCCAACGGACGCGCTCTGGCGATGTATGGCACCATCCAGGACATCACCGAGCGCCGTCGCGTGGAGGATGCGCTGCGCGAAAGCGAGGTGCGCTACCGGGCGATTTTCGAATCATCCCGTGACGCGTTGTTGCTGGCCGATGGAACCAGCGGGATGCTGGTGGATGCGAACACGGCGGCGCAGACCTTGACCGGACACACTTTGGACGAACTCCGGTGCATGCACCAGTCTGAGCTCCATCCGCCCGAGGACGAGCAGTTATCCCGCGCCAATTTTGAACAAGACCGTGTCGCGCCCGCCATCCATCTGCACAGCGTGAGTCGATCGGATGGCACGCGTGTTCCCGTTGAGATCGTTGCCACGAAACTCCGCGATGCGGCGGGTAGGGAACTGGTGCTGGGCGCTTTTCGCGACATCACCGAGCGTGCCAGGGCTGAGGAGGAACGTGAGAGGCTTGCGTCGCAACTGATCCAGGCCCAGAAGATGGAATCTGTCGGGCGGCTGGCGGGCGGCGTGGCCCACGACTTTAACAACCTTCTCACTGTGATCAACGGGCACTGCCAGCTCCTGATTGGAAAGCTCAAGGCGGGCGATCCGACCAGAACCAGCATCGATACGATCCTCAAGGCCGGGGAGCGCGCGGAATCATTGACTCAGCAGTTGCTCGCCTTCAGCCGCAAGCAGGTCCTGCAACCTCAGGTAATGGATCTGAATCGCGTGGTGACCGAAGTGCGTTCGATGCTTTCCCGTCTGGTGGGTGAGGACGTGCATATACGGGTGGAGTTGAACGCGACGCATTCTTGGGTGAGCGCGGACCCGAATCAGTTGCAGCAGGTGCTCATGAACCTGCTTGTGAATGCGAGAGACGCCATGCCCCATGGCGGCAATCTGGTCATTGAGACTTGCGACGCGGAATGGGACGATGCGTCGTTTCACCCAGGCGCGAATGCCAGCGGTGAAAGGTACGTCCGGTTGACTGTGAGTGATGACGGAGTGGGCATGGATGAGGAGACCAAACGGAAGATCTTCGAGCCCTTCTTCACTACTAAGCGGATCGGCAAAGGGACGGGGCTAGGTTTGTCGATGGTACACGGGATTGTGACGCAGAGCGGCGGGCGGATTGAAGTGGAAAGCACGCCAGGCCGGGGTACCGCATTCCATATCTATCTTCCATCGCTTGAGAGCGTCTCCAGTGGTTTGGTGACGCCTGTGACGTCGGTGCCGCTGGGCGGCTCGGAGACGATCTTGGTGGTGGAAGATCAACTGGAAGTGCTCACCTACGCGGTTGGAGTCCTCGAGGTTTTCGGCTATACGGTAATTGAAGCGAGAGCGGTGGATCAGGCGCTGGTCCTCTTTCGCCAGAATTCCAGCCGCATAGACCTCGTCCTGACCGATGTGATCATGCCGGACGGCGGCGGGAGGAATCTGGCCGACGCGCTGGAGCGAATGCGTCCCGGTCTCAAGGTGCTATTCATGTCGGGGTATACCGAGGACGTGATGGTTGAGCACTTCGTCGACGGCGAAGCCCGGCACTTCATTCAAAAGCCATTTAGTCCCCAGCAACTGGCAGCCAAAGTGCGGGCCGCGCTGCTGTCGTAGCGGCGCGTTCCACGCGTACGCGTCGCGGGGCTTCTGTGCACCTCCATTGGAGGCGCCGCGCTCCTAACGAGAGGCCGCCACCGAGCGGGCGCAATGATCTCCTCAATGGAAGCGGCGCGCAGACGGGTGAGAATTCCCCCGCTCCGCGCGCCGCTTGGATTTGAACTAACTTGTGGCTATCTGGCGCCGATTCTGGCGCCGATCACCTCGCCGGAGACGATGATCTCGACGCGGCGGTTTTGCTGGCGGCCGGCGGCCGTGGCGTTGTCCGCCACCGGCATGGTTTTGCAGAAGCCCTTGGACGTGATGTGCTCAGCCTGGAGGCCCTGATCCATGAGAAACGCGCGAGTTGTTTCGGCGCGCTGCTCGGAGAGCTTCTGATTCAGCTCGTCGCTGCCCGTGCTGTCTGTGTGGCCTTCCACTTCGAGATTCAGTCCGGGGTGCGCGAGGACGATGCCAGCCAGGCGGGCGAGTTTCTCGCGCGTTGGCGGGCGCAGATTGAACTTGCCGGTATCGAACAGGACGTCGGCCATGTTCACGACGAGGCCGCGCGGCGTATCGCGGGTTTCGAGGATGCGGCTGAACTGGGCGAGCAGTTGGGCGCGGAGGGCTTCGGTGGCCTTACTGGCGCGCTCGGCGTCGGCCTTCGCGCGGTCAGCATCGGCCTTGGCACGCTCAGCTTCGGCTCTGGCGGCCTGGCCGCGAGCCGCGAGAATGTCAGCCTCGGCCTTCGCCTTGGCGGCGGCAGCCGCAGACTCCGCCCTCATCTGTGCTTCCCGGGCGGCGGTGAGTTCGGCCTGGCGGCGGGCCTCAGCCTGGGCACTGGCGCGAGCGGCAGCAGCGGCCGCATCCGCGACGCGTTTTGCCTCAGCGGCCTCGGCGGCTGCCTTGGCCTCGGAGTCGGCCTTCGCTTTGGCGGCTGCTGCGGCCTTTTCCGCCGCAATTCGCTCATCGTCCTGACGCTGGGTGGAGAGGGCGCGGGCATCTTCGGAGAGCTGAATCGCCTGGCGCGCGGTAGAGATGGTCTCCTTCTTATTGGCCTTTCTGTCCAGCGAGTTCTCGGCCATCTTGAGGCTGGCTTCGGCCTTGGCGAGGATCTCGGGCGCGTACTTGGCGGCCTGCCGCGACTTGGCGATGTCCACTGCGTTGCGCGCCTGGTACATCTCCAGCGGCACATTCTTGAGGTCCAGCGTGAGAGCCAGCGGATTGTCCTGCTTGGCGTATTGCGCGCGCTGCATCAATCTATATTCGGTCTATATTCGGTGATCGGGAAGATTTTGCCCTTGGTGCCCTTGAGAAGGGCATTCTCCACCACCACGAGTTCGCTGGGCTGGCGGACCGAGAAGTAGGGTTCGGCTGTGACATTGAGGGAGAACGTCTGCATCTGAGCGCTGGTTGACAGTTTGCCGGCTCCATTTCGAGCGACGACGATTTCGCCGATATTGATGGTGCGGCCCTCCGTGGAAACGGCCCAAAGGACGTAGGTGAGAAACTCGGTGCCGAGTTTTGACGGGGCGGAAAGGCTGGCAATCTTCACTTCAATGTCGGTGACGCCGCTGCGCGCCTGAACCTTGGCCTCGCCGGTAGCCTGCGGCAGGAGAGCGGTTCCGTGCATGCCAACCCTGGTGGCGCCACCACCAACCTGATATCCAATGGCGGTAGCGGACTTACTGACCACAGCCGATGCCGGCGAGCTTTGTTGTGAATACGCGGCGAGGGCACAAGCCACCGCAAGGAGGAAGACACGTTGAAACGTGATGGACTTCGTATCGGTAACGTAGGACTAACGCTCGCCTGTTATAGATTCAATATGTTTCGATGACAGGTTACAGAGAGCGCTGCACAATGTCGCGGGCCTCGGCGACGATGGTGTCCAGGTGGGCCGGACTGGCGAAGCTTTCGGCGTACAACTTGTAAATATTCTCGGTGCCCGATGGCCGCGCGGCGAACCAGCCATTCTGGCTGATCACCTTCAGGCCCCCGATAGAGGCGCCGTTGCCGGGCGCGGCTGTAAGTTTGGCGGTGATGGGCGAGCCAGCCAGCGACGAATCGGTAACATCGGAGGACGAAAGCTTGCCCAGCCGGGCCTTCTGTTCCGGGGTGGACGGCGTATCGATCCGAGTGTAGAAGGACTTGCCGAACTCGGCCTCGATCTGGCGGTAGTGTTCGCCAGGGTCGCGTCCGGTACGGGCGGTGAGCTCGCAGGCCAGCAGGCCCATGATCAGGCCGTCCTTGTCCGTGGACCAGACCCTACCGTCGTTACGCAGGAAACTGGCGCCGGCACTCTCTTCGCCACCGAAACAGACGGTACCGTCAAAGAGGCCGGGGGCGAACCACTTGAAGCCGACGGGCACTTCGTAAACCTCGCGGTGGAGGGAGTTGCAGACGCGATCAATCAGCCCGCTGGAGACGAGTGTCTTACCGATGCGCGCGGTGACGGGCCAGAGAGGGCGGTTTTGGATCAGGTAGCGGATGGCGACGCAGAGATAGTGATTGGGGTTGAGCAGGCCGGAAGAGGGGGTGACGATGCCGTGGCGGTCGGCATCGGGGTCAGTGCCGAAGGCGATGTCGAACTTGTCTTTGAGCTTGACCAGGCTCGCCATCGCGTACGGGCTGGAACAGTCCATGCGAATCTTGCCGTCGTGGTCGAGTGTCATGAAGCCGAACTGTGGATCGACAGCAGGATTCACCACCGTGAGATTGAGGTGGAAATGATCCGCCACATGGCTCCAGTAGTGGACGGATGCACCACCGAGAGGATCTACACCGATTTTGAGCCCTGCGTTCTTAATAGCGTCGAGATCGACGACGGCGGAGAGTTCCCGGACGTAACCCGGAATGAAGTCGGACTGGTGGATCACATCCTTGCGGATGGCCTGCTCATACGGCAGGTAGTGGACGCCGGCGTTACCGCCGCGAAGGAGTTCGTTGGCGCGGTCCTGGATCCACGAAGTGACATTGGTATCGGCGGGCCCACCATCGGGTGGGTTGTACTTGAAACCGCCGTCGGCCGGCGGATTATGAGAGGGCGTGATGATGATGCCGTCGCCGAAGCCGGAAGTGCGGCCCGCGTTGTACTTGAGGATGGCGTGCGAAATGACAGGCGTGGGTGTGAAGCCATCGCCCTGCTGGATGATGGTCTCCACGTCGTTGGCGGCAAGGACCTCCAAAGCGGTGCGCTGGGCGGCCGCGGAAAGGGCATGCGTGTCCTTGCCCATGAAGAGAATGCCGGTGTAGCCCTGGATTTTGCGGTATTCGCAGATGGCTTGCGTGATGGCGCGAATGTGATCCTCGTTGAAGGACGAGTTTGTGGAGGTGCCGCGGTGTCCGCTGGTGCCGAAGCTGACCCGCTGCGCCGGGACCGAAGGATCGGGCTTTGCGGAGTAATAAGCGTGCTCGAGAGCGGCGAGGTCAATCAGCATTCCGCTGGGCGCAGGTGTACCGGCGAGGGCGTGGAGGGCCATAGAGACATGATAGACAGTCAAGGGACTTGGCGGAGCGGTGCCTTTGGGTGTATAAAACAGACTAGTCGATCTGATTAGCTGACAGAGGTGCCAGATGGAAAACACGAGACGCGGATTCCTGCAGGCGGCGGGGACCTTGGCGGTAGCGGGCGCGGCATCGGCCGCCGCGACGCCGGCGCTGCCCACCGTGAAGTTCGGGGGCAAGCACGAGATCTCCCGAATGCTCATCGGGACCAACCCGCTGATGGGCTATTCGCATTTCAACCGCAACCTCGACATGAGCATGCGGGAGTGGATGACGCCGGAGCGGCGCATCGAGACTATCCTCGCGGCGGAGCGCGCCGGCATCACGACGTGGCAACTCCACTACCACCAGGAGACCATCGCGATTCTCGAAGGCATCCGCGCGCGCGGGTCGAAGATGAAGGTGTTCCTATTGAGCGACTTCGAGCTGCAGAAGGACTTTTCGATGATCCCGGGTCTGGCCAAAATGGGGTTCCTGGGGATGGCGCATCACGGCAACCGGACGGACGAGGCTTACCGCGCAGGAAAGATGGAAACCGTGCTCGACTTTGTGAAGCGCGTTCGCGATTCGGGTGTGATGGCGGGTGTCTCGACGCACAATCCGGAAGTGGTCGATTGGATTGAGAGTAAGGGTTGGCCGACGGACTACTACATGACCTGCTTCTACCGTGTCAGCCGCACGGCGGAAGAGGCGCGGGCGCTGATGGGCGGCGAGCGGCCATTGGGAGAGACCTTCCTGGAAAAGGATCCGCTGCGGATGACGGCGATGATTCAAAAGACGAAGAAGCCGTGCCTGGGCTTCAAAATCATCGGTGCCGGGCGCATCGGCGCGTCGCGCGAGAATATTGCGGACGCGATGAAATTCGCCTTCAATAACATCAAGCCCAACGACGCGGTGATCGTGGGGATGTGGCCGAAGTTCAAGGACGAGATCACCGAAAACTGCGAGATCGTGCGGCAGTTGCACACGACCTGAGCCCATCGCTCAGCTCCAGGGTGCGGCGGTACGGTCTATACTTGAGATCCCGCCTGGACTCCGTACTCATGCATCTGAGACATCACCTCGTAGAGGCAGCATTCCTGGTGATCTTCTGCGCGCTGGTAGTGACGCAGAGTTTTGTCGCGCCCGTGGTCAGTCTCGCCAATAATGGCGATTTCGGCAAGATGATCGGTCGATTCGGGCTGGGTGCCCGCTCCGATGGGCTCGATTCTGCGATCGCATACGCGCCCACTGCCTATGTGTTTCACCCGGCACGGTATTTCGTGACTGACCATATGTCGAGCGAACTTCTGCTGATGTTACCGGCGATTTTCATCGGATGGGAGTACGCCCCTCCCGAATTTGACATCCGTATCATGGGTGCCGTGCACGCAGCCGTCCTGGTGATCGGCTTCGCCCTATTGCTTCCGCTCTCGCGGGGCCTGTCCCAATGGCGGCGCCTGATCGTGTTGAGCTCTGTCACCTTAGTGGTCAGCGATGTTCACTACGTGTCTCATCTCAACTCGTTCTACACCGATGTGGCCGCCCTGCTGGGTCTGCTCTTCACGATTGCCGTTGGGCTGCGCCTCGTTCTTGAGGATTGCCAGGGGAGGTCTTGGCCGATCGCATTCTGTGTTTCTGCCTTTGTTCTGATTGCCTCCAAGCCTCAGCACGCATTTCTTGTCGTCTGTCTCTCACCGCTAGCTTTGGTGGTGGCTGGGCGCTTTGGCAGGAATCGACGTGGCTATATGGCGGCGGCGAGCTTGATTCTCGTTAGCATTGCGACTCTGGCGCTCACTCCAGCAGTTGAACGCGCAATGAACCTGTACTCGGCGACGTTCATCAGAATTCCGCAGGTGGCTCAGTCCCCCCGCGGCGTTGAAAGAGCTTGGGTTGAGGGACGAATTCGTCCCTCATCTTGGGCGGTGGGCTTATTAGGAGGGCGCGCCTGACAGTCGGTGGTTTTTGGAGTTTGGCCGGAACTTCGGCTACGGCCGCCTTTTCTTTTGGTACCTGCGTCACCCATTGTGGACGCTGGAGATTCTGTCGAGCGTATTGCGGGGACCTGCATCCCATATCCGGATGCCTATACTTGGCAATTACCGTCAGGAAGAGGGATTTCCGCCCGGCGCGCAGGCTCACTCCCATCAGTTTTGGAGTAGTTTTCGTTCCAGGATGATTAGACTCCACCCCTGGCATCTTCCGGTCTGGTTTTCCGTCTACTTGTCCGCCTTTGGTGCGGTTATGTGGTTTCGCCGAGGGACGTCCGATGCCCGGTTTGCCGTAGTTGCGTTTGCCGTAGGCGTGATGGCCCTGATTGAATTTGCCATCCCCTCACTGGCGGACGGAGTGGAAACTGACCGCCACCTATTCCTGTTTCATGCTCTGACCGACGCGTCGATCCTGCTGGCATTGACTGCGGCTATCGGCGCAGCCCCCTTCAGATCATCTCGCGGAACAGTTCCGGCCGGGGTTGCGCGATCACAACCTTATTGACCAGCATGCCCTTGCGGGCGATGGCCTGGGCGCCGGCCTCAACTGCCGATTTCACAGCCGACACGCTGCCGGTGACGCTGGCAAACGCCTTGCCGCCAAGCGCCATAGCGAGACGCACCTCCACTAGCCTGACGTGAGCGGCCTTGGCCATGGCGTCCGCGCCCTCGATGAGGCTTGCCACAGAGAACGACTCGATGATGCCGAGCGACTCCAGTTCTCCCACCATGTTGGTGCCGCTCATGGCGGGGAAGATGTCTTCGTGGACGTTGGGGATGATGAAGGTGTCGATGACCGAGAAATCGCCGGCGCCGCAGCCTGCCTGCACAGCGGCCTGCACGGCGCCGACATCGCCGCGGATCATCACCATGTACTTGCCGCTGCAAATGGTGCGCGACAGGACGAGTTCCACGTCGGCGGCCTTCAGCATGGCGTCGCAAACCAGAAAGCCGGCGGCGATGCTGGATAGTTCAATGAGACCGATGGAGTTGCGTGCCACTGTGTTCCTCTGAATCAGGCTTCGATTTCGATAGCGTCCGGCGCGATGAGGCGGACGCGGCCAGCGATGCTGGCGTGGATGTCGGCGCCGAGCTCACCCTCGTTCATGCGCGCGACGGGCTGGCCGGCGGTGACCCGGTCACCTTCCCGCACCACAGCCGTGGCGGGTTTGCCGGCGTGTTGCTTGGTGAAGATGCGGACCACGGCGGGCCGCGGTTCCTCGTTGACGAAGGGCGTGTGCGATTCGTACTGCTCCACGCTGAGACGCTGGCGCAGTTGCGATTGCGGCACCCGGCGGTATTCCTTCATCGGGTGTACGGCCACTGGCTTGGACTGCTTGAACTTGATGCCGGCGGTGCGCAGGTCGAACTTGGCCTGGTCGCAAGCCTCCTTGGGAAAGAGGTCTTCGGGACAGGCGTACAGGGTGCAGAGGCCGCAGGCGCAGCAGAGTTCGCCCCACTGGCTCCAATTCTCTTTGCCGGTGAGAGTGAAGCCGAGCGTGCGCATCACCTTGTGGGGCTGGACATCGTAGCCCAGCAAATATCGCGGGCAGAACTCGGTGCAGAAGCTGCACTGGTCGCAGGCCGACTTGCCGATCTTCGCCATGGCTTCTTTGGGCCGGCTCTTGCGGCTCACCAGCGGGTGCTCCCTGGGCAGGACGATCAAACCGCAGGTGGTCTTGGTGACAATGCCGGTGAGGTCGAAGGTGAGCGTGCCCATCATCATGCCGCTCACGAAGACGCCGATCTCGTCTACGGTGGGGCCGCCCGCGATGGCGAGCAGATCGGCGTAGGTGCAGCCGATGGGCGCCCAGAAGGAGCAGGGTTTCCTCACGGCGCCAGAAATCGACACAAATTTGCGGGTGACAGGCTGGCCGCTGGCGGCGAGTTCCACGTTGTAGAGCGTCTCGACGTTGTTGACGACACAGCCGACGTTGAGCGGAATGCCGGCGGCGGGGATCAGCCGGCCGGTGGCGGCGTAGACGATCTCGTACTCGTCGCCGGAGGGGTAGAAGTCGCCAAGCATGGTGAGTTCGATGCCGACAGCCTTGGCGTAAGGCTCGATGGCCGTGACGGCTTCTTTGTTCTTTTCCTTGATGCAGAAGCGGCCCTTGGTCGCCCGGGTGGACTCCATCATGCGCTTCATGCCTGAGACGATCTCGGCCGGGTAGCGCTTCATGATCTCGAAATCTTTGTGGAGAAGTGGTTCGCACTCCGCGCCGTTGGCGAGAATGAACTCCACCTGGGACTTGGCCTTGACCTCAGCGGGGAAGCCGGCGCCGCCTGCGCCGACCACTCCCATCGTTCGTAATTGTTCGCTCAGCATGATTGTGGGCAGTTCAACTAGCAGGATAGCAAGACGCCCTTATTCGACGAAGCCGAAACCGGCGACGGCGGCGCCGAAGGTGCGCGGATCGCCGTTGGTGGATTTGTAGGGCTTCAGGGCGCGCAGTGTCACCTCGACGGACTCCGGGACATCCGGCGGAACGGGCCAGCGGCGTTCCACCCAGTCCACTTTGTCGTAGGTGCGTGTGCCCAGCGAGCGGCCATTCAAGAGGACCTCCATCTCGACAGGGCCTTGATCGCGGAACTGCACCGGGCCGAGATTGATCCGCAGGAAGAACTCGCGTGCGCCGGCGGGATGGCGCAGGCGGACCGTTGCCCGCGGCTGCATCCAGCGGAATCCGCTCTCCAGCGGATACCAGCCATCGCCGAAAAGCCAGACCGGGTTGCCAGTGGCCATGACGATGGCGGCGGGGTCCTGATCGTTGAAGCGTGTGGCGGCGATGAGCTTCCGGCGCGGCCGGTCCCAACTGACGACGGCGAGATTGGGGGCCTTCAGGAATTCGCGGGACTTCTCATCGGCGAGGTCGCAGATGCGCAGATCGGGGGCCGGTTGGAACCAGTGGACGGCGCCCTCGATGCCCCACCGGTTCATCGAGGTGGGGCCGCCGTCAAAGATAACGGTGCGAACGACCGGTTGCTCGCGGAGAAACTGGCCCAGAGCTTCGACATAGAGCTTATTCTCAAAGGCTACGGTGAGAGTGGCGGCCCGCTCCTTGCGGAGAATGTAGTAATTGCCGGGCAGCCAGATGAGGAAGAAGAGGGCAATCCAGGATGGCTTCCAGCGGGCGGCCAGGAAGGCGAAAGCGATGGCGGCGCCAATGAGCGGGATGTAGAGATACACGCCAAATAGCCGCCCGGGCAGAAACCACATGGGGCCCAGCAGCAACGCGATGGTGGCGAGTCCGAGGCGGACGCGCCTGTCCTTCACGAACCAGGCGATGGGTAGGAGGATCAGGCCGGCGAAGGGGACTAGGAGGATCTTCGAGGAATAGAACTGGAAGGTTTTGAAGAAGGCGTGCGAGGTGAGCCGGATTGTGTAGTCGTTGTTGGAGCCGCGGTTGTGGAGTATTGCCTGGCCGGTGAATAGTCCGGCAATCAGCGCAAACGGGACCACTCGATACCAGCGGCGCTCGCCGCACAGGTACTCGTAGGCGAGCAGGAAGGCAGGCAAGGTGACAGCGGGTTCCTTGCTCTTGTAGGCCAGCCAGTAGGGGATTGCCGCGAGTAGCCAGTTGCCTCGCAGATAGAGCAGAACCGTGGCTAGCAGGAACGTGGCACAGAGCACGTCGAAGACAAACATCGGCTTCCAATAGGCGTCGAAGCAGGCCATGTGAAAGGCGAACAGCAGCGTGCCCGCCGCCGCGCCGAGGATGGGCGCGCCCAGGCGACGCAACACCAGCCAGACCAGCCAGACGTTTAGGAGATGGAGTGCCTGGAGGAACGCGACGAAAACCGGAAAATTCAGCCCGGCCGCGGCGCCCAGCGCCTTGTAGACGAAGTGACCGGCGGGCCGGAAGTTATCGGGACTGAACCTGGGAGAGACGAGCGCTTGTGCAAAGTCGGAGATGGGTGCCCGGTGCGTCTGCACGAGGTTGTCCAAGTCGTCGTCGCTGAAATAGCCCTTATAGGCACCGCGGTTGGCGACCAGGAAAAGGCAAGCCATCGCGAGCCAGAGCGCGGCTCCTCGCCAGAAAGACATCGCCTTCCATTGTAGCGAGCGCGACTGTAGCGGACGCAAAGCCTCAGTCTGCTCCAAGACTCTGAAGGTCAACGGCGGGATCGCCGGGCGTGACGCCCCGCCTGTCCCTGGCGCCGGCCGGTTCCTCCAACAGGATGGGCTTGCTGAGGTGCTCGTTTGTGCCGGTGTCCCGGCAGAGCTCGCGATCGCCCTGGATGTGGTGTGCCGTGACGGAGATGATGGGGATGATCCCGAGGAGGAGGAGGCAGTCTCCGGATGGACTGAACGGCCTCCAGGCCGTCCACGTCTGGCATTCGGCTATCCATAAGGATGCGGTCGCAACCATTGCGCATGGTAGCCTCGGTCGCCTGGAAGTTGTCTCCTGCCATATCGATCGTTTGCCAAGACGATCCACCGGTTTTCGGATCACCGTTCGGGCCACCTTGTCGTCCTCGGCCGAGACGAGCCACGGCGCGGTGCCGGGCGGGACGAGCGTGCGCGCCAAAGGGCGAAAAGCCGGGGCTGGGAAAGGGCGGGAACGAACCACGGCGATATAATGAGAGTGCCCCCTGGTAAGCCTCATGAATGCTGGATCGGCGGCTCTCTCTCTCAACGGCGCGAAGATCCGGCCCCAGGCCGGAGCGCTTGCCTTGATCCTGTTCTCCCTTGGGCACTTCTTCGTCGATCTCTATTCGGGCTCGCTAGGCGTGATGCAGCCGTTTCTAATCCACCGCTTTCAGTTGAGCCTGACGCAGGCGGGGTTGTTGGGCGGATTGCTTGTCTTCAGTTCCTCGGTAACGCAGCCGCTGTACGGTTACCTGTCCGACCGGTTTCGCAGTCGCTACTTTTCGGCGCTGGGGCCGGCCGTCGCCGGCGCTTTCATCCTGGGCGCCAGTCTGGCGCCGAGCTACTTCTGGGCTATCGTGTCGATGCTCATCGGGGGGATCGGCGTGAGCGCGTTCCATCCCCAGGCTTCGTCGTGGGCGGCGCTCGGCATGAAGCGCGACCGGGCAAAGTGGATGTCGGTATTCATCAGCGCTGGAACACTTGGGATCGCGCTGGCGCCGGCGCTTTTCAAAGAGGTAATCACGCGGGCCGGTTTTGAACAAATCGTTTGGGCAGTGGCGCCTGGGGTGCTGGTGACCTTCCTGCTCGTGGCTTTCGTGCGCGAGCCACTGGAAGCGGTAAGCACACCGTCCCGCGGCTTCGACTGGCCGGCCCTTCACAGTGTGCGGCGGCCGCTCTCCATTCTCTACTTTGGAGTGTTCTTCCGAAGTGCTATTCAAGTCACTTACAGCCAATTCCTCGTGCTTTACTTGAGCCGAGAACGCGGTTACTCCATCCACGCCGCAGCCTACACCTTGACGGTGTATCTGACCGCCGGCGCTCTCGGAGGATTCGTCGGCGGCTACCTGTCCAGCATTGTCGGCGCGCGTCGCCTGATCATCCTTTCGTTCGCCCTCTCGGTGCCGTTCATGGCGGTATTCTTCTTGACCACCTCGCCACTGGGCGTCGTCTCCTTGGTGCTCGGTGGTCTCATCCTTTTGTTTACTATTCCTGTCAATGTTGTTGTTGCGCAACAACTTGTGCCGTCGCAGGCTGCGACGGTATCCGCGCTGCTGATGGGGTTTGCCTGGGGTGCCGCCGGCATGATATTCATTCCGGCTACCGGTTGGCTGGCCGACCATACCTCACTCCGCGTTGCACTAAGCGCACTCTTGATATTCCCAATGCTCGGCTGGGCTCTGGCCCGGCACCTTCCGGAGGACTTAGGCCGATGAAGGCTGTTTGCTTACTGAGTGGCGGATTGGATTCGGCTACGGCGCTTGCCTGCGCGTTGCGTGACGGATACGAATGTTATTGTTTGTCATTTGATTACGGGCAGAGACATCAAGTAGAACTTGAAGCAGCCTCGCGTGTGGCGGGCGCTCTCGGGGCGGCTGCCTGCAAAGTAATCCGCATCGACCTGCGGGCGTTTGGCGGTTCGGCGCTGACCGACGACATTGCGGTACCCAAGGGGCGTGAGTCTGCCGAGATGGCGGCCTCAATTCCGGTCACGTATGTGCCGGCAAGAAACACAGTCTTCCTCTCCATTGCGCTAGCCTGGGCTGAGGCGTTGGGGGCTGGCGATCTCTATCTTGGCGTCAACGCCGTCGACTACTCCGGCTATCCGGATTGCCGCCCGGAGTACATTGCAGCGTTTGAAAGGATGGCCAATCTGGCTACTAAGGCAGGCGTGGAACACACCACCCGTTTCCGCATTCACACTCCGTTGATTGACTTGTCCAAGGCGGAGATCATCCGTCTGGGGCTCTCCCTGGGGGTCGACTATGGTCTGACCCATAGTTGCTATGACCCCATTGGCGCCGAGCCGTGCGGGCGGTGTGATTCCTGTGTCCTGCGGCGTGCAGGATTCGCTGAGGCCGGTTTGGCGGATCCGCTGGAGTATGCCGTATGAAGATCAGCGAGGTGTTCGCCTCGATTCAGGGCGAAGGCCTCCTGTCGGGCATACCATCCCTGTTCATTCGTGTCTCCGGCTGCAACCTGCGCTGTGTGTGGTGCGACACGCCCTATACCTCATGGACTCCGGAGGGCGAGGACTGGAGTGTGGAGCGGATTCTGGAATGGGCCGGCGGCTTTCCCCAATACCGGCATGTGGTCCTGACCGGCGGAGAGCCGATGCTGTTTCCTGAGTCCGTGGAACTGACTCACGCTTTGCGGGACCGCGGACTGCACATTACTGTGGAGACAGCGGGAACGGTCTGGCAGAATGTGGCATGTGACCTGATGAGCGTCAGCCCGAAGCTGGCGAATTCGACTCCAACGGCGCGCGACGGTGGGCGGTGGGCGGCGGTGCACGACCGGCTCCGCCTGAATCCGGAAGTGCTCAGGGTGCTGACTTCCACCTACGAATTCCAGTTGAAGTTTGTGGTGTCAGATCAGGCGGATCTGGAAGAGGTGAGATCCATCCGCAGTCTGGTTGGCGCTCCGCCGGACCGGGTGCTGCTGATGCCGGAGGGCGTTGAGCCGGACTCGTCGGCCGGGAAAGCGGCATGGCTGGTGGAGATCTGTAAGGCGGAAGGCTACCGGTTTTGCCCGCGCCTGCATGTTATGTTGTACGGGAACCGCCGAGGGGTCTAGTCGTTGAACCTGAGCGACTTGCAGGGATTTGCCTTAGTGCACCATCGGCAAAAATTGTCTTTTCTAGGGCCATACCCTAATTGTTTCTCTCCACTGTCTGCTCTACCGTGAGAGACAGGTACATGGAACTATGTTAAGGGGACTAGTCATCTGTCCGGACGCGGATCTCGCCGAGAAGCTGGGGCAAGCGCTCACGGAGTCGAATCAGGTCTCAATTGTGAGAGATCTGGACCGGTACCCGAGTGAGGTCGAGTTCATGCGTCTGGTGCGTGCTCACGCGCCGCACGTAGTGTTTCTCAGCATCGAGTCGCTCCCGAAAGCGATTGAAATCGTCCGAATGATTGAGCGGGAGATCCCCGGCCTACAGCTGGTGGCGATCAGCCGCACCTGCGATCCCACGGTTTTGCTGGACGTGATGCGTGCCGGCATCCGCGAGTTTCTGTCGATGCCGCTGAGCCGTCAGGCAATCTACGAGACCATCATGAGAGTGGAGGAGCAGGCGGAACGCAAGCCGGCTGTTGTCGATGCGACTGATCAGTTGTACGCCTTCCTTCCTTCCAAACAGGGCGTAGGAACCTCCACGGTTGCATTGAACGCGGCGATCTCGCTCTCCACGCAACCCGAGACCGGCGTTTTGCTACTGGATATGGATCTGACTTCTGGCATTATCGGCTTCATGTTGAAGTTGAACAATGCACACTCAGTTGTTGAAGCAGCTGAGAATGCGCACCACTTGGACGAGTCGATCTGGCCGCAGCTTGTAACGCGAGTCGGCAAGATGGACGTGTTGCACTCCGGGCGTCTGAATCCGGACTTCCGAATCGAGTCTTCGCAGGTTCGTCATCTGCTTGAGTTTGCCCGCCGCCACTATCGCGCGATTTGCGTGGACCTCTCCGGGAACCTGGAACGGTACTCTCTGGAGATCATGCAGGAGGCCAAGCGGATCTTCCTGGTGGTGACTCCCGAGATTCCTTCGCTGCATCTGGCGAGGGAGAAACTGAATTTCCTCACCAACCTGGATCTGGGCGACCGCGTCAGTGTGCTGCTCAACCGAAGCCACAAGCGTAGCGTCGTCAGCCCGGCGCAGATCGAAAATCTGCTGGGCGCCCCGGTGATGATGAACTTTGCCAACGACTATCAGGGCGTTCACAAGGCGCTTCAAGCTGGCAAGGGAGTGGAACCCACCACCGAGCTCGGACGCCAGTTTAGTGGCTTGGCAAATTCAATTCTTGCCCGAAAACAGCCCGACGTCGATACGAAGAAGCGGTTTGTCGAGTACTTTTCCATCTTGCCCGGGCGCTACCCCTCGGTAGCGCCCGACGCCAAGAAATCAGCCATGTAGGCTGGCCCTAAAGGTACATCCCGCCGTTCACCCTCAGGACGGAGCCGGTGATGTAACCTGCCTCGTCGCTCGCGAGGAAGCGCACCGCGGCTGCCACGTCCTCCGGCTTGCCGAAGCGCTTCAGGGGGATTCCAGCGAGCATTTTCTGCTTCACCTCTTCACTGAGGATGGCTGTCATGTCCGTTGCGATGAATCCTGGAGTGATCGCGTTGACGGTGATGTTGCGGCTACCCAGTTCCTGGGCCAGCGATTTCGTCAGTCCAATCAATCCAGCTTTGGAGGCGACATAGTTCGCCTGCCCCGGATTGCCGGATTCTCCCACCACTGAAGATATGTTCACGATGCGGCCCCAGCGTTCCTTCATCATTGCTGGCAAAACCTGCTGAATACAAAGGAATGAACCGGTCAGGTTCGTATGCAGGACAGCGTCCCAGTCCTCCCTCTTCATCCGCATGGAGAGGCCATCGCGCGTGATCCCGGCGTTGTTCACGAGAACTGTGATCGGTCCTGCCTCGGCTGCGGCCTGCTTGAACGCGGCGCGGATCGAGTCCTCGGATGAGAGATCCATGGCGGAGATGAAAGCTGTCCCGCCATTGGCCCGGATCTCTTCGGCGACGCTTTCCAGTTTGGCCAGATCGCGTGCCGCCAGGACGACGGGGTGACCAGCCGAAGCTAGGCTGATGGCGCACGCGCGGCCGATGCCGCGGCTGGCGCCGGTGACAAATGCTGTATGGGATGACATAGGTAGTGCCTCGGAGACTGCAAAAGATTCATCATAGTAAATCGAGGGTCGTTACACATACATGGCACATGCAGATTTGCGAGAGTTCATCCGAGCGCTGGAGAAGGCGGGTGAGTTGAAGCGGGTTCCGTTTGAGGTGGATCCGCATCTTGAAATGACCGAGTTTGCCGATCGAGCCGTGAAACGTGGCGGTCCGGCTCTGCTCTTTGAGAAGGCCAAGGGCAGCAGGTACCCCGTGCTGATCAACGCATTTGCCAGCAAAAAGCGCATGGAGATCGCCCTCGACGTCGATTCGGTGGACAAGGTGGCCGGTCGCATCGCCGAGATGCTCGAGATGCGCATGCCGCAGGGACTGATGGGCAAGCTGAAGATGCTGCCGAAACTGGCGGACATGGCGAACTTCTTTCCGAAGATCGTCCCATCAGGGCCGTGCAAGGAAGTCATCCGCAAGGACAATTTGTCGCTGAAAGAGATCCCGGTACTGCAATGCTGGCCGGATGACGGTGGTCCCTTCATCACCCTGCCCATGGTCTTTTCCAAGAGCCCCGACACGGGCAAACGCAACTGCGGCATGTACCGGATGCAGGTCTTCGATGACAGAACGACAGGCATGCACTGGCAGACCCACAAACAGGGCGCCGAACACTACAGGAAACTGGTCAGGGCAGGGAACACGCGGCGCATGGAGGTAGCCGTGGCTATCGGCGCCGATCCCGCCGCCATGTACTCCGCCATTCTGCCGCTGCCGCCAGATCTCGACGAGATGATGATGGCCGGCTTCATCAGAAACAAACCTGTCGAGTTGGTGCAATGTGAAACCGTCGATCTTCAGGTGCCCGCCAGCTCCGAGTTTGTGCTTGAGGGATATGTCGAGCTCGGCGAGACCCGTCTGGAGGGGCCGTTCGGCGATCACACTGGCTTCTACTCGCTCGACGACCAGTATCCGGTCTTCCACGTCGAGTGTGTCACCCACCGCAAAGATCCGATCTACGCCACCACCATCGTCGGTCCGCCGCCCATGGAAGACTACTTCATGGGCAAAGCCATCGAGCGGATCTTTCTGCCCCTGATGCGGCTCCAGTTGCCGGAGGTTCGTGACGTATGCATGCCGGCCGAAGGCGTCTTCCACAACCTGATGCTGATCTCGATCCGGAAATCCTATCCAGGGCAGGCGCGCAAGGTGATGCACTCCATCTGGGGGTTGGGGCAGGCAATGTTCTCCAAGGTCATTGTGGTCGTGGACGAGGACGTGGATGTGCAAAACGTCAGCGAAGTGGCGTGGAGGGCGCTCAACAACATCGATCCCCAGCGCGACATTGAGTTTGTGATGGGACCTGTGGATTCTCTCGACCATGCCAGCCGCCTGCCGGATTACGGTTCGAAGATGGGGGTCGACGCAACCAGGAAGTGGCCCCAGGAGGGATTCACCCGGCGCTGGCCGGACGTCGTTCGGATGAGCCCCGGCGTCGTGTCCCGGGTGGACGAACTTTGGAAGCGCGCCGGATTGTAACCCGGTGCGCTTCGCCCGTTCAATTTGCTAAGCTAGAGGTGTTGCGGCGCGTGTAGCTCAGTTGGTAGTAGCGCCAGATTGTGGTTCTGGATGTCGTGGGTTCAAATCCCACCACGCGCCCCATTTCCCCGCACACCGTCCTCCCTCCTACAAACGTATCGTGACCGTCAGGTCTCGGCCCGGATCCGTCCCAGTGGCCGTCCCCACCGAGATCACGCTCACCGTCAACTCGGCTCCGTCCGCCAGCGCCCGCCTTCCGAATCCGCTCACAATGTTCGACCATCGCGACCCCGGCTGAATCACGCACTCAGCGTAGTCAGCACCGCTCTCTTTCAGTCGAACCACCAATGGACTACCCACTGGCGCCTGACCAACCGTCGCCCGCACATCCCGCACCACCCTCCTGCCGTCGGTAACCAGCGGCGGAGCTACCGAGTTCGACACCGCGAGCGCCCCGTCGAGCTGGATCATGTACTGTCCGCCCGCCATCGTCCGCAGTCCCGATTCCGTCGACGCCGTGTAGCTCTGCGCCGTTGCCGGACCGTCCCCAAAGCGGTTGCTGGTGAAGAACTCGACTGCGGCAATTCTCGCGTTCGGCAGTGGAATCCTGGGTAGGAATCCGCCTCCCGCCGATGATCCGAAAAAGCCGGGAGGAAAGGGGAACACCAGCACATGGTGGCTCAAGGGGTAGACCGTCTCTCCCTGCGAGTGACCTACCGGAGAGGTGTCATGAACGCCTCGCTCCACCTCGACATGCTGACCATCCGGCGCCACGGCCAGTACGCGAATCAGTTCTCGTCCCAATTGCAGCAGATCTCCTGCGGCAATCGGCGCCGCGCCCGTGAGGTCGACGAAGGATGCCGTGCCGTCGATTCCGATGGCCAGCGCCACGGTCGTAGGGCTCTTCATCTCGTCCCAATAGTGCACCCGCAACGTACCCGACTCGATCGTTCGCGTGTTGTCCAGCGTGTCAAATGCGATGCCACCAAACTCCAGCTCGCCGCGTCCCAGTGTGGAGATCGCGAACGACGCGGGGCCCGGCACATCCGTATCACCCGCGCCCGCGCCGCTCATCAGCGCGTGCCGCGTCACCAGGGCATCCTCGATCGCTCCTTCCACACCCAGTGGATTCACCGGAAGGCCGACGATCTCGATCACCTCGTCCGGCCGGCTGGGTCCGGCGAACGTGCTCTCCGCCGTATTCGTCACTCCGGCCGAGTTCCATCCCGCCTCTGCGACGACAAACCGGCTGGTGGAATCTGGCTCGGTCCGCCACTTTCCTTCCACAGTCAATGTCGTTGCCGAGTGGCTGGCGATCCTGCGCTCCTGACCCGCACCGCGGCCCGAAACCACTCTCACCATGCATCCCTGAAACTCGCTTTCCCTCAACCCCAATCCACCGTTGCCAATCGTGCTCTGGCCAAACTCCGTTGCCGTCGTCGGTGGCAACAGTTCCATCCGCCACAGAATCCGTGCATGGTCATAACTGTCATCCACGGGCGAATTCAAACTCTCATCCACGCCAGTATCCAACCACTCGCTGGCGGTGGATGAGAGCTCGGCCACCCGCCTCAGCCGCTGTGGTGCGGTCCCCCGATACACCCGCATCGCTGCCGCACCCACGCCCGCGCGTATCCCGTGCAGCCCCACGGATCCGCTTTCCGTTCCCGCCGGCAGTGGTGCGCGCACGACGTACGATAGCCCACCCTCCAAACCGCTGCCATCCACCGAGCTCGTCGCGTAATAGTAGGTAACTCCGCCCGCCATTGATCCGCCGGCCCCATGAATCTCCGGTGTCAACGCCAGTTGCGGCGCCGGCGCCGAGGCCAGTCCGCGCTTCGGCGGTGGATTGAACCGCACCGTTAGCATCACAGTCACACTGCCGTCAGCCGCCACTTGTGATTGTTCCTGGACCTCAAATGCTTCTTCGCCCTCTGCCGTCCGCACCCGCCCTGCCAGCGGTCGCGGAGTGCCAATCGTGCCCGCCGCCTCCTGCCACCCGCTGGAATCCGCTGCTATGTCGGCGCCGGCCAGAGCATACCAGCGATCTTCATGCCGCTGCGCCACAATCTTCACCCGCTCAAAATTCACGGAAGGCGTCAGACGCAACACCCGGTACAGAGCCCGGTCCAGTCCTTCGCGCGCGTGCGTCACCGCAATCAGGTCACCAGGCCTCAGCCCAAACGCCTGCACGCTCGATTCAAATTCGATAAAGTGATTCCCTGCAATTCCACGCTGCAACTGGAGCCGCAGAATGCGCGCCGCTTGGTCGAAGTGCGGCAAACCTATGGCGCTCGAAGGCGCCGATGCCTCCATCCCGCGCCTCTCCACCTCTTCGTAGTCCACCAGCGACAACGTGTCCTGCGCGTACTCGCGAAGCGAATCCTGATACTCAACGGTTAAGCGGTTCGGCACCTCGCTGGCCGCGCGCCTCCAGATTCGAAAAGTCGATTTACCCGACTCCATCCGTAGAATCCCCGTGCGCCCACTCGTGCCATCGCCAAACTCGCTGGCTGGCCACCCGCCCGAAAGCGCCGCCGTGGCATTGCTGCCCTCACCCTTTGTCGGGTGCTGGCGCGCAATCGTAGTCTCCGGACTCGCCATCAGTCGCCCGTCTTCGTCAACCGTGAGCAGCAGCGATGCCGCATTCCGCAACCCTCGAAGCAGTTCCAACAGGCTGCGTCGCTGCTGGATCACCACATTGACCTCAAAACGCGCCGCCTGACGTGTTCCACCGTCCGCCGTCGGCGCCGCCACGCCCTCGTCGCAATACGCTGCCGTAGCGGCAAATGAGGCGAGGTTCAAATCCTCATCGCGCCAGCCGTTTCGCCTCAGCAGGTCCAGTATCACCCATGCCGGATTTCGCGTAAACACCTCCGGCAGCGCCGCCCCCGAAACGTCGTGGCGCGCCAGTTGTAGCCCATCGATCAGCACCTCAATTCGAGGTAGCCCGCTACTACCCAGATTCCGGTTTGGAATCACCACCGATAAACAGGCCATGCCACCGTGCGGATCTCCTAAAGCCAATCCCGATGCATCCACAAAATCCAGATTCTCTCCGCCGTTGCGCCCTCCCATGCTCAGCACGTTGTACCATCCCGTGCCAGTCATATCCTTACCCGTTTCCCCAGCCGGCAACGCCATCCCGCCGGCCACCACACGTAATACCTGGTCGATCGGACCCTGTGCTACCAACACTTCGCAGTGCGTCAGGTTCCCGTCGTTTCGCGCGAAGATCACCGGAGCGCTCACCCAGCCCGTCCCGTACACCAGCGGCACCGCATCGTTGCTGCGCGCACGCCCGTCCATGGCCTCTGACAGCCGGCTGGATTTGTCGCCGTACCCCCGGACCACAACGCTTGGCGGCAGAGACTGAAATCCGCCAAACCGCGCCGTGCCACTCCCCTGCTGGTCTCTTCGGAACATCCCTCTCGCCTCGCAGTCGGCGCGCGTATGATCACAACTCGTGAACGGCGCCCCGTCACCGAGGTTTCCGGCGCCACCGCTCACACCGGCTGAGTATCCGCACCCATGAAACGGTGAGTACCGCCCGCGTGCGCCGCCATCCACCGCCTCCGTGCGCTCTGCCTCAGTCGACGGGAACCGCCATGGGCACCGGTTCTGAATCCGCAACTCAGGCATGCTGGAGCGCAGTAGACTAAGCCGGTTGACGAAACTCAGCCGCGCCGTCGCCTCAGACAGCTCCTCCACCGGATTTGCCAGGCCCAGGAACACTGCCTTCAGCTCCGATGCCGCCTGCCCGCTCTCCAGATCGAAGAACCCGAATCGCACCCGCAGCTTCGCCCCATTCCAGCCGCTCGCCTGATCGATCTGCGAGATTCGCCCATCCACGTTGGAAAGCGTTACGTGAAACCGCGACCCCGCATCCAGTGACTCTTCGCCCACCAACCCGAGGTGAAAATCGCCATGGCTCAGCAGGCGCGGCTCGTACTCCTGGCCATCGGCCGTTACCCGATGGCTGCTCCATCGTTCCACGCTCCCGTCGCCCAACGTACAGTCAAACACCAGCAACGGCGTATCGAGAACCTCTTCGCGCTTCTTCGTGTGGATGATATTCATGCTTTACTCCGTCAACCGGCTCACCAGCTTCACTCGCACTGCATTCCTGTTCGGCCCAGTTGCCATCACATCCAAAGACTCCTGCTCAAATCGCGTTTCGGGATAGATGCCCCCATTTGCCGTTCCCGCGCGATACCCGGATGGCGCCGCCTGCTGCTCCAACTGCATCGAGTGCAGCCCCACCGCGACGCCCGCTCCCAGTTCCAGCGCGCAAAACGTGTTGCCCGTGCTTTCACTGGGCGCCGTAAGCCACACCCGTTGCCACGCGCCATTGGTCTTCACCTGCCGCGTGTGACCGCCGATCCGCAAACTCGCCGTTGTCCCCGCGCCGCCCTTGATCCAGCAACTCAGGCAGAAGTTGCCCCCACCTGGCAGAGCTAGCGTCTGCCCCACCGTGCCCGCCGCCTGGCCCGAATTAGTCACCTGAAACTCCGCGGGTGAGCTTGCTCCGCTCTCTGCAACCGTCACCCCACCGCTCACCAGCCAATGCCCTTGTTCAAGCGCCTCGGAGCCCCGCAGCAGATTCTCCAACGGGTCCACAAATTCAAAGCTCTTCAGCCCTCCCTTCGATTGCTCGAACAAGTCCATCAATGCTGACGCCTCCGCGTCGGAAAGGTCCACATAATCCAACTGCCAGTGCACCCGCCGCGTTTCCGGTTGCACCCCCCGCGCAACGTGCCCGCCGGGAGTGCAAGTTTCCAGCGTCTGCCAGCGGCGCGTGCGGACCACCGGGAACTGTGCCGCCGCGCCCGTCTCCTGAATCGGGTAGTAGTTCATGTCAGCTCAACTCCTCTGCAACCATCAGCCGCGTCATGTGCCGCCCCTCGCCCTCAGCCCGCAGCCAGTGCTCGCCCCCTTCCAGAACGCACTTCGAGTACATCCGGTCATTCACTGGATCCACAAACCCAAACGGTTCCAGCGTGTCGAAATACTGCCGGGCGAATCCGTCCACTCGTTCGGCTTCGGCTTCGGTCAACAAGGCTAGGTCCACCACCCACCGCCGGCCCTGCCGTGTCGTCGCGTAGCGCTGTTCACTCCCATCCAGGAACTTCAGCGTGCGCACGCTCCGCCTCACAATCCGTCGAAACGAATACTGGGTGGTCACACCGCTATTCAGCTTCGGAAACTCCGGCATCGCTCAGTACTCCCCCAGCACGTCGCGGAGCCCATTGGATTCCAGCAACGCCCGCTTCACTGCTTCCGCAATCTCCGGTGTATGGTCCAGGAAAGACTTCGAGTCCATCGCTTGCACCTCCACCACCACCTGCGCACCTCCACTCGCGGCTGCTGTTGGCCGGAACCGGCCGCCTTCCTGCCGCTCCACCACACCAATCGTCGGATCGTTCGCGCCGTCAAAGCCGGCATCCAGACGTAGGCTCTCCGGTCGCACGTAGTTCATCACAGGAGCCTCGGCCGCACCGGAGTCGCTCCCTCCAGAAAATAACCCCGCAATTAGACCTGCAATCGGATTGACCCGCGAGACCCACTCCGCCCACGCAGGTTTCTCGGCTGTCCCGCCCGCCAGCCCCGCCAGTCCATTCACGATGCCCGCCAGCACCGGGCTGCTCGTCTGCGGCAACCCCACGCCCGCCGCGGTCTTGCCATCCGCACCAACCAGAGCCTGCGCAGAGAGACCCTCCTGCCCGTCCTTGACATCAATGCCCGCTCCCGCCGCCGCCTCAACCGCCTGGCGCAACAGGTCCAGCACACTACCGGCTTCTTGATTCATTGCGTACCTTCTCCCATTCCTCTTGCAGTAAGGCCATTGCCTCCGCGTCCCTGGCGGTCCACTCGCTCATCGCCTGGCCGCCCAATACCCGATACCCGCCAAACATCTCCAGCCACGCCACGCTCGCCGCTGTAATTGCCGATCGTGGACACTCATGACTCAACACATCGCCGCTGGCCCAGACGATCTTCCCCGCCTGAGCCCCGGCGCCCCCGCCCCATCCGCAAGCTCGCCGCCTGTCTAGCCCTTTCTCTCTGCACACCCCGCACCGCCACCCGGCTGGATTCGAAAGATGGAAGTGGAATGCGAGGATTAGTTTTTTCTTTCCGGCTCCGTCACGCGGCACCGGTCCCGGATCGCCTTCGCAATCTCCCGGCTCAACGCCTCCGGCCCGCGCTCCACCAGAGTGCTCGCTGTTGCCGGCTCTCCATCAATTTCCAGGCCCTCAATGCGAGCCAGACCGCAACCCAGATACGCCATGTCCACTTCAGTTGCCACCGTTGCCGCAGTCAACCGGTCTTCGAGGCCCTCTCCCCCCTCCCGGTACTCCAACTCCGCCAGCAGCCTCTGGATTCGGCGCGTAATCTCCGCCCGCAGCGCCAACGAAATCCTACGGATTGCGAAATGGACCCCGGGCATGGCTGCCGATTCCACCCACTCGTGGCTCAAGTACCGCGACGTCTCATCCGAATGCGACATACACCTCGTCCTCCACCGTCCCCACCGCGATTGATCCCTGCAGACGCCACCGCAGCCTCGTCTCCTCATCCACGAATTCAGGCACCGCAGGGATCAGGTTCGGGATGTACACCCCGCACAACTGGCTCTCCTGCTCGCCCAGTTGCAGCATCACCGGCACCGGCGTCCGGCTCCGCGCCGCCTGATACAACTCGTCGAAAACCCCGCCATCCTGGCTGTACAACTCCAGATCCAACAGCACCTCGCGGTCCCCGGGTACAATGCACCGCGGCAGCAGTGTGCCAAAGTCGTTGCCCCGCAGCTCGATGTGATTCCTCACTGTCACCCGCGCCTGGCTCAGCGTGTAAACCCTGCTCGGTGAGCCGCCGATCCATGCCTGCCCCAGGTGCCCGGGCACAGGCTCCTCCATCAGATCCTCCAGCGCCGGTTCCTGCGGGAACTCTGTCAGCCCGCCCACCCCGGCCTCGAAGCTCGCGCTGTCCAACACGTCCGCAGCCTCGCCGCTGAAAGTCAGTTCGTGGAAATCCCCGCTCACCCGGATTTGTGTCTCGTCTACCACCGCGCCCCGCAGCACTCGCTGCACTGCCGCCGCCGGCGACCAGCAGTCGTACAGGCTCACCCCAGGCACGCTCGCAGCCAAGCCGTAGGTCACCGCTCCGCCCGTCAGTTCCCCAGCCGTCTGCCCCTGTGTCCACGGCGCGTTCACCAGCACGCTGTACGCGTCCGGCATCGCCATCACGAATCGGATCTCCCCCGCCAGCGCCACTGCGTCGCCCGCCTGAAGCCCGTGCCCCTGCGCAAACGTCACCTGCAGCCCTGCAATCGACGTCACCGCCAGCCCGCTGTTCTGTACTCGCGGCGCCCCACCCAGACCCGCCTCCAACAGCGCGCCAAACCGAGGAGCAGCGCTTCCTACTTCCCGCCCATACAGATACGTCTTCAGCTCATACTTCGTCCGAGCCCGCAGCGCTCCCGCAATTCCGCGGTACGTCCGCGTCCCAGTCTTGTCCCGGCGCTTCGGCCGCTCCTGTTCATTCTGGATCTTCAGCGACTTCCCCGTGAACCGGTCGGCCGCTGTCACCGCCGCCACCGTGCCGTAGATGCTTTCCAGCGCCGCGTAGAATCGGTTCTTTTTCGTCGATATGTAACATGCCATCGCTCACACCGTCCTCTAGGATCTGTTCAAAATCGCCCAGCAGGAAATCTTCGCCACCTGCTGATAGTTCAGCCCGCCCTTGCGGACCGCCTCAATCGTCACTTCGTACTCACCATCCAGATACATGCCATCGCCCGCGCAACCCGCGCTCTTCTCCACCACGTCCCTCAGCGCATCCAGATAGATATGTAGCGTTTCCGTGATTCCCTCCAGCCTGTCCTGCGAGACCCGCACCTCCGTCACCAGCCGCATCCGCCCCGAGAATGGCCTGAACTTCTCTGTCCGCCTGTTCTCGATCTGATCGCAATACACATGAATCACCGGGCTCTTTGCTGTCACCGATTTCTCGTGAATCTCCGCCGGCACTCGCACAAACTCCACTTTCAGATCCGCCAGTGCCTCGCTCGCCTCCAGCAGCGCCCGGAACCGGCCAACTCCATCGATCGTTGAATACGCCATGGCTCACCCCCTCCAGTTCCGGGGCACACGCCGCACCGTGCCGTCCGCAATCTGCCCCGTTTCCGCCACCCGGCCCGCCCACAGTCCCGCCGCCGGCATCACCCAGGCTGTCCCCGCTGCCATCGGTTCGGCGTTCTGTAGCGTGATCGCCTCTGGTGACGCCCCCGCGTACAGGTTCCACCTCATCGCGCCTGCCACCACCACCGTCAAACCATGCGGTCCCAAAGCCCCCAGCGCTCTTACCCGGCTCGGCGCGCTCTCCTGCCCACTCTCATCCACATACGTGGCCCTCAGCCAGTACGACCCCGCCGGCTGGTCGCCCGCCGTGATCTCCACCTCCATCCCCGTCGGACGCCGCACCGGCCGGCTGATCACCTTCAGCCCCATCTCCAGCACACGCACCCGCTGCTTCTCCGCCATGCTCACCCAGTGGCGCCACCTCTGCCCGAAGCGGTCGTTGAGCTGGCTGAAGAACGCATCCCGGTACACCGCTTCCAACGTCTTCCACACGTGCCAGCTCTTCATTGCCACGCTGACCGCCACCTGCTCCACTGTCGCCCCGCCCTCCTGCACCAGGAAGAACTCCACTTCTGACTGCACCTCCTGCCAGGCCAGATTCAGCTTCTCCTCCAGATCGATGCCCTCGCTCGCAGCCACATCCAGCACACTCGTATCCTGCGCCTTCAAGTCCTCAATCCGGTTCAGATCTCCGTCTACAAGCAACGCCATGGTGAACCCCTTTCCTAGCCCTTCTTGCCGCGCTTGCCCGGATCCGCGCCGGTGACGACATGTACGTGAATCCGCCGGTTGTACTCCTCTTCCGCCAGAGCCTCCCGCCTCACCCGCTCCTCGCTCTCAAACGCCGCCGCTTCAGCCTTGGTGGCCATCCGCGCCTTGCCCTCCACCACCAGTTGGCAAGCCACTCGGCGCGGAGCCTGCGTCAGCACGCCCGCCACGCCGCCATCCGGAGTCGCCAGGCTCACGATGTAAACGTCCTGCGCCGCAATTCCGCTCTCCATCTCCTGCAACTTCAGGTAGTACCCTCTCAAATCCATTGCGAATCTCCTTCCGTCCGAAAAAAATGGGACAGGCCTCTCAGCCTGTCCCGTAACCGCGTATTCGTAATCGCGTATTCCTAATTCCGCCTGCGCCGCCCGTCTCCGAGCCGCGACCGTCAGGGAGCGGTAGCCCTAGCTCCGTACCTGCACGCCATGAGCATTCCGCAGAACGCCCACGCCATACAGCATGTCCACCGTGAACTGCTGCGCCAGTGTATTCGGCTGGTAGCTCATCGTAATGCGCATACCCAGGTTGCCCAACTCGGCGTACTCGGCAATCGCGCCCGTCCCCTGCAACGGCCGCGGCAGCCGGCGGATCGCCAACCCCAGAGCGTTCTTCGCAAACGCAACGTTGTTGGTCGTCACCGGTGCCGAGCCCGTCTTCTTCACGAACTGCGAACGGAACACGTAGAAGTCCTTGATCCGTCCGATGCTGCCCTCAATCAGCGCGCTCAGGCCGGCGTCGCCAGCCGTCTGATACTCGCTGAACCGCGAAATCTGACGCAGTTGGCCGTAGGCGTTGCCGTCCACCACCAGATACTTCTGCTGCGCCTGCGGAACCTTCGCGTTGAACAGCGCAGTCTCGGCCGCGTCCACCGAAGCCTCCGTCAATGCCGATCCGCCCGTGCCCAGCGGCGTATTCGCCGTGAACTGCGAATACAGCGCCAGTAGGTCGGACTCCACCTTCTCCGCCAGGGCGATCATCGCCGGCTGCATGTACAACCGAAGCAGATCCGGAACCGCAATCACCTTGGTAACGTCCGGAATCTGGAACGTCGCCTCGGCGTGCGTGTTCAAGATGATCTGCGCATTCGCCACATCCGGGTTCTGCGCCTGCACCGATCCGCCCTCGGCGATGTTGTTCGCCACCATCGTCGGCGGGATCGGAACGTTCACCGTGTCGCCGGCCGTAGCCAGCGTCGGTTCAAAGTCACGCGTCACCAGGTTACCCATTACCAGGTGGCCGCTCAGCGCCGGCAGCGCATCCACCGCTACCAGTTTCACAATGGCGTTCGCCAAATTGGCTGAAGTGATAATTGCCATTCTCTTTTCCTCTTTTCTTCCGTCTTACTCTTCCACGCGCAACGCTCACTCTGAGCCGCTACGCTACTCGCCTCTCAGGCTCTGAATCGCCACCTGAGAGATGTGCTCGCGGACGCGCTGCAGTTCCTCTGCGCTCATCCCGGGCTTGATCTTGTCCAGGTCTACTGCGGAACTCGATCCGCCACTCCGCTGCGGGCTCGATGCCCCGCTGCCGCCCGCAATCCTAGCCGGCAGAAACTCCGGATTCTCCTGCACAAACGTCGAGAGAAACTCCCGCACGCTGCGCTCTCCATCCGCCGTCTTTGCCACCAGCCCGCCGTCCGGCCTGCGCACAATCTCGTCCTTCACAATGCGGAAGGCCATGTCGACCTTCTGCACACCCAGACGCTGCAACTCCGTCTTGATCTGTGCGCCGCGGTCGCTCTCCTCTGCCATCTGCCGGCTCCGCTTGTTCTCTTCCACTAACTCGTTCACCCGGCGCTCCAGCGTCTCTCGCCGCTGACGCTCGTCCAGCAGTTCCGTCTTGTACGCCGGCTCGGTCTGACGCCGCTCCCCGGTCACGTACTCATCGATCACCGTCCGGATGATCTCTTTCCACTTGTCCGCCGGCGATGCTTTGGGCACACCGGGTTCCTGGCCCTGTGACTGTTGATCCATGTCTGTCCTTTCTTTGTCGGTCGGCGCCGGCCCTCTATAGGCCGGCGTCGATTTCCTGTGCGATCCGGTCCTTCAATTCCTGACTCGCGTCGCACAGATACTTTGTGGCCAGCTTCTTGTGAACTTGCGCCTGCAATGTCTTCGAGGGAATCCCCATCCCCAGCAGCTTCTGCGCATCGTCCAACTCGCTGCCAAACTCGCCAATGTCAAACTCGTCCAGCCCGGAGACGTCCACCTGGATCTCGTCTTTCCGCGCCGCCGCCAATACCTTCAGCAGCCGCTTCAGCACGTCCTTCACCCGGTCGCCAAACCCGCGCAGCACTTCCTGCGTGATCAGGTAGTCCCGCTGCTTGCTCAGTCCCGTCACCGCCTGCGTCTTCGACAGTGAGCCGCCGGCCTGGTTCATCAGGTAGCACACCCGGTAGATCTCATCCTTCAGCCGGTCGATGTTCTGCATCGCAATCTCAAACACCCGGCCCTCCGGCTCCGTCCAGCCAAACCGGTCCTCCGGGTTGAGCTGCAGGTAATAGCTCTCGCCCAGCATCGCTTTGAAGTCCTTGCCGGAATAGATCACAGGCATCGCGAATAGCCCCATCGTCATCGCCCACGACAGCGCATTGGACTTGTTGAAGTGCTCCAACTGCAACGACGCAGCCTTGTTCACCAGCCACATCCCATCGCCCAGTGAGAACTCAAACACCGGCACCTGCCCCATCTCCGCCAGCGCGTGAAATCCCTCGTCGATCAGTTCGGGCGCCGCTGCCTTGCTGTCCTGCTCAACCTGCCGGTACACCGCAAACCGCTGCCGGTCATACCGCACCCACGTCCGCTCTTTTCTCTCTTCGCCGCCATCCGGCCCCGCCGTTACCAGCCGCTCGCTCCGCAGCACTGCCCACTCAAATTCGCCGCGCGAATCGCGCTGCCAGTGAATCAGGCTCTGCGCCGGGTAGTCGCACAAATACCCCCGCGATACCCCCAGCAACTCTTCCTCCGCCCTCGTCTCCAGCGCCTTCGAGCTCCGCGGGAAATCCACAACAATGTAACTCCGGCCCATCACCAGCGCCTCTATCACCTGCCGCCGGAAGAAGTCGCTCAACGTCGAACCCCGCAGATCGCAGTCCTCCGAAAACGTGTTGAAAAATCGCCGCGCCGCCTCGTCCGCGCCCTGGTACGTCAATATCGGCTCCCGCCGGAACAGCGTCGCCGCATACCAGTCCACAATCGAGCCCAGGTAGTTCTCATAGAACGCCTGGCCCACCCGCTCCCCATACACGTCTGGCGGCTCCTTCTGGCGCCGGATCAGATATTCCCCCGCGTTCGCCTGAAACTGCTCCCCACCGCAGTACAGATCCCTGTACTTGGGCCAGATCGCCTTCCACGCCTTGTACTCCGGATGCTCTCGGTTGATATCGAACACTGTGTTCTCGCTCCCTTACCAATAAAGTCGTTCCCCACGCTCACCCACCGTCTTGGCCGGTTGAAACTCCTGCCAAACCAAATACCCCAGCGCGTCGCTCAAATGCGTCCGCTTCTGGTCCTTTCCCTTCTCGATTTCGCTCGACCCGTCCGCCCACGCCACACGCTCGAAGTCCAGAATCAGCTCCTTGCACTTCGGATGAACTACCAGCGATATGCTGCCCTCCGCCGATTTCAACTTCGCGTTCATCAGCGACACCCGGTTCCTCACCGCCGGGTTGCTCTTCGGTATCCGGTAGTCCGGCCTCCTGCCCCGTGCCATGAAGAACCGCTCGATGATCTCCTTGTCGCTCGTCCCCGCCGTCTGCAGGTGCGACGCACACGCATCGGCGTAGATCCGCAATCCTGCCGGGTACCCCGGATACCGCCGCGCAAACTCCCGGCATGCATCCTCCGTGCTCGCCCGGCTCAGCACGATTTCGTCCAACACCCGCACCTCGCCGTCCACCACCTGCACCACCACCGAGCTCATCGGATTCACGTTGAAATCCAACGACCATAGCAGCGGATGCCGCTCGTCCCGCCTCACCTCCGCCACGTTCGCCCGCCGGTCAAATGCGTGGTAAACCATCCCGTCTCGCGGGCTCAGATATTCGCCCAGCACTTCCTGCGCGAAAAACGTTTCGTCGTAGCTCTTCTTCAACCGGTCATAAAAATCGGGAATCTTCTCCAGCAAGTGCCGGTTCTCATACGGCTTCGCCTGCACGCACTCGTAACCCTCCACCGGGTTGTGGATGAACCGTTCGTAGACCCAGTCGAATCCCTTCGGGGTCCACACTGCAAACCCGCCCAGCATCGCTGCCTTCGGGTCCCGCAAACGGCCCTCCAGGCGCGTCCACGCCTCTTCCGCCGTGTACGTCAACTCGTCCACGCCAAACCACGCCAGGTTCGTTCCCCGCAGCCGCTCGTAGTCGTCCAACGAGCGGAACAGGATCTTCGACCCCGTGTCCCGCAGCGTCAACTGGTTCTCGCCCTTGTTGAAGTCGTACGGGATCTCGCTGTCCCCTAGAATCTCGAACAGCGCCGCCTGCGTCGCATCCCGCAACATCGCAAACGTCGGAGCCCCCATCAGCCCAGTCCGTCCCGGATTCAAATACGCCAGCCGCAACGCCTCGTTGCACAATGCCGCGCTCTTGCCCGATCCAATTGGCCCCGAAAACCCCTTGAACCGCGCCCCCGATTCATGGAACTGCGCCTGCGACGGTAGCGGAGTATATACAATTCCGCGATGCACCATCATGGCCGCGGCTCCTCCACCCATCCCACTTTCACTTCCGTCGGACGCTCCGGCTCCGCGTTCTCCCGCATCTGCATCATCCTCAAACCGTCCGCCGCCGAGTAGCTCAGCGGCTTCCCGCTCAGTTGCTCTGCAAACTGCATCAGCATCAGATCCAGAAGCGCCGTTAGCCGCTTCTTCGTGTAGGTCTTCTTCCTCTTCTTTGGCTCCGCCTCGGCTACGGGCTCCGTCACCGCCACCGCTGCCTTCTTGGCCACCGTCTTCTTCACCGCCGTCTTCTTTTTCGCTGCTGTCTTTTTAGTCGCCATATGCCCCCGCGTGTTCTCTCGCCAGACACACAGTACACGGCCACCCAAGGCGTTTTGCCTCGCGGAAACACCAACTCATTGCAAACAAATCAGATAAAAGTTGAAAATCGCGGTGAATGGCTTTTTTGCCCCCCCCGTTTTCCCCACTTCTCACCTCCCAGCCCAAAGGTGTACCGTGGAATCAGGCCATTTCTTATGCTCAGGCAGTCTTTCCTGTACCTGTCCCGCCAACGCCGTCTGCGCCGTTGGATGGAGACTTCTTCTCACGCGCAGAAACTCACTGCCCGCTTCATCCCCGGCCAGACCCTCGACGAAGTCATCGGCGTCTGCCACAAGCTCCACGCCGCTCGTTACCTCGCCACCCTCGATCACCTCGGCGAGAACGTCACCACCCAACTAGAGGCCGATACCTCCCGCGAGTTCTGCCTCTCCGCCCTCGACTCCATCGCCGCGTCCGCCCTTCCCGCCACCATCTCCATCAAGCTCACTCAACTCGGCCTCGATCTCGGCAACGATCTCTGCCGCCGCAACGTCGATCTCCTCATGCGCAAGGCCGCCTCCATCGGCAGCCGCGTCGAAATCGACATGGAGGCCCATCAATACGTCGATCGCACCCTCAACCTCGTCGAACACTTCCAGCACGAGTACGGCTGTGTCCGCTCCGTCCTCCAGGCCTATCTCTATCGCACCGAGGACGACGCCCGCCGTATGTCCAAAGCCGGTGTCCCCATCCGCCTCTGCAAAGGCGCCTACAACGAGCCCGCCTCCGTCGCCCACCCCGCCAAGTCCACCGTCGACGAGCAATACCTCAAGCTCTCCCGCCTCCTCCTCGACGAAGGTGCCTATCCCGCGCTTGCCACCCACGACCCCCGCATGATCGAATCCGCACTCATCCACGTCGCCAAAACAGGCCGCAAGCCCCACGAGTTCGAGTTTCAGATGCTCTACGGCGTGCGCCGCGACCTCCAGAAGATGCTGGTCGATCAGGGCTACCGCGTCCGCCTCTACGTCCCCTACGGCGACGCCTGGTACCCCTATTTCATGCGCCGCCTCGCTGAGCGTCCCGCCAACGCCTTCTTCATCGCCCGCAACCTTTTCCGCGCCTGACCGCCGATTCCGCAACCGTGCGCCCATTGGCAGCGTCTAATGACTAGCACTATGAAGTATTGGGCTTACTTCGCTGCCAAGATCGCCGCCGCCGCCGGCTTTCTCTCCTTCGTCTGGTACGGCATGAATCGCCTCATGCCCGATCCCCAGCCCTTCCTCCGCTATCGCGTCGGCCGCTTCGCCCAGGACCTTCCCTGGACCACTGCCATTCTCGCCTTCTGGCTCCTCTCCCTCGGCCTACTGGCCATCATCATCTGGGACCAGCGCCGCCGCTGCCGCGTCTGCCTCGCCCTGCTCCGCATGCCCGTCGAGCACGGCAGTTGGAGCATGGCCACCCTCTTCAGCCCGCCCCGTACCGAATCCATTTGCCCCTTCGGTCACGGCACCCTCGAAGTGCCAGAGATTCAGAGCACCGGCCACAACCCGCCCGCCTGGCACGCCCACGACGACATCTGGACTGAACTCGAAAAACTCGAAGCCCCCCGTAAGTAAGTATTCGGGGCCGCTCCCCCAATTGGCCCCGCCCGCCGACCGGCCGCCGCCTTCCTGCCCATGCGACAATAGAGCCCAGAGACATCCTATCTGTGCGCGTCCAGGTTCCCCGTCCCGCCTCTTTCCTCCGTTTCCTGCTGCACCCCGCCGGCAAGATCATTCTCGCCATCGCAACCGTCGCCATCCTCTCCAGCATCGGCGTCTTCACCTACTATTGGGTTCACTACTCGCGCCTCACCGATCAGAAACTGAAGGAAGGCCCCTTCGCCGAGACCGCCCAGGTCCTCGCCACGCCCGAGCCCGTCAGTGTCGGCGACTCCCTGTCCGCCGATGAGCTCGTCAACTCGCTCCGCCGCCGCGGCTACACCGAAGCCCGCAGCAATCGCATGGGCTGGTATCACGTCCGCGCCGATGGCGTCGAAGTCTTCCCTGGCGTCGATGCCTACACCACCAGCGAGCCCGGCGTCATCTTCATCGAGAAGGGCCTCGTCACCCGCATCGTCTCCAACCGCGACAATACCGAGCGCCAGCGCTTCTTTCTCGATCCCGAGCTCATCACCAACCTCTTCGATCGCAAACGCGAAAAACGCCGCATCATCCGCTTCGGCGATATCCCCAAGCTCCAGATCCAGGCCCTCATCTCAGCCGAGGACAAGCGCTTCTTCGAGCACGCCGGCTTCGATCCCATCCGCATCGTCCGCACCGCCTGGGTCGATGTCACCCAGAATCGCCGCTACGGCGCCTCCACCATCAGCATGCAGATGGCCCGCATGTTCTGGCTGACCCAGGATAAAACCTGGCAGCGCAAGGCCGCCGAAATCATGATCACGCTCCAGTTGGAGCACAAGCTCACCAAGGAGCAGATCTTCGAGTTCTATTGCAATCAGGTCGATCTCGGCCAGCGTAAGAGCTTCGCCGTTCGCGGCTTCGGCGAGGCCGCCCAGGTCTACTTCGGCAAGGATCTCCGCGAACTTCGCGTCGACGAGGCCGCCCTCCTCGCCGGCCTCATCCAGCGCCCCAACTATCTCAATCCTTACCGCCATCCCGAGCGCGCCATCCAGCGCCGCAACATCGTCCTCCAGTTGATGCGCGACAACGGCTACATCACGGACAACCAGTTCATCGAGGCGTCCAAACTGCCCATCAAGCTCGCCGAAGGCGGCGTCGAATCCTCCGATGCGCCCTACTTCGTCGATCTCGTCTACGACGATCTCCAGGAGAACTTCTCCGATATCGACTTCCAGACCAGCTCCTACCGCGTCTACACCACCCTTGACATGAAGCTCCAGCGCGATGCCGTCGAGGCCGTGCGCATCGGCATGGAGGAGGTGGATGGCCTCCTCGCCAAAAAACGCAAAAAGTACCCCGAGCCTCAGGTCGCCATGGTGGTCCTGGACCCCAACACCGCCGAAATCAAGGCCCTCATTGGCGGTCGCAACTACGGCGCGAGCCAGCTCAATCGCGTCCTCGCCAAACGCCAGCCCGGCTCCATTTTTAAGCCGTTCGTCTACGCCGCCGCCCTCAACACCACCCTCGACGGGCGCAGTCCCGCCATCACCCCTGTCTCTCAGGTCAGCGACGAGGCCACCACGTTCTACTACGATGGACAGGAATACCAGCCCAATAACTACCACGAGAAGTTCAACGGTACGGTCTCGCTTCGTGACGCGCTCGCCAAGTCGTTGAACATCCCCACCGTGAAATTCGGTGAAATGGCCGGTTTCGAAAATGTGGCCGCCATCGCTAAAAAGGCCGGCCTCGATGGCGTTCGCGCCACGCCCGCCATGGCTCTCGGCGCCTACGAGGTCACCCCCCTCGCCATCGCCGGCGCTTACACCATCTTTTCCAATGGCGGCGTTTACGCCAAGCAGAACTTCGTCCGCGAGATCCGCTCGGCCACCGGAGGCCAGATCTACGGCTACCGCCCCCAGCGCCGCGACGTCCTCGATCCCCGCATCGCCTACATGACCCTCAACCTCATGCAAGAGGTGCTTCGCTCCGGCACCGGAGCCGGCGCCCGCGGCCGCGGCTTCGGCCTCCCCGCCGCCGGCAAAACTGGTACCTCTCACGATGCCTGGTTCGCCGGCTTCACCACGAAACTCCTCTGCATCGTCTGGGTCGGCTTCGACAACAATCAGGAGCTCCCCCTCGAAGGCGCCCAGGCCGCCCTGCCCATCTGGACTGAGTTCATGAAGCGCGCCCATCGCTACCGCGAATATCGCGGAGCTCAGGAGTTCGATCCTCCAGACGGCATCGCCACCGTCGATATCGATCCTCTCAGCGGTCAACTCGCCACCGGCGCATGTCCCAAGCCCCGCCCCGAGGTCTTCATCGCCGGCACCCAGCCTCTGGAGCTCTGCCACCTCCACGGCAGCGGCCGCAGCCAGGTCGCCGGCTGGGACGCCCCGGAGACCGCCCCCGATACCTCCGGCCAGCCCGCAACCGGCCAGTCCGCCCAGCCCGCCCGCCCGGCGCGCCCCCGCCGTACCGACGAAATCACAGCCGCTCCGAAACAACCGCAAACTGCTCCGCCCAAGCAAGAGAAGAAGGGGTTCCTGGAAAGGTTTCGGAGTATATTTAGGTAAGAGTTGTGGTCCGGTTCCGGGAGGCCTCTATGCGGTTCTTTCACCTGTTTGCTCCCTTGGTCCTTATTCCCGTTAGCGTTCACGCAGTAGCCCAGCCACAGAGCTTCAGCGGCAATGTGCGCGATCAGAAGGCCGTTGTACCCGCTCAAAAATCCGAGCCCCTCACCTCGGAAGCCCGCGCCGATATCTTCATGGCCCGCAAAATGTACCGCGAAGCCGCCGAAACCTACCTCCAGGCTAAGCCCCAGACTCATATCACTCTCAATAAGGTCGGCATCGCCTACCATCAGATGGGCGACTTGGACACCGCCAAGAAATACTACGAGCGCTCCATCAAGGCCGATCCCAAATACCCCGAGGCCATCAACAATCTCGGTACCATCTTCTACGCCAAGAAGAGCTACCGCCGCGCCGTCTCCACCTATAAGCGCGCCATCAAACTCTCGCCCGATTCCGCCTCCATGTACTCCAATCTGGGCACCGCCTACTTCGCCCGCCGCGATTACAAAGAGGCCACCGTCTGTTACGAGAAGGCTCTCTCGCTCGATCCCGAAGTCTTCGAACATCGAGGCACCCAAGGCGTCCTCCTCCAGGAACGCTCCGTCACCGAACGCGCCAAGTTCCACTACTATCTCGCCAAAACCTACGCCAAAGCCGGCCGCGAGGATCTCGCCCTCCTCTACATCCGCAAGTCGCTCGAAGAGGGCTTCAAAGAGCGCCAGAAATACATGGAGGATTCCGAATTCGCCCAGCTTCGGAAGAATCCCGAGTTCGTCGAACTAATGAAATTGGAGCCGCGTGTCCTCTAACCGCCGCAACGCCCTCATCGCCGGGCTCGCCGTCATGCTCGCCGGCCTCGGATTCTTTTTCTGGAACAACGCCCGCCTCAGAAAACTTACCGATTCGCCCCAACGCGTGGCCATCCTCCCGTTTGAAAATCAATCCGGAGACCCGAACCTCGATTGGCCTGCCGCCCTAGTCCGCCTCTCCCTCGCCCGCCAGTTGGAAGTCCTGCCCAGAGTCACCGTCTTCCTCGCCCGCTCCGCCAGCGAGGCTGCCGCCCAGGGCGCCACCCGCACCATCACGGGTGCCATTGTCACCCACAAGGGAGCCTCCGGCTTTCGCTTCCTCGTCGAGGACCCGCAGGCCCGGGAGGCCCTCTCCGGTGGCGTCATCGCCACGCCCAAGCCGCAGTGGACCAGCCTGATGGCCAATCTCGCCGCCGCCGTCACCTCCGCCATCCGCCCCAATGTACCGCCTGCCCCCTCCCAGATTCACAACGATCAGGCCGCGCGCCTTCTCTCCGATGCCCTCTCTACCACTGACGCCGCCGTCGTCCCGGTCAGACTGGAAGAGGCCGCCGCTGCCGACCCTGCCTGCGGCTGGTGCTGGCTCCTTTGGGCCGAGGACGCCGCCCGCCGCGGCGGAGCGCCCGCCGTCAAATCCGTCCTGGCCGCCAGCCGCAGACACTCCAAACAGCTCGACCTCCTCAGCCGCGCCCGCCTGGACCTGCTCGAATCCAGCCTCACCGGCGACCTCCCCGCCCGCAGATCGGCCCTGGAGCGCCTCACGCGCGCGCTCCCCTCCGACGTGGGCGCCCTCAACCAACTCGCCGAGCTCTACACCAATCAACGCCAGTTCGATCGCGCCGAGGCCACCCTCCGCCTCGCCGTCGCCGCCGAGTCCGGCCGCGCCGATCTCTGGAACTCCTTCGGCTACGCCCTCTCCTACCTCCGCCGCTACCCGGAAGCCGATCTCGCCATGAAGGAATATGAGCGCGCCGATCCCGCTTCCCCAAACCCGCCCGATTCGCGCGGCGAAATCCTCATGACCTCCGGCCGTTTCCGCGACGCCGCCAAGTCGTTTGAAGCCTCATGGCAGAAGGACAAGCAATTCAATCACGGCATCGCGCTGGAAAAGGCTGCCCTCGCCCTCTGGCTCAACGGCGAGAAGAAGGAAGCCGGCCAGTACCTCGATCGCTACCTCGCCGCCCGGGCGCAGGCCGGAGATCCCGCCGCCGAGCTCGTCCGCGCCCGTTGGGAATACCTCTTCGGCCAGTCCGCACAGGCCCGCGCCCGCCTCCAGCGCGTAGCCGCCCGCGCAGATCACCCCATGGCCTGCGTCGCCTCCGCCATGCTGGCCCTCCGCTACCTCGCCGCCGGCGACGAGCCCGCAGCGCAAACCGAGGCCAAGCGGTCGCTTACCCTCGCCCGCTCACCCGGCCAGACCGGCTTCGCGCAATTCGTCGTAGACGCCATCAATGGAGCCGGAAGCGCGGAGAAACAGGCCCTCGGCCTCTCCCTGCGCGGTGACTGGAAGGCCGCGGCCGAAATCTGGAAAAAGGCGCTCAACGAAGCGCCCGGCACCGCCGACGGCCCCCATCGCGAACTCCTCGCCCTCTCCCTCGCCCTCTCCGGCCGCGCCGCCGAGGCCCGCGATCTCGTCGCCAACCGCTACCCCATCCTTACCGAGGAACAGGTCCTCATCTACGACTTCCTCGTCTACCCCAATCTCTTTTACGTCCGCGCCGAACTGGCCATCGCCGACAAAAAGCCCGCCGACGCCCAGCGCCAATACGACCTCTTCCTCCAATACGCCGGCGACCGCCCCGATCGCTTCGGCCAGCTAGCCCGCGCCCGCGCCGCCGCCCGCCTCTAAAACCGAGTCCACTCTACGGCACCACCACCGCCGCCCGCCGCCCGTTTCTGAGCCGCGACCGTCAGGGAGCGGTCCCGCCAAAAACAAAAGGCGGCCCGGACTCCAAGCCCGGACCGCCTATCCAACCCAACCCCAACCCTAAAACTCGATCTTCACCGCCACCTGCAAAATCCGCGGATCCAGTGACGTCGTCGGCACCTGGAACGCCGCCACCGGCGTGAAGACCTTCGTCGTCGAGTTGTAATTAAACGGCGTCCGGTTCACGTTCGCCACGTTCGCCCGATTGGCGAGGTTAAACGCCTCACCCATCAACCGCAGCCGCACGCTCTCCCGGAACAGCGGGATCACCTTGCTGACGCGCGCATCCATCGTGTACACGCTCGGCAGCGTGAACGTATTGCGGCCCGTCATCGGCGCCCGGTCATTCCTCGTGTTGCCGTCGCGGTTCAGATCGGCATTGCCGCCGAGCCCGCCCGAGTACGGGTTCCCGCTCCGGGCATTGAAGATGCCCGAAATCTGCCAGCCATTCAGCGCGTAACGGACAAACCCGTTCTGAGACCCCTTCCAGTAGTTCAGATCCCACACGGCCGAGGCCACAAAGCGGTGTTTGGTATTCGCATCACCCAACGCGCGGTCCGCGTTCGGATTCAACGTGTCCAAAGCCACCTTGCCGTCGTCGCTGCCCACCACCACGCTCGTGGCGTCGGGCACCGTGTCGATCACCTTCGACCACGTGTAGTTCGTCAGCAACTGGAAGTTCTGCGAAAACCGCTTGGTCAGTTGCACAAACCCGCCGTGATAGACCGAGTCGGCCCCGGAATCAAACAGGCTGATGCGTCCGAAGTTCGTGTTCGGCCGCGTCGCCTGTCGCGTGTAGATCGTCGTCGGCGTACCGTTCGCAAAGGTCGCCGTGTCGGCAAACAGCGGGAACAGGTTGATATCGCGCGTGCGCGAGAGGTGGTAGCCATGCAAACCCAGATAGCCGAAGGTCACGGCATAGTTCTTGGCTAGTTGCATTTCGTAGCTCAGGTTCCACTGTGCCGTCAGAGCCTGCACATACTTCGGATCTACCACATAGATATCCGGCGTCCGCGAAGTGGTAGGCGGCGCAGCCAGAATGTTCGGATACGTCGGCAGGTTTGCCGAAAGCGTATACGTCTGCACCTGGATGCCGTTCTGCGAATGGGCAGTCCCAATCAGAATCGACGGCGTACGGCCATAGAAGATCCCATATCCGCCGCGCAGCACATGCTTGCCCTCGTGATCTGCCCGGTAGGCAAACCCAAAGCGGGGCGCGTGGTTGTTGGTGTCCTTATTGATGAAGTTGGTCCGCAGTCCCGCCGCAGCCAGACCCGCATCCGGGTTCAGCACGCTGGGCTGGGCATAGCTCATCAGATCGAAGCGGTAGCCGTAGTTCAGCGTGAGCCGGTCCGTCACACGCCAGGCGTCCTGCACAAAGAGGCCGAGTTCGGTGACGTTCGGCTGCGTCAGCGCACCCGTCGTCCCCGCGCCGGCAAACCCCTGCGTGAATTGGAACGGCTTGCGCGCCGCGAAGTCCGCCAGCGTGTTGAAGCGGTAGACGCCCGAGAAATTCCCCGGGAAGTAGTTGTCGATCCTCTCCACGTTGATGTCGGCGCCCGCCTTGAAGCTGTGCTTGCCGCGAAGATAGCTCACGCTGTTGATGAACTGATAGCGCTTGGCGTTGGTGTAGCGCGGTGAGAAGTTGTTCCGTCCGAATGTGAACGATCCGCCGCTTTGGCTCACCACTGTCTCCGGCGCCGTCGTGTTCGATTCGCCCGGCTCGTCGTCCGTCAGGAAGTTGAAGCGCGAATCAAATACCATCGCCGAGCCGATCGTCTTGCTGTAGTTCACCGCGTAGTGATTGGTGGAGACCAGCGCGTTGCCGGTGTGCTCCTGCGCGCTCTGGCTGCCCGCGTTTTCGAAGTTCTGCCCGCGGAAGCGGTGGAAGTTCAAGCGCACGCTCAGCCGCTGTGTATTCGACAGGTTGTAATCCACCTTCGCCAGGCCGATGTCGTTGTTGTACCCGGTGGTGTAGGAGGTCATGTACTTCGCCAACTCCGCCGCGCCCTGCTGCGACAGCGCGTCGCTGGGCACTGTGAAGTTGAAAAACACCGGGTTCGGATTCAGGTTCCGCTGCCCGTCATAGCTCAGGAAAAAGAACAGCTTGTCCTTCTTCACCGGGCCGCCCACCGTGCCGCCGTACTGGTTGTAGTGGTAGGGCTGCCGCACGATCCCGCGCGACTTGTTGATGAACGTGTTGGCGTTCAACTCGCGGTCGCGGAAAAACCAGAACGCGTTGCCGTGGATCTGGTTGGTGCCCGATTTCGTCACCACGTTGATCACCCCGCCGCCGGCCCGCCCGATCTCCGCAGCGTAGCCATTGGTGTTCACCTGGAACTCCTCCACGGCGTCCTGCGAGAAGCTATACGGATTGCGCCCCGAGCCCGCCCGCCCGGCCGATTGGCCAAAGAACAGGTTGTTCGAGTCCATGCCGTCCACCAGCAGGCTGTTCGCCGTGCCGCGCTGGCCGCCAAAACTCAGGTCGCCGCCGCGCGGATCGCGGTTCACGCCCGGCGTCAGCAGCGTAAAGTCCAGAAAGTTGCGGCCGTTGATCGGCAGTTCCTTCACCGCGCGCTCGTCCACACTGGTGGAGGTCTGCGAACGCGTGGTTTCCACCAGCGGCAACTCGCCGCTTACCGTGATGCTCTCCGCCGTCGAGCCCACCGTCAGTGCGGCGTCGAGCGTCAGCAGCGCGCCCACCGTCAGGTCGATGTCGTTGCGCTTGATGGCCTTGAAACCGGCCTTGTCGATGGAGAGGTTGTAGCGTCCAACGGGAACGCGGATGAATGAGTAGATTCCGCTGGCATTGGTTTCCAGCACACGGGTAAAGCCGGTCTGTTCACTGTTGAGCGTGATTTTGGCTGATTGGACGGCCGCTCCGGAGGGGTCCGTCACCGTGCCTGTTACTGTTGCGCCACCGGCTTCCGACTGTGCCAAAAGGCTGCCGGAAAGTACGAGGACACTAAGGGCTGAAGCGAGCAAGCGATGCATAATCCCATTGTACTGGGGCTGGTACAGGTTCCGACCTATCTTAGGTCGAACTTCTTCATCTTGTAACGCAATGTATCGCGCGTGATCTTCAGCAGCCGCGCCGCCTGTGTCTGATTTCCGCCCGTTTTCTCCAGCGCCGAGATCACCAGCCGCCGCTCGCTGTCCTCGAGAGAGATACCATCCTCCGGGAAACTCGCCGCCGCCTGCGCTGGCGGAGCCATCAGGGTCTGACTATGCGATACCGACATCGGCAGGCTCACCGGCGTGATGTAGCTGGAATCCTCCAGAATCATCGCCCGCTCCAGCGCATTGCGCAGTTCTCTCACGTTGCCCGGCCAGTCATGCGACACCAGCAGCCGCATCGCGTCCGCCGAGATGCCCTCCATGCGCCGCTTGAACTTGCGGTTGTAATGGTCCAGGAAGAAATTCGCCAGCGTTGGAATGTCCTCTGGCCTGTCGCGCAGCGGCGGGATCGTCAGGTGGATCACATTCAGCCGGAAGAACAGATCCTGCCGGAACGCTCCTTCCCTCACAGCTTCCCGCAAGTTCTTGTTCGTAGCCGCAATCACGCGCAGGTCCAGCTTGATGTCCTTCAAGCCGCCCAGCCGCCGGAAGCACTGTTCCTCCAGCACGCGCAGCAGTTTGGCTTGCAGCATCATCGGGATCTCGCCGATTTCGTCCAGGAACAGCGTGCCCCGGTCCGCCAGCTCAAAGATGCCCTTTTTCTGCGCTCTGGCATCCGTAAATGCGCCCTTTTCGTACCCGAACAGCTCGCTTTCCAGCAGCGTCTCCGGGATGGCCGCGCAGTTGATCGCGATGAACGGTTCCGCCTGCCGCACGCTCTGATAGTGCAGCGTCTTGGCGATCAGATCCTTGCCTACGCCGTTGTCGCCCTCGATCAGCACCGTCGTTGCCTCGCTGATCGCCACGCGCCGCACAAAGTGCATCACCTCGCGCATCGCCGGCGAATCGGCAATGATTTCGCGCTTTTGCGGCTCCACCTCGGCCGTCACATCCTTAATGGTGGCAACGGCGCCCTCCAGCGATCCGTCGTCGCGGTAGAGCTGGCTGGTCCGGATGACAACCAGCCGTTCCATTCCGTTCTGCGTATGCAGCCGCACCGTCGAGTTGGCCCCGTTCGATTGTGTCAGTCCGGTGTGCATTCCGCAGCCCGGCTCACAACTCTGGCAACGGAACATATCGTGACAGTCTCGACCCACCAGTTCTTCCGCCGCCATGTCGAACAGCCGCTCGGCCGCCGCGTTCACGCCCGTGATGATGTGGTTGGTGTCATAGAGCACCAGCGCGTCCGATAATTGATCGAAGACCGACGTCAAGACGTTTGCGTTCTGCCAGTTAGACGAAAGTTTGGCCATATGCCCCTGTGCACCCCTATTGTATTGCTACCGGACTGCTGAGGGAAGGGGGGCGCACTCAAAAGTGGGGCAATTCCCCCAGCGGCAGCGTCTGGCCCAGCATTCATTCTCAATGCCACGCGCCCGCGATGTCTGTAAGCTTCAGATTTTGAAGCCTTTTTATCGCTCTGGATAATGGCCTCTGGATTGCATGAGTGGACATGGAGACTGTAGGCCCGAGAACAGTATGTCCGAGGGCGACAGGCACGGACAGGTCCTTAGAAGACAGGCCCTTATGGGATCAATTCAAATTGCCTTGAGCGACACCGCAAAAGCCGACGCCCTACGCGTCCTGCTCGCGCGCAGTACCCATGTGCCCGTTCTCTGCGTGGAGTCTCCCAACTATGAGGAGGCCTGCGCCGTAGTTCTCGACGGAATGCGCTTCAGCGCCGAGCCCGGTCCGTTACGATACCCGGAGCGCATCGTCCTCATCACGAATAACGATCCTACTCACCTGCGTGAGGCGTGGGAGGCCGGAGTGAACTCAGTCCTCTCGGAGCAGGATCCCATGAATACCGTCGTTCTGGCCGTACTGTCATCCTGCCTTCGGACCAGTTCCACGAGACAGAAACCGGTCGCCAGCCGGGGGCGGCCATGATCGGCATCCCGGTGATCTGTATTTATCCTGGATAAGAAAAGGAGATCGAACTATGACTAACCTGCTTCCATTTGCTATCGCCTGGTCCCTGTTGGGGGTCGTGGTTATCGGACTCGCGTTCAAGCGCAAGCAAATTGCAGCCCACGAGGACGACTCGCTCCATCTCAACGCCAGCTCCGGAGTAGTGACCGAGCAGGTCTCCACGGCGCAGAAGTTGGAAGCGATTGATAAGTGGGGCAAGATGCTTACGATTCTGCTGGTTGTCACCGGGTTGGCACTGGCCGTCGCCTATGGCATGAGCATCTGGGAAGCCACCTCCAAGGCCGGCTTCTAACTTTTACTTCATCGCCCGGGCCGCCCATTGACAGGCGGCCCGGTCTGCAACTCGGCCGCACAAGGATTCCGTATGAAACTGGGCTTTTTCATAGCGCTCGCGCTCTTCGTTTGTCTGCCGGCGTCAGGCCAGAAAATGGCTGTCCCCAAGCCCTCGGCGCCGAATTCCGTTTGCGCCGATTGCCATCAGGACGAGGGCCCCAAACTCGCCAAGTCCACCCATTCCGCCGTCGCCTGTGCCTCCTGCCATCTCAAGCACGAAAAGTACCCGCATCCAGAGAAGCAGCCCAAGCCCCAGTGCAAGACCTGCCATGAACAGCCCGCGGCCGATTACGAGCAGAGCGAGCACGCCCAGCAGATGCGGCGCGGCAACGGCATGGCGCCGGAGTGCGCCACCTGCCACGGCGCCGCCCACGATGTCACTTCCACCCGTTCCCAGGACTTCCACAAAGCCGTCCCCGATACTTGCGCCATGTGCCATGACAAGGAGGCCGCGCAGTTTCAGAAGAGCGTCCATGGCAAGGCCGTCGCCGCCAATATCAAAGATGCGCCCGTCTGCACCGATTGCCACGGTGGCCACCGCATTCTAAAGGCCAAGGATCCCAAGTCCACCGTGTTCGCCGCCAGTGTGCCCGATACCTGCGGCCACTGTCATGGCGACCTTCGCCTGATGAAACGGTTCGGGCTACCTTCCGATCGCATTACGTCCTTCAACTCCAGCTTCCACGGCCTGGCCCTCAAATCCGGCAACCAGAGCGTGGCCGATTGCGCCTCCTGCCACGGCTTCCACGATATCCTCGGCTCCTCCGACCCCAAATCCAAGACCAATGCCAAGAACCTGGCCGCCACCTGCGGCGCCTGCCATCCCGGCGCCGGCAGTCGCTTCACCATCGGCCCCATTCACGAGGTGCAGGGCGCCGACGCCGCCATCCCCATCCAGTACGCCCAGCTCTTCTACATCCTCGTCATCCCCGGCACCATCGGCTTCATGCTGCTCCATCACGCCGGCGATTTCATGATGAAACTGCGTTTCATGCGCTTCCGCGGCCACAACATCTCCCTCCAGATGCTCCGCGCCCCAGAGCCCACGCACGAGCGCATGTATATGGCCGAACGCATCCAGCACGTCCTGCTGGCCGTGAGTTTCATTACGCTCTCTTACACCGGCTTTGCGCTCCACTATTCGGATTCCTGGTGGGCCAGCCCCTTCCTGCAGTGGGAGCGATCGTTCCCTGTGCGCGGCACCGTCCACCGCGTCGCCGCCGCCATCCTGGTCATCACCTCCATCGGCCACATCGTGTCGCTCATCATGAGCCGCCGCCTGCGCCATCACTGGAAAGAGTTTCTCCCCGTGGTGGGCGACATCCGCGAAACCGTCGAGGGCACGCTGTGGCGCCTCGGCCTCCGCAAGGAGCGGCCGTTCCAATCGCCCCACTCTTACATCGAGAAGATCGAATACTGGGCGCTCGTGTGGGGCACCCTCGTTATGGCCGTAACCGGCGTCCTGCTCTGGTTCAACAACTGGACCATGACTATCATGCCTAAGGTCTGGATCGACCTGGCCCGCGTCGTTCACTTCTATGAGGCGGTTCTGGCCACCCTCGCCATCTTCGTCTGGCACTTCTACTCCGTGATCTTCGATCCTGAGGTCTACCCCATGGATCAATCCTGGATCACCGGCTACAGTCCCCGGCCTGAGCGCGAACCCCATCACGGCGATTGAAGTAAACTGGACTATAAATGCGTATAAAAGAGTTCCTGGCCCCCATTGTCTATTTAGCGAGCAATCTGATCAGCCAGGCGGGCGTTGTCATGGTGACGACCGCTGGAATCCTATGGCTGTTCCTGCTCCCCAGCTTCCTGAGAGGGGGGGCCGCCACCGCATACCTCGGCATCCTGCAGTTCATGCTATTGCCGATGATATTCTTCGCGGGCCTGGCGCTGATCCCGATCGGCATCTGGTGGTTCAAGAGACGGAATCGCGGCAAACTCCCGACCGTCTTTCCTCCGCTGGATTTTGGCAATCCGCGCTTCCGCCGCATGCTCGCCTTCCTGGCTGCCACTACGGCCGTCAATCTCATCATCGGCGCCCAGCTCACATATCGCGCCATCCACCACATGGAGTCCACCGCCTTCTGCGGCCAGACCTGCCACACCGTCATGAAGCCCGAGTTCACCGCCTACCAGAGCTCCCCCCATTCCCGGGTGGAGTGCGTCCAGTGCCACATCGGTCCCGGCGCCAACTGGTTCGTCAAGAGCAAAATTTCCGGCTCCTGGCAGCTCATCTCCGTCGCCTTCAATCTCTACCCCCGCCCCATTCAGACCCCGATCGATAACCTCCGGCCCGCGCGGGAAACCTGCGAGGTCTGCCACTGGCCGCAGAAATTCGGCGGCGATCGAGTCAAGGTGTTCAACAACTTCTCCGACGACGAGCAGGCCAAGTGGACTAAATCCGTTCTGCTCGTCCATATCGGCGGCGGCAACGGCTTTGAAGGCATCCATGGAGCCCACATGGGCCCTGGCGTCAAGATGCGCTACGCCCACTCAGACCGTCAGCGCCAGAAGATCCCCTGGGTGGAACGCACCAACGCGCAGGGCGTTACCGAGGTCTACCGCGCCGACGGCTACAAGGAAGACGGCCCCGGCAACCTCGATGTCCGCACCATGGATTGCATGGACTGCCACAACCGGCCTTCGCATACTTACGAACTGCCGGAGCGCGCGCTCAATCGCGCCCTCGCCTCTGGCGAGATCGATCGCACCCTGCCCTTCGTTCGCAAAGTAGCCCTTTCCGTCGTCAAGGAAAAGTACGCCACCACCGAAATCTCGGAGCGCGAAGTGCCCGGAAAATTCAACGCCTGGTACGAGAAGAACCAGCCGGAACTCTGGAAGACCAGACGCGCCGCCATCGAGCAGAGCGGCAAGGCGTTACTCACCAGCGTCTTCGCCCGCAACATCTTCCCGGAGATGAACGTGCAGTGGGGGATGTATCCAAACAACGTCGGCCACACCGATTTTGACGGCTGTTTCCGCTGCCACGACGAGCGCTCCTCCAAGAGCGGCAAGCGCACCATCACGCAGGATTGCAACACCTGCCACTCGCTTCTGGCGCAGGATGAGGAGTCACCCAAAATTCTGGCCGATCTGGGGCTTGACAAGGCGAAAACCCCAAGCAACTAATAAATGCAGGGAGGCTGCTCATGCCGATCAGCCATGTCTTAGTGCCCGTCGATTTCTCTGAAAAGAGCGAGGGCGCCGCCCGTTACGCCGAGGCCCTGCATCGCAGATTCGGAAGCCGCATCACGCTGCTTCACGTTCTGCCGCCGCCGCACTATGAGTTCGGCGCCATGGAAGTGGGCGGCAGCGTTCTGGAAGACCTGTTCCGCAACCGGGCGGAACAGGCGAAGGCGGATCTGGATCAGTTCCTGCTGTCCGAGATGCCGGCCGATGCCACCGAACGCTTGATGGGGGATGGCGACCCCGCCGCCGTCATCGTCGAGCAGGCTCACAGCCTCGGCGCCGGCCTCATCATCATGCCTACCCACGGCTACGGTACGTTCCGCCGGTTCATTCTCGGCTCCGTCACCGCCAAGGTGCTGCACGATGCCGATTGCCCGGTATGGACCGGAGTCCATCTGGAGGCGGACACCGTGGAGGCCGTCCGTTTTTCCCGCGTCGCCGTGGCCATAGACCTCGGCCCGCAAAGTGAGCGCGCCCTCATGTGGGCCAGCCGTTTCGCCGCCAGCGCCGGGGCCGAGCTCGTCGTCCTGCACGCCACCGCCAATCTGGAGGGCCGCGCCGGCGAGTACTTCGATCCGAAATGGAAGGATCACATGGAGGCGGCGGTGCGCGAAGAGGTGGCCGCGCTGCTCGCCCGCCTGCATCTCTCGGCCCCTCTGCTCACCGGCAATGGCGACACGGCTGAAACCATCTGCCGTATGGCACAGGAGTGGCAGGCCGATGTGCTCGTGATCGGGCGAGGCTCCGCCGCCGGCGTGTTCGGGCGCTTGCGGGCCAATGCCTATTCCATCATCCGCCAGTCCCATTGCCCGGTGGTCAGCGTCTAGAGCGTTTTCGGAGAGGTTGTCGTCCACTTCCTGACCGTCGTGTCTCGGTCCTGAGCCGCCCGCATCAGCAAGCGGTGGTCGACGACAATGGTGAAAACGCTCTAGCCCAGCCGGAACTGCGTTGCGGCCGCTCGCGCCAGCTCTTCCCGGAAATCGGGATGCGCAATGCCCGTTAGCGCCTCGGCCCGCTGGCGCAGATTGCGGCCATGCAGATTGGCCGCTCCATACTCTGTCACCACCCAGTGCACATCGCCGCGCGACGTCACCACGCCCGCGCCCGGCTTCAGCACTGGAACAATCCGGGACAGCTTGCCGCCCTTGGCCGTCGCCGGCAGCGCAATCACCGGCACGCCGCCCTTGGAGCGCGCCGCGCCCCGGATGAAGTCAACCTGTCCGCCGATCCCGCTGAACGGCACGGAGCCGATCGAGTCCGAGCAGACCTGGCCCGATAGATCCACCTCCAACGCTGCGTTCACCGCCACCATCCGTTCGTTCTGCCCGATCACGTATGGATCGTTTGTGTACCCATTCGGTAGAAACTCAAATACCGGATTGTCGTCGATGTAGTCGTACAACGCGCGCGTGCCCATCACAAAGCTCGTTACCACCTTGTGCGGATGCAGCGTCTTGTGCGCGTTGGTCACCACCCCGGATTCGATCAGCGGGATCAACCCGTCGCTGAACATCTCCGTGTGGACACCCAAGCCCTTGTGTCCGTGCAACGCTGCCAGCACCGCTTCGGGTATGCCGCCCACGCCCACCTGAACGGTGGCGCGGTCCGGCACCAGCGCCGCCACGTGGCGCCCGATCTCGCGATGCGCGTCCGTCATCTCGCCCTGCAGAAACTCAGGCAGCTCGTGCTCGGCCTCGACAATTACGCTGGCCTCGGAGACATGCAGGGTGGAATCGCCGCACGTCCGCGGCATCCGCGGATTCACCTGCACCACCAGCCGCCGGGCCTGCCGGGCGGCAGTCAAGGAGATGTCCACGCCCGGTCCGAGGCTCATGTAGCCGTGCCGGTCCGGCGGCGCGCACTGGATCAGCGCGTGATCGATCGGTAGCGCTCCGCTGGTGAACAGCCCCTCGATTTCGTGCAGAAAGACGGGGATGAAATCGGCGCGCCCGGCCTGCACGGCCCGCCGCGTGTTGGCGCTGACGAATAGCGCGTTATGCCGGAAACTCGCCCCGAACTGCTCGCCTGTGTAGGGCGCGTTGCCGATGGTGATGCAGTGCAGGACCTCCACGCCGCGCAGCCGCGGAGCGTGTTCGCATAGCGCCGACAGCAGTGCCTGTGGCGCCGCCGCGCCCATATGAACGTAGACCCGTTCGCCGCTGCACACCGAGGCCAGGGCGCCGCTCGCCGTCTCCTGCTTGCTCAGATAAAGAGATCGCCAATTCACCATGTCTACATCCCAACACAAAACGGCGCGCTTCCGAAACCGCCCGTCACATTCCTCTCAAGCCACCTTCCTCCACTCCGATAAGTGAGTCAGGTATCTGATTCCGAATGACTAAGTCCCTCAAATGGATCTTCCATCAGTCGCAGGTGGTCCTGGCCGGCCATCGCGCGTTGGCGCCGCATGAACTGCGCCTCGGCGCCTCTGCCGCCACCTATGGTGACGGGCTGGATTTGGACGAGTTGCGGGATCTGCAGGAGATTCCGCCCCCGGCGCCGCAACCGCCCGTCGCCTTGGTTGGCCTGGTGTCGATGCGCGGCGCTGATCTGCGTGGTTCGGATCTAAAAGCAGCCGAATTGTGCGGCATCGAACTCGAACAGTGCGATCTGCGCGGCGCGCTCCTGGCCGGCGCCAATCTCTGCGAAGCCGTGCTTGTCGATACGCGGCTGGTTGGCATCAAGGCCACGTCGTCCCGCTGGATGGAGGCTCATCTGGCGCATTGCGATGCCTCCGATGCCACTCTCGCCCTCGCCTCATTTCACCGGGCTACCCTGATGGAGTGCAATTTCGCGGCCGGTGAACTGGAGGGCGCCGTATTCCACCGCGCCAACCTCCACTTCTGCCGCTTTCGGACCGCCCGTCTCAGCCGGTCCGTCTTTTCTTCCGCCCATCTGCAGCGCTGCGATTTCCACGGCGCTACGCTGGACGGCGCCAAGTTCCATGAAGCTGAACTCGGAGGGAGCAGTTTTGTGGATTGTGATTTGCAGCGCGCGGACCTGCGCTCGGCAAATCTACGTGGCTGCGCGTTTTCGGGGTCGGTGCTGCGGGGCGCCAGACTCCAAAACGCGCAGTTGTTCGGAGCCGATTTTCGCGGCGCTGATCTCCGCGGGGTTCGTGAACTGACGCCGCGGCAAATCGCTCAGGCGCGCACAGACTCGTCCACGCTCAGATAGTCAAAAATCCAGCTGCAATCGTCAGTGACCGCCGGCCGCCCAGAGAACCTCAGTCCCCCGCCGGCTGCGCCATCGGTTCCGCTCGCCACGCATTCCACTGCTGCCGGAACCACACCGGGAATCCAGGCCGGTCTTTCCAACCCGTCCTCGCCACCGAAAGCAACACCATCAGCGTGATGATCGCCACCGCCATCACCACAACCTGTCCCGCCGTCAACGATTCCTTCATTCCGCCAAACCAGCGGCCATAAACCAGCTCCGTGTGCACCCAGTACACCAGCAGCGACGTTCCGCCCAACTGCCGCACAAAGCTCCAGCCGTTCGGATTCATGTGCCGCGTCCACAGGAAAGCGAAGCTCGCCAGCAGCAGGATGATGCCGGTCTTCATCAGGATCAATGCCGGGCTGTTCACCCAGAAGTCTGAGTTCGCATACACCGAGTACGGCAGGTTTGCGAAGTACTGCGCGCCGAAAAGCAGGCCAAAGCCCATCATCGCCGCCCACTGCATCACCCGGTGCATCTCGTTGTCCTCCGCCAGCCGCAGCACCGAGCCCGCCGCCAGACCGAACGCAATGAACGCCGCCCACGGGAAAAACGCGAAGAAATTCGGGCTTGGTTCAAACCAGGCGCGCACCAGCGGATGGATCCCGCTCAGATTCATCGCATTGATCAACGGGGCGGCCGATGCGATCGCCAGGCCCGTGATCACCGCATTGCGCACCCGCTCCCGAGTCTCGAATACCGCCAACGGCGAGAGCGCCACAATGCCGAACGCCATGCAGTTGAGGATGTCCACTTTGAACAGGTCCGTCCAGGGGCTCTGCCCCATCGCGAAAGACCACATCTGGAAACGGAATAGAAAAGCCATCGCCAGCAAAAAGCCGGCGCGCCGCGCGGCCGTCTGCACCCGGTCCCAGGCGCCCAGGCCCTTCTTCGCCGAGGAGTCCATCAGAAACCCCAGCGTGACACCTGTCAGGAATAGAAAAACCGCCGGCGTCAGGCCGCCGCAAAACTGAGAGAGCGTATAGGGCCCGTCGTTGCGCAATTCCTTCGCGGTGAAGGAGTGGAAGACATGACCTTGCAGCATGATCAGCGCCGCAAATCCGCGGGTCCAGTCCAAAAAGGCAAGGCGGTGTCCAGTGCGCGAAAGGGTCTTGGCCATCTCTACTTTTGCGGCGTCTCCTTCTTCACGCCCTTCGGGAGCTTCAGCTTCACTGAATCCTCCGTCATCGCCGGGTTTAACTTCGTGTCGGCGTAGCTGATCAGAACGTAGTCCTTGGAAGGTTGATGCACCTTCTGCTGGACCGTGACGCCGTCGGCCTGCGAGATCCAGATTTCGATTCGCTTGACGCTCTTGCGCGCCTCTTCAGACTTGGGAACGAGATCCAGACGATCGGCCTTGCCCCCGGGCAGTGCATCCTCGCCTGTCAGTTTGATGTCGTAGCTCTGCAAAAGATCTTTGCTTGATGTGCCAAATCCCAGTAGCAGGAACTGGTCCACCAGCGAAGCCTGCTTGCCCAAGTCATACTCCTGTACCGTCATCAGCTTGGGGTAGAAGATCTGGATCTTGCGGTTTTGAAACGAGACAGCGCGGATTTCCGGCTTCTCGAACTCCACCAACATCCGCAAGTCTTTCGGCTTGGGTCGGTAGAGCGACATCCTGCCATACTCTTCGGTGGATTCTTTGATGATCGCGGTGTAGGAGATCTTCTTGATACTGGCTGTCAGGCCCTTGAAACCCACCGCCGCCTTGTCCAGACGGGCCAGCGCCTCGTCGAGAGGCGAGGCCGGTAAGGCGTGCGCTCCCAACAGCACCAGCATGAGCGCGCCTCGCGTCGTGGAAGAAAGTACGGTAGGGAGTTGAATCACGGTTTCACAATCGCCATGAAGCCCCGGACCTCGAGTTCGGCATCGTGGATCGGTTCCACTTTGATCACGTTGGCGGGTTTCCCGGTGCGCGCCTTCAGCAGTTCAGCCGCGCGTTGCGGGCGTCCAGCCTCGGGAGTGGATTCCAATAGCGAGGTCTCCAGCCAGTACACGCTGCCACCCGTATCAGAGGGCATCTGAACGATGCTGGCCGGACGGGGTTGGTCTTTGAAAAGTTCGCGCGGTGTGAGAAAGATGAAGGCCAGAATCGCCGCGACGGCGATGTCGTACTGCCACCCGGCTCGCGGAAAATCCCAGAAGATCAGACGTTTCATGTCTTCATCCCTATAATAGCATTCACTAGCTTAGGTTGTCTTTCCGCCCCGATCCGCCCACAGTAGTTTGAATCGCGCCAAGTCCTGGAAGTTTCAGGAGCTTTTCTTGCGCGCCGGCTTGCGCGCTTCCACCGCCACCGTCTGGGCCAGCGCTAGCCGCGCCAGTTCCACTTCCTTAGACCGCAATACCTGGCAGTGCGCGCAGTACCCGCCCACTTCCGTCCGCGCGATCAGGATCTGGAATCCGAACATGCTCTCCACCTGCCGCCGCAATTTGTGCAGCGGATCGCCGTAAAACTCCTCTACCTTGCCGCACCGCAGGCAGATGATGTGGGCGTGCTCCTGCTTGGTCCGCGTCTCGTAGTAGTGCTGATCGCCTGTGTAGTGCATCAGGTCCAGCTCATCCACCAGACCACCCTCTTTCAAGAGCTTCAGCGTTCGGTAGACCGTCACCCGGTTCAGCTTCGGGTCCTTCTGATGCGCCATCTGATACAGGGCTTCGGCGTCCAGGTGCTGGCCCGATTTGTCCAGCAGATCGAGCAACAACTGGCGCTGGCGTGTCAGCCGGATGCCGCGCTGTTTCAGCGTGTCTTTGGCGGCTTCTGCAATCATGGTGTCTCTGCAACACTTTACCACGCGCGCTCCGTTCGACTATCTTGTTTGAGGACCCCGCTTTTTGCCCCATGACGAGACAATCCGGCTCCTGCGCGAAAGGATTCTCCGTTTCGCGGCATCCCGTCTATCGAGGGAGGCTGCCGAGGACGTGACCCAGGAGGCCATGCTCGTACTCCACGAGAAATACCCGCAAGTCGATGACCCGGCGGACCTGCTCCCGCTCGCCTTCCAGATCGTGCGATTCAAAATGGCCGGGGTCGTGCGGAAATCGGTGCGTCGCGGCGAGGGCCGCTCCATTCCCGTGGAGGATCTGCCCCTCGCTTCGTCCGGCGACGATCCGGAACGCGCCGCCGCCCGCTCCGAGATGCGCCAGCGCCTGCTGGCCGCCGTGGCCACTCTGGGCGAGCGCTGCCGCGAAATCTTTCAGCTCAAATTGCAGGGGCACGGCTTCGAAGAAATCCGCCGCCATTTCGCCGTCGAATCCATCAACACCGTCTACACTTGGGACGCCCGCTGCCGCAAGTCCTTGCTGGAGAAGATGGGCGGGCGCTGGGAGATGCTGCCATGACCAATTGGGAACAACTCCTGGGCGGATACGCCACCGGCACCCTCACGGCAGAGGAGCGGGCGGCGCTGATGCAGGCCGCGTTACAGGATCAGGTTCTGTTTGACGCCCTGATGGACGAGGAAGCGTTGCGCGAGACGCTGGCCGATCCGGCCACGCGCGCGGCCCTGTTGAGGGCTCTGGCGCCTCCGGCCGAGGCATTACCCCAAACCCAAGCTTGGTGGCGCAATCCGTGGCCCTGGACGGGCCTGGGAGCCGTCGCTGCTGCCGCCGCACTCTTCGTTGTGCTGCGCCCGGCGAACGCGCCCAGGCCCGTTCAGATGGCTCAAAACCGGCCTGCCGCTACGGCGCCTGAGCCTGTCCCGGTGCTCATCGAAACACCCAAACAACTCAGCTTGAGCCAACCGGAAACTGACCGGAAACCGGACGTTTCCGCACGGCAAACGACCCCGCCGTCCGCCGCTGTTTCCGCACGCCGCACCATCCCCTCGTCCCCGGACGCCGGGGCGCCGCCCCAGTCCGCTGCCGCGCCCTCCGAGGAGCGGGGCGAACCGCAGAAGGTGGCCATCGCGCCTCCCTCGCCGCCGGCCGCCGCCGCGCCCGCCGTCCAGGCTGCCGAAAAATCCGATTTTGGCTCGGTCCGTGGCAAGGCAAACGCCCCGGCGCCGGCGCGCATCTCAGCCACGGCCGCCGGACCGGCTCTCCTGGCGAAGAAAAAGGAAGCTCTTGCCGACGGGGCCGGCGAGGCGCTGGCCGTCGCGCTTTCCTTCCAGGCCGAGGACGGCGTCTGGCACGCAATTGAGCTCCAATCCGCCATTCCGGCCCGCCGCCCCCTGCGCCTGCGCGTCACCAGCGCTCGCGGCGGCCTACTTGTCCTCCAGCCGCCGCTCGCCGCGACGCGCGCCGTCCTGGCCGGAGTCCCCACCGAGATATCTCTGCCTGGCCAGCCCGCCGGCACGCTCCTCCTGCGTCTTGGCCTCGTGTCGCCGACCAGCCAGGCGCTGGGCCGCGTCTCCAACGAACTGAAGGAGAGCAACACCCGCACCGCGGATGCTATGGCAACGCTCGCCCCTGCCCCACAAACCACCCGCGAAATTCGTCTGCGAATCGAGTGAAAGGGTTTCCCTCCTGACGGCATCTCCCCGGTGCAATACCACAACGGAGGTGGCCCATGAGATTCTTCCTGTTCCTCGCCGCACTCATCAGCGCGGCCAACACCATTCCCCCCTCGGCCGAGCGCGGCGAAACCACCGGCTCGCTCATCCGCACTGATCCCTACGGCAAGCACACTGGCGAGCTCTGCCCCTTGCGCCGCACCGACGTGCAGGGCGCCATCACCGGCTCGCTCGCCCGCGTCGATGTCACGCAGGAGTTTGTCAACAACTCGCCCGATACCATCGAGGCCGTTTACACCTTTCCGTTGCCGCGTCTCGCCGCCGTGGATCAAATGACAATGACCATCGCCGATCGCGTCATCCGCGCCGAGATCCATCGCCGCGCCGATGCCCAGCGCCTCTACGACGATGCCCGCCGCAATGGGCAGACTGCCGCCCTGTTGGAACAGCAGCGGCCCAATGTCTTTACTCAATCCGTCACCAACATCGCGCCCGGCGCCAGCGTGCTGGTGCGCATCAGCTACGTCGAGACGCTGAAGTACGATGAGGGCTCATACGAGTTCAGCTTCCCCATGACCGTCGGGCCGCGCTACAAAGATGGAGGGCTCAATCCCAAGTACGCTCCGCCCGCCACGCGCGCCGGACACGATCTCTCGTTGCGCCTCACCATCGACGCCGGCGTGCCCGTCCGCAACATCTCGTCTTCCAGCCACGAGATCCTCACCGCTGGCAATACCGTCCAGTTCAAACAGGCCGCCGTCGTGCCCAACAAGGATTTCATTCTGCGCTATCAGGTGGCCGGCGCCGCCTTGCAGGATGCCGTCCTCACCCACCGCGCCGCCCGCGGCGGCTTCTTCACGCTCATCCTCCAACCTCCGGCGCGCGTCACGCAGGAGGACGTCTCGCCCAAGGAACTGATCTTCGTCCTCGACACCTCCGGCTCCATGAGCGGCTTCCCCATCGAGAAGGCGAAGGAATCCATGCGCATGGCCCTGGCTGGCCTCTACCCGCGCGATACGTTCAACCTGATCACCTTTGCCGGCGATACCCACGTCCTGTTCCCGCGGCCCGTGGCGGCCACGGCGGATAACCTGCGCGCCGCCCGCGAGTTTCTCGATGGCCGCTACGGCGGCGGCGGCACGGAGATGATGAAGGCCGTGCGGGCTGCGTTTGCCCCCTCCGGCGCGGAAAATAAGATGCGCGTCATCTGTTTTATGACCGATGGCTATGTCGGCAACGAGGCCGAGATCATCGCCGAGGTCAAGCGCCATCCCGAAGCCCGCGTCTTCAACTTCGGCATCGGCTCGTCGGTGAATCGCTATCTGCTCGACAAGATGGCCGAAGAGGGCCGCGGCGAAGTGGAATATGTGGCGTTGAATGACGACGGCTCCGCCGCCGCCCGCCGGTTCCACGAGCGCGTCCGCAATCCGCTGCTCACCGACATCGCCGTGGAGTGGAACGGCCTGCCAGTTTCCGATGTCTACCCCGAGCGCATCCCCGATCTGTTCAGCGCCAAGCCGCTCATCCTGCACGGCCGCTACAGCGCAGCCGCCGGCGGGTCCATCACGCTGCGCGGCCGCATGAGCGGCAAGCCGTTCACCAAGACCATCTCCATGCAACTGCCGCGCGAGCAGAAAGAACACGACGTGCTCGCCACCCTCTGGGCCCGGGCGCGCGTGGAGGACCTGATGCACGCCAATCCGCGCCAGCCCGACGAAGCCCAGGTCACCCGCCTCGGGCTCGAGTTCCGCCTGCTCACGCAGTTCACCGCGTTCGTCGCCGTGGACACGTACAAGGATCCGCGCACCGGCCAGCCCGTGCGCATAGAGGTGCCTGCCGAGATGCCGGAGGGCGTCAGCCACGAGGGCGTCTTCGGCGCCGCCAACGCGCCCGCGTCGCTTGCCAGGATGGCGATGCCCCACGTCGCCCCCCGCCAGAATGTCACGGGCATGGCCGACTTCAAAGTGAAAGAAGAGTCGCGCCTGGTCCGCACGGGTACTCAAATGGTGGAGGTGGAGGTCTGGCTCACGGACTTCAACGCGCAGATTCTGGAAGCATTGAAAAAGGCCGGCTTCGAGCCTTCGCCCGTGGCCGCCAAAGTCGGCAAAATACGGCTCGGCCGCATCCGCGCCGATCGCATCGCCGAACTGGAGAAACTGGCCTGCGTGCTCAGCGTACGCCCGGCGCCCGCTCCATGACGCTACACTGAGGAACGGATGCCGGAAGAAGTCTGCCCCCGCTGTCGCGGTACGGGATACACCATCATCGAGAAGGACGGTCTCACAGCCGCCCAGCGCTGTGATTGTTATCAGGAGAATCGCGCCAACTCGCTCTGGCGCAACTCCCGTATCCCTGCCAACTACCGCAATGACACGCTGGAGAACTTCTCGAACCGAGACTCCAATGAGCTTGCCAAAATCCAGCTCATCCTGAAAAGCTATTGCCGCGATTTCCCGGCAGTAGTGCCGCCCGGGCTCGTCTTCACAGGCGCGCCCGGCACCGGCAAAACACACCTCGCCGTGGCTGTGCTCAAGCACCTCATGGACAGCGGCTTTGAGTGCGTGTTCATGGATTTTCTGAACCTGCTGGATCGCATCCGGGCCAGTTGGGATCCGCTCTCCGGAGAGAGCCCTCGCGAGGCCTACCGCGAGGCGCTGGAAACTCCGGTGTTGCTGCTCGATGACCTCGGCTCCCACCGCACAACCGATTGGGTGGAGGATACCGTTACCTCGATCTTCACCTATCGCTGCAACGAACGGAAACCAACAATTGTCACCACAAATATGCCCGACCCGGAGATGGGCGGCAAACTGGTGGAGCGCTCCCAGGCTGGCGCACTGACCTCCTGGGACATCAAGACCTCGCTCGCCGAAAAGATCGGAATGCGGGCCCGCTCGCGCCTGTTCGAAATGTGCCGGGTCATCAGAATGCCGGTATTGGACGACTACCGCGTCGCTTCGCGGCGATGAACCGCGCGGCCCTCATCACCTGCCTCTTCTTCTGCCTGCTGCCCGTCCTGGCCCCGCCCGATTTCCCCACTCAGGACGGCCCGTCCCACCTTTACAACACCGCCATCCTGCGCGATTACGCCAGCGTGCCCCTCTACCAGCTCTACTACGAACGGCGCCTCACGCTCGCCGGCAATGTGCTTACGCAACCCCTGCTGCTCCTGCTGATGAGCGTCATGCCGCCCGAGGCTGCCTCCCGGACGATCAGCGCCATCGTCGTCGCCGCGTTCCCCCTCGCCTTGGCCTGGCTGCTCTCCGCCTACACGCGGAACAGCGCGCCCTTCCTTCTTTTCGGCAGCATCTGCGCCCTGAATTTCTTCGTGCAGATGGGCTTCTGGAACTTCTGCTTTGGTGTGGTGCTGTTGCTGTTCGCCCTGGGCTGGGCGGCGCGCGGCCGCGCCCCGTGGGGCATCGCCGCGTTCAGCCTGGCGCTCTATCTGAGCCATCCACTGGCCTGGGCTGTCTTCGGTCTCTACTGTGGCATCCGCGCGCTGGAGTCGCGCCGCTTTCTACCGTTGCTGGCCCACGCGCCCGGCGCCCTGCTTGTCGTCATCTACATGACCGCCGCCAGCGGCCCGCCCAAACCGGTGGACCCTTCCTGGGGCGGCCGCCTGTGGCCGTTCTACAGTCTGAGCTTTCTGCACACGCGCACTAATTTCGCCGAAACAATCTGGGCACTCTGTGTTTTAGCCGTTTTCGCCGCCCTACTGGCCGCCACCCGCCGCCGCCCCGATGCACTGGTATGGACCGCCGCCGGTTGCGTAGCAGTTGGTCTGCTCATACAGCAGCGCATGAGCTGGGACGCCTACTTCACGTCGCGCATGGCGCTCTTTGCGTTCCTGTTGCTGCTGGCGTGGTGTGCCGCGCGCCAGTGGCCGCCGGCGGCTCAGCGCGCTCTCTCTGCCCTCGCTCTGGTCCTGCTCATCTCCGGCTCGCTGATCCGCCTGCAACTCTGCCGCCAGTGGAGCGCCGAACTCGCGTCCTACACGCAAGTCTTCTCCGCCATCCAGCCTGGCAGCACCGTGCTTGCCGTCCGCCTGGAAGAGGTCAAACGCCACTTCTCGCCCACAGCTCATGCGCTCGGCCTGCTCGCGCCGATGCCGTTTGTCGACCTGCGCAACTATGAGGCGGCGAGCGATCATTTCCTGACCCGTTTCCGCTCCGGCCGCTCGCCGTTCCCCGCGCTCGGCAACCAGATGGAACTGGAACGGCCGATGCCCAGAATGGACATCGGCCGTTATGAACGCGAAACCGGGGGGCGCGTCGATTATTTGCTGTTTGAGGGCCCAGAGGCGACAGAAACGCGCATTTACGCGTCAGAGTTGTCGCGTTTTCGCCTCGTTCGCAGCCGCCCCGGCGCGCGCCTCTATTTCTCCGCCGGCGTGCACCCGTCCGGTGCCGTGAACTGACCATTCGGTCTGGGACGCGCAATCACCAGCATTTGCTTGCCGCCCGGTTTGAACGGCGACCTCAAGTAGAGCCAGATGAGAAATGGATAGACTGGAAGCCTGCCTTTGACGGAGAACGGGACGAATCGAGGGTGGCGTTCGATGACGTCAAATCCCTGGGATTTCAGGAAATCCACTAAAGAAGTGTGGCTGTAGATGGCCACGTGCGTGAAGTCATCGAAGTACTCGCGGTAGGCGTAGTAGTAGTTCGGCTGCAGAATGGCGAGCAACCCGCCGGGCTTCAGTTTGCGGGACAGCGCAGCGAGCGTCCGGCCGAAGTCGACCTGGCTGAGGTGTTCGAAAAGGTTGCTCGCGAAAGCAAAGTCGACGGAGGCATCGCCGAGGAAGTCCAACTGCTGGCACTCCCCGATGTGAGTCTCCACGTCCTTCGCGGCGTAGTTCGGAAACTGCTCCCATAGATCCAGTGCGATGCGTCTGGACGCTTTGATGTTGTTGATGAAGTGGCAGTATCCCGCGCCAAGTTCGAGCACCGTTCCACCGCTTGGAATCCAGCGGCCGAGCGAGAAGCGAATCAGGCTTTGCCATAGAACTTCGCGGCGCGCGTCCGGGGTGAATCGTGTCGAATGGTAGTTGTCCATCGGGTCTACTTCACGGGCCGCCAACCAAAGAGAAAGCCGGTGATCATGCGTAGGCCGACCCTGGTGGCTCGCCAGTTGTCGACGTTGCCGCCCTTGCTGACGCCGACTCGCGAGTGGAACGTCACGGGACATTCCACCAAGGTAAAATTCTCCCGCAATGCGGTGTCCATCAGGTGGGCATTGAACTCCATGTTAATCCCGGGGTTCAGGAACGGGAGGAGCCTGCTGAGCACATCGGGCGTCATGATCTTGTAGGTGGTGCCGACGTCGGTGACCGTCCCTTTGCCGAGGTGCTTCAACTCCAGGAGCTTGCCGGCGAAGAAATTGCCGTAGTACATAAATGTGCTGAGCTGGGTGTGGTAAGCGCGCAGTTGCTCCACAATCCGAGTGCCGTTCACGACATCCGCGTGCGCTTGATACGCGAGCAGCTTTTCAAGATCGTCGGCCCGGAAAGTTCGGTCGCCCTCACACAGGACTATGGCGGTCGAGTCGGCGGAGTACTTGAGGCTTTCGGCAAAGCAGCGGTAGACGCACGCGCCATACCCCTGACTGGTTTCATTGAACACGATGGCACCGGCTTCAGCGGCGCGCTGGGCGGTCAGATCGGTGCTGTTATTGCTAACCACCAGCACCCTGGCGACCAGAGGGTGGGATCGAAAGTCCTTCACGGCCGCCGCGATGCTTTCCTCGTCGTTGTACGCCGTCAGCGCTACGGTGAGACGTGCATCGCCGATCCTGCTCGGTTCCGGTTGGCGTCTGGTGCGGCGCTTCTCAGGCAGGAAAAGAGCAAGGTCAAGGCCGATCAGGAAAATGCCAACCGTCGTAGGGAACCCACTGACCCAAAGGACGTTAACGATCCAGGAAGCCAGGGCAAAATGCCTCCAACTCAGGATATTGATTATCGAGAGGAATATGGCTAACGCGTAGACGGCTAATCCGGCAAGACAGCAGAGTGCACCCCATAGGGCCAGGGGCGGAATGTGGCGCGAGAGAACCCGACGGTGGGTGCTCCTGGAATCACGTCTCGCGGCGTTCTCCTCATTCGGCCGTTCAGCGTAGCTGCCGGAATGGCGAAAATTGTCGCTAGAGGCCGATAGACCTGCTTCCTCAGGCGGGAGTTCGATCAATTTGCCTGACGCCATAGTTGCGGATCACCTCCTCCTGGCTTTGGACGGTATACCGTGCCGAGTGCTGTCACCCGAACCACTTCGTAGTGCCGCCGTACCGCCGATGAGAATCCAGACGAGTAGAAGGACAACGTAGGCAAAATGAGAGCTCCGAACCTCTGCTGCTCCAGCATCGCCAGGAAGGGACGCTCGTCCCATGCGCCCGTTGCGGTCAGCGCCGCGATGATGGCCGCCTCGGCCGGCGGCTCTTTGCCCGACCTCATCAGGATACTGATGTCTTCCGAATAGACATCTCCGGGCGTTTGCTTCACAACTGCCAGCACCTCTTTGTAGGTCCGATCATGGAGTTGCCGCAAGGCAACCGTCGGCAGGTCCGAGGAACTGATGCTCAGCATCACGAAGATCAACGCCACCTGCGGCGCCAGCGCCAGCGTCCAGGCTCGCTTATGGCGTACGGCCAGCCTTGCCGTCAGCAGGAGGCCAGTCAGCACACAACTCGCAATGTCAAACTCCAGAAAGTAGTTATAGTGCCCGCCAACTTTGGCGATGCCCAAGGTGGATAGCCCCGCCAGCAGCCAGTACAGCACCAGAATCGCTACGGCGCGCCGATACACGCTACCGTCGACTTGGGCGCGGAACCCACCCTTTTGTAAGACACGCCGCGTGGCCCAGCCCGCCAGTAACAATGCCGGTACGATGACCGCCCCGGCCAATAGTGCCTGGAATGAGAAGTAGCTAGCCAAGCGGTCCCAATTCCACGGGTTCTGGTTGTAGCCCACGATGTTCAGCAGGAAGCCGCCCTGTGTCGCCCGCATCATCCAAGCCAGTGGGGGTACGCCGACCAGCAAACCTACGCCCGCCAGCTTTACTGCTTGTGCGGGTTGCGCCGCCCAGGCCGCCAGCAGACACACGAAGGGCGCAATCACGTTCGTTTGCTTGGTATAGAGCGCGAGGACGAATAGAACGAATGCTGCGTACTGCCCCGCAATACTTCGCTTTGACAGAATGAACATCGCAAGGCCCGAATACATGAGCAGCAGTGCCAGCATGTCCACGCGGGCGAACCTAGACCAGATCAGTACCGGGTAAACCGCAAGGCACAGCGTGCCTGTCATGATCGCCGGGGCGAGGCGGTTCAACCTGGGTTCCCTGGAGGGCGCGATCCGGTAGACCAATCCCCCCAACACGAACCCGGTGCCAAGCGTCGCCAGTAGGGAGACCACCCGTCCTGCCACCATCCAGTCCGGGATGATGCCCGTCAGCCACCGCACTACCCAGTGATAGACCGGCGGGTAGTGGGTCACCATGTACGGATAGATATCCATCCGCTTGTAGACCAGCCTGAAGTCGTCGATGTGGACCGATTGCCACCACACCACTCCTTCTCCGTAATCCAGGGAGTAGAAGGCGCCTATTTCGGTGGCGATGTAGTACAGGTAGACGACCGCGGTGGCACATCCCAGCACGATGGCTGTCATTGCCAGCCATTGCCCTACAAGTCGAGACACTTGCCGGCTAGGTCCCACTACCGCGATTCTCGGGAATCGCCAATGAACTGCCACGCCCGGAGATGATGTAGGGCAGTCCGGCAAGTTCAGGTTCCGTTCCGGAGTGGTGCCCATAAGTCTGATTGACTATCGGCGCGGCCGGGCGGGCACATTAGAGTGCCCTGACGTTTTTGGGCGTAACGGAGGCATGGAAACGGACGAAGCCGCACCAGGCCTCCGCGCCCGAGTCTACGCCTTGGGCATCGGCGTGTCGCCGCTCGGTCCGTAGATGCCCGGCACCTTGCCACCCATCGGCCTCAGATAGGCGGACAACTGGCCGCGGTGGTGGATGGCATGCTTCACCATCAGATCCAGGTAGTTCACGTTCTGTGTCGTCATCATGCCGAAGAAATCGACGTCGGCGGCCAGCGCGGCGGGCGTCATCGCGTCGGCGGCGTCCAGCATCGCCGGGATGTTCGCGTCGTGCCACGCGATCACGTCGGCCGCGCATTTGATGGATTCCGGCATCTTGCTCTCACCAGCTGAAAACGCGCCGGCCAGGACGCTGCCTATAAAGAACGCATCGGCCGAGGCGACGTGCCAGGCCAGAGCGAGCGTATTCATGGAGCGGTCGTCGGGCGAGTACGATTCGTGGCCGGCCGGAATCGACTCCAGTACTTTCCTCGTGGTGGTCAGTTCGCGCCGGTAGCCGGCCAGAATGTAGCCGGCGATGAGCTTGGCTTCGCCTTCAGTCAATGGCATATCGGTATCCTCTTTTCCCAGTGGGGACTGTTGTCTATTATGGACGTCCCCACGCGGGAAATGTGGAGGCCGCTTACTTGGCCATCGGCTTGGCGCCCGCAGGCCTCTGGAAGGCCGGGGCGGGGAAGGGATACTCGTCCGGAGTCACCTTCATATCGGTAGTGAACTTCCAGCTGCCTCCGCCTGGTGTGGGGAAGGTGAGCTCGACGAAAGACGCCGTGAAACCCTTTTCCGGCCTGCCGAGTTTGACCACGTAGGTATTCTCGGTCTCCGCCATCAGGTCCCGGCTCTTGTAGACAGGGCCGATCTTCTCCAGGCGGAAATCGCGCGCGTCGGGGTTGGTGGCCTGCCACAGTTTCACCACGCTCGGCTTGTCCTTGCACGTCACGGTGATGATGCCGTCCTTCGAGATGGTCCAGGAGAACTCGGGCCGCTTCCAATTCTTCACGATCGATTCGTAGTAGGTGGCCAGGCTCTCGCCGGCGTCGGAGCGCCGCGTGACGCCGTGGTCTGTGTTAGGCACGTAGCGCAGATACTTCTCGCCCACCAGATCCTTGAAATAAAACTGCGAGGAGTCCGGCACAAAGAACTGGTCGCCGGTGGAGTTGACGATGTACTTGGGAATGGTGAGACGGTCGCGGTACTGATAGGGCTCGACGATGCTCATCAGGTCGTGATATTGCTGGGAGCCCTGCCAGTCCATGACGCCGTGCTCGACGTAGTCGCCAACGGACGGCGCCCAGAATCCGTAGACGCGCCAGTGATGGACAAATGACGCCTCCATGTTGAGCATATCGATCACCACCGGCATGATGGCGATGACGCGCTTATCGACGATGCCGGTGGTCCAGGTGGTCCAACCGCGCTTGCTGCCGCCGGTGATCACCCAGCGCGCCACCTTTTTTTTGCCGCCGGCCTCGCTGGCGAGGAATTCCTGAGTGGCGTCCATGGCGCGGACCGATGCCTTGGTCATTGGCAGGCGGGCCGGCCAGCGCTCGTCACCGGTCTCCAGATATTTTTTCCAGGTGAAGGCGATGATGGCGTCTTCGGTGCGCTTGCGGGTCTCGCCGTAGAAACTCAGCGGCTGATTGGGGATCATTTTCAGATCCACAGTGACGGACTTGGTGCGGACCGCCATCGATGCGGTGAAGGGGTCCATCTTGTCCGGCGCATTGTTTTCGTTGCTGCCCCCGCCGATCAGGAGCAGCGCGATGTCGCTCTCTATGACGTCAGGCTTATAGACGGTCACCCAGTGCTTCCACTCGGTGCGATTCACTTCTGCCGTGGTCAGCCAGTTCTGCGAGGTCATGCCCAGCACGTAGCCGGTGACGCCCTGGCCAGGGATGGTCTTTACCAGTTCCCACTTGTAGGCCGGATCGGGCGCGGCCACGTAACGGTCCAGCGCAGTGAGGCCCTTGTTCTGCGCCTGGAGGGCGGCTGCACACACGAATAGCAAAAGCGATCGACGAAGCATATTCAACCTCAAAAGATAGTGGATATACTGGCTGCGTATGTCAGCCACGACACCCGGACCCCTGGGTCCACTTTCTTATCTTACAGAGCAATTAAACGAACTGCGCGTTTCGGGTTCTTTTTTTCGGCTGAGGGAGCTACAGGGCGCCTGCGAGCCGGTGAGCCATGTGGATGGCCGGGAGGTCATTAATCTGGCGTCGAACAACTATCTGGGGCTGGCCAACCATCCCAGGCTGAAAGAAGCGGCGCTGGAAGCGGTGCGGAAATACGGCGCGGGCACCGGCGCCGTGCGAACCATCACCGGCACGATGTCGATCCACATGGAGCTGGAACGCAAGATCGCTGCCTTCAAGCACACCGAGGCGTGTGTGGTGTTCCAGAGCGGGTTTACGGCCAATGCGGGCACGGTGAGCTCGATTCTGACACCGGATGACCACATCATCAGCGACGAGCTGAACCACGCATCGATCATTGATGGCTGCCGGTTGTCGCGGGCTAAGATCCATGTCTTCCGCCACCGGGACGCGGCCCACGCGGCCGAGATACTGGAGGGCCTGGCTGGCGTCTCCGGGCGGAAGCTGCTGATTACTGACGGTGTGTTCTCCATGGACGGGGATATCGGGCCGCTGCCGGGCCTGGTGGAGGCGGCCGAGAAGTACGGCGCCATCATGATGATCGACGATGCCCACTCTTCTGGCGTGCTGGGCCGCAACGGGCGCGGAACGGTGGACCATTTCGGATTGCACGGGCGGGTGCACGTGCAGGTGGGGACGCTGTCGAAAGCGATTGGCGTGCTAGGCGGCTATGTGTGCGGCAGCCAAGATCTGATTGACTACCTCTATCACCGGGCGCGGCCGTTCCTTTTCTCCACGTCCCATCCGCCAGCCGTGACGGCGGCGTGCAGTGCAGCCTTTGACCTGCTGGTGGAGGAGCCGGAGCGCGTGGAGCGGCTCTGGGAGAATACACGCTACTACAAAGCGGCATTGCGGGCCAACGGATTTGATACCGGCGTGAGCGAGACGCCGATCACGCCGATCCATGTGGGCGAGGCCAAGGAGGCGCACGCCTACTCCGCGGCGCTCTTTGAGGAGGGCCTGTGGGCGACCGGGATCGGCTTCCCCACCGTGCAGAAGGGCAAGGCGCGCATCCGTACCATCGTGACGGCGGCGCACACGCACGAACATCTGGACCGCGCGGTGGAGACACTGACGCGTGTGGCGCGCCGCATGGGGATTCTCAGCGCCTAGCTTCAAACAGGATCATCCGGCTGAAGTAGTGCTGGCCGGCTTGTTCGCAGGCCAGACACGGGGGGTGCTCCTGCCGGCTGGCGCGTAGCGCTTCCAGGAGGATGCGCGGTGCCGGACGGCCGGGGTCCGCCAGGACGAAGATACGGCCCGTGATGCCGTTGGCGAGTTGGGCTGCTTCCTGCCTGAGAGCGGCCTCGTCGAGAGTTCCTTCATAGCCTGGATGCCGGTCAATGGCGGCGGGGAAACTGAGACGACTGATGGATTCGTCGCGCCAATACCATTCCACCGGCTTGCGGGTGAGGCGTGTGAAGATGACCGTATCGGCGCCGCGCGCCTGTTGGGACAACACCCCGGCGGCAGCGCGGCTGTTGCACGGCGATGGGTGCGTGGAGTCCCAAACGCCCCAGCCCGCCCCCATCAGCAGCAGCAATGACGCAGCCGGTGCGCCGCCGCGCTGCACCAGGCCAGCGAGTGCGAGCGCCAGAAACGGCGCCGCGATGATGGTGAAGCGGGGATTGAAGACCGGCTTCCACAGAGACACGGCCAGCGGGATGGCGATGGTCACAACAGCTGCGAGCAGCGCGGCGCGCTGCACCAGAGGCGCCTCGCCGGCGCGATGCTTCCGGATGGCAGCCAGGACGAGGATCAGGGGCGATGCCAAAAGTGGCAGCCAGAGATGAGCAACGGCCGCCTCGAACGGCGCCTGCCAGCCAGGCGGCTGGAGCCAGGCGAGTTGTTCCTGGCTGCCGGATACCTGGCTCCACGCCGCGCCGCCCCAGAGCAGCGCGTAGAGCAGCGCCCCCGCGGCCAGCGGCGGGGCCAGGCGGCGGGCGTTTGTGCCGAACTGCATCGCCATCATAGTGCCGAGTCCGCAGAGAAAGAAGGCAAACCAGTTGTGGGTCAGCAGTCCAGCGACAGTGGCCGCCGTGAGGATAGCCTGGGCAGCGCGGACGGAGGGCGAAACACAGACTCGCCAGGCCGCATCTATGACCACAATGCACCAGACGGCAAGCAGCAGGTACATCCGGCCGTATCCGGCCATGAGGATCACCAGAGGATTGGCCAGCCAGAGCGCGAGGGCTGCGAATCCGGTGTCTGGTCCGGCGACACGGCGCAGGAACCGCCAGAGGATCGCCGTCGCCACAATCAGGCACACACCGGAAAACGACCGCAGCCCGGGCCCGGTTGCCGGGATGACCTCCAACCAGAGGCGCAGGAACCAGTAATAGAGCGGCGGATGCACGTCGGAGCGCAGTTGGGCCTGCATGGCCGGCCAGCTTGTACCCGCCAGATCCAGACTGAAGACCTCGTCCGACAGAATTGGAGCGAACCGTCCGCAAAAAGTGATGCTGAGCAAACTCAGGGCCGCTAAGTACTGGGGCCACCGGCGGCTGTGAATTGCTCGAAACACCTTAAACACAATATCGGTTGTAGTTTCAATCATCAACAGGCCGTCTGGCGGCTTTCTTGAGCGGCGGAGCGAGGGCTCCGGTCCCCAAGGAGGGACACTGCAGTACCGGGAAACTAAGGATTGATGAGTCAATTCTAGGGTGGCAACTAAGGGATTCGACGGATTTGTGTAGCCGGTTGGTACTGTTACTGTTGGCCTAGCAACAAAGAACGGGTTGCAAGGGAGAGGAGAAATACAAAATGAAGAAATTGAACACACTCATCTGGAAACTCCGGATCATGCGGGACACCCGCGGTCAGGACCTCATTGAATACGCGTTGATGGCAGGCTTCGTAGCCGTCGCCGCCGGCGCCATTGTCCCCGGCGTGGCCGCGTCGATCAAGACCATCTTCGGCAAGGTCAACAACGTCATGTCGAGCAGCGCTAGCCAGGGCTGAGTCCGTTTCCGGTTTGCCGGAACCAATCTTCGACAGAGGGGGCAGCTTCGGCTGCCCTCTCTTTTTTGTGTGCGGAGCATGTTCGACAGCTCGGGAGTGGAAGTCCCCTTGACAACCTGATGAGGGTGAAGTCAAAGCGAAGCGCAAGGGCGTCGCCGCGAGGCGGGGTCTGAAAGAAGCGTGGAGCAAACGCACGAGCCAATCATATGGTGCCGGACGAGCTGGCCATTGACAGCGAAGTCCGTATCCATCAAAGGCACTGGCTGTAAATCCGACGGTTGCGTGCGGAAGGCGGCCGAGCTTACCTCGGGAGATCTGCCGCTCGTCCGGCATTCAGGACTGAGGGCGTTTGCGTTTGGCGGTTCGGTTGATGGAAATCGACCTTGTGCTCATCCCGCCGGAGCTGCCCGGTACGGACCCATATGCCGAGTGGTGGCGGAGGGGAGGAGTTGCGAGTCTTCCCCCTATCCCGCTTGTGCTCAGATTCGGCTCTGCCGAACTCCGTGGGTAGGGGATGCCGGGCGGCGTGGCCACCTTATCCGCATATCCACATTCGCTGGATTCCTGATGCAGCCTCCGTTGTTTTCGAATATGTAACTCAGGTCTTTGTTCGATTTGTATAGTCCGGGGGTACTGTTACTCTTGGCCTAGCAGCGAACATAAGGTTGCACGGGAGAGGAAGAAATCAAAATGAAGAAGCTGAACACACTCATCTGGAAGCTCCGGATCATGCGGGACACCCGCGGTCAGGATCTCATCGAATATGCCCTGATGGCTGGCTTCATCGCCGTCGCTGCGGGCGCGATCGTCCCTGGCGTGGCCGCGTCGATTAAGACCATCTTTGGCAAGGTCAATAACGTCATGACCAGCAGCGCTGGCCAGGGCTGAGGGCAACGCCGGCACCACGGCACATACGCACAAACGGAACGAGGGGCGGCGCAGGCTGCCCCTCGTTCCGTTTTGTTAGGGTATTTGCTGCCAGGATCAACCGTCATATGGCCGTGCCACCTCAGCATATTCACTAATTGGAGCGAACGGGGGCCGATCCTATCCTCGAACTAGCTGCAGCAAAACGAGACTGCGGAAAGAGAGGATCGAGGATCATGAAAGAATTCACCAAGGTGTTGTATCGGCTGCGTATCTGGAAAGACACACGCGGCCAAGACTTGATCGAGTATGCCCTGATGGCCGGCTTCATCGCTGTGGCCGCTGGAGCGATCGTCCCCGGCGTGGCCGAGAGCATTAAGACCATCTTCGGCAAGGTCAACAATGTGATGACGAGCGCTGCCGGCCAAGGCTGAGGCATCGATGGACGAGGGCGGCCTTGGAGCTGCCCTCGGCAATTCAGTCGTTACGCCAGCCACTCTCTGAGATCGCCCGCCTCATCAAACTCCAATTCCCGTCCTGCCGATAAGATCTCAACGTCCGCGTTCCCCTCCAATTCCGGCCTGAGGTTCTCCGTGAACGCCATCAGCGACAGGTCCTGACTGTTGCGAATCCAGCCGATCTTCAATTCCACCGGATCATGGCAGCCCGCAGTTCTCCATGTCTCTGCCAGACAGCGCCAGTCGCTGCCGTAGTGCACTGGCGTCTTGATAGAGGCCATGGTGCCGGACGTGATGCCGTTGACCCACGTCGGCCTTTTCTTCATTTGCTTCAAGAGGCGGCTGTGCACCACATCCGCCATGCCGAATCCAACTGCGTTACCATAGCTCATCGGGTGGATGCCGCGCAGATAGACCCGGTCCACCCGCGGCCCGAACGTCCAGGGGTTGTAGGCGCCGTGTACGCTGCGGTTGATGACCTTGGGGTCCATGCCGGACCCGGAGAGGTTCTTGCCGATCTGATCGACCAGCAGAAAGTGCAAATGTTCGACTGGAATTCGAGGCATCCAGGTTTTCACCAGGGCCAGCAACTCCATTTCGCGCTCCTCCATATCGTCCACATGGACCGCCGTGAGCCGTGCCGTTTCGTGGTTGCCGTCCTCCAGGATGGCCAGGCCGCCCAGAATCTTCCCGCACGAGAGCACCTGCCGCCCGACACTGCGGATCACCCTCTCCAGGCCCAGCGTGTGGGCGAAGGTGTGGTACCGTTTGGCGCCCTCGAATTTCCCGAGGCCGATGGCCATCATCTTGAAAAGGCCGCTTTCGAGCGTCCCGGCAAAGTCGGTATGCCATTTCACGCGGGCGCACAGCATGACGCCATCGGCCGAAAAGGCATTGCGGTCCATGACGGTATCAATACCCTCGGAGGATCGGCCGAGAGCGACCACGTCCAAGGAACTGCGGATGGGGCAGCCCATCGTGTTCTCGGTGATGCCGTACTTGGCGAGAACCTCGGTCTGCCCTTTGGCCGAAGCTGCGCCGTGGCTGCCCATCGCGGGAAAGAGAAACGGCTTCATGCCGCGTTTCTGCCACCAGGCGACGATGGCGCCGACGATGGTGTCGATGTTGGCGATGCCGCGGCTGCCCACTCCGATGGCGATGACGGCGCCGGGACGGAGTTCCGCGCCCAACTGGGCGGACTCCAGAGCGCGGTGCACCTCTCCCTCGACGTCGGCGATCCGGTAGCTGGGAAATCTCTGGCGGGCGAGCAGGAATGGCGAGAACCGCATGCTGCCATTCTATTGTGCTGGAGAGTGCGGCGCTAGATTTCTTCCCACTCACGTTCCAGGCGGCGGGAATACTCGCCCGAGGCATAGAGATCCAGCACGAAGTTCTGCGCCGGCAGAAGCGGAAACGTATCGGCCCCCTGGCGGCAGGAGAACATCTGATCGGCGTAGCGATAGTAGTAGCGCACAAAGTGGGGCGAGAGCCAGTCGAGCTCAGGAACACGGGAGAATACGCCGTTCAGGCCCAGTGCCCGGCTAAAGATGGACTTGTAGTCGGCCACGCCCCACCGCACCAGCTTTTCTCGCACGTTGGTTGGGGGATCGTCCACAAGATACTGGGCAAAGCTGGCGGCGGTGATGCCCGCGCCCCTCAGGATGTCATCGCGATTCGACATCTCGGCGCATTGCTCCACCCAGCGCTCCAGGTCCTTACCGACGTAGTAGAGCATCCGCAATTCGCAGAGCCGTCCGGAGAGAAGGCGGTGCAGGATCTCATCCTGGCTCAGTTCGCCGGAGGGCAGCAGGCCCTGCAGCATTAAGTGCGCGCGGGAGCTCTCCACCAGTTTGTCCGGCCCGTTAGGATCGGAAAACGGATGTAGGATCACCGGTGGTAGTTCCCATGTTTGGCCCTGAGGCAGTTGTGCCGCTTCCATTCCTCTCCTCTATCGGCTCTTTCCGGCGCCAATGTTAGGCATTATTCCAGAACGGCGGACTTGCCAGCGACGCTTGGCCCCTACCGGCGCTGCGCCCGTGAGCGCAGCGTGGCCTTGGTGGCGAACTCCTTGCCATCCCGCTTGTACTTGATGGCCACCTCGTCGCCCGGCTTCTTTGTCCGCAGCGCATAAGTAAAATCGTAGAGGTTCGCTATCGGCTTGCCATCGAACTCAGTCATCAGGTCGCCGCCCTTCATTCCAGCTTCGTCGGCCGGCGAGCCTTTGGTAACGTCGGAAAGCTTGAATCCGCCCTTGGTCTCGCCCATGTCGGGAATGGAGCCAAACCACGCCCCGCCGCCGCCCGCAGCGCTGGCAGAGGCCTGCGGCAGGGGCGCCTGAGTCTTGACGAAGGTGGGACGGACTGCCGCCGTTTCCAGGCTGGAGGTGACGTCGGCAACCACGTGCAGCAGTTCCGCGGCGTTATCCTGATCGATCTTCTCCCACGTGTCGCTGGGCTTGTGATAGTCCGAATGCAGGCCGGAGAAGAAGAACAGCACCGGCACCTGTTTGAGGTTGAACGAGAAGTGATCGCTGGAGCCGTAGCCGCCCTGATCGCTCATGTCCAGGTTCAACTTGTACTTGGCCTTGGCCTGGTCCAGGATCGCCGGCAGCCCGGTGCCTGTGCCTGTTCCGCCGACAAACACGCGCTTGTCCTTGATCCGCCCGATCATATCCATGTTGATCATGGCGGCTGCCTTGTCGAGGGGCAGCAGCGGATTGTTCACATAGTAGCTGGAGCCGATCAGGCCCAGCTCTTCGCCCGAAAACGCCAGGAACAGGATGCCGCGCTTCTGCCTGGGCTGGCCGGCGAAGTAGGCCGCCAGTTCCACCAATCCAGCCGTGCCGGAAGCATTGTCGTCGGCGCCGTGGTGGATCGCCTTGCCTGCCAGATCCGGCGCCATGGAGCTCTGTTCGCCCATGCCCAGATGATCGTAGTGGGCGCCCAGAATGACGTACTCGTCCGTCTCGCCCTTCAGGTAGGCGGCCACATTGGGCACTGACTTCTGCTGCCTCTCCACGCTCGCGGCGAGGTCCACGTTGAGTTTTGCGATGGCAAACGAGCGCGGCTTCAGATCGCCGTCCACCTCGGCCGCCCAATCCTTTAGACTCTTTGCGCCGGCGGATTCGAGCCATTTATTGGCGATTTCAGCACGGATCTGGACGAAGGGCACGTCGGGCGAGTTGGGCCCGACGTTGTGGGAGAACTTCTCCACCTGATCTGGATCCGAGGGGTGGTTCATCATGTCGTTGACAAAGAGCACAGCGCTGGCGCCGTGGAACTTGGCGTTGACGGCCTTTGTCGTGAACATGGCGTGGTTGGTGAGGCCCTTGCCGCCAAACTTGCTCTTTTCGTCGAACTCCTGCGGCTCGTGGCGGAGCAGCAGGACGATCTTGCCTTTGACGTCGATGCCGGCGTAGTCGTCGTAGTCGTACTCGGGCGCCGTAATACCGTAGCCGGCGAAGACCACCGCGCCCGACGCCTTGCCGTTGCCCGACGAATTGAACGGCACGAAATCCTGCGAGAGGGGCAGGCTGGTTTTGGCGCCGCCGTTCAGGCTATAGCTGAGCGCATTGCCCTTGCCCAGCTTGGCGTTGGTGGTGACGCGAAAGCGCTGGTAGTAGCTTTTCCCATCGGCCGGGGGAATCCCATTCCTCTTGAACTGGCCGGCGATGAAGGCCGCCGCTTTTTCGAGCTGAGGCGAGCCGGTGCCGCGTCCCTTGAGCTCATCGGAAGAGAGGTACTTCACCGTGTCGCGGTAGCTCTCGGCGCTAATCTTGCCCTTGGCTGGCGTGGCGGACCAGACACATGTGGCCGCCAGGGCGGCGATGGCGATCAGGGAAACGGTGTGGGTACATTTCATTGCTTACTTCTTGGCGGGCGCGGCTCCAGGCACGGGCAGGGTCAACTCGCAGCATTTCTCACCGGCTGCGCCGGTCTTCTTTGAATAGTCGATCTCCCAGTCGATGATGGCCTTCAACTGTTCCCACGGCACTGCGCCGGGCAGCGGGCGTCCGTTCACAAACATGGATGGAGTGGAGGTCACGCGCAGCACGCGGGCCTGCTCGATAGTGGCGTTCACTTCCTTTTCGGTGGATTTGTTGTCGTAGCAGCGGGAGAACTGCACGGCGTCCAGACCCTTGGATGTTACCCATTCGGAGATCTTCGCCTTGAGGTTCTCAGCGGTGATCTCCGGCTGTTTGTCGAAGATCCAATCGTGATACTCCCAGAAGGCGGCGGGCTTCTCGCGGAAGACGCAGCGTCCGGCGATGGCGGCTGGCTTGGCCCAGGGGTGGATCTGCTCGATCGGAAAGTCCTTGAAGTAGAGCCGGACGTCTTCGGGATAGGTCTTCAGGAGATTCTCCCGCAGTGTCTTGGCCTCTTCGCGGCAGTAGCCGCACTGGAAGTCACTAAACAGGACGATCACGACCTTGGCTCCGGGCGTCCCGATACTGGGGGAGAGGTCCGTCTTGAGCTTTTCAATCTCCGCGCTGAAGGGGTTCTTGTCGATGTCGTAGACGGTGCCGCGCACGATCTTCTTGCCGTCCTGGCTCACATAAAAGATCTCGTCCAGCGAGATGGTTTTGTACCCGCCGGTCACCTTCACCTCGCTGTAGCCAGGCATCGGGCCGGCAATGGGGTTGGCCACCGTCACGGTGATGTGCGGGCCCCACAGCAGCAGGTGGCGCACATAGGCCTCCATCTTGACCTTGTCGACGGCGGCGGGCGCGCTGGCCGCGCGGGGCTGGGCTGTCGCGGCCGAGGCGAGAAGCAGGGCCGCCAGCAGAATCTTGCTCATGCGCCCCATTTTAACCCGTCAGTGGCCTCCGCCATCGAGATTGATCTTCCCGGCGAATTTCCGGTAGAGAAATGTGTTGTAGCCAACCGCCAGAACGATGCCGGGGATGAACCAGAGCAGGCCCACACGGAGGCCATATGCGGGGGCTGCCGCGTTCTGGATAGTGAGGCTGAGCGCGGGATCGCCGATGGAGGGAAGGACGTTGGGGAAGACCCCGAATACAAGGCTCGTCAGCATCCCGAGGATAAACAGCGACGAGGCGAGGAACGCGCGCAGGTCCTGCTCCTTCCGCCAGAAAAGGAAGACGCCAAGCAGGCCCGCCATGGCCAGGGACGGGAAGACATACCCGGCCGGCATGGAGTGAAAACTGGCGGCCAGAGCGGGCTGGATCCGGAAGCTGAGCACGGTGACGAGTATCGTCATCAGAGCCACGCCGAACCATGCGATACGCGCCACGCTGCGGGCCCGCGCACGGACCTCGTCCGTGGTCTTGTAGGCCACCCAGAGAGCGCCATGCTGGGCGAGGGTGAGGAACGCGAAGAGGCCCACGGTCACCGTGTACCAATCGAGAATCCCCGGGTTCGGCCCCGGTTGCCAGTTGGTCCAGAGCGGTAGGAAAAAATCGCCCGAAGAGTCGAGCGGCACGCCGCGCACCACGTTGCCCAGGGCGGCGCCAAAAAAGATGGCGAGCAATCCGCTGGCAAAGCAGAAGACGACATCCCACAGCGGCTTCCACACCTGATTGTCGAAGTGACTGCGAAACTCCACCGAGGCGCCGCGCAGTATCAGCAGCCACAGCACCATCATCAGTGGCAGGTAGAATCCGCTGAAAGAAGCGGCGTAAAGGGCGGGGAAGGCGAAATAGAGAGTGCCGCCGGCGGCCAGCAGCCACACCTCGTTGCCGTCCCACACCGGGCCGATGGACTTGAGCACGGCGCGGCGCTCGTTTTCGGTGCGTGCCACGCCCAGATGTACGATACCGGCGCCGAGATCGAAACCGTCCAGCACCACGTAGATCGCGATCATTACCGCGACGATGCAAAACCAGATTACGGGGAGCATGCTCGTTTCTTTCCTCAATAGCCCGTGGCGGATTCGTGCGGCGCGGGACCGTGGTCAATCTCCCGCCAGATCATCAGCAGACCCAACATCGCCAGCACCGTGTAGAGGCCCATGAATCCCAGAAGCGTGAAGAGCGTGTTGCCGCTGGAGACGTGCGGCGAGGCGCCCTCGGTGGTGCGCATTAAGCCGTAGATCAGCCACGGCTGGCGGCCCAGTTCAGCCGTCATCCAGCCCGCCGTATTGGCGACGTAGGGCAGCGGCGAGGCCAGCAGCAGCGCCCAGAGCAGTGGCCTGAACGTGTAGAGCCTCTTGAGCCAGAGGAACAGCCCGGCGAGACCCATAATGCCGATGAAGATGGTTCCGAGTCCGACCATGACGTGAAAGCTGTAGTAGAGCAGGGCGATATGATCTGGCCACTGATCCTGAGGGAAACCGTCGAGACCTCTCACCTCGGCGCCCCAGCGTTTGTGAACGATGAAGCCGAGCGCGCCGGGCAGAACGAATGGGTTATCGAGCCGCCGCTTGTTGATATCCGGTTGGCCCAGGATGGCCATGTCGGGCGAGGCGTCTGTCTCGAAATGTCCCTCCATGGCGGCCAGCGTCACGGGTTGATGGCGCGCCACGAGCATGCCCTGCTGATCGCCGGTGGGGAATGCGGCGAGCAAGGCCGCGGCCAGGCCCACCGTAACGCCCAGGCGCACGAAGGTGCGGCCGTATTCCTCGTGCCGGTGCAGCAAGAGGTAAAAAGCGCCAATGCCGGCCATGATGAAGCAACCAGTGACCACGCCGCCCATCATTGTGTGCCAGAACTGCCACAGCGCCCAATCATTGACCAGCAGAGAAAGCCAGCTTGTCAGCAGGATCTCGCCTTTGGGTCCGAGTGCATAGCCGAGCGGGCGCTGCATCCAGGCATCGGTGGCGATGATCAGGTAGCCCGAAAGCCAGCTCCCCACCCAGACCGCGAGCGCGGAGAACCAGTGGCCCCACCTGCTCAGGATCTTCTCACCGAAAATCAGCAGGCCGAGAAAACTGCTCTCCAGAAAGAAGCTGTAAAGGCCCTCCATGGCCAGCGTGTGGCCGATGACGCCGCCCGCGGCTTTTGAAAAACGCGACCAGTTGGTTCCGAACTGAAATTCCATGGGAATGCCGGTGACGACCCCGAGCGCGAAGTTGACGGCGAAAATTTTCGCCCAGAAGCGGGCAGCGTCATTGTAGTGCTGGTTGCCGGTCTTGAGGGCCATCGTTTTCAGGATGAAAATGAGCAGCCCCAGGCCGAGAGTCAGTTGAACAAATAGATAATGGAAGGTGATGGTGAAGGCGAAATGAAAGCGGTGGAGAGCGAGTGCGGAGTCCATGTTCCCTTTCTGGGCAGACCCAAGCAACGATGGTATCGCACGAGTCAGCCCGATAGATGGAGTGGAGAGGAATGAAGAATTGCCGGTTCTGCCAACTGAGCCGACCAGCGGAAGAAGAGTTCTGCCAGATTTGCGGAACGGCGGAGTTTGACCCGTTCGCAGAAGGGCCGCCGGCGGATTTCGGATTGCGGCTGATCGGCGAAAACCGGCTGGCGGCTGCCTATGAGTATCTGGAGGGTCTGGTGGCCCGCGGCGAGGAGACGGCTGAGCACTGCCACCGTCTGGCGTGGCTGGCCTACGCGTTCGGGGATCTCCGCGCGGTGGAGATCTGGAGCCACGAGACCCTGCGGCTGGACGCTGGTTGGATCGAGGCCCACCTGCTGCTGGGGTTGGTGCTGCAGCGCTCCGGACGTTGGGCTGAGGCGGCCGAGGAGTATGCGGCGGGTCTGCGGAGGCCGGCGCCGCCGCAGCGCAAGGCGCGCCTGGAGGCATTGCTCGAGAGTGCGCGTACGAACATACCGGAGTATTAGTCTATTCGAGTACACCGGTTTTGCCGATAGGACTAGTAGCCAGCAGAAGGTGTTCAGACGCTGGCAGGAGCCAGGACCTTGTTCAACACGGTTGTCATCCACGGAAGCCCGGAGAAAGCAGCAGTGCTTCGGGCCATGGCCGCGGCTACCGGTCAACTGCAGATCCTCCGCGAGTTGATGGGCGCGCCGAGTACATACGATCTGGCGAGGATGTTGAACGCCCTTTCTCCGGACGTGGTGCTGATCGATTTCGGGATCGGACATTCGGCGCTGCATTGCGCCGCCGACATTGTCGAGCGCGCTCCCCACACCGCGCTGGTGGGTTTCGGGGCCCCCGCTGATCTGGCAGCGCTCGCCCGGCAAATCGGCTTCCAGGCGCTGGTGCCTGCCAATGGCGATGCCGGCGAGCTGCGATGCGCAATCCACGAAGCGCTGCACAGCCGCGACGGCGGAGTGGAAACTAAACTGTTCAGCTTCCTCCCCTCCAAGGCAGGCAGCGGTGCGTCCACCGTGGTGCTCAATACGGCTACGGCGCTGGCCCAGTTTTACAATCAGCGCGTGCTGGTGATCGACGCCGATCTGCGCAGCGGGATCCTGGCAATTATGTTGAATGTGGAGCCGGCGGGATCCGTGCAGGCAATCCTCCAGAACAGCAATCAACTGAGCCAGTTCCATTGGAATCAGTGTGTGCTGCCGGTCCACGGTGTGGACTACCTGTTGTCCTCCCGCTCGCTCGATTCGGAACTGCCGGAGTGGCTCCACTACTACCAGTTGCTCAACTACGCGCGCCAGCATTATGATGCGATTCTGGTGGACTTGCCGGAACTGGTGAATCCTGCCTCCGTTGAGATCGTGCGCCGCTCGGCCATGGTCTTCCCGGTATGCGCTCCCGAGATTCCGTCCCTCCGCCTGACACAGCATCGTTGCGTCGAACTTCATCGGTGGGAAGTTCCCGTAGAGCGCATCGGCATCCTGCTGAACCGCTGGCACCTCAGCGACCCGTCGCCGGCCGAGATCGGCGGGATGCTCGGCATGGCAGTATACAGAGCCTTTCCGAATGACTATCCGGCGGTTCGTGCGGCCGTCTCGGCGGGCACCAGCGTTTCCTTTGAATCCAAACTCGGCGATGCTTTTGTCGAGTTCGCCGCAGGCCTGATTGACCAGCCGCCGGTTCAGCGCCGCGTCAGCTTTGCCACCAAGCTGCGGGGTATGCTCGGCGTTGCCCAGGCTTGAGCGGGGCCTCTCAGCCCCACACGGCCGTCAGCCGAGCCCGACCGTCGGTCGCGCAAACCCGCGTCAGCTCCGTACGCCCGTCAGTCCCGTACGCCTGCCTTGCGCAGGAATGTCATCATCGGGCACCAGTTGGTGAAGGCGCTCTGGAAGAGATTCAGCCCCACGAAGCCGGTGAAATAGAACCAGCGCGGATCATGCCAGACGCCCAGCGCCACGGTCAGCATCACGATCACTCCGGCAATCACTCTGAGATAACGGTCTACGGCCATTGTTTTGATCCTCGATTCACGATGAAGTAGACGATTGGTACGGTCATGCGCGACAGCGCCAGCGAGGCGATCTCGCCGGCCATCAACGCAATTGCCAGGCCCTGGAAGATAGGGTCAAACAGAATCACGATGCTGCCCACCACCACGGCGGCGGCTGTCAGCATCATGGGACGGAAGCGCACGGCGCCGGCGTCGATCACTGCCTCATCCAGCGGCATACCCTCCTGCAAGCGCAGTTCGACAAAGTCCACCAGGATAATGCTGTTTCGAACCACAATCCCCGCACCGGCAATGAAGCCGATCATGGAGGTGGCTGTAAAAAACGCATCCATCATGCCATGCGCGGGCAGGATGCCCACCAGCGAGAACGGTATGGCGGCCATGATGATCAGCGGCGTGAGGAAGCTCTGGAACCAGCCCACTACCAGCACGTAGATCAGCACCAAAACCGCCGCGAAGGCGATGCCGAGATCGCGGAACACCTCATAGGTGATGTGCCACTCGCCGTCCCATTTCATCGAGTACTTCACGTCCTCAAACGGCTGGTGCGCCGTGTATTGCTCGATCTCATAGCCGCCTTCCACCGGAATCTTGGAAATCTTCGGACCGAGGTCGAGGATCGCGTACACAGGGCTCTCCATCGCGCCGGCCACGTCGGCCGTTACGTAGGTCACCGGCATCAGGTTCTTGTGGTAGATGCTCTTTTCCACCTCGGAGTTTTCCACCTGCACCAGTTCCGCCAGCGGCACCAGATTGCCACCGCGGCCCATCACCTTCAGGCTGCGCAGGCGGTCCAGATCGCTGCGCGTGGCGCGGTCCACCCGAAGCGTGATCGGCACGTCCTCCTTGGCGGAGTCGACGTGCAGCAGGCCGGCGCTCATGCCGGCGGAAGCGATCATCATGGTCTGCGCCACGTCGCTGGTGGAGACGCCGTTGAGCGCGGCCTTCTCCCGGTCGACACGCCAGGTCTGTTTCGGTTGGGCGTCCTCCACATACCAGTCGGCGTCCACCACGCCGTCGGTCTTTTCAAAGATGGAGAGAATCTGCGCGGCCACCTTGTTGCGGCCTTCCGCCGTCGGCCCGTAGATCTCGGCGACGAGGGTTTGCAGCACGGGCGGGCCGGGAGGAACCTCGGCCACCTTCATCCGCGCATTGTGTGCGCGGGCGATAGGCAGGAGGCGCGCCCGCACCTGTTTGGCGATCTCGTGGCTCTTCAACTTGCGCTCGCCCTTGCCCAGCAGGTTCACCTGGATGTCAGCCATGTTGGAGCCGCGCCGCATGAAGTAGTGGCGCACCAAGCCGTTGAAGTTGTAGGGCGATGCCGTGCCCACGTAGGTTTGCGCATTCACCACCTCCGGCTGCGCGAATGTGGCCTCCGCCAGGAGCCGCGTGACCTTGGCCGTCTCCTCCAGCGTGGTCCCTTCCGGCATATCGACGATTACCTGGAACTCGCTCTTGTTGTCGAACGGCAGCATCTTGACCTTCACAAACTGCACATACACCAGGCCCATCGAGCCCAGCAGCAGCACTACCACCGTCAGAAGAAATCCGTAGCGCAGCGCTTGCACGTGCAGCAGCTTGCCCATCACCCTGCGGTAAAGCACCGTGGCCCGGTCCTCGCCGTGATCGTGGCCGTGCCCGCCGCCGCTCTTCAGCAGCCGCACCGCCGCCCACGGTGTGACCAGAAAGGCGACGATCAGCGAAAATACCATTGCCGCCGTGGAGCCAATCGGGATGGGCCGCATATACGGACCCATCAATCCGCCGACGAACGCCATCGGCAGGATCGCCGCGATGACGGTCAGCGTTGCCAGGATGGTGGGGTTGCCCACCTCATCCACTGCCTCCACCGCCACGTCGGCCAGCGAGCGCCCTTCGTTTTGCGGCAGCCGCGTATGGCGGACGATGTTCTCCACCACCACGATGGCATCGTCCACCAATATTCCAATGGAGAAGATCAGCGCGAACAGAGTGATGCGGTTCAGAGTGTAGCCGTAGAGGTAAAAGACCGTGAGCGTCAATGCCAGCGTGACGGGGATCGCCGTGAATACCACGAGCGACTCGCGGAAGCCCAGCACCAGCGCGATCAATAGACTCACGGAGACCACGGCGATGCCCATATGGAAGAGCAGTTCGTTGGATTTCTCCGACGCCGTCTCCCCGTAGTGGCGCGTGATTGTCATCTCTACGTCAGAGGGGATCAGCGTACCCTTCAAGCCTTCGACACGGTGCAGCACGGCATCGGCCACGCTGATGGCGTTGGTGCCCTTGCGCTTGGCCACCGAAATTGTCACCGCCGGTTCAAAGCGACCGCTGGCGGCGAACTGCACGTATTGCGAGGGCTCTTCCCCCGTATCCTCAACTGCCGCCACGTCGCGCAGATACACGGGCCGGCCGGCCGAGACCGCGACCACGATATTCTTGGCGTCCTCGGTGTTCTTGATCCATCCGCCCGCCTCCAGCACGATTTCGCGGTTGCCGGAGTTGGACTTGCCTGCCGGCAGAGTCTGGTTCGATTGGCCCAGCGCGCCCATCACCTGCATCGGTGCGAGATTGTAGCCGCTCAGCCGCGAGGCGTCCAGCGTCACCTTCAGCTCGCGCTTCTGCCCGCCCAGCAAGGTTACTTCGCTCACTTCGCCCACCTGCTTGATGGCATCGTGTACCTGCGCGGCCACGCGGCGCAGCTCAAAATCGTTGTAGCGTTTCGAGTGCAGTGTCAGTGCCAGGATCGGCACGTCGTCGATCGAGCGCGGCTTTACCAGCGGAGGCATGGCGCCGGGCGGGCTCAGATCGAAATTTGCGTGCATCTTCTGGTTCAGCTTGACGATGCTCTTCTCTTCGTCCTCGCCCACTTTGAACCGCACGATGGCCATGCCCATGCCGGGGGACGAGGTGGAGTAGATGTATTCCACCCCCGGGATCTCCCACAGGAACTTCTCCATCGGCTTGGTGACGCGCTCTTCCACCTCCCGCGCACTGGCGCCTGGCATTGCCACCATCACGTCGATCATCGGAACAATGATCTGCGGCTCCTCTTCGCGCGGCAACATGATGACCGAAAACGCGCCCACCAGGATCGACGACACAATTAGCAGCGGCGTCAGCTTGGAGTGAATCCAGGCTTTCGCCAGCTTACCCGCAATGCCCAATTTCGGTGCTTCGCTCACTTAGCGCACCTCAACCTTTCCGCCGTCCGTCAGCTTGGCCGGCACTGGCGCCACCAGCTTCTCGCCCTTGTTGAGACCGCTGAGGAGCTCCACCGTGCCGCCCTGTTTGGCCCCGGTGGTGACCATGCGGCCGCGGGCCACACCGCCGTCCACCACGAACACCTTCTGCACCTGGCCCTGCTCCACCAGCGCGGTCCAGGGTACAACCAGGGCGCTCTTCTCGCCGATGGCGAAGCGCGCCCTGCCGAACATTCCGCTGCGCAGCGTACCGCCGCCAGTGATGCCGATCTTGACCGTGAACGTGCGTGAACCGGCGTCGAGCGCCGGCGCGATCTCTTCGACGCGTCCGTTGAGCGGCTGTTCCGAGGATTCCAGTTCCACCTTCACCGGCATCCCGATGCGCATCCGGCCGAGGCGGCTTTCTTCGACTCCCGCCTCCAGGCGATAGCTGCCGGCCTGCTCGATGACGAGCAGCGGCACGCCTGGTGCGGCGAGCATCCCCGGCTCGGCTTTGCGTTCCACCACGATGCCGGCGAAGGGCGCGGTGACGGTGGTGTAGCCACGCTGGATGGTGGCCTGGGTCACGGCCTCGTCGGCCTGATGAATCTTTTGTTCGAGCTGCTGCCGCCGCGCCCGCGCCATCTCGTGATTGGCCTGCGCCATGCGCTGCCGGGCCGCTACTTCGTCAAACTCCTGGCTGGTGATCGATTTCTGATCCAGCAGGCTCTTCATTCGTTGGAACGTCGAGTTGGCGAGATCAAGCTGGGCCTTGGCGGCGGCGATGGCGTTGTCCGCCTCGGGCAGGGCACTGCGCGCTTCATTGCGCGCCGCCTCCGCCTGGCGTACGCCGGTCTCGATCTCCTTCGCGTCGAGGATGGCCACCACGTCTCCGGCCTTCACCATCTCGCCGGCCTGCGGCTTCAACTCGCGCAGATAGCCCATCACGCGGGCGGAGAGCACTGTGGTGGTGCGAGCCTTCACCGTACCGGTGGCAACGTACTCTTCCGCCACCGTGGCCTCGGCCGCTTCGGTGACATTCACTGTCACTGCGGGCAGATCCTCCGCCTTTTTCACCGCGGCGTGCTCGCCGCCGCAGCCTGTCATCCATGCGGCCGACGCCGCCAGCACGCCACTCATCATCCGCTTACTGAAGAACATTAGAATCTCCGTTCAGAATCCCCGCGGCGCGCTCGACATCGAGGGCCGCCAACCTTTGATCATGAATCGCCCCAAGGCGCCGCATCTTCGCATCGAGCGAGGCAGTCTGGGCGCGCAATACATCCGTGATTGTGGCCAGGCCGTTGGAGTAGCGATTGCGCAGAATCCGCAGGCTCTCGTCGGCTTGAGCGATAGTTGCCTCGGTCACGGCGATGCGCTCCGTGGCGGATTCGAAATCAGCCCGCGCCTTGCGCACTTCCAATTGAATCGCTGAGGTGTACTGTCGCTCGTTGGCCTGCGCCACGGCCGACATCGCCTTGGCCTCGGCGACATTCTGCCTGGTGCGGCCGCCATCAAACAGATTCCATTTCATCGACGCCATGAACATCCAATTGCCGCCGCCTTTGGTGACGAAGTTTTGGCGGTCCGCTTCGAGTACGCCGCGCAGGCCAAACTGCGGCAGGTAGCCGGCGTGCGCGCTCAGCGCCTGCGCGTCGGCGGCGTCTCGCGCGAGTTTCATCTGCTGCAGTTCGGGCCGGGCCAGCGCCTCGCCGGCGGCGGCGCCCAGCACCGGCGTCAGCGGCGTGGTGAGCTGGTGCGGGGTGTCGAGGGGCAGCCCGAGGGCTTCATTCAACGCCGCTAGCCCGACGCGGACATCGGCTGAGCGGCGGATCACCTGCTCGCGCATCATCGCCACGTGGACTTGCACCGAAAGCACGTCGGCATCGGTGGCCATGCCCGCGGAACGCACGGTTTCTGCACGTTTTTGATCCGCTTCCGCTGCTAAAAGTGCACTTTTTGCGACTTCCAGCGCCTGTGTGGCGAGAGAGACGCCATGATAGGCGCGGGCCACGGCGGCCACCAGTGACAGCTCGGCGGACTTCTTCTCCTGCTCCGTCATCTGCTTGCCGAGCTCGGCCGCGCGGATGGAGTTCTTGATGCCTCCGAAGTCATAGACGAGCTGCTCCGCCACCACCTGGGACTGGAAGTTATTGAGAGGGTCGGGCCGGTTCAACGGATCGAGCGCGAAGTTGGCCGCCGTGAACTGCCGCTGGGTCAGAAGAGAGCCGAAGACGTAGACGGGATTGTTGCCGCTCTGGAAGCTCTCCAAATATTGAACGCGCGGGAGGCGTCCGGAGCGAGCCTGGCCGATGCGCGCCTCCGAGGCCTGCACTCGGGCCGTGGCGGCGTCAAGCGAAGGATGGCGGCCCAGGGCCTGCCGCACCGCGTCCTTGAGTGTTAGGGGCTCCTGGGCCGACGCGGACAGCGCCAGGAGGCTCAACCAAACGATTCTCGTTCTCACGCTAACCATGATGCTAATTCGCGCTGCGAGTGACATGTCACCTTTCGTTCGTCCGCGCATCCAATTAGGCAGGGAACGAATTATGGAACTTACGGTGAACTATCTGGGCGATGTGCAATTTGAAGCGGAAACGCGCGGGCACAAGATCGTGTGCGATCAGCCGCTGGACAGCGGCGGCGCCGACGAGGGCATGACCCCGCCCGAATTTCTGCTGGCCTCGCTGGCGACGTGCGCCGGTTTTTATGCGGTGCAGTACCTGAATGCGAGAAAGCTTCCGAGCGAAGGGTTGAAGGTTGTGGTTACGGCGCAGAAGGTCCCCAATCCGGCGCGCCTGGATCAGTTCGTTCTGACGATTGAGACGCCGACTGAGTTGAGCGAGAAGGACGCGGAGGGTGTGCGGCGCTCGGCGGAGAAGTGCCTGGTCAAGAATACGATGCTGATGCCGCCCTCGATCTCGCTCTCGGTAACAGCCCACGTGGCTGCACTATCCTGAATGAGTGCAGCCACAAGTTCGCAGTGCTCCGGAGGTCGAGTGGGCGCGCCGCCTACTGGCCGGTGACGCCAGTGCGTTTACGCCATTTGTCGAGTCGTTTCAGCAGCGCATCTTCCAGTACACCTGGTTGATGTGCGGGCACAGAGAGGACGCGGAAGAGGTTTCGCAGGATACGCTGTTGAAGGTCTTTGAGAGCTTTGACAAGCTGCAGGATCCGGAAAAGGTAAAGGCGTGGGTGTTTCGCATTGCGAAGAACTACTGCCTGATGAAACGGCGGAAGAGCGTGTTCGCGCCGGAGCGGGAGCTTTCGCTGGACGAGCTGTTGCCCAGCTCGGGCGGGGAGGCGCGGCCGATTCAGGTTCCGGACGACGCGGAACTGCCGGACGAACAGGTGCTGCGGTCTGAGTTGAGTGGTGAGTTGGAGCGGGCATTGCGGGAACTGCCGGAGATCTATCGTTCGGCGGTTTTGCTGCGGGATGTAGAGGGGCTTTCGACGGCGGAGGCTGCCGAGGTTTTGGATGTGAACGAAGACACGGTGAAACAGAGGCTGCATCGTGGCCGGCTGGCTCTTCGCAAGAGTCTGGCGGGGTATCTGGAGGTAGCGAAGTGACGCATCGACACAGTCATCGGGATCCGGCCTGCCTGGAGGTCTTTGCCCGTCTCTCCGAGTTCATCGATGGCGAACTGCCGGCGCTGGATTGCGGCGAGATCGAGGCGCACATGGCCGATTGCCCGCCGTGCATAGACTTTCTCAACTCCCTCAAGAAGTGCGTGGCGGTGTCCAAGGACTTCCGTAGTGCCGCGGACTGCCCGCCGATGCCTCCGGAGATGGAAGAAAAATTAAGGGCGGCCTGGACGGCCGCCCTAGCCCGACGTGGTTGATCTGGTGTCCTAGCGGCCCTTGAGATAGGCCAGGAGGTCGACCATTTCGGTGTTCTGGAAGCGAGGCCAGGTGATGCCTTTGCCGGTCATCGCCGTGTGCATGTTAGGTCCGTGGCCCCAGAGCACGGCGATCATCTCGTAGGAGTTGGCGCGATCGCCCAAAGCGAGGACGCGTTCGGCGCCCTTGCCGTGGCAGTTGATGCAGCCTTTGGTCTCGAAGACTTTGGCGCCGCGCGCCGCCGTCCCGCCCTCTGAGGCAAACTGCAGTGCCCAGAGATAGCCGACGATCCGTTTCATCTCCTCGGGACGCAGTTCACCTTTCATCTGCATCTTGGAAGAGTGGTTCCACATGGATGACGCGAAGTCGCTGGCCGTGCGGAAACCGCCCGGTTTTGCGAGATTGGTAACATCCTTGTGGCAGCCGGCGCAGCCCTTCACCTGGAAGAGCAGTTCACCGGTCTCCGGGGAGCCGGGCGCGAACTGGGGTTTCAGATTGCGGGTGGCCGGTAGGTTCTGCAGGTAGACAGTCATGTCATTCATTTCCATCGGGGACAGTTCGGGTACCTTGATGGATTTGGACTTCATTGCCTCGCGCATTTTAGGCGAGTGATTCCACATCTGGCGGGCGAGCTCAATGGGATCGGAGACCGATTCCCACTTTGTCACGGCGGGGCCGCCGCCCCCGCCATTGGTGGAAGAGATGTTGTGGCATTCCGCGCAGCCCTTGTCGGCGAATGCCTTACGGCCGCGGCCAGCATCCCCCTTCTGTTCAAAGTAGCGGGCGGCGAAAAAGAAGGCGAACAGGTCGGCCGCTTGTCCTTTATCCAGTTTGGGCCGGGCGATTTTGGCGGCATCCATGGCCGCCCACATCTGCGGTGCATGGTTCCACATCAACGCAGTCAACTCCGACGGCGTGTAGCCGCGGCTGGAGCGCTTGCCGAGGTCGGGGCCGGTTTTTCCACCCTCGCCGTTGATGCTGTGGCAAGTGACGCAATTCTGACTCTTAAATATCGCCGCGCCCTTCTCGGAATCGCCGATGGTCATCGCGCCTTGGGCGGCGACGGCGAAAACCGCAGCCAGAGGAATGTATAGTTTCATGAGGGCCCTCCTACAGGACGAACCGGAATCCACCCATGAAGTTGTGCGAACGGAACCCTTCAAAGGTGTAGTTGGCCTGTGTCAAGCCATAGTAGCGCCACTCAGAGAAAAACTCCAGCCTGGGCGTCAGAGGCAGTTGGAGACGGCCTTGCGGCTGGTAGTAGCGCGAGGGCCGGGTGCCCTCTGTCGTCACGAAAGAGCCGCCGAAGGTGAGCTTTCCGGAGTAAGCCTTGGTAATGGGGAGCCGCAGGTCCGCCATCAGCGTGCCTGTGTGGGCGTTGTCGCGGTAGAGCGATTCCAGCGAGAACAGGCCGAGCGGATAGAGATAGCTGACGTCGCTGCGGATGCTGGAGCGGGTGTAATCGGCGATGAGTGTGATCCTCTTGCCGCCACCGGGCATCCACTGCAGGTTGGCCGAGGCCGCCTGGGAGCGGAAGTCGAGTTGGTTGGGCAGAGTCTGGGCAACTGTGCCGAGTTTGGCGGTCGCTGCCGGGTTTTTGTTCTCAAAGCGGCTGTAGATAGCGCTGAAGAGAAGGCTCTTCGGCAGGGTGACGCGGCCCATGAGGCGATACTTGCGGGTGTCCATGAGGCCGGTGCGGTAGTAGGTCTTGACGCCGTCGCCGATTTCGACGTCGGCATTCAGGGTGAGCGGTTTGATGGGCCGTGCCTGGAAGCCGGCCAGAGCAACGTGCCGTTTGAGCTCGCCACGTTCGGTTCCGATGGAGCCGCCGTAGGAGCCGGCGCGGAGCAGGGAATCGCCCCACTCGTAACGGTAGCCGCCGCGCAGGGTATAGCCCTTGAGGATGTCGAGCAGGCCTTCGGTCTGCATGCGGCTGCGGTTCACTTCCAGCTTGTCCGCCACCGGCGTGGCGGAGTTAATGGGCGAGCCCGTACCGGTGACGATCGAGGCTGTCAGGCTGCCTGTGCTGGTGTTGGTGAAGCTATCGGTCTCCCAGGTCTGGCGGATGCGCAGGCGGGAAAACGGCCGCAGTTCGGCATTGAGGCCGCCTGAGGTTCGGGGCATTCGGGAGTCGCCATAGGCGTAGTCCGCGCCGCGCGGATAGAAGATGAAGAGAGACGGCTGAGCCAGGTTGCCGATGACGTTTTGGGTGTAGTTGGAAATGGTATTCGGCTTGGTGTACATGAACTGGCCGGAGAGATCGAGCCAGCTGAACGGGTTGGCAGTCATCAGCGCTTTGGTATAAGGGCCGTCACCACGGATGCGGTAGAACTCCTGTCCCTGCGTGAGGAAGAGGGTCTGGCCGAGATAGGTCTGGGTGCGATTGCCATAGAGCTTTTCGGTGGAATAGACTGACTGGTCATCCTTGAAGCTGCTATAGCCCTGCTCGACGGTGGCGTGCCAGCGGTTCATCTCGATGCGGACACCGCCGCGATAGAGGCTTTGGCCCCACTTGGTGGTATCGCGCAGCGGATATTCATTGCGGTCCGCGACGAGCGTGGTGATGCCGTAACCGTAGTCCGAGTTACGCTGGTAGCCGATAAACGGGATGATCCGGCTACCCGGACGAAACTCAAGCGAGTGATCGGAGTTGCGGATCGCCGTGTCGGTGGCGCGTTGATTCAGGAACGCACCGCTGCCGGCGGTGGGGTCCGCAAACGAGGGCAGGTAGTTGAAGTAGGCGATGTTGGAGTAGGTGCCGTTGTAGCGGTAGATCCCCTTCTTCAGCACGTCGAAACGGGCGGTGTTGTAGGGATCGCCGCCCCAGTTGTTGGCCTGGATGCGGGCAGTGTCGAAGAGCTTGCTGGCCTTGGGCGCGATGGTGAAATCCATGCCCACCAGGCGAACGCCCTGGTTGAGGTTGACCATGCTGCGGTAGGTATTGCGATCACCGGCCCAACCAACCCAGCGCGCGCCGACATCGATGTACCCGCTAAAGGTCTTCTCGATATCCGGCGCCGGCGCCTCGGCGGCGGGTGCGGCTTTCTTTTCAGGCTCAGCTTCCTTCTTTGAGGCGGACTCCTGCGCCAGAAGCGTGAGCGGCAGGAGCATAGCCAGTAGGATCTTCATCGCAGCAACGCTCGATTCACGTGCGAACCGTGTACTTTCTGGTGGCAAATGGTGCAGTTTTGATAGCGCGGATTGCGCAAATCGTGGATGGCGGGGGGCACCGAGCCCACCGTCCCCGCGGCCGAGGGCGACCGCAGATTGGAGTGGCACTCCAGGCAGAGCGGGGCAACAGTGGCGCGGGTCAACATCTTCGGATTCACGGAGCCGTGCGGCTCATGGCAGGCCGAGCAAGGTTCGTTGCGCACCGGGGCGTGATCGTAGACAAACGGGCCGCGCTTATTGGCGTGGCAGGAGAAGCAGCCCGGCTCATTGGCCTGGGCGAGGCGCATATTCTTGTTCAGGAAACTGGCGTGGGGATTATGGCAGCCCGTGCAGCTCATCGCGCCTTCCGGCAGACGATGGCGGTTCGGCTTCTGGAAGGATGCCCAAACATCGTTATGGCAACTGGCGCAGTTCTTATTAATGCCGGAGGCTTTCTTGAATTGGTAGGAACTCGACTCTTCACCGGGCTTGTGCATGTTGTGGCAACTGGTGCAGGCGATGCCATTCCGCGAGTGGCTGCCCTGCAACCGGCCAACGTGGGTGGGCTGGTTTTTGTGACAGGACAGGCACATCTGATCGATGGCGGAAGCTTTCATCTGCTTAGGGCTGCGGATGTCGTCGGCGAGATTGGTTTCGGCGTGAACCGAACCGGGGCCGTGGCAGGCTTCACAGGCCTTGCCATCCCAACCGCGTTTCTTGTTGGTTTCCAGGAAGGCGTGCGCGTTCTTCTTGAAACCGGAACTGATGTCTTCGTGGCATCCGGAGCAGGCCTCGGAGCCGACAAACTCTTTTTTCGCGGGCGGCGCAGGTGCAGCGGGTTGCGCAGGTTTAGCTTCCTGTGCCCAACTCGCCACGCCCAAGCCGACGAGGAATATCATCGTGCGGCAGATCATGGATTCTCCTGGCGTGAAGAAGGGGCGGCGCCACGGAGGCTCCGCCCCTTCCATCATTGCAGACTACTGAGCGTGGACTTTGGCGACCGAGAAATCACTGGTCGGCCCGTGACAGGCGGAGCAGCTCTCACCCAGCGTGGTGGTGTTGGCCAGCGCGTGCGATGCCGCCTCGATGCTGGAGTGGCAGGCGAGGCAAGCCGCGGTAGCGGTACCCGCGGACGGGATGTAGCCGCGCGGATCGGTGACCTTCAGAATACCCTTGGCGGGCAGATTCTGTGAGTTGCCGGAGTGGCACATGTTGCAGTTCTTCACCGATGCCGGTGGCGGGAACTCAACATCACTGAGGTCCACTGCGCCGCCGCGTCCATACAGCGTGTAGCCATTGGGCTGCTCGGCGCCGGTGTGGATGCGATGGACCATGGTGGCCAGGCTGATGGCCTCTGCCGGCATCTGAGCGGCGGGCCGGCGGGCCGCGTCCGTCATTGCCGGGTTGTGGCACATGACGCAGGTTTCCACCTGGTTGCGGTTGGCGCCGTGCAGCGACAGGAATGCGTGGCAGTTGTTGCAGGTGGCCGTTTGGGCGATGGTGCGCCGCGGGGCGACCGCGCTGCCGTCGACTGAGAAGTAGCTCACCTGGTTGACGATGCCGCCTTCGACGACCCGCTCCTTCAAAGTGCCGGCGAGCAACTTCTCGTCGGTGCGGCCTTCAATGCCGATCACCCAGGTGCCCTTGGCGTCGGCCGGGATGGCGACGCTCATGGTCCACTTGTAGCCCGCCGGCGAGCCGGTGATGGCGGAAGTGGTGGTGGGGCTGTCCTGCACGTAGCCGTTGGTTCCGGTGCCCTTGATGCCAGCTCCGTAGTCCGTGGTGGGGCCGGCCAACGTAAAGCCGAGGCGGCCGCGGCCTGCGCCTGGGATGAGGTCGGTGATGAGCAGCGGCTCACCCTTGCGGTTGGCGAGGGAGAACGTCACGGTCGGCTTCTGGCCAGGGTTGGTGTCTGTGACGCTCAGGATCTTGACCACAGCGCCCTGCATCAGCGAGGAGTCGCCCTCGACGACGTGCGCACCCTTGATGGAGGCGTCGAAGTCGAGCTCACCCTGAGGAATGTGGCAGTTGGCGCACTGGTTGTCGTTGAGCTGCGGCAAGCCCACATGGTTTTCGCCGGTGTTGAAGTTCACGTTGTCGTGGCAGGCGCCGCAAGCAGCGCGAGACGGGTTCTTCAGCCATGCGTCCTTCTGTGTGGCAGCGTCATTACCCTTCTCATGGCACCACTGGCAGTTGTTCGCTTCGGATGGCATGCCCACCTTAGACCAGTCGCTAACAGCGTTGCCGAAGCCAACGATCTGATAAGGCTTGCCGGCCTTGACGCTGGGGAGATTGGCGCCCATGTGAATTTTGTGCACCATCTGGGTCAGGTCGATGGTCTGATCCGTTTCCGGATTCGTGTTGGCGATGATCGTACCGTTCGTCGTGTAGGCGGGCGTGTGGCACATGGTGCAAATATCAACACCCACACGCGAACCGCCGTGGAACGAGAGCCGATCGTGGCACTTGTTGCACGAAGCGGTCTCGAATACGTCGCGAACCTTGACGACAGGGGTGCCGGCCGGCACGAACGAATAGATGTCCGTGGCGTAATTGGTGCCCATATCGAATTCGGCCAGGTTGCGGCTGCCATAGAGAGCGATGCTGTGGGTAGCGTCCTTCTCGTAACCCGTGGGCAGCCTGTAGCCGAACGTATAGACGTATTCGCCGTCAGCGACCTTCGCATACGTCCCGCCCGTATCGGCGCCGGCCTGTGTAGCCTTCTTGCCGGCCGTCGCGGGATAAGTGCTGGTCTTCGTGCGGAATGTATACGCCTGATAGAACTTGTTGTCGTTCGGGATCTTGGCGAGGATGAAGCTGGTGCTGATCACGCCAGGCGTGTTGATGCCTTCGCGCTCCAGCGCAACACCCTTGGGATCGGTGATCTTGAAGCGGACCTTGACCATGCCGTCATTCATGATCTCGTGGCCCAAAATCTTGAACACGAGGCCCGGACGGACGAAATTGACTGTTGCTTCGTCGGCGTAAAACGCCTTGTCGCGCTCGGTGAATGGCGACTTCGTCGTGCTCAGCAGTGCGGTGGAGGCCACCAGCACCATTGCGACGAGAGTCCATCTCATCCACCCGCCAGAGCGTAAATGCAATCGCATGCTGCTCTCCTTCATAGTAATACCTTTGATTCGCGGTTCCGCCGCTATACACGGCTCAGGATCTGCATAGCACGATCCAGGCCAAACCTATCTCAGCTCGCACCCTGTCGTCAAGTCATTTTTTATCATTGACTTGTAAGTGCATGTAGAAAAATGCTACATAGCGCAAACCGGACGGTCTTGGGTGAAACCCACCATGTCTGGGTGAATGTCCTCAATCTCGACACCCTTCGCAAAGAAAACGAAATCCCGAGAGCACTTCTGCAATCAGATTAACCGATGACTCCCGCGGTTCAAGCCCTCCGAACTTCTCAAGCCGCACTGATCCGATTGGCGGCCGACCGAGAGCTGGTGGAGGCACATCTGCGTAGTCTTTTGGACACAGGCGGGCCGCCGGCTAGTCCCTTCCGGCAAGCAGTGCAGTACGCCGTTCTGGGGCAGGGCCAACGGATCCGGCCGATCCTGGCGATGCGGATCGCGCGGCTGTCGGGTCAGGACGGACCTTTGGCGCTGCGCGCGGCTGTGCCATTGAGATGATCCACTGTGCGTCGCTGACCTTTTGTGGTTGCAGTCGCACAAGACGGTTTGTCAGTTTGTCTCGAAGTAAGTCAAGGACCCGCTTTTGCGGCGCGTCTTCTCGTTCCATCCTTCACTTGTGGGTGGCAACCCGTTTCAGACGACGTCGATCTACGCACTGATCCACTACCTGGAGCGGGAGTGGGGCGTGCACTACGCGATGGGCGGTACGGGCGCACTGGTGGCGGCGCCGGGCCGGGTTTTTGAGGAGCTGGGAGGCCGCGTCCATTTGAACTCGCCGGTGCAGCAGATTGTGGTGGAAAACGGGGTTGCTGCGGCGGTTCAGACCGCGAATGGAGAGCTCTTCGCGGCCGATGCGGTGGTGGTGGGAGGCGTCTCGTTTGCGGGTATGAGCGGCGTCAGGCAGGTGCAGGTGAGGGCAGGGCGGGGGGAGTGGGCAAACGCCGAGCTGGATACCCCAATCTCGCCTTACGCGCTGACACGCTGGAAGGCTCGGGTTGCAGCCTATGACGCTAATATGGTGGAGGCGCGCGCCATGGATGGCGATGGGCGCTGGCAGGCTGTCGAGGAGAGTCCGTTGTTCCCCGATGGCGTGTCCGGTCCGACGATCAAAAGACTCCCGAAATGCTCGATGCCATTGTCTCCATAGAGGCGGTCCTGCTGGTGGCTGGACTGCTGTCCGCTGCCATGTGCGCGTTTGCCTGGCGATCCCGTTCGCAGTATCTGGCGTTGCCTGAACTAAAGCGCGGGCCGGACGGACCGGCGCCGGATCACTGCGTAATTGTTCCGGCGCGCAATGAAGAGGCGGTGATCGGCCGGTGTGTGCGCAGCTTTCCGGGCAGTCTCGTCGTTGTGGTGGACGATCATTCGACTGACGCCACGGCGGAACGGGCGAGAGAGGCTGGGGCCGACGTGCGTCCGGCGCAGCCATTGCAGCGGTACTGGATGGGGAAGCCGAACGCCTGCTGGAGCGGCGCGCTGTACACCTCGTCGGACTGGATTCTCTTTGTGGATGCCGATACGTGGTACGAACCCCGGTTCGTGCAGTCGCTGCTTTCCTATGCGGCCGAAGCGAATCTGGCGGCCGTTAGCGTATTTCCGCGGCAGAGGTGCCCGTCGTGGTGGGAGCGGATGCTACTGCCGTATGCTTTCGGGCTGTATTTCACGGGCGTCAATGCTGGAGCGGTGAACGATCCCCGCAGGCCGGAAGCGCTGGCCAACGGCCAGTGCCTGCTGTTCCGGCGGAAGTCGTATGAGTTTCTCGCCGGCCACAAGGCGGTTGCCACCAGCGTGATTGAAGACGTGGATCTGGCGCGATTGATCAAGCGCCACCGCATGAGCGCGAAGGTGATGCGATGCGAGTCCATGGCCTTTGTGCGGATGTATGATTCGTTCGGCGGCCTGTGGCAGGGCTTTCAGAAGAACTCGTTTCGATTTCTCCGGGTGAACCTGGGGACAGCGTTATTGGTGGTTTCGGCCTCGGTGGTAATGACGTCGTGGCTGCCGATGCTGCTGGTGCTGTTGTACTTGCACATCTGGGCGGCGGCTGCGCTCTTCTTCTTTGTGCCTGCGCTGGCATGGCGGCGCTGGTATGGCTCCTGGGGATCCGCGCTGTTGTCACCTTTCGCCATCTATGTCTTCCAGGCGATCGCCATCTCGGCGATGCTCAAGGGGATTTTCGGGATGACGACGACTTGGAAAGGCCGGCGTGTCTGAGCCGATCTCCTATCCCGTCCCGTGGGATCAGGTGTTTTCGCTAACTCCTCATCTGCGGAATGGAACGCGGAAAGATCTGTCGGCGTTCACCGAGGGGATTGTTGCGCGGATGCTGCCGGCGCCGGTGATTGAGGGTTGGGAGCATCTGCCCGTCAGCCCACGGTTTTTGCTGGTGGCCAACCACTACTAGCGCAAGGGACTGTGGATCCTGCATTACGCGGCGGTGCTGACCCAGGCGATGCTGCGGCACTATGGGGCTGATGCGCCGCCGGATCTGCGCCTGTGCGCTGGCTGGTGACGGCGAACTGGCCTCCGATCCGGATGGGGCCATGGAAGATCGCGTCGCCTGGAGACTGGCTATTGCCGAGAGTGGCCCACGCGTTGTGGTGCTACCCGGTGTCGCTGGCGAACGCTAATCCAGCCTATACGGCACGCAGCATCCGGGCCGTACTGCGGGATGCAAAGTCGGCCACGCGGCCCAGCGGGTTGTTTCCAGAGGGTGTGGCGGGGAGTGCCGGGCGGCTCAGCGTGCCACTGCCCGGCGTGGAGAGGCTCATCGCGCATTTGGCGCGAATGGGAGTGCCCGTTGTGCCGGCAGGCATCAGCGAATAGGGTGGACGTTTTCACATCCGTTTTGGCGCGGTGATCGCCGCGGACGCGCTCGTTTCGGCCGGCAATGCGGCCGAGTTGTGCATGGCGCGGGTTGGGGATTTGATGCAGGCCGAGAGAACGTCCAGCCCGATGCGGCACTGATGCGCCTGCGCCTGCTGCTCCATCTCGCGGTAAGCCCGGTTGCGGCGCGCTAGCTCGTCAAAATCGACCAAATGCGCGTCGAATTCGGGCCCGTCGACGCAGGCGAATTTCACCTGCTGGCCCACGGTGACGCGGCAGCCGCCGCACATGCCGGTGCCATCGATCATGACGGGATTGAGGCTGGCGTGGAGCTTCATGCCCCAATCGCGAGTGGCCTCGGCCGCCGCCTTCATCATGGGGATCGGCCCGATGACGTGACCCTCGGCAAACGTGCCGGGTCCGGCCAGGCTGAGCAGCATCTGCACCACGTTGCCTTTGAAGCCGAACGAACCGTCGTCCGTGGCCCATTTCAGGTCGTCCACGGCGGCTATCAGTTCGTCGTTGAGGATGCGGTAGTTGTCGGAGCGCGCTCCGCAGAGCGCCGTCACATGGTTGCCCGCTTCGCGAAAGGCCTTGGCGACGGGCAGGAGTTCGGCCACGCCGACTCCTCCGGCCATGCAAACCACCTTTTGGCCGGTGGTCATGGTGGCGGCCTCGCCGAGGGGGCCGACGAGGTCGCAGAGCGATTCACCTGGCTCCAAGGCGACTGCCTCTTTGGTGGTCTTGCCGATGGCCTGGATGACCATTGTGATGGACTGTCGGGCGGCGTTGGAATCGACAATGGTGAGGGGGATCCGTTCGCTGTTGCTGCCCGGCCGGATGATGATGAACATCCCCGGCTTCCAGCGGCGCTGGATGCGCGGCGCTTCCACTTCGAGCAGTGTCACTTCGGGCGCCAGTTGACGCTTGGCCAGGATCAGGTTGCTCACTGTTTTACCTCCGCCGCCTCTAGATCGGCGCTGATGGCCGCGTGAATCGACTGTGCCGCGGCGCGCCCGTCTTTCATTGCCAGGATGACGGTGGATCCGCCGCGGACCACGTCGCCGCCGGCGTAGACCCGCGCCATGGAGGTCTCGCCGTGATCGTCGATGACGACCTTGCCGCGCTTGGTAATCAGTTGCGGGGTTGCCTTTTGAAGGGTGGGGTTCGGCGCCTGCCCGATGGCGGCGACCACGGTGTCTACCGGAATCCGGTATTCGCTGCCCTTCACGGGGACCGGAGAGCGGCGGCCGCTATCATCCGGTTCACCGAGTTCCATGCGGATGCACTCCATTTCCTTGACCGTGCCCGCTTCGTCGCCAAACAGCGCAACGGGCGCGGCGAGGAACTCAAAGTGGATGCCCTCTTCCTCGGCGTGTTCGATCTCTTCGAGGCGGGCCTTCAACTCGGCGCGGCCGCGGCGGTAGAGCACCGTCGTCTGGCTGCCCATGCGCTTTGCCCAACGGGCGGCGTCCATCGCGGAGTTGCCGCCACCCACGATTACGGTATGCGCGCCGACGCGAACGGGTGTCGGCATATCGGGGAACTTGAAGGACTCCATCAGATTGATGCGGGTCAGGAACTCGTTGGCGGTGTAGACGCCCACCAGATTCTCGCCCGGAATGCCCATCAGGTAAGGCAGGCCGGCGCCGGTACCGACGAAGATCGCCGCGTAGCCCTCTTCGAAGAGCTCCTCCAGCGAGGCGGTTTTGCCGACGATGAAATCCACCTCGAACTCGACGCCCATGTTCTGGAGGCGGGAGATCTCTTCATGCAGGATTTCGCGCGGCAGGCGGAAATTGGGAATGCCATAGGCCAGGACGCCGCCGAGCTTGTGGAGAGCCTCGAAGATGGTGACGCGGTAGTTCCAGCGGACGAGGTCGTAGGCGGCGATCAAGGAGGCCGGGCCGCTGCCCACCAAGGCCACCTTGGGGCCTGTCGGCTTGGGGTAGGACGTGGCGAGTTCCTGCATCCGCAGGCGGGCGTGATCGGCGGCGAAACGCTCCAGGGAGCCGATGGCTACCGGATCCCACTTCCTGCCGACAATGCAGGCATCCTCGCAGAAGAGTTCGTGCTGGCAGACGCGCCCGCAGACACCGGGGAAGGGGCTCTGTTCGCTGATGACATCGTGAGCCGGCTGATACTCGCCTTCGGCCAGGCGCTGAATGAAGCGCTTGATGTCGAGATGGAGCGGACAGGCGTCAATGCAGGTGGGTTTGGCGCACTGGAGGCAGCGTTGGGCCTCTACACTCACCTGCTCGGCGGTGAATCCCTGCGCCACCTCTTCGGCTGACGATGCCCTAACCTGCGCATTTAGAACGGGTAAAACTTGTCTGGGCGCCTTGGGGTTCGGCTTATACTTCAGGGGCGGAATGGCCATGGCCCCATTATGTAGCAACCCGGATGCCAAAGTCTTGAATCCGGGTCGCCAAGGCCAGAGCTCTACTCTTCGAACAGAGAATGGTAGAGGAAGCCGCCGATGACCGCGCCGATGATGGGCGCCAGCCAGAAGAGCCACAACTGCTCCACCGCCCAGCCGCCAACGAAGAGCGCCGGGCCGGTGCTTCGTGCGGGGTTGACGGAGAGGTTGGTCACCGGGATGCCGATGAGATGGATCAGGGTGAGGCAGAAACCGATGGCGATGGGCGCAAAGCCCGCGGGCGCTCGCTTGTCGGTGGAACCATGAATGACGAGCAGGAACATCAACGTCAGCACAACTTCGGCCACGAAACAGGCGAACAGAGAGTAGCCGCCGGGCGAGTGCTCGGCGAATCCGTTAGAGGCAAAGCCGCCGGAAAGTTCAAAGCCGGGCTTGCCGCTGGCGATGATAAACAGAATTCCGGCGCCGGCGATGCCGCCTGCCAATTGGGCGCCGATATAGGCTGGCAGATCCGTGCCTGGGAACCGCTTGCCTGCCCACAATCCGAGGGAAACCGCCGGGTTGAGGTGGCAACCCGAAATATGGCCGATGGTGTAGGCCATCGTCAGCACAGTCAAGCCGAATGCCAGCGATACACCCAACAAGCCGATGCCCACGTTGGGAAATGCGGCGGCCAGCACAGCGCTGCCGCAGCCACCAAAAACCAGCCAGAACGTGCCGAAAAACTCCGCGGCCGCTCTTTTGCCAAGTGACATCCTCGCCTCCACGTCGTCAAATTGCCGGCTGAGCCGGCTCGGGTTAGTATAACCCGAATTGAGTAAATTTAATGAGGTGGAATTGTTTCGAATGCCTGACAGCGGAAAGGCGCCGTTAGCCCCACCAGGTTTCGCCCGGAGCGAGGTGGGCACGGGCGACATCGGGGTTGATTTCGACGCCGTAGCCGGGCTTGTCCTGGATGGTGAGGTAGCCGTTTTCGAAAATGGGGCCTTCGTGGACGACGAGGCTGGGCCACCATTCGATGTACTTGGCTAGTTCGTGGATGCGGAAGTTGCGCATCGAGGCTGCGGCGTGGGCAGAGGCAATGGTGCCGAGGGGGCTGGCGGGGTTATGGGCGGCGGTGGCGATGTAGTAGGACTCGGCCATGTCGCTAATGCGCTTGGACTCCAGCAAGCCGCCGGACTTGGGGATGTCGATGTGGACGATGTCACAAGCCTGGAGCTCGATGAGCTCGCGGAACTGATCCCGGCCATAGAGGTTCTCGCCGGTGCAGACGGGGATGTTGATGGCCTGGGTGACACGGGCCATGGCCTTGACGTTGCCGGGCGGGACGGGATCTTCCAGCCACATCGGATTGACGGGCTCCAGGGCGCGGGCGAGTTGGATGACGTCCCGAGAATCGTAGCGCCAGTGGCACTCGATGGCGAAATCGGCGTCGGGGCCGAGTTCCTCACGGACGGCGGTCATGCCGGTGACGATGCGGCGGATGTCGCGGGTGGTGAGGTTGCGGAGATAGGGGTCGTGGCCGGGCTCCTTGAACTGGGGGTCGGCATTGGGCGGGATGCCATCGCCCTGGAATTTGAAGGCGGTCCAGCCGAACTTTTCGGCCTTGGCGGAGCGGACGTATTCCTTAAAAGAGGCTGGGCTGGTGACGTCAGCGGGATTCTGCATGGTGCGGTAGAAGCGCACGCGATCGCGGAAGCGGCCGCCGAGCAGGTTGCAGGCTGGAGTTTCGAGGATGCGGCCGGCCAGGTCCCAGAGGGCGATCTCGATGCCGGACGCGGCGGTGACGGTAACTCCGGCGAGGGCGCCGGCGCCGGCGTTGCGCATCAGCATCTTGGTATAGAGCTTGTCGACATTGAGGGGATCCTCGCCGAGGAGCTGCGGCTTGAGGATCTTCTGGACTATGTCTTTGACGCCGGGGCCCCAATAGGCCTCGCCGATGCCGTACAGACCGGAGTCCGTCTCGACCTTGATCAGATTCCAGTCCCAGGTGCCGCGGACGATCATGCACTTGACGTCAGTGATCTTGACCTTACCTTTGAGGGCGGCGGCAAGGCGGGAGAATGGTGCGGAGACGAGGCCTGCGGTGGCGGCTGAGAAGAAGGAGCGCCGGGAGAGCATGGTGGCCAAGTATATCGCAGGGTGGCCAGCGATTCCGGTATAGTTTCAGCTTGTGTATGCCACGAGAAGGCCCGAGGGGAGGCTCGAGTTCCGCGATGCCGGGAGGAAGTTGTCAAGGCACAGGAGGTGGCTCGCGGCGCCGCACAACGAGAGCACCGCGACGAACGGGGCGGCCAGACCGGACCACGCAACGGCGAACCGAACGACCAATTGCGGGAGGCGGCAAAACGGGAGATGGCCGTATTCTGTACGAGGAGCTGGAGCCGCTGATGGCGCCGAGTGCCAAAGCTCGGGAGCATCGCCGGCAGGCCACGGAGCCTATCTGCCGGAGCACTCCGGCTCGCGTTTGAACAAGGGCAGCGGATTTTGAGGAGCGACGAATCCATGGACAACACGAGAGTATTCAGAATGGCGTTCGCGAGCGTCTACCCGCATTACATTGCCAAGGCGGAGAAGAAGGGTCGTACGAAAGAGGAGGTGCATGCGATCATTCACTGGCTGACGGGCTACGATGAACAGGCGCTGCAACAGCAGATCGACCAGAGAGTCGACTTCGAGACCTTCTTCGCCCGGGCGCCGCAGATCAACCCGAACGTGTCCAAGATCACGGGAGTGATCTGCGGCTACCGTGTGGAAGAGATCGAGGACAAGCTCATGCGACAGATCCGTTATCTGGACAAGCTGGTGGATGAGCTGGCCAAGGGAAGGGCGATGGACAAGATTCTGAGAGGATGAACGCGGGCGACGTTCTCATCATCGTTTCCTTGCCGTTCCCGATGCTGGTAGTTGTGCCCGGTTCGCAGCCCAAGAAGGAGGCAGGCCGTGCGTGTCATGGTGTTGGTCAAGGCGACCGAAGACAGCGAAAAGGGGTTCGCTCCCACGCCTGAGGCGATGCAGGCAATGGAGGCGATGGGCCGGTTCAATGAGGAGCTGCGGAAGGCCGGCATCCTGGTCTTCGCAGACGGGTTGAAACCATCTTCGGAGGGGAAGCGCGTGGCGTTTGACGGGGCCAACCGTACGGTGATCGACGGGCCTTTCGCCCCGGCGCGTGAACTGGTGGCGGGCTACTGGGTATGGGAGGTCGAGGACATGGAGGCGGCGATTGCCTGGGTGCAGCGCTGCCCGAATCCGATGCCCGGACCGAGCGAGATCGAGATCCGGCCGTTCTACGAGCGGGCCGAGGGGTGTTAACGGGCGGGCTTGGAAAGGTGCTGGAAGAAGAATTGGCTCGCGGAGAGGGCCGCGACTCCTAACACGGTTCGGAGAATCGGGATTCCCGCCTTTTCTGGTGGCCACCAACCGTGTCGAACAGTTTCTAACGGCTCGCGCCTCACCCTGCCAGCTTCTCCAAGAGACAACATGGCTTGTTTTGCGATCATCAGGCCGAAGGGTCGCGCCGGACGGCCGGCGCGACCCTGGAGGGCTACTTCACGTCGAGGTTACAGAGCCTGCCAGTGACTTCGAGGTTCCAATAGCCGATCACTGGACCCGCATTGGGTTGATTGGGGTCCGGAAACGGGGGGACCGGGATCGAGTTCACCAGGAAAGTCGCTGCCGCCGAGAGGTTGCCGGTGGCTTTTTCGAACCATCCTGACGAGGCCCACTGGCCCACTGTCTGGGGATCGACTTTGAACGTAGATTTGGTCGTTCCTAGCGCAAACGGTGGAGGTGCGCCGGTCATATCGAGGTGTGGCGTTACGATGGGTGAGAACTGGGCGATCTCGTGGTCAAGGAGACCCGCGAACTTTCCAGCGGTGCCGAAGTCGAAGGAGAAGTGGAATGTCTCGTGCCCAACCTGCCCTTTATAGACTGGCGGCGTTCTATCTGGAAAGACCGGCCCGGCGAGCTTGCCCTCCAATGGGGTGACCTTGTTGTTCTTATCGACTAGCAGGCCTTTGACCGGGCCGCGCCAGCCAATCGGCGGCTGCAATTTGCCCTGTATCAGCATGGTCAGAGACATGCAGCTATCGTCGTTCTGAGCCGACATCGGGGTAGTCACGAAGAAGTAGCCTAGGACCGCGGCCGCAGTAACTATTTTCGTTACGTTCGTCATAAAGATCGCTCCTGAGATTTAGTGTCACGTCCCCTGTGGATGCCGGGGGATAGGGCATCCTACGGCGTTCGCGGGCGCGGAGCAAGGGGCCGAGTGTCATATCTATCTTGCACGGCAACGGCAAGCATATAAAGGAGTTCAGGCTCTTGATTACTGATGTATACTGCCAGTTGACATGGAGAGCGGGGTGAGATTTGGCGTCTTCGACCTGGACCTTGCCATCGGTCAACTGCACAAGTGCGGCGTACGTGTTCGGCTGCCGAGACAATCGATCGAAATCCTGCGCCTGCTCGTCGAGCGGCCCGGGGAGCTGATCAGCCGCGACGAGATCCAATGTTGGCTATGGCCGAACGGTGAAGTAGTCGACTTCGAGCACAGTATCAACGCCGCCGTTCGGCGTCTGCGGGAAGTGTTGGGCGAATCGGCGTCCGCCCCGCACATGATCGAGACGATTCCTGGCCGTGGATACCGACTACTGGTGCCGGTGCAAGCCCTTGGGAACGGCCATCTCACGCCTGACCTGGGGGTATCCACGGCTGAGCTGCCGGGTCAATCCCGAACACACAGAAGGACGGTCGTCGCCGCCGCGCTGATTGCTGCCGCACTCGGCCTCACGACGCTACTTTACTGGACGGTGTCGCTACTGAGGGACGACGCCGGCGACGAGCCCTGGGTCGCTGAAGAGCGGCTCAGCACGCCCCTGTTCTCTGGACTCGCCGAGCAAATGTTGCCGGCGTGGTCACCTGACGGCAGGGCCATTGCCTACATCGGCGGCAACGCCCCCCTGGATCGGCGGCTTTTTGTACAAACCCTTGGCTCCATCATGCCGGCGACACCGGACAACGGCGAACTCGTTCCAGCCGAGAGGCAGTTCCCGTTCTGGAGCGCAGATTCGAGGAGCGTCTATTACTTTAGCCACCTGAGTGGCGGACCGGCACTGTATAGGATTCCCGCGTCCGGAGGGAAGCCGACACTGGTTCGGAAGCGAACCGTTGCGGCGGCATGCTCACCGGACGGAAGGGCACTGGCGGCGCTGTCGTATTCAGCCGATGGCGCATGGAGAATCTGGACCGCCAGCTCGCCGGATCTGGAGTGGGAGCCGTATTCTCCGGCGCCTCTTGCTGCAGCCGCAATCCTGCAGCGGCCTAACTTGTCTTTCTCTCCGGATGGCGGCAAAATACTAGCGGTGGTGAATCTGCCGGCGGCCGGGCCGAGCTACTTCCTGTTGCCGTGGCCGCGCGGCCACGTTCGAGCCGTGTTTCGAGCCGGTCTAGGTACAGGTACGATCCCCCGCATCACTTGGCTGCCTGACTCGCGCCACGTAGCCTACTTGCGTGGCGGGGAGCTTTTCGTTGGCGACACTGAGACCGACCGGTCCTGGAGGGCCGGTGTGGTGGACAGGAATGCGAACCATGCAATGGTCTCTCCCGACGGCGCGAAGTTGGCTTACCAGCTTTCCTTGTCGCACAGCGATGTAGTGGCGGTCCCGCTCGACGGCGGCCCCATTCGCACGCTGCTCGGAAGCCTGAGATCCGAAGAACAGGCGGCCTGCTCGCCCGCGGCAGAGCAGCTCGTGTATGTGACGAACCGGCGGGGGCGGTGGGAAGTCTGGCTGGCTGGCCTCGATGGGAAATGGGAGCGCCCGCTGTCGGTGGCTGAAGCGGGCTCCGGCTACCTTTCACCGACCGCCGCGGTTCCTGTCTTCTCGCGCGATGGCCACATGATCGCTTACCGCGTCGCTCTCAGCGCCGCAGAGAGTGGGATCCTGGTGACGCCGGCTGGCGGCGGGAAGACTCGTATTGTGGCCCGCGCCCCTGTGGCAGTGGCACCCTCGTGGTCGCCGGACTCGCAGTGGCTTGTCTATCTCGAACTCGTCGGCTCCACCTTTCGTCTGATGAAGGTGCGCAGCGTGGGAGAACAACGTCCGGTGGAGCTTGCGCGGTCGTTCCAGAGCCTTACCTCGGCTCACCCCACCGTTCCCGAATGGTCGCCGGCGGGAGACTGGATCGCTTACACCGACGAGAATGGTTTCCTGGCGCTGATCTCCCCGGATGGGCGGCGCAAAAAGTCGTTAGGAGGCAGCGGCCCGGTGGCATGGTCCGCCGACGGGAGGTCGCTCTATCACGTGAGATACCCCGAGCGGGCGGTATTCGAAGTGGATATTTCCAGTTGCCGGACGCGGATGATTCGCGACCTGGGTGGACTATTACCCTATGCCACCCACGAGCCAGGACGAAGGGTCTCGCTGACTACAGACGGGAAATCGCTGGTCTACAGCGTGCTCCGTTCGCGCGAGGAGATATGGCTGCGCGAGGGGATCCGGAGGAACCACTCGATTAGGGGATCATTCGCGAACTGGCTGAGCCGATTCGGTGGATGATGTTCGGTGCATCTGGAGGCCTGAGCCGCGAAGTCGCGGAATGGCCGGCGGTCGTTAGCAGCTGTTGGTAGGGGATCGTGGCTATGTTCGTAGGAAGGGCTGGAATTGGGGGCTGCCCCCGTTGTTGGCGTAGAGCCGAGGCGTTAACGGACCGGCGGGGGACGGTGCTGAAAAAAGAATTGGCTCCCCGAGTGCAACCCTCTTTCGAACAGGCGTTTGGAGAGCCCGAAAAATGATCAAATCTCCCCGCTGTTAACCAGACGGGGAGATTTCGGATATGGACACAAGGCTACGGGTTTCGGTTGTCAATGATCCGCCGCCGGAGTACGAGTACCCCAATTCGCGGTACAGCATCTGAGAGCGCATCGGAGCCGACACAGTCGGCTCAGTTGGCCGCGTTCATTGTTGAGAGCTCGGGAACGTAGCCCTTATTCTCGAGTTCAGCGATAGCGGCATCAATCTGCGAAGGGCTGAAGTGTGGTTTCACTTCGTGCACATGTTTGATCAAGTTCGTTCGCGTTTGGCCAGGTTTGGAGAGGTAGACGACCGTTGATCTCAACTCCAGTTCCTTTGCCGTGTATCCGCCGAAATCTCCGACGAGACGATCCAGTTGGGGGCCGATCGCGGCTAAAAAGCCCGCAGCTCTTCCACGCAGTTCGGCGCTTGCTGGTCCCGGATGTATCTCATAGCCAGCAAAGCTGAAATCGTAGTTGATCTGGGCGCCCCCTAGGCCCGCTACCACGTCGAGGTCTCGGGCGACGTCAGACGAATAAGGGCCATAGGTGTATAGCGTGTAGCCGTAATCGCAATCGACGCCAAAAGATCGTTGCAGAAGGAATATCATCTTCTGCATCGCGGTTTTCCCGAGCCGGTAGTTCGCGGCCCCGAATCGCTCGACGATGTCAGCGATTAGCGCGTACCTCTCCCAAGACACTTCTGCGTTTGAGCCCATAGTGTTTACCATATCAGATTCCAAGGATTGATTTCGCCGTTTCTTTGCCTGCCAGCGGTACGTAAACCCTGCGTTGCGTAACCTCCTCCAGCGCTTGGATGAGGGAAGACCTCGCCGACAAGGGAACGGGGTTGCTGTCCACTCCGCTGTCGGAAGTCGCAATTCGGATGTCAGCGGACTTCTCGAACTTGTACCACGAACTGTCCGCCATGTCGATCCATGCACCGAGTTCCTGGACTTTGGGAAATACCTTCAAGTAGAAGTGATCGGAGTCCTTCGGTTTGGGGAAGAGGGACGTTTCGTAAACCCGCCTGTCGTGACACCGGGTTTTGATCAGCATCCCGTCTGGACCTGCGGTGTCGGTGTCGATGGACCGCCACACCCTAGGGTCATTCCATCCAAAGTAGCTCTCGAGATTCGCTCTGTCTGTTGGCGGAGGGAAGGTTCCTCTCTGACCAAACTGTTCACCGTACTCCTGCTCAAGCAGAAAACTCAGCGTTTTCGTCACGTGACGATCGTAGGCGCGACGGGTGTGGTGGAAGTAGACTTGAACGAACATCATGTAGCGGGCAAGTATCAATCCCTCTACGGCTTGGATCCCACCCCTCTCGACCCCAATCATTAAGTCACCGGTCTCTCGATCGCGGACCACACGGAGGGTCGCTATCAACCGATTCAAGTCGTACTGTCCATAGGCGACTCCCGCGTGATGCGAGTCGCGCAGGAGGTAGTCCGCACGGTCGGCGTCCATCTGGCCTGTTATGAGGGGTCGCCAGAAAAGAGTTTGAGCAGGAAGGTGGTCGTCATTCTTCAGAAAATTGCAGATCTCCTCGGCCGTCACCTTCATGTGATTGAGGTCATGCCCGTCGATGACCTCTGCGAGGAGGTGTTGGATCAGTCCAGCCGAGTAGTCCTCGTGCTTGTAGCGTTTTCCGCCAAGCGGCCGGAAGGGCATGACATCCTCGCCGGCATGGGAGAAGGGACAATGCCCGACGTCGTGCAAGAGCGCAGACAGCCGAACGATGACTCGGGCTCGATCAAGGTCATCCTTTGTGAACGTCGGCTCAGTAACCTCCGGCGATTCGAGCAAGGGACGGAGCTGATCGAACATTTGGGTCGCTACGTGCATCACGCCAAGCGAGTGCTCGAAACGGTTGTGGCACGCTGCCGGATACACCATCTCGGTAAGAGCGAGCTGCTTGACTCGTCTCAATCTTTGGAAAACCCTGTGATTGACGATCTCCATCTCCCAAGGGGACAGTTTGATGAACCCGTGGATTGGATCTCGGATGATTTTGTCGGTTTCAGCCATGGAGATGGTCAGTGCGTCCCGATCAAGACACCTGCTTCTTGTGCAAGACTACCACGAACAAAATCAGAGCGAAATGTTTTTGAGAACCCAGACGTAGGACCTGGCATTATGAGCCACTTCCTTTTCAGGAAACCGAATGGCTGGCCGGATGGAATTGGGGGAGGACCCGACTCCACACGATTTGGCGTCGGAGGCCGGTCAGGAGGTGACTGCGGAAGCCCATCGTACTAGTCTTGAAGCCCTCACGTCAGGCGCTATTTCGATTGCGGTATCTCGCCAGAGAAGAATTCATCCACCAAGGGCTCCAGCCAGCGGCGGTCGGCTGCTGCGCCGTACAGATCCCACATTGCAATCGCCGCCTTGATCTTGGCAACTTCGAAGTCAGTGAAGATGAATTCCTTCGTTCCGATTGAAAGTGACGCGTTCCAAACCGTTCGCTCTTGGCCACCCAGTAGCTCGCGTTTCAGTCCGAGTGCAGCTTCCTCGTCGGCGTTCAGTGCGATCTGGTCCTGTACCGCCCAGATTGCGCGAATGGACCCCACATCTGCCCGCTGGGCGCCGAGCAGTGCATGGAGGTTCAACCGTTGAATGTGGTCGAGCTTGAGAATCATGAAGAGTCCTTATGGGGTGGAATACAGCAGGATGTAGCCCGCCGTGGTACCGGCCGGGTTCTTCACCTTGAGCATGCCGGCCCAGCCAGAAGGGTTGCTGGCACCCATCAGCTCGGCGAAGCGATAGCCGTTGCCGGTGCCACCAGCGATGATCAGTTCGCCGCCGGCGGTGACTTCAAGCAGCCTGTGGTCTGCGAGATTCGACCCGGGCCCGCACACTCTGAGCGGAGACTCGGAGGTGTCCTTTGCCGAGATCACGAGGGCGCCGCAGGCTACTCCTGCCGCCACGTTGGCCGTTTGGGAAGCCCATGTGCGGGCGTAGCCCTTCTTCGGGTCGCTCCCCTGCTGGAGACAAGCGCCCCAGAGATGGACGAACCCGGTGGTCCAGTCGTCGCCGTTGCCGGTGAACTGACGAACAACAATCCAGAGGCCTGTCTGCCCGGGCGTCAGAGTGCCGACGATCGCGAACCGCTGCCACGTGGAGTTGAGCGTCACTTGCGTCGGGCCCGCCAAGTAGCTAGCGTAGCCGTTGTCGACGATGGCGAGCGATACTTTACGGGTGCCGGAGGCGACCTTCGCCCACACGTAGAACGTGTACTGGCCGCCCGACACGAGCCCGGCAATCTGCTGCTGGATCACTGGAGTCGTTGTGCTCGCGGCGACCTGGTCGGCGGTCGAGTTGCCGTCCGGTGCGGTCGTCGCGTTCGCGGTCACAGTGCAGGACCCTCCGTTCTTGTCCCACGTCGCCACCGTGAGGTCTTCCGAGTACTTCGCCATGTTCTCGAAGGCGCTCCCGATCGTCTGGTACGGGCCGCAGTCAATCGGGCCAGTGAAGTTTTCGCCGGTCCGGTTGGCAGGGACGTAGCCGAGCGAGTTCGTGATCTCGCCTGCCGCCGGCGGAGCCGCGGCGATGATGACACTGACGCGGTCGTTCGGAGAGTCGTCTGCCGCGCTGATCGTCACCCGCGCACCCTCGATCAGGTTGAGTGCGCGGCGGGTTCCGATGTCAGTCCCACCCTTCTGGATCCTGAAGGGCAGTTCGCCGCTCACGATGTCGGTGGCGACGTGGCCGTGGGCAGGGAGGTCGCCAGACACCAGCGTTGTGGCCGTCGTGACGCGCCCCTTGGCGTCCACGGTGACCTTCGTGTATGTTCCTGCCACCACGCCCGTCGCCGCCAACGAGGCCA
>DASXVP010000009.1:0-1686 GCA_036504135.1 Paludibaculum sp.
GACACTCCGGCAGGACAATCAGTTCCGCGCCGGCAGCCCCGGCGGAGGCTATCAGATCGAGCCCCTGAGCCGTGTTGGCGCGCACATCCCCCGGTTTGCACAGCGTCTGGCAGACGGCCAGCTTGGTCATGGTGACATGGCTCCCAACTTGATGATGCCGATGAGTCGAACGAGACGCTCGACCTGCGCGATCGCTGGCTAGTGTTCAGTCCCTGAAACAGCTATATCGTAATGGACGAGCACTTGCTCCGGCGTTTTGGCCCAGCTGAAGGGCGTCGGGTGCTCATTTCCAATCGCGTAGATAGTCGTGCAACGCCTTGTACAGGGCCTGGACGCTGGTGAAGCTACTCCGCCGCACGCGTTGGCGGGTTAGGATCGAGAAGAAGAGTTCCACCAGGTTCAGCCAGGAAGCTGACGTCGGCGTGAAGTGGAGTTGGTAGCGTGGCCGCCGCGCAAACCAGCGCTGGACTTTCTCATGCTTGTGTGTGCCGTAGTTGTCCAAGATCAGATGGATCTCGCCGGTCGGATAGCTGCGGTCAACGAGCCGCAGGAAGGTCAGGAACTCTTGATGGCGATGCCGCACGGCACAGGTGCCAAGCACTTCGGCCTGCGGATACGCCAGCGCCGCAAACAGCGTGGCCGTGCCGTGGCGAGTGTAGTCGTGTGTGCGGCAGGCGGTCTTGCCCGGCCCCAGGGGCAACGCCGGTTGGCTCCGCTCCAACGCCTGAATCTGGCTCTTCTCGTCCACGCACAGCACCAGCGCGTTGTCCGGCGGATTGAGGTACAGGCCGACGATGTCGGTGACCTTCTCGACCAGCAGCGGATCGCGACTGAACTTGAAGGTCTTCTCGCGATGCGGCTGCAGCCCGTAGTCTCGCCAGACGCGGTGCACCGCGGACTTGCTGACTTTCAACTTGTCGGCCAACCGCCGGGCGCTCCAGTGCGTGCTATGCTCCGGCGGCGTCAGGGTCGCCGCGACGATGGCGGCTTCGCGGTCGCCCACAATCTCGGGCTTGCGGCCCCGCCCGGGCACATCCTGCAGACCGGGCAGGCCCAGGGTGGCGAAGCGGTTCCGCCACAGTCGCACCGTGTTGATGTTGCAGCGCAACGCGGCGGCGATCTGCGGATTGGACTGCGCAGCCGCCGCCAGCAGCACGATTCGCGCCCGCAACACCTGACGCACCTGCGCGGTGGGTGAGCCCACGATCTTGTCCAGCCCGGCGCGCGTCTGATCGTCTAGCAGAATCGGCACAGGGGTGCTCATGGCGGGACCTCCTGCGCCCATCATAGCATCTCAAGGTCCAAAATACAACATAGCTAATTCAGGGACTATACACTAGTGAGGCCCGCCCTACTGGCATTGGGCTAGAGCATATGCCCCGTGCCCCCCAGTGAACTCCGCCGCCAGCTATGCCTTTGCTCCGCGAAAACACAGCGGTCCCGAGGAGGGAACTTCGCGTGGCTGGGGAAACTTAATACTCATTAAGTAACTGTTGTCGCTCACACAGCCCCGGACAGTCTCTACCACAAGGACCATATTCCGATGAAGCGTATCATCATCATCCTGATTCCGGTGCTGGTGCTCGGCGGGCTCATCGCCTGGCGGCTCTCGACCAAGAGCGCAGACGCGGCCGCCATGGCCCAGCAACGCGTCGCCCGAGCCAGTGCTGTGCCGCAGGTGTCGGT
>DASXVP010000010.1:0-1566 GCA_036504135.1 Paludibaculum sp.
GGGGGGGGCGGGCCCTCTGTGTTTCCGCTACTGCAACGATTGCCGCGCGCCTGTGCAGACCGCGGCGATCCGATCACTTCACCCGAACAGAGCGCTGAGTCGCCGGGCTAGGATGGCCCGTTGGGCATCTCGCCTGACCCCGGCGGGAGGGCTCGTTGCGGTTCCCGCCGTGCGGCGCACGCCGCCGTACACGTCGTAGACCCTGGCCGACATCATGTTCCCATCGCCGTCGATCTCCGCCAGCACGCAGCCGAGGCCGTCGTAGGCGTACCAGCGCATGGTGGAGGAGGTCACCGTGCCCTGCGCGTTCTTGTGCTCCTCCAGGCGACAGGAGGGGCCGTTCGGGCCAGCCGTCGTCGTCTCCTGCGTATCGGTGCTCAGAGAGGGTAACGAACCGCTTGGACATTAGCGTTCACCCGTCAAGGAGCCAGAAGGCACAGTGCCAGGTCCTGCCTCGGTAATACGCGCCTCACCTCGTGAAGCACCTAGCGACCAGGCATCCGATTGCCAGTAATCCAACCAATATCTGGACAACAAAATGGTCAGGTGCGAGCGAAGCCGCCATCAGAAGACCGAAGCCAAGGATGGTAAGGTAGGCTTGGGCACGACTCAGTGACAGCCGGCCCTGGTCGTCCGCTTGTCGCGGCCAAACGCGCGCAACCCTCCAGAGGGAAAACCCCGCCAAAGCTACGATTCCGAGGGCGTAGTAAACCGCTCCGGGTATCATTTCGCCCCTCCTGCTCGGCTGAAATAGTATCCGCCCATACAATTCGACTGGGCATGTCCGAAGGGTACAAGTAACGGAAGTGTACGCGGATGTCACCGCGAAGTCTTGCCGACCGGCCATGCTTTTCAACCTCTACGCCTGCGCACCTACGGCGCGCTCGTAGGCACGCAGGCGTAGAACACTGTCCATTCATCCAGTCGCGTCCCGTTAAGCCAGCCACACCAATCGCCTAGTTGGCACAGGCGATGACGCACGCTGCGGCCAGGGCATACTGCGTGACGTCGGCTTGGACCATTCCCCGGCTGTACAAGCCGTCAGCGGCGAGCCCAACGCCAAGGCTCACAAGGGCGATGGCTATGCCGCTGTTGTGAAGGACATGCATTGTCAGTCCTCCAGGCCAACCAGATCACCGAGGGCCAATGACGCGCAGGATCGCAGGAGCCAGCAGTGCCCCAAGGATCAGACCAATAACCAGATCCGGACTGGCTGGAGGCCAGAGCGTTGGGTGTGGCCGCGTCCGGTGTATGTTGCTGCCCGCTAGCAGGATTCCGAAGGCGGCCAGCAAGGCCGCGGCATCCGCGACATAGGCATTCACCGGGGCATCATGGGAGGCGGGTTGCGCCGGACCGGCATGGTGGAACAAGCGACGCGCGAGAGATCGGACGACGACGGCCGTGCCGCCGGCTAGAAGGCCCGTCAGCGCCATTATGAGCAGCTCCATGAAGCGCTCCTTGTGCGAAGTTGGTCAGGGCATCGGCAAAATGGTTCGTCGCCTGGCCGTGAACGACCGGCTCAGGAAGCCAAGGGCGCCTTCGCGCCCTGGTCTCACGGCGCGAAGG
>DASXVP010000011.1:0-386090 GCA_036504135.1 Paludibaculum sp.
GTCCTCGGATTGGGGCCTGAGCTTCACCTATGACGGGTTCGGCAACAAGACGCATCAGTCGGTAACGAAGGGCTCGGGGCCGGTGCATTCGTACTCCATCGACGTGGCCACAAACCGGATCACGAACCCGGGATTCCAGTATGACGCCAACGGAAACGTCACCGCGGGGTTGCTGGGCCTGACCGGGACGTATACCTACGACGTCGAGAACCGGATGGTAGACAACGGCGCGGAGAAATACGGCTATGGCGCGGGGAACCGGCGGCTCTGGAAGATGTTGGCGGGCCAGGGGCCGGTGGCGGATGTCTACTTCTACGGGTTGGGGGGTGAGGTGCTGGAAGTGTTCCGCGGGTCGCCAGGGTCGCCGCTGGAGCGGCAGACGTATGCGCCGACGCAGCGGGCTTGGTTTGGCGGACGGTTGATTGAGAAGAAGGGCACGGCGATGAATGCGGACCGGCTGGGGACGTATGAGAAGTCGTTTCCTTATGGGGAGTTGGCGACGGCGCCGACAACGTCGGGGGAGAAGTTTGCAACGTACTGGCGGGATGCGGGGACGGGGTTGGATTACGCGGTGAACCGGTATTACAGCCCGCAGATGGGGCGGTTTTTGAGTGCGGACCCGTATCAGGCGAGTGGGGGGCCGGGGGATCCGGGGAGTTGGAATAGGTATGCGTATGTGGGTGGGGATCCCGTGAATTACAGTGATCCCGGGGGGCTCCAGAAGTGGTCGTGCGATGTCAATGAGCCGGACTTCAGGGAGTGTGCGGCAAAGCAAGCCGGCACTCAAGAGTTTTTGAGCGCAGGTGGTGGGCGCGCGATCGGCGGTGCGATCTTCATTCCGGGCTTCACAGCGTACTGGTTCGCAACGTTCTTTGAAGGAATGCCAGGTGCCAGTGGCGGCGCACCGACGAAGGTACCGCGCCGCACATATTTCCTAACCGTAACGAAAGATTGTTACGAGGTTCCAGAGCAAGGCGCCGTTACGCGGAACATAACTTATCAACTTATGTTCCAGGAGAAGGGTATGCCGCGTGCGATGGGCTACCCGTTTGCGGTCATTTGGGAGCACTTGACGGGGAGTCTACCCAAGTCGGGACCAGACTCGCCATCGTCTGGTCCCCGCGGCTGGTTTCCGGACCAGCAATCGGTAGTGAACATGACTGGCATAACTTTCATGGAGGGAACGCAGAGGTTTTCCGCGAAATGGGACAATGGCAGGGAGGTCGGCCTCCCAGTGTATGGGTTTGGTGGAAATCCAGTTGAACTTGACATTAAACGGTATATGGGCTATGTCTCGATCAATGGGAACATTGGAGGCCAAGTGGATCCGCTGACTGGAAGGCTAATTCCTGGCACATATAAACCATGCGACTAGCGAACATGCTATTGATGGCGGGGGCGTTTTGCCTAGCCGGGTGTAGAAGCGGGTCTGACCTTCGTGATCAATTTCAGCTGTCGGATTATACACTGTCATTCGATGAAAGACTTAGACTTGAGCTTGCTGCCCCAATCATTGTCCTTGGAAAAGTGACTGACGTTGAAGTTGTTGGAACACCGACCAAGTCATTAGGGGACCCCCGCATCAACACACAGCTCACAAACATCCGGATTTCCGTAGAAATGGCAATCAAGGGCGGTCCGCTGCCAAACCAGTTGAGATTTAGCCTGTTTACGTATTCGCAGCAAAACGATGCAACTCTTGGAGTGCCACAGTACAACCCAGCGGTCGGCCAGCGGCGTATATATTTCCTGAAACGATGGAGCGACGGCTACCGATCGATCGGTGACGTGACCAACTATAACCTTCATATAGAAAGTGGAACACACGAGGAAGGGGTCTGTGGTGGAATATCGCCAGGTTGCTGTATTGCACGTTTGTTGTTGGTGCCCGGCCAGAATTTCGACGCGGACCAGTTTGCCAAGGACATCGGTCCAGCAGCTGCCGCGTCGCAGGTACTCTGCTCGCGCGCAGAGGCTCGGGCGCTCTTAGAAAAGCTCACCACTCATCGGGACAAGCGAATCGCAGATGCCGCGATTGATATTATCTCAATGGAGAATTGGCGGTAATTCGCAATGACTGGCTACGTTGCTGCACCGCGCCCGGCTGAAGCCGGGGCTGCGATCAAGTCGATTGTGGTGACGGAATACGCGGCAAGCGCGTGTTGATGCGGATTCTCCCGAAATCGATCAGTGCTTCTCCACTGAATCCGATCACTGTTCTCCTGGAGCCGATCAGGCAATCGGAGCGAAGCGACGCTGGCAATTTGATTGTGCCCGACAGTGATCGGCAAGACAACCAGATCCCGCCGTCCGGAGCGCAGCGAAGGCTTCACGTCAACCGGTCAGGATGGCGACGAGGAGAAGGGGCGAGACGCCCCCTTCCTCTTGAATCCTGGAGTGACCCGGAGAGCCCTCAGCGCTGCGTCGGCTTCGGCGGTTTCTTGCGCCTCGATTCGCCCCGTAACTCCATCCGGTGCACCCGATGCACGATGCGGTCCAGGACGCCTTCCCCTCGAAACCCTCAGTGGCTGAGCCGGGCAGGTTCGGCGGCGGCAGGGGCGCCCCGCAGCAAACCCTCCGTGCTCAAGTCTTCGTCAAGGTCAGGCCAGTGGATCCCATAGCCCGCCCCGCTGATCTTCCAGTGGGATCGTTGCTCCATGGACGCGCTCAGGAGCAGCGGATACCATGTCAATGGAACGATGATGGTACGCCCGTCCGCCAGGTCCACCGCCAGTGTGTCCTCAGTGACTTGCACGTCCCGTACTCGTTCTCCGGGATTAAGATGGGAAGCGTTCATTCCATTTGTCCAAAAGGTAATCGCGATTCTCCGCCACCAGCCGGTGGACTCGCCCAAGCTCCACCGCGCTGAATCCCCACCGCACTGAAGCCAAGCTTCCTCGCCAGCCCTACCGGGATCAGCCAGAACTTCGCCGACTGATCGTCCCGATCCACATGCACGTGGGCAGGTTCGTTCGGCTCGTGGCTGTGATAGTACATTCGATACGGCCCTACGCACAGAATCGTCGGCACGCCTATCAGTATCTCACCGCAGTGCCCCAGATTCACGTTGAGCCCAGTGCCCATCCGTTGCCGGGTGCGGCTGAGCGAGGCGCCGGATCTTCCCTGTCGCACAGGAGCTTTAGAACCGCCCTGAAATTGGAGTACCGCGCGCGTCCGCAAGCGGGAGAGAACAGCCGGAACTTTGCGTCCGCGTCCCACCCTCCCCAAACCCGTTCACACCTTAATCCAACCTTAATCATCCGCGATTTCCCCAACGTTTTTCACACTCCCGCCCTCCCGCACCCTCACCCCACCCCAAAACGCTTGCACCCGTCTGCTAACGTATCGTCGGGTGCCGTCCCGCGGCCTCCCGCCAAAACCAAATGGCCCCGCCCTAACTCGGCGGGGCCGTTTGCGTTCTACCGCCCGCCTCGAAAGGACTCCACCATGGCCACTGCCGCCCAGATCGCCGCCAATCAAGCCAACGCCCGCCGCTCCACCGGGCCCCGTACCGCCGAGGGCAAAACCGCCTCCGCCCGCAACGCCACCACCCACGGCCTCTCCTCCCAGGATTTCGTCATTCTCGCCGGCCAGGAGCAGGAATTTGACCAATTCATGGCCGAACTCGAAGCCGAAATCCAGCCAGCCGGCGCCATCGAGCGCGAGCTCTTCGCCCAACATGCCCACGCCGCCTGGACCCTCCGCCGCTGCCGCCGCGCCGAAGTCGCATCCCAGTTCGGCCACGTCTGCGAAGGCGGCGACCCCTTGCTCTTCTTCGATATGGCCAACCGCCTGAAACGCATCGATCTCTACATGCGCCGCGCCGAGCGAACCTATCACAAGACCTTGAAGGAGCTGAGAGCCTTTCAGACCAACCGTCTCAGTACCCAGGCTCCTGAGCCGCTCGAGTCCGGCGTACAGCCCTCCGCTCCGCCCGTGCTCGTCAATGTCGCGCAGCTCCATCGGCAGCACACAGCCATCGTCCGAGCCCAAGCCTCGTTCGACAAGGCGCAACTCGACGCATGCCTGCAGGATACGCTGTTCAAACTCAACCAGGAGTTCGTTCAACCGGCGCCGGGCAACTTGACCAATCGAACCCAATCCACCGATTCCTCCACTCTCGCAGCCGGATCATCACGATAGCCAGCCGGTTCCCATCACGCCCCGTATGCGACCACAAAGCCCGAATCTCCCCGACACGCGCCCCCGTTTCTGGATAGAATGTTAACGGACGAGCGACAAGACTGGCATGCCAGTAGCTCACCTATTCATCAGGAGATTCTATGTCTAACGCGAGTTGCGATATCGGCCTGGTCGGCCTGGCGGTAATGGGCCAGAACCTGGTTCTCAACATGAACGATCACGGCTACAAAGTGGCCGTATTCAATCGGACCGTCTCCAAGGTTGACGAGTTCATCAACAACGAGGCGAAGGGTACTGCGGTGGTCGGCGCGCACTCCATGGAAGAGCTTGTCCAACTGCTCAAACGGCCGCGGCGCGTCATGCTGATGGTCAAGGCCGGCGACACGGTAGACAAGATGATCGAGCAGATCCTGCCGCACCTCGAAGAGGGCGACATCATCATCGACGGCGGCAACTCGCACTTCCCCGATACCAACCGCCGCACCGCGGCGCTGGCCGAAAAGGGCATCCTCTACGTCGGCACCGGCGTCTCGGGCGGCGAAGAGGGCGCGCGCAACGGCCCCTCCATCATGCCCGGCGGCAACCCCGCCGCCTGGCCCCACGTCAAGGAGATATTCCAGGCCATTTCCGCCAAGGTGGAAGACGGCACGCCGTGCTGCGAATGGGTGGGCGAGAATGGCGCCGGCCACTACGTCAAGATGGTCCACAACGGCATCGAGTATGGCGACATGCAGCTCATCTGCGAAGCCTATCAGTTGCTCAAGGACGCGCTCGGCCTCACGCCCGACGAACTGCACGAAGTCTTCGCCGATTGGAACAAGGGCGAGCTCGATAGCTACCTCATCGACATCACGCAGCAGATCTTCGCCAAGAAGGACGACGACGGCGCGCCGATCATCGACAAGATCCTCGACACCGCCGGCCAGAAGGGCACCGGCAAGTGGACTTGCCTCAGCGCGCTCGATCTCGGCATGCCCGTCACCCTGATCGGCGAAGCGGTCTTCTCGCGCTGCCTCTCGGCCATCAAGGACGAGCGCGTGAAGGCATCAGCCATTCTACCGGGCCCAGACCACAAGGCCACCCACGACCGCGCCGTCTTCATCGAGGACGTGCGCCGGGCGCTGTTCTGCTCCAAAATCGTCTCCTACGCCCAGGGCTACATGCTGTTGCGCGAAGCGGCCAAAGAGTACAAGTGGAATCTCAACTTCGGCGGCATCGCTCTCATGTGGCGCGGCGGCTGCATCATCCGCAGCCGGTTCCTGGGCAACATCAAAGCTGCGTTTGACAAGAACCCGGAGATTACCAACTTGCTGCTGGACGAGTTCTTCACCAACCTACTGGTGAACTACCAGGCATCCTGGCGGCGGGCCATCATCCAGGCCATCGAGTACGGCGTGCCGACCCCGGCCTTCACCACCGCACTCGGTTTCTATGACGGATTCCGCACCGGCCGCCTGCCGGCGAACCTCCTCCAGGCGCAGCGCGACTTCTTCGGCGCGCACACCTACGAGCGCGTGGACAAGCCCCGCGGCGAGTTCTTCCATACCAATTGGACCGGAACCGGCGGGCGCGTCGCTTCCGGTATCTATACCGTCTAGGGGAAATATCAGCATATGAAATACGGACTCAACATTCTCGAGAACGCCTCGCTCGACTTCCTCTCCCTCGGCGCGCTGGTGCATCGCCTGGATCCGGGTATCCTCCCGTTCCGCAAGGCAGCCGGTTGCCAGATTCACGTCAGCGGCGGCGAGTTCAACTGCGCCGCCAACCTGGCGGATTGCTTCGGCATGAACACCGCTGTTGCCTCGGCCATGGTGGATTACCCCATCGGTGATCTCATCAAGGAACGCGTCAAGGCGATGGGCGTCAAGCCCTTCTACAAGAACTTCAAGCACAACGGCGTCAACGGCCCCAACATGGCGGCCGTGTATAGCGATCGCGGTCAGGGCGTGCGCGCCCCTGTCGTTTTCTACAACCGTTGCAACGAGGCCGGCGCCCAGCTCAAGCCCGGCGACTTCAACTGGGACGAGATCTTCGGCCAGGGCGTCAAGTGGTTCCACAGCGGCGGCATCTTTGCGGCGCTGTCTGAAACCACCGGCGAACTGATTGTCGAAGCCATGGCGGCCGCCAAGAAACACGGCGCCGCCACGTCGTTCGATCTGAACTACCGCGCCAAGCTCTGGAACATCTGGGGCGGGCACGAGCGCGCCCTCTCCGTCCTCCACCGCATCGTCGAAAACGTCGATGTCATCGTCGGCAACGAGGAAGACCTCCAGATGGGCCTCGGCATCCCCGGACCCGAAGTGGCGGCCAAATCGAAGCTCGATCCCAGCACCTTCTTCGGCATGATCGATAAGGTCGTCGTGAAGTACCCGAACGTGAAAATCGTCGCCACCACGCTGCGGGAAGTGCACTCCACCAACCGCCACTCCTGGGGCGCCGTCGCGTGGATCGATGGCAAAACGTATATGTCGCCCACGGCCGAACTCGACGTCCTCGATCGCGTCGGTGGCGGCGACGGCTATGCCTCCGGCTTCATCTACGGACTGCTCACCGGCGAGGACCCGCAGGAGGCCGTCAACCTCGGTTGGGCCCACGGAGCCTTGCTCACCACCTATCCGGGCGACACGACGATGGCAACCGTGGACCAGGTCCGTGCGTTTGCCAAGGGCGGATCGGCCCGTATCCAGCGCTAAATCGTTTGGCAGGACAATGGCCGTCGCGGGGAGTGAGCCCCGAGGCGGCCATTTCTTTGCGGTTGACCAGAGCGCCCGGCTCGGTTCCGAGCCCCGACCGCTTCCGTTCTGAGCCGCGACTGCTTCGGTTCCGAGCCCCGACCGCTTCCGTTCCGAGCCGCGACCGTTAGGGAGCGGATTGCGAAGAACGTGAGGCGCAACGTTGAATTGGCCCGGCCATGGCCGACCCGGGCCAGAACCAGATAATCAGGTGTGATAATCTGACGCCGGGCGCATCCGGCGCCTGAAACATGAAAAAGGAATGGACTCATGTCAGGAAGACTATTTTTGATTTTTGTGTTGGTGGCGATGATTTGCGCGCTGTGCCTGCCGGCGATGGCAGCCGGAGACGCGGTGAAGGGCGCTGATCTGTACGCCAAGAAATGCAAGCTCTGCCACGGCGCCGATGGCGCGGGCACGCCCGCCATGCAGAAAAAATATGCCGCTGAACTGAAGCCCCTCGGCGCCGCCGAAATTCAGGCAAAGAAAGATGCCGATCTCGCGAAGGGCATCATGGGCGGAAAGAACCACTCCGCGCTGGCCAAGTCCCTCCAGCCCGCCGACTTGGACAACGTGGTGGCGCACATCCGCACTCTGAAGAAGTAGCGGCGAGGTCCGCGAAACGGAACGGGCCTGTACCCGCGCGTCCGGTATCATGGAGGTATCACTACCCGTGGGCTGGAAGTGTGAAGATTCTTTCATTCAGGCCCGTTATCATAGTACAGTGGCGTTCCAGCCCACTCGTTTATAGGATGGTGTTTTGTTGATGGAAAAGCTCGCTGAGTTAAAGCTGCCAACCGTGATTCAGGGCGGGATGGGCGTTGGTGTATCCGGTTGGAGACTGGCTCGGGCGGTGGCTAAGACCGGTCAACTGGGTGTGGTGTCTGGAACCGCGTTGGACCGCATGCTGCTGCGCCGCCTACAGGATGGCGATCCGGGTGGGCACATGCGCCGCGCGCTGGATCATTTCCCGTTTCCGGCCATGGCGGCGCGGGTCTGGGACAAATACTACATCGCCGGAGGCAAGGCGGAGACTCAGTCCTACGCCAACTCGCCGCAGTTTGAGAAGGATATGCCCAGAGAAGTCTCTGAGCTGCTCATCGTCTCGAACTTCGTCGAGATATGGTTGGCGCGCGAGGGCCACTCCAACCCGGTGGGCATCAACTATCTGGAGAAGATCCAGCCGCCTCACCTGGCATCCATCTATGGCTCGATGCTGGCCGGCGTGGATTACATTCTGATGGGCGCCGGCATTCCGATGCGCGTGCCTGGCATCCTCGATAAGTACGCCAATCACGAGCCGGCGACCTATCCGCTCTATGTGGCCGGCGCCAAAGAGGGTGACGACACCACGATGCGGTTTGACCCTCGCGAGTTCATGGAGGGCGAAATGCCGCCGCTACGCCGGCCATGGTTCTTGGCGATCATCGCCTCGAACACGCTGGCCGTCACGATGGTGAAAAAGGCCAATGGGCGAGTGGACGGGTTCATCATCGAGGGTCCCACTGCCGGCGGGCACAACGCACCGCCGCGCGGCAAGCTGCAGGTGAACGACATCGGCGAGCCCATCTATGGCGAGCGCGATGTGGTGGATCTGCCCAGGATGTGCGAGCTCGGCTTGCCGTTCTGGCTGGCGGGCGGATACGGCTCGGCTGAGCAGGTGCGGGCGGCGCTGGCGGCTGGCGCGGCCGGTGTCCAGGTGGGCACGGCGTTCGCGTTCTGCGTGGAATCCGGCCTGCGTGACGACTATAAGCGGGCGGTTTTGCAGAAAGTGATGGACGGAACCGTCAGCGTTTTCACAGACCGGCTGGCCTCGCCCACCGGCTTCCCCTTCAAGGTTGTCCAGTTGGATGGGACCGTTTCCGAGAAGGCCCTTTCCGATGCCCGTCACCGCATTTGCGATCTGGGCTACCTGCGGGAAGCGTTCCGCGCGCCGGATGGCTCCATCGATTTCCGCTGCGGCTCAGAACCGATTTCTCTGTTTGTCTCCAAGGGCGGGGCCATCGAGGAAACGGTCGGACGGAAGTGCGTGTGCAATGCGCTGATGGCCACCACGGGGCACCCGCAGATTCGAGCCGGCAAGCACCTGGAGGCCGGCATCATCACGAGCGGCGACGATCTGACGGAACTCACACGCTTCATCCCCGCCGGTGGCGCTCCCTATCACGCAGCCGACGTGGTGGCGGCGCTCATGGGCGGTACAGTGAACTCCGGCGGCGCCGATGACGTACTACAGGGTGAGCAGCATGTCACCCAACCCCTCTGCGATTGATTCCACAGACCTGATAGACGAAGCATTGGGCGTTTGGCGGGCCTGCCCGCTGGCGCCTCCGTGTCTGCCGCGCCGTTTTGACGAGACCCGCCAGGCCGAAGGCGAGCGGCAGATGACGCGCTTTCTAGGCGGCTTGCAGGCCGAGTTGCGCAGCATTCCGCGCACGCGGACGGAGCGCCAGGGTGTTCACCAGCGGATCACCGCGGCGTTTGCGGCCTTTGGGCGGGACGGACTGGGGCTGGATGACGCCCAGATGGCACTGCTGCTGCACGGCGGGCTATCGTCCATCGGCACTGCGATGGCCAGGCAGGCGCGCCTGTTCGACGCTGCGGTGAGCCTGCCCGACGTCCTTCAGGCCAGCCGCAACGCGTGGACGGCGTGCGGCCTCCAGATGCTCTTTGGCCGGCCGATGTGTCTGACACCCTCCATCTTCGCCTACAGCATGCTCTACCCGTATTCGGACAACTATATGGATGATCCGGGCGTGGGCGCCGCCGACAAGCGCGGCTTCAGCCGACGGTTTGCGCTGCGTCTGGCGGGTGCCGCCGTTGAGGCGTCGAATGAGCGGGAGGCTGACATCTGGCGCCTGGTGGGACTGATCGAAGGCGAGTACCAGCGGTGCGAGCATTCCGCCGTCTACGCCAGCCTGGCCATGATCCAGCACGCCCAGGAGCAGAGTCTCCTGCTGATGCGGAACGGCGCGCCGCCGGGCGTGGATGTAGCCCGCCTGAGTTTCGCCAAAGGCGGCACATCCGTCTTGGCCGATGCCTATCTGGCGGCCGGGCAGCCCACGTCCGCACAGGCGCGCTTTGCATTTCACTGGGGCATATTGTTGCAGTTGGCCGATGATCTCCAGGATGTGGAGGAGGATCGCCAGGCCGGCGTGCGGACTGTCTTCACCCAGGCCGCCGAGCACGGTACGCTGGATCAGTGCACCAGCCGCACCCTCTTCTTTGCCCAGTGGGTGATGAGGCTGCTGGACGATCTGCCAGGGGCGGATCACGGAGCGCTCATCGGGCTCATCCGGCGCAGCTCGCTCTCGCTCATTGTTCGATCCGTGGGCGAGGCTGGCGGCTTGTACTCCCCGGAGTATCTGGCGGCCATGGAATCGCAATCGCCCTTCCGGTTTGCGTTTCTCAACCACTCGCGCCAGCAGTTCGAGGAGCGCAGCGGCCTTTTGATTCAGCTATTTGAGGCTTTCCTAGCAGGCGAGCCGGACGAGCCGGCATTCCCGTGGCTCCCCAGTTCCCTGATGCCCAGGTAGGTTCTACGATCCGGCGGTAGCCGAGGCCACTGCCAGTAGATCCGCTGGGTCAAAGAGGTGGAGCGGGCGATAGTTCTTCGGTGACCAGGTGCAGCCAGGCGTGAACCGGACCTCGGCAAAGTACCCGAGGCGTGGCTCAAGCTGGCACTCCACCACTACTCCCGTCAGCTCGCCGCCTTCACACGATTCGACGGACAAGAAGCGAAGCATGGCGCCCACTGCGATCGGTTCCTCGAACTGGAGCGATGCGGAATGAGCCGCAATCTCTTCCAGGATGCCGGAGATTTCGCGCTGACCGGCGCCAGGTTCGTCCAGGCGTAAAGCGAGAAGATCGGAGCACAGCAGCCTCGGCTCCGCCACAGGGATTGGAGCCGGATTGGGGATACTGGAGCCGGAGCGCGGCGATCTTCTCCTGCAACGGCCGGCTGCCGGCGGAATGAGTACGCCAGGCGGACTGGCAAGCTTGCGGTGCATAAAGCTCTCCTGCTTCTCCGTACTGCATTGAGTCGGACTAGCTATTCCCCTAGCAAGCGGTGCTCCAAGACAACGCTTGCCTGCAACCCAGTGAGTTCGGACAAACCCAGTGCGCTCAGAATAACTCAAATCCGGCAAGAATTACACGCGTTTAATGTGCGACTCGCGGATGCGTGGAAAATTTACCGGATCTCGCACAGCCGCCTACTGAGCTGGCGCGGCCGGCGCGGCGGCGGCCACCACGGACTTCTGGCGCTTCAGGTCGCCGCTCAGGATGTAGCCGTCGTCGGTCTGGACGATGCTGACCTCCTTGCCGTCGTTCACGATGACGAAATCGGCGTTGGTAACGCTGGTGTCGTCGCCCCGGAGAACGAGCGTACCCGTGCAGTCGGCGTTCACGGTGTAGGTGCCGGTCAACTTACGCCTCACCGCGCTCCCATCGTAGCTGATGGTGTCCGCTCCCGTGATGTTTCCAGCGCCGTCGGCGACAATCCGTCCGGCGGCGGCCAAAAGGTAGACGTTGTAGCTTCTGTCGTAGACAGAGCCTTTCAGGGAATAGCCAAACGCGCCGCTAAAGGACGTGGCGTCGCACGAATCCTGGGCGTGTGCCGCGGCGGTGGTTCCCAGCAGGAGCGCGGCGGCAATCAGAAATCTGGAGGCAAGTGAGGTACGCATTGCTTGGTTAGACGCGCCCCGGAGGGATTTGGATTACATACTTCTGCTGCTACCCTGAAACCTATGGTCAAGGCAGGATTCGGCGTATCGTGCGCACTGGCGCTGGTGATCGGGATGAACGGCTGCGCGACGAAGCCGCCGACAGCGCCTCCGGTTGGCCTGTTCGCCGATGCCTACTTCGATTCGGCGTTTGCCTGGAGTCCCTCCTTCGGCACGGCCGTGGGGCTGCACCAGTACGACAAACAGATGGAAGTGCGGTCAGAAGAGGCATTTCGGAAGCGCATCGAAACCGTGAAGTCGCAGTTGACAGCCGCCGAATCTCTGGCCGCTGCCAAGCCCGCCGGAGTTGATGCCATCGATCTCGAGTTGATTCAAAACGCGCTGCGGGCGGAGTTGCTGGAACTGGAAACGGTGCAAGGGTGGCGTCGAAATCCGATCGATTACGTCGGAGCGGCCGGTGGCGCCGTGGATCTGCTGATGAAGCGGGACTTCGCGCCGGCCAAGGAGCGTCTGGCTGCGGTGACGGCACGGTTGGCGGCCGCGCCTGCGCTGATTGCCGCGATGAAGGCAAACGTGACCAATCCGCCGAAAGAGTTCACCGATCTGGCGATCCGCGTGGCGGCGGGGTCCGTCGGCTTCCTGGAAAAGGACGTGGCGGCGTGGGCCAAGCTGGCGGCGGGCGGCGATGCCGCGGCTCAGAGCGAATTCGACAAGGCCGAGGCGGCGGCCGTGGCCGCGATGAAAGATGCGGCGGCGTGGCTGAAGGCGGATCTGCTGCCCCGCTCGAAAGGCGCGTATGCCATCGGCGCGGAGAACTTCTCGAAGAAACTGCTCTACGAGGAGATGGTGGACCTGCCCTTGGATCGCGTGCTGGCCGTCGGGCAGGCGAATCTGGAGAATGATTATCAGGACTTCGTCGACACAGCGAAGAAGATCGACCCGAAACGGACGCCGGCCGACGTGATGAAATCGCTCGAAAGCGATCACCCCACGGAGGCAGACCTGTTGCCGGCGGCGCGTCGCACCATCGAGGGGACCCGTGCTTTCCTCGTCGAGAAGAAGATCGTCACTGTGCCCTCCGAAGTGCGGCCCCGCATCGAAGAGACGCCGCCCTACGCCCGCACCGGCAGCTTTGCCTCCATGGACACGCCGGGGGCGTTCGAGGCCAAGGCGTCGGAGGCGTTCTACTATGTGACGCCGCCGGAAAAGGAGTGGGACGCCAGGCACAAGGAAGAGCACCTCCGGCTCTACAACAAGTCCGTGATGCAGCTGATCACCATTCACGAGGCGTTTCCGGGCCATTATTTGCAGTTTTTGTACGGGAAACAGTTCCCCACCAAGACGCGCAAGTTGCTGGGTGCGGCGTCCAACGCTGAGGGCTGGGCGCACTACACCGAGCAGATGATGCTGGAGCAGGGCTACGGTAACGGAGATCTCAAGATCCGGCTCGCGCAGCTATCCGAAGCGCTGCTGCGGGATTGCCGCTACATCACCGGCATCATGCTGCACACTCAGGGCTGGACCGTGGAGCAGGGGCAGAAGCTCTTCGTGGAAAAGGGCTTCCAGCAGCCGGCCAATGCCTATGAAGAGGCCCGCCGCGGAGCCTACAATCCCACCTACCTCTACTACACGCTAGGCAAGCTGATGATATACAAACTGCGCGGCGATTACGAAAAGGCCAAGGGCGCGGGGTATTCTCTGCAGGGCTTCCACGATGAATTCGTGAAGCAGGGGCCGATGCCGCTGAAGCTGATGCGGCGGGTGATGCTGCCCGGCGACACAGCGCCGCTGCTTTAGCTCAGCGGGCGATCACGTACCGGTAGATCGCCCAATAGTGGCAGGCGCTCCCGCCCAGCACGAAGAGATGCCAGATCGCGTGCGCGTACCGCCGCTTCGATGCGTAGAAGATCACTCCGGCGGTGTAGGAGATGCCGCCGCCCAGCAGCCAAAGGAATCCATCCGACGGCAGGCCGCGCAGCAGCGGGCGGATGGCCACAATCGCGCACCAGCCCATCAGTACGTAAACCGCCGTGGAGAGTACCGCGTGGCGCTCGATCCAGATTGACTTGAAAACGACTCCAAATATCGCCAGACTCCAGATGACGGCAAACAGCCACCAGCCCCAGACACCGCGCAGCGTGATGAGCGTGAAGGGCGTGTATGTGCCGGCGATCAGCAGATAGATGGCGGAGTGATCGAGAATCTGGAAGACGCGCTTGGCGCGCGGCGGCGTCAGAGCGTGGTAGAGCGTGGAGGCCAGGTAGAGCAATATCAGCGTGGCGCCAAACACGGCCACGGCCGTGATGTGCAGCGCCGATCCGTTGCTGATGGCTGCCATTAGTAGGACGACAAGCCCGGTGACGCTGAGCAATGCGCCCAAGCCGTGTGTGATGGAATTGGCGATCTCCTCGCCGAGTGTTGGAGTCATCATGTTCGCCGCAGCCACTACTCCCACGATACACTGACGGTCCTGGGATGAACACACGATCCATTGCGCGGGCCTGCACGGTGATGGAGAGCCGCGGCGCTGCTTCCATGGCACTGCTGCGCGAGCTGTTTCCGCAGAGCGGGCGGGCCCGCATCGTCGGCATCACGGGGCCTCCAGGGGCAGGGAAGAGCACTCTGGTGGCCGCGATGGTGGCTGATTTACGCCGCCGCGGGCAACGCGTCGCCGTCATCGCCGTGGACCCCTCCAGCCCGTTTACCGGCGGGGCGATCCTCGGCGACCGCATCCGCATGCTTCAGTTTCACGACGACCCCGGCGTCTTCATCCGCTCCATGGCCACGCGCGGCGCCATGGGCGGCCTGGCCCCGGCCACCCACGATGTGGCCCTCGTGCTCGACGCCGCCGGCTTCGACACCATCCTCCTTGAAACCGTCGGCGTGGGCCAGGACGAGGTGGATGTCGCTCGCCTCGCTCAAACCACGATGGTGGTGCTGGCGCCAGGCATGGGCGACGATGTGCAGGCCATCAAGGCCGGTATTTTGGAGATCGCCGATCTCTTCGTCATCAACAAAGCGGATCAGGATGGCGCGGCGCGGTTGGAGCGCGAGATGAGCGAGTGGGGCGTGCCGATCTGCCTCACAGTGGCCACCCGGGCGGAGGGCGTGGCACCGGTGTTGGACGCCCTGGCCGGCCTCAAGGGCAAGGCCGACCCCGTGCGCCACTGGGCGTTTCGCCTGCGTCAGATGTATGCCGAACGCGCACTGGCGCGGCTCGACTCCAAGGTTGTGGAGGAGGCCGCCCGGCGGGTGGCTGGCAGAGAGTGCGATCCATATACGATCATCGAAGGATGGCTGAGAGTTTGACCCCCAAGATCGGCATCATCGGCGGCAGCGGCCTCTATTCGATGCCTGGCTTTACGAATCACCGCGAAGTGCGCGTGGAAACGCCGTTTGGCGATCCTTCCGATGCCTACGTGGTAGGCGAGCTGGAGGGCAAGCCCGTGGCGTTCCTGACGCGGCACGGGCGCGGCCACCGGCTGAGCCCCAGCGAGCTGAACTACCGCGCCAACATCTACGGCATGAAGAAGTTGGGCGTGGAGTGGATCATCTCGCTCAGCGCCGTGGGTTCGCTCAAGGCCGAGCACAAGCCGCTGGATTTCCTCATCCCGGACCAGTTTGTGGATCGCACCATGGGGCGCATCTCCACGTTCTTTGGCGGAGGTCTGGTGGCGCACGTCGGCTTTGCCGATCCGGTCTGCAATGATCTGGCGAAGCTGCTCCACCAGGCGTGCCTGGAGGCCGGCGTGCCCTCCACGCTCGGCGGGACGTATGTCTGCATGGAAGGGCCCGCGTTTTCGACGAAGGCGGAATCGAACCTCTACCGCTCGTGGGGCATGGACATCATTGGCATGACCAATCTCCAGGAGGCCAAGCTCGCCCGCGAAGCGGAGCTCTGCTATTCCACAGTGGCGATGGTGACGGATTACGATTGCTGGCACCCGGAGCACGACACCGTCTCCGTGGCCGACATCATCCGCAATCTGACGCACAATGCGGAGAACGCGGCCAAGGTGGTGGCGGCGGCCGTGCGGCTGCTCCACGTGCAACCCAGAACGTGCGCCTGCTCCACCGCGCTGGCCACCGCGCTCATCACGGACAAGAAGACCGTGCCGCCCGACACATACAAGAAGCTGGAGCTCATCGTTGGAAAGTATTTCTCCGAGTGAACTCGCAGTTGAACTCCTGAACCATTGCCTGCGCGGCAGCCAGTGGCCGCAGGACCTGCTCTCCGCGCTCGTCTCGGAGGCTCTCGACGAAGACGAGCGTTTGGCGGCGCCGGCCACGCGCGCGCTGTTCTCCATCGTGGTGGAGCGGCTGGGCGATCTCTTTGAACCCCGTCTTTGTGACACGTACGCGGACCTGTTCTCCGCCGTGATCGCCCAGGCGATGCCGGAGCTCAACGCCGTCGGGCTGGCCAGCCGCTATCGCGCTGTGCGGCAGGTGCGGCCCGTCATCAAAACGCCGCGCAATGTTTTTGTTCTATCGCGCGTGACGCTCGGCGCCGACATCGCGGTCACCAGCATCGTCATGGACGCGGCCCGCCAGCGCTTTCCCGATGCGCATCTCTGGTTTGTCGGCCCGAAAAAGGCATGGGAGCTGTTTGAAAAGTCGCCCGGATGGAAGCACGTGCCCATCGGCTACGGGCGGCGCGGTGTATTGGGTGACAGGCTCGGGATCTATCCGGAATTGAAGGCGGTGCTGGCGCGGCCGGACAGCATTGTCCTCGACCCCGATTCACGGCTCACCCAGCTCGGCCTTCTACCGGTCTGCGACGAAGAGCGCCACTATCTGTTCGAAAGCCGCTCGTTTGGCGCCGATTCCGCGGCTTCTCTGCCTGTCCTGACGCAGGAGTGGGTCCGAGCGGCATTGGGCGTCGAGGACGCTCAGCCGTGGCTCCATCCAAAGCTGGAATACGATTTCGGCACCCAGCCGGTTATCACAGTGAGCCTCGGCGTCGGCGAGAATCCCGCCAAGCGCGTGGAAGCTCCCTTCGAGGCGGAGCTGCTGAAGTTGCTCGGCACGCTGGGCGCATTGGTGATGGTGGACGCCGGCGCGCCAGGCGGTGAAGAAGAGGCGCGCGTGCGCCAGGCCATCGCCGATAGCGGCTTGACTCAGGAGCGCATCGGCATCCACGAGGGATCGTTCGCCTCCTTCGCGGCCATGATCGCCGCCAGTTCCCTCTATGTCGGGTACGACTCCGCCGGCCAGCACGTGGCCGCGGCCCTGGGCATCCCGCTGATCAGTGTGTTTGCCGGCTTCGCCAGCCAGCGGATGCTCCAGCGCTGGTCGCCGCATAGCCCCGGCGTGTGCAACGTGATCCCCGTTCAGGGTGAGGACGCGGCGCAGGTGCTGGCCGCCGTGCGGGCCGCGCTGTAGCCGCCGTCGAGCCGTGGTACCATCTTTTTCCATAAGTACCCCGAATCGGGGCGAACGCCAGTCTGGGAGGCTCTTTCACATGCGTACATTCCATGCAGTAGCCCTTGTGTGCCTATGCGCCGGCGGCGCGCAGGCGCAGGATCAGCCAATCACTGCCGCGGAACGCGCGTTCCTGGCCGGTCATCTGGAACGGACGTTGGGTGTCTTCGATGCCGCGGTGAAGGGTGTCAGCGAGGCGCAGTCGAAGTTCAAGGAATCCCCGGAACGTTGGTCCATCCTGGAGGTGGCGGAGCACATCGCGGCCACCGAGGATTTCCTGTTCGGCTACGCCACCAGGGCCATTCTGAAATCCCCCGCCCAGGCAGAACTGGCGGCTCGCACGCCGGCCCAGATCAAGGCCGGCGATGAGGGCATGCTGATTGCCGTGGTGGACCGCTCCAAAAAGGCGCAGGCGCCGGAGCCGGCCAAGCCCACGGGGCGCTACGCCACGCTGGCAGCGGCCGCCAATGCTCTGCATGAGAAGCGGGCTAAGGTGATTGAGTACGTCAAGACCACTCAGGACGGGCTGCGGTCTCACGGCGCGGCGGGTCCCAGCGGACAGGTCTCCGATGTCTATCAATACTTGCTGATGATCGCGGCCCACACGGAACGCCACGTCCTGCAGATGAACCAGGTGAAGGCCGACGCCGCCTACCCCGCCCGCTGACTACTTCTTCAGCTTTTTAGTCATCCGCAGCTCGTTCTTCTCTCCAGCGATGATGCGGTACTGCACGTCGTCCATGATCGTGCGGATCAGCCGCAAGCCCAGCCCGCCGGACTTGCGCTGGCGGATCAACTCCTCCACGTCCTGCGATTGAATGATGGCCGGGTCGAAATGCCGGCCCGTGTCCACAATTTCAAAGCGCAGCGCCTCATCATCCACCACCGCGCGCACCGTCACGTCGTGCGTGACCTCCTGGCTATAGGCGTGTTCGATCACATTGGCGCAAGCCTCATCCACCGCCAGGGCCAGCCGCGCCACCTCGGCCTCCGTGAAGCCCACCTGCGCCCCAATGTTGGAGACGAAGTCGCGGATCATCGCCAGATTTTCGGTTGAGGACGGGACGTTTAGCGAAAATGTTCGCTCGAAGGATGGCATCGCTTAGGCCTCCCTTGGCGTGGTATCGGAGAACTTTGCCACCGCCGCCTGGGTGCTGTCGAGGATGTCGAAGAGCGCCGGGAAGCCCAGCACTTCGAAGACCTGATAGACCTTCGGCGTGATGGCGGCAAGTTTGATGTCGCCCCCAATCTCGCGGAGTTCTTCAATGAAACTCATAAAGACGCCCAGCCCGGCGGAGGAGATATACGTGAGTCGGGCGCAATTGACGACGATCTTCTGATGGCCAGCCTGCATTTCGTCGTGGATGGCGTTCTCAAATTGCGGGGCGGTATGCGCGTCGAGGTAGCCGTCGAGGGCGAGGATGCGGATGCCGCCTTCGTCGCTGCGTTCGATCTGGAAGTTGTTGGCCACAGTTAGGTGTCTTCTCCCCTTGGTCTATCGTAATGAATCCCGCGTCTCGGCGCGGAGAACGACGATGGTGAGGTCGTCGTGCGGATCGGCCGCTCCGCGGAAAGCGCGGGCGTCGGTCAGGATGGCATCCTGGATGCCGCTGGCGTTGAGGTGGGCGTTGCGGCGGAGGATGTCGCACAGGCGGTCCTCGCCGTAGAGCTGACGGTCTGTGTCCATGCACTCGGTCAGGCCGTCGGAGTAAAGTACCAGCACATCGCCGGGATTGAGGCCGATCTCCTCCACTTCGAGATTGCGCTCGAAGGCCGCGCCGGCTGTGATGCCCAGGCCGATCCCCTTGGGCATCAGATAGCGGCAGGCGCGGTCGTGCGCGGTGTAGAGCACCGGCGGATTGTGGCCCGCGCGGACATGGCGGAAGATGCCCCGCGGGGCGTCCAATACGCCCAGTGACATGGTGACGAACGTGCGCCGCCGGCCCGCCTCGGCGAGGAAGCGGTTCATGCGCGAGGCAATCAGCGGCAGATCGGCCGGACGGGATGCGGCCGACACCAGCATGCCCTTCGTCAGCGTCATATAGAGCGCTGCCGGCACGCCCTTGCCGGAGACGTCGGCCACGCACAGGCCCCATTCGCCGCCCGGGAACGGCAGAAAGTCGTAGAGATCTCCGCCCACCTCGCGCGCCGGCTCGCAGGATGCGGCCAGCGTGTAGGACGGAATGGCGGGCGGAGCCACCGGCAGCATGCCCTCCTGTGCGCGCCGGGCCACCGCAAACTCGGCCAGCAGCCGGTCGCGATCCGAGCGCGAGATCGACGAGCCGCTCGGCTGCATCGATTCCATCACTGCCTGCTCATCCGCCTTGGCGCCGAAGCGCCACACCAGCGCGCCAGCCAGCACCACGCCCAACCACAACAGCGCCGTGTGCCCACCCTCGGCCACATAGCCCGGCGTTCCGGCGGACAGTTGCGTGGACGCCTGCACAACGGCCAGCATTCCCACGGTGGAGAACCAGACTGCGAGAACCCCGGTCGCCCGGTAGAGACCCGAAATCGCCGCCAACACCAGGCCGCACGCGATCAGGCTGGCCGCGATCTGACGCGGGTACGGTTGCCGGATCGCGGTCACTATCACCAATCCCGCCACTCCAAACACGGCGTTCACCACCCACGCACGCCACTGTCTCGCCTGCAGCCACGGCAGGAAAAAGGCGAACAGCGCCAGCAGATCCATACCCGCCGTCAGGCCGGAAAGCGGGCTGATGGAGGGCGCCGGATTCATCAGGAAGGACGGCACGGCGATCTGCACGTATCCAGCCGCAAGCGCCGGAATCGCGGCCGGCAGATAAAACAGTACGCCCGCCGCGGCGCCGCCCAGCAGGCCCAGCGTGATCTCCCGACCCACCGGCGCGGCCAGCACTTGATGCTGCGATACCAGCCGCAGGGCTACCCAGCGCGCCTTTGTCCCCTCCGGCAGCAATGCATAGCCGGAAGCCAGCAGCAGGCTGATGCCGACAATGATCAGCACACTGCCGGTCATGCTGCCGACAATGATGGTGGTGGCGCTGGTGCCGATATCCAAGGACGCAAAGGCGGCCTGGTTGGCGATATTGCCGCTCAGCCAGTTGCCCAGGATCGGCGCGGCCGCCAGCAGGCTGGCCAGCAAGCCAAACCGCACGTGATCCATGCGCGTCGTCATGCGGCTGAAAAAATTCCAGATGCCGAGGAAGCCGATCAGCGCGCCGATTCCGATCAGCCCGCTGATCAGCGCTCCGGAGTCAATCTGCTGGTCGCGGCGCGAATGCACCAGCAGGCGGAACGCAGTCTCGGTGCTATAGGTAGCGCGCATCACCGCGCGATTGCGCGTCACCAGTTCAAATCGCGCCAGGATGCCGGGCTTGGCCGGGTCTCTCCATTCCCAGGCCGTTCGCAAGCCCTCCTGGCTGGCCACGCCCGAGGACGTCAATTCAAAGGCCGCGCTATGCGCCCCCGCGTACCGCACCAGTTCGCGTTGCAGCACATCGGCCGGCGCCGCTCCGTCGGCCGCACCGCCGCGAGGCGCGTTGACGCTCCTGCGTTGGAAGGCCGTTGGCCGCCCCGACGGGCCAAAGATGGTCAGCACCGATTCGCCGGATGGAGCCGTCGCCAGCACTCGAATGCTGAGCGGATTCAGCGATTGCAGCACCGCGCTCTCTGGGTATACGGTCAGCGCCGACGTCTGCTCGCCGCGTGTTTCCGTGGTCACCGCCCAGGCCCAGCCGCCCGTATCCACGCCGTACTGTTGGTTCAGCGCGCGCGCGAGCTCAATGGCCTCGGCCCGTGTGATGCGAGGCTGGAAGAGCCGCGCGTAAATGTCGTTTGCCGGAAACAGCCACGCCAGCACGGCCATCGAGACCGCCGCGCCGCACGGGATCAGCCAGTCCGCCGTTCTCACGCTACTGCCTCACCCAGCGCAGCCGCGGTCTCCAGCCGGATGGTCACCGCGGTGAGGTCGTCGGGCAGCTCCAGCGAGGTCTGCTCGCCGGTAGCGAGCAACAGATCCACCACCGTGTTGTGAAGACTCGACGCCGAGCCCAGATGATGGAGATGCGCCGCCTGCAGCAGCAGATCGCTCGGCTGCCCGGCGGACTTGCGCGCCAGCAGGCGGGGCAGCCCGTCGGTGTAGATGAAGATGAAATCGCCGGGCATCATTGTCAGCCAGCCGCATTCCACACTCAGCCCCGCGCCATGCGGCTCTGGCACAAACTCGGCCACGGCATGATCGGACGAGAGGATCAGCACTCGCGGATACGTCCCGCTGCGGGCCATCTGGAGCACGCCCTGCGCCGGATCCAAAAGAAAGAGCGCCAGGCTCGTGCGGCCCGACGTCCGGCGCAGGCTGGAGCCCAGCGCCGTCTCCAGGCGCGTCAGGATCAGCTCAATATCCGAGTTGTCCGAGGACTCATACCGCAGAAACCCCTTGGCCAGCGCGATGGTCAGCGCCGAGGCCAGGCCGTCATTGCCGCCCTCGGCCACAATCATGCCCAGCCGCCCGTCCGAGAGCGGGAAGAAATCGTAGAAGTCGCCGCCCACATCCCCCGCCGGCGTGCAGGATGCTGCTATGCTGACGCCCGGAATCCGCGGAGGATGCTCGGGCAGCAGACGGAGCTGCGCCTGCCGTGCGGCGCTCACCTCGGCCTGCAACGAGAGCCGCTGGATGATGTTGCGCGCGTGCGTCGGGCGCACCTCGTCATCTTCATAACGCCGGCCTGTCCACGCGGCGATGGCCAGCGGGAGCAACGTGATGGCGATCAAGGCGCCCACCAGGCCCAACTGAGATTGCCAGTACGGCATCGCCACCACCAGATCGCCAAACAGGCAGAAGAACGTGAGGAAGATGGCCGCCACTACCGACGCCAGATAATCCGCCAGGAAGAATGGCGCCAGGATGGCCGCCACCATCCCGCCCGTCTCAATCCAGTACGCGGGGTTCGAAATCTCCGGCGCCAGCGGTATCTTGCCGGCAGCGAGCGCAATCAGCGTCAGGCACACGATCATCAGCGGCGTTCTCTCAATCCGGCGGCGCAGAAACGTGAGAGGCACCAGCAGGTAGAGCAGCGAGTTGAAAATGGCGACAATCGGCAGATTGATCAGCAGGATCAGCAGCGGCGCCCGGCTGAAACTCACATTGAGGTAGTTGTCCACCGTACTGTCCGACCCGGGAGCCCACAGGCGGAAGGCGACTTGCGAGAGCAGGAACAGCCAGGCGCCGCAAGCCACGCCGGCCACCGTCGAGGCGCCCACGTTAGCCGACAGGATGCGGCCGCTCAGCAGTGTGTCCAGCGAGGTGAGCTTGCCCGGCCAGGATTCCCGGATCTCGCCCTCTCCCGCGCCATAGGAGATGCCCAGCAGCAGGCTCTGCATCGCGAGGCCAACAACCAGCGCCAGCAGTTGCACCATCAGGATCGGACCCTGAATCCGGTCTGGCCGCAGGTCCGCGTTGTGGATATAAGGGTCCACGACAATCGCCGCGCAGCCAAACACCAGCACCGTGGCCCCCAGAAGGAACGCCCGGCGGTGCGGTGCTTCCCGCTCGAGCGCACGGCGCGCAAAGCGGAATCCGGCGTAAAGTGAGAGCGCAACGATGATGAAGCTGCGCAACATGCCGGCCATCTGCTGAAGCGAACTGATCGGCGTGACCGCGCGATTGGTGAAGGACTGCGCGTAGTTGGGCTCCACCTCGCGATGTGCAATCGTCTGGCCCACAACGTCAAAAGTGAACACCAACTCCAGTTCCGGCAGGCGGCGCGGCTGCACCCGCCACACAAAGCGCCGCGCGCTGGGAACGCCGGCGTCCTCGGTGGTGGAGACCTCCGGTTCGCCCATGCGCTCCAGGGCCATGTCCCCCAGCCACCGGCGCATAGCGGCCTCGGCCGCGGCGCGGGATTGCTCCTCGCTGATGCCCTCCGAAGCGGGCCGGTAGGCGCGTCCGCCAAAGCGCGTGGCGACAATGAATCCGTCGGGTCCCGTGGCCACGCGGCACCACACTCGGTCATCCGGTGCGATCAACAGTGCAGTGGCTACTCCCTCCGGCGCCAGTTGCCGGGAGCGCTTGCCCAGCGCCTTCCGCCGCTCCTGAACAAACCGGATGGTCTTCTCGTTCTGATCGAAGCGGACAAAGGCGTTCCATCCGGAAGCGTCGTACCCGTACTCGGCGGCCACGCGGCGCGCCGTGGCGATGACCTTGTCCCGGTCGATCGAAAGGACCAGGTTGCGGTGCTCATTATTGCGCGCTTGCAGCCACAACCCCGCTGCCAGTAGCAGCGGCGCGCCCAGCAGCAGCACCAGCCACAACCGGCGCGCTCGCGGCTTCGCGTTCGCTTCCAGAAAGGGCCGCAGAATGGAGTCGGCTGAAAACATCTCTTCAGGAAGTCCGTTTGATCACCATAACAGTGATGTCATCGAATTGCGGGGCGTCCTCGACAAAGTCGTCGATGGCGGAAAAAACTGCATCCTGGATCTCCGCCGCCGTACGGTGGGCGTTGGCGCGCAGCACATCGATGGAGCGATCCACGCTGAATTCGCGGTCGTCCACCGTGCAGGCGTCCGGCACGCCGTCCGAGTAGAGCAGCAGCGTGTCGCCCGCGCACAGCGAAAAGCCGGCGCATTCATACTCGCGCTTGGGAAACAGGCCGATCGGCATGCCCGTTGTGCCCAGCATCTCCACTTCGCCGCTGGCCCGCAGCACTATCCCATCGCAGTGGCCGCCGTTGACGTATTCGCAGGCCCCGCTCACCGGGTCGTACCGCACGAAAATGGCCGTGGCGTACTTGTTGTTGGGCGTCGAGGCCCACAGCAGATCGTTGCTGCGCACGGCCAGTTCCACCGTCGTCGGATGCGCCGCCAGCAGCGCGCGCAGCGTCGCCTGAATATTGGCCATCAGCAGCGAGGCCGAGATCCCCTTGCCCGAGATGTCCGCCACACACAGCAGATGCGTGGTCTCCGAAGAGGGCGCGCCAATGGGAATGGCGTCGTAGTAGTCGCCACCCACCTGCCGCGCCTGCCGGTTTCGCGCGGCCAGGTCCGTGTGGACCAGCACCGGGAGCGACTTCGGAAACAGGTCCAGTTGGATGGAGGCTGCCAGCGTCAGCTCTTTCTCCAACTGCTGCCGCACGAGCGTATCGCGGAAGTGCCAGGCGTTGTCCAGCGCCACCGAGGCTTGCGCAATGAGGCCCATGCCAAACTCCTGGTCGGCTGCCGTGAAGGGCAGGTTGGCTGGACGCGGCCCCAGGGCCACCAGACCCGTCATGCTGTCGCCGGAAGGGATGGGGAAGAGCAGGAAATCGCCGTCGCGCTGCGGCGTGTCCGCTCCCTCGAGCCTTTGCCGCCAGGCCTCCAGATCCCAGTGCTCCAGCCCCTTGATGCGCGCAATCGGCGGCTGGTTCGGTTTCCACGTGAATAGGGCGTGGCGCCGCACCGCCCACCGGCCGCTCAGCGTCAGCATCAGCAATTGCGCCACTTCGTCCGGTTCTATCGTGGCCGCCAGCCCGCGCACCAGGTCGAGCAATGCGCGGAGCTCCTGGATCTTCTGGTCCAACGCCTTATTGGTGCGGATGACGGAATCGTGATCGCGGGCGTTGGCAATAGAGGCGGCGCCGAGCGAGAGCAGGGCGCTCAGGAACTCGCGTTCGGCGTGGTCGAGGTCGCCGCGCGCCGGGGCGCCAATGGCGAGGATGCCCAGCGGCCGGTCCGGATCACCAATGGGCGTGGAGTGCGGCAGCTGCAATGAGGCGGCCTCGGCGGGGTCGAACAGCGTACCGGGCTTCAGGCTGGGTAGACCGCGCGCCAGCGCCACTCGCAGCGTGGAGTCGCCGGCGTCGTACAGGGCGATGACGGCCCGCGAGATCAGTAGCCGTCCCATGATGGTGCGCATCAGGTGCCGCAGTTGATCGTCCAACTGGAGCGACGAACTCAGCAGCCGGGCGGATTCCAGCAGGCTCTCCAGACGAGAGGCGTCCAGATGCCGCTCCGTGGTGCGTGTGTCCATTGACATGTAGCTATGGAAGTGAGGATAGCAGGGGCATCTGGTCCCGTGCGGAATGAGCCGTGGTGGACGGAGAACAAACGGCGTCGTTACACCCTTGCCGCCGAGTATCAGATGTGATTATCTGTTAGTGACAGGAGGCTCGCGTCCGGGTATGACGTCGACAACCCATCCAGACCGTGCGCCCTTCCAAGGCGCCCTTTCCTTTGAAGAGCAGGATTTCATTGACCGTCTGATCGCCCAGCACCAGGGCGAACCAGGAATGCTGTTGACCCTGCTCGAGGAGATCCAGGACAGGCAGGCCAACAAGTATCTGCCCATGGAGGTGCTGGATTATCTCTCCACCCGCACGGGGATTCCGGGCGCGCAGATCTACAGCGTGGCCACCTTCTACGCCCTCTTTAACCTCAAGCCGCAAGGCGAGCACACCGTCTGCGTCTGCCGCGGCACAGCCTGCCACACCCGCGGATCGCGCAATCTGTTGGAGCGTATGAAGCTCCAACTGGGCCTCCAGGCCGATTCCGAAGACGGCAGCGCCGACAAGGTCTCGATGACGACGGCGGACCGCAAATTCACCCTCCGCACCGTGGCCTGTTTCGGCCAGTGCGCCCTGGCGCCGGTGGCGGAGGTGAACCACGCCATTCTCGGCCATGTCAACGAGCGCACGCTCGAACGCGAGGTCGAGGCGTTGAAGAAGGGAGGCCGCTCTTGAGACGAATCACGGATCTCTCCGCCTTCAACGAGGTGCGCGAGGCGGGCCTGGCCAAGCTGCTCCCGCCCGGGCCGCGCATCGCCATCGGCATGGGCACGTGCGGCACCGGCAACGGAGCCGAATCCGTCTATCACGCCTTCGCCGACGCTATCAATCAGCGCGGACTCGGCGTCAAACTGGCCCGCACCGGTTGCTTCGGATTCTGCGCGGCCGAGCCCCTCGTCAATGTCTGGCTGCCCGGCAAGCCACTCGTGATCCTTCAACGCGTTCAGCCCAACGATGTGGACGCCATCCTCGACGACCTCCTGGCCGGACGCATGCCCGCCGGTCTCGCCCTCTGCAAGATTGAGGAGTGGGACCACATCACCGGCCACGTGAAATACGGCATCGGCTGCGAGAGCATCCCCCACTGGTACGAGACGCCGTTCTTCAAGGGCCAGAAAAAGATTGTCCTGCGCAACTGCGGCCTCATCAGTCCTGGCGACATCGACGAATACTTCGCCGTCGGCGGCTACCAGGCGCTCTACAAGGCGCTCATCGACGCCAATCCGGAAGCGATTATCGAATCCATCAAGGTGGCCAAGCTGCGCGGACGCGGCGGCGCCGGCTACCAGACCGGCATCAAGTGGGATTTCCTCCGCAAGGCCAAGGCGGAGCAGAAATACATCATCTGCAACGCGGACGAGGGCGACCCCGGCGCCTATATGAACCGCAACGAAATCGAGAGCGATCCCCACGCCCTGCTGGAGGGCATGATCATCGGCGGCTATGTCATGGGAGCCACCGAGGGCATCATCTACGCCCGCGCCGAGTACCCGCTGGCCGTGCACCGGCTCAATTCCGCCATCGAGCAGGCCAAGGAGTACGGGTTGCTGGGCGAGAACATTCTCAACCGCGGCTTCAAGTTCAATCTGCGGCTCGTGGAAGGCGCCGGCGCCTTTGTTTGCGGCGAAGAGACCGCCCTCATCCGCTCTCTTGAAGGCAAGGCCGGCCGGCCCACGCCGCGTCCGCCCTACCCCGCCGAGTCCGGGCTCTACGGCATGCCCACCAACATCAACAACGTCGAGACCTGGTACAACATCGCGCCCATCGTCATCAAAGGCGCGGCCTGGTTCACCGAGACCGGCAGCCCCAAGAGCTCCGGCACCAAGGTGTTTTCTCTCGTTGGCAAGGTGACCAATACGGGCCTGGTCGAGATGCCGCTGGGCACCCCGCTGAAGACGTTCGTCTACGACGTCGGCGGCGGCGGCACCAACGGCCGCGCCATCAAGGCCGTCCAAACCGGCGGGCCGTCGGGCGGCTGCATCCCGATGGATATGTTCGATACCACCGTGGATTATGAGTCGCTCGGCCAATTGGGCTCCATCATGGGCTCCGGCGGCATGGTCGTGATGGACGAAGACAACTGCATGGTGGACGTGGCGCGCTACTTCATCGAGTTCACCCACTCGGAGAGCTGCGGCAAGTGCATTCCGTGCCGCGTTGGCCTGGATAAATCGCTGCACTATCTCAACCGCATCAGCCACGGCAAGGGCACCGCGGCGGATCTCGAATTGCTCGATGAGCTCAGCCGCATGATCCGCGACACGTCGCTCTGCGGTCTCGGCCAGACCGCGCCAAATCCCGTGCTCACCACAATGCGGCACTTCCGGCATGAGTTCGAAGACCATATCCGCGCCGGACGCTGCCGCGCCGGTGTCTGCGAGGATCTCGCTCTCAGCCCCTGCGAGAACTCCTGCCCGCTGCACATGAACATTCCGCGCTTCCTGCAACTGCTCAAGGAGGACAGGCTGGAAGAAGCGTTCCTTTCCGTGGTCATCGACAATCCGCTACCGGCCTCCACCGGGCGCGTCTGCCAGCATCCGTGCGACGACCGCTGCCGCCGCGCCGGCATCGACGACGCCGTCAATATGCGCGAGGTCCACCGCCACATCGCCGATGCCATCTATCCCACGGACCGCTTTGACGCCCTCGCCGCCCAGGTGGCCGCGCGGCGCCTGCCCTCCACCGGTAAAAAATGCGCCGTCGTGGGCGCCGGGCCCACAGGTCTGGCCTGCGCCTTTTACCTCTCTCTCCTGGGCCACGACGTGATGGTGTACGATTCCAACGCCGCCGCCGGCGGCATGCTCCGCTATGCCCTGCCGGACTACCGCCTGCCCAAGGACGTCCTGGATCTGGAGATCGAGCTCATCCGCCGCACCGGCGTCCAGTTCACGTTCGGAACGCAAGTGCCCAAGGATGTTTCGCTGAACGAGCTCGACTCCCAGTACGATTCCGTCTTCCTCGCCATCGGCACCTGGAAGGAAAGTTGGGTCTACCTCCCCGGCACCGAGCTCACCGGCGTCATCCCGGCCCTGCCGTTCCTGGAGGCCATCTCCAAACAGCAACCCGTGCCGCTCGGCAAAAACGTGGCGGTCATCGGTGGCGGCAATGCAGCCATCGATTCCGCCCGCACCGCGCTGCGCCTCGGCTCCAAGGTGACCATCATCTACCGCCGCGAGCGGAAGGACATGCCGGCCATCGCGGAGGAGACCGAGGCCGCCGAGGCCGAGGGCGCTCAGATCATGTTCCTCGCCACGCCCCACCGCATCATAGGCTCCCCCGATGGCAAGGTGCAGGCGATTGAGGCCGTCAAAACTCGCCTCGGCGAATACGATTCCTCCGGCCGCCGCCGGCCCATCCCCACCGACGAGATTGTGCGCATGGCCTGCGACACCGTGATCCTCGCCGTCGGCGAGACCGTGGACGCGGATTTCGCCAAAGCATCGGGGTTGAAGATCAAGGAGAACGGGCTGATCGAGGTGGATCGCTATACGCTCGAGACCAGCCGGCCCAAGTTCTACGCGGGCGGCGATCTCATCACCGGCGCCTCCAACGTCTCCAACGCCATGGGCTACGGCAAGAAGGCCGCGCGCAAGATCGATCAGCGCCTCACCGGCGAGCGTCGCTGGGATCAGATCTTCCCGAAGTTCGACGTGGATCAGACCCCGCCGGCCCATCCCAGCGCCACCGGGCGCCACCACGTCACCGAAGTGGATGCCGCCGAGCGGGCCAAGACCTTCGCCGACGCCACCATCGGGCTCGCCCCCGTCGAGGCCATGGAAGAGGCCTGCCGCTGCCTGCGCTGCGACATCCGCAACGGGGATCACCAATAGGAGCTACACGCCATGCCGCAAAAAATCTCACTTCGTATTGATGGCGAACTGATCCACGCTGCCGGCCAGCGCAGCATCCTGGAGGTGGCGCTGGAGCACGGCAAGTTCATCCCGTCGCTGTGCCATATGAAGGGGCTCTCCTCGGTCGGCGCCTGCCGGCTGTGCATCGTGGAGGTGGCCGGCGTCGGCCGGGTCCTGCCCGCCTGCACCACCCCGGTGCAGGACGGGATGGCCGTCACCACGCAATCGGACAAGCTCCGGCGCTACCGCAAGATCGCGCTCGAGCTGCTGTTCTCTGAGCGCAATCACATCTGCGCCGTCTGCGTCTCCAACGGCCACTGCGAATTGCAGGGGCTCGCCGCCAGGCTCGGCGTCACCGGCGTCCGCTATCCCTACACGTTCCCGAAAATCGGCGTCGATCTCACACACAAAAAGCTCACGCTGGATCAGAACCGCTGCATCCTCTGCACGCGTTGCGTGCGCGTCTGTGCCGAGGTGGAGGGCGCCCATGTGTGGGATGTCTCCAGCCGCGGAGTGGGTTCGCGCCTGGTCTGCGAACTGAACCGCAAATGGGGCGAGTCGCGCAACTGCACCAGCTGCGGAAAGTGCGTGCAGAGTTGCCCCACCGGCGCCCTGGCCGAAAAGGGATTTGCCGTCGAAGAGATGTCCAAGCGCACCGAGCCCATCTCGCGGCTCACTGCGCAGAGAGGAGCGCGCGCATGAGTAAGGCCAAGGTGGCGACGGTGTGGCTCGACGGCTGTTCGGGCTGTCACATGTCCGTGCTGGATATGGATGAGACGCTGCTCGAAGTCGTCAAAAAAGCGGATATCGTCTACGGCCCGCTGGTGGACGCCCAGGAGTTTCCAGAGGGCGTCGACCTCACTCTCGTGGAGGGCGCCGTCAGCAATCAGGACGATCTCAAGCTGGTGCAGAAAATCCGCAGCCGCACCAAGCTGCTGGTAGCTCTCGGCGATTGCGCCGTCACCGGCAACGTGCCCTCCATGCGCAACGGAATCCCCGTGAAAGCGCTCCTCGAGCGCGGCTACGTCGAGGGCGCCGATGTGAATCATCGCCCGCCCTCCGACGGTGTGCCCGCGCTCCTGCGCAACGCGCTCCCAGTGCATGAAGTGGTGCGTGTGGATCTGGAGATCCCCGGTTGTCCGCCCAAAGCGGACGCCATCGCCTATGTGGTGATGGAGGTGCTCTCCGGTAGAAAACCGGAGTTGACGGGCAAAGTGAAATTTGGCTGAGAGAGGACCGCCATGTCGCGAACCATCACGATCGACCATGTAACCAGGATTGAGGGGCACGCCAAAATCGACATCCACCTCAACGACCAGGGGAAGGTGGCGTCCACGCAGTTTCATGTGACGCAGTTCCGGGGTTTTGAGAAATTCGTCGAGGGCCGGCCCTATTATGAGATGCCCGCCATTACTGCGCGCATTTGCGGCATCTGCCCGGTGAGCCATCTGCTGGCCTCCGTCAAGGCCTGCGATGCCATCATGGCCGTGCAGATTCCCGAAACCGCCCAGTTGCTGCGCGAGTTGCTCCACTGCGCCCAGTTCGTGCAAAGCCACGGCCTCAGCTTCTTCCATCTCTCCGCGCCGGATCTACTGCTCGGCTTCGATTCCGATCCCCGCCTGCGCAACATCGTCGGCCTCATCGAGAAACATCCCGAGGCCGCGCGCGACGGCATCGCCCTGCGTAAGTTCGGCCAGCAGACCATCGAACGCCTGGCCGGCGAGCGCATTCACCCCTCGTGGACCGTGCCCGGCGGCGTCAACAAGCCTCTCTCGTCCGAGACCCGCGATGAGATCCTCGCCGAGCTGCCCATCGCCCGGTCCATCATCCGCCGCACGTTGAAGACGTTCAAGGCCATGATCGACGACTTCCCGGCCGAAAGCGACGCCTTCGGCAACATGGCATCCGCCTATGCCGGCTTGGTCGATTTCGACGGCAATCTGCGCATCTATGACGGCATTCTGCGCTTCAAAGACTCAGACGGCAAGCCGATGGCCTCCGTCTCCCGGGCCCTGGACTACGCCAAGTATATCGGCGAGGCGGCTATGCCGGATTCGTATCTCAAGGCACCCTATTTCAAACCAATGGGCTATCCCGATGGCGCCTACCGCGTGGGTCCGCTGGGCCGTTTGAACGTGGCCGAACAGTGCGGCACGCCGGAGGCCGACGTGGAGCTGGCCGAGTACCGCCAGCGGCTCGGCCGCATTGTGCAAAGCTCGTTTTTCTACCACTACGCGCGTCTCATCGAAGCTCTCTACGGCGTCGAACGCATGGAGCAACTGCTCGAAAATCCGCTCATTCTCGATCGCCACGTCCGCGCCGAGGCTGGCGTCAATGCGCTGGAAGGCGCGGGCATCATCGAGGCCCCGCGCGGTACCCTCATTCATCACTACAAGGTGGACGAGAACGGCGCCATGAAGTGGGCCAACCTCATCGTCGCCACCGGCCACAACAACCTCGCCATCAACAAAAGCATTCAGCAAGTGGCGGAGCGCTTCGTCGATGGCAACCAGTTCCAGGAGGGCATGGTGAATCGCGTGTCTGCCGTCGTGCGGGCGTACGATCCTTGCCTCAGTTGCTCCACTCATGCGCTGGGCCAGACGCCCATGCAGATGCGGCTCTATGGGGCCGACGGCCAGATGCTGGACGAGGTGGCAACGTAGCAACGGTTATCGGCTAACCTAGGTCTGATGAGTAAACTCACAGCCGGGTTATTTGCCTTTCTCCTTCTCGTTCCTGCCTTTGCCGCTGAGCCGCGCACCCTGCGCTGTGGCCGTTTTCTCGATGTCGTTTCGGGCGAGATGCGCGAACGCGTCGATGTCATCGTCAGCGGTGACTCCGTGACGGCGGTTCAGCCGGCCGGTGCCGCCAAGCCCGATGTGGATCTGTCTGGGCTCTACTGCCTGCCCGGCCTGATCGACATGCACGTCCACCTGACCGGAGACCCTGAACACGCCGGCTACAAATCGCTGGGCCAGAGCGTTCCCAGCCAGACTCTCACCGGCGCCAAGAACGCCCGCAAAACCCTGCTCGCCGGCTTCACCACGGTCCGCAACGTCGGCGCGCTGGCTTATTCCGACGTCGCACTGCGGGATGCTGTCAACGCGGGAGACATCGATGGTCCGCGCCTCTTCGTATCCGGTCCGGCCTTGGGCATCACCGGTGGCCACTGCGACAACAGCCTCCTCGCGCCGGAATTTCACTTCGTCTCCGCGGGCGTGGCTGACGGGCCATGGGCCGCCCGCGCCAAGGTTCGTGAGGTGGTCAATTACGGCGCTGACCTAATCAAGATCTGCGCCTCCGGCGGTGTCCTATCCAAGGGCGATTCAGTCAGCGGAGTGCAATATACAGTGGAGGAGATGAAGGCCATCGTCGAGGAGGCTCACCGCCTCGGCCGCAAGGTCGCCGCCCACTCCCACGGCGCGGAATCGATCAAGGAGGCCATCACGGCCGGCGTCGATTCCGTGGAGCATTGCAGCCTGATCGACGCGGAAGGCATCCGGCTCGCCAAGGAGCACGGCACGTTTCTCGTCTTCGACATCTACAACGATACCTTCATCCTGGAGCAGGGGCTGAAGATCGGGCTTCTGCCGGAAAGCATCGAAAAGGAAAAACTGATCGGCAAGCTGCAGCGTGAGAATTTCCGCAAGGCCTGGCAGGCCGGGGTGCGCATGGCCTTTGGCTCCGACGGCGGTGTCTATCCCCATGGCGACAACTGGAAGCAATTCCCCTACATGGTGGAGTTTGGCATGACGCCGGTGGATTCCATTCGCGCCGCCACCCTCCATGCCGCCGAGCTGCTGGGGCAGAAGGAACGCCTGGGCCGCGTCGCCGCCGGCTACGCCGCCGATATCATCGCTGTTTCCACCGACCCGTTGAAAGACGTCAACGCCATCTCCACCGTGCAGTTCGTCATGAAGGACGGCAAGGTCTATCGGAACGATCGCTTAGCCAAGTGACAAATACGGTGTGAATCCGGAAGTCGTTCACATGCCATGTTTTCGTTTAATTCCAACAAGATAACTCCCGGCGCTCTTGACACCCCGCGCTATAGTGATCTTAGGGGATGACCTTCGCTGGCCAGCTTCGATCCCTTCGCCTCATGTAGAGCGGCAGCCGCAAAGACGTGGCTGTTTCCTACGCGGGCCGCCGTTTAGGACGGCGCGCACAAACCGATTTTGTCCCGATCAGCTCGAAAAATACGGGGCCTTTTCGAAGGCCCCGGGCGAATACAGGAAGAAAGCGCCTCGGAAAAACGAAAACACCCTGGTCCACTTCCCTGCGAAGCCAGCCGGGCTTTCGCGCGAGGCTGAAGTGTGTCTACACTGAGCCCATGAACCCTGTTGTCCGTGCACCAAGAGGCCTGCAACTCCGCTGCAAGGGTTGGCGCCAGGAAGCCGCCCTCCGCATGCTCATGAACAACCTCGATCCCGAGGTGGCCGAGCGGTCCGACGATCTGGTGGTTTATGGCGGACACGGCCGCGCCGCCCGCAACTGGGCCTGCTACCACGCCATCGTGCGCGAGTTGGAACGCCTCACCGACGACGAGACACTGCTGGTCCAATCCGGCAAACCGGTCGCCGTCTTCCGCACTCATGACGAAGCGCCGCGCGTCCTCATCGCCAACTCCAACCTCGTCGGACGCTGGTCCACGTGGGAGCACTTCCGCGAGATGGAGAAGCTGGGCCTCATCATGTACGGCCAGATGACGGCCGGCAGTTGGATCTACATCGGCAGCCAGGGAATTCTCCAGGGCACGTACGAGACGTTCGCCGCCGCCGGCCGCAAGCATTTCGGCGCGGACCTCGCCGGGCGGTTTGTGCTCACCGGCGGCATGGGCGGCATGGGCGGCGCGCAACCATTGGCGGCCACCATGTGCGGCGCGGCCATCCTCTGTGTCGAGGTGGATCCGGCGCGGATTCAGAAGCGCCTGGTGACCGGCTATTGCGACGTGATGGCGGAGTCGCTCGACGATGCGCTGCGGCTCATCGACGAAGCGCGCACGGAGCGGCGGGCTCTCTCCGTCGGCCTGGCAGCCAACTGCGCGGAGGTGTTGCCGGAACTGGTCCGGCGCGGCGTCACGCCGGACATCGTGACGGATCAGACGAGCGCTCACGATCCCCTCAATGGCTACGTGCCGGCGGGGTTGTCGCTGGCTGAGGCCGCCGCGCTGCGTATCGCCGACCCCGCGGTGTACCTGGAGCGGGCGATGGATTCTATTGCCATCCAAGTCGAGGCCATGCTCGCCATGCAGCGCGCCGGCGCCACTGCCTTCGACTACGGCAACAATATCCGGCGCATGGCGGCCGACCGCGGCGTGACGCGCGCCTTCGATATCCCCGGCTTCGTCCCCGAATACATCCGGCCGCTGTTCTGCGAAGGAAAAGGGCCGTTCCGCTGGGTGGCGCTGTCGGGTGATCCGGCCGAGATCGCCGTCACAGACAAGCTGGTGTGCGAGATGTTCCCGCACAACGAAAACGTGCAGAACTGGATCAAAAATGCACGCTTAAAGGTGCATTTTCAGGGCCTGCCGGCGCGAATCTGCTGGCTCGGCTACGGCGAGCGCGCGGAGTTCGCCGCCGGCCTGAACGAGCTCGTCGCCCAGGGAAAAGTGCAGGCGCCCATCGTCATCGGGCGCGATCATCTCGACTGCGGTTCGGTGGCATCACCGTATCGCGAGACCGAGGCCATGCGGGATCACAGTGACGCCATTGCCGATTGGCCCATCCTCAACGCCATGCTCAATACCGCTGCCGGCGCCAGTTGGGTCTCAGTGCACAACGGCGGCGGCGTGGGCATCGGCTACTCGCAGCACGCCGGGCAGGTCACCGTGGTGGAGGGTACCCAGGCCAGCGGCCGGCGCGCGGAGCGCGTCATGACCTGCGATCCGGGCTTGGGCGTGGCGCGCCATGTGGACGCCGGCTACCCTGAGGCGATTGCTTTCGCGGAAAAAGCCGGGCTGCGCCTGCCGCTGGTGCAGGGCTGACATGAAAAGCCGGTTGCTGGTTCGTGGAGCGCGGCAGTTGCTCACCTTGCGGGGCACAAAGCCGTGGGACCTGGGCCTGATCGAAAACGGCGCGCTGCTCGTGGAAGACGGCGTCATCGCAGCCGTAGGTCCGGCGCGCCAGGTGGAGCGCTTGGCAAAAGGCGCCGAAGTGCTCGATGCCAAGGGCGGCGTGGTCCTGCCGGGCTTCGTCGATTCCCACACGCATCTCGTGCATGGGCCGCCGCGGTTGGACGGTGGCGGCATTCTGTGGACCATGGCCGCCGTGCGGGCCATGCCGGCCGCCCGCCTCCAGGCCACCGCTCAACACTGGCTCACTCATATGCTGCGCCACGGCACAACCACAGTGGAGGCCAAGTCCGGCTACGGCCTGAATGAGCTGGCCGAAATCAAGACCTTGCGCGTCTCGGCCGCGCTGGGCGCCGTGCCCACCTTCCTCGGCGCACACGTCACGCCGCCGGAGTTTGCAGGGCGCGGAGATGCCTATATTGATTGGCTGATCGCGGAGTTGATGCCCAAGGTCGCGCGGCGTAAGCTCGCGCGCTTTGCCGACGTCTATTGCGATACGGGCGCTTTCAGCGTGGCGCAGGCCCGCCGCTATCTGCTGGCAGCGCGCGCGCTCGGGCTGGGCGTGCGGATCCACGCCAGCCAGTCCGCCAACTTCGGCGCCGTGCAACTGGCAGTGGAACTCGGTGTCATGTCGGCCGATCACCTGGAGGCCATTGGCAAAGCCGAGATCCGCGCCCTGGCGCATTCTTCCGTGATTGCGACGCTGCTGCCCGGCTCTGTCTATCATCTCGGTCTGAACCGCTATGCGCCGGCCCGCGCGTTGATCGATGCCGGCGTCACCGTCGCCCTGGCCACGGATTTCAACCCCGGCACCAGCCCGACGCCGAGCATGCCGATGGTGCTCTCGCTCGCCTGCACGCAGATGCGAATGACTCCCGCCGAGGCCATCTGCGCAGCCACCCTCCACGGCGCCCGCGCGCTAGGGCTGGCCGGAGAAATCGGATCACTGGAGGTTGGCAAGCAAGCCGACATCGCCATTCTCGCAGCGCAGGACTACCGCGAACTCCCCTACTATTTCGGAGTGAACCCGGTGCAGGCCACAGTCCGGCGCGGTGTCATCCAGATAAACTGATATTGATGTCCCGCAAACTCGTTGAATGCGTGCCGAACTTCTCGGAAGGCCGCGACCGTTCCAAGGTGGAATCCATTGCCGCCGCGATCCAGTCCGTTGCCGGAGCCCTGGTGTTGGATCTGGAGTGCGACGCAGATCACAACCGCAGCGTGATCACCTTTGTCGCCGCGCCTGAATCCGTGGTGGAGGCCGCGCTGGCCGGCGCCGCAAGAGCCGTCGAACTGATCGACCTCACAGTCCACACGGGCGCTCATCCACGCATCGGCGCAGTGGACGTCATGCCGTTTGTGCCGCTGGAGGGCGTCACGCTCGAAGAGTGTGTGAAGCTGGCCGAGCGCGCTGCCGCGGAGATGTGGAAGCGGCTCAAGGTGCCCACGTACCTTTACGAAGCGGCCGCACGCCGGCCGGAACGGACCAATCTCGAAAACATCCGGCGCGGCCAGTTTGAGGGCCTGCGCGAAGACGTGCGGATCAATCCCGAGCGCGCCCCCGATTTCGGCGATGCGGAGCTCCACCCCACCGCCGGCGCTACCGTGGTGGGCGCGCGCAAATTCCTGATCGCCTACAACATCAACCTCGGCACCGCCGATGTCGAAATTGCAAAGCGGATCGCCAAGGGGATTCGTCACTCCAACGGTGGATTCCGCTACGTCAAGGCGATGGGCGTTATGCTCACCTCGCGCAATCTGGCGCAGGTCTCGATGAACCTGACGGACTTTGAGCAGACGCCGGTCCATCGCGTCTTTGCGACGGTGGAGAGCGAGGCGGCGCGCTACGGCGTGCCTGTCGTCGGCAGCGAGATCATCGGTCTGATCCCCAAGCGGGCATTGGAGATGACTGCCGATTTCCACCTGCGGTTTGAGGGGTTCCAGCCCTCGATGGTGCTGGAAAACCGGGTGGCGGATGTGCTGGCCGGTCGCCAGCCGTTGAACGATTTCTTCGACGCGCTGGCCGATGCCACGCCCACGCCGGGCGGCGGCAGCGCGGCGGCAGCGGCGGGTGCGATGGCGGCGTCGTTGGGTGTGATGGTGGCTCGCTTGTCGAAGCTCGATGGGACGTTGTATGAGGCGGACCGCCAGTTTCTGGCAGTGGCCGTGCAGCGCGATGCCGACGCCTACGGCAGAGTGGTGGCGGCCTATAAGCGGCCCAAGGCCGAGCGCGCGCCCTTCGTGGAGGCCGCCATGCGCGACGCCACGGAGGTGCCGCTGGAAGTTCTCGAAAGGGCCTCCGCGCTGGCCTCGCGGCTGGCTGCACTGGCGGCGGAATCGCCAGCGAAGTTCGGCTCCGATGTGACTACGGCGCGCGCCCTCGCCGAGGCGGCGCGCACCGGTGCGCGGGCCAACGTCGATATCAATCTGGCGTATCTGGAGGCAGGTGACTTCCGCTCGGCTGTCGAGGCACGGCTCGGCGCGCTCTAATAGAGTCAGGGGTGTTGCGATGCGCCTGATTGTGATTGCCTGCTTTTTCCTGGCGGCGCCGCTACTCGCGCAGTACGGCTATCCGCAGTATCCGAGCGCGCCCTGGGAGGCCCGCAAGACCGCGCCCGGCGCCGTGCCCATGCCGTCCTTCACCGGGAAAGTGACGGAGCTCGATTCCAAGAAGCTCACTCTGGAGGGTGACACGCCCAACCTGATGGAGTTCAACCTGATGCGCAAGACCGAATACTACTCCGGCAAAGGAAAGATCAAGGCGAGCGCCATCAAGCCCGGAGACCGGGTGACGGTGGAGACGCGCAAGGCGCCGGACGGCACACTGGACGCCGTCATCGTGCGGCTGGAAAAATCGCCGCCCAAGCGCGATCAGTAGCCCTGTTCCCTCAACTCGCCAATCGTCAGGCGGCTCTGCTTCATCTCCAGCGTGCCCAGCATCTTTTCCACGTAGCGCGCCAGCACATCGGTTTCGAGATTGACAACATCGCCGGGGCGTTTCCCGCGCAGATTGGTGTTCTCGTAGGTGTGCGGGATGATGGTGACGGAGACCACTCCGTCCTCCAGCGCGGCGACGGTGAGGCTGATGCCGTCGATGGCGACGGAGCCCTTGAAGACCAGGTAACGATCGAGTTCCGGCGGCGCCTGCACCTTGAGCCACCAGTTGTTGTCGCCCAGCAGATCGAGAGAAACGATGTGGCCGATGCCATCGACGTGGCCCTGCACGATGTGGCCGCCCAGGCGCGCGTTGGCCTGGAGCGCGCGTTCCAGATTCACGGGCGAGCCCGTGCGGAGCGCACCCAGGCTGGAGCGCTCAAGCGTCTCCGGCGAGGCATCTGCGGCGAAACTGCCGGGCCTGAGCTCCACCGCGGTCAGGCATACTCCGTTGACCGAGACGCTGTCGCCTTCGCGCAGATCGCTCATGATCGCGCGCGCGGCAACGCGCAACCGGCTGCCGGCCGCACGCGGCTCCACGGCCTCCAGACGCCCCAGTTCCTCAATGATGCCCGTAAACATTTCTAGCCTTTCTTGTACCAGGCCTCCACCGCGTATTCATCCGGCGGAATCACATGGAGCTTCGTGCGCGTGAAGCGCATCGCGTCGGCGCGGCGGCGGCGGCCGATGCCCCCGGCCACCGGGATGGATTGGGTGCCGCCCAGGATCTTGGGCGCGTAGTAGAACAGAATGCGATCCACGATGCCCGATTCCAGCGCGCCCCAGTTGATCTTGCTGCCGGCCTCGATCATCAGCGAGAGATAGCGCCGTTCGGCCAGCACTTCCACCAGGCGGCGAAAGCTGGGCCGGCCGCCCGTGCCGTCGGCCACCAGCACCTCCACGCCCTTCTTTTCCAGCGCTTCGCGGCGGAACGCCGGCGCGATGGAGGTGCAGACTGCCAGGATGTCGTGGTTGCAGCTCTCCACCATCTTCGACCCAACGGGCAGGCGCAGCAGCGAATCCATGACGATGCGCAGCAGCGGGCGCGAGCGCTCCTGATTGCTGCGGTCGGTCAACAGGCAGTCGTCGGCCAGCACGGTGCCAATGCCGGTGAGGATGGCGTCGTGCAGATGGCGGACCTTCTGCACGTGGGCGCGGGCGCGCTCGGAAGTGATCCAGCCGGAGTTATCTTCCGGCGCGGCGATCTTCCCGTCCAGCGTCATGGCCGATTTCAGCATCACCAGCGGCGAGCCATTGCGCATGTAGTGGAAGAAGGGCAGATTGAGCTCTTCGGCTTCGGCGGCGAGCGTGGAGTCAATCTCCACCTCGATGCCGGCGTCGCGCAGGAGCCGGAAGCCGCTGCCGGCCACCACCGGGTTGGGGTCCTCTGAGATGGCAACCACCTTGCGGATGCCGGCGGCGATGAGCGCCTCCGTGCACGGGCCGGTGCGTCCGTGATGGGAGCAGGGCTCCAGGGTGATATAGAGAGTGGCTCCGCGGGCCTGCCCGCCGGCCTGTTCCAAGGCCAGAATCTCCGCGTGCTTGACTCCGGCCCAGGTGTGGAAGCCGCGCCCGACAACGGCGCCATCCTTCACGATGACGGCGCCCACCGCGGGATTGGGTGACACCCGGCCCTCCCCTTCACGGGCTAGTTTGAGCGCTTCGCTCAGATATTCGTTGCTCATGATTCAAATAAGGACGAAATGAACTTTTCAGGTTCGAACGGCAGCAGGTCTTCGGCCTGTTCGCCGACTCCGATGTAGCGGATGGGGACGTTCAGCTCGCGCGTGATGGCCACCACGATGCCGCCCTTGGCGGTGCCGTCGAGCTTGGTCAGGATGAGGCCGGTGACGCCGGCCGATTCGGTGAACTTGCGCGCCTGCTCCAAGCCGTTCTGGCCGGTGGTGGCGTCGAGCACGAGCCACACTTCGTGCGGAGCATCCTCGACGACGCGGCGGGCGGTGCGGCGCATCTTTTCAAGCTCCGCCATCAGGTTCTCCTTGTTGTGGAGGCGGCCGGCGGTATCCACCAGTAGGATGTCCGTCTTGCGGGCCTTGGCGGCCTGCACCGCGTCGAAGATCACTGCGCTGGGATCGGCGCCCTGAGCCTGGCGAATGACGATCGTCTTGGTCCGCTCGCCCCACACTTCGAGTTGCTCGATGGCGGCGGCGCGGAAGGTGTCGGCGGCGGCCAGCAATACGGATTTGCCCTCGCTCTGGAAGCGCGCGGCCAGCTTGCCCGCGGTGGTGGTCTTGCCGGAGCCATTGACGCCAACCATCAGGATGACGGTGGGCGGTGCCGTGGCAAGCTGGAGCGGCCGGTCGCTGGCCTCCAGCACGCCGAGGAGGTGCTCCCGGATCAACTGGCGCAGCTCGGAAGGATCGCCGACCAGTTGGCGATCCACCTTCTGGCGGATGCTTTCGAGAATGTCGGTGGCGGTCTTCACGCCGACGTCGGCGGTGATGAGGGTGTATTCCAGTTCGTCGAGGAGGTCGGCATCGATCTCCTTCTTTCCGAGCAGAACGTCTTCGACCTTGTTGACAAGGCCGGCGCGCGTCTTCTGAATTCCCTGTTTGAGGCGATCGAGGAGGCTGAGCATCTAAATGTTACTTGGTGTCTCTTTCAATTGTAGCGACAATGGGGAAATCGACATGATGACACTAAGGTTTCTTTTCCTTGTCAGCGCCGCCCTGGCGGCCTATTCGCAGGTGACGCCGCAGAGGCTGGAGGAGCAGGCGCAGGCCTATTCCGACGCCGGGATGTTCCAGGGTACGGCGATCGTCGCGCAGGACGGCAAAGTGTTGTTCAGCAAAGGCTTCGGCATGGCCAACCTGGAATGGTCCATTCCCAATACGCCGGATACGCGGTTCCGGCTGGGCTCCATCACCAAGCAGTTTACGGCGATGGCCGTGCTGTTGCTGGAGCAGCAGGGGAAGCTGAAAACTACTGACGCCGTATGTGGGTTCGTCGACGCCTGTCCGGATGCATGGAAGGGGATTACGATTCATCACCTGCTGACGCACACGTCGGGGATTCCGAACTTCACGTCGTTCCCTGAATACAGCAAGACGATGGCGCTGGCGTCGCCGCCGGCCGAGTCTTTGAAGCGGTTCCGGGATAAGCCCTTGGACTTTGCACCGGGGTCTAAGATGAACTACTCGAACTCCGGCTACGTGCTGCTGGGCTACATCATCGAGAAGGCGAGCGGCGGAACCTACGAGGCGTACCTACGGGCCAATGTGCTGGCGCCTTTAGGGATGAACGATACGGGGTACGACTGGAACTCAACCGTGCTGGCGCGGCGGGCGTCGGGGTACGAAAGCGGCGGCAAGGAGTTGAAGAACGCGTCGCTGATCGACATGTCAATTCCCCACGCGGCGGGATCCATGTATTCGACGACGCTCGACCTGGTGAAGTGGGATTCCGCGCTGCGGGCTGGGAAACTGCTGAGTCCGGAATCGTATAAGAAGTACTTCACACCGGTGTTGAACAACTACGCTTACGGCTGGAATGTGAAGACGACGGACGGGGTGGAGGTAATCTCGCACGGCGGCGGGATCAACGGATTTGCGACGATGATCCTGCGCGTGCCGGCGAAGAATCTGGTGGTGGTGACGCTGTCGAATGCGCTGCCGTCACAGGCTGGCAAGCTGGCGCAGGATCTGCTTTCCCTGGAGTTGGGCAAGGACGCGGAGAAACCGGCGAAGCTCGCCGAGGTGAAGGTGCCTGTGTCCGTCCTGAAGAAGTATGTGGGCGAGTATGAGCTGGCGCCGACTTTCATCCTGACCGTTACTCTGGAGGGCGATCAGTTGATCACCCAGGCGACGGGCCAGCAGAAGGTGCCGATCTTCGCGAAATCCGAGACAGCATTTTTCCCCAAGGTGGTGCCGGCGGAAATCATCTTCGAAGCCGATGGCTCCGCGTTGACGTTGGTGCAGAACGGGCGGCGGATGCCGGCCAAGCGCAAGTAACGGCGTGTCACTCGCCGATGATTTTGATGAGCAGGCGCTTGCGGCGTCCGCCGTCGAACTCGCCGTAGAAGATCTGTTCCCACGGTCCGAAATCGAGGCGGCCCTCGGTGACGGCCACGACGACCTCACGGCCCATCACTTGGCGTTTCATGTGAGCGTCGGCGTTGTCTTCGCCGGTGCGGTTGTGGTGATAGCCGCGGACCGGTTCGTGGGGGGCGAGTTTCTCCAGCCAGACTTCATAGTCGTGGTGGAGGCCGCTTTCGTCGTCGTTGATGAAGACGGAGGCGGTGATGTGCATGGCGTTGACCAGGCAGAGGCCCTCGCGGATGCCGCTGGCTTGGAGGCACTGCAGGACGTCGGGCGTGATGTTGAGAAACGCGCGGCGGGTGGGGATATCCATCCAGAGTTCTTTGCGATAGCTTTTCATGGTGCGGATCCGGGGCTGGATTTCTTTTCTTTGCGCCACAGCCAGGGCGGGGTGGGGTCGGGGTCGGCCCATAGGCCGAGGCGCGATTCGCGGGCGGCCTCTTCGAGGCGTTCCAGCGCACGGTTTTTGGGGGCGTATTTGCGGTACCACCAGGCGAGGCCGGCGCGGAGGAGCTCTTCGTTGAGGGAGCGCCCGTTGGGCAGGATGACGGAGGCGAGGGTGCGACCGTAGCGGTCCTTGCTCTTGCCGACGACAGTGACTGTGCGCTGAAAGGAAAGGTCGGCGGTTTTCTGCTGGGCCCGGTTGCCGTAGGGCTGAGCCTTTTCGGGGCAATCGATGCCGTCGAGGCGAATCTTCACCTGATCTTTGCCGCGCAGCACCGTGATGGTATCGCCGTCCTGGATTGCCACCACCAGCCCGGTCCACTGCTCCGCGCGGGCGGCGCAGGTCAACAATAGGAAGAGGGCGAGCCTGGTTAGCACGCCCTCAGTCTACCGGAGCGGACGGGCGGTCAGCGCGTGTAGTTGAACATCACAACCGTGGCGAATTTCGTGGGCTGCCCGTCTTTGAGTAATGGCGTGAATTTCCACTGCTTGATGGCTGTCAGAGAAGCGGTGGAGAATACCGCGTTGCCCTTCACTACCTTTGCCTCTTCCACTTCCCCTGTGGCGCTGATGACGACGGCGATGTCCTGCTGCCCAGTCAGATTCAACTGCTTGGCCGCGGGCGGGAAATCCGGTGCGACCTTCTTGGTCACCCTTGCCATGGCGCTGGCCGTGGCGACCTGAAGCGGCTCTTCGGCGCACATCACCACCGGGATAACGGCCGCAGTCAGCAATACGACACTACGTATCCAACCATTCATTTCTCTTCTCTCCCTTTTCGAGTTCTTGCCGGTCACTACTGCGTATCGGCGAGCGAGAAAAGCACTTGACGAAAAAGTTCGGCAGCGGCGGCGCCGCCCAGCGGGGTCATGTATTCGGGTGCGCTGAAGGCAAGCGATGCGTTGCGGCCGGCGCTGGCGGCAATCCGCAGTTGTGCCTGGATGCGGGCCGCGGCGGCGGGTTCGGCGTGCCAGGCGGGACCTTCGCCGGTTGCCGTGAAGGTTTCTACGACGATGGTGAGGCGGCGTCCCAGCGCGCGCGCCAGCGGCGCTGCCCACTGCGGCCATTCGCCCAGCGGCATCTTGCCGGCGCCGATGCCGTCCTGGAAGAGAAGGCGATCGAACCTGCTCCCGCGCTGGAGGTCGTGCCAGAAGCGGGCCGGTTCGCCGGGGGCGCCGTGCCGGTTGGTGAAGCCGCTGACGGCGAGGGGGTGGAACTGGTTGCGGACGGAGCGGATGGCCTGGCCCAAGGCTTGGGTCTGGCTATTGCCGGCCCAGGCGGCGGCGTCAATCTCCTGGGGCAGATAGTAGCCGCGGACGCCATCGAGCCGGGGCACGTCGCGGGCGGCGTCCCGCACCATTTCCGGCGAGGGTTGCCGCCACCAACGGCTGTCGTAGCCGAGGCCCAGCCAGACGTCGAATCCGGCGCGGAGCAGGCGCTCCACCTGCGGACCGTAGTCGATGGCGTCGTAGCGGCTCCACTGCACCACAACCTCATTCATGCCGAGCTGGTGCAGGTAGCCAAAGAGCTCCGCCCAACGCGAGTCGGGCCACTGCTGGTGTGCGACCCAGAGCTGGAGAAACGTTCCGCCCAGGCGGGGACGGATCTCCGGCGCCGCCAGCGCGGCAGCCATGCGCAGAAGAGATCGCCGCGTCGGGAGCACAGAAATATCTTTTCAGATTCCGGGAACCGGCAGGCGAGCCGTGGAGTCTCTATACACGTGACGCCCGATGTGCTAGTTTTTTAGCAGGATGGTAATCCTTTAGCAGGAGAGCTCGATGATGGCACCTCTTCAGTTGAGCCGCCGCGAGCGGCAGATCATGGAGATCCTCTACCGCCGCGGGCGGGCGACGGCAGCGGAGATCCATCAGGACATCGCCGACAGGCCATCGTATTCGGCCGTGCGGGCGCATTTGCGGAGCCTGGAAGACAAGGGCCACGTGCGGCACGAGGCCGAGGATCTGCGCTATGTATACTCGCCGACGGGCCAGCCGGCGAAGGCGCGGAAATCGGCCCTGGCTCATCTGGTGACGACCTTCTTTGAGGGTTCGCCGGCGCGGGCGGCGGCGGCGCTGCTGGATTCGCGTTCGGCGCGCTTGTCTGACGACGAGCTGGATCATCTCTCCGGGCTGATCGAGAAGGCGCGCAAGGAGGGCCGCTGACATGATGCTGGAACTGATCTGCAAAGCCACATTGCTGGCAGGCGTTGCGGGTGTGGTTGCACTGGCGCTGCGGCGGGCGTCGGCGGCGGCGCGGCACGTAGTCTGGCTGAGTTGTCTGTCGGCCCTGGTGTTGCTGCCGCTGGCCGCGCTGATCACGCCGGCCTGGCGGCCGGCCTTGGAGCCGGCGGCGTTTCTGCCCCAGGTGGCGCGGACTGTGATTGTGGTCAGCGCGAGCGGGCCGGCGCAGCCGATCCCGATGGCGACGATTGCGCTGCTGATCTGGGGCGGAGTGGCCCTGTTGCTGATCGCCCGGCTCATCGTGGGCCAGCAGCGCGTGGCAGCTCTGATCCGCACTGCCATGCCGTACAGGCACGACGCAGTGCTCTCGCCGGATACGGATGTGCCGCTGGTCTGCGGGTTGCTGCGGCCGGTGGTGCTGTTGCCCGTCGAGGCGGTGGAGTGGACGGAAGCGCGGCGGGCTGTGGTGGTGCGGCACGAGGCGGCGCACGCGGCGCGTTTCGACCCGTTGGCTCAAGTGGTTGCTGATCTTGCTTGCGCGCTCTACTGGCCCCTGCCTTGGGTCTGGCTGGCATCGCGCCAACTGCGAATGGAGGCTGAACTGGCCTGCGACGATGGCGTGCTGCGCTCCGGCGAGTGCGCCTCCGATTACGCGGGCCACCTGATCGATATCGTGCGCGGCCTCTCTGGCCGCGAGCGCATCCCACAAGGAGGGATTCCCATGGCTCGTCTCAATCAGTTGGAAGTGCGGCTGCGTTCGCTGCTCGCACGCAATGTCAACCGGGGTGCGGCATCGCCCCGCACACTGATCACCGCCGCATTGGGCGCATTGATGCTGATGGTTCCGCTGGCCGCCGTGCGGATGCCCGCCTTTGCTTTGACGGGCGGCGTCAGCGGGACGGTGAAGGACCCCAGCGGGGCGACGGTGCCGAAGGCCAAGGTGGTGGTGTCGTTCACCGATTCGACGCGGCGCGAAGTGGGCTACACCAATGACGTGGGCGAGTTTTCCCTGGCGCCCATTCCGGACGGCACCTATAACGTATCGGTGGCCAAGCCGGGGTTTGCGCTGCTCGAACTGAAGGGCATTCCGGTGGTGAAGGGCGAATCGGCTCCGCTGCAGATCATCCTGCAGACCGGCAAGGTGACGGAGACCGTGAACGTGAGTGGCACGGGCACGCCGGCCGTGGCGCCGCCGCCTGTGCCGAGCGGTGAGCCGAAGCGGATTCTGGTAGGTGGCAACGTACAGGGCGTGAAGCTGATCAAGAAGGCGATGCCGAGTTATCCGGCGGAATGCAAGGCGGCCGGGATTCAGGGTTCTGTGATGTTCAAGGCAGTGATCTCCAAAGAAGGCGACATCCTGAATCTGACGCAGATCAATCAGATCGTGGACCGGCGGCTGGTGGACGCGGCGACCGAAGCTGTGAAGCAATGGAAGTATCAGCCGACACTATTGAACGGCAATCCGGTGGAGGTGATCACGGAGATTGACGTCAACTTCACACTCAGCCAGTAGCGGTACGATGGCGTCATGCAGTGGCGCCTGCTGTTTGTGTTTGCGAGCGTGGCGGCCTGGGGTCACTCGGCCGCCGCGCTGGATTCGCCCACTCCCGCTGAACTCCTTCTCGATCAGGCCCGCTCCGCCCCCATTGAAATCTTTGCTGACGTGGCATTCCGGCTGATGCGAGCCAATGTGCTGCCTCCTGCCCGGCAGGTGGAGGTGATGGAGGAGGTGTTCCGGCGCGCCGGGGAAGCACGGCAGGCGCTGCCGATGCGCGCCAGGCCATTGCGAGGTTTAGCTGGCCGCGCCGAGCTCGAGGCCCGAGCCTATGGGCAGCATCTGGATGCAAACTCGCTGCGAGCGCGCGCCGTGCAACTGCTGGCCAGCCGCGATCCGCGCCGGGCGCGCGAGTTGTTTGAGGAGATCCCATTGCGCGAGTGGCCCATCGGCGGGTGCGAGTCATCGTTTGTTCCCGACCCGCTACTTTACTTCCAGGCGCTGAAGCGAGTGGTGGCGGAGGGCGGCTACAGCGCGAAAGAGCTGGAGAACCGGGAGCCGCTGCAGTTGGCCGAACGCACGCTACGCTCCATGACCAACGTCGAGGAGTTCATCGCGGTTGGTCCATTGCTGCCGGACCTCGGCAAGTCGACAGGCGACGCAGAGCGGATCACGATTGCATATGCCGGCGCGGCGAAAGTGGTGAGGGCTGCCATGGAGCAGCAGCCGAAGTGCGCTGCCGAGACGACGCCCAAGGGCTGGAGTAACGAAGAGGAGTTTCGAGCGCTGCTCAAGGAGATCGAGGGCCTCAAGGTGCAGGACCGCGAGAAGCCGGATTGGGCGTTCCGCGCGCTGCAACTCATGCAAAAGGTGGAAGACTGGCGCGACGTGCCGGGCGTTGCCGCCATCGACACTTTTCATCAACGCGTCCAACTCTGGCAGGCGCTGGAGGACCGCTGTCCGCCAGGCGATCTCCATCGCAAAGCGCTGGAGGGGTATCTCTCCGCGCTCAACGAGCCGGGGGTGATTCGCGATGCGCCGGCCGAATGGCTGGTGCACGTCGGGTATCCTCTGGTTCGCGCCAGCCTCTTTACGCCGGAGCGCCTGCAGAGCCTCGTGCAATCCGGGCATCCGGTTGACGAAGCCTACATCAAGCTGCCGGAGCAGTTGATGCAAGCCTCGCCGAATCCCATTCTCGCCATTTATGGCCAACTGGCGGCGATGCGGATCAGGGTCGAGTGGCTAGCGCTTCGCGAATGATGCGCTGGGCTTCGGCGAGCTCCGCGCCGACGAGCTCCAGACGCGGAGGGCGGACGCGGGCGCTGCCCATGCCTACTTCCGCTTGCGCTACTTTAATGAGCTGGACGAACTTGGGTACGGTGTCCATGCGCAGCATGGGCAGGAACCATTTGTAGATCTCCATGGCACGGGTCTTGTCGCCTCGGATTGCGGCGTCGAAGAGCTCGACGCTCTCGGCGGGGAAGGCATTGACAAGGCCGGCGATCCAGCCCGTGGCGCCGGCCATGCCTGCCTCGAAGATGAGGTCGTCCACACCGACGAGGATCTTCAGGCGGGCGCCGGTGAGGATGCGGAGCGAAGCCACGCGGCGGACGTCGGCGCTGGATTCCTTGATGGCGTGGAGATTTTCGTGGTCGGCCAGGAGTTCCATCACCTGTTCCGGCAGGTAGTCGGTCTTGTAGGCGATGGGGTTGTTGTAGAGCATGGCGGAGAGTGGCGTGGCGCGGAGGACGGCGGCGACGTGGGCTTTGTTCTCCCGCCAGTCTCCGACGTAGACGTAGGGCGGCAGGACCATCAACCCGCGGCATCCGGCGGCCCGCGCCATCTGCGCGATGCGGACTGCTTCTTCGGTGCTGAGCGCGGAGACGCCGGCAACTACCGGGACGTCCGGGCCGACGGCGGCGACGGCGGTCTTCAGCACCGCCTCTTTCTCTTCGAAGGTCAGGGTGGCGCCTTCACCGAGCGAGCCGAGCGCGACCACGCCCGAGCAGCCGTTCTGAATCAGCCACAGGCAGTGCTGCGCCAAGAAGGCATGATCCACCGACAGGTCTTCGAGAAAGGGCGTTGTGATCGCCGGGATGACTCCAGTCCAATTCATAAGAAAACTCCTCAACTCTCCATGAGATCACTAACGCGGGCGGCGCTGGCGGGGGGGCGTACCGACGTGTCCTGCCAGCCGAACAGGACCTGGTTGGCGGCGCCGCAGATGCGGCCCTGGCAGAGGCCCATGCCACAGCGGGTTTGCAGCTTGGCTTCTCGGGCGGACGCCCAGCGAGTAAGATCCTCGTAACGAATGTCCTCGCAACGGCAAACAATGGTATCTGGGCGGGAGAGAGCGCGCAACTCGGGGCGGAGCTCGAAAGCTGTGCCGAGGCGGGCGGCGAAGCGATGCCAGGCGGCGCGGCGGGAGAAAAGCTTGCGGGCCTCGGAGAGCTCGCCTATGGCGGCCAGACCGGCGATCTCGCCTTCCACGAGGGACCGCTCCACGCCGCCGATGCCGGTGAGCTCGCCCGCGGCCCAGACTCCTTCGCGCCATGTTTTCTGCATCGAGTCCACGGTGACGAAGCCGTCCTGGAGGGTGCAGCCGAGCAGTTGAGCCAGCTCCGTATTCGGGACCAGGCCGTAGCCGACGGCGAGCAGGTCGCAATCCTGCTCGAAGCCGTTCAGGCGGACTCGTTCGACTCGCTTGCGGCCGAACGCCTCTTGCACCCAGGTTCCCGGGAAGAAGGGTACGCCGAGGAGGGATGCGCCGAGCTCGATGCCCTGCGCGAGCTTCGATGGGTATTGCCACATGGCTGCGGCGAAGCGCAGTAGGGCAGGGCGGGGGGCCTGCTCGGCGATGCAGGTGACGGAGGCGCCGCGCTTGCGGAGGAGCGAGGCGACGGCGAGGAGCAGTGGTCCGGTACCGGCCAGGACGGCGCGCTTGCCGCGCACGTCGAAGCCGCTCTTGACGAGGGCTTGCAGGCCGCCGGCTCCGGTGACGCCGGGCAGAGTCCAGCCGGGGAAGGGCAGGTAGAGCTCGCGGGCGCCGGTGGCGAGGACGATGGGGACGCCATGGGCAAGGAGGCTGTCATCGATGACGGCGCAGCCGCCGCGGAACTCGACGTGGCTCAGCCACGCGGCCCACTTGGGCGGCACGTCGTTGCGCCAGATCTGGCCGCCGGCGGAGGGATTGTTGTCCAGAACAAGAACCTTGGCTCCTGTTTCGGCGGCGCGGCAGGCGGCGGCGATGCCGGCGGGTCCGGCGCCAACGACGATGAGATCGAAGCCGGTCATCGGGTGGAGATCCTCATGCCCTCTTGGCAGAGGGTCTGGCAGCTGAGCTCGCGCTCGCCGTCGATGGTGACCATGCACTCATAGCAGACGCCCATGCCGCAGAGCGGCGCTCGGGGCTCGCCGGAGACGGATTCGCGAAAGACGCTGACGCCGGCGTTCAGCATGGCGGCGGCGACGGTGGCGCCGCGCTCGACAGTGAGTGTTCTTCCATCGAGATAGATCGTCATGGGCGGCACCTCGCTGGCAGATAGGGCTCGGCCGGGATGGGTGGCGTGCGGCCGGTGATGAGATCGGCGAGCAGGCGGCCGGTGCCGAGCGACGTTGAGATGCCGAGGCCCTCGTGGCCGGTGGCGAGCCACTCACGGCCGTGCCAGGGGCCGATCAGCGGGAGCTTATCGGGCGTGGAGGCGCGGAAGCCAGTCCAGGTGCGGATGGCGGTGAGGGCGCCGATGCCGGGCATGTATTCGGCGGCGCGGCGGAGCATGCGGGTGAGGATCTCGCGATCGATCTCCTTATGCTCCGCGCCGTACTGGCGGGAGGAGCCGATGAGGACCTGGCCGGTTTTGCGAGGTTGCACGTTGAAGGCGACCGAGTCGCCGCTGGCCGAGTGGGCGCTCTTCAGATAGCCGAGCTCGATCAGTTGATGGCGCACGAAGCCGGGGTGGCGATCGGTGATGACGAGGTGGCCCTTGCGCGGCGCTACGGGGATGCCGGGCGAGAGGCGCGCCGACTTCGCACCCATAGCGTTGACGACGATGCCGGCGGGGACATCGGCCAGCGCGCGGACCTGTTGATGATGGATGGTGACGCCGGCCTGATCCAGCAGCCATTGCGCGACGACGGGCGGGTAGACGACGCAGTCGCCGGGGACCAGCAATCCGCCGGCGAAGCCGGGGCGAAGGTGCGGCTCGGCTTTGGCGACTTGCCGTGCATCGAGCACCTCCACATTCACGCCGCGCGCCTGGTAGAAGGCCTGCTTGCGATGAACCTCGGCCATCTCCTCATCGTCGGCCGCCACCCAGAGAGTGCCGCAGGGCAGGTACTCGGCGGCGGCGGGCAGGTCTGCCGCCAACTCGCGCCAGAGACTGGAGGAGTAGTGGGTGAGCGCGAATTGCGCCTCGCTATCGTCCATCACGACGACGTGGCCCATGCCGGACGCCGTGGCGCCGCCGCCGACGATGGACTGCTCGTAGACTTCGACGCTGAGGCCGGCGCGGCTACATTCCAGCGCGCACGCCGCGCCGACAATGCCGCCGCCGACAATCGCAACGTCCGGGGCAGCGCTCACCCGCGGATCCCCCAGCAGAAGGGATCGCGCTCATCGAAGACCAGGCGGGCCTCGGCGTTGACGAAGGCGCTGCCGCGGATGCGCGGCGAGACCACGCCCTCGCGGACGACGACGCTGCCGGCGAAGACGCTGCCGACGATGCTCTCCTGGCGCCACACCTGGCCCTCGGCGAGCTTGCCATCGGCGTGGAGACAGGCCAGCTTGGCGCTGGTGCCGGTGCCGCACGGCGAGCGATCGTAGGCCTTGCCGGGGCATAAAACAAAATTGCGGCTGTCTGCTTCGCCGTGCGCGGGGCCGAAAAGCTCGACATGATCGATCTCGGCGCCATCGGCGCCTGTGACTTGCTGGGCGGTAAGAGCCTGGCGGATGCGCCACGTATAATCCGTGAGCTGCTCGAGATTGCGAAGTTCCAACGGCCAGGGGGAGTCCTTTACGAGGAAGAACCAGTTGCCGCCCCAGGCGACGTCGCCGCGCACCGTGCCGAAGCCTTCGACCTGGACGGGCATATCGTGGGCCAGCCGGTAGGATGGCACGTTGGCGACGGTGACCTCGCCGGATTCGTGCAGTTCCGCGCTGACCTCACCGACGGGCGTCTCGACTCGGACGACGCCGGGGCAAATGCGCTGCAGATAGCCGAGCGTGGCGACCAGGCCGATGGTGCCGTGGCCGCACATGCCGAGGTAGCCGACGTTGTTGAAAAAGATGACGCCCGCCGCGCACTCGGGGTCCACGGGATCGCAGAGCAGCGCGCCCACCATGGCATCATTGCCGCGCGGCTCGTTGACGACGGCGCTGCGGAAGTGATCGTGATCGCGGCGGAAGACGGCGAGGCGCTCGGCCATGGTGCCGCGGCCCAGGTCGGGTCCGCCGGCCAGGACGACGCGAGTGGGCTCGCCGCCGGTATGTGAATCCACTACGTGTACTTCGCGTCTCATGAGTGCTTCCAGTATGTCGCGTAGCGGCGGTCGATCATTTGATAGAGGGGCTTCATCGTGAGGCCGTCGGGCGTGGCCGGCGGCTTCACGGGCTCGGATTGATACTCAGGAATGGAGCGGGGCCTGGTAGGCGTGGCGCGCGTCTTTTCCTGGCCGAGATCGGCGGCCATCACCAGCGGGCCTTTCATCTGAGCGCGCAGCGATTCGTCGTCGGGCATGCGCCACTGCCAACTGCCCATGGGCAGACGGAGCTCTACCGTTTCGGCGTCCTTCCAATCGCGGTCCAGGATGATGGCGCCGCCCGGATCAGCAAAGGCATCGACAGGATTGCCGTTGACCTTCACCCAGCCGCCCGGCTGAGTCCATTCGGGGATGCGGAGCTTCAGCGTGAAGCGGGCCGAGCCTTGGATGGTGAGGCGCGCGGTTTCTTCCTCCGGGAAGCGCGTGTCCATGACAACGCGGATCTTCTTCTCGGTCCAATCGAGCTCGGAGGCGACATAGAGGTTGACGCGCAGGCCGTCGCCGTCGCGCCAGTAGATGGTGTCGGCGAGTTTGGAGAACGACTCCGTGCCCGAGCCGGTGCAGCACCAGAAGGCCTCTGTGGGCAGGCCGAAGAGCTTCCAGTAGCCGGATTGCAGTGGCACGTAATAGACTGTCATACCGTCGTCAGGATGGATGGTGCCGAGGATGCCGTTGACCAGCGCGCGCTCGTAGTAATCCATGCAGCGCGGGTCGCCGGTCCAGCCGTAGACCTGGCGGGAGAGCTTGAGCATGTTGTACGTGCAGCAGCACTCCTGCGTATAGCCGCTGAGCTCTTTGGAAAGATGGCCGGGATCCGTCGCCCAGCTCTCGCCGTTGCTGGTGCCGCCGGTGCAGTAGCAGCGATGGCTGGTGACGGTGCGCCAGAACGTCTCGGCGATGTTGCGCATGCGGCGCTCGCCGGTGAACTCGTAGCGGCGGGCGGCGCCGATGATCTTGGGGATCATGGTGTTGGCGTGGAGGCCCTTCAGTTCGTCGCGGCCCTCGGCGAGAGGCTTGAAAACGCGCTGGTGATCGAAGCGGGCGGCGGTCTCCATCAGGGCTTCAGATTTGGTCAGGCCGTAGAGGTTGTAGAGCACATCATTCATGCCGCCGTACTCGCGCTCCAGCACGCGGGCCATGTGCGCGTCGCCCAGAGGCTGGGTCCAGCGCGAGGTCCACTGGGCCATGCCTTGTAGGACGGCGAGAGCCTGCTCATTGCCGCACAACTGATGCACGTCCAGCAGGCCGGCCATGATCTTGTGGAGCGTGTAGAAAGGCGCCCAGACGTTCTGGCCGGCGCGGAGACGGTCGAAGAACTCTTCGGGAAATGCGCTGAGGTACAGGCCGCCGAGCGCTTTCTGGCACTTTGCCAGTTCGGCCACCAATTGCCCAGCGCGAGCCTTCATCTCGTCGTCACCGAAGGCCGACCAGCGCAGCGCGCAGGCGGAAAGGTAGTGGCCGGTGAAGTGGCCGCGGAGCTCGTTGACCGGCGCTTCCCAGCCGCCGAGCGGGGCGGCGGAGGTGGGTAGGCCGGCGGTGATGCGAAAGGTGTGGAGGAGGCGATCGGCGGGCAGCGACGCCATGTACTTGCGGTTGGCAATTGCGGCGTCGAGGAAGGGTCCGGGCCTGAGGCGCACACGGCCCAGTGGGAGCGGCTCCAGCTTTACGGGACCGGCGCCGGCGGGCGCCATCATGGCGGCCATTATGAATTCGCGTCTATTCATAAAACTTCCAGGAGGTTTGAAAACTCTTCTCCACGATATCGCCGCGCAGGGCGGCGCGCATCATCTCCACGGGGATCTGATTTTCGCGGAGGATGCGATCGTGAAAGTCGCGCTCGGTCATCTTGCCGGTGTCGACGAGCTCGCGGCGGAGGCTGCGGAGTTGCAGGCCGCCGAGCAGGTAGGCGGCCTGATAGAGCGGGCCGTAGGAGGGGCTTTCGAACGAGCGGCGGACCTCTGCCTCCGCGTTGTCGCGCTCGTGGCCGACACGCTCCACCAGCATGTCCACGCACTCTTTCTGCGTCATGGTGCCGAGATGGAAGCTGAGCGAAAAGATGATGCGGGCGCAGCGGTGCATGTGCCAGAAGAGCATGCCGACCCGATCTTCGGGCGAGCGAGCGAAGCCCTTGTCCCACAGGACCAGCTCCCAATAGAGCGCCCAGCCCTCCAGCGAAAAGGGCGTGGAAAACGGCCGCCGCCACGTGCGGTAGCGCTGGTTCATGAACATCTGAAGGTGGTGGCCGGGGATCAGCTCATGATGCACGGTGGCGCGGGCGAAGTGCTCGTTGTTGCCGCGCATGGACATGAGCTTTTGCTCCTGGGTCATTTCGGCGGTGGGATAGGAGACGCTGATCACCTCGCCGCCGGTGAAGAAGGGATTGATGAGCTGGCGCTCGGGCGTCATCATCTCCATGCGCCAGACCTCTTTCGCCAGCGGCGGCACGGAGACCAGGCCGCGAGATTCCACCCACTCCTCAGCCTCGCGGGCGAGCCTGCGGATCATCTCTGGCTGCTGGCCGGGCGGGACGTGGAGGGTCTTCACCTTCTCCAGCGCCTGCCGCCAGTTGTCGCCGAAACCCATCTCTCGCGAGGCCTTTTTCATCTCGTCCGTGCACCAGGCGAATTCCTTATTGGCGAGGGCGACGAGCTCTTCCGGCGTGTAGGGGATCATCTCGGCCTGGAGTTCGCTGAGCAGGCGCTCGCGGCCCACACGGATGCCTCCGCCCTCTTTCTGCTTGAGCGCTTCGGCGTATTTGGCGAGCTCGGAGTCGGCGGCTTTGTACGGCTCGGCGGCCCACCAGGTGAAGAGCGGGTCGTAGCCGATGTAATAGTTGAACCAGCGCTTCAGCGCGGCGCGGAGCAACTCCACTTCGGCCGATGCCTGATTGGACGGCTTGCTTCGATCCAGAGCCTTCACCTGGCGTGCCAGCGCGTGGAGGGTAGCGGCGGATTTCTCCGGATCCACCACCAGCATTTTGGCGCGGCTGGATTCGAGTGTGCGGATGGCATGGCGGAAGGGCACGAACGCGGTGGTGGCGGCCTCGGCCTGGTCCGCCAGTGTCAGGGAGCGCAGCTCTTTGCCGAGTTGATTGTGGAAGAGGACCCAATCGATGCGGCCCTCGGCGTTGAGGTTCGTGAACGGGATTTTCTCGATCCTGGCAGCCCACTCGGTATAGAAGGCGCGCATGCGCTCGCGCCGCTCCGGGCCGAGGATTTCCGGGTACTTGCGCTTGAGCACCGCCTCATCGGCGGCGTAGCGTTCGAGCGCGGGGCGCAAGGCGCTGGCGTTGGCGTCGATCTCCGCAGCCGTCTCGGACGGTGTGGCGGCGGCCCAGGCCAGGAGCAATAATGTCAGCAATGCGGTTCTCCGGAACAAAGAGGTCTGAAACTCCGTCTACTCTGCGACGGTCCAACACTATGCAATCCCAATCCCGACAATTCTATCTACTGGCTTTGCTCCTCTGCACCACGCTGGAGGCGGCGGAGAAGGGCCCAACCTCATTCATGGACGGCACCTGGAAGCTGAACGCGGCCAAATCGGACGGCGGGCCGCGTGATCTGCCCGCCTCCCTCAGTATCAAGGTGACAACCAACGGGCCCGAGTTCGAGGGCCTGCAGACGATCGATGGCGGCGAGATGCTGCTGAAGTTTCGCAGCGACGGCACGGAGGTGGTAAACCAACTGCCGGGCGGCGTGGAGATGAGAGGAAAGCACCGCGTGGAGAATGGTGCGGTGTACGCCGAGTACCGGATCATCACGAACCAGATGGAGATCACGCAGTCCGACAAGATCGTGGTCTCGGCCGATGGCAAGACGCTCACCACCGAGCGCGAAGTGAAGACTACGCAAGGGAGCTTCAAACAGAAGCTGGTATTTGACCGGCAGTGAACATTCGCGCCCTGGTACTCGTAGTCCCAGTTGAGTAAGCAGTAAACTACTCACGGAAAGGGGCGCATCATGAAGACCGCATCTGTTCTGCTATCGCTTCTGCTGTTCCCTGGCTTTGCGGCGCAGAACCACGACGGCACCTGGAAGCTGAACTCCGGCAAATCCGACACAGGCGAGCGGCAGGCGCCGCAGATGACGATGAAGGTAACGAGTAAGGGTGCGGAGTTTGAGGTGCTGCAGACCACCGAGGGCGGCGACCTGCTGCTGAAGTTCCGCAGCGATGGTAAAGAGGCGGTGAATCCGTTGCCGGGCGGGGCTGTCATGCGCAGCACGCACCGCATAACGGACGACGCGATGCTGGGCGAATATCGCATCGCCACGCCGGAGGGCCTGATCCGGCAGTTTGACCGCATCACCTACACGGCGGATGGCAAGACGATGACGATGGAGCGGGAGATTAAGACCACGCAGGGCGATTTCAAGATCAAGCTGGTTTTCGATAAGCAGTGAGCACGGTGCAGACGGAGGCGCAGATGGGGCCGCCGATGTTGAATGTGGCAGCGGCGCGCGGATCCTTCACCTGAAGCTCGTTGGGCGCCTTGCCCAGAAGCTGGAGAGCGCTCCAGCCGATCATGGCGATGCCGGTGGCGCCGATGGGATGGCCTTTGGCGATGAGGCCGCCGGAGGTGTTGATGCCGCACTCGCCATCCGGTGCCGCCTTGCCCTCCACCCAGTAGCGGGCGCCCGCGCCGGTTTGGGCCTTGCCGATGAGCTCCGTGCCGATGGCGCCCATGACGGTGAAGCAATCATGCACCTCCGCCACGTTGATATCGGCCGGCGCCAGGCCCGCCATCGCGTAGGCTTTGGCCATGGCGCGGCGCGCGCCGGCGGGGCGCAGGACGTCGCGGCCGGAGGTACCGAGCGGATCGGTGGCCTGGCCCCAGCCGGCGATCTCCACGCAATCCTGCGGGCGCAGGCCGAGGCGTGCGAGTCCCTCTTCCGTGGCCAGGATCAGCGCCGCGTAGCCGTCTGTGATCTGGGAGCAATCGTAGGTTTTCAGCGGCAGGCCATCCACGACGTAGCGGTTGATGCCGCCGATGGTCATGGCCTGATCGAGGGTGATCTGCACCTTGCTCATCTGCGCCCAAGGGTTCCATTGGGCGTTGGCGTACTCCTGGACTGCGATCTGCGCGAGATCGGATTCGGCAACGCCGTGCTCCTGCTGGTAGGCCTGCATGACCTCGGCGAAGATGTGAGGGAAGACGAACGTCTTGCCGGCGCGGTCGTCGGGGTGGGAGAAGTAGCCCAGTACTTCGCCGATGAGCTTGCCGTCCATTCTGCCCTCGGCGTCACGCATCTTTTCATAGCCGGCGGCGATGCCGGTTTCTCCCTCGCCCGCCAGCAGTTTGTGGATGACGGAGAGGACGGCCTGGCCGCCGGAGGCGCAGGCGTTTTCGACGGCCTCGATGGGTTTGGCTTCGAGGCCGGGGACCATGGCCATGAGGCCGGCGAGGAGGCCCTGCTGGTTCAGACTGAAGTTGCAGGCGGCGGCCACTGAGCCGACGTCCAGGGCCGAGGCGGGCACGTGGATCTCCGCGCAACACTCGGTCACGGCGCGGGCGATGATCTGCGGCGCGGTGAGGCCCAACAGCTTTCCAAATTTTGACTGATGATAGGCGGCGATGTAGATCTTCTTCATTGCTTTACGTCCCGGTGACCACGCCGCCGTCCACAGACAGCACGGCGCCTGTGATGAACGATGCGCCATCGGAGGCCAGCCAGAGATAGGCATTGGCGATGTCGGCGGGCTGGCCGGCGCGGCCGAGCGGTGTGCGGGCCACCATTCCGGCAAGGATCTTCTCCGGCATGGCCTTCACCATATCCGTGGCGATGAAGCCGGGCGCGACGGCGTTGACGCGGATGCCGTATTTGCCTAGTTCGCGGGCCCAGGTTTTGGTCATGCCGATGACGCCGAATTTGGTGGCGACATAGTTGGTCTGGCCGAAGTTGCCATACAGCCCCACGACAGAGGAGGCGTTGAGGATCACTCCGCCGCCCGCGGCCACCATGTGCGGGGCGACAGCTCGAGTGCAGAGGAAGACACCCTTGAGGTTGACGTTGATGACGGCGTCGAAGGCATCGTCGGGCATTGTGCCGAGCAGCGCGCCATCCTTGTACTTCAGTAGCTGGCCGTCGCGCAGGATGCCGGCGTTGTTGACGAGGACGTCGATGCGGCCCCAGCGGGCCACCACCTCGTCGACGGCGGCCTGGATGGAGGCGGTGCTGGTGACGTCGACATGCTGGGCGAGGCCGCCGATGCCGGCGGGGGACTCGACTGGGTCGATGGGCGAGACATCCCAGGAGGCTACGTGGCAGCCTTCCTCGGCGAAACGTAGCGCGGTGGCGCGGCCGATACCGGCGGCCGCGCCGGTGACGACGACAACTTTTTCCTGCAATCCGGTTTGAATCATGTCACCCCATAGGATGCCACTCCTAAAGAGAAAGCGCCGGGCTCGTGGGGACCCGGCGCGATTCTGCTTGGGTGTTGTGATGCCTTAGAGCGTCTTCGGGAATTTCGTGGTCCACTCCCTGACGGTCGTGGCTCGGTTCCGAGCCGCGCGCGTAAGCGAGCGGTGGTCGACAACAATGGTGAAAGCGCTCTAGTTGCGGCGCTTCAAGGTGGGCCGCTCGTCGGACTCTTCCTTGGGCTTCTTTTCCTGGTCGTCGCCATCGAGCGGGCCGGATTGGCCGCCCGGCGCCTTCTTCAGGCGCGGCCGGTTGGCATCCTCGGGCGTGGCGCCCACTTTGCGGCGGTTATTCACTGCCAGCAGGCGGTCCTTCACGTCCTCAAACTCCGAGGTGGTAATCACATACTCGGGCTTTTCCTTCAACAGGTCGGAAATGTTCTTCTGCGCGGTGATGATGCGGTCACCCGTGGGAGGATGGCTGCGGAAAACCTTGCCGATGGTGCCGGGCTTTCGTTTTTCCATCGATTCCAGGCGCTCGAAGAAGTCCACGAACCCGTTGGGATCGTAGCCCGCTTTGTACATATACTGCAAACCGAGCAGATCGGCCTCGGATTCAAAGGCGCGGGAGAAGGCCAGAAACCCGACCGGGATCAGCACCGATACCGCCTGACGGATGCCGTAGCCGGTCCAGCCGCCCATGAAGATCAGCGGGATGGTCGCCAGGTTGACGATCTGGCCGCGGGTGGCCTGCTTGGTGCCGTGGCGGGCCGCGATGTGCGCGATCTCGTGGCCCATGACGCCCGCGATCTCGCTCTCATTTTCGGCCAGCGTAATCAGCCCTGTGTTCACGAAGAAGAAGCCGCCGGGCAGCGCCATGGCGTTCGGCTCGTCGGTGTCTATCACCTTAATGGTGACCGGGACTTTGCAATCGGAGTTGCGGACGAGGTTCTGGCCTACGCGATTGACGTATTCGGCGATGGTGGGGTCGTCTACGATCTTGGCCTGCCGCTCAATCTCCATGGCATACTGCTTGCCCATGGCGATCTCTTTCTCGATGGAGTACATGTTGACGCCCTTGCCGACGTCTCGGTCGCCGATCGCATCCGGATCCTTCTTTTTGTTCTTGTCGCCGGCCCAGACGGAGGGCACAGCGAGTGTTAAGGATGCGGCTAGGAGTATGCGGGTGAGCTTGCTGGTCATGGTCAGTCCCCTATTCAGACTAACGTACAGTAGAGGAGATGGGTTACAACGATTCAACGGTGCAGGAAATCTGGCGGACGTACCGGCCGGAGTTTCCGGTGACCGACAACCTCCTTTATCTCAATCATGCCGCCGTCGCTCCGCTGGCGCGCCGCGCCGCGGAGGCGATGAAATGGCTGGCTGACGACGCGCTGCACAACGGATCGCTCCACTACGACAAGTGGCTGGAATCCTATGACGGTCTTCGCGCCGCGATGGGCAAGCTGATCCACGCCGAGCCGGGCGAGATCGCGATGGTGAAGAACACGAGTGAAGGCATCGCTACGGTGGCGCTGGGGTTGGCCTGGCAGCCGGGCGACAAGATCGTGGCTTTTCGCGAGGAGTTTCCCGCTAACTATTACATCTGGAAGAAGTTAGAGGAATGGAAGGGGGTCCGTGTCGAATGGCTCTCTTACCTCGACTCCCTGGAGACCATCGAGCAGGCCGCCCGCGGCGCCAAGCTCCTCGCCATCAGCTTTGTCCAATATCTTTCGGGCTACCGGGCCGACCTCACTGCCATTGGCGAGATCTGCCGGCGGCATGGGGTGTTCTTCTTCGTGGACGCGATCCAGGGCATGGGTGCATTTCCCCTCGATGTGCGCGCCATGAACATCCAGGCGCTGGCCGCTGACGGACACAAATGGCTTCTGGGGCCGGAGGGTTGCGGCGTACTGTACGTTCAGCAGGACTGGCAGGATCGCATTGAGCCGATGGAGTTTGGCTGGACCACGGTGGCGGGCTTCGTCGATTATTCGTCGCGCGACATGGCGGTGCGCCGGGATGCGGGGCGCTACGAGTGCGGCACGCTCAATACGGTGGGCTGTTTCGGGCTGCGCGCGTCCACCGAACTGATTCTGGAAGTAGGCGTTGAGAACATCGCTCCGCACGTCCAGCATCTGGGCGACCTGATTGCCGATGGCGCTCGGGCGCGAGGCTATGAAGTGATGATGGAGCGCACACCGGCGACGGGCGCCGGCATCGTGTGCATCCGCAAGGCGGGTACGGATGCCCGCGTGACTCATGCCCATCTGAAGGCCCGCGGCATCATGACCGCGCCGCGCCAGGGGTGGGTGCGGATCTCGCCGCACTTCTACATCTCGCCTGATGATATTTCCAGACTATTGAGTGAACTACCGTAAATCGTAGAATGGGACCTGAGCATCCTGTCTCAGGATCCCATCCTATGCCTAACTTAACTTCCCTCATTCCTTGCGCCGGCGCGCTGCTGTTGCTGGCCGGTTGTGGCGGCAAGCCCGAGACCGCGGCGAAGGAGCAGCCGGTGCCGGTCCGAGTGCGGCAGCCGGCGACGGTGGAGCGCCAGGCGACGATTCATGTTGGCGGCAACGTGGAGGCGCGCGAATCGGTGGAACTGGGCTTTCAACTCGCCGGGCGGATCCGCCGCGTGCATGTGGAAGAGGGCCAGCAGGTGCAGGCCGGGCAGTTGATCGCCGAGCTCGACGCCACGGATTACCAGATCGGCGCGGACGCCGCCGTGGCCGAGGCCTCCGCCGCCAGGGCGCTTTCCGACAAGGCCGGCGCCGGCGCCAGGGTGCAGGATCTAGCCCAGGCCAAGGCCGCCTTTGAGCAGGCCGACGACGAGTACCGCCGCATGAAGACTCTCTACGAGCGCAAAAGTCTGGCGCCCAACGACTTCCGCAAGATTGAGGCGCAATGGAAGGTGGCCGGGGAGCGCTTTTCCGAGGCGCGGGAGGGTGCGCGCAAGGAAGACATCGCGGCGGCGCAGGCGAAATCAAGGCAGGCTGATTCCGGTGTGCGGCTCAGCCAGAAGCGCGTGGCCGATACGCGCCTGGTGTCGCCCATCACTGGGGTCATCGCGCGCCGCCTGCACGCCTCGGGCGAGATGATCGCCGCCGGCTACCCGGTGGTGGCAATCATCGACCTGAACCCGGTCCGCGTGAAGGTGGGGGTCCCGGAGATGGAGATTTCCAAGGTCAAGACCGGCCAACCCGCCCGTGTGCTGATTCCGTCGATGGGCGGAAAGGAGTTTGCGGGGCGGGTAGAACTGCTGGGCTATGCGGCCGAGCCGCAATCGCGCACCTTCGCCGTGCGGTTGCTCGTACCGAATCCGGGGCTGCTGCTACGCGCCGGCATGATCGCCGAGGCTGAGATCCAGGGGGATACGCGGCAGAAGGTGATCACCGTGCCGGGCGAGGCCATTGTGCGCGATCCGCAAGGCGCGCTGCTCCTCTACGTCTACTATCCGGATAAACAGAGGGTGTTCGCGCGCCGTGTGCAGACCGGCCGAGCGACCGGCACTGAGATCGAAATCACAGACGGCATCACGGCGAACGATCAGATCGTCATTGCCGGCCAGCAGAAACTGCGCGAGGGCGCGCTGGTGCAGGTGGGGAGCGCGCAATGAATCCGGTGAAGGCAGCCCTGCATTTCCCGCAGGTGACGCTGTTGCTGACGGCGGCGGTGTTCCTTTCCGGCGTGTACGCGCTGCTGACTATGCCGCGGCGGGAAGACCCGAAGATCACCATCCGCACCGGGCTGGTGGTGGCTCTCTACCCGGGCGCCACGGCCGAGCAGGTGGAAAAGCAGGTCACTCGTAAGATCGAGGAGCGCCTGTTCCGTTTCTCTGAAGTGCGCAAGGGCAAGACGTGGTCCACCAGCCGCAACAACGTGGCCGTGATCAACGTGGAGCTGGAAGATCACATCCAGCAGCCCGATCTCTTCTGGTCCAAGCTGCGCCACGCCATGATTGAGCTGAAGCTGACATCGCTGCCGGACGGCGTGCAGGGCCCGGCCGTGCGGGACGACTTTGGCGACACCGTGGCGATGCTGATTGCGCTGCATGGCGGCAGCTACGATTACCAGCAGTTGAAGACCTATGCGCAGCGCATCGAGGACGTATTCCGCACTTCGCGCGCCGTCGCCAAGATCGCGCGGATCGGCGAGCAAAAGGAAGAGATTCGCATCACCAGCTCAATGGAGCGCGTGGCGCAGTATGCCCTCTCGCCGCTGACGGTGATCCAGGCGCTGCGCGGGCGCAACGTGGTGCAGTTTGGAGGAGAGCTCGACACGCAGGCCGGCAGCGTGCCAATGAAAACATCCGGCCTCTTTCAAAGCGAGGACGAGATCCGGCGCGTGATGATCGACATGTCCAGCACCGGCCAGCCGGTTTATCTGGGCGACCTGGCCGACGTGAAGCGTGTGGATGGCGAGCCGCGGACGCTCTGCCGGTACAACGGCCAACCCGCGCTGATGGTGTCCGTGGAGATGCTGGAAGGCAACAATATTGTCGATTTCGGCAACGAATTGCGAGCAAAACTGCAAACGGTGCGCCAGTCTTTGCCGCCCGATCTGCAGGTGGATATCGTGGCCGATCAGCCGGCCGTGGTGGAGGATCGCATCAGCCACTTCATCCGCGAGTTCGGCATCGCCATCCTCTCCGTGATTCTGGTGACGCTGCTGCTGCTACCTTTCCGCGTGGCGCTGATTGCGTCGCTGGCGATTCCGGTGACGGTGGCGGCTACGTTCGCCGTGCTGAACATGCTGCGCGTGGAGCTGCATCAGGTCTCGATCGCCGCATTGATCGTGGTGCTGGGCATGGTGGTGGACGACGCCATCGTGATTGCCGACAACTATGTGGAGCTGCTGGATCAGGGCATCCCGCGCGACACGGCGGCGTGGCGCTGCGCCACCGAGCTGGTGGTGCCGGTGCTGACAGCGACGGCCACCATCATCGCGGCCTTCCTGCCGATGCTGATGATCAGCGGCGTGGTGGGCGAGTTTATCCAGGCGCTGCCCATCGCTGTCACCGTGGCTCTGACGTGCTCCTTTGTGGTGGCGATGCTGCTGACGCCGTGGCTCTGCCGCTTCTTCATCCGGAAGGGGCTGCGCTCTCACGATGAGAGCGAGGCGCCGGCGAAGAAGAAATTCAGCGTGCTGGACACCATGCAGTCGGGCTACAACTCGACGATTGTGGTGGCCATGCGGCACAAGGGGCTTACGCTGGTGGGTGGAGCGCTGGCGTTTGTGATCGGCGTGATCCTGCTGGTGAAGGCCGTGCCGGAGCGCTTCTTCCCGACGGCGGAGCGGGCCCAGTTTGTGGTGCATCTGTGGCTGCCCGAGGGCGCGCGGCTGGATGCCACGGACGCGGCCGCAAGGCGCGTGGAGAAGTTTCTACGGGCGCAGCCGCTGGTGAAGGATCTCTCGACGTTTGTGGGCGAATCCGCGCCGCGCTTCTACTACAACGTGGACCCGGAGTTCCCGACGAAGAACTACGCGCAGTTGCTGGTCAACACGAAAGAAGAGAAGCCCACCGCGGCGTTTGTCTACAAGCTGCGGGGCGAGCTGCGCTCCATCGCGCCGGAGGCCACGGTGATTGTCCGGGAGCTGGAGCAGGGTACGCCGATGCATGCGCCAATCGAGGCGCGCATCATCTCCTCGCACGACGGGCCGGAGGATCTGGCGCGGCTCAAGGAGCTGGGCGCGCAGGTGCAGGAGATTCTGCGCACGACACGCGGCGCCGAATACGCCTATCACGACTTCCGCGAGGACTCATGGGACCTGGGCGTGCACGTCGATGAGGAGGTGGCGAATCGTTTGGGGCTGAGTAACTCGACGATCGCGATGCAACTCGCCGGCGGCTTCAGCGGGATGCCGGTGACGACGTTCTGGGAGGGCGACCGGGACGTGCCCGTGGTGCTGCGGCTGGACGAAGGGTACCGGCGGAGCTTCGAGAACGTCTCGGATTCCTATGTCGTCAGTTCGCTCACCGGCGCGCGAGTCCCGTTGCGCTCTGTGGCGACGGTGGAGCCGGAGTGGCGCGCCAGCCGCATCCTGCATCGCAACGGAGTGCGCACGCTGACTGTGCTGGCGATCTCCGGCGAGCACGACCTGCCATCGAAGGTGCTGGCCGCGGCGCGCCCGAAGATTGACGCATTAACTCTGCCGGCGGGCTATCGGATCGAATATGGCGGCGAGTTGGAGGGCCAGATGGAGACCTTCGGCGAAATGAAGATCGTGATGGCCATCAGCATGGTGGCGATCTTCCTGATCCTGCTGTTCCAGTTCCGATCGCCTGCGCAAACGTTGGTGATCATGATGTCGATTCCACTGGCCGTGCCGGGGGCCGTGCTCGGCCTGCTGGTGACCGGCAACCCATTCAGCTTTACCGCGTTCATGGGGCTCATCAGTCTCTCCGGCGTGGTGGTGCGCAACGCCATCATCCTCGTCGAATACATCAACGAGCGCCGCCACGCGGGCGTCGAACTGGAGGCGGCGGCGCTGGAGGCGGGCGAGCGGAGGCTGCGGCCCATATTCCTGACGACAGCGGCCGCAGCGGTGGGCGTGACGCCGATGATCGTTTCGGGCTCCAGCCTGTGGTCGCCGCTGGCGAGCGTGCTGGCCGTGGGGCTGATTGTCTCGATGTTCTTCACGCTGATTGTGGTGCCGGTGCTGTATGTGGTGAGCGAGAGCCGCGGCGCGCGGCGGCAGCCGGCCACGGTTGTTGTGGCGCTGCTCTGCCTGCTGCTGGCTGGCTCCGCCCAGGCGGCCGAAGCCCGGCGCATGACGCTGGATGACGCCGTGGCGCTGGCGCGCAAGCAGAATTCCATCGTCAAACTGGCGCAGCTCAAGGTGCGGGAAAACGAAAAACGGCGCGACGGCGTGCGGGCCAATCGTTTGCCGGGCATTACCAACGACTCGTATGTGGCTTACAACGGATCGCTGCAAAACGTCATGATCCCGCGCGGCTACCTCGGCAATATCCCTCCCTTGGGGCCGCTGCCCGGCGAGGATCTGAAGCTGATCCAGGGTGACCGCACGCTGGGCCTGGTGATGACTACCATCGCCCAGCCTTTAACGCAATTGGTGAAGATCGGTGCGGGCACGCGTGTGGCCGAGGCCGACATCCGCATCGCGGAGCAGGACCGGCGGCGGGCTGAGAACGAGATCGGGCTGAAGGCGCAGGAGGCGTTTTTCGGCGTGCTGATCCTGGAGCGCCGCATCGCCGCCGCGCAGCGCAAACTGGCCGCCGCGGAAGAGGCGCGGCGGGAATCGCGCGATGCCGTGGAGACCGGTGCGGCGCTGGAGATCAAGGCGCTGGAGGGCGAGGCGCGCATGCTGGAGGCGCAGAACGCGGTGCTGACGGCCGAGATGCAGGTGGCGGATGTGCGCACGGAGTTGAACGATTTGCTCGGCCTGCCGCTGGAGACGGTGCTGGAACTGATCCCGCCCGATTCGCCAATGGTGGAGCTGAACGCGCTGCCCGCCCTGACGGCCGAGGCGTTGCAGCGCAATCCGGAGGTGCAGGCGGCGCAGGAGACGGTGGTGAAGGCGCGCCACGGCGTGGGCGCGGCGCGGGCGGACTTTCTGCCGGAGATCGGCGTCTTTGGCGCGTACGCGTTCCAGAGCGGGGTGCCCTTCTTTCCCAGCAGCAACGGCTCTTTTGGTGCGAAGATGACGTGGAACATCTTCGATTGGGGCAAGCGCGCCGCGCAGGTGAGCGAGCGAGAGCTCCAGATGGAGCAGGCGGAGGAGAACCTGCGGCGGTTGCGCAACCGGATCTCGATCGACGTGGAGAAGGCGCGCCGCAAGGTGGAACGGATCCAGGATGTGGTGCGCGTGGCCGAGCGGGCCGTGGCTGTGCGGCGCGAGGCGCAGCGCATCGGCGCGGATCAGGTGGAGCTGGGCGTGACCACGCTGCTGGCCCGCAAGGTGGCCGAGGCGGCGCTGGCCGAGGCGGAATCGCAGCAGTTGGAGGCGCAACTCGGCCTTCGGCTGGCGCAGGCGGAGCTGGCGCGCACGCTGGGGCGGTAGCTACTGCCGCGCGATCTCGCGGATCAGCTGATAGCCGAACTCCAGGCCGTCGTAGAAGTTCCTGACGCGGATGCGCTCGTCCTGGCCGTGGGCGCGGATGTCCTCCATGTCGTAGAACATCAGGGCCGTGCCGTAGGTGGGGATGCCCGACGCGCGCAGCGGCTTGCCGTCCGTGCCGCCGGTTTCCATCACCGGCACCACGGGCAGGGCGGGATACGCCGCGTGGACTACGCGCTCGACGCGCGCCACCAGATCCGGCGTCAACGGCGACGCCGGGTTGGGCGCCAGCGGGATCTTCACGCTAATCTCAATGCCGCCGCCCGCGGCCTGCTGCAAGCGTTGCTGGACAGCGGCCTGGGTCTCGCCGGGCAGCACGCGGCAGTTGACCGTTGCCTCCGCCGTCTGCGGCAGCGCGTTATCGGCGTGGCCGCCGGTGAGCATGGTTGCCACGCACGTCGTGCGCCGCTGCGCGTTCTCGTAGGCGGGGTTGGACGATTTCTCTGGCGACTTGGCAAAGTAGTTGCGCGTCACCTCGTTGAGATTTTCGGGGAACTGGAGCTCGCGGACCCGCAGCAGCGCCTCTGAAAGGGCATAGATTGCGTTTTCGCGCACCGGCAATGAGCTGTGCCCGCCGGGATTTTTCGCCTTCAGGAGGAAGGAAAGATAGCCCTTCTCGGCGGCCTGCACGGAGTAGAGGACGGGCCGCCCGTCCTTGGCCTGCCCGCCGCCGGCATCCACATTCAGGCAGTATTCGGCGTCGATCAGGGCACGCCGGTTGGCGAGCAGCCAGGCCACTCCATTGGGACCGCGGCCGCCCTCTTCGTCGGCGGTGAGCGCCAGGATGAGGTCGCGCGCGGGCCGGAAGCCCTCTCGTTTGAGCCGGACGAAATTGGCCACCAGCAGCGCGGCCTCGCCCTTGATGTCCTGCGTGCCGCGGCCGTAGAAGTAGCCGTCGTTCTCGACGAGCTGGAAGGGATCGGTGGTCCAATCCGAACGCAGCGCCTCGACGACATCGAGGTGCGCGATGAAGAGCACCGGCCGGGAGCCGCCAGTGCCGCGCAGGCGCACCACTACGTTGCCCTTCTTCGGCCCAGGCACCACCACTTCGACATCGGCGGCGGGGAAACCCGCGGCGAGAAAGCGCCGGGCCATGGCCTGGGCCGCCGCCGTGTTGTCGCCGGCGGAATCCGTCGTGTTGATCTCGATCAGTTCCTTCAGGACCGAGCGCGCCAGTTCACGGGGCGGCTCCGGGGCCTGAAGCAGGGCCAGCATGAGCGGAATGAGCATGGATGTGATTGTAGCGGATGGGCCGCCCGTTGCCGGCGTACGCGGATCAGCAAGCCAGCGCGCCGCGGCAATCTGGCGCCAGTACCTGGGTACGGTCTTAGTACCTCTATCTCATCCAATCTACTGGTACGCCAGATTACCCGTTTTTGAAACCTTTGTCCTCTTGGTCCGCGCGAACGCGAGGCCCATTCTGAAACAGTGCCAGTCATTTGGCGAAGGAGGGATCCATGTACAACGCGAAATTCAACTGCGCGATCATCTCGTCGAATCCGGAGGCCACCCAGCACTGCTGCCGTGAACTCGCGACTTTCGATTCCATCGGCGAGATTGATTGCCTGCCGCAGTATCCCGAGCTCGAGGTCGTGACGCGGATGCTTCGCCTCAACGCAGTGGACCTTCTGCTGATTGACTGTGAGGACTTGCCCCGTGCCCTTGAGATCATCGAGGTCGTCCGTGCCAAGGACGCGAATATGGAAATCGTGGCGATTTGCCCCGAGGAAGTGAAGATTCTCTCGACACTCATGCGGGCGGGCGTGCAAGACTACCTCCCGACGGGCGCATCGACGGAAGCGTATCGGGAGATTCTCGCCACGTCTGTGGACAAGCTTCACAGCAAACCCCGGCAACCGGTCAGCGGCGGGGACATTTTTGCATTCCTACCCAGCAAGCCGGGTAGCGGGGCCTCAACGATCGTCGCTCACACGGCACTCCGAGCGTCTCGAACGTCCAAGAAGCGGGTGCTGCTGGCGGACTTCGACCGTGATGCCCCGGTTCAGGCATTTCTGAACTGCCTGCGTCCGGATCATTTTCTGCAGGAAGCGCTCACGAACAGCCACAAGATGGATGCCGACATTTGGGGGCAGCTTATCTCGCAGCGGGGCGAGTTGGACATCCTCCCTGCTGATGCTGACGGTGAGATTTGCACCGATGCCCACCCGACGCGGGAAATACTTGGATTCGCCCGCCGCGCTTACGATCTGGTTTGCGTGGACCTGCCCGGGCCGATGGATGCCGCGGCCAGCGAGGTTCTGACGGAAGCGAAGCGCGTCTACCTGGTCTGCACGCAGGAACTGGCCTCCGTTCATATCGCAATGCGCAAGGCGGACCGGCTCAAACGACTGGGCCTGAGCAAGGAGATTCGCGTGGTGCTGAACCGGTACGTTTCCAGCGACCCGATGACGCAGGACCGCATCGCCGACCTGGTGGGATTGCCCGTCGAATTAACCATTCCGAATAGCTACGCACTGGCCACTGCGTCCGCCGAAAAGGGCGCGCACGTCGATCCCGGTACTCCGCTGGGCAAGAGCTACACGAGGCTCGCTCAAATACTGCTCAACGATCGTCCTGAGATTCCCCGCAAAGGAAACAGATTCATCGAGACGCTGTTCCAGCCGTTTGTGAGGAGGGAAGGACGAGCGGTGTGAGGGGTGGTGGGGGTTGGTGCGGGCGAGAGGACTTGAACCTCCACTCCGGTAAAGGAACCAGATCCTGAAGCCAGCAATTCCATGGTGTTCAATCGTATGGAGTCTTCCTGGGACTCGCTGAAGTAGCTGAGAGCACGCGCTGGGTCGTTTTCTGCAGGCAGAGTACACGAGTCTGAACAACCGTGACTTGATGTTGGCCTTTCAACTGAACCGTGCACGGCGGGATAAAGTGGTGGCGGGGCACGAAACACATGACTCCCGATTGAATCGGCAGTTGGCGGTGCGGGTGGTGTCTGACCGTGTGGCGGACACCGTATATCGGATCAACGCAAACAAGGTAAAGGCGGAAATGCCGGGCACTCCACCACTGCGGTGGCGCTACCTTTCGCGCCGACGGGCAGCGGGCGTTCAATCACCCCGGGGCGCCCGCGATGTCCCGCCCGGTCGCCCGCGAACAGAGGGCGCGGAACCGGCGGCCATCGGAAGAATCCCGGTTACCGGTGCTGTAAGGGGTTCAATGAAGCCAAGTGAGAGTGTGCCGCCCGAGGTTGCGTAGGTACAGCTCGAGGGGTTGGGCCAGTTCGCTGCTGTTATCGAGATTTGACGACAGAGTAGCTTCGCTTCAAGGCCAAGCCGAGCAGCGCCGATCCCACCGAAACCCAAGTCCCTGGTTCAGGTATACCAACAGCCGGCCCTGGAACCAGACCATACGAAAGCTCTATATACTTCGGGTCGTTTTGCCCGATAACCAGACGGACGGGCAGTGGCGCCCAGAGAGAATTAAAGCCGAAAGTTCCCACAGAACCTACTGCGATTCCGGATGCAGAAGGGCCGCATCCCCAACCAATCTCGATAGAATTATAGGTACATCCGCACCAACCTGGCGGAGCAAATGCGTCTGTCCCGGGGCGAAGAGCCACGGACTGTACGAAATTCGCATACAAAAACACCATGTTGACATCGAATAGTCCAGTCGTGTTGTCGACTTCGTACTGGTAGGCGTATACGCCAGTTGATGAGTTGAACGTGACTTGGGGGGTAACTATCACGGATGCCGAGGTGGTGAGCGCGCCAAGTAGGAGAACGAGCGCCAAAAGTAAAAATCGCATTGGAGGCATGATCCTTCCTGTCTGTGATTGACCAAATTCCGAGCGATCGACCGGTGACTAGTCTAGCACACCGGACCTCGGGCAAGGATAACCGCCAACGAATAGTTCGATGAGAATGAGAATGAGCGGTAGCTTCTTCGCTCCGATTGGCCTAGCGCTCTGCTTAGTTACACCTCAAGGTTTTTGGGGCGCACCACCGGCGACAGAAGTGTGCTGGATGCGAGGCCGGAAGGTGCGCCAACACCCACCGACGTCAGACAGTACACCGTGAGGGGATACGATGCCGGCTGAGAACCGTCTGCCGATTCGACCCATATCGAAGCTAACTTCGCTCGTGGTGTCTTTCCCGATTCGCCTTGGGTGTTCACTCTCGACTTGCTGCAGGCCGGTGTGCCTGAAAAGGTAGCGCACTGCGTCTTCGCTTCAACGCCAAGCCGAGCAGCGTCAATCCCACCGAAACCCAAGTCCCTGGTTCAGGTACAGTATCACCCGGCCCTGGAACCAGTCCATACTCCAGCCATATCTGCCGGTCTCTGTTTTGCCCGATAGCCAGACGGACGGGCACTGGCGCCCAGAGAGAATTAAAGCCCAAAGTTCCTACAGAACCTACTGGGATTTGGGCTTGCGGTAGGCCACATCCCCAACCCAGCTCTTGAGGCGAAATGTAAATGTCGCACCATCCGGGTGGCGAAAATACGTCTGTTACAGGACGAAGAGCCACGGACTGCGGGTAACTCGGAAGGAAAATCACGAGGGTGACATCGAATAGCCCAGTCGTGTTGTCGACTTCGTACTGATAGGCGTATAGGCCAGTTGATGAGTTGAACGTGACTTGGGGGGTAACTATCACGGACGCCGAGGTGGTGAGCGCGCCAAGTAGGAGAACGAGCGCCAAAAGTAAAAATCGCATTTGAGGCATGATCCTTCTTGTCTGTAATTGACCAAATTCAGAGCGATCGACCGGTGACCAGTCTAGCACACCGGATCTCGGGCAAGGATAACCGCCAACGAATGGTTCGATGAGAATGAGAATGAGCGGTAGCTTTCTTCCCTTCTGTCGGCCTAGCGCTCTGCCTAGTTACACCTTAAGGTTTTTGGGGCGCGCCACGGGCGACAGGAGTGTGCTGGATGCGAGGCCGGAACGTGCGCCAACACCCGCCGCCTCCAGTAAAACGATCTCCTTTAGAATGAAGGAAATAGGTGTTTCTTGTTCAAAGTCGCGTACCGGTCTTTGTACTTGACTTTCCTGTGACTTCTTCAGCCTCAATCACCTGGCTGTGGACAGCCATTCTTGATAGCTTCCAACGGTATGGTTTACTGTATCCAGACACCGTGGCGGAATAGGTAGCTGCTAACGTGGTTCGACTCCACTCGAGGCCCACCTTATGGGCTTAGGCATCCGATGCTAGGCATCAACACCCTCTAAAAAGGGGCCATGCGGGGTGTAAATCCTCGCCGGTGTCCAAGAGAAATGAGATAATCGGCTGCGGAGGACCTGTGCAAAACAATCAGTCGAACTTCTGGAGCCGCGTCGGAGAACGGTGGGGTTCCTTTTTCTATGTCGTTCTCGACCCTTGGGCCCTGATTCTCGGTGTCGCAACCGCTGCATTTTTATACACCTCAGCGGGACACAGCGATAAGACAATATCAGCAGTTCTGTCGCTTGGAGTAACTGTCAGTTCGGGGCTGCTTGGAGGTGTGCTCGCGCATCGCTGGGCTGAGAACACAGAGACTCAGGTCTTGGTCGCCCGAGGGCATTCGGCGATTCGTAACCTAAGGCTTCTGATGGGTACAGTCAGGACCATTGAACATCGAGTTCAGATATACCTTTCACGACTGGCTTGTGAATCCTGCAGTCAAGAGGTAGTTAGGACCTATCTAGAAGAAGTGTTGCAGGGATGCGTCACCTTACATGAAGAAACCGTCAACGCGGTAGAGAACTGGACCGACATCATTCCGAATGCTGACATTACAACGCAGGTAGGCAAGATCCATGAGCTGCAAACAGAAATCGATGGGAAGCAGTCCGAAGTCGAAAAGCTCAAGGCCGAACTTGACGCTAACGAAACGTCCACATCTGAGCGTGTTGCTGTAGTAGAAAAGGCATTGAAGGAAAAGATAGCCGAGTTGGTCAAGGCGAAGCGCGAGTTGAGTTCACGCGAGGTTGCTCTAGGAAATGTTGTTTTTGGCGGTAGCCTCACTCTCCCCCCAAGCCCCAAGATAAGAATGGTGGATTGGGGCCCTTTCACTATCAATGCGAAGGGCATCATGGAGACGCCGTCTATTTCTGTCGTTTCTCCGTCATCACGGTGCAAGGGCTGCGGCGGAACGCTGGCAACCGGGCGCTGTAGCAGTTGTGGGATGGTTATTCTCAACTAGACAACCGGAATGAAGACGACGACTGTACCGGATTTTGTACCACCAAACCGTGGGTTGAGCGTTTCTGTCGTGTTGAGCGTTGTGGAAAATCAATAACTTACTTAGAATCAACTCGCTAGCAAGGCTCAACTCCCACCGACGTCAGACAGTACACCGTGAGGGGATGCGATGCCGGCTGAGATCCGTCTGCCGATTCGACCCGTATCGAAGCTAACTTCGCTCGTGGTGTCTTTCCCGATTCGCCCTGGGTGTTCACTCACGACTTGCTGCAGGCCGGTGTGCCTGAAAAGGTAGCGCACTGCGTCAGTGGGCAAAAGCCCCGCGCCGTTTTCGATCGCTCCAGTATTGTTACCGAGATTGTCACCGAAACCGAGCTGGACGACATGGCGGGCAAGCTCAGGGTGTACATGACGGGCAGGCGAACCGAAGAGCCGGTCGGAATTGGGGAGGGTGCCGTCGATGATTTGGTGCGGGCGAGAGGACTTGAACCTCCACTCCGGTAAAGGAACCAGATCCTAAGTCTGGCGCGTCTGCCAATTTCGCCACGCCCGCACTTTCGCCCTTGAGTCTACCAAGCGGGGCTAAGCGGACGCTAGTCTCCGGCCCGCGCAAACAGGGCGTGCGCCGGGGCGATGCTCACCCTCGGGGACAATTGGCCGCACTCGCAGAGGGTATGTACCAGACGGCCGCCCAGATCGCCGGGCCGCGCGTGTCCGGTGAGGTGGAATCCGTCGCGCGCCTCGCACTCCTGTGCCAGCAGCCAGCCGTCGGCGTCGCGAATCTGCTCGAAGCAGGGCAGGCCGAACCACGCCCACATTTCGTCGTGTTGCTCCCGGTTGAGCGCACCCTCGCCGGGCCGGCTGAACACCAGCAAGGGATACTGGAGCTCCGGCAGTGCCAGCTCTCCGCCGCGGATCAACGCTGCCAGCCGCTCATAGTCAGAATACGATGCGGCCAGGGCCAGGGGCCGGATCTGCGCCACCTCCCCGGCCGACCAATCGGGCAGGCAGTAAACCCCAGGAGCCTCCTGCAGCTCGCAGCCGAGCACGGCCATGCGCGGGGCAGGGAAGAGCGGATAGCCCAAAGGGGGGAATGGGTTGGCCCCTGCCCGCTGGGGGCGGAAAAATGATGGCAGCGAGAGTCGCATCGGTCCAATCCTGCAACCCTAGTGCCGGCCGCGGGCGAATGCTCTCGTTTTTTCTAAGGGGTTCCCATCAGCCGGCGCAGGTTGCCGCCCAGGATCAACTCCGCGGCTTCGGCGTTGACGCCGCAGCCGGCCAGCGCCTGCACCTGCTGCTCGAACACGGGCCGGTGCCAGCCGCGCGGAAAGTAGGAAGAATCAGTGCCAAACAGGAGCCGCTCCGGTCCAACCACGGCCAGGGCACGCCCGAACACCTGATTCAGCGTCAGCTCCGGCGCATGATACTTCATCCAGGCGTTGCTGCTGGACGTATCCAGGTACACGTTCGGGCAGAGATCGGCGAGCATCAGGGCCTCGCGGAAGAAGCCGGCGCCGAAGTGGGGCACGATGAAGTTGAGCCCCGGATGGCGCAGCGCCGGACCGTGCAGATCCAGCGGATTCGAAAAGCTCATGTCATAGCGCGAAGGCAGGCCCAGCTTTTTCCGCACGCCCACCGAGAGCACGCCCAGGTGCACGAAGACCGTCGCGGCCAGGCGCTCGGCCTCCACCAGGAGCTCTTCCACGCAGGGGTCGGAAAGCGGGTAGGTGTGCATGGCCGGCAGCAGGCAAACCGTCTTCAGCCCCGAAGCCATGCCGCTGCGCAGTCGCTCCACCGCGCCGCCGCTGGTGGGGTTGAGAAAGAACCCGCCCCAGAATCGCTCCGGAAACTCGCCCACGGCCGCTGCCACGGAGGGTTCATCGCCGGGCAGGCTGGCGAACAGCGCGCAACGTTCCACGCCTTGCTGGTGCAGCTCGGCGACCCACATGGCGGCGAGCTGGTCCGGCCGCTCGGGGGGCTCCACCCAGCCCAACTCCGCACAGACTGCCGCCGGATCCCGGCCCTCAGTCAGCAGCCGGAAGAAGTTCCAACTGAAAAAATGGACATGCGCATCGGCGATTTGGAGTTCGCCCCATGGCGTCTTCATAATATTCAGCGCTCCGCAGGCCCGGTATCAGCGGCCTGAGCCGCTGGAAGTCGTGCGCGCCAGTCCGTGCGCCAGCGCAATCTGCGTGACGCCCGCGACGTTGGACACCTCAAGCTTCTTCATCAATGTCTTACGGTAGCCTCGCACGGTCTGGAGTCCGAGGTCCAGCAGGATGGCGATCTCCTTGCTGGTCTTGCCCTCAGCGACCATGCGCATGACCTGCTTTTCGCGCGGCGTCAGGCTGTCGAGAGCCGACGTGGATTTCCGCTCGTTCAGATCGCCACGCTGCACACGATTGAGGAACTTGTCCGATACCTGCGGGCTCAGGTAAGAGCCGCCGCGCGCTACAGTGCGCAGGGCGTCCAGCAGGTCCAGGTCGCTGGCATTCTTCAAAACGAATGCCCTGGCGCCGCTGCGGATGGCCTGCACCACGGAGTTTTCGTCCTCGTACATGGAGAGGATCACGACGCGCGTCTCCGGGTTGTAACGCAGGATCTCCACGGTGGCCTCAATGCCGTTCAGGCCAGGCAGATGGATGTCCATGAGGACGAGTTGCGGCTTGAGACTCCGCGTCATCGTCACCGCGTCGAGGCCGGTCGCAGCCTCCGCCACTACGTTGAACTCGCCCGAGACTTTCAGGATGGCCCGAATGCCGTCGCGCATGATCTTGTGATCGTCAACCAGGAGGATATCGTGCATCAATTGGCCTTTAGCAGACCCAATGAAAATAACTTCGCCTCGGCGGGCGCTTCGAACACAACCCTAAGCTGATGGAGTTTTCCGATCAGCCGCAAAGCCGAGCGCTGTTGACTGTCCAGGCCCAGCATGCCACTACCGTATAGAACAATATCACTGTTTGATGTTTCCAGTCTCGCAATTCCTTCAGGAATCGCCAGAATGATGTCTCTCACAATCCGGCAGGCTGTCTCGTCCTGGGCCGGCGTCCAGGCGGGCGTCCCGTTGGAGCTGTCGAAGGCCACCTCGCTGCCGCCAGTCAGAAACTCGAGTGCCGCTCGAAGTCCGCAGCGCCCGGCCAGGGCGGGGTTGGTCTGATAGTTGAGAAGCCGGATGGATTCCAGGGCGTTCTCGAGCGCGGTCTGGAGCATTTCGAGCCACTCGCGGCCCTCTGGAGACAGGCGCTCCGCCTCGCCGCGCAGGAGGCCCAAGACCAGTCCGGCGGAGCACAAGCAGGGGCCAGCGTCATCATGCAGCACGCCGCTCACCTTGGCGCGCTCGGCGTGCCGCAGTGCTTCCAGCCCTTGCGCCATTTCGATCTCGCTCATCGAATTCACCTCAAACATGCAAAACGCCCGCCACGACTGAGGTGGCGGGCGTGATGGCGCGCACCCGCTGCCTACTTCTTGCGGGCGAGTACTCTTCTGGCGGCGGCCGCAACGTCCGGCGCGCGCATCCCATAGTGATCGAGCAACTCGTCCGGACTGCCGGATTCGGCAAAGCGGGTGAGGCCGACAAATTCCACCGGCGCCGGCGCATGCTTTGCCAGCGCCTGAGCCACCCGGGCGCCCAGGCCGCTATCCATCAGGTGCTCCTCGGCAACCACCAGCGCGCCGGTCTCGCGGGCTGCCTGGGCCAGCAGTTCCTCGTCGAGCGGCTTGATGGTGTGGATGTCGATCACTCGCGCGGAGATGCCCTCGCCCGCCAGGATGTCGCTGGCTTTGATGCACTCCGCCGTCAGCAGGCCCGTTGCCACCAGGGTGACGTCCGTGCCGCCCAGCAGTTCCACGCCCTTGCCGATCTCAAAAGTTGCGTCCGCATCATAGATCACCGGCGCCTTGACGCGCCCGCAGCGGATGAACACCGGGCCCACATGATTGGCGGCCCAACGCACGGCCCACCGGGTGGCAACCTCGTCGGCCGGGCTGAGCACGGTGAAGTTGGGCAGGGCGCACGCCAGGGCCAGATCTTCCATGCTCATCTGCGAGGGGCCGTCCTCCCCGATGGAGATGCCGCTATGGGTGCCCACCACCTTCAGATTCACGTTCGGATAGGCCACGAGGCAGCGCATCTGCTCGAAGCCTTTGGTCATGATGAAGGCCGAGAAGCTCGATACAAACGGGATCTTCCCCGACATCGCCAGGCCGGCGCCGATGGCCACCATATTGGCCTCCGCGATGCCGCACTCAAAGAGGCGCTCCGGAAACGCCTTGGCGAAGTAGGTGGTCATGGTCGACTTCGTCAGATCCGCGTCGCCCACAACGACGTTCGGGTTTTCCTTGCCCAATTCCGCCAGAGTGCGGCCGAACGCCTCGCGCGTGGGCGCCCCCAGTTTCAGTTCAAATTTGGTATTGGCCGGCATCTCAGGCAAGCTCCTTCAGTGCGAGTTCGATCTCTTCCGCGTTCGGCGCGACACCGTGATACTTGGGGTTGTTCTCCATGAAGCTGACGCCCTTGCCCTTGACGGTATGGGCGATGAGGACGGTGGGCTTGCCCTTGGTGGCGGCGGCCTCGGCGAACGCGGCCTGCAGGGCAGCGATGTCGTGGCCATCCAACTCGATCACATGCCAGCCGAAGCTCTGCCACTTGGCGGCGATGGGCTCCAGGTCCAGAATGTCTTTGGTGAAACCATCGAGCTGGATGCGGTTGTTGTCGACAATCGCGCAGACGTTATCGGCTTTGTGGAACGCGCCAAACATGGCCGCTTCCCAGATCTGACCTTCCTGGATCTCGCCATCGCCCAGCACCACGTAGGAGCGGGTGGGTGAATTGTCGAGCTTGGCCGCCAGGCCCATGCCGAGCACCACGCTGAGACCCTCGCCCAGCGAACCCGTTGACGCTTCCAGCGCGGGGATGAAGCGGACGTCGGGGTGGCCCTGATAGATGGAGCCCAACTTGCGCAGACTGTTCAGCGACTCCACCGGGGTATAGCCGCACTCGGCCAGCACGCTGTAAAGTACCGGCGCTGCGTGGCCCTTGGAGAGGACAAAACGGTCCCGCTGGGGCCAGCGCGGCTGCGCCGGATCGTGGCGCAGAACGTCCCAATACAGGGTGACCAGGATTTCGACGGCCGAAAGGCTACCGCCGGGATGCCCCGACTTCGCCGCCCCCGTCATAGTGATGATGTGCCGCCGGATCTGCCGGCAGATGCCGGCCAGTTCCGCAGGATTGCTGGTTTTTTGCATATCGCTCCTAACGTAAGAAAGACCCACCAGTCTATCATAGGCGGGTCCAGTGGTCGCCTGTTGGGGGTGTCATGTTGCGGTCATTCACGGTGTCGTCTCGCTTTACCTAGCCAGCCAGGCTAAGCTATCTTTCGATAGGTGCCAGCGCCGTAGTTCTGGCGGCGGAAGCGTGCTGGGCGGCCACGATCTTGGAAAATACTGGAACTTCGGATCGCGATCCGGCAGCTCCGGTTCATGGCGCTGTTTTGATCCCAAAAAAGCGGGCTGGGGACTAGTACTCCCAAGGAGAAATGAAGCATTGACAACCTCCTCAAACGGCCGTAAGCTGACATGGAGCACAGATACGCGCGTATGCTGAGCATGTTTGAGCCATTTGAGGAGGAGATTGAATGAAGAAACTATTTTTAATAGCGGCGGCACTCGTCGCATCGGCCTTCGCAGCCCAGGCTGCCGTTGTGCAGGCCAATTGCAGCCGTGTCGCCCAATACAGTGACGCAAAGGCTCTTGGGGCCGTCGGTTGCCAGGTGGGAGACAAGGTTTTCGCCAACTTCGGAGATGTTGTGGGCACCACGGGCATTCCAGACAACTGGCAGCTGACACTCGACATCGATCCCGATACCGGCGATCACGTTGTCAACTTCGCTTCCGGCAGCACAGGTAGCATTCTTCCCATCGCCCAGAGCCCCTGGGGCGTCCAGTACGACATTAAGATCGACACCACTTACCCCGGGTCGCTCTACAAGTACTTCGCCCAAGTCGGCATCAGCCTGGACTTGTCCGGTCTTGGTCCCGTGGGCACACTCACGAAGACCATCACCAACCTGGATCCTAACCATGGCACGATCGGCGATCTGCTTGCCAGGGCGACCGTCCCCCCCGTGGGAGTCCCGGTGACCTTCGCCTACGCCAGCCAGTACATTCACGTTGTGGAAGTCATCACCTCGACGAAGGGTTCGCTGATGTCGTTCACGGACGTGTACTCTCAGGCCAACATTCCGGAACCGGCCACCTACGGCATGATGGGCCTGGGCCTCGCGGCTCTCGGCCTGATCTCCCGCCGCAAGAAGGCCTAGTTCTTCTCACCGCTTAACCGAAAAAGCCCTGACCTTCGGGTCAGGGCTTTTTCGCGTCTGGGGGCTGTTACCGGGCTACCCGATCAGGCGGGCGGCGTCGCGGGCGAAGTAGGTGAGGATGAAGTCTGCCCCGGCACGGCGGATGGAGACGAGCGTCTCCAGCATGATGCGGTCCTTATCGATCCAGCCGTTGCGGGCGGCGGCCATGATCATGCTGAACTCACCCGACACCTGATAGGCGGCGATGGGCACGTCGAAACGGTCACGGGCCTGCCGGATGATGTCGAGATATGCCAGGGCCGGCTTCACCATGAGCATGTCGGCGCCCTCCACCAGATCCAGTTCCATTTCGCGCATGGCTTCGCGCCAGTTGGGCGGGTCCATCTGATAGCTGCGCCGGTCGCCAAACGCGGGAGCGGATTCGGCCGCCTCGCGGAACGGACCGTAGAAGCCGCTGGCATACTTGGCGGCATAGCTGAGGATGGGCACCTTGGGGAAGCCCGCGGTGTCGAGTGCCGCCCGGATGGCGCCCACGCGGCCGTCCATCATGTCGGAGGGCGCGACGACATCGGCGCCGGCCTGAGCGTGCGAAACCGCCGCCGCGGCCAGCCAGCTCAGCGTGATGTCATTGTCCACGTCGCCGTCGATGATTTTGCCGCAGTGGCCATGGCTGGTGTACTCGCAGTTGCAGACGTCGGTCATCACCAGCAGGCCCGGAACCTCTTGTTTGATGGCCCGCACGGCGCGCTGCACAATGCCTTGCGGGTCATAGCCGCCGGTGGCCTCCTCGTCCTTGTGCGCTGGAATGCCGAACAGAATCACGCCGCCGATGCCGAGCTCGCGGCACTCCACGCACTCTTTTAGCAACTCGTCGACGGAGAGTTGATGGTTGCCAGGCATGGAGCTGATCTCCTTGCGCACTCCTTCCCCTTCTACCGCGAAGAGCGGCAGAATGAAGTCCGTGGGTTCCAGGCTGGTTTCGCGCACCAGGCGGCGCATCGGCTCGGACGAGCGGAGCCGGCGGGGACGGTGGGTGGGGAAGGGCATAGGCTATCTCGGATTCTAGCGCACACCCGGCGCGGCGGGACGCGGCCGGTGCTGCCACAGAGCGAAGATGGCGTAGCCCAGGCAGAGCCCGATGACGGCGAACTTGGCCCAGGCGATGCGGTGAGTGGTTTCCGGCAGGCTGCCGCCGGTGTCGCCATAAAGGGTTTGCAGCAGGAAGGTATTTTCCAGCGCGTCCAGCGCTCCACCCACCCAGATCAGCCAGCCCGTGGCGGCGCCCCAGCCAGGCGAGCCCATCCACACGCAGATCATGCTCAGCGCCAGGCAGTAGACCACAGCGTAGCCGTAGCCGAGGAGGGTGACCCTGGCGGCCAGATCGTGGCCTGGGGGGCCGAATCCGGAGCGCTGCTCCTTCCATTCCTCGATAATGGCCGCGCTGGCGGCGCCATTGGGGGCCAGCTCCAAGCTGGCGATGCCAAGGGGAGCGGTACTGTTGCGCAGTGGCCAGCCAATCCACAGCATGGCGGCGCTCGCGGATAGAGCGGCGATGATGGCGATGCGCAGCAGAAACGCGTGTCGCGCCCGCGGGACGGCTTGGAGCGGGTGATACATCTACAGGATACTTGTATTATGCCCAAGACCGAGAGAATGGCTCGCCGGTACGTGGTGCGCGGGCGCGTGCAGGGCGTAGGGTATCGCTACTTCGCACGCGAGCGGGCGCTGGAGCTGGGCGTCACCGGGTGGGTGCGCAACCGGGACGATGGCACGGTGGAGGCGCTGGCGTGCGGGACGGCGGCGCAGTTGGATGCGTTTTCGGGCTACCTGCATCAGGGCCCGCGTTTTGGCGAGGTGCGCGGGGTCGAGCAGCAGGAAGCCGCTTTGCTACAATCGGATGGGTTTTCCATCCGCTAATCACCCCACTGAAACAGACTATGCCTGACCTGAAGTCACTCATTCGCGAAGTCCCGGACTTTCCCAAACCCGGCATCAATTTCTACGACATCACCACGCTGCTTAAGGATCCCCAGGGCTGGCGCGACACCATCGACGCCATGACGGCGCACTACCGGGGCGCCAAGATCGACGTCGTGGTGGGCGTGGAGGCGCGCGGATTCTTCTTTGCGCCGGCCATGGCCTACGCGCTGGGCGCAGGCTTTGTGCCGGTGCGCAAGCCGGGCAAGCTGCCGGCGGCGACGGTCAGCGTGGAGTACGCGCTGGAGTATGGCACGGACCGGCTCCAGATGCATCAGGACGCGATTGCGCCAGGCCAGAGGGTGTTGATCATCGACGACGTGCTGGCCACGGGAGGCACTGCGGCGGCGGTGGCTCAGTTGGTGGAGAACGTGGGCGGGCAGGTGCTGGGCCTGGGCTTCCTGGTGGAGCTGGACTTTCTGAAGGGCCGCGAGAAACTGGCAGGGCGGGACCTCTTCTCGGTCCTGCACTACTAACGTGGAACCGCGCCGCGCCACGTTGCGCGCCCACGCCAAGGTAAACCTGAGCTTGAAGGTTCTGGGCAAGCGCGCGGACGGCTTTCACGAGCTGCGCACCGTCTTCCAGACCATCGGACTGGCGGACCGGCTGGGGTTTGAATTCACGCCGGGCCGCAAGACGGCCATCGAGCTGGAAGACGCTCTGGGCATTGAAGATAACCTGGTGACGCGCGCCGCCCGGGTGTTTTTTGAGCAGCGCAAGGTGCGCGGTGTGCTGCGCATGAAGCTGGAGAAGCAGATCCCGATGGGCGGCGGCCTGGGCGGCGGATCCTCGGACGCAGCCGCGGTGCTGCTGGCGTTGCCGGCGCTCACCGGGCACAATACGGGTCTGTCCACACTGATGGCGATGGGCGCGGCGTTGGGCAGCGATGTACCGTTCTTCCTGGTGGGTGGCGCGGCGCTGGGCATCGGGCGCGGCGAGGAGTTGTTCCCTTTGCCCGAGCCGAAACCCTTGCCGGTGGTGGTGCTGGCCCCGCCGATCCATGTCTCCACGCCGGCGGCCTACCGCGCGCTGGGCCGCCCTGATTTGACAAGCCCCCCGGAGTGCTTTAAACTGAATGTTTTCCAGTCGTTTGTCTGGCAGGCGTTTCGTGCGTCTGACGCGGAGAACGATTTCGAGACGCCGGTCTTTCAACTTCATCCGGAGTTGGGGGTCTGGCGGAGAAAGCTCGAGCGACTCGGGGCCCAGCCTGCACGGCTCTCCGGCAGTGGGGCAGCACTCTTCGGGGTGTTTCCGGACCGGGTCAATCTTCAGGGAGCCCTTCCGAAGCTTCGCACGGAGCCTCTCAAAGTTTTCTCGACAGCAATGTTGACGCGCGCTCAATTTCGGGCGCGTGTATGGCGCAGTTTGCAAGAGCACGCATTCGAGAACACGTGGCCGCCCCAAAGCCGGCACGCCAAAGGCCACTGAGAGAGATGAGACCAGAACGCTTGAAAATCCTGGCGGGTAACTCCAATCCTGTGTTGGCTAGCGCGATCGCGCGCGAGCTGGGCGTTGAGCTTGGCGGCGCCACGGTGAAGAGCTTCTCTGACGGCGAAATCTGGGTCCAGATCGAAGAAAACGTACGTGGAAACGACGTTTTCGTCATTCAATCCACGTGCACTCCGGCCGATCGCCACCTGCTGGAACTGATTCTCATGATCGACGCGCTCAAGCGCGCATCGGGGGATCGCATCACGGCCGTCATTCCCTACTACGGCTATGCGCGGCAGGACAGGAAAGACCGTTCGCGTGTGCCCATCTCGGCCAAGGTTGTGGCCTCCATGCTGGAGCGCGCCGGGGCGGACCGGGTTCTGACTTTAGACCTCCACGCGGCGCAGATCCAAGGCTTTTTCGACGTGCCCGTCGATCACCTCTTCTCCGCGCCCGTGATGATCGAGCATTTCCGCAATAACGTCGATCTCAGCAATATGCTGGTGGTTTCGCCTGACGCAGGCGGCGTGGAGCGCGCGCGCGCCTTCGCCAAGCGTCTGGAGGCTCCGCTGGCCATCATCGACAAGCGCCGCGACGCCCCCAACGTCACCGAAGTGATGAACATCATCGGTGAGGTGGAGGGCTTCGATTGTCTGGTGGTGGACGATCTGATCGACACCGCTGGCACGCTCGTGAAAGCCACCGAAGCGTTGTTGAACGCCGGGGCCAAGAGCGTCACCGCCTGCGCCACCCATGCCGTGCTATCAGGGCCGGCGGTGGAGCGGATCACGAATTCCCGTTTGAAGGAAGTTGTATTTTCGGACTCAATTCCTCTGCGTCCGGAAGCCGCCGCGTGCGGCAAGATCCGGGTTCTTTCGGTGGCCCGCCTACTGGCGCGGGCGATCCAGAGCATTCATGAGGAAACGTCCGTAAGTTCTTTGTTTGTTTAGCAATAGGAGCGTACCATGAGGAAGGACATCACCATCGCCGCCGAAACGCGCACCACGCGTGGCAAGAACGAAGCCCGGCGGCAGCGGGTCCAAAAGCTGATCCCGGCAGTGGTGTACGGCGCGGGTAAGGACCCGGTTTCCGTGACTGTCAGCCCGAAGGAAGTGAACAAGATTCTGTTTTCGTCCACGGGCGTCAACTCGATCTTCAACGTCGACATCGCCGGTGGGGAAGTCACCCCGGTGATGGTGGTGGATTGGCAGCACGATCCCATCAAGAACAATCTGCTGCACATCGACCTGCTGCGGATCGATCTCACCAAGCCGCGCAAGGTGCGCATTCCGGTGCACCCGATTGGCGACGCCAAGGGCGTCAAGAATCAGGGCGGCCTGTTCGAGATCCTGTCGCGCGACATCGAAGTATGGTGCCTGCCGGACGAGATCCCGGAGAAGTTCGACATCGACGTCAGCCAGATGATGCTCGGCCAGTCGCTGCGCGCCGGCGAGATACCGATCTTTGGTTCGATGCAGCTGGTTGGGTTGCCCGAGCGCATCATCTGCCATGTGGTGGCCGCACGCGGTGGCACCGAGGTGGCTGCCGAGGGTGAGGCCAAGGTGGCCGAGCCCGAGGTGGTGAAGAAGGGTAAGAAGGAAGAAGAGGCCGACACCAAGAAGAAGAAGTAGTCCCCGGACTGCTTTGCTTCTAGTGGTTGGTTGCGTTCATGCCGGATCCCGAGATTTTGGTGGTGGGGCTGGGCAATCCTGGCGCCGGCTACGAATACACGCCGCATAATCTCGGATTCCTGGCCCTCGATCGTCTGGCGGCGCGCCACTCGATCCGGATGGGTCGCCTGGAATGCCGGGCGGAGGTAGGCATGGGCGTGGTTGAGGGCAAGCCGGCGCTGCTGGCCAAGCCTCAGACCTTCATGAATTTGAGCGGGCAGTCGGTACAAGGGCTGCTTGAGAAGTATTCGATGAAGCCGGACCGCCTGATGGTGATTTACGATGATCTGGCTTTGCCCTGGTTGTCGTTGCGGGTTCGGCCGAAGGGATCCGCCGGCGGACACAACGGTGTGAAAGACATCATCCGCTGCGTGGGTACGCAAGAGTTTGCCCGGCTCAGGCTGGGTATCGATCCGGGACATCCGGTCCAGGATGCAGCGAAATTTGTGCTCGCTCCTTTCAAGAGCGGGCAGAAAAAGGAACTGGACGAGCTGTTGGACGCCGCAAGCGCCGCAGTGGAATCCATGATCACCCAGGGCGTCGAAAAGTCCATGGCGGCCATTAACCGCCGCGCCCCAGGGTCCGATAGAGAGGAAATATGAGGATCTACGAAGAGCTCTTCATCATCCGGCCAGACGCTCCTGAAGAGGAGATCGACGCCTACATCGAGCAGATCAAGGAATTGATCATCAAGAGTGGCGGGACGGTTGAAAAGGCAGACAAATGGGGCGTGCGCAAGCTCGCCTACCGTGTGGACAAGCGCACCGAGGGCTTCTATGTCCTGGTGCAGTTCACGGCGGAAGCCGCGGCTGTGAAAGAGGTGGAGCGCCGCATGCGCGTCACCGACATGGTGATCAAGTGGATCACGGTGCGCATCGACGAAAAGCTGAAGAAGCTGGAAAAGCGTACCAAGCAGCGCGAAAAGCGCGCCAAGCGCCGTCCGGCGCCCAGCGAGCGTTCGCCTGTGCCGGCTTCGCCGGCGTTCCCGGCTGCACCGGCCCCCGGCGGTCCCACGCCTGGCGCGCCCGCGCCCGGAGCGCCCGTAGCGGCTGCGCCAGTGTCAGCCGCGCCCGCTGAAGTTGTTGTGGAAGCTGCTCCGGCCCCCGAAGCCGCGCCCGCCGTTGCCGAGACCCAGGAATAGGAAAGAGGAGGAATAGACACCATGGCTGAACAAAAGGGTGGTCGCCCCATCGCCGCTTCCCAAAGGCCTACCGGCGGCGACAAGGCCGTCGCCACCGGCAAGCGCCAGTATTTCCGTCGCAAAAAGGTCGATCGCATCTGCATCGAGAAGATCGACTACATCGATTACAAAGACACTCGCCTGCTGAGCCAGTTCATCACCGAGCGCGGCAAGATTGTACCCCGTCGCATCTCCGGCTTGAACGCGCTCAATCAGCGCCGCATCACAGAGGCCATCAAGGTGGCCCGCAACATCGCCCTGCTGCCGTTTGCCAGTGGCTCCGATAGGGAGAGATAAGCGCCATGCAGATTATCCTTCGTGAAGACGTCGAAAAGCTCGGTACCCGCGGCCAGATGGTCAAGGTTGCCAATGGCTATGCGCGCAACTTCCTGATCCCCCAGAAGAAGGCTGTCATCGCCACCGCCGCCAACGTGAAGATCGTGGAGCAGGAGCGCCAGGCCGCCCTCCGCCGCGATGCCGTCGAGAAGACCTCCGCAGAAGAGCTCGCCAAGCTCCTCAACGGCGTCACTCTCGTCAGCGTCCAGAAGGCCGGCGAAGCCGATCAGTTGTTCGGCTCCGTCACCTCCAAGGACATCGCCGACATGCTGGAAAAGCAGGGCTTCAACATCGATCGCAAGAAGATCGTGCTGGATGCTCCGGTCAAAACGCTGGGCGAGCACAAGGTCGCCATCAAGCTCTTCCGCGATGTCGTGGCCGAAGTCACGCTCGTGGTCAACAAAGACGAAGCTGCTCAGTAACCACTGGGCCAAGGAACGGAAGGGGGCGCACCCAGGTGTGTCCCCTTTTTTCATGCATATGCCGACACTTCCCGCTCAATTCGACTCCACTCCGGCCGCCGCTCTGCTGTCCGAGGCAGAACGCGGCCTCATCGGCTTTGACCAGCGGCTGATCCGATCTCTGATCAGCCGCCCCGAAGAAGTCCTGGCCGCCATGGAGATGATGACCGCCGGTGAGCGGGAAGAGGCCATGCTCGATCTCACCGAGCAATTCTTCGATCTCTACCGCTATTTCCGCACCCCGCTGGCCATCCCCTTCTTCGTCGATCTCCTCAAGCGGCGGGAGGACTCAATTCCCGATCCTCTAATGGAGGCCTTCGCCGATCTCGGCGCGCCGGCCGTGGAACCCATGCTGGAACTGCACGAGGCCTCCGTTGAAGACGATCGCCCGGATCTCGTCTTCCTTCTCGCCACACTCGGAGTACGCGACGAACGCATCCGCGGCCTCATCGCCGACACTGTCGCCCGCGACCCCTACGAGGGCGCCCTCTGCGCCGGCCTTTACGGCGACCCGGCTCTGAAGGACTCCGTCGCAGCCTGCCTGGAAAACACCCGGCCCGCCTCCGAGGAGCGCAAGGTGCTGGAGGAGTGCCTGGCCGAGCTCGATCGGGAACGCGGTCCGCACGAGCCGGTCGAGTTCGACATTCTCGATCTCTATCCGGCGCAATCCATGCCCCTCTTCGATCAGATCCTGCCCGAGGAAGTGGCCGGCTTTTTCGAATGTGAAGATCCGGCGTACCGCGCCCGGGCCGCCGCCAGTTTTACCGACGACTCCTACTCGGACGACGTACGCGATCAGCTCTTTGTGCTGGCCGAGACCGATCCGGAGCCTGCGGTCCGCGGGGCGGCCTGGCGCGCCCTGGGCGAGCGCATCGAGGAAGAGCCCATCCGGGAGCACCTGATCCGAGTCATCACCACGTTGCAGGACGAGCCCGAGGAGTGGTCCGGCGCGCTGATCGGCCTTTGCAGCGCCACAGCGGACCCTCAGGTGCACGCCGCTCTGCTGGCCGGTTACGAGGATCTCCGCACCCGCGCCGCTGCGCTGGAGGCCATGTGGCGCTCGCTCGATACACGCTTCAACAAGTACTTCGGGCCCAACCTGCGCCACGAGGACATTCACATCCGCCGCCAGGCGATCCAGGGCGTCGGCGCGATGCCCATTCCGGAGCTCGCCTTTGAACTGGTTCCGCTGATGTCCGATGAGGAGGTGCGCGACGATGTGATCTTCGCCTACGCCCTCTCTGTCCAGCACAACACCACGCCGAAGAGCGTCACCAAGCTCTACGACATGGTGGTGGAAAAGGCCGGCGGCCTCAGCGAGACCGAAGAGGACTTCCTGGCCATGGCGCTTGATCGTCGTCTGGAGCGCGCCGGTTACGATCCGGTTTACTTCCCCGATGAGGAGCACGATCACGATCATGGCGACGCCGAGCCGCCCGTCCAGGCAGTGAGCCAGAAGATCGGCCGCAACGACCCTTGCCCCTGCGGCAGCGGCAAAAAATACAAGAAATGCTGCGGCGCCGCCGCCGTCTGAGACCGTCAATTCACGCGCCGCGCATCGTACTGTAAAACATATTCGTCATTCTGTGTGCGAGACCCATGCCGCGCTCCACACGTTTGTTCAGCCATTTCTCTCTGGCACGCCGGCGCCACCTTCGCGCCGGCGTTTCCCTGCATAGCCACACCATCCATTCCCGCGAATCCTTTGCTGGTATCCCGTGGACCCCGCCGTTGAACCCGGCGCAGGCCGTTGCGCTGGAGGCTCGCCAGATCCACGACCTCGGCCTGGAGCCGCTGGTCTCGCTCACGGACCACGACAACATCACGGCCGCCCTGGAACTGCGCGCCACGCCGGAGGGCCGCCGCGCGCCCATCAGTGTGGAATGGAGCGTCCCGTGGCGCGGCGCGGAGATGCACCTGGGCATTCACAACATGCCGCCCGCCCGCGCGCGGGAGCGCATGGCCGCGCTCGCCCGCTTCACCACCATCCCGCGCGAGTACGACCTGGATGACATTCTCGACTGGCTGCACGACGACCCCGCGACGCTGATTGTCTGGAACCACCCGCTGTGGGATGAGACCGGCCTGGGCGCCGCGCGTTTCGATTCCGTGGCGAAGGAGTTTCTCCGCGCCTACCGCCCGTGGCTGCACGCGCTGGAAGTGAACGGACTGCGGCCGTGGAAAGAGAATCACCGCGTGATGCAGTGGGCCGCCAGCGAGTCGCTGCCCGCCATTTCCGGTGGCGACCGCCACGGTTGCGAGCCCAACGCATTCATCAACCTGACCCGTGCCACCACCTTCGCCGAGTTTATCGACGAGGTGCGCGAGGATCATCGCAGCCGCGTTATGGTGATGCCGCAGTACCGCCACTCGCTCGTGCGCCGGCTGTGGGCCAATTGGCCGAACCGCTACAATCGAAGAGATGAGGCGGCGATTCTTTCTTTCCCTACTGCCGGCGGGCGTTTGCGCACAGGAACCGAAAACGCCTGAACGGGCGCGCCGCATTGTGGACGCGGCGCTCCAGGCGATGGGCGGTGGCAAATACCTGGCGATGCAGGATCGCGTGGAAGAGGGCCGCGCCTATTCGTTCTACAACGAGAAGCTGAGCGGCCTTTCCCGCGCCAAGATCTACACGCGCTATCTTACCCGCCCGGAGCCGCCCAAGGCCGGCTTCATTGGTATCCGGGAACGCCAGGCGTTTGGAAAAAAGGAAGACGTCTATATCGTTTTCAACGAGCAGGGGGGCTACGAGATCACCTATCGCGGCGCCATGCCGCTGCCGAAGGAGACGCTGGATAAGTACAATACCAGCCTCGTCCATAACGTTCTCTACACCCTGCGCATGCGCATCGGCGAAGTGGGCATGACGTTTGAATCGCTCGGTACCGATACGCACGAAAACCAGCCCTGTGAGCGCGTTGAGATTATCGACTCCAACAACGAGGCCACCAGCGTCTGGTTCCATCAGTCCACCAAGCTGCCGGTCAAGCAAAAATGGGAGCACCGCGATTCCAAGACGCGCGAACGCATCGAAGAGATCACCATTTTCGACAAATACCGCGATATCGGAGGCGGCGTGATGTGGCCGTTTGTCATCCGCCGCGAGCGCAACGGTTTCCGCATTTTCGAGATGTACGCAGACTCCATTCAGATCAACCAGGGCCTCACTGATGCGCTCTTCACTCTGGATTCGGAGATGAAAGTGCGCGATCCAAAGAGCAGCGCCATCAAGCCAGGCAAGAAGTAGCGCGCGCCCGTTACGGCGGCAGCAGTCGCGTCAGCGGATCGCCTACGACAACGTTCATCCAGCTCAAGGCCGGCATGGCGGCGTAGAAGCTCTCGGCCAGAGTGCGGCCGCTCAGATAGGCGGGAAATAGATAGTCCGGGCGCGGGGAAAGCGCCAGATACGGCTCGTAGACGTGGCCCGAAACGCCCGTGGCGCCCTGCCGGATGGCATCGCCCGACATGGATTGCGGGGATCCGGCGAAGTAAGTTCCGGCCTTCCCCCATTCGCCCAGGTTCCAGCCCGGCGGCGGCTCGGTAAAGGTCCGCGCGTTAGTGGAGACAAACTCGGAGACAATCGCGCCCGGCAGGTATTGAAAGCCCACGTTGCGGTCTTTGCGGCGCTTGTCGTTCGAGCCCCAGCCGGCCGAGCCGATCAGGTCCTTGAGGCCTCGCTGCACCGCCACGGTTTCCTCCACAATCACCCGGCCCGGCAGCGCCGCCGCGGCGCGGTGCAGCCACAACTCTCCATCGTCGTCCAGAGCCTCGCCCTTCCGGTCTATCGCCACCCGGCCCGTGTTCCGCGCCCGCAGTGAACGGTCGATCATGCCTCGGACATCCTCAAACGCGTAGCCGGTGAGCCGCGTCACCAGGTACATCGGGAACTTCGGATGGCTGAGGGGCTCCTCCTGACGGAAGTAGGGGTTCATCAGCGGCCCAGCCAGCTCCGGCTTCGCACCCCGCAAGCTGGAGTAGAGGCACGCCAACTCGCTATCCACCGCCGCCGCCGTCGTCTTGGGGCCGTCCGTCCCCCGGATCTTCAGCGGGACGCCCGTGGTGGTGACGATAGCCAGGATCCGATCCACCCATCCCCGCGACCGCAACAGCGCCCCCAGCGGCGCGGCAATCTCGCGCTCGTAAACCTGCCGCTCGATCTCCTCCGCCGGCTCCGTTTGCAGATACAGAATCTGAGCCGGAGGGATGCCCCGCTGCCGCGCGTAGTACTCCACAATTGAGCGTGAGACCGGGCTTCGCGCGTTGCCCAGGATCAGCACCTCGTGCCGGGTCAAGGCCGGACACAGAGCCATTGTCATGGCCAGCGCCACAACCAGCCTCCAGATGCCCATAACGCGCGGCCGCCTACTTGAGCGTCTTCAGGTAGGCCACCATGGCCTCGGCGTCTTCCTGCTTCAGCTTGTAGGCGGGCATTGGCGCGTCCGAGGGCGTGCCCTTGGGCGTCAGCCCGGTGGTCATGAACTTCACCATCCCGGCCTCACCCCAGCGCTCCCAAAGACGCCCGCCGCTGGTGATGTCCGGCGCGGTCTTGTGCCAGCCCTCCACCGGCTTCATCGGTGCAAAATCCAATACCGCGCCCTTCATCCAGCGCTCCTTGTCCAACTGGCCCGTCTCCGTCCGGGGCGAGTGGCAGATCTGGCACTTGCCCACCTCCTCGGCGAGATAGCGCCCATACTCGATCTTGGCGGCGGCGGCTGGCGCCTGCGCCTGGGCAATGGCGCCGGCGGCCAGCAGTGTCAGTACAACAGGCTTCACAGTCATGTTGCTGATGGTAATATGTTGATACCCGTCTGGCAACACAATGGACCTCGATCAGCTCCATACTTTTCTGGAGATTGTTCGGCTGAAGAGCTTCTCTAAGGCTGCGCAGACTTGTTTTCGCACTCAACCCGCCATCAGCGCCCAGATCCGTCAGCTCGAACAGGAGCTCAACACCTCGCTCTTCGAGCGCCTGGGCACCCGCATCCAACTCACCGCCGCCGGGCGGATCTTCTGCGACTACGCCGATCAGATACTCGACCTCCGGCGCCGCGCCCAGAATTCCATCAACGAGTTGGAGCGAGTGCCCCGCGGCGAGCTCGTCATCGCCGCCAACGAGGCCACCTGCATCTACGTCCTGCCCACTGTCTTTTCTGAATACAAAAAGCGCTTCCCGAACGTGCAGTTGCTGGTGGACCGCAGCTACGGCGGCCACGTCGTCGAGGCGGTGCTCGATAACCTAGCCGATTTCGGATTCAGCCAGTTGCCCGTGGCCGAGAAGAAACTCCAGGTTCTGCCCATCTACAGCGACGAGATCAAGCTGCTCGCGCCGATGGGTCACCCCCTGGCCTCGGAGGCTTCGGTGACTTGCACCGACGTCGCGGCCTATCCTCTGCTATTGCCGAAGGGCGGCGCTACCCGGGCCAAGTTGAATCAATGGCTGGAACCGGTGGAGGACGAGATCCAGATCTCCATGGAACTGGACTCCACCGAGATGATCAAGCGGTTCGTGCTCGCCGGCCTGGGGCTTTCCTTCATGGCGGCCTCCCATTTCCAGGAAGGGGTTGACGCGCAGCATTACGCTGCCATTTCGCTCTCCCCCGAGCCCATCATCCGCCGCCTCGGCCTCATCTACCGGCGGGACAAGGCTCTCTCAAAAGCTGGATTGGGCTTCATTCAGACCGTGTCGGAACGCGCCGCCGAGCTCGCCCAGGCGACCCCGGAGGCGACCCGTGCCTGACGATTCCGCCGGCGGCGTCTACAAACTCTCGTCCATCCTCACCTCGACCCGCGAAGGAGGAACCGAGTCTTTCGAAACGCTCGACGACATGCCCGCCGTCATGCGCGCCGAGTGTGTCCGGGCTCTGGAAAGCGACCAGACCGCCACCGTCCTGATTGCCGACGCGGCCGGCCGCGACTATCTGCACCGCATGATGGCCCGGGAAGCCGAGGCCAAACGCCTCCCAGCCACGACTCAGCGCCGCTTCCCCTGGCGCTTGGCGGCGGAGATCCTGTCTGTCGGTGGCGCCGGCCTCGCGCTCTGGATTCTGAGCACTCTCCGTTAGCCCCGCGTTTGACCCATCCGTCCCCCTCGTTTGCGGGGACGCTGTTCCTGCGTGGTTTCGACGATAGCTAATCTGTACGGCAGTAGTATCAATGCCAGTCCGGGAGGCGCCAGGCGGAGGAGCCTGATTCCACACCCAGTGGTCCACATCTGGGTTTACCGCGTGGGACAGAGTGAGAAAATCACTTTGCGTGCCTCTCCGGACATTTTGTTTCCTCAAGAGCCGACAAACGGGGTCGATGAGCTGTGCATGGATCGCCGCCAATCACCCCGCCAGCCAGTCGACGAGGTCGTCCTCCTCACCAGCCTGACACTCGCGCCCCACGCGCAGGCGCCTGCCCCGTGCCCCGTCCGGATTGTGGAGCGTTCGGCCTACGGGTTGAAAATCGAGACTGTTGCGCCAATCGCCCCGTCTACCCTGGTCCGCTTGGACTCGGCTGACAGCCTCTTGCTAGGTGAGGTGGCATGGTGCGCCAAGGTTAACGATCAATACCAGATCGGGCTGAAGATTGAGGAGTCCCTGCAACACGTCGGCGATTTGAGCAAGCTGGTCGCTTCCCTGTTTGGCGGCGACGCCAAGCGCCCCTTACACCAGTCCGAGCCCGTGGAAGCCCGCTAAGACTGAGATCAAGAGCGCCAAGGTGAAGGCTACCAGCAGGATCCACGCCAGACGGTCCGCTTTGCGGCTCCGGCGAAATCCATGCTGAATCAAACTCCTCATCATTCTGTTGCTCTCTCTAGATCATTGACGTATTGGCAGTGTAACAGAGTTGCAGCATTTTCTCTACGACTGTCCTCTCTCGATGACTCCGAGACGTCTGAATCGCGGTATAGTACGTTTCAGATGCAGAAGAAAGTTGCCATCTTTGGAGCTGCCGGCCAGTTAGGCGTCGAACTCAAACGCGAATTCCTCCAGCGCGGCTATATCGTCATGGCGTGGGAACGGATCCATGTCGATATCACTTCCGTCGCTGCCGTCGAACAGGCCGTAGCGGGCTTCGATCCCCAGATTGTCCTCAATGCCGCCGCCTACAACCAGGTGGATGTCGCTGAAAATGAACCCGCGGCCGCCTTTCAGGTGAACGCTCTCGCGGTCCGCAACCTGGCGCTCGCCTGCCGCCAGTGCGGCGCCCAGCTCGTCCATTTCTCCACCGACTATGTCTTTGATGGCATGGCCGGACGCCCCTATACCGAGACCGATCCCACTCACCCGCTCGGCGCCTATGCGGTCTCAAAACTAGGGGGCGAACTGTATGCCCAGGCCTATCTCGCCAATCCCCTCATCGTGCGTACCTCGGGTGTTTTCGGGCCGGGCGCCCTGCAAACTGCCCGCGGCAACTTCATCGAACTGATGCTCCGCCTGGCCGGCGATACCAAAACGATCCGCGTCACCGAGGATCACGTAGCCAGCCCCACCTACGCCCCCCTGTTGGCCGCCCGAACCGCCGATCTGGTGGAAAAAGGCGTCACCGGCGTGGTCCACTGCGGCGGCGGTACCCCCATCTCCTGGTACGAATACGCTAAACTCATCTTCCACGAGGCCGGCCTCACGCCCGCCCTTAAGCCCACCACCGAACGGGAATACCGTACACCCGCGCGCCGTCCCAAGTTCTCGGCACTATCCAACTCCCGGCTCGAATCACTCGGCCTGGAGCCCATGCCGCCGCTGGCCGTCGCCGTCCGCAGCTACCTGCAAATGCGCAAGCGCCTGCTCGCCGCCTGATTACTCTTTCATCGCGTAGTAGCCCCGGCGCACCTGCACCTTCAGTTCTTTGTTCCTGGCCCGCACTTCAATCCGCCGGAACGTGCCGTCCTTGGCCTGGTTGGTGGGCGTGTATGCCGCCGCATACTGGCTCCGCATCTCCTGCTGGATCGTCTTGTAGATGTCCTCCAGCGAGTTGCGCCGGTCCACCCGGAAAACCCGCCCCCCCGTCTCCTCCGCCATCCGCCGCATCGGCGGCTCCCCCGACGCTCCGCCATACTGCCACGACGTGAAGCGCGGATCTTCAAAGAGGATCGAATAGATCAACGTGTCGGAGCGCTGCGCCTCTTCAATCGCCTTCTCGATCTTGATCCGGCTCCCCACGTCCACGCCGTCGGTGATTATCACCAGCACCTTCCGCCCCACTTCACTGCGCAGCTTCTCTTTTGCCGCCAGCCATACCGCCTCATAGAGGACCGTGCCGCGGTTGGCTGCCGCGCTCGGCACCGTCGTGCCCGTCGGTGACATGCCGCCGATGCCGGCGTTCAACCGCAGCGCGCCCAGTCCCTTCTGCAACAATGAGAGCGAGCTGGTGAAGTCCTGGAGCTCTTCCGCGTCCGCGCCGAAGCTGATGATGAAAGCCATGTCCTTCTTGCGCAGCACTTGCGAGAAGAAGGTGTAAGAGGCGCGGCGCTCTTCCTCGATCAACGATTCCTGGCTGCGGCTGACGTCCACCAGCAGGCCAATCGTCAGCGGTAGATCCGTCTCCCGCGTGAAGTACTTCGGGTCTTGCTTTTTGCCGTCTTCGAAAAACTCCAGATCGTCTTTCGTCATGTTGGGCAGGTAGGTCCCCTTCTTATCCCGCACGCTGAAGACCAGGTTCACCAGATCCACGTCCACTTTGATGGCCGGCCCCAAGTCCTCGTCGGCGGGTTTGGGCTTGGGCGGCTGAGATTGCGCGCAAAGCAGGGCGGGGAACAGACAGAGGACCAACCAGTTCATACTTCTCACCATGACATACTTGTGGATGCATTCCAGAGGAATCCTGTTACATGAGGAACGCGCTCACCCATCTCAAGGCGGCAGATCCGGCCCTCGCCGCGGTGATTGACCGTGTCGGCCCCTATGCCCAGGAGTTTGCTCAGCCAGTCTTCGCCTCGCTCGCCCGCTCCATCGTCTTCCAGCAGTTGAGCACCAAGGCTGCCTCCACCATCTACGGCCGCCTGCAATCGGCGTTGGCGCCCCATCCCGTCGAGGCTGACGGCATCCTGCGCTTCACGCCGGAGCAACTTCGGTCGTTCGGCCTATCCACCGCCAAGGCCGCCTACGTCCGCAGTCTGGCCGAAAAGACATTGGATGGCACGGTCGATTTCGCCCGCCTCCCGGAGCTGCCGGATTCCGACGTCATCGCTCACCTGACCCAGGTCAAAGGCGTTGGCGAGTGGACCGCGCAGATGTTCCTGATGTTCGCCCTGCGGCGCCCCGACGTCCTCCCCTGCGCCGACCTCGGCATCCGCAACGCAATGAAGGCCATCTACCGCATGCGCGAGCTGCCAAAGCCCGCCCGCATGGAGAAGGTGGCGCGGCCCTGGCGGCCGTACGCGTCGGTGGCGTGCTGGTATCTGTGGCGTAGCCTCGATAATCCCGCGAAAATGTAGAGTTTCGCGACCAGTGGTATCGCGTTTTTCGACAGCACTGTAAGCTACTGATTCTAAATGCCATTAACGTGACACCGGGAAGCGCTGTTGAGAATCTCCACGTTGAGGGGTGCTACGACTTCCCTGTAAGTAATTGAAAATACAGATATTCAGGTTTGGTTTGCCAATTGCATAGACAAAGGCATGACTGTACTTCTCATCATCGTGACCTTCGTGGTCTTCATCGCCATAGATATGCTTCTGAATCGTAGACGGGCGCACGTCCTGCCGCTCGTCACTGCCGCGGAGTCCCAATCGGTTTCAACCCTGGACGAACTGCTCAGCGGCTTCCACGTTCCCAACGCACTCCGTTATCACCCCGGCCACACCTGGCTGATGCGCGAACGCAAAAACGTCCACCGGGTGGGCGCCGACGAGTTTGCCGCCATCCTGGCTGGTCCGGTGGATCGCATCGAGCTGCCCAAGGCCGGACACTGGGTGCGCCAGGGACAGAAGGTGGTCTCTCTCTATCGCGGCGCAGAAAAGATCGAACTGGTCTCCCCCGTGGAAGGCGAAGTCGTCGAAGTCAACGCCGAGTTGGCCGCCAACCCCGCACAACTTCGCAACGACCCCTATGGCAACGGCTGGTTCATGACAGTGTTCGCTCCCGACGAAGAAGGCCCCACTCGCAACCTGCTGCCCCGCAACCTCCTCACTACCTGGATGAAGGATGCCGCTGAGAGTTTCTACGGACTGCAACCCCAGTTGGCTGGCGCCACGGCCGCTGACGGCGGACGCCCGTCGAAAGACGCCACAGCCAATCTGACCCCGGAAGAGTGGAAAAAGGCTGCCAAGACTCTGCTGCTCAGCTAGTGCGGGTTTTGTGTGGAAAAATAATACATCAGGCCCGAAAGTCTGATATAGATTAGAAGGGTACATCGGGAGGCCCAATGGCCAAGGCAATTCTGTACGACAGCACCCTCTGCGTGGGATGCAGGCAATGCGAAGAAGCCTGCTCCACGCGCTGGAAGTTGCCCTACAACGACAAGATCGCGGCGGAAGAAAAGATCTCCGCCCACAAGCTGACCACCATCCGCACGTTCGGAGAGAAATTCTCCCGCAAGCTTTGTATGCACTGCATCGATCCGGCTTGCGCCAGCGTCTGCCCGGTGGCGGCACTTCAGAAGACGGCAGCCGGACCGGTCGTCTACGACGAAACCCGCTGTATGGGTTGCCGGTACTGCATGGTGGCTTGTCCCTTTCAGGTGCCCACCTATGAGTGGAACGCGCGCCTGCCCAAGGTGGCCAAGTGCGACATGTGCTCCGATCGCGGCAAGGATCCCACTCGCTGCTCGGAGGCCTGTCCCACCGGCGCCACCATCACCGGCGAGCGCGACGCCATGATCGCCGAAGCGAAGAAGCGGCTGGCGGACAAGCCCGCTGAGTACTTCCAGAAGATCTACGGTCTCGAAGAGGCCGGCGGCACGTCCGTTCTGGTTGTCGCCGCCGTACCGTTTGAACAGATTGGATACAGCACGGTGGCCAAGGCGGCCCTGCCGCAGTACACCTGGAACGCGCTGCAACATGTGCCTGACGTCGCCGTGATGGGTTCGGTGCTGATGGGCGGCATCTATTGGCTCTCCCACAGGAAAGAAGATGTAGCGCGCAAGGAGGGCCGGTCGTGACTAACCTGATTCGGCAGTATCTCTGGAAGGTGGTCTTCGCCGGCCTTATGTTGGCCGGCGCCTGGGCGACCTTCGTCCGTTTCTATTGGGGCCTCGGCGCCTCCACCAACCTCACGGATCAGTTCCCGTGGGGCATCTGGGTCGGCTTTGACGTGCTCTGCGGCGTCGGCCTGGCCGCCGGCGGCTTCACCCTCGCGGCCATCGTTCATATCTTCAATATCAAGTCCTATCACGCCGTTGTCCGGCCCGCAATCCTTACCGCCTTCCTCGGCTATATGCTCGTGGTGGTTGCGCTGATGTTCGATCTCGGCCGCCCCTACCGCATTTGGCACCCCATCATCATGTGGAATCCGCGCTCGGTGATGTTTGAGGTCGGCTGGTGCGTCACCCTCTACACCACGGTGCTGATGCTGGAATTCATGCCCGCCGTGCTGGAGCGCTTCGGCCTCGTCAAGGCGCACAAAGCGTTGAAGACCGTCATGCTGCCCATCGTCATCCTGGGCGTCATCCTCTCCACGCTCCACCAGAGCTCGCTCGGCAGTCTCTTCCTCATCATGCCGAACAAGATGCATCCGCTGTGGTATTCGCCGATGCTCCCCGTCCTCTTCTACGTCTCGGCCATCTCCACGGGGTTGGCGATGACGGTCTTCGAATCCTGGCACAGCGCCCGCGCCTTCGGACGCCAGCTCGAATTTCCGCTCATCCAGCGCATCACGCGCGTGCTGGCCGTCACCATCGCTGTCTACCTCGCCATGCGCTTCCTCGATCTCTATCATCGCGGCGCCTTGGCCACGCTGAACCAACCAGGCATGGAGCGCTGGCTGTTCGGTCTGGAGACGGTCCTCATGGCCGTCCCCATGCTGATGTTCTTCCGCGAGCGCACCCGCGAGAATCCGACTGCCATCTACGTCGGCGTCGTCCTCTTCCTGCTCGGCTTCGTCACCCACCGCCTCAACGTCAGCGTCACGTCGCTCGAACGGGCCACCGGCGTCAGCTACCTCCCCAAGTGGACGGAACTGGCCGTAACCTTCGCCATCATCGCTGCCGGGTTCGTGATCTTCCGCATGGCCGCGAAGTATCTGCCGATCTTCGAGGAAGAAGAGAAGCCCGCCGCCATGCGTGTGCCGGGGTTGCACGATAGCGGCTCTCCCATGCTGGTGACCGCAAGAGGAGACTGAGTCCAGGTTGCCGAAACAGCCCACCGGTATGCCTACTCTCGGGCTCGGCGCCAAACTCGCCGGATGCCTGGTGGCCGCTGTTGTCTTCTGCTTTACCCTGTTTGCCTACTTTCACCAGCGAGTCGAGCAGAAGCAGCTCGAGTCGCTGGTTTCCATGTCGGCTGAGCGGGTTTCCGATATCATCCACTCCTCGACCCGCCAAGCGATGATGCGCAATGACCGGGAGCTGCTCTACACCATGATCCGAGACGTCGGACGCGAGCAGGGCATCCGGCGGCTGCGTATCATCGATGAGCAGGGGCTGGTGCAGCACTCCACCGATCCCGCCGAAGTGGGCGCCATGGTGGACAAGTCCACCGAGGCCTGCTACGCCTGCCACGCCCAATCCCAGCCGCTCACCAAGCTGACGCGCCGCGATCGCGCCCGCATCTTTACCGATACCGACGGCAAGCGCACTCTCGCCGTCATCCGCCCGGTGGAAAATCACCCCGATTGCAGCAGCGCCGCCTGCCACGCCCACCCCGCCTCGCGCCGCATCCTCGGCGTCATCGACGCCCACCTCGCGCTCGATGCCGTTGACGCTCAACTCGCCGAGCATCGCACCCAGGCCTACGAATTCATCGCCGGCGTCGCCGTACTCGCTTGCCTGCTCTCCCTCGCCTTCGTCTTTCTCTTTGTTCATCGCCCCGTGCGCTCCCTGATGACCGGCACCGTCAAGCTGGCTCAGGGTGACTTGAGCCACCGCATCGACGTGCACTCCGGCGACGAGCTCGGTGTCCTCGCCGAATCGTTCAATGAGATGGCCAGCGAACTCGACGCCGCCCACAAGGAATCCACGCAATGGGCGCACACCCTGGAAGAGCGCATCCAGAAGAAGACGGTGGAGCTCGAAACGGCCCACAAAGGCCTGATTCATACCGAGAAAATGGCGTCGCTCGGCCGCCTCGCCGCCACCGTGGCGCACGAGGTCAACAATCCTCTTTTCGGTATGCTCACCTACGCCCGGCTCACGTTGAAAGACGTGCAGCGGCCCGAGATCGATCAGCCCGCCCGCGACCGCATGATCGATAATCTCAAGATCATCGAGCGCGAGAGCCGCCGCTGCGGGGAGCTGATGAAGAACCTGCTGGCCTTCTCCCGGCAGGGCCCGCCACAGCGCTCCCAGGTGCAGGCCAATCTCGTCATTCAACGCGCCATGCAACTGGTGACCCATCAGTTTGATCTCTCTCAGACTTTGCTCTCCGCCGAGCTGGACCCCGCTCTGCCAGAGGTCCTCTGCGATGCCGGCCAGCTCCAGCAGGTCATCATCGTCCTCCTGGTCAATGCCGGCGAAGCCCTTGGCAAGGGTGGCGAGATTGTCATCCGCACCGCGCCGCTGCCCAACTCGCAGGGCATCGCGATCTCGGTCAAGGACAATGGCCCTGGCATTCCCGAGGGCCTGCAACAACAGATTTTCGAGCCGTTCTTTTCCACCAAGGACAACCAGCACCGCACCGGGCTCGGCCTGGCCGTGGCCAAGGGCATTGTGGACCGGCACGGCGGCACGATAACAGTTCATTCGGCGCCGGGCCACGGCGCCGAGTTTGTGATACATATGCCTCTGCACGCTCCGGCGGCGCAGACAACAGAAGGAACGGCGACATGACGAACGGCAAACTGCTGATCGTGGACGACGATATCGTGGTCCGCGACTCACTCGGGAAATGGTTTGAAAGTGAAGGGTTTGATGTCACCATCGCCGCCGGTGCTCCACCGGCGCTCGAGATCCTCTCGCACGACCGGTTTGATCTGGCGCTCGTCGATATCAAAATGCCCGGCGTGGACGGCATCGAATTGCAGGCGAAACTCCACCAGATCGATCCTGACATGCCGGTCGTCATCATGACCGGCTACGCCTCGGTCGAGACCGCCGTCCGCGCGCTCAAGAACGGCGCCTACGACTACATCACCAAACCTTTCGATCCCGATGAGCTGGTCCATCTGGTCACCAATGCCATCTCCCACCGCGCCGCAACCAAAGAGGTGGTTCGCCTACGCGAGAATCTCCAGCAGATCTTCCCCGATACGCAGTTGATCGGCCAGAGCTCGGCCATGAAACGCGTGATGGAGCTTGTCGAGATGGTGGCGCCCACCGATGCCACCGTCCTCATCACCGGCGAGAGCGGCACCGGCAAGGAGGTGGTGGCTCGCGCCATCCACGCCGCCAGCCCGCGCCGCTACAACCCCCTGGTGGCCATCCACTGCGGCGCGCTCACCGAGTCTCTGCTGGAAAGCGAGCTCTTCGGCCACGAGCGCGGCGCTTTCACCGGCGCCCAGGCCCGCAAGAAGGGCAAGTTTGAGGTGGCCGACGGCGGCACCGTCTTCCTCGACGAAATCTCCGATATCAGCCTGCGCGTCCAGACCGATCTTCTACGCGTCCTCCAGGAAAAGGAGATCGTCCGCGTCGGCGATACCCAGGCCGTCAAGGTGGATTTTCGCGCCATCGCCGCCACCAACAAGAGCCTGGAGAAACTCGTGGACGAGCGCCTCTTCCGGCCCGATCTCTACTACCGGCTAAACGTCTTCACCATCGAGATCCCACCGCTGCGCGCGCGCCGCGAGGACATCCCCCTGCTGGCCGATCACTTCCTCGCGAAGCTCTCCACCCACATGAACCGGCCCCTCCAGAGGCTCAGCGCCAAGGCGCTCGAGGTGCTCATGGACCACCACTGGCCCGGCAACGTGCGCGAGCTGGAAAACTCCATCGAACGCGCCATGCTCATCGATCGCGAGCCCGAGCTCAAGCCCGACGACTTCCCCTTCCAGGCCGGCAACAGCAAGTCCGCCTCCCTCAGTGGCCAGCGTCTGGAGGATATTGAGAAGGTCCACATCGAGCGGATGCTGGAAGAAACCAACTGGAATCTCTCGCGCACGGCGAGAATTCTCGATATTGACCGCACGACGCTTTACAACAAAATCAAACGCTACGGGCTGAGGGAAACGGCGGAGAAGTGATCGCGGGCTTGCAGCTTCTGCCGCTGTCGCGCGGCGGCGGGGAAGGCGCGCCAAGCGTGGCCCTGCTGGATCGCCTGGCCGCCGAAGCCGCGCGCCTGCTGGCCGTCTCCTGCCATGTGGAGCCGGAGGCCATGTCGATCGAGCCCCTCTTCGACGACATTCGCGGCCAAGCCTGGTCCACCGCCATCCTCGCCCGGCTCCAGGAGCGCCGCCCCGCCCGCAACACTGTCCTGATCGGCGTCACCGAGCTGGATCTCTATGTGCCCGTGCTGACCTTTGTCTTTGGCGAGGCGCAGCTCAACGGGCCGTGCGCCGTCATCTCCGCGCACCGTCTGCGCGAGGAATACTACGGCATGGAGCCGAATGAAGACCTGCTCGTCGAGCGCCTGATGAAGGAGGCCCTCCATGAGCTCGGCCACACCCAGGGCCTGCGGCACTGCACAGATTGGCGTTGCGTCATGTCGTCCGCCCACACTGCCGAGCGCGTCGATCTGCGGCAGGCGGGGTTTTGTCCAGGGTGCGCGCGGGCGCTGGCGCTGGCGCGGGCGGGGTAGGCGCGCCGAGACAGCTGGGATCTCCGTCCCTTCAAGTGACCCGCCGACGGCCCGTGCCGGATTTCCGGAATCCCGTGTGGGGAAATCCGGCACGATACAGGACCCAGGCAAGTCTAACTGATTGACTCTACATATTGGCCCCCGGATTGCACATCCCCAAACCGGAGGTCTTCTTTTATGTTTGGAGTCGATTGGAATAATTCGCAGACTTTGTGGCTCAACGTCATGAATCTGGCGCTGGGCATCGCAACGGTGCTGGCGCTGGGCGTACTCGCCTACGGTCTCTTTGGCGATCTGCTGGCGATGCGGAAACGCTCCCATGTGATGGGCAAGCTCGACGAGGAACTGCGCAACCTGGTAGGCGCCGGATCCGGAGCCCACCTGATGCCGGTGGAAGGCATGGGGCTGACGATGGCCGATGGCGGCGAACCGCTTCCGCCCGCTGCGAAGCCTGATCCCGCGCCCAGCAAAGTGTTCAAGCCGCGGAAAAGGAAGTAGTGTCATGAGTTGTCCCTTCTTGCGCGAAGGCCGGGCTCGCTATTGCCATGCGGCACCCCTGCGCAAGCTGATCCTGGATGGTCCTGGATCGGACGGCGCCGGACGATGTGAGACGGACGGATACCACCAATGCCCGCTGGTGAAAGCCGGCGAAACAGCGGCCGTCTGTCCTCACCTGGAGGCAATGCACGTGCAGTATTGCGGTGCGTCCGGCGTTCCAAAGCTGGTGCCTTACAGCGAGGCCGGGCTCTCCCGTTGCGGCGGCCCAGGTTACAGATATTGTGAGCTGTATATCTCCATGGCGCGCCCTCATGCGCACATGGCCGATTCGGGGCAACTCTACCACGCTACCAATCACCTTTGGCTGGACGCCGATGAGGGCGGCCTCTGCCAGATCGGGATCGATTCCATGCTGGCCCGCGTCGCCGGCAATGTGGATCGGGTGCTCTTCGTCACGCCGAAGGGGACCGCAAGGCCCACAGTGGTGCTGACTGTGGGCGAGGCCGAATGGACCATGGTGTTCCCCAACACCATGCGCATCTGCGACGTGAACGGCCATCTGCGGCAGGATCCCTCCAAGGTCTCGGAAGATCCCTACGGCGCGGGCTGGCTGTTTGAGGGTTGGGAGATTCCGGAGCGCACGCGCGCCGGGCTCCTGCTCGGCGCCCAGGCCGATCAATGGCTAACCAGCGAGGAGCAGCGGTTGGCCGAGTTTGTCCACGCGCGGTTGGCACCGGAGAATCCGTGCGACGGCGGGTCCGCCGCACGCGGCGTGGCAAAACTGCTGCCGCGCGAAGACGCGGTCCAGTTGTACCACGAGTTTTTTGCGCCGGAGCTGGCGCGGGAGAGGGATTAAGGACTTCAGATGATGCGCGGATTGTGTTTCTTCCTCATCGGTGTGGCGGCAATTCAGGTTGCCGGCTGGGTGGGCCTGCCCAAGGCGCTCTACGTCACCAAGGCCCAGCCATTGGAGTACCGCCACAAGACGCATGCCGAGAAATCCGGCTCGGCGGAATGCGACGGCTGCCACACGCTGGGCGCCGACGGTGTCTTCGCCGGTCTGCCCAAGACGGAATCCTGCGCGGCCTGTCATACCGAGCCGCAGGGCAAGTCGGCGGCCGAGGCCACGTTGGTGAACTCCTACGTGAAGACTGAGAAAGAAACACCCTGGTTGGTCTACGCTCGCCAGCCCGCCAATGTCCGGTTCTCCCACGCCATCCACACCAAGCGGGCCAAGCTCACCTGCGAGCGCTGCCACGGCAAGCACGGCGAGAGCGATTCTCTGCGGCCCTACCAGGAAAACCGCATCAGCGGCTACAGCCGGGACATCTGGGGGCGCTCGATCTCGCGGTGGAAACGTGTCGCGAACGAGGGCATGAAGATGGACGATTGCGAAGGCTGCCACAAAGAGCAGGGCTTCGATACCGGCTGCCTGAGCTGCCACCGCTAAGGAGATGATGATGAAACCCACCAGACGCGATGTGCTGGCGCTCGGCGGCGGCGCGGTCGCCAGTGTTTTCTTCACGCCGGTCCCCTGGAAGCTGCTGGACGACGCTTCGATCTGGACTCAAAACTGGCCGTGGATTCCGCAGCCGGTAAAAGGTCCGGTGGAATGGAAAGAGAGCGCCTGCGCGCTATGCCCTGCCGTCTGCGCGTTGCGCGTGAAGATGGCCGGCGGATACGCGGTGGGGCTTTCTGGCAAGGACGGCGCTCTGTGCGCGCTGGGCTATGGCGCACATCAAATGAACTGGCATCCGCAGCGGCTCACCGTCGTGCTGCACAACGGGCAACCGTCCACATGGGAAGCGGCCGAGGCGGCTTTCCAGAAGGCGTGCGCGGACGGCCCGGTGGCGATTATCGATGGCCGCCCCGGCCGCGGCTCCTCGCAGGTCTACCGCAAGTTTGCGGAAAAGACGCCGGGCGCTTTGTACGCCGTAGTCCGCACCCCCGAAGAGGAAGCGTTGCGGCCCCTGGCTGCCCTCGTCGGCGTGCCTGTGGAGCAGTTGGGATACGACCTGGAGAACACCAAGCTGGTGCTGAGCATCTCCGCGCCGCTGCTGGAAGGCTGGGACGGCCCCCAGCGCGTGCAGCGCCTGTGGCCGGCGATGCAGATCATCCAGGCCGAGACTGAGCTTTCCCGTACCGGCATCTGCGCATCGCGCCGGGTGCAGATCAAGCCCGGCAGCGAGGCCATGCTGGCCATAGCCCTGGCGCACGTCTTGCTCGACGAGAAACTGGCCACTGGGCCACGCCCGGCAACGAGCCTGGCCGAGGCGGCCACGCTGGCAGGCGTGGAAATAGAAGAAGTGAAAGGCCTGGCACGCACTCTGGCGGCGGAGCGGCCGTCGGTGGTAATCTCCGCCCGGCCAGAGCCGGCCGTGGCGGCGTTGAACGTACTGCTGGGTGCGGTAGGCGCCAAGGGCGGCATCGTCGCGCAGAGCGGCGCGCCCGAGGCAGCCAAGAGCATGGATGAACTGCCTGGCACACTCCGGGCGGCGCTGCTGGATTCCACCGTGCCGTGGGATCGGAAACCGGCCGGAGTCCAGGAAGTGTTCCGGTTTGCCGCCTGGCGTGGCGGTGACGAACAGGGCTGGCTGCTGCCGGCGCCGGGCTTTCTGGAGGAGGCCACCGACAATCCCGGCACCGGCAGCCGGGCTGAAGCCCTGCTGAAACCGCCGGCCGGCGTGAAGACAGCCGTCGCCTTCCTCGGTGGCGAACTACCTGCGGCCAAGCTGGTGGAATCGGCCATCGTGCCGCTGACATGCAAGCTGGCGGCCTGGCCGGCTTCGGCGCCGGATTGGCAAAACAATTGGAGCTCTGGCTGGACCGCGGCCTGGACCCCAGCGGTCCTGGCGCCTCTCGCCACCAAGCTCAATCAGGAATCGAAACTCATGCCGGCCGGCGGCGGGAGGAGGCAGGCATGAAAACGCAGAAACCTCGCCGCTACGGCATGGTGATCGATCTGGACCGCTGCACGGGTTGCGGCGCCTGCATGACGGCTTGCGCGTCAGAAAACAACGTCGCGCCCGGCCACACCCAGGCGACACCGCGCACCGGGCTCACCCCCATGCTGGTGCAGCGCGTCTCCAACGGCGCCACCGGCGCGGATCGCCGCGAAGCCTTCATCCCGGTCACTTGCATGCAGTGCGAGCACGAAACGCCGTGCGTGACCGTGTGCCCCCAGCAGGCCGTCGAGCTCGACAAGGCGACCGGCATCGTCACCCAGATGCCGCAACGCTGCCTCGGCTGCCGCTACTGCATGACGGCCTGCGCCTATCACGCCCGCTACTTCAACTGGTGGGACCCGGAGTGGCCCGTGGGCATGGAGCGGACGTTAAACCCCAGCGTGGCCGTGCGCATGAGGGGCGTGGTGGAAAAGTGCAATATGTGCCACGGACGTCTGCATGAGGCGGAGGACAAAGCCGCCGCGGCGGGCAAGGCGGAGATCGATCCTGCCGATTACCGGCCGGCGTGCGTGGAAGCGTGCGCGACCCAGGCCATCGTGTTCGGCGACCTGAACGATCCGGCCAGCGACGTGCGCAAGGCTTCGCGGCACGAGGATTCCTTCCGGCTGCTGGCGCGGCTCGGCACGGAGCCGAAGGTTTACTACCGCTCGAAGCAGGAATGGGTGCGCGGTCTGGCCGAGCGCGGTCAGCAGGAGGTTCGTCGTGGCTAGTACGACAATGATCGACCGGCGCTATATCGCGCGCGGCGTGGAGCGCACGGGCACTGCCCGTTTTGCCATGTGGCTGGCACCGTGGGTGCTGCTGCTGGGAATCGGCCTGTATGCCGCCTACCTCTGCCTCTACTACGGCTTGAACCAGACGAACATGGACAATCGCTTCGCGTTCGGGCTGTGGATCTTCCTCGATCTCTCGATCATCGCCCTGGGCGCGGGCGCCTTCTTCACGGGCTTTCTGGTGTACCTCATGAAGATGAAGGAGCTGAAAGCGGTGCTCAATAGCGCCGTCGTGCTGGGCTTCATCTGCTACAGCGGAGCCATGCTGGTGTTGGCCATCGACGTGGGCCAGCCCGCCCGCGCGTGGTTCACATTCTGGCATCCCAACACCCACTCCATGCTGACCGAAGTGACGTTCTGCATCTCGTGCTACCTGGTGGTGCTCTCGCTGGAATACATCCCGATGCTGCTGAAGAACCGGCAGTTGAAAAAGGCGCCGTCGTTCCTCGCCTTTGAGCATCAGCTGCACATTCTGGTGCCGGTGCTGGCCGCGGTGGGCACTCTGCTTTCGTTCTTCCATCAGGGCTCGCTCGGCGGGCTGTACGGCGTGCTGCGCGGCCGGCCGTTCGCTTTCCGCGAAGGCTTCTCCATCTGGCCGACTACGTTCTTCCTGTTCATCCTTTCCGCCATCGCCGTGGGGCCCAGCTTTTTGGCGCTCACCACTCGGCTCGTTGAGAAGATCACCGGAAAGGCCCTGATCCCCGATAGCGTCTATCAGCGGCTGGGCCTGATCAGCGGCCTGCTGCTGGCGCTGTATGTGGCGGCCAAGAGCATCGATACCCTGGTGTGGCTGAACGTCACTTCGCCGGCAGTGGGCTTCGCCCCGTGGGAACACTACTCGTACGGCCAGTTCGGCATCTGGCTGATGGCGGCGGAGATCGGACTGTTTGGCCTGGTGCCGGCGGGCCTGCTGTTGTGGCCCAGGACGCGGGCGCAGCGCGGCTGGCTGCTGACCGCCGCGGCCCTGGCCTGCTGCGGCGTGTTGCTCAACCGCTTCATCCTCACTGTACAGACTCTGGCACTGCCCACCCTCGCCTTCGACGAGTTCATGACCTACACGCCGAACTGGCAGGAAGTGGCCACGTTCGGTCTGGTGGTCGCCTACGGTGTGATTCTGTATTCGCTGTCTTACCGTTATCTGCCGCTGTTCCCCCAAGAGAAGGAACTCGCCGGCGCAGTCACTGAGGAGGGTACTCATGTTTCCGGGCGTTGATGGTTTCCATTGGACTTTTGCTCACGTCATCTTTCTTGCGATCTTCTTTGCCGTGGGTATGACGATTGTCGCCACCACAGTGCTGGCCTTGTGGCGGGCCCACCGCGACGTGAAGATGCGGCGCGTGGACCAGTTGCGCTGGCATGCCGAGTTTGAAGATCTACCCGAAGCCGAGCGCACCTGCCGCCATGAGCTTGCCGGCCGCCTGGAGCATCGCACCTGCCCCAACGCCTTCGCCTGCGGGACGTGTCCCGAGTATTCCACCTACGCCGCGCTGCCCACCGATGCGCCGGAGTACACCTTCGGCATGGACTATCCACCAAACCGGCTCTACCATCGCGGCCATAGCTGGGTGCGCGAAGACGAAGACGGCCTCGTGACCGTGGGGCTCGACGATTTGGCCAGCCGCCTGGTGGGCAAGCCCGATGCCGTGGTGCTGCCGGAAAAGGGCCAATGGCTGGAAGCGAACGGCACCGGCTGGCGCCTGCGGAAGAATGGCTGTGAGGTGCGCGTGATGGCGCCCATCGCCGGCGAAGTGGCGGAGACCGGCAGCGCGGCCGAGGGCTGGTATCTGAAGCTGCGTGTACCGCCGGAGATGCGCCAGTGGCGGCACTTGCTGCGCGGCGGCGAGGTGCCAGGCTGGCTGCTGCGCGAGCTGGAACGGTTGCAGCTCCAGTTGGCGCCAGAGGGCAGCGCGCCGTCTCTGGCCGATGGCGGCATGCTGGTTGATGGACTCATGGATCAGATGCCTGAGGCCGACTGGGACAACGTGATGGGCGGGACGTTCCTGCAAAGCTAAACCGTGCTACGATTCATTCTCAATTGACGCTGCCCCTGTGCTTCACCCGCCAGCGGTGACAGCTGACGGGAAAGGTACGCGGCATGCCCATGAGGATGGCTTCATCTCCGGCGCAGACGATCTCCGGCGAACAGGCCGCGGCCCTGGTCCGCTCCGGCATGTGGCTGGATTACGGCGTCGCGCTCACCCAGCCCGACGTCTTCGATCAGGCGCTGTCTGCCCGCGCCAGCGAACTGGAAAACGTCAAGATCCGCTCCTGCCTCACCATGAGGCCGCGCGCCGTCCTGGAGGCCGATCCCGAGGGCCGGCACTTTCACTGGTTCAGTTGGCACTTCTCCGGCTACGACCGCAGGCAGCACGATGCAGGCCGCTGCAACTACGTGCCGCTCAACCTCGGCGAGGTGCCCGATTACTACCGACGCTTCCTCGCTCCGGTGGACATCGTCATTCTCAAGACGTGCCCGATCGACGCGGACGGCTACTTCAATTTCAGCGCCTGCAACATCTGGCTCCGCGCCATCGTGGAGCGCGCCAGGGTCGTGATCGTCGAGGTGACGCGCGGCCTCCCCTACGCCTGCGGCAATGAAAACGGAGTCCATCGCAGCGAGGTGGACTACATCATCGAGGGCGATCACCAGCCCGCCGCAGAGCTGCCCAATCCGCCGCCGAGTGAAATCGATCGCGCCGTGGCGCGCCGCATCGCCGCCGAAGTGGAGCACGGCGCCTGCCTGCAAATCGGCATCGGCGGCATGCCGAATGCGGTCTGCACTTTGCTGCTCGATAGCGCTGTCCGCGACATCGGAGTCCACACAGAGATGCTCACCGACGGCATCGCCGAGCTCTACCGGGCCGGCCGCATCACCGGCGCCAGGAAGACGCTGGACCCTGGCAAGATCACCTACACCTTCGCGCTCGGCTCCAGTGCGCTCTATGAGGCCATCGACCGCAATCCCGATTTCCTCTGCTGCCCAGTGGACTACACCAACTCGCCCCAGGTGATCGTGCGGAACGAGCGCGTGATCTCAATCAACAACACCACGCAGATCGACCTCCAGGGCCAGGCGGCGTCGGAATCCGACGGTCACCGCCACATCAGCGGTACCGGCGGGCAACTCCAGTTTGTACGCGGCGCCTATGGCTCGCCGGGCGGGAAGTCCTTCATCTGTCTCGCCTCGACATACGAGAAACGCGGCCAACGCCGCAGCCGCATCGTCCTCAACCTGACGCCCGGAAACATCGTCACCACGCCCCGCTCCGACGTGATGTATGTCGTGACGGAGCATGGCATGGTCAACCTCAAGGGCAAGTCAGTAGCGGAGCGGGCCATCGCGCTGATCTCGATCGCTCACCCCGATTTCCGCGAGGAACTGGAGCGCCAGGCCTACGAGCATCGCCTGATTCCGCGCGGCGTGTCGTTCTGAGCGGGGGAGCTACGGTGGTGGCCAATTAAAGATCGAAGCCGTACGTGGACATGGGCAGAGCAGACGTGAATGTCCAGGCAAATAATAGGAAATTGTTCAACAGATTCAGCGGGAGCGAGGTCGTCTGGCGCCGGCTCAGCAGAACGGTGCTGATCGTGATCGCGCAGGCGAGACTGAGGAGCGCCGAGGGCAGCATTTCAGGATCCGGGACGCGGTCAGTGAACGCGCTTCCGTAGAGAACCAACGATCCGAGGGCCACCACGGTGAACCAGGTCGTGCTACGCCTGGGAGAGATCAGGAGACCATAAAAGTATCCATTGCACCAGTAGCAAAAGATCGCGGTCGGGATTGCGGCGATCAGGGCGGGTCCGGCTCCGGCAAGCGCCGGAAGCAAATAGAGTGCCGATAGCGGGCAGGGAAACGCGACGCTGCCATTCAGCAGTTTGGATTGGGCTGTCCACGCATACACGAGAACGTACAAGAAGAGCGTGGCCGGCACGACGAGCACAGCAACCTGCTTCGGTTGGCAATCACAAGCGAGCACCTCTTTGTATTGATGCCTCAATATCATCCGGCGACATTATGACATAAAGCGAAGCGATGCGCGCCGAGATTCAAGAACGCCACCGGTGATGGGAACCTTCCCGCACTGATGAGTGTCGAAGTAGTTGTGGATCTGCGACCAATGGGTGCCCGGTCAACTTGGCTTGCCGCCTGTTTCCTGCCATTCTCTCTATTTCTGACCACCGCCCAGAGTGAGACGCTCTGCTGGAAGATCGCTCGTGTCTCGGCGCCAAGTGAACAGAAGAACGACGCCGGTCAGTATTACGTCCAAGTTGATCCATGCTATCTGCCGCCTACACTCGGGAGCGGCTTCCATCTTAGTGGCAAGGATTTCGACTCCGTTCTGCGCCACTTTGGAGCGCGCATCCCCGCGGAACTGATCGGCAAGTGGTTCGACTCCCCGGCAGAGCTTGGATCGTCCCGCGCCGGTCTCAGCCTGCTCGCGTTGGTTCAGAAGCCTCGGGCGAAAGCGGCCGTGACTCCTCAGGTGGTTTACGATCGCGCGGCGGAGGCAGTGAGCCGGCTTCAAATGCCTGACTATTCCGATTTCGATCGGCTTGCGGTCCTGGCTGCCTTCGAGAAGGTCTTCGAGTGCGGAAAGACTCTCGCCAAACCGAGGACGTTACGTGGCAGCGACATAATCTCCACGAGGGGCTGGGGCGTCAATCCTCAATGGTTCCAATGGTTCTGCGGACGAGTATCGCAACTGAGTCATGGGCGGGTGCGCGTTCGCCGGATCGACTGCAGGCAGGGTGAGATGGGCATCTCGTGCAGCGGACATGGTCCACCGTGTGCGCATGAGGAACTGATGGCCGTGGACTCATCAGGGCGCAAGCTCCGCTTCGACCTGGGCTATCAAGATACCTATGCCCTTCGCCCCATCGAATAAAGTGACGGCGCGTTCGCTCGGTATCGGCGGCGTTTCGTTCTGAGCAGGCCTCGCCCACTCAGCGCGTAATCTCGTACCGCTTCAACTTGTCGTACAGCGTCGAACGGTCAATCCCCAGTGCCGCCGCTGCTTCCTTGATGTTGCCCGACGTCCGCTCCAGCGTCGCAATAATCGCCCGTCTCTCGATCTCCTCCAGCGGTACACCCGCCGGCACCGACCACGCGCGCCGCGCGCTCACCTCACGTTCCAAAAATGCGAAGTCCGCCTCCGTCAACACCCGCGTGCGCGTCGTCACACAGGCCCGCTCGATCGCGTTCTCCAGTTCGCGTACGTTCCCCGGCCAGTCGTAATCCATCAGCATCCGCAGCGCGCCTTCCGATACGCTCGCGATCTCTTTCCCGAACTCGCGGGCGATGCGCTCCAGGAGATGATCGGCCAGCACGGGGATATCCTCGCGCCGTTCGCGCAGTGGCGGGATGCGGATCTCAATCACGTTCAGCCGGTAGTAGAGATCGTCGCGAAAGTGGCCGTCGCGGATGGCCTGCTGGAGATCCTTGTGCGTGGCGGCGATCACGCGCACGTCCACGCGCACCTCCTCGCTGCCGCCCACGCGGTAGAACGCGCGCTCCTGCAGCACGCGCAACAGGTCGGCCTGGAGCTTCGGCGAGATGTCGCCGATCTCGTCCAGGAAGATCGTGCCGCCGTTGGCCAGTTCAAACTTGCCCTTGGTCTGCGCGCCGGCCCCGGTGAACGATCCCTTCTCGTAGCCGAATAGCTCGGTTTCCAGCAGTGTCTCGGTGAGGGCGGCGCAGCTCACCGTGATGAAAGGCTTGTTGCCGCGGTCGCCTGAGAAGTGGATGGCGCGGGCCACCAACTCCTTGCCGGTGCCGCTCTCACCGCGGATCAGCACCGTGCTGCGCAGGCTGGCGATGTCCTGCGTCAGTTGCAGAATGTCCTGCATGCGCGCGCTCTTGGTGATGATGTCGCGGTAGTTGTACTGGCGCGTAAGCTTCTTCCGCAGGATGGCGTTCTCGCGCTGCAGGTTCTTCACCTTGATGATGCGCGACACAAGCATGGAGATCTCCTGCGGGTTGCAGGGCTTGACGATGTATTCCTGCGCGCCCTCCTTCATCGCTTGAATTGCCGTATCCACCGTCGCATAGGCGGTGATGATCACCACCGACGCCTCGGGGTGGATGCGGTGGATCTCCATTAGCGTTTCGATGCCATCCATGCCGCCGGGCATCTTCAGGTCGATGAAGTAAATGGCGTAGTCGGTTTGGGCCGCCATCTCGACTGCCTGCTTGCCCCGCGATGCGGTATCCACGCGGTAGCCGTCTTCCCGCAGCCACGCGGCCATGGATTCGCACATCACCTCTTCGTCGTCCACTACCAGAATCTGCCAGATGTTCTTCATATCGTTTTACCCGTTCGATGACGTCAGGCGCCGCACGAGGTGAGACCCGCAAACGGCGCAGAAAGATGCTTGTTTGGCGTCCACCAGCCCCACATGCGTGGAGAGGCTCATGGCGCATTGTGGATCGGCGCAGTGGATCAGGCCGCAGGTGTGCCCCAACTCGTGCAACACCTCCTTGGCCAGCCGCTCGACCAAGAGCTCGCCGTCCGGCGGCAGGCCGTAGAAGTCCTGTCGCAGGCGGCTGACGGAGACGAGCGCGATCGGTCCATTGAACTGCGCCTGCCCGAACAGAAAGCTCAGCATCGGGATGGCGATGTCGGCCGTAGTCAGGCCCAACAGCCGCGCCGCGTCGGGCGGGCAGGCCGCCGCCAGCGCCTTCATGATGGTCACCGATTCATACTGGCCCCGCTCGGGCTGCCAGGCCGCCGCCGGCATCGGTAGCGGTGGCAGGCGGTAGGGATCAAACGGGAACCACTCCGCCACGGTCCTCTCGGTGGCGGCCAGCAGCTCTTCCGGAACAGCGCCGATAGGCATGAGATACAGCCTCTTCACACCGTGGCACCGGGCGGCGCGGTTGTGGCCGGAGAATGGTTGGAGTGCCGCGGCAGCGTCACCAGGAACGTGGAACCCATGCCCGGTGTGCTGCGCACCTCCACTTCGCCATCGTGCGCCTTCACAATGCCGTAAAGGACAGCCAGGCCCAAACCCACGCCCTTGCCATCGGCCTTGGTGGTGAAGAAGGGATCAAAAATTTTGTCGAGATTCGCGGCCGAAATTCCCTCGCCGTTGTCTTCTATGGAGATCTCCACGTGTTGGTCACTGGCGTTGAAACGGGTCCGCACGGTCACCTGGCCGCCGCCCTTGGATTGCATCGATTCGGCTGCGTTCAGCACCAGGTTCAGCATCACTTGCTGCATCTGGGAGGGATCGCACTCCACCGTGGGCAGGTCCGCCTGGAGATCCAGCACGGCCACGGAATCGATCATCTTGAGCTTGTGGCCCACTAGTGCCACGGTGGTTTCGATCAGCTTATTCAGGTCGGCTGAGGCCCGCTGCGGCTTGGAGCGGCGCGAGAAGCTCAGCAAGTCGGAGACGATGCGGCCCACGCGCGCGGTTTCGCCGGAGATCTGCCCCAGGTACTTGCGGAACTCGGCCTCGCGGCCCGGCGGGATGCCGCCCTCGCCCATGATGCGCTGCAGCAGCATGGAGAGGTTGAGCACGCCGGAAACGGGGTTGTTGATCTCGTGGGCGACACTGGCCGCAAGCTGGCCCAGCGACGTCAGGCGGTCTGTGTGCAGCAGGCGCTGCTGCGCCACCTTGAGCTGCGAGGTGCGGTCCGCCACTTTGGTTTCCAGGTTCTGGGCCAGCTCGTTGAGCTCGGCTAGCGCCGTCTGGAGCTGCACCCGCATCTTGTTGAAGGAATCCACCAGCTCGTCGAACTCCTGGCTGCCGTGGTGGATCTCGATGGGCCGGTCGAGCTCCATGGCGCTCACCGCCTTGGTGCCCTCAATCAGCTCGCGGATGGGCGTGGCCACAAACAGGCGCGTGAAGATGAACACGAAGATGGCGCCGATCGAGATGACGATGGCCGTGGAGGTGACCGATTGCATCGTCAGCGCCCGCTCCTGCGCGTCCACCGGATCGAGGCGCAGAGCGACATCCAGCACGCCCAGCACTTTCAGATTGGCGGGATGCGCGTGGCATGTGGCGTTGGAGCAGGCCGTCTCGTTGTACACCGGCGTCACCATGCTGAGCGTGCGGGACCCTGTGGGCGAGTTGGCGAAGCGCACGCGCGCGTTGACATCGAGATTCGATTTGACGACGCCTTTCTCATGGCAACCCCGGCAGACCTCGGATTGGATCTGCTCCACGCTGCTCTTCTCCGTCGTGTCGGTGGAGTACATCAGCCGGCCTTCGCGGTTGAAGATGCGGATGCGATCCATGCCCTGCTTGTGCGCGATCACCTGCATAATCTCGTAGGCGGAATCGCGGTTGTCGGCCAGCATGGCATGCCAAGTGGCGCTCGTGATGCCGCGTGAGAGCTGATCGGCGCCCAGCACCATGGTCTCCACCAGCATCCGCTTCTGCGAGCGCAGGTTATAGTATGCAGTCGCCGTGCTGATCAGGACGATCAGGATCGTGAGCGAAAGCATTAATTTAGGGCCGAGTCGATAAGGCATGGAGCGCCGTTCCTGGATTCTCCGGACGTAACTATATCTATCAGATTTGTTACAGAGAATCAGGCCCGAAAGGCTGAACGCCCGCCGCCTTTCCTCAGCCCGGCGCTAGAGGGCCCAGACGTACTGCCGCGGCCACTTGGGCTTTAGGCCCAGTTCCTGAGCCGCCCGGAAGGCCCAGTGCGGGTTGCGCAGCAGCTCACGGCCCACCAGCACCACGTCGGCGCGGCCCTCCGTCAGGATCGCCTCGGCTTGCGCCGGATCCTTGATGCCGCCCACCGCGCCGCTCGCCACACCGGCCTCCCGCTTGACGCGCTCGGCAAACGGCACCTGGAACCCGGGCGCGTAGGGGATCTTGGCATCGGGTGTAACTGCGCCGGAGGAGCAATCCATCAGGTCCACGCCGTGGTCGCCCAGCAGTTGCGCCAGCGCCACCGTGTCGTCGCCGCCCCACCCGCCGGGCACCCAATCCGTCGCCGAGACGCGGAACCACAACGGCAGCTCCGCGTGCCAGACCGAGCGGACCGCGTCGGCCGTCTCCAGCGCAAACCGGACCCGGTTTTCAAATGGCCCGCCGTACTCATCGCTGCGCTGGTTGGCGATGGGCGAGAGGAACTCGCTGATCAGGTAGCCGTGGGCGCCATGGATCTCTATCAGGTCAAATCCGGAGGCCAGCGCGCGGCGGGCCGCAGCGACAAAGCTCAGCAGCGTCTCGGCGATCTCGCCGCGCGTCAGTTCGTGCGGCACCGGCTCGCCCGGACGGAACGGGATCGGCGACGGCGCCACCGTCTGCCACGCGCCCTCGGTCAGAGGCAGGCCGCCCTGCAGCGGCGGGGCGCAACTCGCCTTGCGGCCGGCGTGCCCGATCTGGATGCCCGCTTTGGCTCCCTTGCCGTGAATGAAATCGACGATGCGGCGCAGGCCGGGGACGTGCTCATCGGACCACAGGCCCACGCAACCCGGTGTGATGCGCCCGCGCGGCTCCACGCCCGTCGCCTCCACGATGACCAGGCCGACGCCGCCGGCGGCGCGCGCTCCCAGGTGGATCAGGTGCCAGTCGTTGACGAATCCATCGATGGCCGAATACTGGCACATCGGTGACATCACGATGCGGTTGGGCAAGGTCACACCGCGAGTCTGGAATGGTTGAAAGAGGGCCGCTTCACTCATATCCACCACTGTAGCGATATCCTGTGTACAGCATATGAATTCAGCACATTGGACCCGATATCAGACGTTTCTCAGCGCAGTTCCCGCCGCCGGGTTGAAGCTGGACATCAGCCGGATGAACTTCGACGAGTCCTGGCTGGCGTCGATGGAGCCGTTGATGCAGAAGGCCCTGGCCGAGATGGACCTGCTGGAGCAGGGCGCCATTGCCAACCCCGATGAGAAGCGCATGGTGGGCCACTATTGGCTGCGCACCCCGGCGCTCTCGCCCACGCCCGAGATCCGGGCGGAGATCGAGACATGCCTCACGCGCATTGCCGAGTTTACGGCCTCCATCCATGCCGGCGGCAAGTTCACCGACGTCCTCTCCATCGGCATCGGCGGCTCCGCGCTGGGTCCCATGTTCGTGGCCGATGCGCTGGGACACCCTGGCGCCGACAAGATGCGCATGCACTTCTTCGACAACACGGATCCGGACGGTATCGAGCGCACGCTGGCAACACTCGCCGGCCGGCTGGAGCAGACGCTCGTGCTGGTGGTTTCGAAATCCGGCGGCACTCCCGAGACCTACAATGGCATGAAACTGGCGGAAGCCGCCTACGCCCGGGCCGGCGTCGATTTCCCATCGCGCGCCGTGGCCATCACCATGGCCGGCTCCAAGCTCGATGCCTATTCCCACAACTGGCTCGACAAGTTCCCGATGTTCGATTGGGTGGGCGGCCGCACCAGCGAGCTCTCCGCCGTCGGGCTCCTGGTGGCCGCGTTACAGGGCATCGACATAGCCGGCATCGTCGCCGGCGCCTCGGCCTGCGACGCGCAGACGCGCTCAAAAAACACGCGCGAAAACCCGGCCGCGCTGCTGGCACTGATGTGGCACCACGCCACCGCCGGCAAGGGCCTGAAGGATATGGTGGTGCTGCCGTATAAGGATAGGCTGCTGCTGTTCAGCCGCTATCTCCAGCAACTTGTGATGGAATCCATCGGTAAGCGCGACGACCTCGAGGGCCAGCGCGTGGACCAGGGCATCAGCGTCTACGGCAACAAGGGCTCCACCGATCAGCACGCCTACGTGCAGCAACTGCGCGATGGCATCAACAACTTCTTCGTCACCTTCATCCGCGTGCTGGAAGACGGCGGCGACCCGCTGGAACTCGAGCCGGGCGTGCGCGCCGGCGACTATCTGGACGGGTTTCTGCTGGGCACCCGCGCGGCGCTCCACGCCAATGACCGCGAGTCGATGACCATCACCATTCCCTCCGTCAACGCTGTCACTGTCGGTGGGCTGATCGCGTTGTTCGAGCGGGCAGTCGGGCTCTACGCCTCTCTGATCCACATCAACGCCTACCACCAGCCCGGCGTCGAAGCGGGCAAGAAAGCGGCCGCCGCCGTGCTCGCTCTCCAGAAGAGCATTGTGGCGGCGCTCACGGAGAACCCCGCCACGGTGGAGCAGATTGCGGCGCTCGCCGGGTCCGATGAACCCGAAAGCGTCTATCTGATTTTGGAGCATCTGGCCGCCAACGGACGCGCCCGGCAGACCGCCGGCGGCTTCAGCCGGGCCTGACAAACGCGCCCCTAGCCTTTGTCCTCGTAGTGCCGGGTCACCGGCCGCGTGTTGCCGCCGCTCAGCAACTCCTCCGGCTTGATGTGCCCGAACACCTGTAGCAGCCGCGCGACAGTGCCGGTCCAGCCCGTCTGGTGGCTGGCCCCCAGGCCCGCGCCGTTGTCGCCGTGGAAGTACTCGTAGAACAGAATCAGATCCCGCCAGTGAGGATCTTTCTGGAACGTCGCCGAGCCGCCGTACACCGGGCGCTCCCCCTTCTCGTCCCGCAGGAAGATGCCCGAGAGCCGCGCCGATATCTCCCGCGCCACTTCGAACAGCGTCATCTCATGCCCGCTCCCGGTGGGGCACTCGATCTTAAAGTCGTCGCCGTAGTAAGAGTAATACTGCAACAGCGCCCGGATCAGCAGCATGTTCACCGGCATCCACACCGGGCCGCGCCAGTTCGAATTTCCCCCGAACATCCCATTGGTGGACTCTGCCGGCAGGTACGCCACCTTGTACTCTTCCCCGTGGACCCGGAACAGATACGGCGTCTCTTCGTGGAACTTGGATAGTGAGCGAATGCCGAACGGGCTGAGGAACTCTTCCTTGTCGAGCATCTTCGTCAGAATCCGCCGCAGCTTCGTCTCGTCGCACACCGCCAGCAGCCGCCGCCCGTCCACGCCCAGCCAGCTCACGGGGTTGATGGTGGCCGTCACTTCCGGATGGCGCTTGATGAACTTCCGGATACGGTCAGAGAGCGTGGTGAAGCGCTCCGCCTGGTGACTGTTCACCACGGTCGCGGCACACAGCGGCAGCAGCCCCACCATCGAGCGGACCTTCAGCCTCTGCGCGCTCCCGTCGGGCAGGCGCAGCAGATCGTAAAAGAAGCCGTCGCCCTCGTCCCACATTTCGTCGTTGTTATCGCCGATCCGGTCCATTGCGGAGCTGATCCACAGGAAGTGCTCCACAAACTTCGCGGCCATGTCTTCATACAGCTCGTCGTGCCCGGCCAGCTCCATCGCGATCTCAAAGAGATTCTGGCTGAAAAGTGCCATCCACGCCGTGCCGTCGGCCTGCTCCAAATAGCCGCCCGTGGGCAGCGGCGACGAGCGGTCGAACACCCCGATATTGTCCAGACCCAGAAAGCCGCCTTCAAAGACGTTGCGGCCGCCGGGGTCTTTGCGGTTCACCCACCATGTGAAGTTGAGCATCAGCTTGTGGAAGCTGCGCTTCAGGAATTCAATATCGCCCTTGCCGTCGCGGTCTTTCTGGAGACTGTAGATATACAGCGTGGCCCACGCGTGGACCGGCGGATTGACGTCACCAAAATTCCATTCATACGCAGGGATCTGCCCGTTGGGATGCAGGTACAGTTCGCGCAGCATCAGTTCCAACTGGTGCTTGGCGAAATCAAGATCCACAATCGCCAGCGACGTGGTGTGAAAGGCCAGATCCCAGGCCGCGTACCACGGATACTCCCACTTGTCCGGCATCGAGATGATGTCGTCGTTGACCATGTGGAACCAGTCCGCGTTCCGCGCGCCCCGGCGGTGGCGCTTGCCGGCCGAGGGGTGCGCGTTGTGCTCTTCCAGCCACTGATCCAGATCGAAGTAGTAATACTGCTTGGACCACAGCATGCCGGCCAGTGCCTGCCGCATCACCATGGCTTGATCCGTAGTCAGCGTATCGGGCGTCACCAGATCGTAAAAGCTGTCGGCCTCGGCCAGGCGCTGCGCAAAGATGCCGGCGGAGGGCGTGGCAGCCGTCGCGTCGGCCGTCAGACGCAGTGTGATGCTGCGCTCACCGCCGGCCGGCACAGTGACGGTGTAGTGGGCCGCGGCCTTGGTGCCCTGCTGCCCCGGGTTCACCGCGTCGCGCTGGCCATTCACAACATAACGGTGGAACGCATCCTTGACGTAGCACGTGGCGTTGGGCAGCCGCCACAGCCGTTCGGCGTTGGTCTCGTTCTCGGTAAAGAGCAACTCCTCCGCGCCTTCGCAGTGGAGGTAGCGTACGCCCAGTTCGTCGTGCTCGGCCCGGATGGCGCCTCTGTCGGCTCGCATCGCCGGCTTGGACATGTCGTCTTTCCACGACCATGTATTGCGGAACCACAGCGTGGGCAGCAGGTGCAGAGTCGCCTCGTCCGGGCCGCGGTTGGCCACCGTGATCCGGATGGCGATGTCCTCGGGCGACTGCTTGGCGTACTCCACGAACACGTCGAAATAGCGATCGCCCTGGAACACGCCGGTGTCGAGTAGTTCGTATTCAAAATCGGTCCGCGTCCGCTCCTTGTTCACCTTGACGATATCGTCGTAGGGGAACGCCGCCTGCGGGTACTTATACAGGTACTTCATGTAGGAGTGCGTCGGCGTTGAATCCAGGTAGAAGTAGTACTCCTTGACGTCCTCGCCGTGGTTGCCCTCCGAGTTGGTCAACCCAAACAGGCGCTCCTTGAGAATCGGGTCCTTGCCGTTCCACAGGGCCAGCGCGAAACACAGCCGCTGCTTGTCGTCGCTGATGCCGGCGATGCCGTCCTCACCCCACTGGTAGGCGCGCGAGCGGGACTGATCGTGTGAAAAATAATCCCAGGCGTTGCCCGAGTCACTGTAGTCTTCCCGCACCGTGCCCCACTGCCGTTCGCTGAGGTACGGTCCCCACTCCTTCCATCCGGCGGCAAGCCTGCTGCGCTCCTCGGAACCTTTGGTTGTAGTCATCGTTCAGTAGGATGCCTGAAAATAGAATCCAGGTCCAGTCGATTTCGCAAATGATCTACACTACTGTCCAAGGGAGTACGGAATGCTGCGCGCCTTGTTTGTCATTCTCTCGACGATGCTCGGGATTTCCGCGCAGGAGGCAGGCAAAGGCCTGGTGATGGTGCTCATCGGCCCGCCCGGCAGCGGCAAGACCACACAGGCGGAGATGCTCACCAAGCGTTACAGGGTGCCGGTGGTCACCGGTGATGCCACGCTCTCCGACGAGGCGCTCCGCGCCAAGTTAAAGGCGCTGGATGTGAGCCGCGGCTTCATCCTGGACGGCTATCCGGCCACACGCCATCAGGCCGATTTTCTCGGCACACTGGTGAAAGAAATGAAGCTGCCGTCGCCCATCATCCTGCAGCTCGACGTGCCGGACGATGTCGTGCGCCAGCGGCTGGCCGGCAAAAAAGAGCCGGACGTTCTGGAAAAGAGCCTCGCCCAGTATCACCGCGAGATGGATCTCTTTCGCGAACACTATCCGCAGGCCGATATCTGGACCGTGATCGGAACCCGGCCTATCAGCGAAGTTTCGCGAACCATCGTGGCTCTCATTCAGGATCGCCATTGATGCCGGCGTCGCCGGCGTGACAGAATCTGGGGGATATGTTCCAACGTTTTGATCTGAATCTGGCCGAAGCTCGCGCCGCAATCGATGCCATGCGGACGGAGCTGGACCGGCGCGGCCTCAAGGCCGTCCTGGCCGTGGGCGACTCGCGCGGCGATCTCATCGCCTTTGAACGCATGGATGGCGCGCCGCTGCCCTCCATCACCGTGGCCACCAACAAGGTCTACGCCGCCGCTCGCGAGCGCATCACTACGCGCGAGATCGGGCGCAACGCGCGCTCGCCCGAGCACGGCTTCGACGTGGCCTACTGGGGCGACCCGAAAATGCTTGGCTGGGGCGGCGGAGTGCCTGTCTTCCATGAGGGCATCGTGGTGGGCGCGGTGGCCGTCAGCGGTCTGGACGAGGACACCGACGAAGAGATGGCGCGGCTGGGCATCGCCGCGCTGGCAACGCTGATCCAAAGCTGATCCAACAAGGAGTATCACCATGATGCGACGGGCCTGTCTAGTGTTGATTGCCGCCAGCACCCTGGCGCACGGCGCCGATTGGCTGGAGACGCAGCTCGCCCGCCCGGTGCTGGCGCCGCGCCAGACCACCATCGAGTCGCAGGTGTACTTCGCCTCCCTGGTCCCGGCCATGCCGCCCATCGCCGACCGCGCGCAGTGGGAGGCCTATGCGTCCCAACTGCGCGAGAAGATCCTCACCGGCGTGGTCTTCCGCGGCGAGGGTGCCAAGTGGCGGCAGATGCCCACCAAGGCAGTGTGGCTCGATACACTGCAAGGCCGCGGCTACCGCATCCGCAAGTTCCGCTACGAGGCCGTGCCGGGCATGTGGCTCGGCGGTCTGCTTTATGAGCCGGAAGGCCTGAGCGGACGTGTGCCGGCAGTCATCAACCTCAATGGTCACGAGGGCGACGGCATCGCCAACTCCTACATCCAGGAACGCTGCATCCACCTCGCGCGCAACGGCGTCATCGCCATCAACTACGAATGGTTCGGCAAGGGACAAATGTCGGCGGCCGGCTTCCAGCACGACCGCATGAACCAGCTCGATCTCGTCGGCGCCAGCGGCCTGGCGCCCTTCTTCCTGGCCATGCAGCGCCTCGTCGATATCGCCGTCCAGCACCCCAACGTCGATGCCGCGCGCATCGCCGCCACGGGCCTCTCGGGCGGCGGCTGGCACACCATCCTGCTCAGCGCGCTCGATACGCGCATCAAGCTCATCATGCCCGTCGCCGGCTATTCCAGCTTTGTCACCCGCGCCCAGTTCCCCGATATGGATTTGGGCGACTCCGAGCAGACTCCCAACGATCTCGCTCGCTTTGCCGATTACACCCACCTCACCGCGCTGCTCGCCCCTCGCCCCGCCCAGCTCACTCACAACGCGCTGGATAACTGCTGCTTCCGCGCCGACTACGCCTTGAGCCCGCTCCTGGTGGCGGCCAAGCCCGTCTATGCCCTGCTGGGCGCGTCGGACCGCCTGCGCTATCACGTCAACTTCGACAACGGCCACAACTACGGACTGGATAACCGCCAGGCGCTCTACCGCTTCCTCGGCGAGCATTTTTTCGGAGGCAAGTTCGCCATCGAAGAGGCGCCGGCGGCCGAGGACCTGCGGACGCCTGCGCAACTGCGCATCCCGCTGCCGGAGCCGAATGAGACGTTCCAGACCCTGGCCCTCAAGCTCAGCGCTAACCAGCCTGCGGCTGGCGCCGGCCGCGCGGAGTTGAAGGCCGTCACGCGCTGGCCCGAATACCAGGTGCAGGCCAGCCAGAGGTCGCAGGCGGTGGTCGATGGCGTGCGCATCACGCACTGGCGTCTGTCGATGAACGGCATCTGGACCGTACCCGCCGTGGAGTTCGAGCCCGATGGCGCGGTGGACACCGTACTGCTGTTCGGCGACGCCGGCCGCGCCGCTCTCTCCGGCGAGGTGCACACGCTGCTGCGCGGCAAGCACCGCGTGGTGGCCATGGACCCCTACTACTTTGGGGAGTCGGCCATGGGTAGCCGGGACTGGCTCTTCGCGCTGTTGGGCGCCGCCGTGGGCGAGCGTGTCCTTGGCATCGAGGCCAGCCAGGTAACGGCCGTCGCCCGCTGGCTGCGCGCGCGGCACGGCGCCGTGCGCGTCTCGGCCCAAGGACCCAGGACCAGCGTCATCGCTCTGGTGGCCGCGGCCATGGAGCCGGGCGCTATCAACGCCGTGGCTCTGGAGCGGCCCATGCGCTCACTCCGCGAGTTGATCGAGAAGAACGTCAGCGTCAGCGAGGCCCCGGAACTCTTCTGCTACGGCCTGCTTCAGAAGTTCGACATCGACGGCCTGAAGAAGCTGGCCGGCAACGTCTCCGCCCAGTAAAAAGGGGTGCCCGCGCGGTGCTCCGGACCGCTCCTTACGGTCGCGGCTCAGTAGCTCGTTTCAGAGCCACGACCGTTAGGGAGTGGTTGCATGCCGCGTCAACCGCCGCATTTAGGATCGCATGCTAACGCCGGTGCCGGGCCTTGCCGCCCTGCGGCGCGCCTGGCAGCATCGGTGAAAACAGCAGTCGTTTCTCCACGGCATCGACGCGGTCGAGCCGCACGCGGACCTTGTCGCCGATCTTCAGTTCCCGGCGTGTCCGCTCGCCCACGATCCGCCGCGTATTCTCCTGGAACATCCAGCGCTCGCCCGGCAGCGTATCCATCAAAACAAGGCCCTCGACGAAGAGATTATCCAGTTCGACAAAGAAGCCGAACTTGGCGGTGGAGATGATCAGGGCGGGGAAGTCCTCACCCACACGGTCGATCATGAACTTCACCTTCTTCCACTCCAACAGCTCGCGCTCCGCCTCCGCCGCGCGCCGCTCGGTATCGGAGCACATGTCGGCGATCGTGTGCAGATCCACAATCGTCAGCGGATCGCGATCCAGCAGACTACCCAGCAGTCGGTGCACCAGCAGGTCCGGGTAGCGGCGGATGGGCGAAGTGAAGTGCGTGTACGAATCCGCTGCCAGCGCGAAGTGGCCCACGTTCTTTGTCGAGTAACGCGCCTGCTTCAACGACCGCAGCATCAGGTAGCTGAGGATCCGCTCCTCCGGCTTGCCCTCGATCTTCTCCACCAGCCGCTGGTACATCTTGCTGGTGACGCGGAAGCCCTCGTCGGCGCGCACCATCGTGTTCTGGATCTTGCGGCCGTCGCGCCGGCGCGTCGTCATGGCGAACTTCTTCACGGGCATGGCCGGGATGCCCAGCGAGAATCCAAAGCGCGCGGCGGTCTCTTCAAACTCCATCACGCGCGTCGGGTCCGGCACCTCGTGTATGCGGAAGATCGATTCCGGCAGGTGCGTCTCCAGGTGCCGCGAGACCGCCTCGTTGGCGGCCAGCATGAATTCTTCAATCAGCCGGTTGGCCACGTTGCGCGGCGTGCGCGCGATGCCCGTCATCTCGCCCTCGGTGTCGAAGAGGATCAGCGGCTCGGGCAGGTCGAAATCGATGGATCCGCGCTTCATGCGGCGCTTGTTCAGCAGCCGCGCCAGCTCGCTCATCAGCTCGAAGCGCGGGACCAGTCGGGCGTAGCGCTCGCGCTGCGCCGGGTCGCCCTCCAGCAGCAGATGCACGTTGGTATACGTCATCCGCTCGACGCTGCGGATGATGCCGCGACAAAACTCCTGGCCCACGATGTCGCCCTGATGATCGAGTTCCAGCAGCGCGGACATGCACAGCCGGTCCACCGCGGGTTTCAGCGAGCAGATCTCGGTGGAGAGTTCCAACGGCAGCATGGGCACGGCGCGGTCTGGAAAGTACACGCTGGTGCCGCGCGTCAGCGCCTCGATATCAATCGGCGTGCCCGGACGCACGTAGTGGCTGACGTCGGCGATATGGACGTGCAGCGCGTAGTTGCCGTTGGGCAGCCGGTCCACCCACACGGCGTCGTCAAAGTCGCGCGCCGTCTCGCCGTCGATGGTGACGATGTCCATACCGCGAAAGTCGCGGCGGTGCTCCGCCTCGCTGGCCGCGATGGTCGCGGGTACTGACTGCGCCTGCTCGAGCACCTCGGCCGGAAAACGGTTGGGCAGATGATGCTTGCGGATGGTGATCTCCACATCCACTCCGAAATCGTCGGGGTGGCCCAGGATCTCGATCACGCGACCCACTGCCGGATCGTCCGGGCTCTCCGGAAACTCAACGATCTCGACGTTCACAATCAGGCCGTCCAGCTCTTCCGGCGTGCGGGCCTTGGCCGGCGCGGCGCCGATGCGATCGGGATTCAGCCCCGCCGACGGCAACTCCATGCCGTCGGGAATTACGATGCCGTGCTGGATCCGCGTGTCGTGCGGAACCAGATAGTTCTGTTTGCGCCCCACGTGAAACTCGCCCACCACCGTGGGATGGGCGCGGTTGAGGATGCGGATCACTTCGCCCTCGGCCCGCTGATCGCCGGCCACGCGCGTCACCCGGGCCAGCACGCGATCACCGTGCATGGCGTGCGACGAAGCGTTGGGCGGGATGAAGAGATCGCCCTTCATGCCGGCCGGAGCCACGTCGGGGATCACAAAGCCGTAGCCGTCGCGGTGCATATTCAGCCGCCCGGTCATGTACTCCTGCGTGTGGCTGGGCAGCACGAAATGGCCGTTGCGCAGCTCGATCACCTGGCCCTTGGCGGCCAGTTGCTCCAGCGTCTCCTCCAGATCACGGCGTTGATCGCCCTTGACGCCGAGCTCGCGCATCAACTGCTTCAGATTGGCGCGGCCGTGCGGCAGCGTGGCGAGATGGGCGAGCAGAACTGTGGCGTTCATGGCTTGGGTGTGGCAGCCGGCGGCGGCGGCGGTGCGGGCATTGTCTCTTTGGTGAACCGTGGCACCATCTGCTCCCGGTTGGCCAGATGCCAGGCCAGTGCCGCCACCACGGTGGAAGACTGAATGGCGTCCTCCGGCACCAGCCGCTCATACGTATCGAGATTGGTGTGCCACGTATGCGTCATGTACTCGATCATGTCCGTGGCCAGGCCCACGCCGGGCAGGCCCGTGACGGAGAAGCTGGTGTGATCGCTGCCCCCCTCGCGGCGCGTCTTCGAAGAGGTGGCGCCGGCCACTGCGAGATCTGCAAAGGGCGCCAGCGCCTCGCGGAACACCGTACCTGCCTCCGCCGGGCCAAAGACCGACGCGCCCCGGATGCGTCCCGTGCCCGTATCGCAATTCAGATACGCGGCCACCTTCGCATACTCCGCCGTCGGATTTTCAAACGTGCCATAGTGCTGCTTGACGTAAGCCTTGGACCCCAGCAGGCCCTGCTCCTCGCCGCTCCACAGCGCCACGCGGATCGTCCGCCGCGGCTTCAGTTGCAGCGCCTGCAGAATGCGCGCCGCCTCCATCATCACGGCCGAGCCGATGGCGTTGTCCGTAGCGCCCGTCGCCGCGTGCCAGGAATCCAGATGCCCGCCCAGGATCACCACCTCATCGCCCTTGTCCGTGCCGGGGATTTCGGCCACCACGTTGTAGCTCGTCTTGCCGGGCGCGTACACGCTGTTGCGGATGTTGAACTCCAGCGTGACGGCGTCCCCATCGGCCAGCAGCCGGTCGATGCGGCCAAAGTCCTCGTTGCGCAAAACCACGGTGGGCACTGCCTTGGCCACATCGAACGTGCGGTTGTTGAAGGCGCGGATCTGGCCGTGTTCGCGCGCGGCGTCGTTCACGCGCACCAGCGCCTTGCTGGCCACCAGAAACGCATCCACCTGCTCGTCGATTTGCCGCGCGGTCAGCTTGCCCGGCTCGGGCTTGGGCGGCTCGGGTCTCTGGAACTCCTGCGGATTGGCGGCGTCGAAACGGCGCTTCAACGTGGCGTCGTCGCTGCGCTTGCTAGGGCCGGCGGCGAAGCTCACCGGCACCACCTTGGCTTTGCCCACCAGCACGATGCGGCCCTTCACCTTGTCCTTCACCGTGGCCAGGTAGGTCTTTAGCTCCTCTGCTGTCACCTTTTCGGGCGGCGCAATCTGCACCGCGGCGGCCCGCATCGCGCCCTTGGTGGAGGGGGTCCACGAGAGCACCTCGAAGGTGAGTGTGTCCTTGGCCGGGGTCAGCAGAAAGCCGGACGAGCGCTCCGTAGCCCAGCCCGGATGTCCGAAATCCCACGGCTCCATCTTCGCGTTCTGCAGGCCCCACTCGGTGAGCCGCGCGGCGGCCCACTTCGCGGCGGCCTCATGCGCGGGCGAGCCGGTGAGGCGCGCGCCAAATCGATCCGTAATCACGTGTGCCGTCTGCATCACCTGCGAATGTTCCTTGGCCTCGCGGCGAATGCGGTCGTTGGCGGCCGCGTCTATCTTTTCTTGCGCCGGAGCGATGCTGGCAGCGAGGGCCAGGAGCAGCAGGTACTTCATGCATTTCAGCATACGTCAGAGGCTGCGGCGGCGGTTTCCACCGTGGCCCGCCACCCGTTGTGATACTCTCGCGGCCATGTGGTGCAAACTCCTGTTGATGACCTTTCTCACGGCGAGCCTCTCAGTCGCAGCGGCGCGCGTCTTCGAGCTCCGCACGTACACCACATCGCAGAAGATCGACGACGTGAAGGCGCTCTTCCGCGACCATTCCGTGGCTCTCTTCAAGAAGCACAACATCGAGGTCATCGGATACTGGGTTCCGCAGGACGCGCCGCGTTCGGCCAACACGTTCATCTACCTGCTGGCCTTCCCTGATCGAGAAACGGCCAAGGCGCGCTGGGAGGGGTTCCACGCAGACCCGGAATGGCTCAAGATCCGCGCAGCCTTCGAGGCCGCCCGCGGCAAGATCGTGGACAAAATCGAATCGGTGTTTCTCTCGCCCGTCGATTTCTCGCCGCTGCAGTAGCCCGCCGTCCGCCCAACCCGTGATGCCGGAACGCAGCTTCACCTGCACGCGGCGCACCTGCCGCCCAAGGTCCACGCAGGTGGTGGCGCATCGTATTCCCCCGCAGCGTCCGCCGTCCGGCCGCTTCGTGAACGAGCAGTCGAATTCCGGGACAAACCTGCCCTGCCCCCGTCACATCAATTCGCAGAGCTACAACTTCGCATTCTGCCAGCCCCACTCAATGACCCGCACGGCGGCCACGTCGATCTCCTCTTGCGCCGGAGCGAGGCCGCCGCTGGAACTCGCGGACCGCTGCCCTCACAGCCCCGCCTTGCGGACCTCGCGATTCATCAGCCAGCAGGCCACCCAGAACGCCGCCGCCAGCGAGGCCGAGGCCCAGACAATGCCGTTGTTGGCGTAACCGATGATCAGCCATTCAAAGCCGCCGGGACCAAACCGGAACACAAACGGCGCCAGCGAAAAGAAGATGCCCGCGCCCATGAAGATTGAACGCAGGAGGAAGTACTCGCGGGTCCTCTTCAGCGCGGCAAGTTCCAGATCCGGCGACGGTCCGGCTGGCGGTGCAGGCAGATTGAGTTCGGTGGCCGAGCGGAGGGCAGCGGCGAACTCCGGGTGCGTACGGGCGTAATCATCCACCAGCCGCTGGGTGGCCGGCGAGGCCTCGCCGGCCAGGTAGAGCGCGAGCAGATCGTCCATTACTTCCGGGGGCAGTGTCGTCATCGGGGGCTCCTTTCGCGGTTCAGTTCTTGGGCCAGACGGAGTCGGGCGCGGTGGATACGGATCTTCACGGTGGAGAGTGGCGTGCCGAGAGCGCCGGCGATCTCTTCATAGGACCAGCCTTCCACCGCGCTCATCAGGAGCGGCTCGGCGAGTTCGGCGGGCAGGCCGCGCAGGGCCGTCAGGGTGATGCCGAACTCCAGCAACTGATGGGGCGAGGATCCTCCGGCAGGCCATTCGAAATCGAGTTGCGTTTCCCGCCGGCTCCTGCGTCCATTGTCTCTCGCCACGTTGCGCGCAATCGCGATCAGGTAGGCGCGAGCGGTGGATTCCTGGACAGGCCCCGAGGCCGTCCACGCCCGCAGAAATGTCTCGGCCGTGATCTCGTCCGCCTCGTCCCGATTGCCGGTGAGATAGAGGGCGAAGCGGTGCACCGCCTTGGCGTGGGTCTCATAGAAACTATGGAAGTTCGTGCCGTCCATCGCTTGTCCGTCCACTATACGGGCCAGCGGCCGGAAAGTTACACGCGGCCGCCGCGGAATATATGCCATTCGGCGGCATTGATCTCCCAGACTTCGCTCACCAGCCGGCCGCCAACGTGATCCTTCTCCTCCACCGCCACCACGCGCATCCCGAGCTTCTCCGAGATCCGCCGCGATGCCGTGTTGACCACCGCCTTGGACGTCCGCAGCACCGGGAACTTCAGTTCGTCAAACCAGTAATCGGTGACGGCTTCGACAGCTTCGGTCATCAGCCCCTGCCCGTGCCACGGCAGGCCCAGCCAGAACCCGCGATTGTTGTTCTCCGTTTTCATGAGCCCAATGCAGCCGATCAACTGCTCCGGCGCGCTCTTGAGCCGTAAGGACCAGTGCCACTCCTCGCCGCGCGCCACTGCCGGCAGAACGCGATCCCGGTAGTGCGTGAGCGCGCCATCGGCCGGATAAGGCCATGGGACGACGTTGGCCAGATACCGCACAATCTCCCAGTGCGGAAACAGGACCTGCGCCTGCCGCGCGTCGTCCAGCTCCAGCGGCCGCAACTCCAGCCGCCGCGTGAAGAGTGTTGGCGTCATGGATATGGCACATTTTAGCAGCCGGGTGGCGCGCTCGCGCTACAATCTCGGTTGTCATGGAACTGATCACTGTCCGCCTCGATATCCCCGAAAACGGAAACCTGATTCTGGGGCAGAGCCACTTCATCAAGACGGTGGAAGATCTCTACGAGGCCATCGTCAACTCGGTGCCGCAGATGAAGTTTGGCATCGCCTTCTGCGAAGCATCGGGCGCCTGCCTGATCCGCGTGGACGGCAATGATGAGGAGTTGCGCGCCCTGGCCATCCGCAACGCCGAGCTCGTCGCCGCCGGGCACACCTTCGTCATCTGCCTGCGCGAGGGCTATCCCGTCAATCTCCTGACGCGCATCAAGGAGGTGCCGGAGGTGGTGGGCCTCTTCTGCGCCACGGCCAATCCGGTGGAGGTCATCCTGGCCGTCACCGCGCAGGGCCGCGGCGTGTTGGGCATCATTGATGGCTCCTCGCCGCTCGGCGTGGAAGGGCCGGCGGACGCCGAATGGCGCCACAGCCTGCTCAGAAAGATCGGCTATAAGCGGTAGTCGGCGGCTCGGTCGTGCCCAGGCTGCGCCTCAGCCGCTGCACGGTGCCGGGGCTGAAGCTCAGCTCCGCGCCGCAGAGGTCCCGGTGATCGAACGACGGCTTCATAATGCCCTGCTTGTCATGGGCGCCGCTGGTCGTCAAGACGTGACAGATCTCGTGCGCCGCCACCCGCGCCAGCGCCCGTCCAAGCCGCGCCGCGCACGCCGAAGAACTCGCCTGGCAGTGGCCGGTATAGGTATCTTCCTGCACCAGGCGGCAATCCAGCTCGATAAATGGCAGGACCTGCCCATCGGTGACGAACGTCCTGCCCAGCACCGAAACGCGCCCTCGCTCCATCGTCCGCGCCGGCGTGCAGCCATCGCGGAACTTCAAAACCACCACGCGGTGGAAGGTCTCGTGCCACTCCGCCTGCCCTGGCGTTCTCCACGACACTTCCACGCCCGCCCCCTCCAGCAGCCGCTCCGTTTCCAGTCGGAAGGTGTCCCGCGCCGCCGGCGAGACCTCGCCCGGGAACTCCATCACCACTGCCAGTGTAGGTTTCTCCGCCGCCTGGGATAGGCAGACAGTAGCAGCCAGAAGTAGAAGCTTGCCGCGCATCACGTTGCCGTCATCAGTTTGTAACGAGGCGCGGGCCGTGGCAAGGTATATTCGGACTGGAAACTATTAATTTGATGAAATGAAGATGGCCCGTTCCGCCCGCGGCGCGCTCAGTCGTCCGAGTTCGTACGCGCCTGCGCCAGTGTTTGCGGCCCTGCCGGGCCCAAGCTCATCCGCAGCCGACGGATGGACTTGGCACTGAAGCTCAATTCCACCGCGAAGAGGTCCCTGCGGTCCAAAGACGGCCTCATCAGCCCCTCTTCGTCGTGCGTTCCGCTGGCCGTCAGCACATGGCAAATCTCATGCGCAGCCACCCGCCCCAGCGCCCGCCCGATCATCCCTTCCTGACGGAACTGCGCTTGCCCGTCGCCGGCGTACATCGCTTCCAGAATGCGCTGGCAATCGATCTCGACAAACGGCAGCACCTGCCCGTTCGAAACGTGCGTCAGCCCCAACGGTAGCTTGCCGCCAAACGAGACGGACTTCGGGGCGGCGCACTCGCCGCGGAACCGGATCACCACCAACCGGTCAAAGTTCTCTTCGGCTCGGCTGTCCCGCAGGTCGCGCCAGATCAACTCCATGCCCGCTGCGCGCATCGCCCGCTCGGTCTCCTGCCGGAACTCCTGCTGCACCGCCGCCGTCGCGCCGGCCGGGAACTCCGTGAGCACACCAATCGCGGGCCGCTCGGCGGCCAGGGCCACCCAAGAGGTTGCGATCAGCGCGAGTTGGAGCCGACGGTTCATTTCATTCTCCGTTACAAGTCTGTGACAGAACAGTTGCGATTGCAACACAAAAATGGTTACAAAGGTCCGGAATCGATGCCGGGCGCAGAGGATGCGATAAGATGTTGGGGAACCGCCCCCGATGCAGGCCTTGCTCGACGCCATCACACCAGACTCGCCCGAGTGGATTCTCGCGAATTCATTGGATCCCGCGCGTCTGCCGGCGCACATTGGCGTCATCATGGACGGCAACGGCCGTTGGGCGAATTCCCGCAATTTGCCGCGCGTGGCTGGCCACCGCGCCGGTGTGGAGCCGGTGCGCACCACGGTGGAAACCTGCGCCCAGCTCGGCGTTTCGTCCCTGACCCTCTACGCCTTTTCGGTGGAAAACTGGAAACGCCCGAGGCCTGAGATTGAGACCCTCTGGCGGCTGCTGCGCTACTATCTGCGGCGCGAGGTGCCACGCCTGACGCGCAACAATATTCAGCTCCGCGCCATCGGACGGCTGGACGCGTTGAACGGCCCGGTGCGGCGTGAGCTCGATTCCGCCATCGCGACCACCGCCGCCAATACCGGCATGATCCTGAACCTCGCCATCAACTATGGCGGGCGCAGCGAGATTGTCGATGCCGTCAACGCCCTCATCACCGAATCGCGCGCCGCCGGCAGCCTCGATACGCTCAAGATTGATGAGGCGGACATCGCCCGCAAACTCTACACCGCCGGGCAGCCCGAGCCCGACCTGCTGATCCGCACCTCCGGCGAGATGCGCATTTCGAACTTCCTGCTCTGGCAGATCGCCTACGCCGAGCTCTATATTACGGAGACCTACTGGCCGGACTTCAACCGGACCGCGCTTCTGGAAGCCATCGTGGCCTACCAGAAGCGGGAGCGCCGCTTTGGCGGCATCCTTCCTTCGCCCCAACCGGCGGCGGATGAGTCCTGGCTGGAGGCAGTCAGCCTGCCCACACGATGAAGCGGCTTCTTACCGGACTGATCATTACCCCGTTCTTCTTCTTCACGATCCTGTCGTCCCCCGATTGGTTCTTCCTGGCCGCGCTGGCCGCCGTGGCGCTGTGCTGCTTCTACGAGTACATGGGCATCGCGACGGCCCATTTCCCCGGCCTGGATCCAAACCCACAGCGCAACCCGGCGGGCTATGTGGCCGGCGTGTTCCTGCTGATCCTGCCCCAGGGCGAGGCTCTTTATCTCACGCTCTTCGCGCTGCTGGTTTGGATTCTCGCTCTGCGGACCAAGAACCTCGCGCACATTCTGCCCGTGGCCGCGATGACGGTATTCGGCGTCATCTATATCTTCGGTGCGTGGCGCTGCGGCGTCGGCCTGCGCGCCATGAGCCCGTGGTGGATGCTCTTCGCCGTTGCCATCAACTGGGTGGGCGATACGTTCGCGTTCTACTTCGGCAAGAACTTCGGTAAACACAAGCTGGCCCCCATCATCAGTCCGGGCAAGAGCTGGGAGGGCACTGTTGCGTCGCTGGTCTCCACCACGATTCTCGGCGTCTGGTTTCTCAGCTGGAAGTTCCCGCAGGTGGGCATCGGGCAGGCCGTATTGCTCTGCGCGCTGGCCAATGTTGCCGGCCAGGTGGGCGATCTGTGCGAGTCCGCCATCAAGCGCGGCGCCGGCGTGAAGGATAGCGGCACTCTATTGCCCGGCCACGGTGGGTGGCTGGACCGAGTGGACTCCAGCCTGTTCTCCGTCCCTGTGGTTTACTGGTTGTTACAACAGAGATGGATTCTGCCCTAATCTTCCACGCCATCCAGTTTGCCTCGGCCGCGCACGCCGGCCAGTACCGCAAAAATACGCGCGTTCCTTACCTCATTCATCCCCTTCGCGTCTCCAAGATTCTGGTGGAGGCCGGATGCGCCGAGCATCTGGCCGTGGCCGCCGTGTTGCACGACACGGTGGAGGATTGCTTCGTCACCTGCGAGCAGATCCGCCGGCTCTTTGGCGAGGAGGTGGCGGAGCTGGTCCGCGGCGCCACCGAGCCGGACAAGAGCGATACGTGGGAAAACCGCAAACGCAACACCATCGAGTTTCTCCGCACGGCAGGGCTGGACATGCTGCTGGTCTCGGTGGCCGACAAGCTCGATAATATCCGGTCCATCCGGGAGGATCTGGAACTGCACGGCGACCTGGCCTGGACCCGTTTCAAGCGCGGCCGGGAATCCCAGGCGTGGTATTTCCGCTCACTGGCCGATGTCTTCAACGAGCGCATGACGGCTATGCCTGGCACGCGCCTGGCCCAGGTCTTCGCCGCCGAGGTGGAGCAGGTGTTTCCGCGCGCCGTCGTCGCCGTGACCTAAGCGTCCCCTATACGTCCTTAGTCAAATACAGCGTTTGCGATGGGAAAGCGATGCCCACGCCGCGCCCTGCCAGTGTATCCATCACGGCCAGCAGCACGCGCTCCTGCCGCTCTAGGAATTCGTCATAGCTGGCCGCGTAGAGATATGTCCTCACCTCAATATCGAGTGAGGATGCGCCAAAGCGGATAAACCGCACCCGCACCGTTCCTCGCTCCACCTCGCTGAATCCCTCCAGCAATTCGCGGAGGGCATCCAGCACGCCGCGCATCGCCGCCGCGTCGGTCTCGTAGCGAACGCCAATGACATGCAGGCAGTGGAACTTGTCCCGCCTGGTAAAGTTCTCGATGCTCACCGCCGCCGTCTGCCCGTTGGGAATGCTCACTATCGTCCGGTTCAGTGTGCGGATGCGTGTGGAGCGGATCCCGATATCGACAATGGTGCCGGTGACGTCGCCCACACGGCAGGTGTCGCCGACGCGGATGCTGCGGTCCGTGGTGATCATCACGCCGCCAAAGAGGTTCTCAATCGTTTTTTGCGCGGCGAAGGCAAACGCCAGGCCGCCGATGCCCAGGCCGGTGAGGATGCCGGTCAGTTCAATCTGAGCCAGCTTCAATAGAATGAGGATGCCGATGAGGCCGACCACGAACTTGCCGGCCCTCTGCATCAGCCAGATGGTGGAGTCGTGTTGCGCGCCGGTCCGCTTTTGCAGGCGGTATCCGGCGATGGCCGCCGCCGAATCCACCAGGCGCGAGAGCAGCCAACCGCCGCTGAAGACGGCGATGGTGGCGCCAGCGCGGAACCAGAACTGCCGGGACAGAATGGTGGCGGCAAACGACGAGAGGAACATCACGATGAGAGCGAAGAGGAAGACGCGGAGCGGACCGCCGAGCGCCAGCCCCACGGATTGCGGCTCATCGGGATCGAGCCGCCGCAGAATGATCCGCCAGGCCCAGCGCAAAAGGAACTGCAATGCGGCCGAACCGCCGAGGGCGATGACGAGTCCCAGCAGCCACATCAACCAACGCCACACCGGCCTGCCCAGCAACTGAGTGTCCTTGAGCTGATCGGGAAGATTCGCTTCCAGCCAGAAACTGTCGGTGCCCTCATAGAGGTGCGGGATCTCTTTCAGCGTCTCGGCGGAAAACAGCCAGATCTTGGTCTTGTCGTCCTGAGCAACGCGATCCAGCGTCACCTCCACGGGGCCGTGCGGGCTGTGGATGATGCCCAGCAGATCCCGGGTTTGCTGGATATCGTCGTTGGCGGTGCCTTCGGGCAGCGCGCTGACGCGCTCGATGTCGATCTGGAGGCGCCGGTTGAGCACGGTACCGAGTTCCATTGCCAGGTTTTCGGCGCGTGCGGGCGCGGCCTGGGTTTGCATGTATCTGGCCGCCCGCTTGTAATCCTCGGCGCTGACTGCCCGCAGAAAGCCCATCACCGTGCCGCGCGGTGTTGTCCGCCCCAGTGCGTCGGTGGGCGCGGCCGGCGCCGGCACGGCGGGCGTCGAGGGGAGTTGCGCCCAGAGCGAGAGCGTGAGGCCCGCGGCCAGGAACAAGCGGGAGATTGCTGAGATCGCCATCCCTCCAGGGTAAACCGCTGCAGGAATTGGCAGTTGAAGTTCAGGCCGAATGCAGTTGGCGGTGGTACTCGTCGCTGTCGAAATGGCCCAGTGACCTGGCTATGAGGCCGTCGTTGCCGATGGTCCATTCCTCATAGCCGCTGATGCGCACGTGGCGACCGAGGCCGCCCGGGCCAGTGTTCGCGCCGGTCAGGGTCCAATGGTACAACGTGCGTCCGTCTTGAACGACCAGGCCGTCCAGGAGTACCTGCAAATCGGGGAAGGCGGTCATGAAGGATTGGGCCGCTTCTGTGATGGCATCGCGCCCAATGGCCGGCGCTCCCCCGTTGATCGTCAGCGAGCCGCCGGGTGCGAAGTGGTCCGCCACGCTGGCCGCGCTCTGGCTGCACCAGGCGGCGGTATAGCTTTGGGCGAATGCGGCCAAGGCGGGTGTGGGCGTTTCAGATTTCAATCGTGCCTCGCAGATAGAGCACGCCGCGGCCGGCCATGGTGACTCGATCGCCTTGCCATTCGCAGAGCAGTTCTCCGCCGCGGGGTGAGACCTGGAGGGCGGTGAGTCTGTCTTTCCCGAGGCGCTGGGCCCAGTAGGGCACTAGGGTGCAGTGAGCCGAGCCGGTGACCGGATCTTCCGGGACGCCCTTGGCGGGCGCGAAGAAGCGGGAAACGAAATCGACATCCGGCGTGGTAGCGGGGGCGGTGACAATGACGGCGAAACGATCGATATCGAGGAGCCCCATCATGTCGGGTTGCAGGGCGCGGACCTCGGCCTCGGAGCCGTAGACGATCATGTAGTCCCGCGCCGCCAGGACCGCTTCCGGGTGGCCGCCGAGCGCTTCGAGGAGTCCTGCGCAGGGCGTTGCCGGCTGCGGTGGGCGGGCAGGGAAATCGAGTGTCAGGAGGTCATCCTGGCGCGTCACCGTGAGCGGCCCGCTGAGCGTTTCGAAGCGGACGCTGGCGAGCGCAGGTTCCAGGAGTTGGAAGATCACGTGGGCGGAGGCCAGCGTGGCGTGGCCGCAGAGGTCCACCTCGGTGGCGGGAGTGAACCAGCGCAGATGGTAGCCGGTGGCGGTTTTTACGAAGAAGGCCGTTTCCGCCAGGTTGTTCTCCATGGCGATGGCCTGCATGGTGGCGTCGGGCAGCCACGCTTGGAGCGGGCAGATGGCCGCCGGATTGCCGGTGAACACACGGCTGGCAAAGGCATCCACCTGATAGATGGGGAGTTCCATTCAGCCAGCGTAGCGGCTCTGGAGCGGATTTAACAACCGGCGCTGATTTTTAGCCTGGCCGTGCCGTAGTGGGCGCCGGCCTTGTAGGAGAACGTGAGGTGCAGGCCGACCGCCTGCAACTCGCGGGCGACGCGCTGTTTGGCTTCGACGGAAAGGAGATCGCCGCGGCGCACGGTGAGGCGGCTGGTGACCAGCTTCTGCTGGGCGGCGGTGAGCCCCTCGAAATCGACGGACTCGATCATCGGGCTGGCCGTCATCTGGTGCTGTGCGGCAGCGGGTAGCGCCAGCGCGGCGAGCAGTACTCCGTCGATCAGTTTCATAGGGGTTCTCCAGTTCTGCCGTGTATAGACGCCTTCAGCCAGGAAAGGTGAGCCGGGACACTGGCGCATCCCGGCCATTCTTTAGTGGTTCGTGCTGGCCGTCTTTTCGGCGCCCATTTCGGGCAGGTTGCGAACGGCGGCCGAGCCGGGTTTGCCCAACTGACGTGCCAACTGCGCATGCTTCTGGTACAGCTTTTTGTCGGTGGCGAAGTAGGCGATGGCAGTCATGGCCTGGTACTCGGCGTCCTCGGGTTTGAGGCCGACCGCCCGCTCCATCAGTTCCGGTCCATCGGTGGCGGGGCTGATCCCCATATGGTTCATCGCGGTCGCCCAATAGCCGGCCCGCATCAGCGACAGTGCGTCATTGGGGCGGATCTCGGAGCGCAGGGTGGCGAGCTTCTTGAGAGCCGCCTCCTTGTGAGCCGGACTGTCGTCGGCCTCCAATGCTTTGGAGCGCAGCGGCTCAAGAGCTTCAAACAGGGATCCCGGGGTGGAGACCCAAGGGTGGCACAACAGCGGTCCGCCGGCGAAAGCGGCGGTGACCAGTACCAAACCCAGCAGCACCGGCGTGGTCGATTTCATCAAGTGCATTCTGCACCTCCTGCGCCCAGCATCCGCCGTGGGATCGCATTGCGGGAGTAACGGGCAAGTACCTTACCGTAACATCTTCCGTGACGTACGACAAAGTCATTGATTCCCACGCAGGAGTCTGCGAGATTGAGTCGTGGTCGCTCCCAACGACGTTCGAGCCGCCTTGGACCGCGTGCTGGCCGGCGACGGTTTCAGGAATGCCGGCCGGCTGACGCGATTCCTCCGGTTCACCGTGGAAAGGACACTGTCCGGCGAGGGCGCCGAATTGAAAGAGTACCGTCTCGGAACCGAAGTATATGATCGCGGCGCGGACTTTGATCCACGCGTCGATCCGATCGTCCGGGTAGAAGCACGGCGGCTTCGCGCCAAGCTGGCCGAGTACTATGCTGGCCCCGGCAGTTCGGACGCGGTTCGAATTACGATGCCCAAGGGCGGTTACACGCCCGAGTTTGAATCCATGACGGCACCTGCCCGTGCCAGATGGCGATGGGTGTGGCTCTCGGTGGTACTGGTTGGCGTCGCTGCCACGGTGATCACATTCGGCTCCAAAGCCACGTCGGACGTGGTGTCGATCGTCGTGATCCCGGGCGCCGAAACGGTGGATCTCGAGTTCGCCGATGGCTTGGCCGAGGTCGTCTCGGCTGAGCTTTCGCGGAGTCCGCGCACGCGGATGGTTGCCTGGCCCATCTTCGTGGAGTATCGCCAGCGGCACGGCGGGTCCGTCAGGACGGCGGTAGCTCAGACCGCCAAGGATCTTCGCGCGGCTGAGGTTCTATTTGTCTCCGTGCGCCGAAGCGCGGACCGGAGGCTGATCACTGGCCACCTGATGAACCCGGAAAAGGGCGGAAAACTGTGGGCCGGAACTTACGAGCGCGGCACGGATGAAGGCTTTGCGGTCCAACGCGAGGTGGCACGAGCGATGGCCGACGAGGTGCTGAACGGACTCGCACGAAGGCGATGAAACGGCTGCGGGCGCTGATAGCATCGACGCCTGGATAACGAATGGTCACTAATTGAACACTGTTCAGGGCGGGGAAAGGGTTCGGATGGCGCCGAGAGATTTCGCACGGCGGCGTTCCGGGCGGGGAGAAGGCGGACAGGTGGAAACGAAGGCCCGACGGACGCCATCGGGAGGGTAATCGCCCGGGGGGCTCATTGGCCCCCCGAATTTTTCGAGCTGATCGGGACGAGAACCGGTCTATGACGCGCCGTCCTAAACGGCGGCCCGCTAAGGGAATCAGCCACGTCTTTGCGGCTGACGCTCTACTGAGGCGAAGGGATCGAAGCTGGCCAGCGGGTCATCCCCTAAGACCACGTTAGCATGGGGTGTCAAGAGGCGGATGGCGTATGTTATTGATAAATAACAGAATCAACCCCTGTGACTCGGATTCCGGGATGGGCTGGTTTTTTTGGGGGGGGCCGGGTTTGGGCCAGGGGTGCAAGAGTGCGCGCATAGCGGCGGGGGGTTGGCTGCAATCGAGTGCGCTGAAGACTAAGAGGCGCCTTTGAGGATGCGATGAAGTGATTCCTCGATGAGGCGCTCGCGATCGATGAAGGGGAGGCCGCAATCGGCGATTAGACCGGAGGTGATGCCATGGACGCAGAGCCAGATGGACTGCGAGGTGGATTCGAGGCCGGTGGCGGGCATATCGCCGCTGGTGATGCAGGATTCGATGGCGGTGCGGAGGCGCTGGAAAGGCCCTAGGGCGCAGAGGTGGATCGTTGTGAAGCTGGCGGGGTCGATGTCCTTCAGGACAAACGGGGGAGTGCAGAAGACAAAGGCGTAGTGGGCGGGGTGATCGAGGCCGAATTGGACGTATTGGCGGAGTGCGAGGCGGAGCGCTTCCATTGGGGGCAGACCCTGTCCGATGGTGGAATCGAGGCGGCGTTCGAGCTCGGCGAAGGCCTCGACGCAGATGCTGGAGACGAGCTCGACTTTGTGGCGGAAATGGAGGTAGATGGTGGAGGGCGCGTACTCGATGGCCTCGGCGATTTTGCGCATCGACACATTCTCATAGCCCTCCTCGACGAACATGTGGGTGGCGGCGGCGAGGATTTTGCGGCGGAGCTCGTCCTTCTGGCGTGAGCGGCGTTCCTGAGTCCCCATGGTGGTACCCACCCAAGGGTAGTGAACGCTGTTCATGAAATCAAGGGCATTCGGGAGATGAGGTGCGGCGGAGGGGGAGGAGCGGCGGCTGCGGGGGGCGGAGCCGGGCGGGGGTTGACGGCGGGGCGAGCCGGCGTAGGCCGGGGCGGGGTGGGGTGACGGGCTGCGGGGCGCTTGCGGAGGGCGTGGAATTGGCGGATGATGTGGATTCAGACTGGATGATCCTCTATGATGCGAACACTATTATTCACCACGCTTTTTGTTTTCAGCGCAGCCGCGGTGGAGATACCGGCCGCGAAACTTAGGGCATTCAAGCCGCTGCCGAGCTCGATGGAATCGGCCTCGAATCCATCGTCGATGGCCAAGATCGAACTGGGCCGGATGCTTTACTATGAGAACCGGCTCTCGAAGAGCCAGAAGTTTTCGTGCAACTCGTGCCACATGCTGGACAAGTACGGCGTGGACAATGAGCCGACGTCGGAAGGCCATAAGGGGCAGAGGGGCGATCGCAACTCCCCGACGGTTTACAACGCCGCGGGCCACATGGCGCAGTTTTGGGATGGGCGGGCGAAGGATGTGGAAGCGCAGGCGAAGGGGCCGATTCTGAATCCGGTGGAGATGGCGATGCCGGACGAGAAGAGCGTAATTGCGGTATTGAAGTCGATGCCGGAATACGTGGCGCTGTTTGGGAAGGCGTTTCCGGGCTCGAAAGACGCGGTCACCTACGACAACATGGCGAACGCGATTGGGGCGTTTGAGCGGGGATTGATTACACCGTCGCGCTGGGACAAGTTCTTGGCGGGCGACCAGAAGGCGTTGACGGACGCGGAGAAGGCGGGCTTTCTGAAGTTCACTGAGGCGGGTTGTGCGGCGTGCCATTCCGGGGTGTTGCTGGGCGGCTCGATGTACCAGAAGCTGGGCGTGGTGAAGCCGTTCCCGGACACAAAGGACATTGGGCGGGCGAAGGTGACCAAGAGCGAGGCGGAGAAGTTTTATTTCAAAGTGCCCTCGCTGCGGAACGTGGACAAGACGGGACCCTATCTGCACAACGGGCAGACGAAGACGCTGGCGGAGGCGATCAGCGCCATGGGCGACTACCAATTGGGGATGAAGCTGACGGCGGCGGAAGTGGCCTCGATCAGCGCATGGTTGAAGTCTCTGACGGGCGAAGTTCCGCTGAACTACATCGCCAAGCCGAAACTGCCAGCCTCGACGGCGAGCACGCCGAAAGCCAACCCCGCCGACTGAGAATCCGGATGAGAGCAATCTGGGCGTTGGTGCTGATTGCCGGTGCGGCGTGGGCGCAGGAGCCCACGCCGCGGGAGCGGGCCGCTGCCGCGGCGGCGGGCTTGGCGGAGGTGCTGAAGCAGTTGTTGGGGGAGGAGTTGAAGAAGGGCGGATTTGAGGCGGCGGTGCGATCGTGCTCAGAGAGCGCGCAGGTGGTGACGGAGGAGTATGCGCGGGAGAAGGGCATGGAGATCCGGCGGGTGAGCCTGAAGTACCGCAACCGGAAGGACCAGCCGGACGAGTGGGAAGCGGCGAAGCTGCGGGAGTGGGCGGCGGCAGGCGTGCCGGCCAAAGAGGTGGCGGAGACGGTGACGGAGAACGGCAAGCGGTATCTGCGCTATCTGAAACCGATTCTGACGCAGGCGATGTGTCTGAGCTGCCACGGCGAGGCGGGACAGATCCCGGCCGAAGTAAGCGCACTGTTAAATGAGCGATATCCGCGGGACAAGGCGACAGGGTACAAGGTGGGGGAATTGCGGGGAGCGTTCAGCGTCACGCTGGCTGTGCAGGAATCTATACGCTAGCGTCCAGTACCTCCATATTGATATCATCTGATAGCGTCTCGCACCACAGAGTTTCCTACGGTTGCCCTCAGTGCGGGGCTTGGTTGTTCCAGTCCCGGGAGGGCAAGTCCGTTGAGAGTACACCTCATAAATCCGAGCGATTTGGCATTTGGCACGGGGGTGATCACGCCCCGCTGGTTGTATGTGCTGGCGGCCGCGACGCCGCGTGAGTATGGTGATCCGCAGATTGTCGATGAGACTCTCGTCCACCTGGACCCGGCAACGATAGAACCTGGCGACGTAGTTGGCATAGGGATCCACACGGCGAACGTATCGCGGGGACTCACGTTGGGCAAGATCGCGCGGGAGCGGGGCGCGTATGTAGTATTTGGCGGGATCCACGCGACGTTATTTCCGAACGAGCCGTTGGAACTGGGGGCGGCGCACGCGGTAGTGAAGGGTGACGGCGACGTGATCTGGGCGACGGTGGTTGCCGATTGCGTGGCGGGACATCCGGAGCAGATTTACGATGGCGGGCGGGCGGCCGCGGACCGGTTTCTGCCGGCGCGGTGGGATTTGCTGCCGCCGAGCAGCTATATGTGGGCGTCGGTGCAGACGGTGCGCGGATGTCCGAAGCACTGCTCATTTTGCTCCGTGTGGCGGACGGACGGGCAGGAAGCGCGGCAGCGGCCGAACGACGGTGTGATGGGCGAGATTGTGCAGTTGCGGCAGTTGGGCTATCGCTTTATCGCTCTGGCGGACGACAATTTCTACCCGGCGACGAAGGAAGACCTCCGGCTGGCGGAGCGGCAGAAGAACGCCGAGCGCCTGGCGGAGTTGCACCGGTTGCGCGACGAGCGGTTTGACCTGATGGAGCGGCTCTCGGACTTGCCCTCGGACATGGTTTTCTTCACGCAGATCACGGTGGAGGCGGGGGAAGATCCTGAGTTTTTGGCGGCGATGCAGAAGGCGCGGATCCGGGGAGCGCTGGTTGGAGTGGAGTCTGTGACGCCGGAAGGGCTGAAGGCTGTGTTCAAGGAGTTCAATCCGTCGGGCGCGAAGCTGGCGGAGCGGCTGCGGACATTCCGGGAGAACGGTGTACACGTATTGGGCTCGTTCATCTTTGGCTTGCCGACGGACAATCCGACGACGTTCCAGGCGACGGCGGATCTGGCCAAGCAGGCTGACATCACGTTTGCGCAGTTTGTGACGATGACGCCTTATCCGGGCACGGTGGACTTCAAGAAGTGGGAGATTGCGCAGACGGACAAGCGGCTGACGCGATACTGGCTGATCCCGCCGGATGAGCGGCCGAAGCTATACACGGAGCATCCGACGATGTCGTCGGAGGAGATTCGACTGGGCACGCAGAGGGTGTGGGACGAGTTCTACAGCCTGAAGGAAATCTGGATTCGTGCGCGGTGCGTGAAGTCCTTGAAAGCCAAGCTGGCGTTCGTGCTGGTTTCGAAGCTGTACCGGCAGATGTATGCCAACACGGGCATAGCGACGGACAGCGCCAGGAAGAAAGGCTCTTCGAACTGGGCGCGCTGGATGGCGAAGCCTTTGTTGAAGCTCTTCCGGGCGGCGCCGATGCCGGGGTTGACTCTGCCTAAGAGGGAGCCACGGGCGGTTTCTGTTCAGGCAGCTTAGGACGCCGGGACCCGACGTCGCAGGAATTGGCAGCTCAAGTGGGTACGCCCAATCTGGGGAGTACCCACTTCACCAAGGCGAAGTAGCCGGCGCCTACCACGAGCATCACGAGCCAATCGGGCAAATTCATATTACTTCTTTCAGGATAACTGCCGGTCGGGTGGAATAGCCAGCACGGGCACCTTGGCCTGCTCGATGGTGCGCGTGGTGACAGAACCCATCCAGACCTGGCGCCAGCCGGTACGGCCGTGCGTGCCCATGACGACCCAGGAGTTATCGCGGTGGGCGGAGGCGATGACGGCCTCCACGGGTGGGGCGTCGGAGATCTCGTAGTGGACGTCGAGTCCTTCGGTGAGATGCGGATGGGCCCAAGTTTGCAGATGCCGTTCGGCATCGCGGCGGACGATTTCCCACTGTTCCAGGATCTGAGCGCGGATCTCGGGGGTGACGTAGGCAGGCATGTCAACGTGAACGGAGTGAAGGAGACGGAGGGGTTTGTGGGCGGTGTGGGCGAGCCAGACGGCCCAGCGGAGGGCGTTGGTGGAGCAATCGCTGAAATCAGTAGGGCAGACGATGGAATCGAAGGGGACAGCCAGCATGATCGTGCATCCTTCTACTTGGAGGATGCACGATCACGAGGTTGGTGACAAGGGGTGTTAGAAGGTAATCTTCAATGAAAGCTGCCAGGAACGGGGAGAATCCTGGCCGGTGATGGTGCCCCACGAGCCGCTGGTGGGATCCGAGTTGGGATTGGCCAGGTTGGGGTGGTTCATTGCGTTGAAGGTTTCGGCGCGGAATTGAGAGTTCCAACGTTCAGAGATACGGAAGTTCTTGATCATCGACAGGTCCCAGCGGTCCTGGTTGGGTCCGCGGACGGAACTGAAGCGCAAGGAGAAGGCGCGCAGGTTGGAGGCCAACTGTCTGGCGCCGCTGGTCTCGAATCCAGCAACAGCAGCCGGAGTGAACCAGCTATCGACGTTGCGTGTGTCCTTAGACTTCACGATGTTCTTCAGGTCGCCGTTGAAGATCCGGTTGCCGAAGCCGAGAGGCTCGCCGCTCTGGTGCTGATAGATGCCGCCGAGCTGCCAGCCGCCGGCGATGAAGTTGGTGACCGAGTTCCAATTGGAGCCCCAGTGGCGTTTGTGGCCGAAGGGGACTTCCCAGATGCCGGAGCCTGTGAGGCGGTGGGTGCGATCGAGCTGTGCCAGGCTCTCGTAGGGCATGGCGTCGGCGGTGTTCAGGAATTCAGTGGCTTCCATGGCCTTGGACCATGTGTAGGAGGCCTGCACCGTCCAGGCGTTGGCGAAGCGGCGTTCGATGCGGCTCTGAAGAGAGTGGTACCAGGAGTAACCGGCGGGGTCGCCCTGCAGCTGAATGCTGGAGAACTGGCTGTTGGGACGAAGCAGATTTGCCCGCGAGATCACGGTGCCGAAGATGGGGTTCAGGCCGCTATAGGGGTTGGGGAAGGTTTTGCCGAGGTAATCGATGGTCGCCTGATCGCGCACGGGAGAGGTGCTGAGATACTTTGCCGGCATATAGCTGAGCTCGCGGTTGATGTTCAGCCGGGTATTTCTGTTGCCGACGTAGGAGTTTTCCATCATGACCTTGAACGGCAATTCCTGTTGGATGCCGAAGCTCCAACGCTGCGAGTAGGGGTTGCTGCGAGCGTCGGGGAAGAACGAGACGCCCTGGCCGATGTTCGTCATCAACCCGCCCTTGGAGCCAGCCGGAGCGATGAGTCCGGTTGGGAAGGGGTTTGCGTTGGTGGCAATGTAGGTGAGGCCGTTGTCGAGCGATGCCTGCATGGGCGTTGTCTGGGAGAAGCCGGTGAGGTTGGTGTTGGTGTAGTTCACGCCGATGGAGGCCACGAACAACCCGTAGCCGCCTCGCAGGATGGTCTTGGGAGTGAGCTGATAGGCAAAGCCGATGCGCGGCTGGAAGTTCGTCCTGGGCGAAGACCAGTAATCGCGTCCATTGGGTGACACGCCGGCGAAGGTGAGTCCGCCCAGTGCCTGGAACTGCGAGACCGGCAGTTCGTCAATCGGGTTCTTGGCGTAATTGGCGCGGGCCGCATCGTTGAGCGGGTTTGGCGTGGTGCCGGCGAAGTGGATGGCGGAGCGATCGAAGCGCTCTGTGATCGGCGACTCATACTCCCAGCGCAGACCGAGGTTGAGGGTCAGCTTGCGGGTGACCTTCCAATCGTCTTGGAGGTACAGAGCAAAGTACTTGTCCTGCTCCACGTAGCTGTCTACGCGTGCCATACTGCCTGCCGGGATTCCCATCAGCATGGAGGCCATCTCGCCGCCGAGCGTAGGATTGGCGGCCGTATCGTTGGCTCTCGTGAAGGTGGCGTTATAGCTGTACTGGGGCGAAATGGCAGTGCCGTAGCGGTTGCGGCTCTCCCTGTAGATGCGGAGTTCCGGGCCGAAGCGGATGTTGTGATTCCCCTTGAGCTTTGTGAAGTTGGCGACGAACGAGTTGGTGGTTGAAGCGGTGTAGCCGTCCTGGGATTCCCACTGGGCGATCTGGGTGTAGGGGGCCACGTTGATGTTGGGCAACGTGGCAATGGCCTTGTTGGGGAGTTGCGAGATCAGGTTGGCGGAGAGGCCCAGTTTGGAGAGATCGGTGCCCTGGGAGGCGCGGCGCTCGGGGAAGTCCTGGAACGTCAGGCCGTAGCGGAAGTTCAGGAGCATGGTGGGGTTGAAGACGTAAACATCGTCGAAGGCGATGCCTTTGTTGTTGCGATTGAGGATGACCCCGCGGACGTCGTTGCCGAAATCGCGGCTCTTGTCTTCTTCCCAGAAATCGCGGTGGAGGCGCAGGAAGATGCGGTGGTTGTCGCTGACGGTGTGGTCGATACGGGTCATCCACACCCAGTAGTCTTCCAGAGCCTTACCGGTGCGGTAGTAGTTGTTGCGGTAGTCGGTGGTTCCGGCCTGATTGGGCAGCGGATAGAGAGCGGCGAAGTTCAGGCCCACCTGGTCGAGTTGCGACTTGGGGATGATGTTGCCCGGGATGGCGGTGCGAACGTAGCGTCCGCCGGTTAGGGTGGTGCTGCGAGGATCGTAAACCTGGTAGGCGGCGCCCAGCGCCCGGTACTCAGAGAGGTCGCCTTCGCGCATCTTGGCGGTGGGTACTGTTGAGGTGATGTTCTGGGGGTCGCCGAACTTATTGGCTTCATAGGCGAAGAACCAGAAGCTGCGATTCTTGCCGTTGTACAGTTTCGGGATGATGATGGGCGCGCCGGCCGAAGCGCCGTAGCGATTGTCCTGATAGATGGACTTCTTCTGGTTGGAACGATTCTGGAACAGCGTGGGTGCGTCGAGTGCGCTGTGGCGGAACCACTCGTGGAACTCGCCATGGAGGAGGTTGGTGCCCGATTTTGTGGAGACGTTCACGGTGCTGCCCATGGTGTGGCCGAGGGAGGCGTCAAAGGCCGAGGTCTGCACCTTGAACTCGCTGATGGCCGTCTGAGGCGGCGAGAAGGCCACGCGCGGAGACGTACCGTCCGAGTAAGTGTTAGACACGCCATCGATGGAAAACTCGTTCTGGTAGTTGCCGCCGCCATCGGTGGCGAACTGCGAGGGAGCGTTGTTGAAGCCGGCCTTGCGGAGGCGCATGTTGGTGCCGTTGACCGTGCCGGGCGCCAGGTGGACCAAGTCCATCGCGTTACCGGCGAACTGCGGCAATTCCAGAATTCGGCGCTCGTCGATCACCTGACCGAGAGAGGCTTCCGTTGTGGACAGCAGTGGGGTGGAATCGTTGACCTCGATGGTCTCGGACGTGGCGCCGACCGACATTTCAGCGTTCACTTCGACACTATCGTTGATGCGCACCTGAATGCCCGGACGGGTCCATTTCTTGAAGCCCTGCATCTCGCAGGATACTGTGTAGGTGCCAGGGATCAGATAGGGCAGTGCGAAGTTACCGCTGGCGTTCGCTTTGGCTGTCAGCGTGACGCCCGTGTTTTCATTGGTGACGTGAACCTCTGCGTTGGGGACTACAGCGCCCGAAGCGTCGGTGACACGACCAAGAATGGTACCGCGGGCGTCCTGTGCCGCGGCCGGGAAAGCGAACAAGAGCAACAGGGCGGCAACCAAGCCGGCCCAACAGCGAGTTACAGACATGGGAAAGACTCCTGAAGAAATGACCAAGCGGTCAGGCACTGTGGAGGGGCGACACCGTTTGGGAATACGATCTCTAGTAATACGGTCCGCCCGTAAGTGTTTGCCAGACAAGTGAATTCGCTGTGAATTAGCGGTGAAACAGACACGTTACTCCGCGGCCGGGCCGGCTGCGATATACTTGCGGTCAGTAGGAAGATGGCCTCCGGACTACAGCGACCGATCGAGTTGAGCGTGGCGTTTGCCGATGAGCGATGGGCGCTGCTGCAGCGTGTGGCGGCCTCGCCGGCGTTTCAAAAGTCCAATCGACTGCGCGAGGTGTTGCTGTATGTGGGGGAGCGAAGTCTGCGTACGCCGGAGACGCCGATCCGGGAGCACGAGATCGGGGTGGAGGTCTTTGGGCGGCCCGAGACGTACGACACGAGTCAGGACACGCTGGTGCGGGTCCATGCGTCTCAGTTACGCAAGAAATTGCAGCAACATTTCACAGAGGATGGCCTCGGCGAGTCGCTGCTGATTGAAATGCCGAAGGGCAGTTACTCGCTGGCATTTCGTCCGCGGGTGGCTGGGGCGGAGCCACAGTTGGTGGTGCTGCCGTCGCCGCCGCGCCGCAGCCGGTGGTGGACGGCGCTGATTGCGGTGAGCGTCATGATGACGCTGGCTTGCGGGCTGCTGTTGGTGCAAAACTCCACGCTGCGCCGGCGGGCGACATTCGAGCTGGGCGCGCAGCCAGCTATCGACGCGTTCTGGCGGCAGATATTCGGCAACGGCCGCAATAACTACATCGTGGCAGCCGACGCCAACCTGGTGGTGTTTGAAGACGCGATCAAGGGCCATGTATCGCTCCAGGACTATCAAGCCAAGGCGTTTGAGCGCCTCGCCTGGGAACGGATTGCCGATCCGGAGAAGCGGGCGTTGATTCTGAACCTGTTGCGCCCCTTTACGCCCATGGCCGACACCATCATCGCGCGGCGGATCAGCCTGGTGAGCGCGGCCAATGGCATGCAGACCGAACTGGTATTTGCGCGCGATCTGACGGTGAACCAGGTATCGGATCACAACGCGATCGTGCTGGGCAGCCGGCGGGCGAATCCGTGGGTGGGGCTTTTCGAGGACAGGCTGAACTTCCGGACGGTGTTTGAGGAAGCGCCGAAGCGGGCATGGTTTCAAAACCGGGCTCCGAAGGCGGGGGAGCAGGCCACGTATCACGGGCGTTGGGGGCGGATGAGCTATTGCCGGGTGGCGTTTCTTTCCAATCCCAAGGGGACGGGGAATGTCCTGCTGATCTCCGGCACCGATGTTCAGTCCACGGAGGCAGGCGGGGAGTTCGTGACGAGGGAGGAATGGGTCCGGCAGCTATGGCCGCTGTTGGGCGTGAAGGTGGGCCAGCCTCTGCCGTACTTTGAGGTGCTGCTACAGGGCGAACTGGTGAGCCAGTCGATCCCGCAGTTTCGGATCAGCGCGTGGCGGCGGTATTAGCGATCGACCCAGTTGAGCTCGGCGTCTGAGCGGCGGACGTAGTTGGCGTCGATGGTGACGGGGTCGGCGAGGCGTGCGGCGGCGAGGCGTCCGATGGCGCCGGCGAGGGCACGGGGCGTTGTGGTGGCGTCGATTCCGTAGTGAGCTGGATCGGGCGTGAGAAGTTCGGCTCCGGCGGGCAGGCTGGCGCGCCAGATTTCGAACTCCGCGACCAATTCGTCGCCCTGGAGTTGGAGCGCGGCATTGTAGATGGCGCCGTAGATCTGGCCGCGGCGTGCGTCGAAGAACGGTGCGCGGATGGGGGCAGTGCCGTAGGCGGCCATCGCCTCCAGATTGGAGACGGCGGCGGCTTTGGCGCCGGATGCCTCGGCGAGGCCTTTGATGGCGGCGAGGGCAACGCGTACGCCGGTGAAGGAGCCGGGGCCGGCGCCGGCAGCGTATCCGGTGACGGTATCGTAGCGCCAGGCGTGGCGGGCCATGAGGCGTTCCAGGGTGGGGAAGAGCACCTGTCCGAAGCCTTCGGGCGAGTGGAGCGCGATTTCATCGAGCACCGCGCCGTCCTGGATCAAGGCGAGGCTGCCGTGCTCGGAAGCTGTATCCAAGGCAACGATTCTGGTCATTTCTTTACGCTGAAGATGTAATCGATGAGATAGACCTTGCCGGGGGCGTTGAGGGCCGCGACGCGGACGTTGATGACGCCGTCGCTTTGGGCGAGGATGTTGGCGGGGACGGTGAGGTTGCCGTCGGCGCCGGTGGCGAGGATGCGGTTGCCCTGGCCGTCGCGTACGATGTCGCCGACGATCATGTAGGTCATGCGGCGGGTGCCGGCGGTCTGTTTCTTCACCTTGATCTGGAATGGCGTGGGCTGGCCGACAGTGATGACGGTGTCGGCCGAGGGTTTGACGAGCTCAAATGTGGCTCTTTGCGGGCTGCGTTCGGGCTCCTGGACGGCGATGGGCCACGATTCGAATTTGTAGCTCTTGGCCATGCCCTCTTTTCGGCCGTCGCGCGAAAGGTGGAGGAGCCAGTCCCGTGTCGCGTCGGGTGGCGTGCCCTCGTAGACGTCTCCTTTCCAATCCTTCTTTTCCTTGGTGGCCTCGCCGGTGGAGGGGTTGATCCACCAGACGTCGTAGCTATGCTTTTCGACCGTCACCTCCACCTTCATCGGGTTCTCAATGTAGACGAGGTACTCGGTGCCGGGGGCGGCCAGGGCGCGGCCGCCGTCAAGATCGAAGTGGGGCTCGATGTCCCAGTGGCGGGTGCGGCTGAGGATGTCGAACCAGGCGGTCATGGTTTTCAGATTCTCGGCGGCGGCACTTCCAGCGATGACGGGATAGGCTCCGCTCATGGTCGCGTTCCAAAGGCGCTTGCGGAACGCGTCGGCGGGGAGGGCGCCATCGAGCAGCACGACCTGGGGCACGGTGTTGAGCTGATGCTCGATCATGGGGACGGCGTCCGGGGCCTCCGTTCCGTAAATGACGTGATCCATCCACTGATCTCCGCCGAGCGGGGAGGAGGTGACGCGGGCGCGGGAGGATCTGGGGTGGTTGTAAGGATCGGTCTTCTTGAGGAGCAGACCGACCTCGCGGAGCATGGCGCGGAGGTTGTCGCCGGATTCGAATTCGCCCGCCAACTGCCAGGTTACGTTGAAGGCCGAGTAGCGGCCGATCACGTACTCCAGATATCGGGCGCGATCGCCGTAGATGGGGAAGCGCTTCATGAGCTCCGCCGCGCTGGGTGCGAGGATGAGGTCGGCGACGAGGCCCTTTTCGTTGAGAGCGAGGATTTGCGAATCGAGCTTGGCGAAGTGGGCGAGGTCCGGCATGGCGGCGGGGGGCATGACGAGGACCGAGGCGTGGGTGAACTTGGCGGTGGCAAGCGAATCGATCTGGGCGGCGCCGCTGAGATCCGCGCCCATGTAGAGGTGGGGCTTGAGCGCCTCGGTGTGCTGCCAGTGATGGGCATTGGCGCGTTGAATCCAGGTAGTGGCGTCGGGTGCGGCGGTGACGGTGATCTTATCGAGTTTCTCGTCGAACTCGGGGGCGTTGCCGGTTATCTTGTAGGTCCACTCTCCCGCGGTCGTGGGACCAATGCGGAGGACCATTCGATTGCCGCCGTCCCAAAACGCGGGGACGAGAAATGTTTTGTACTCCGGCGACCGAAACTGAGCGGCGATCTTCAACTGCTGGTAGGGCGCCACCGACTTCACCTCCAGGACGATGTCGCAGGGCGAGTAAGTGGTGGCGTTGGCACAGGGCTTCACCGCAAAGACAGGCGCCGCGGACAGTGCCAGGGCCGCCAACAAGAGCATCCGCATAAATCCAGTGTACAGCCGTGCCATAATCGACCAATGCAAAGGGCTTTTCTGCTGGTCTCTCTCTCGACGTATCTGATGGCTGCGCCGCCGGCGCCGGACTGGGCGAGTTTGCAGGAAGAGACGCTGCGCCATTTCCAAACGCTGGTGCGGATGGATACGACCGACCCGCCCGGCCACGAGGCACCGGCGGTGGAGTATTTGAAGAAAGTGCTGGAGGCGGAGGGCATTGCGGTGCGCACGTTTGCGACGACGCCGCGACGGCCGAACCTGGTGGCGCGGATCAAGGGCAACGGGACGAAGCGTCCGTTGCTGATCATGGCGCACACGGATACGGTCAACGTGGTACCGGAGAAGTGGAGTCATCCGCCGTTTTCGGCGGCGCGGGCGGACGGCTACATTTACGGCCGAGGGACGGTGGATGATAAGGACAACGTGACGGCAGCTCTGATGACGATGCTGCTGTTGAAGCGGCTGAACGTGCCGCTGGAGCGGGACGTGATCTTCCTGGCGGAGGCGGGCGAGGAGGGCACGACCGAGGTAGGCATCGAATACATGGTGCGGGAGCACTGGGCCGAGATTGAGGCCGAGTTCTGCATTGCCGAGGGCGGGCGCACGCTGCGCAAGGACGGCAAGATGAGCCGCACGCTGGTCGCCACTACGGAGAAGACGCCGATGGCGATCCGGCTGATTTCGAAGGGCACGGCGGGACACGGCTCGGTGCCACTGCCGGACAATGCGATAGCGCGGCTGGGGGCGGCGATTGCGAAGGTGGCGGCCTACCGGACGCCGATGCGGCTGAACGATACGACGCGGACGTATTTTGAGCGGCTGGCGGTGATCAGCGAGCCGGCGGCGGCGGCGCGGTACAACAACTTGGTGGATCCCGAAAAGGGTCCGGCGATTCAGGAGTATCTGCGGCTGAACGAGCCGATGCACTATTCGATGCTGCGGACGTCGCTCTCGGCCACGATGCTGAAGGGCGGGACGCGCAAGAACGTGATTCCGGGTGAGGCAGAGGCGCTGTTCGACGTGCGGATGGCGCCGGGCGAGGATCTGCCGTGGCTGAAGGGGGAACTGGAGAAGACGGTGGGGGACACCAATGTTCGCGTGGTGGTGGATCCGTCCACGCGCCCGGCGGCACCGCCATCAAGGTTGGAGTCGCCCGTTTTCCGGGCCATTGAGGATGCGCAGAAGCGGGTATATCCCGGCGCGCCGGTGTTGCCGATCATGTCCACGGGTGCGTCGGACAAGGTGTATCTGCAGAACAAGGGCGTGCAGTGCTACGGCATCGGGCCGTTAATGGATGAAGAGGACGCGGCGAAGGGATTCGGCGCGCACTCGGATCAGGAGCGCATTCTGGAAGCCGAGATCCACCGCTTTGTGGTCTTCAACTGGGAGATAGTTACGGCCGTGGCCGCGGCCCGATAGGGAAGAGGCGGGCGGCGTTGTCGTGGAGAATGAGCCGGGCGAGGTCCACGGCTTCCGTTTCCGTGCAGAAGCCGGCGCTCACTTTTTCGGCGAGCACCTGGGCGATGCCGGCGCGGGCCATGCGCGAGTGCGCGTACGTGAGCTCCACCTGGCGGTAATCGCCGCCGAAGCCGAGCAGTTTATTGGCGGGCACGGTTTCGAGCAGCTCGTGGAGGGCGTTGCGGGCGGCGGTTGGGGAGATGACCCAGGCCCAGCAGAAATCCACCGTGACGTTGCGGAAGATCTTGGCAAGCGCGGCCACCTCCGTGACCCAGGGCCAGCCGAGGTGGAAGAGATCGAAGGTGACGCGCGGATACTTCAGGAAGAGATTGTTGAGCTGGGTGGGGCGTGAGTTTTCGAGGCTGTTGCCGTTGCCGGCCTGGAGGCCCGTGTGGACCTGAATAGGCAGGCGGGCGTCCTGGGCGAGTTGCAGGACGTGGTGGAACATGTGATCGGAGAGCCGCTGGGGCGGGCGCCTTTGCGGCTCTTTGATGAGGAGCTCAAAATCAGCCTGGGCGTCGGCCTCGCTGGTGTCTTCAAAGCGCAAGGGCCGCGAGTAGGCGAGCGTGGTTTTCAGCGTGACCAGGCCGGCTGCGATGCTCTGCTCCAGGCGGCGCTCCATGGCGCGTTTCAGGCCGCGGACATCGGGGATGGCGATGCCGGTGACCTCTTCCATGCGCCGGATGTCAGAGGCTTTGGCGGCGGAGCAGAACCAGTCCATCTTGCGGGCGAGGACGAAGAAGGCGGGGTCGGGGCGGATGGGATCGCCGTTCCAGTAATCGTCCACTACGCCGTAGCGAATGCGCGCCTTTTCCTTGAGCACGCGCTGGTAGAGTCCGGGCCGGTTGGCGGCGGCGATGGCGGAATCGATTTTGGGGAGTGTTGCGGCGGAGATTTCGCTGATGGCGTAGAGGTCGCGCAGCGCGATGCGCAGGGCCTGGGCGTAGCCGGTGTGTTTGGCGTAGCGCCACCACGGCTCAAACTCCGCCCAGGTGGTGGCGGGGGCGGGCATGCCGGCGCTGATCAGGTCGTTGCCCAGGTAGTGTTCGGCGAGTGTGAAGAAGGTGGGTCTGCTGGCCAGCCGTTCCGGCTCGCTGAGCAGATGCTCATGGGTGGAGACGATATCGAGCTTGTCGATTTCGGTGCGCAGGCCCGTGAGCAGTGCGGGTGCGGCGACGGAGGAACCAAGGAAGTGGCGTCGATTCACTCCGCTGATTGTACGCTACGATCGGCGGCCTAGGCGCGCGATTTTTTCTCGAAGCGGCTGTAGTCCCGGTGGGGCATGTCCTTGATCAGCTTTTCGGGGTGGCCACCGTATTTCTTGCCATCGGCGATTGCGCCTTCGGCGAGGATGCGAACCTGTTCCTCAAACGTCAAGGCCGAGAATTCGGCGGTACTGGACTTCGGTGATCTTGCTCGTGGAGTACGCGGCTTCAAGTGCAAATTTCAGTACCTCCTCAACTCCAGTGTAGTCAGCCTTCCGGACCAGATCAATCGTCGCGTGCCGGAATTCACCATTCTTGCCCAAGTTGTGCTGGAAGACAAACGCTACCCGGGCGTTGTCCTGATAGTGCTGGTGCAGCGCGAGGACGGTCTCCACGGCCTTGCGATGAGACGAGATGTGCGTGGCGAGCTGCACGACGCGGCCGCGGCCGTCGGCTGAGTTGGCCCGCTTCATCATGCCGATGAAAGCGTCCACCGGTTCGCGCCAGGTGAAGATGACCATGACCTTGCGGCCGGATGCCAGGGCGTAATCGATCATCCGGCCGCACCCCTCGGCGCTGGTCAGTGTACTGTCGTACACCAGGCAGCCTAACGCGGTGAAGTTGCGGACGGTTGTGCTTTTGCCTGAACCCGTGCCGCCGCCGGTCATGACGACGATTTCGTGGCCGGGCTCGTCGAGCCGGCGCAGAAAGGCAGTGTAGGCGATCCACGACGCGGCCTTGCCAACGGCCTCGCGGTTGAGGGTCCGCGATTCGGTGGACTCCGAATACTCGGGAAACAGTTCCGCGGCGTTGTCGGCGCTGTACTCGCGCGACCCGCCAAATTCTACATCGTAGAGATTGAGATAGGCATCCCGATCCGCATCCAGCCGGGCCATCACGACCTGCTGGATCTCCAATTCCCGCCAACTCAAATCGGCCATTCCATCCTTCAACTAGAACGTTTTCACCATTGTCGTCGACCACCGCTTGCTGACGCTCGCGGCTCGGAACCGAGACACGACCGTAAGGAAGTGGACTACAACCATTCCGAAAACGCTCTAATCCTCGCCGTGGATCTCCTGCAAGCTCCACACACGCAGGGGGTCGCGCAGCCGGCTCTCCATAGCCTGGGCCGCCGCCTTGGCGCCCGACATCGTGGTGATGCAGGGCACGCGCCACATGACGGCGGAGCGCCGGATGGCGCGCTCGTCAGCGAACGAATGGGCGCCGGTGGTGGTGTAGATCACCAGCTTCATCTGGCCTTCCTTGATGAGATCGACGGCGTTGGGCCGACCCTCGTTGACCTTGAAGACGGTGCGGACCTTGAGGCCGGCAGCTTTGAACGCGGCCGCCGTGCCGCGAGTGGCCGTCAGCTCAAAGCCGAGCTCGGCGAACTTCTTCGCTAGTGCCACGGCATCTGCCTTGTGGTGATCGTTGATGCTGAAGAAGATGGTGCCATCGGTAGGCAGCGGCACGCCGGCGCTCAACTGCGCCTTGCCGAAGGCCTCACCGAAATTCTCGCCGACGCCCATCACCTCGCCGGTGGAGCGCATCTCCGGGCCGAGCGCAGGATCGACGCCCTGGAACTTGGCGAACGGGAAGACCGGCGATTTGACGCACACCTGTTTGACTGGCAGTACGCCTTCGTAGAGGCCGCCCGTCAGATGAGTGAGCTCCTTCAGCTTCTTGCCGAGCATCAGGCCGACTGCGATCCGCGGCAGCCGCACGCCGGTGGCTTTCGAGACATAGGGGGCGGTCCGCGAGGCGCGCGGATTCACTTCCAGGACGAAGACTTCGCCGTCCTTGATGGCGTACTGGACGTTCATCAGGCCGATGACGCTGAGGGCGCGGGCCAGGCGCTCCGTGTAGGTGCGGATGGTGGCCAGCTCGCGCTCGGGAATGGTCTGTGGGGGCAGCACGCAGGAGCTGTCGCCGGAGTGAATGCCGGCCTCCTCGATGTGCTCCATGATGCCGCCAATGAGGACGTCGTCGAGATCGCAGAGCGCGTCCACGTCCACCTCGATGGCGTCCTCGAGGAAGCGATCGATCAGCACGGGGCGATCGGGCGAAAAGAGGGTGGCCTCCTGCATGTAGCGCCGCACGGTTTCTTCGTCGTAGGCGATGACCATGGCGCGTCCGCCGAGCACATAGCTGGGCCGCACGAGTACGGGGTAGCCGAGGCGGCGGGCCACGGTGATGGCCTCTTCCATGCTGGTGGCGGTGCCGTAGGGCGGGGCTGGGATCTGCAACTCTTCCAGGACTTTGCCAAAGAGTTTGCGGTCTTCGGCGAGATCGATGTTATCGGGATCCGTGCCAATGATGGGCACGCCGGCACGTTTGAGCGGCAGGGCGAGATTCAGCGGAGTCTGTCCGCCGAACTGCACGATGACGCCATCGGGCTTTTCACGATCGTAGATGTTGAGCACCTCTTCCAGGGTGAGGGGCTCGAAGTACAGCCGGTCGCTGGTGTCGTAATCGGTGGAGACGGTCTCCGGATTGCAGTTCACCATGATGGATTCGACGCCAAACTCCTGCAGCGCGAAGCTCGCGTGGCAGCAGCAGTAATCGAACTCAAGGCCTTGGCCGATGCGGTTGGGGCCGCTGCCGAGGATCATGACTTTCTTGCGGTCTGTGGGGGCGGCCTCGCACTCGCTCTCGTAACTGGAGTAGAGGTAGGGCGTGAAGCTCTCAAACTCGGCCGCGCAGGTATCGACGCGGTTGAAGACGGCAGTGACGCCGAGCTCCTTGCGCCTGGCGCGAACGGTGAGCGCATCGGTCTTCCACATGCGGCCCAGGCGCACGTCGGAGAGCCCGTCGCGTTTGGCGCGGCGCATCTCCAGCAGCGTGACGTCGCCGAGCGCCTTGCCGGCCAGCTCGTGCTCGTAAGTGATGCCGTCGTTGATCTGCCGCAGGAACCAGGGATCGATCTTCGTCATTTCGAAGACGTCCTCGACGGTGTAGCCCTGCTCGAAGGCGAAGCGCACATAGGCGAGCCGGTCGGGGTTGGGCGTGATGAGCTTCTGCGGGATGAGCTGCGGATCCAGCGCCTCGGCGGTGGAGCTCTTGCCGGTTTCCAGGCCGCGAATGCCCTTGTTGAGGGCCTGACGGAAGGTACGGCCGATGGCCATCACTTCGCCGACCGATTTCATCTGGGTGGTCAGGGTGTTGTCGGAGCCGGGGAACTTCTCAAACTGCCAGCGCGGGATTTTGACGACGACATAATCGATGGTCGGTTCGAAACAGGCGGGAGTGGCGCGCGTGATGTCGTTCTTGATCTCGTCGAGGCGGTAGCCGACGGCGAGCTTGGCGGCGATCTTCGCGATGGGGAAGCCGGTGGCCTTGGAGGCGAGGGCGGAGCTGCGCGAGACGCGCGGATTCATCTCCACCACCACCATGCGCCCGTCATCGGGATTGATGGCGAACTGAACGTTGGAGCCGCCGGTATCGACGCCGATTTCGCGCAGGCAGGCCAGGGCCGCGTCGCGCATCATCTGGTATTCGCGGTCCGTGAGGGTCTGAGCCGGCGCGACGGTGATGGAGTCGCCCGTGTGGACGCCCATGGGGTCGAAATTTTCGATGGAGCAGACGATGATGGCGTTGTCGGCCAGATCGCGCATCACCTCGAGCTCGTATTCCTTCCAGCCGAGAACGCTCTCTTCGGCCAGCACTTCGTGGACGGGGGAGAGATCGAGGCCGCGCTCGACGATATTGACGAGATCCTCGCGGTTGTAGGCGATGCCGCCGCCGGAGCCGCCCATGGTGAAGCTGGGGCGGAGAATCATCGGGTAGCCGATCTTCTGCGCGAATTCGAGGCCGTCGTCGACACTTTGCAGCAGGCGCGAAAGCGGGGTCTGGAGCCCGATTTTGCGCATGGCGTCCTTGAACAGGAGCCGGTCTTCGGCCTTCTTGATGGAATCGATCTTGGCGCCGATCAGCTCGACACCGTACTTTTCGAGCACACCGCGCTCGGCGAGCTCGACGGAGAGGTTGAGGCCGGTCTGTCCGCCGACGGTGGAGAGCAGGGCGTCGGGGCGCTCTTTGCGGATCACCTCCTCGGCGTATTCGACGGTGAGCGGCTCGATGTAGGTGGCGTCGGCGAGATCGGGATCCGTCATGATGGTGGCCGGATTCGAATTCATCAGGATCACCTGGTAGCCGTCGGCGCGCAAGGCTTTGCACGCCTGGGTCCCGGAGTAATCGAATTCGCAGGCCTGCCCGATCACAATCGGCCCGCTGCCGATGATCAGGATGCGGTGAATGTCGTTTCTGCGCGGCATTCTACTTCTTAAACTCCTTCATCATGGCGGCGAAATCGTCGAACAGGTATTGGGAATCGTGCGGCCCGGGCGCTGCCTCGGGGTGGTATTGCACGCAGAAGACGGGGTGGGAGCGGTGGCGCAGCCCTTCCAGAGTCTGGTCGTTCAGGTTGATGTGTGTCAGTTCAATCTCGTTTGCATTCAGGGAGTCCGGATCGACGCAGAAGCCGTGGTTTTGGACGGTGATTTCCACCTTGTTGGTGCGGTAGTTGAGCACAGGGTGGTTGATGCCGCGATGGCCGAACTTCAGCTTGAAGGTTTTGCCGCCGAGCGCCAGGCCGATGATCTGGTGGCCCAGGCAGATGCCGAAGACGGGTGTCTTGCCGACCAGCCCGCGCACCTGGGCTGCCTGGAACTCCAGCGGCTCCGGATCGCCCGGGCCGTTGGAGAGAAACACGCCGTCGGGATTCAGGGCCAGCACTTCGGCCGATGTCGTACCGGCGGGCACGACGGTCACGCGCGCGCCGATGGAGGCGAGGCAGCGGAGGATGTTGCGCTTGATGCCGAAGTCGTAGGCGACGACATGGTACGTGCCAGGCTCGGCCACGTGGACGATATCGGTTGGGCAGCACGGCTCCACCGGCGCGGTCCATTCGTAGCGATCTTTTGTGGAGACACGCGTGGCGAGGTCCAGGCCCGCCATGGAGGGCGCGTTGCGGGCCATGGCGATGAGCTCTTCGGGCGTATGCCCGGCGGTGGAGAGAGCGCCTTGCATGACGCCGCCCATGCGGAGTTTGCGCACCAGTGCGCGGGTGTCCATTTCCGAGATGACGGGCACGTTGTTGCGGCTGAGGAACTGCTCGGCGGAGGCATCGCTGCGCCAGTTGGAGGGGGATTCGGCCCACTCGCGGACCACCAGCCCCTCGATGTAAGGCGTGGTGGCCTCGTCATCGCCGGCGTTGGTGCCGTAGTTGCCGATCTGAGGATTGGTGAGGACGACGATCTGGCCTGTGTAAGAGGGATCGGTGAAGACTTCCTGATACCCGGTGAGAGAGGTATTAAAAACTACCTCCCCTGTGCGCACAATTCGTGCGCCATACGCGCGGCCCTGGTAGACGGTCCCGTCCTCCAGGGCGAGGATGGCAGTATTCGGCAAGCTTTCTCCTGTTGCGGGGGACTCCATCTATTTTTCCATGTTGGGCCGGATTGATCAAGCGGCGTTCCGGAATCTGGCCGTAGGATTGCAAGGGTGGGCTAACGCGAGGCGGCGGGTGGTTTGAGCCATCGCTCGAAGAACGCCTGCCAGGCAGGATCGATCTCGGGTCCATTGGCGTGGTGGCCGTCGCGGGTGAGAACGAACTGGAGGCGATCGGGAACTCCCAGCAGGGCATAGACCTCACGGGCGCGATTGATGTAGCCCCAGGACTGGCGGTCGTCGGAATCGCCGCCACAGTCTTCGCAATCGCCGCGTCCGCCGATGAGCAGGAAGGGGCGGGGGGCGGCAAGGGCGAGGATTTCGTGGTGGTCATGCTCGAAACCGGGGCGCGCGGGATCGGAATTGAGCATGCTGAGGACGGTGTGATCGGGGGTCGGGATGGCAGGGTAGGGACGGAGCCAATCGAGATACCAGGGGGCGAACCAGTTCGTGCCGCCGTTGATGGCGATGTGTGGATCGAGCGAGACGGTGGCCTGGAATTCCGGGGCGAAGGCCGCGATGTAGAGGGCCGCCTTGGCGCTGAGCGAAAAGCCGATGAAGCCGAGCCGGCGGCCATCCACCTGCTTGAGGGAGCGCAGGTATTGGGCCTCGCGGCGGGCATCGTGGACCATCTTGGCCATGGGCAGCCAGTGGCCGAAACGGGCACGGAGTTTTTCGCCGGCCGTGTTTTCGCGATAAGACGTATCGTCGCGGTAGTGGCGAATAAAAGACCAACTGGTGAGGACGACGTAGCCGTGCTGGGCGAGCCACTGGCCCCACCAGAGCTCGGGCTGGGTGAAATCGGGCGTGGTGGAGGTCCAGGCGATGACGGCGGGGAAGGGGCCTGGCCCCTGATTTTTGGGCAGCAGCAGGAGATGGCTCTGATAGAAATCCTTCTCGATGGGGAGATCGAGGCGGATGCGGGTGTAGTGCTCGAATTCCTGCGTGTCGAGGATGCGGGCCTTGCGGATGTCGCCGAACCATTTTCGATCCTCGCGGGCAGGTTCGAGTTTGCCGAGCAGACCTGTCCAGTATGCGAGGATTTCGGGGCGGCGGCGATTCTGCCAATCGGGGGGCGAATGGAGACCCTCGACGAGTGAAGGGATCGACTGATTTTCTGCTCCGATTTCGGGGGCGGGACTGCTGGTGTTGGAGACGCGGTGGTGGTTGATGCGCTCGGCCGGGGCAGCGCCGGGTTGGGCCCAGGCGGCGGGCGCTAGCAGGGCGGCGGCGAGGAGCAGGATTGGTCGCTGCATTGGGGGGTGCGTCCGTGGTGATCCTGATTCTACCGGATCCACTCATGGCGCGCCCCGCCCACAGGCTACAATAGCGTCAAGACGCCCGGCGTCTTCGCGCCCCGCATGATCGCCGAAACACAAACCGCTCAGTTTGATTCGCTGACCCTGGACAACGGCGTCACGCTACGTGACATCACGGTTGCCTACGAGACCTATGGTGCGTTGAACGCCGCGCGGAGCAATGTCATCCTGATTGAGCACGCCTTCACGGGCGACGCCCACGCGGCGGGCATCGATCACGAGGGCAAGCCGGGCTGGTGGGCCAACATGATCGGCCCGGGCAAGGCGTTCGATACGGATCACTACTTTGTGCTGTGCGCCAACGTGCTGGGGGGCTGCCGGGGCACGACGGGCCCGTCCTCGGTGAATCCAGCCACGGGGCGGCCTTACGGGCTGACGTTTCCCGGCATCACGATCTCCGACATGGTGCGGCTGCAGAAGCTGCTGATCGATCATCTGGGCATCCCCAAGCTGCTGGCCGTGGCGGGCGGCTCCATGGGCGGCATGCAGGTTTTGGAGTGGGCTGTGGCGTTTCCTGATTCGGTGGAGGCGTGCCTGCCCATCGCCACCACGGCGAGGCACAGCGCCCAGCAGATCGCATTCAACGAAACGGGCCGCCAGGCGATCATGGGCGATCCCGATTTCCAGAGTGGCGACTATTACGGCGGAGCGCTGCCGGCGCGGGGCCTTTCGGTGGCGCGCATGGTGGGCCACATCACGTACATGTCGGATGAGTCCATGCGCGAGAAGTTTGGACGGCGGCTGCGGGACCGGCAGGATTTCAGCTACGGCATGGACGTAGATTTTGAGGTGGAGAGCTATCTGCGCTACCGCGGCAATCAGTTTGTAGGGCGATTTGACGCCAATTCGTACCTCTACATCACCAAGGCGATGGATTACTTCGACCTGGCGTCGGGCTTTCCCTCGCTGGCCGCGGCGCTGGAGCGGGCGCGTTCGCGGTTCCTGGTGATCAGCTTCACGTCGGACTGGCTTTATCCGTCGTATCAATCGCAGGAGATCGTCAACGCGCTGCGCAGCCGCAACCACGACGTCACCTACTGCGAGCTCTCGTCGAACTATGGCCACGACGCGTTTCTGGTGGATGTGGGCGAGCAGACCGAGATTGTGCGCGGCTTTCTGGCGCGCTGCGTCCGCGAGTTTCGCTCGCTGGAGGCAGTGCGTTGAACGTCAGTGAAGTCCTGGGCCGGCGCGATTACGCCATCATCAGCCAGTTGATCCCGGAAGGCGCGCGGGTTTTGGATCTGGGGTGCGGCGATGGGGCGCTGCTGGCGTGGTTGAAAGTTAATAAGCGCGTGGAGGCCCGCGGGGTGGAGCTGAGCCGCGATCTGGTGCAGGTGGCGATTGCTCGTGGCGTCACCGTCTATCAGGGCGATCTGGAGGCGAGCCTGGCAGATTATCCGGATCAGGCTTTCGATTTCGTGATTCTGAGCCAGACGGTCCAGGAGACCCGCCACCCGCTGGTGGTGTTGAAAGAGATGCTGCGGATCGGGCGGCACGCGATTGTCGCGTTTCCGAATTTCGGCCACTGGCGGGTGGGGCTCAATCACCTGCTGAGTGGCCGGGCGCCGAAGACAGGGCTGTTTCCCTTTGAGTGGTACGATTCGCCGAACATCCACTTTCTTACCGTGATCGACTTTGAGGAACTGGTGGCGAAGCAGGGCTGGCAGGTGGACCGGCGGCTCTTTCTCTCGGGCCCGAGCGTGGTGACGGCACTGCCGAACTGGCGCGCAGAGATCGCGATCTATCTCTTCCACGGCCCGGCTTAGGCGCCGGTCTCGATCCGCCCGCCCTCGGCCAGAGCCCGCTGCATGGCCCCGGTCACGGGGCCACCTTCCGCATCAACAATGAGAGTGAACCAGTGATCCTGCCATGGTATTTCTTCCCGGGATCCCGTCACGAACATGACGTTGTCCAGGTCGGACAACTCCCGCCGAGCCGCCCGCACATATTCACCGGTACCCACCCCCACCAGCGCCGCACCGCGCGCCAATTCGCGCAGCCCGGTCGTATTCGCCAGTGAAAGCACCAGCACGCGCTCGGTGGAAGAGATCTCGATCATGGACGTAATCCTACCCCATTTGGGTGGTTGACTACTCCGAAACCGGCGCGCACAATCGGGCAGTAGCCATCTCGATCCAGGAGTTGACCCTATGAGCCTTGCTGACTCTTTGGTGTCCTACTTCGAGCCAGTTCTATCGCCGTTGTTCCTGCTGGCTTTGGCCCTCGTTGTCTTCCTGTTCGTTTTTGGAAGAAACCACCTTACCCGGTAGTAGCCGACGGTTTTCGCCGCCCTCAGCGATGAGGCGGAACCGTCCCTCGCACCGCCCATACCCGAGCAGGAAGAGTGAAAGCGTCATTCTCTCCAGAAATGGCCAACCGCCGCTTCACGGCGCTGCGCAGTGCCTGCATCCGGTCACCCTGGAGGCTCCGCGTATACGCCCCCGCTGGCCCCTGGCCCAATAGGAACGGGTCCCAATAGTCCGCGAAGGACTCGAATCTCATCGCTATCTCCAGCGGTTGCTCGTCGACTTGCTCCAAGCCCCTTAGTTTCCACAGCGTCGCCAACTCGCCGGCGCGGCACAGCGGCATATGCTTTTCGTCGATCTTTTCCGCCTGGGTGTCCAATTCTACGGCAGCATCCCAAAACACTCGCAACATCCGCATGCGATCACCGTAATCCCAGACCGCGGCCGAGATCCGGCCCCCAGCGACCGTAACGCGAACTACCTCGCGCAGCGCTTTTCCCGGATCAGGAATGAAGTTGAACACAAGCAGGGAGAGGCTGGCGGCAAAGGTCGAATTCGCATAGTGCAGGTCTTGCGCGTCACCGATCTGAAAGCTGACCCGATCGGGAAAGGCGTTATTGCTCTTTGAGTAGTCAGTGTATTCCTTGGACGGATCGATCCCAGTCACCAGGAGGCGGGCTTTGCGTTTGGCAATCTCAAACGCCAAGGCCCCTGTGCCGGACCCGACGTCGAGCACTCGTCCCCCGTCCGGAACACCGGCAAAATCCACGAGCAGCGGAGCGACGAGGCGACTCCAGCGACCTATGAACCGGTTATAGGAATCGGCATTGCCGAACATTTGCCGATTGCGGTCCTGGCCTTGCATTGCCGCCACTACGAAGGCGCCGAACAAAGATCTTCGCGAGATCATTGCCGCCGAATCTCCCCTTTACTCAGTCTCCGGCCAGATTCACCAGCTCGGATGCGGGCTTGCCATCGAGCACCGATTGCGCCTGTTCCGCGGTGAAGTCCTCCACCTTGGACGAGATGTTATAGGCGCAGAACTTGGGCCCGCACATCGAGCAGAAATGGGCGTCCTTGAAACCGTCTTCCGGCAGCGTTTCGTCGTGGTAGGCGCGCGCGGTTTCCGGATCCAAGGCGAGCTCAAACTGGCGGTTCCAATCGAACTTGTAGCGCGCCCGGGAGAGTTCATCGTCGCGATCGCGCGCGCCGGGGCGGTGGCGGGCGATATCGGCGGCGTGGGCGGCGATGCGATAGGCGATGAGCCCCTGTTTGACGTCTTCCTTGTTCGGCAGGCCCAGATGCTCCTTGGGCGTGACGTAGCAGAGCATGGAGGCGCCGTACCAGCCGATCATGGCCGCGCCGATGGCGCTGGTGATGTGGTCGTAGCCCGGAGCAAAATCGGTGACCAGCGGACCCAGGGTGTAGAACGGAGCCTCAAAGCACCATTCCTTTTCCTTTTCCACCTGCATCTGGATCTGATCCATCGGCACGTGGCCGGGGCCCTCGATCATCACCTGCACGTCGTACTTCCAGGCGATTTCGGTGAGCTCGCCCAGCGTTTTCAGCTCGGCAAACTGGGCGGCGTCGCTGGCGTCGGCGAGCGCGCCGGGCCGCAATCCGTCGCCGAGAGAGAACGTGACATCGTGCTTCTGGAAAATCTTGCAGATCTCTTCGAAGTGGGTGTAGAGGAAGTTCTGCTTGTGGTTTTTCACCATCCACTCGGCGAGAATGGACCCGCCGCGCGAGACGATGCCGCAGACGCGCTTGGTGGTGAGCGGGATGTGCTGCACCAGTACGCCGGCATGGATGGTCATGTAATCGACACCCTGCTCGGCCTGCTCCTCGATGACCTCGAGCATTACCTGGGGCGTAAGGTCTTCAATGCGCTTGACGCGGCTGAGCGCCTCGTAGATGGGCACGGTGCCGACGGGAACGGGGGAGGCGTCAATGATGGCCTGGCGGATGCCGGGGATGTCGCCGCCAGTGGACAGGTCCATGATGGTGTCGGCGCCGTACTTGACCGAAGCGTGCAGCTTTTCCAACTCGCCTTGCACCTCGGAGGTGGTGGCCGAATTGCCGATGTTGGAGTTGATCTTACAGCGCGAAGCCACGCCGATGCACATGGGCTCCAGGGAGGAGTGGTGGATGTTGGCCGGAATGATCATCCGTCCCCGCGCCACTTCGTCTCGCACGAGCTCCACCGGGATCATCTCCCGTTTGGCGACGTACTCCATCTCTTCAGTGACCATACGCCGGCGCGCGTAGTGCATCTGCGTCCGGATTTCATCGCTCTGGCGCTTCTCAACCCACTGGGATCGATCCATGTTGACGATTATGACCTATTTCAGAGTGCCCCCAGGAATCTGGCGGATCGAATACAATACGCGCGGGGATGGGGGCGGCTTGGATGCCCCATCATCCCGGCTCGCCCCTCGATCCTGATACCCTATCCTCCTCATGCTCAATCGCGCCCGCCTGTCTCTCCCGCTGCTCGCTCTGGCCGCCATTCTCACCGCGTCCGGCCAGCCGCCCGGCAAGACTCAGAATGTCATCGTCGTCATGAGCGATGGTCTGCGCTGGCAGGAGGCATTCTCCGGCGCCGACCCCGCCTTGATGAACAAGCAGTCCGGCGTTTCCGACCTCCCCGCGCTCAAGCAGTCCTTCTGGCGCGATACGCCCTCCGCCCGCCGCGAGGCCCTCATGCCGTTCCTCTGGAGTGTGGTCGCGAAGCAGGGCCAGATCTACGGGAATCGCGAGCTCGGCTCCGACGCCTTTGTCACCAATGGCCGCAACTTCTCCTATCCGGGCTATAGCGAAATCCTCTGCGGCTTCCCCGACGAGCGGATCGACAGCAACGACAAGAACGACAATCCCAACGTCAGCGTGCTGGAATGGCTGGCCCGCAAGCCCGCCTTCGCCGGCCGCATCGCCGCCATTGGCGCCTGGGAACTCTTCCCCTACATCCTCAACGTCCGCCGCTCCGGGCTGATGGTCAATGCCGGTTACGATCCGCTCCCCGGGCCGCCCACCAATTCGCGCATCGAGCTGCTCAATCGCCTCAAGCGGGAGACAGGCATCTGGGGCGGGGAATCGCTGGACGCGCCTACCTTTCACACGGCTCTCGAATACGTTAGGCTGCGCAAGCCGCGCGTCCTCTTCCTATCGCTCGGCGAGACCGATGAGTGGGCGCACGCCGGGCAGTACGAGCTTTACTTGAAAGCGGCCCAACGGGTTGATCGCTACGTTCAGGAACTGTGGGAGACCCTTCAGGCGATGCCCGAATACCGCGGCAACACATCGCTGATCCTGGCCGTGGATCACGGACGAGGCATGGCGCCCCTGGCATGGAAGGACCACGGAGAGAAGACACCCGATTCCAAGTATGTCTGGATGGCCTTCCTCGGGCCGGACACGCCCGCGCTCGGCGAACGCTCGCGCATCGCCCCCATCACGCAGAGCCAGATTGCGGCCACGCTGGCCGCGCTGCTGGGTGAGGATTACAATACCGCCGCACCCAAGGCCGGCCAACCGATTCCGGACGCATTCAGGAAGTAGGGACAGGATACAATTCCAGCCATGCAACGGAGATCATTTCTTGGCGCGCTCGCCACCGGCGGCGCGGCCCTCGCGCAACCGAAACAGTTCCAGCCGGAGTGGGCGTCGCTGCGCACGCACACAGTGCCGGCCTGGTTTGAGGACGCCAAGCTGGGGATCTTTATTCATTGGGGGCTGTACTCCGTGCCCGCGTGGGCGGAGCCTTCGGGGGAGCTCGGCAAGGTGGCGCCGGGCAAGTGGTTCTACCAGAACCCTTACGCCGAGTGGTATCTCAACTCCATCCGGTTGAAGGAATCTGGTGCGTACAAACACCACGTTGCGACGTACGGCGCGGACTTCGATTACTACCGGTTTGGCAAGACCTTCGAGGAGCAGTCCCGCCAGTGGAAGGCCGCCTCGTGGGCCTCGCTCTTCCGCGACATCGGCGCGCAATATGTGGTGCTGACCACCAAGCATCACGACGGCTACACGCTGTGGCCCAGCAAGGTGCCCAATCCGCGGCGGCCCCAGGGTGGGATGAACTCGCCCCGCGATCTGGTGGGCGAACTCACCACGGCCGTCCGCGCGTCCGGCCTCAAGATGGGGCTCTACTACTCAGGCGGGCTCGATTGGACCTTTGAACAACGCCCGGTCGCCACTATGCCCGACCTGCGCACCACGGCCCCAAAAAGTGAAGAGTACGCGCGCTATGCCGACGCCCATTGGCGGGAGCTGATCCGGCTCTACCAGCCCTCCGTCCTGTGGAACGACATTGGCTACCCGGCCCTCGCCAAGCCTGAGTCCTTGTTTGCCGACTACTACAACACCGTTCGCGATGGCGTCATCAACAATCGCTTCAGCGTCGATTTCTCAGACTTCACCACGCCCGAGTACGCCAAGTACGACAAGATCACGGAGAAGAAGTGGGAGTCCTGCCGAGGCCTCGGTTTCAGCTTCGGCTACAACCAGGTGGAGGGGCCGGAACAAGTGATCGCCGCCGACAAGCTGATTGCGCTGCTCGTCGATATCGTCAGCAAGAACGGCAATCTGCTGCTCAACATCGGCCCCAAGCCCGACGGCTCCATTTCGGAGATTCAGACAGACCGGCTCAAGGCGCTGGGCCGTTGGATGGCCATCAACAGAGAAGGCATCGCCGGCACGAGGCCGTGGGTGCGGCCCTCGGCCAAGACTGCCGACGGCATCGATGTGCGTTTCACGAAGAAGGGCGATGCCATGTACGCCTTTCTGCTCACGCGCCCGTCCGGCGCAAAGCTGACGGTGCCTGGCGTGACGGCGCCGGCCGGCATGAAAGCGGTGCTGCTGGGCGGCGGCGAGGTGAAGTGGAAGCAGGCCGGCGCCGATCTCGTGATCGAGGCGCCCTCCAGGCTGCCGGGTGAGCACGCCCTGGGGCTGAGGATGACGCCCGCTCCGGCGCCCATTAATCCGTAGGGATGTTGAACTTGTCGCCGGTATCGGCCACCCACTGCTTGAGCCGCTGGATCAGCCGCTGCTGCTCCGCGCGGTAGCGGTTGTTGTGGGCGAGGTTGGCCTGCTCGTAGGGATCCTCGTTGAGGTTGAAGAGCAGCCAGCTCATGTTGTCGAAACAGGCGTATTTCCAGCCGTCGCGCGTCACCAGGCCGCGGTAAGGCTTGTTCACGGAGTCGCCGTGCCCGGTGGGCACTACGGTCTGGACGTAGGCTGAATCCGGCAGTTCGGGCGGCGGCGCGCCGGGCCGGCGCAGCCGGAAGGCGGAGAGATCCCTGCCCTCCATCCAGGCAGGCCGTTTGAGCCCGCAGAGGCCGAGCGTGGTAGGCGCGATATCGGGCGCGTTGATGAGTACCGGCACACGGCCCGTCATGTGGCCGTCGTAGCTTGGCGTGGCGCCGCTGATGAAGAACGGCACGCGGATCGATTCTTCATGCGCGGTCATCTTGCGGAACTGGCCGTGCGAGCCGAGCATGTCGCCGTGATCGGAGAAGAACATCAGGTGGGTGTTGAAGGCGAGCCCCTCGGCCTGGAGGGTCTGCATGACGCGGTTCAGGTTGTGATCGAGGTTCTCCACCATGGCGTAGTAGCCGGCCATTTCGCGCGCGGCCTGCTGCCGGATTGAGGGCACAAGCGGGACGTTGGGGCGGAACTGGATGTTGCCCGCCGACCAGCGTTGCCGGTATTCCGGCGGCGCCACAAAGGGATCGTGCGGGGGCTGCACCGAGCATGCCGCAAAGAAGGGCTGACCCTTGCCGCTGCGCTGAGCGGCCGCCTGGTCTTTGACGTATTGGATGAGCAGGTCCGTCAGGCAATCGGTTTCGTAGCCGGGCAGGCGGTAGTGGAAGGCGTCTTTGCCGGCGCCGCCATGCACCCAGCAATCGTACTGCGAGTTGTTGTTCTCGTAGCCCACCCAGTGATCGAAGCCACCGCGCTTGTTCGGATCCGTAATGAAGTGGGCGGCGCGGCCCTGCGACTCCTGGAATCCGCCCAGATGCCACTTGCCGATGTAGGCAGTGTGGTAGCCCGCCTCCTTCAGCGGTTGGGCGATGGTGGGCATGCCGTCCGGCAGCGAATACTGGTGGCCTACGACGGCATGATGGGGGTAGCGTCCGGTGAGCAGGGAACCGCGGAAGGGGCAGCAGAGCGGGAAGCCCGACACGGCGCCGGTGAACTGCACGCCGGTGGACGAGAGATTGTCGATGGTGGGCGTGCGGGCGTTGGGGTCGCTATTGCAGCCCAGCGCCTGGGCGCGGTGCTGATCGCCGAAAAACCAGATCACGTTCGGCTTGCCGCCCGGCTGGACGATGGTTGGGGATTGCATGGCGGCAGCGGCCGCCGGCAGTGCGGCAGAGGAGTGAAGGAAGCTGCGCCGGTTCATGCTACTCCGCGTCCTGCATCTCGCGGATCAGCGCCAGAGTACGCTGGGCTTCCTCTTCATTGATAGTCTGAATGGCGAAGCCGACGTGGACCAGCACGTAGTCCCCCAGTTTGGCCTCCGGCGTGTAGGCCAGCGACACTTCCTTGATCACGCCGCCGAACGAGACGCGGCCTGTGCGCGTCAGATCGTCGCCGCCGCTAATCTCGAGGAGCTCACCCGGCACAGCGAGGCACATTATTCGTAGGCGATCTTCATCGCGTCCATGATGCCCTTCATGTATCCAATGGCGAAGACCTTGCCGCCCATGGCGTAGCCGGGCCTGTCGTTGCCTTCGCCCTCCAGCGTCGGCGCGTGATCCGGGCGCATGGCGCCGCGGAAGCCGCCATCGCTGTAGATCTTCAGCAGTCGCGCCATGTCGGTGGGGCCGTTGTCGTGGAAGGTCTCGCGGAAGTGTTCGCCCTTGCCCTCGATATCGCGGTAGTGGACGAAGAAGATTTTTTTCTTCCGCAGGAACTCCTCGGCCAGCCTGTAAACGTCCTCGCCCATGGCTACGAAGTTGGCCTGGCAGTAGGTGACGCCGTTGACCTTGCTGGGCACGATGTCCATCACCCGCCGGTAGTTGGCGCCGCTGATGAGAATGCGCCCGATGCCGCGCAGCTTGGGAATGGGCGGATCGTCCGGATGCAGCGCCATGTTCACGCCGGCGCGCTCGGCCACCGGGATCACCTCTTTGAGGAAGTACTCCAGGTTGGACCACACCTTCTCCTGGCTCACCTCGCCCCACTGGGTGAGGCCCTGTGACATGGCGTCCTTGTTGTCGAATTCGCTGGTGAGCGCGCCGCCTCGCTCCGGCACGTTCACCTTGGTGCGATACCAGCCGAGGCCCGCCATGAAGTTGTAGCAGACCATGTTGACGCCGATCTTCGCCAGAGCGTCGATGGCCGCCTTGTAGTTCTCGATCTCTTCATCGCGGCCGGTGAGGCCGAGCTTGATCTTCTCCGCCGGAACCGGATGGCTCTCAACGCCGGCCATGGTCAGCCCGCTGGCCTCCATGTCGTGCTTGATCTTTGTCAGGGTGGAGACATATTCCGAGCGGTGAACCTTGGAGAGCGCTCCGCTGACGCCGACAATGGCATGGTTGATGCCGATCTGTTTGGCCAGGCGGAAGCGTGCCGTCTCGCCGGGGTTCAGGATCTCCGCCAGTTGGATCACACCCTTGCCCGGTTGCGGTGAGGAGGAGCGTGGCCCACCGGCCGCCGCGCCAGTGGCCGCCAGCGCCGCCATCGTACCTCGCATTGCGTCTCTGCGTGTCAGTTCGCTCATCGTCGTGAAACCCTCTCTATCCGGCAGAATCGTATCAGATTCTGAGCGGGCCCAGTTGCGCCGGGCTGGGTATTGTTGAATGCTGGATTCAGGAGATTCGAATCTTAATTCTTCAGCCCAATGCGCCGCGCACTGTTTTCGCTCATTCTGCTCACCAGCCTTGCTCCCGCCCAGACCCAGCCGGTACCTACCAACAGGGAGGAGTTGCAGCAACGCCTGCATCGCGGCGAGTGGTGGCTCTCTCACGCCATCGGCGATCTGATGCCGTTCTGGATCCACCCGGATGCGCTCGGCAAGCCGCTGGGCGCCTTTCCCACCACCCGCTGCGACGACGGCACTCTGCCCACCTACGACAAGAACCTCTGTCCGGAGATCCGGAATAATGGCTGGCTGTACTCAGATCGGCAGCGCTACCTGGTGGCCTTTTCGCGCCAGATCTACGGCTACGGAGTGCTCTACCATCTGACCGGCGACCCGACGTTCATGGAGTATATGAAGGCAGGCGTCCAGTACCTGCGTGAGAACATTTACGACCGCACGGGCGGAGGCATCGCGCAGACACAGGACCCGGTGACCGGCGTTTGGGGCCCGAAGCGCGAACTGCGAGATCCGCAGCAACTCGCCTACGGACTGCTGGGTATCTCGTTCTACTACTACCTGACGCGCGATCCCGAAGTGCTGCCCGACATCCTCGCGGTGAAGAACTACATCTTTGAGAACTACTACAACCCCAAGATCAGCGCATTGAACTGGACGCTGGCCGACAATGGAACCGCCCGCGCGGACCAGAAGAAGCTGACCGCCCAGCTCGATCAGATGAACGCCTACCTGATCATGCTGGCGCCCACTCTGCCGTTGTACGAGCAGGAAGACTTCAAGTGGACCTGCCAGTCGCTCGCCTATATCATGATCGGCCAGCTCTACTCGACGAAGGAGAACGTCTTCATGCTCCAGGTGGACAAGCCGTCGGACCTCGATCTGGAGCAGACCGGCACAACGGATTTTGGCCACTCGATTAAGGCGATGTGGATGATCCGCAACACGGGCCTGATGACTGGCGACAAGTATCTGGTTGAGTTTGCCGAGACCAACGGCCGCCGGATTCTCGATCGGGCGTATCTGCCCAACAACGGATCCTGGGCCAGCGCGCCGCTGAAGGGCGGCCAGACGGACATCAACAAGAGTTGGTGGATCTACGCCGAACTGGATCAGTTTTCTGGCTCGCTAGGCATGACCGACCCGATGGTTGCCAAGTATCTGCCCAACACGCACAACTACTTCCTGACCTACTTCCCGGACAAGCGGTACGGTGAGATCTGGACGACGATTGACGGCAAGACCAACCTGCCGTTGAACGATCAGCCCAAGGCGTGGCCCTGGAAAAACGCCTATCATTCGCTGGAGCACGCGATGGTGGGCTACATCACCAGCCAGCAGATCCTGGGCGAGCCTGTGACGCTGTACTACAATTTCCGGGCGCAGCCAGACGAGGGCGCCATCCGCCCGTATTACTACACAGCCCGTGTGGAATCGCTGACAGCGACGGCGGACGAGCGGATCGGGGCGATCCAGAAGGTGGTGTTCAGGGACGTGCGCTAGGAGTCGCCCGGCGCCGGTAGACCGTCTCAAAGTCGGGCTTGGAGCCCATAGTGACTGAAGTGGAAGTGGAGGTGGCCGGACCGTCCGGCCCCTTTACCCGCGAGGGCGGCGCGGCGGCCTTGCCATTCGGCGGGTCTACCGTCGTCCTCGTCTCCTTGGTGGTCCGCGGGCTGCTGCCGGCAGGGCGGGCGTCGATGCGATCGATCTGCTCGCGCGGGATCGCCACCTGTTCGTTCTTGATGACCACCAGCAGATTTTCTTCGCCGGCCTCATCCATCTTCGCGACAACCACCTGTGTGGAGCCCTTTTTATAGACGCGAATTTCGGTGCCGGAGCGAAGAGCGCGGACGTTGGCCCAATCGTCGGCGGCGCCCCAGGCCAGCAGCGTGGTCAGCATCGCCAAGAGCAGTCTGAGCATTGGGAGGGTCCTCCAACACAAAACCGGCCGGGGAGAGTATCCCCGGCCGGCTCGATTCGAATCAGAAAACTACCAGCGGTTGCGGCCACCGCCGCCGCCGCCGCCGTAACCGCCGCCGCCGCCCGAACGGCCACCGCCGCCGCCGCCGCTGCGCTCGGTCTTGGGACGAGCTTCGTTCACGTTCATGGTACGGCCGTCGAGATCCTTGCCATTGACGGCTGCGATGGCGCGGTCGCCCTCTTCGTCGTTGCTCATCTCAACGAAGCCAAAGCCGCGCGAGCGGCCCGTTTCACGGTCGGTCACGATGCTAACACGGTCAACAGTGCCATACGCTTCAAAAAGCGAACGGAGGGAATCTTCGGTTGCGCCGAAACTGAGGTTGCCAACAAAAATATTCTTCACGCTAAATCCTTTACTGGTCGGAAGGCGGGCTAACTTCGAGGAAAAGAAGGACGAGCGGAAAACGCCGTTGGATCTTACCTGAGATTGGCTGGACGATCAAACCTACTTGACAGTATACATGAAATCCGCTAAATGCAAGCCCCAAGTTTCCCCGGCCGCGGTCCCGAAGCCCGGCTGGTAGTAGGCAGTGGACGCTGTTTTGTGTTTTACTGGGTCGTCCAGGATCTGGAGGTTACCTCGTTGAAACGTTCGATGATCAGCTCAATCGCCACGGATGCGCACTTCTGGGTGCCGGTTTGCGTGCTCATTCTAGGGACCGCGTTGCTGGCGGTGTTGCGGTGAGTATCGCCCCGGCGCAATCGCCCCGTTCCCTCCATGTGCTGGGCGTCGTTTGTGGCCTGGCGGCCGGCGCCTGGCTGGGAGCCGCCGAGGCGCCGACGAAACTGGTGACCACCGGCCTCTCCCCATTCGTCATCTCGCTGGGCATGGTGGCCGGAGTGTTTGTGGCGCGCTGGACGGTGCCGATGGCGCTGAAGGGCACCGGCTACATCTGGATGGATCTGAAGGAAAAGCCGCATCTGGTGATCTGGGCGATACTGGCCGGAATGCTGTGGGCCGTGGCCAACACGCTCACCGTGTTCGCCATCCGCGACGTGGGGCTCTCCATCGCATTCCCACTGTGGAATCTGAATAGCCTTGTGGGTCTTTTCTGGGGCTGGCTGCTGTTCAATGAGCTGCGCGGCGCCGGCGCGAGGCAGTGGGTAAAGGTGTTGGGCGGCGGCACGGCGTTGCTAATCGGCGCGTGCCTGCTGGCCTACGCGACGACGCAATCGGCGGGCGGGGCGCACCGCGGATCCACGATGGGAATTCTCGCGGCGCTCGGCGCCGGGTTGTTGTGGGGCACGATGTACATTCCGTACCGCAAGGCCTACATCAGCGGCATGAATCCTCTTTCCTTCGTCACTGTGTTCACGTTCGGCGAATTGGGGACCACCATGTTGATGGCAGTGCTGTTCCATGGTGGTACGGACGGACTTGCCGTAGAGCTGACGAAAGCCAAGCCTGCGCTGTTCTGGCTGTTCCTGGGCGGCTTCTGCTGGGTGATCGGCGATCTTTTCCAGCAGTATGCGGCGAAGTACATCGGCATCGGGCGGGGGATTCCGCTCTCCAACACGAATCAGCTCTGGGGGTTGGCGTGGGGCGCGCTGGTGTTTGGAGAACTGGCCGCGCTGGGCGGCAACGCCCAAGCCATCGTGCTGGTGGGGTCGCTGATCATGATTGTGGGTGCGGCGGCGATCGGCATGGCGGAGGCTCCGGAATCCGAACAGGCAGCGTGGCGCCAGGCGATGGACCGCGAGTGCAACCGCTATGGCATGGATCCAAAACGGGTGACGGCCATCATGCAGGGCAGCGACCCTCTGGCGCAGGAAACGCCCGCCCGGCAATGGTGGGAGGGGCTGGTGGTTGTGGTGGCTCTAGGGATTTTTGCCTGGCTGGGCTCGTTCGCCACGAGGCCGCCGATTCACTTTGAGGTCTCCTGGGCGGCGGCTCTCGGCTCAGCAACATTGGCATTTCTGGCCGTGGGCGCGGTGATGCTCTGGCGGCGTACTCGCTTCTCCTGAGGTTCTACCCTCGTTTGAGGGGGCTGGACGGAGATGTGTCACGATTCCACGGGTGGTGTTTCTGTTTGACCCATCGAACCCTAATGAGATAGAGTCAAATGTCGATAGTCATGTAAGAGTCATACTTCCGCTCGGTTTTCCTAGGATCGAATGCACATCTGCCATCATCTTCCAACCAAGCCATTGGCTCTCCTGGCGTTGTTCGCCGCCACCTTCCCTCTCGCCCAAGCACAGTTCGGCTCCAGGCGTGCTCCTGTTTTCAATAATTTGACACCGGCTGGCAGTGCCGCGCCCGCAGCGCGCCCGGCCGAGGCGGTCCACTTTGACGGGATGGACGACGTGGCCACGCCGGCCATGAAGCAGCCCGCGCTGTTGATCCCGCGGGAGACGGCGGCGGAGGTGCTGACGCCGGCGCAGAAGGCCATTCGCGAGGCGGACCGCCACTTCCAGTTCGGCAAGTTCTACATCCAGGAGAACAAGCCGGTGGAGGCGCGCGCGGAGTTTGACGCCGCCATCGACACCCTGCTCGATGTGCCGGAAGGGGCGCCGGACCGTGCCGCGGTGGAGAAGAAGTTCGAAGACCTGATCCGCCTGATCCATCGCTACGATGTGGATTCGCTCGGCTCCGGCCTGTCGCTGGAAAACCCTGTTTTCGTGCAGTCTCCGTTGCCTGAGATCCTGGACCTGACGTTCCCCATCGATCCGCGGCTGAAGGATCGTGCGTTGGCCCAGGTGGCCGCCACTTCCTCTCAATTGCCGCTGGCAGTCAATGACGCCGTGCTGAGCTACGTGAACTACTTCACAAGCGAGCGCGGCCGCCGGATCATCATCTACGGGATGAAGCGCTCGGGCAAGTACAAGCCGATGATCTCGCGGATTCTGGCCGAAGAGGGCGTGCCGCAGGAGATGATCCACCTGGCGCAGGCCGAATCCGGATTTGTGCCGCGGGCAGTCAGCCGGGCCGCAGCAGTGGGGATGTGGCAGTTTATTCGCGGGCGTGGCGCGGAGTACGGGTTGGATTCGTCGCGCACTTTCGATGAGCGCCTGGATCCCGAGAAGGCCACACGCGCTGCCGCGCGCCACCTGCACGACCTTTACGCGCAGCTCGGCGACTGGTATCTGGCGATGGCGGCTTACAACTGCGGACCCTACTGCGTGGAACGGGCGGTGCAGCGCACGGGCTACGCCGATTTCTGGGAGCTTCGGTCGCGCAACGCACTGCCACGCGAAACGATGAACTACGTGCCGGCGATCCTGGCCATGGCGATTGTGTGCAAGAGCCCGCAGGCATATGGAATCGATCTGGGCGAGTTGGATGCTCCGTTGGAATACAACACGGTGAAGGTGGCGGCGCAGACGAATCTGGGATTGATTGCCGACGCAGCGGATCTGCCGGTTTCCGAGATTCGGGACCTCAACCCATCGTTGCTGCGGGGCTTCGCGCCGGCAGGCTACGAAGTGAGAGTGCCGCGGGGCAAAGGCAGCATGGTGATGGCCGCGATGGAATCGGTGCCGGAAGAGAAGCGCGCATCGTGGCGGCTCCATCGGGTGGCCGAAGGGGAATCGCTGGCGGTGATCGCACGCCGTTATTCCACGACCTCCACCTCGATCGTCGCCGCCAACTCCAGACTGGACTCGACGTTCTTTGACGCACCGGAGCAGGGTGAAATGATTCTCATCCCGGCCACGCTACGGGAAGATGCGGCGCCGAAGACGGCGGCCAAGGCCCGCGCCGCGGCGCCGGCCGCGCGTCGCGGATACGCGTCCACGGGGCGTAGCACGACCGGACGTGCGGCGGTGGGGCACACCGGGCGTTCCACGCAGGTGGCCTCCAACGCTGCGAAGACGCACAAGACCGCCAGCCGCTAGGGCTGCCCATCACCTGGTATCTGCACACCGTTGCTGGGACGTGCACATCATCGCTTGATGCCAGCACACCATCGCATGACACCGGCACACCATCCCTTGGTGCCGGCAAGCCATCGCCCGATGCCGGCACACCATCGCCCGAAACGTGCGCCTGATGCCTCGCGGGGAGTGGCGCCGCCCGGAATCGGGGCGCCTGTTGAAGCGTCTCGGGACCTCGTAGGGGAATGCTGGTGCCCAGACGCCGCGGGGTGGTGGCGCAGAAAATCGCGGCAACGTGGAGAGCGAACAAGCCGGCGGGCGGTGCGATTCCAGTGTGGCCCGGCACGCGGCGCGATTCCAGCAAACGAGCTCAAACCCCGCAAAAACGGCCAAAATCGTCAGTCAAGCGTCTGACATAACGTCCAACTCCTGCCACTCCTTCCGTTGTGCCGGATTGCTTCATTGCCAGCTTCCGCTAACAACCCCCTTGCTTCTCATAAAAAACAAGTTATCCTAAAAATGATTCAGCCCGTGCAGGAGGGTTGGCCTCTCATGCTCCATATGGATGCAACGCGAATAGACAGATACGACGACGACCAGTCCGATTTCGACTCCGGATTCGGAGACGACGCAGTGTCTGACGTCCACGGCGATGACGATCATGACGACGAAGAGTTTGAGGTGGAAGTGCCGGACGTGAAGCCCCTCACGGTGGCTCCTCCGGTTGTGACTGAACGCGCGCCCGAGCCGCCGGCTGCCACGCGCGTGGCTGATGCCGATGCCGCCGCGATCAGCCGCAAATCCACCCGCCCGGTTCCCTCCCTAAAGGTTGGGAAGGCGTCCGCTCCGGCGGCCGCCAAAAACACGGCGCAAGCCGCCGTTCGAAAGGTGAATCCAAAAACAGTGAAAACTGCTACCAAAAAGGCTGCTGCTCCTAAGAAGGCTGCCGCCCCCGCCCCTAAGAAGGCCGCTCCGCCCGCCAAGCCCGCTCCGAAGAAGGCCGCTGCCCCTAAGAAGGCTGCCCCGGCTCCGAAGAAGGCCGCCCCGGCTCCGAAGAAGGCCGCTGTTGTTGTGAAAAAGGCTGCCCCGGCTCCGAAGAAGGCCGCTGCCCCCAAGAAGGCTGCTCCTGCTCCGAAGAAGGCTGCCGCTCCCAAAAAGAAGTAGTCTGCGAACTACTCGTTGGGCCGATTAATCATTCACTGAAGCGATTGCTGATGTTCAATGGGGCGCCCTGCCAATTTGGGGCGCCCTGTGTTTTTGCGCCTAGCCCTGCTTCACAATGGCGCGGCAGCGCTGGAACAGTTCCAGCAGCGATTCGGCCTGTTCCTCGGGGGTGCGCGCGCCCTTTCCGGCGAAACCTACCGATTGAGGCCCTCTGCCATAGCCCGTCGCCGTGCCGATGAACTTCATGAGATCCAAAGCGATTTCGTCCTTGCCTTTTTCCTTGTCCAATCCCTTGGCTTCGATCTCCGCACCCTTGGCCTGCTCGTCCATGATTGTGTCTCCTTGTCTTGTCGTCTTGTGGTCTTGATCTCGCGAGTAGCTGGCGCGGCCGGGGTTCTGCCAACATGGTGTAACGCCGTCGGTTGAGGCCGCCGCGCTCGAAGTCTTATTCTTTAGTCTAGCCAGCCATGCCTGTGAATGCGATGAGATTGGAGCGAAAGATGCGTGGCGGCGCGCAGGCCCATCTGCTCGCCTGCGACGATGGCGGCTGGTATGTCACGAAATTCAGGGAGAATCCGCAGCACCGGCGCATCCTGATCAACGAGTGGATTAGCGCGGTTCTGTTGCGCCACCTGCGGATCTCGGCTCCTCAGGTGCGGGTAGTCTCGCTGTCGGAGCAGTTTCTGCTGAATGAACAGGACGTCTGTCTGCAACTCGGGTCGGGCCGCATGCCGGTGGGGCCGGGCTGGCATTTCGGCTCGCAGTTTCCGGGCAACCCGCATACGGAAGCCGTTTACGACTACCTGCCGGATTCGATGCTATCCGGCGTGGCGAATCTGAATCACTTTCTGGGCGCGTTGGTTTTCGATAAGTGGACGGCCAACTCGGATTCGCGGCAGGCGATCTTCTTCCGCCGGCGCCTGCGCGACTGGCTCGACGACGAATCGGTGGCGCCGCAACGCAAGGGATTCATCGTGCAGATGGTGGACCACGGCTATATTTTTGACGGGCCGCACTGGGCCTTCAACGATTCTCCGATTCAGGGCCTGTACTTCCGGCCGCAGGTGTACGAGTCACTGCGGGGCCTCGACGACCTGCAGCCCTGGCTGGACCAGGCGCGCCACTGCCCGGAATCGATCTTCGATCACATCCTGCGGGAACTACCGCGCTCCTGGTTGGATTCGGAGCAGGAAGAACGGGAGTTGGAGGAACTGCTCGGTCGCCTTCTTGAGCGGCGCAGGCGGATCGAGAATCTCCTGCTCGCTTCCGTGCGGGCCAGGGCGCACGTCTTCCCCAATTGGAATGCTGCCTGAGCGAGAGTCTCTCGTACAATAAGAGAGTGATCCGTCCTCAATTCCTTCACAACGGCCGCGTCCGCCAGGCGGACGAGTATGCGTTGCGCGCCGGGCAGGTTGGCCTGTTCACCGGCTGGGGCGTCTTTTCCACCGTCAAGATTTCCGGCGGTTTACTGTTTGCCTTCGATCGTCACTGGGCGAGGATGCGCAGGGACGCCGATCTGCTGCGTGTGCCGTTTCCGTGGGCGGCGGCGGAACTGGAATCTGTATTGATGACCCTGGTGGCGGCCAATCAGGAGCAGGAAGCCACACTGCGCGTGCTGGTCACCCGCAACGGCGGCACGATGTGGGCTGGTCCGGAGCAGAAGCAGGACTCCGATCTGATAGCCTTCACGGCCCCCAGGAGCGTTTGGGGCGCTTCGGCGAGGCTTGGCGTCATCCCCAACGCGCGGCACGCTGCGAGCCTGTTTGCGGGCGCGAAAACGACATCGTGGGCGATGAATCTGGTTTGGTATGAGGAGGCGCACGTGCGCGGCCAGGATGAGGTGGTGCTGCTGAATGAGCGCGGCGAAGTGAGCGAGTGCACGTCCGCCAACATCTTCGCGGTGTTTGGCGATCTGGCTGTGACGCCTCCGCTGGCGAGCGGATGCCTGCCGGGCGTGACTCGCGAGCTGTTGCTCGAGGCTGTGCGTGTCCCGGGGATTCAGGTAGCTGAGCGTGTGTTGACGCTGGATGACCTGGAACGGGCGGACTCTGTTTTCATCACGTCCACCACTCGCGATCTGCTCCCGGTGGCGGCGATTGAGGGATTGTCGATTCACGGTGAGAAGCGGGTGCGAGACCTGCTGGCAGAGGCGTTTTCCAGATACGAGGTGGAGTATCTGCGACGGGCGGCGGCGCGGGACTCCCGCCGCCGGGCGGATTTGTAACAAACTCGACGGAGAACAGGATAATATCGAACGGAAGAGGTACTGTCAGATTGGCTAGGAGAGGGCTCAGCAGTTGTCCGGAGTGTGGCTCCACCGCGGTGCGAACCGGGAAGGCGCGCGGACTGATCGAGCATCTCCTGACTTGGTTCGGCCGGTTTCCGTTCCGTTGCCACGATTGCGGAGCGAGATTCCACGACGTGCCAATTGGCCTGTCGGCCATCATCTACGCGAAATGCCCGCGCTGCCTGCGGATGGACCTGACAGTGTGGGATCCGAAGTACTACCGGACGAGCCGATGGCAGGATTTGCAGTTGGCACTGGGCGGCCACCACTGGCGATGCGAGCCGTGCCGGTGCAACTTTGTGAGCGTGCGGACGCGGCGCGAGCGGTACCGGCGGCCCGGCGCACTGGTGGAGAGTGGATCATCCGAGAGCACCAAGCCGAGTGGTGCTTAGCGCCCCGCGTTGGTGGAAGGCGGTTGAAAGAAAGAAAGGGCGCGAGCATAATGCACTCGCGCCCTTTTCACCAGTTCGGAGTTGGTAGATTAGGCAACCATCAATTCTTCAAACATCTCGCTGTTCTCGACGCGGTTGCGATCGGCGAGTTCCTGGCACTGGATGCAGAAGGGCGTCCAAGGGACGGCGTTGAGCCGTTTAGGATTGATATCCTCTTCGCAGTGCAGGCAGACACCGAAGGCTCCCTCGTCGATACGGCGCAAGGCGCCGCGAACGTTACGGAGGAGATGGGATTCGCGGTCGAGATTGCGAATGGCCAACTCCCGCTCGGCCGCGTGTTGGACTTCATCGAGCGCGTCCGGGCTCTTTTCGATAGCGATGCCATCGCGATCGCGAACGGCCTGCGACAGTTCAGTCAGCTTGGTTTCCAGGATCTGTTTGTATTTGTTCAGCTCCGTCTTGGTCATGGTCTTGTCTCCCAGTAGTTCTTGTTTTTCTTCTTGCTCTCTATCACCGGTATTGACGCTGGAGTTGCCCAAAAAGTTCCAACATGTGAGTGTTTCTCACTCAAAAAACCTCATATAAGCAATCCCTAGTAAGCAGTTCCTACTAGTCCCGATCACCATCCCCGGCGGTGGCAATCCGCTAGGATAACACATCTTAGCAATTCAAGTGCCAAATTCTCGCTCGCCTCGATTCCATCCTCGGAATCCGTACCGCGAGCGGACGGTGCTGCACTCTCTCACCCAACTTGCGGGTGCCACAGCCGCGCGACCAGCTCATTCGAGCGATCCGGGCTTGGGTTGTCAGCATACCCCAGCTTATCGGCCAAAGCAACGGGTTTCATTAAGAGCGTATTCGTACAGACGCATTTCCGTAGAGGATGTTTCACGAAACCGACATTCTTCTCAAGAAAGGATGAAATTTAATGCTCTGGTCCGTGGCGGGGGGGAGACCTACCGGAGGCCGATCCGGCCGAAGACCAACCCCATCTCCCGGGCGTCGCCGGGTAGGGACACGGTGCGGTCCACGGACAGTTCCACGAGGATACCGGGGCGGCCCAGGAGCTCCTTGGGAAGAGAGAACGTGGTTTCGAATGATGAGTTTAGGCGAGTGATCTCCAACACGCCCAGAGGGATGCCGTCGGCCTGAACGCTGAGGTGCAGCGGCTTGGCGAGGATCGATTCGGGGCAGAATCCTGATACCAGAAGGCGCTCGGAGGGCGCCACCGGACCGGCCAGTTTGACCTCGGCCCGTTTGGACATCCAGCGCCAGTCGCCGTCGAGGGCGTGCCACCCTTCTCCGAGATCATCGGCGTAGGCCGGTTGGCCCGCGTTGACCATGCGCGGGCGTGCATTTCGCCACTCGGGCGGCATTTTCCTTTCAAACTGTCGTGTGACATTTCGTAAGACCGATTGGTCAAAACGATACACAATTGCCTGATCCTTGGACAGTGCGCGAGCCACGGCGCCCTTTGCGCCCAGCCACTGGCCGACATCCCCCAACTCCGGATGCAGGTCGATGTTCGCCTCCTCGCCAGGCGCGAGATAGACTTCCAGGGCGCCAAAAAGCCGGCCGGGGGCATCAACGAGGCCGGACCAGAACAGCTCGGAATCGAGCCCGGTCAACAGAATCATCTTCTTGGGATGAAGTTCATGCGCCCTTTCGATGCCCTCCACCAAGGCTCGGATGCGATGGCCGCGCGCCCAGCGCCACTTGGTTTCGGTCCGGTTGAGCGGCAGGGAAAACGTAACGTATGCCCCGAGTAGTCCCAAAACGGCCAACCGGCTCCACCAAGTGTTCCGAAACGAGTCCCGAATTGAGACGGCCAGCAGAATGGCCAATCCGATCGTGGGCACGGTGAGGTAGTAGTCCATCAGGTGATCGCGCAACGGCAGAATCGGGCCGATGGCGATAGAGAACCACACGATTCCAAAGGCCGGCACACGTTCGCCTTGTCGCCAGGCCCAGATGGCATAGCCGAGTAGCGTCAGACCCATTGGCCAGGCGGCGGCTTGCCACGTCCAAGGCGGAATGGGCCAGTGCGGCATGATGAGGCCGCCGGTAAGAGCCGTCCCGCAGTAATGTAGATAAGTAAAGATTACCGAGGTGTCCCAGTGGCGGGCATAGGGGCCCTCTGTTGGCTTGGCCGCCACCACGAAGTGGATGGCGGCGTAGAGGGCGCTAACCGGAAACAGCCACAGGACGGGTATCAGGCGCCGGCGCGCGGCCAGCAAGCACCAAGCCGCGGCCAAGGCTGGGAAAACTATGTTGATCTCCAGGGCGCCGAAGCCGAGAACGAAGACGAAGGTCTGGAGCCAGAACCAGCGCATCCGTCCGGTCTCGATCCACTGCAACAGGAGGCGGAAGGCGAGTAGCAGGAAGAACGCGCACATTACCTCGTTGTACGCCGACAGCCAGGAGAGCGGTGTCGCCAGCGCCACGTTGACCATCCATAGCAGCGGCGCAGCCACAGCCGCCAAACGGGATTTCGTCAGCCGCCACACCACCGATTGCAGCAGCAGCAGGTTGACGACCTGCGTGAGCGCCACCCACAGATGGAAAGGCCGGGGATCCAGCCCAAACCAATGGTAGAAGGCGATGAAGAACAGCCGCTCGCTCCACGGCCGGATGGTGCCTTGGGCGCGGGGCGTGAAGAGGGCCGTGACCAGGTCCCGCCATGTGGCGATGTCCAGGCCTTGGCTCAGCCAGGCGAAGTCATCCTGCTGGAACCAGGCCCGCATGGCGAACCAGTAGATCCAAACGAAAGCAACCGTGGGCAGCGCCCACAGCGCAGCATTGCGCAGGCGGGTCATTTTGCGGTGAACCCGATCCGCGCCACCACGAGCCCCAGTTGCCGCGAATCGCCGTCGCCCGGTTCGATCGCCTTGCTTAGCTCAAACTCCACCACGACAGCGCCTGTCTTCAGCGCGTTGGGAGGCACATCGAACTGGCACGCCTGCTCGCCGGGCTTGGTGACTTGGCAGGGCGCGATGCGCTGACCGGCGACGGTGGGCGTGATGGAGAGGCCGAGCAACTTGGCGGCCACGGCATCGGGCAGGGCGAAGTTGAGTACCAGGGTGGCACCCTTTTGCGGCGCGCCAAGGGGGGGCGCCAGACTCACGGCGAACTTCTTCATGGACCAGCGCCAGGAATCGCTCTCGACGGTGTGGAAGCCGCTCAGCAGTTGGGAGGCGTCTTTGGGATCGGCCACGCTGATGGCGCTGGCGAGCTCGCCCTCCTCCTCGATGGTGGCGGCCGGATTCGGGTGATGCCTTCGCTTGCACCCGGCGGTGAGCAGGGCGCAGGCGCAGAGCAACAGGGCTATTCGGCGCATGGCCGTACCTCCACCAGGCAGTTGTAAAAAGTTGGGCCGCCGCCGATATCGGTGAGGCGGTCGCTGATGAGCGCGTTCACGTTGCGGCCGTCGCGGGAGCGGCCGGGCCAGCGGACCATCGGCGCGCGCACCACACCGGGCCGGACAAAGTCACCCACGCGGGCGGTGAGCCGCACGGCGCCGCGGCTGTTGAACACCTCCACGGGGGCGCCGTCGACGATGCCGCGCGCGGCGGCGTCGGCGGGGTGCAGTTCGGCCACCGCGGTCTGTGCGTCGACGTCGTCCCGGTAGCCAAAGGAGGAGTTCATGCTGTCGTGGTTTTTCGAGCTGACCATCTCTAGGGGGTACTTTTCGCTGTAGTCTGCTCCGTGGCGGCTCTCCACGGGCGGCACATAGGCCAGGGGCTCGCCGCTGAGGTCCACGGGCCGGCCGGCCATCGGCAGACCCGGCACGTGGAGCCGGATGGAATGTTCGCGCTCCAGGCGCTCCAGGGTGATGCCGGCCAGGAACGGGCTGGGTGTGTCCAGCAACTGGCGGATCATGTCGTCACTGGTGTCCTGGAAACAGGCCTCCTGGAAGCCCATGGCGGCGGCGAGCAGGCGGAAGATCTCGCTATTGGGCTTGGCCTCGCCGGGCGCCGCAACGGCGGGCCGGGCCAACTGAATGTGGTAGTGGCCGTAGGCGAAGTAGATATCAGTATGCTCCAGGAACGTCGTCACCGGAAGCACGATGTCGGCGTAGGCGGCGGTGCCGGTGTGGAACTGCTCCAGCACGACGGTGAAGAGATCCTCCCGCGCCAGCCCGCGATGCACCAGGTTCTGATTGGGGGCGATGGCGGCGGGATTGGAGTTATAGACCACCAGCGCTTTCACTGGCGGACCGCCGGTCGCTGTAAGCGCCTGGCCCAGCAGCGACATGTTGATTGTGCGGGCGGGCGGGCCGAGATCGGGGCGCTCTAGAGCGTCGGTGTTCAAATCAAACGCGCCAGAGGTTGTCAGTTGCAGGCCGCCGCCGAGTTCGTCCCAGTTGCCCGTGAGCGCGGGCAGCAGGGAGATGGCGCGCACGGCCCTGCCGCCGCGTTGGCTGCGCTGCACGCCGTAGTTGACGCGGATGACGGCGGGCCGGATGGTGGCGTACTCCCTGGCCAGTTCTTCGATAGCGGCGGCCGGGATTCCGGTGAGCTGCGCGGCCCGCTCCGGCGGGTACTCGGCGGCCCGCGCGCGCAATGATGCCGTATCGGCCGCGCATCGCTCCAGGCCGTCGCGGAAGATGACGTGCATCAGGCCCAGCGCGAGGGCGAGGTCGCTGCCGGGATTTGGCTTCAGATGTAAGTCGGCCAGCGAGGCGATCTTAGTGACCACCGGATCGATCACTACCAGCCGCGCACCCTGGCGGCGCGCCTCCAGAATGAAGGGCCAGAGATGAACGTTGGTGGCGAGGACGTTGGCGCCCCAGACAATGATGAGCCTGGCGTGGACGAAGTGCTCCGGCGCGGTGCCCAGGCGGACTCCGTAAGCCTCGATCAACCCGGCCGCGCCGGCGGTGGCGCAGATGGTGCGGTCCAGCCGCGAGGCGCCCAGGCGGTGGAAGAACCGGCGATCCATGCCGCGGCCCTGCAGATAGCCGAGCGTGCCGCCGTAGCTGTAGGGCAGGATGGATTCGGGTCCAAATTCATCGGCCGCGGCCCGCAGCCGATCGGCGATTTCGTTCACGGCCGAATCCCAGGAGATCTGCTCAAACTGGCCGCTGCCCTTGGCACCGGTGCGGCGGAGCGGATGCGTTAACCGGCTGGGGTGATACTCGCGTTCCAGATATTGCGCCACCTTGCCACAGAGGAAGCCGCGAGTGACGGGGTGATCCGGGTTGCCACGCAGTTTGGTGGCGTGGCCGTTTTCCACCGTGACCAACAGGGAGCAGGCGTCAGGACAATCCAGGGCGCATGTGGAATGCAGAGTGTCGGTCACACTCCCGATTATAAAGGCCGGAGGTCTACCTCAGTTGGCGGATGCGGCCCATGGCAATACGCCGCACGAAATCGAGGTCGCCATCGAGGAAGTCGTAGGTGGGGAGATTGCCGGCGTCTTCCCAAAGGATTTGTTCAAACGTGTTGGGCTGCGGCTCACCGGTATAGCTCTCCACCTTGTGGAACAAAAGGATGAGCGGCGAGCGGTTGGCCGTGGAGTGTTCGTAGCGCGCGATCTCGACGCCGACCACGGCTTCGATGCCGAGTTCCTCCCGCAACTCGCGGGTCAGAGCCTGCTTGGGCGTCTCTCCGGCTTCGACCTTGCCGCCGGGAAACTCCCATTTTAGGCCGTGCCGGTCCTGCGCCATACGCTGGCCGATCAAGAGCTTACTGTCACGCTGGAGAACACCAGCCACCACAATCATTGTGCGAGCCATGCGGGATGCGTAGGATGAAGGAGGACCAACCCCATTGTACAGTGAACGGCTTCTCGACTACTTTCGCAATCCGAAATATGCCGGAATCCTGCAGGCGCCTGCCCGCGTGGTGCATCTAGAGAACCCGGCTTGCGGAGATATCCTTCGTCTCACCGCATTGGTGGAAGATGGCGTGGTCCGCCAAGCGGCGTTCCAGGTGCGGGGCTGCACGGCCTCCATCGCCTGCGGGGCGGCGCTGGCCGAATGGCTCCAGGGGCGGAGTTTGGATGACGTCAGGCTGGCGGACGTGGCGGGGATTGTCGAGGGGCTGGTGGGCGGGTTGGCGGCGGAATCCAAGCACGCGGCGAAGCTGATGGCCGACGCGGCCAGGCGGTTGGGCGAGGGCGGTTAGAGCAGGGCCATCGCGATGCGGCCCAGCAGGCAGCCGACTACCGCGCCGGCCACCACGTCGCTGAGGAAGTGCATACCCAGGACGATGCGCGAAACGGCCACGGACATGGCCAGGAACCACAGCTCGGGGGCCAGCGCCGGATACTGGGCCACCACGGGAATGGCGATGGCGAACGCGGTGATGGTATGGCCGGAGGGGAAACTGAACTGGTCGGGCGGCAGCAATTGCGCCCAGCAGTGCGGCTCCAATGCGCAGGGCCGCTTGCGTCCGGCGGCGCGCTTCAACCAAAGGAACAGCGCGATGCCGGTGGCCGCTGCCGCGGTGGATTGCACGACGGTTCGCATCCCGGTCTCGCCGCCAAACATCAACAACGCCGCGCCCAGCAGATACCACAGCCAGCCGTCACCGCCGCGGGTGGCGCAGATCATCCACAGCCTGATCCACCTCGGCGCCCGCCAGCGATGTACGCGGCGCATCAGCCGGTGATCCCGAACCTCGATGAATTCCAGAACGCTGTGAGCGACGTTCTGGGGGATGGTGTTCATGCATCCTTTATCTGCGCTGCGGATTTCAACATCGTGAACAAAAAGTGAAAATACAGACCGCTTGCCCGGCGGAGCGAATAGGCTACGATCATGGCAATGACCGAGCCCGCGAAACTCCGCATTCTTGTGGCCGACGATCAGCCCGATGTTCTACTGGCGCTGCGCCTTCTGCTGAAGGCAGAGGGCTTTGCCATCGACACCGCCGACAGTCCGGTGGCCATTCTGCGCTCGGTGGCGGCCGCCGCGCCGGACATCGTGCTGATGGATTTGAACTACACGCGCGACACCACCTCCGGCGAGGAGGGGTTGGATGTGCTGGAGCAGTTCCGCCTGATGGGGTTGACCGTGCCGGTGATCGTGATGACCGCATGGGGTAGCGTCGATATCGCGGTGGAGGCGATGCGGCGCGGTGCGCGGGATTTCGTGTTGAAGCCGTGGGACAACTACAAGCTGCTGGCTACGCTACGGAAGTACGCCGGTGAGCGCGCCGGGCAATTCGTCAGGGCAACGCATGATCTGGATCTCGCCCGCCAGGTGCAGGCGCAACTCCTGCCCCAACGCCGGCCGCCGCTTGGCACGCTGCAATACGACGGCTACTGCCTTCAGGCCGGAGCCGTGGGCGGCGATTACTACGACTTTCTCGATCTGGCGCCGGGCCGCGTGGGGTTGGTGCTGGCTGACATCTCGGGCAAGGGCATCGCGGCCGCGCTCCTGATGTCGAATCTTCAGGCGGCGCTGCGCAGCCTCTCCTGGCAGGCCGTGCAGAACCTGCCGCTGCTGCTGAAAACTCTCAATCTGCAGTTCCACGAATCCACTCCGCCAGAGCGTTACGCCACGATGTTTTTCGGGGATTACGACGACGCTGCGCGGACGCTGCGCTACGCCAATTGCGGTCACAATCCGCCGCTGCTGTTGCGGGCGTCCGGCGAGGTGGAGTGGCTGCTGCCTACGGCGCCTGTTATCGGCATATTGCCCGTCTTTCCGGTGGAGGTGGGCGAGGTCCATCTCGCCGTTGGCGACCGCCTCGCCATCTATTCCGACGGCGTCACCGATGCCGCGGGGCCGCGGGGCGGGGAACTGGGCGAGGCTGGGCTGCTGGAAGAGTTCCGCCGTGAGGAACTGACGCCGCAGTTGCTCGCCGCGCGGATCGCCGCCTACTCGCCGGGTGAGCAGTTCGACGACATGACTCTGGTGACTGCGCGCGCCGTGTAACCGTATTACACGGTGCCGCTCTGCTAATCTCAGTTCACAGCGAATGCGCGTTCTCGACTTCATTTACTTCGACGCCGGCGGCGGGCACCGCGCCGCGGCCACTGCCTTGAAAATGGTGGTGGCGCAGCAGCAGCGGCCCTGGGAGGCCCGCATGGTGCATCTGCAGGACGTCCTCGCGCCGGCTGATGTTTTCAAGAAAGTGCTGCGCATTGATCTCCAGGAGATCTACAACGAGATGCTGCGGCGGGGCTGGACCCTGGGCTCCGAGCAGGGTTTGCGCTTCATGCAGCAGGTGATCCGGCTCTATCACGGCTCCGAAGTGAAGCTGCTGAAAGACTGGTGGAGCGGGCGCTCCGGCACGCCGCCGCCCGACGCCGTGGTGAGCGTGGTGCCCAACTTCAACCGTGCGCTGTTTGACGGAATTCAGGCGGTGCGGCCGGGCACGCCGTACATCACGATCCTTACGGATCTGGCAGATTTTCCTCCGCGTTTCTGGATGGAGCCGCAGAATCAGGATGTGATCTGCGGCACCGAGCACGCCTACCGGCAGGCGCTGGCGATGGGCTACCCGAAGGACCGCGTGGCCTTGACGTCGGGCATGATCCTGCATCCGCGCTTCTACGAGCCCCTCGAAGTGGACGTGGCGGCGGAGCGCCGCGCGCTGGGGCTCGATCCGGATCGTCCCACGGGGCTGGTCCTGTTTGGCGGCTACGGTACGGGTGTGATGCGCGACGTGCTCGAGAGGCTCGATGCCTCGCGACTGGATGTCCAACTGATTCTGATAGCCGGGAAGAACGAGGCGTTGCAGCGCGAACTGGCCGCCCGGCGGACTCGCATTGCCAAGCACGTTGTGGGCTTTACCAGCGAGATCCCACGTTGGATGAAGCTTTCCAATTTCTTTATCGGCAAGCCGGGCCCGGGGAGTGTCAGCGAGGCAGTGCACATGGGCCTGCCCGTCATCACGGTGCGCAACGCTTGGACTCTCCCGCAGGAGCGTTTCAACTCCGCGTGGCTCAGCGAGCGCGGCGCTGGCGTTGTGCTCAAGAGCTTCTCCGGGATCGCCGGGGCGGTGCGCGAGATCCTCCAACCGGGGCGGCTGGCTGAGATGCACGCCGCCACACAGCAGATCCACAACCGCGCCATCTTCGAGATCCCGGACCTGTTGCAGGGCATCCTGCAGCGGGAAGGGCTGGTAGACTGATGTTCTCCGATGCATCGCCGAAACTTCCTTCTCTCCACACTCGCCGCGCCGGCACTGTTCGGCGCCAGGCGGATTGACCTCTCCCGCATCAGCCTGTTGACGGACGAGATCGCGCGTTCGCCGGCCGACGCCATTGCTTTCGCTAGGCAGTATGGAATCCAGTGGGTGGAGCTGCGCGGTGTGCCTGGCGGCGGCGGCACCTACGCGTTTCTCGACGAAGACAAACTGCGGCCGGTGGCCAAAGAGATCAAGGACGCCGGACTGGGAGTCTCGTTTCTGAACACGCCGATGCTCAAGTTTCCGCTGCCCGGCACCGAGCCGGAGCGGAAGCGGGTGGAGACGGCAGAGGCTAAAACGAAGCGTTTAGAGCGCGAAAAGCAGCAGTTTGAGCGCAGAATCGACGATTTACGCAAGGCAATCCGCGCGGCCCACATCTTTGGCGTGAAGGGTGTGCGCGTCTTCACTTTTAGCCGCGTGGCCCAGCCGGAGAGAGTAATGCCCCGAATTGCGCAGATCATCGACGAGATGGTGGCGATCGCGCAAAAGGAAGGCGTTGAGCTACTGGTGGAGAACGAGGCATCGTGCAACGTGGCCACCTGCGCGGAGCTGAAACGTATCTGCGAGCTGGTCCCGCGCAAGGGCTTCGGCATCAACTGGGATCCCGTCAATGCGCTGAACTCCAAGGAAAAGCCATTTCCCGATGGCTACGCGCTGCTGCCCAAAAAACGCATCCACAACGTGCAGATGAAGGCGCGGGCGCTGGTGATCGGGCCCGATTTCATCGATTGGGGCGGCGTGTTTCAGGCGCTGGTCAAGGACGGCTACAAGGGCAAGGTCGGGCTGGAGACGCACGTGTTCGACGGTACCTTGATCGAGAAAGCGCATCTCTGCATGAAGAAGATCCAGGAGCTGGTGAAATGATGAAGTTCTCCGCGCCGCCGCTTGCGAAATACGTACTCATCGGGCTCGGGGTCGCCCTGCTGATCGGCGGCATCGGGTTCCTCCTCAATACGAATTCGCAGGTACGCCTGGACGCAAAGATACTCAAGGTGCGGAGCATTCCGGCCGACGATGCCGCATCGCTCGCCGTGGTCGATTTCCGTGTCAACAATCCTTCCGGCGCGCTGTTCCAACTGAAGAAAGTCACTCTGGTGGTGACCACAGCAGCGGGCCAGGAGGTGGAGGGCCTGCCGGTGGCGCAGATGGATCTGGACCGTGTGCTGGCGTATCACAAGGTGTATGGAGTGCGCTACACGGAGATGTTGAAGGAGCGCGATCGCATTCGTCCGAAGACGCAGGAGGACCGCACGGTGGCCGGCAGTTTCAGCATTTCCGACAAGGATATGCAAAGCCGCAAGAGCCTGGTGTTGAGGCTGCAGGACGCCGACGGCGTGGTGATTGAGATCCCCGAAACAGCGCGTTAAACCTGACGTATACTAGGGGTCATCCTGGGATTCACAATGACCCGCACCGCCAACGCTATCCTTGTTGTTTCGCTGATCGTGACCGTACACGGAGCCGCATCCGCTAAGGTCAGTTTCCAGCGCGAAATCCGGCCCATCCTTTCCGATTCCTGCTTCCTGTGCCACGGCCCGGACAAAGCCCGGCGCATGATGGGGCTGCGTCTGGATACGCGGGAAGGCGCCTTTTCCAAGCGAGGATCAGGAGCCGTCATCGTACCGGGCAAACCGCAGGCCAGCCTGCTGTATCAGCGGGTGACGGCGGCGCAGCCAGAGAAGGTGATGCCGCCCGTTTCGTCGCACAAGAAACTCACGCCGGAGCAGAAGGACACGCTGAAGCGGTGGATTGAAGAGGGCGCCAACTGGGAGGAGCACTGGGCGTTTCAGGCGCCGGCGCGGCGCGAGTTGCCCGCCGTGCAAAACGGGTCGTGGGTGCGCAATCCGATCGATCGTTTCGTCCTGGCCAGGCTGGAAGCCAAGGGCCTGACGCCGGCGGCCGAGGCCGGCAAGCGCACGCTCATCCGGCGCGTCACGCTGGATCTCACCGGCCTGCCGCCCAAGCCGGAAGACGTGGAAGCGTTCGTCGCCGATCAGAGTCCGGACGCCTACGAGAAGCTCGTCGATCGCCTGATGGCTACGCCGCAGTGGGGCGAGCACCGTGCGCGCTACTGGCTGGACGCCGCCCGCTATGGCGACACTCACGGCATTCACATCGACAACTACCGCGAGATCTGGCCCTACCGTGACTGGGTGATCCGCGCGTTCAATGCGAACATGCCATTCGATCGCTTCACCACCGAGCAGATCGCCGGCGACCTGTTGCCCAACCCCACGCTGGAGCAGCGCATCGCCACCGGCTTCCAGCGCTGCAACGTGACCACGAACGAGGCTGGCGTCATCATCGACGAGGTAGAGGCCATCTATGCGAAAGACCGCGCCGACACCATCGGGGCCGTCTACATGGGGCTCACAGTGGGTTGCGCCACCTGCCACGATCACAAGTTTGATCCCATCCAGCAGAAGGATTTCTACGCTCTGACTGCGTTTTTCCGCAACTCCACGCAGCACGCCATGGACGGCAACATCTCGGATACGCCGCCCATCGTGGTGGTGCCCGCGGCAGCCGATCGCGCCCGCTGGGAGGCCATCGCGGCGCAGGAGAAATCGCTGAGAGAAGAGCTTGCTCGCGTGCGCGCCTGCTTAGCCGCCCCAGAGTCAGGACCGCAGCACACGCCCGACGAACTGATGTCGCTGACGATCGACGGCGCCATCCGGTTGACGACGCCGGACGGCGCGCAAGCCCTCCCCTTCAGCGAAGGACTCGCGCTGGGCGCATCGCCGTGGCCGGGGCACGCGGCTCTGCACTTCGGCTCAAAATCATCGGTGGAGCTCCCCAATCTCAGTGCCATCGACACCAACAGGCCCTTCACCGTCAGCGCCTGGTTTCAGTTCCCCAAGGGTGAGGAGTACTTCAACATCGCCGCGCAGAACGAGGTGATAGAAAAGAACCGCGGCTGGATGTTTTTCGTCAGCGGCCGGCTGCCCGGTGTTCGTTTCTACGGCGACGAGGGCAAGCAGGTGGAGATCCGCGCCGGCCATCTGGATCAGGTGGTTTCCGGGGCCTGGTATCACATCGCGTTCTCGTATGACGGCACCGGCGAGGCGCTGGGTGTGCGCATGTACATGAACGGCCGCGAGGTGCGCACGCAGCGGACCTCCACCGCCGTCATCAAGGGCTCCATTCACACCGGCGCGCCATTGAAGCTCGGCAATCCCACGCGCCCGCTCGACGGCTCCGTCGCCGACTTCCGCGTCTTCGGTACGGCGCTGACGCCCGAAGAGATCGCGCTATTGAATCCCGGCGATCCGGCGGCGCTCGCCCGGTTCGTCCAGATGCACCAGGACCCGTCGGCGCGCTCTCTCCAGGGGCAACTGCGAGATCTGGAGATGGAGCGCCGGGCCGTCCGCCGCCGTGGCGCGGTTTCCCTGGTGATGGAGGAACGCACGGATCAAGCGCCTTACGCCCATGTGCTTTTCCGAGGCGCCTACGACGCGCCGCGCGCGCGGGTGGAGGCGAATACGCCCTCCGTGCTGCCGCCGATGACCTCCGACATGCCGCGTAACCGGGCGGGTCTGGCGAAATGGATCGTCGATCCGGGCAATCCGCTGACGGCCCGCGTCACCGTCAATCGCTTCTGGCAGGAGCTTTTCGGCGACGGCATTGTGAAGACCTCCGAGGACTTTGGCTCGCAGGGCCAGGCGCCCTCCAACCCGGAACTGCTGGACTGGCTCGCCCTCGAGTTCCGCGATTCGTGGGACGTGAAGAAGTTCTTCCGGCTGATGGTGACCTCCTCCACCTACCGCCAGGCGGCCACGGCGACGCCGGAGAAACTGGAGAAGGACCCCGACAATCGTCTGCTTTCGCGTGGCCCCCGCTTCCGTCTGGAAGGTGAGATGGTGCGCGACTACGCTCTGGCCGTCAGCGGCTTGCTGGTGCCCGAGATCGGCGGCCCCAGCGTACGTCCCTATCAGCCCGACGGCGTCTGGGAAACCGTTGCCATGACTGGCAGCGACACCCAGCACTACAAGCAGGACACGGGAGACAAGCTCTACCGCCGCAGCCTCTACTGGTTCTGGAAGCGCAGCGCCCCGCCGGCCTCGATGGAGATCTTCAACGCGCCCACGCGCGAGACCTGCACGGTCCGCCGCGAGCGCACCAATACGCCGCTCCAGGCGCTGGTGACCATGAACGATCCGCAGTTTGTGGAGGCCGCCCGCGCGCTGGCCGGGCGGGCTCTGCAGGCCTCCGGCTCAGACGTGGACCGCCAGTTTGATTTCATTGCCGCGCGCCTGATGGCCCGGCCACTCTCTGAGCAGGAGCGCGCCATCATCCGCGGATCGTACAAAGAGTTTCTGCGCCACTACGACACCAAGCCCGCCGATGCGGCGGCACTCGTCAAAACCGGCGAAACGAAGCCGCCCGAGAATGTTTCGGCCGTGGAACTTGCCGCGCTGACCATGGTGGCCAACCAGATGCTGAACCTCGACGAGGTGCTCACCAAGTGAACGACGTCACCCGCCGCAAATTCTTCGCCCGGGGCGCCCAGGGCTTTGGCTCTCTGGCCCTCGCGCAGTTGCTCAATGCCGATTCGACAAACGGCCTGCCCCACTTCGCCCCCAAGGTGAAACGCGCCATCTACCTGCACATGGTGGGTGCGCCGCCGCAACTGGAGACCTTTGATTACAAGCCAGGCATGAAGGACTGGTTTGATAAGGATCTGCCGGAATCCATCCGCCAAGGCCAGCGTCTGACGACGATGACTTCCAACCAGAGCCGCTTCCCCATCGCGCCATCGGTCTTCCAGTTCGCCCAGCACGGCAAGAGCGGCGCGCACGTCAGCGAGTTGCTGCCCTACACCGCCAAGATGGTGGACGACATCGCCATCGTCCGTTCCATGCACACCGAGGCCATCAACCACGAGCCGGCGATGACCTTCATCCAGACCGGCTTCATGATCGCGGGCAAGCCCTGCATTGGCTCCTGGCTGGCCTACGGGCTTGGCTCGATGAACAAGGACCTGCCCACCTTCGTCGTGCTGCACGCCACGCATTCCAACCCCAAGGCCAACGTGCAGGCGATCTCGGCGCGCCTGTGGAGCTCCGGCTTCCTCTCGGGCCAGTACTCGGGTGTGGCGCTGCGCTCTGGCGGTGATCCGGTGCTCTATATCAACAACCCCGACGGCGTCCCTCGTGAGGTGCGCCGCAAGATGCTGGACGGCGCCGGCGCGATGAACCAGTTGGAGGCCGAGCGTTACAACGATCCCGAGACGCGCGTCCGCATCGAGCAGTATGAGATGGCGTTTCGCATGCAGGCATCGGTGCCCGAGCTCACCGATCTCTCCAAGGAATCCGAGAGCACCTTCCAGCTCTACGGCGAGGAGGCCCGCAAGGGCGGCACCTTCGCCAATAGCGTCCTGATGGCGCGCCGCCTGGTGGAGCGCGGAGTCCGCTTTGTGCAGCTCTATCATCGCGGCTGGGATGTGCACGGCAACCTGCCGGAGATTCTGCCTTCCCAGTGCAAGGATATCGATCAGGGCTGCTACGCGCTGGTGCAGGATCTGAAACAACGAGGCATGCTGGACGACACGCTGGTCATCTGGGGCGGGGAATTTGGCCGCACGATTTACTCGCAAGGCAAGCTCACGCCGAAGGATTACGGCCGCGATCACCACCCGCGCTGTTTCAGCCTCTGGCTGGCCGGCGGCGGCATCAAGGGCGGCACCGTGTACGGCGAGACGGACGAGTTTTCCTACAACATCGTGAAGGACCCGGTACACGTGCGCGATCTACAGGCCACGCTGCTCCATCAGTTTGGCATTGACCACGAGAAATTCACGTTCAAATACCAGGGGCTGGATCAGAAGCTCGTGGGTGTTGAGAAGGCGTCCGTGGTGAAGGGGATTCTGGCCTAGCGGGGAGCGGGGTAGACATCAGCCTGAGGAGCGTTAGACTAGTACCCATGAATCGCCGCCACTTCTTCGGGCTAGCTTTAGCCGCTCGTCAGACGTACGCCGCCGAGTTCGCCGATCAGAAGCCGCTTCGTGTCGGTCTCATCGGCAGCGGTTGGTACGGCAAGAGCGACATCTTCCGTTTGAACCAGATTGCGCCCATCGAGATTGTCTCCCTCTGCGATGTGGACAAGGCCAATCTGGAGATAGCGGCCCAGTGGGCCGAGCAGAAGCAGCCATCGAAGAAACGCCCTCGGCTCTACAGCGACTACCGGCAGATGCTGAAGGAGAAGGATCTCGACATCGTTGAGATTGCGACGCCCGACCACTGGCACGCGCTGCAGATGATTGCGGCGTGCGAGGCAGGCGCGGATATCTACGTGCAGAAGCCGATCAGCGTGGATGTGATTGAGGGTCAGGCCATGCTGGCCGCCGCGCGAAAGCACGGTAGGGTCGTGCAGGTGGGTACGCAGCGCCGCTCCACGCCTCACCTGATCGAGGCTCGCAACGAGTTCATCAAGTCCGGCAAGATCGGGCGAGTGGGCCTGGTGGAGATTTATTCGTACTCGCGCGGGCGCGCCGCCGCGCCGCTGCCACCGGCCACGCCCATCCCGGACGGGATGGATTACGAGTTCTGGACCGGGCCCGCGCCGATGCACCCCTACCACAGGGTCCGTACCGCGAACTGGCGCGCGTTCATGGAATATGGCAATGGCACTTTGGGGGACATGGGCATCCATATGCTCGACATGGCCCGCTGGTTCCTGGATCTCGGCTGGCCCAAGCGGATCTCCTCCACGGGGGGCCTGCTGATTAACAAGGGCGGATTCTCCAACATCCCGGACACGCAGACGGCGACGTTTGAGTTTGACGACCTGACGATTGTCTGGCAGCACCGGAACTGGGGTGTGCCGCCCGATCCCAAGTACCCTTGGGCGGGCACGTTCTACGGGGAGAACGGTACGCTGAAGGCGAGTGTGATGGGTTACGACTACATCCCCGCCGCGCGCGATGCCCAGCCGATCCACAAGGATGTGACCTACGAACTGGAGCAGTATCCGGAGGACAAGACGGAGCCGCGTCTGGAGAAACACTGCGCGCCGGCGATCCGCGGCCACATGAAGGACTTGCTCGCCAACATCGCCAGCCGGGGCAAGCCCGTGGCCGATATTGAGCAGGGCTATATCTCCACGGCCTGCTGCATTCTGGCGAACATGTCTCTGAAGCTGGGCCGCTCGTTCACGTGGGACGCCAAAGCCGGGCGCATCGTGGGGGATGACGAAGCCAACGCGCTTCTCCGCAGGCCGTACCGCGCCCCGTGGCAACACCCCTAATGGACGGGGATTACCCGAGCGCGATTCGCCCAATTACTATCACGAGCTGGAAGGCGACCACCGCCAGCAGCACCGCGCCGATGCCAGGCAGCCAGCGGCCCTGCAACTCGCCCAGTTGGTAGGCCCAGTAGAGGGCTCCGCCGCCAGCGAAAGCCGCGATGACGAGCACGGCCTTCGCTGAGAGTTGGCTGGCGTCGCCGAGCGACATTCGGCCGGCGAGGCTCGAGAGCACGAAGTAGGCGCCCAGCAAGCCGAAGAAGCCGTAGAGGATGTAGAAGAGGATCTTCACGGGGTCTACTGCCAGTTCACTTTGGTGAACATCATCAGCCCGAAGAACATCACGACACCGGCAACGACCAGTGCGAGTGCGGCCATGCCGAGACCCGCCAGCCACTGGCTCTGCTGATGGCCCAGGCGAATGCCCAGGTACAGCAGCGCGAAACCGCAGGCCGCCGCGACCGTGAGCACGGCCTTGTTGCGCCATGTTTCGTTGGGTGACGGACTGCCGAGGAGGTTGGCGAGGAACAGCCCGGCGATGATGAATCCTGCAACGCCGGTTCCCGCGTAATAGGCGACTTTGAAGAGAAAATCCATGTCTCCAACTCCAGAGAGATTCGTAAAGTATACGACAACATCTGGAAGGAAGTCGCGGGGGTGCAAACGGGCCAAGCTGCATTGAATCTATGACATGATAGTCTCGCCATGCGCGCCATCCTCTTTCTACTTACTACCCTCTTTACCCTTGCGGCCCAGACGCCGATTCGACCGCCGGCGACCCCGCTGATCACGCACGATCCGTATTTCAGCCTATGGTCGATGACCGATCAGCTTACCGCTGAAGCCACAAAGCACTGGACTGGCGCTGAGCAGCCTCTCTCCGGTCTGATCCGCATCGACGGCCAGCCGTACCGCTTTCTGGGGGCGCAACCGCGGGAAGCCAAGCCGATGGAGCAGACGCAGCGAGTGGTGACGCCTACGCGCACGCGGTATGAATTCGCCGCGGCGGGAGTCAAGCTGTCGCTGGAGTTTTTTACACCCGCCTTTGTAACGGAGCTCGACATCCTCTCCCGTCCGGTTACCTATCTGACCTGGGAGGCCGCGGCGACGGATGGCCGCAGCCATGCGATTGATGTTTACTTCGACGCAGCGGCCGCCATCGCGGCGAACAATGCCGATCAGCGGACGGTGTGGTCGAGGGTGCAGGCGGGGCCAGTGCGGGCGCTGCGAGCCGGTACTGCCCAGCAGGAGATGCTCGCCCGCTCCGGTGACAATCTCCGGATCGAGTGGGGCCACTTTTATCTGGCACTTCCGCCGGCGAGCGATGCCACGCTGGCAGCCGCCGGACCGCGGGCCAGGAACGAGTTCCTGCGCACCGGCAAGCTCCCCGTGGCCGACGAACTGGAGCCGCAGGCGCGGATTGTCCTGGCGGCGGCATGGACTGTGCCAGCACTCAGCGCCACTCCGGTTGCCCGCACTACGCTTCTCGCCTACGACGATCAATACTCTATCCAATATCTGCAGCGGAATCTGCGGCCGTGGTGGCGCCGTAATGGAATGGGCATCGCGGAGCTGCTGCAAACGGCCGCGGCCGAGTACGAGGCGCTGCACGTCCGCGCCGTCAAGCTCGATGCCGAACTCACCGCTGAGTTTGTCCGAGCCGGCGGACCCGACTATGCGGCGATTGCCATCCTCGCTTTCCGGCAGGCACTGGCCGCTCACAAGCTGGTCGCCGACCTGGACGGCACTCCGCTGTACTTTTCGAAGGAGAATTTCTCCAACGGCTGCATTGCCACGGTGGACGTCACCTATCCTTCGGCGCCACTGTTTCTCCGCTACAATCCCGTTTTGCTGAAAGGAATGCTTCAGCCGATCCTGGACTATGCCTCACTCCCCCGCTGGCGCTGGCCGTTCGCTCCCCACGATTTGGGCCAGTATCCGCTAGCCAACGGCCAGGTTTACGGCGGTGGCGAGCGCACCGAGGAAAACCAGATGCCTGTCGAGGAGAGCGGCAACATGCTGATCCTGATCGGCGCCTTGGGCCAGCAGGAAAAGGACGCCACTTTTATTCCTTTTGCGCGGCGTTACTGGCCGATGCTGGGGAAGTGGGCAGCCTACCTCCGGAATAAGGGTATGGATCCAGACAATCAGCTCTCCACCGACGACTTCGCCGGCCACCTGGCGCACAACACCAACCTCTCCATCAAGGCGATCGTCGCTCTGGGCGCCTACGCGCAAGTCGCCCGGAGACTTGGAGAGGAGACTACCGCCGTTGAGTATCGCAAGATCGCGCAAGAGATGGCCAAGAAATGGCCGGAGATGGCCAGGGACGGTGATCACTATCGCCTTGCCTTTGACAAGCCCGGCACCTGGAGCCAGAAGTACAATCTGGTCTGGGACAAGCTGCTTGGACTGAACCTCTTCGATCCGGCGATTGCCCGGACGGAGTTGGCCTACTACAAAACCAAGCAAAACGTCTATGGCCTCCCTCTGGACAACCGCGAGACCTACACGAAGCTCGATTGGATTGTCTGGACGGCGACAATGGCCGAATCTTCCCAGGAGTTCCAGGCGCTGATCGCCCCGGTTGTAAAGTTTCTGAATGAAAGCCCAAGCCGGGTACCGATGACGGACTGGTACCGGACCACGGATGGAAAGATGGTTGGCTTCCAGGCGCGCTCGGTGGTGGGCGGGGTGTTCATCCCACTGCTCAGAAAGTAGGGTTGTCTCCGCGGGAGAGGGCGCACTCCGGTTCGGGACGGGCTGCCCGCCGGTGTGAGAGGCACCCCATTCCCCTTACCCATCTCTTAGTGGTAAAAGTACTTGGCACCGGAGTAGAACTATGGTGTAATGCATTAGCGGCGCTGGGCATGACCTGGGGGTTACAAAACTTAGACCGCAAGTCTTGATCGTGGAGGAGTCAATGAGGTTTGGGTGTATCCTCACTCAACCTTCCTCGCCTCTGTTTGTGCCAGTTTCCGCCGAATCTGCTGGTGAGCAGCCCTTCCTGGGTAGCGGCGTGATGAGGATCTGGTCATGGCAGGTGGCGTCGAAGGAGCCGGCGTGTTAGCGCCGGCAGGAGATGCACCGCCTATCTTCCGGCCTCCCCTGTACTTTCGCGCGACACCAGAGACCAATGATGGTCCACTCGAACGAAGAGGTGAGTCGCTAGGAGCTAATATGAGTGTGGTAAGAAATGTTTGTGTCCTCATGGTCCTGTTGGCGATGGCCTCGACAGCAGCGACCGTTACGTTTAAGAGCGGTGACGGACTTGGCGAATCGAACGCCGTTACTACCACGAACGTGGTGCTGACCGCCAACCCGCTTTGGGCCGTTGACACGACCGGTGGAGGGCTTTGGGTCTCACACATCAATACCGGTCAGGGCGGTACCTTTATCGCAAACAGCAACACGCCATTCGCCAGGTTTACGGAGAGATTTGACACACCCGCCGGTCCCGCGAACTTCGTCGGCTCGATGAGCGTCTGGGCCGATGACACGGCAGCCGTATGGCTGAACGGAATCCTGCTGCGGCCCGCGAATTTTGTTCTCGGCACGCACTGCGCCGCTTCGCCGATTGGATGTGATGCGGCCGCATTTGCCACATTCACTGCGACGCTGCTTCCCAACCGGCCTTACTTCCTCGACATCGATGTCTACCAGCTGGGTGGCGACACGTCCGGGTTGATGTACAGCGGATCATTCAGTGATACCGCCGGAGGCGCCAGCTTCAATAGCTTCAGTTTCGTGGCGACGCCCGAGCCGTCGACATTCGGGCTGCTAGGCTTGGGGCTCGCCGTGGCCGGAGCAATTCGTATCCGTCGCCGGTAGCGCTCGAGCAGGGCTCCAACCGGCGACCCTCTGCTGAGAGGCCGCCCACTCGAATGCATTGGCAATCACCCTGAGTTGTCTGGACTTCCCTTGCGTCAATGGGTCCGGCAGCGGCTTCGGTACAATCCGGTGAGGCAAGAGGCTCGAAGCCATGCCGAATGGGAACTGTCCGCGGCAGGCGGCCTGGCCACTCTGAGCTTCCCCAAGCAGGTTGGAATTCAGATCTGGCGCGAGACCCCTTCTTTCTGTGTCCGGTGCAAAAATCTGGCGGCAGCTTCTTGCACCACCTAGTCATTCGCCTGCTGGAGCCAATCCGTGAAGCCTCTCACAATCAGTGACACCAGTCCGATGACATCACGGCCGCCGGGACGGCCGTGGGCGGCTGGCACGTCGTTCCGATATACTGATTCGAAGTTTGCTTTGGAAGGAGTAGGATTCTCGTGCGATGCGAAGGCCTAGGCGTCTCATTTGTTTCCGGCGCCCAGCGCACACAGGCCCTCCAGGGATTGACCTTCGCCACCCGTCCGGGTGAGTTTCTAAGCATCGTTGGGCCCAGCGGATGCGGCAAGACTACATTACTGCGCGTTCTGGCCGGCTTCATTCAACCCGAGAAAGGCCTCGTGGAACGGCCGGAGGGCCGCCGCACGATCCTGATCCGGCAGGAGGGGAGCGTTTTTCCCTGGTTGAACGTCCTGCACAACGTGACGTTCGGCCTCGAAATGATGGGCGTAGAACGAGGGGAGCGGGAGCGGCGCGCTCGCCCCTATCTCCAGCGCTTCGGCCTAGCCGGACGCGAAAGGGACTACCCGGTCCATCTCTCCGTTGGGATGAAGCAGCGGGTTGCTGTCATTCAGGCCCTGTTGGCCGACCCCGAATTGTTGCTGATGGACGAACCGCTGGCGGGCCTGGACTCCCAGACACGCTGGGCGGTGCATGGAGAGTTGCTGGAACTCTGGGAGCAACAGGGGCACCGCACCATTGTGCTGGTGACTCACGACGTGGACGAGGCGCTCCTGCTCAGCGATCGCGTTCTGGTGCTCAGCCGGCAACCGGGTCGCGTGGTGGGGGAGGTGGAGGTCTCGCTGCCACGGCCACGGGGCATGTCGGACCTGCTGACACCGGAGACGCTGGCTCTGAAACGGCGGATTCTGACCCATCTGGGCTTCGCCACGAAGGAGCTGGCCCATGCCTTTCCCGCTGGAGATTAGGAAGTCGCTGGCGCTGGCGCTGCTGCTGCCCGTGCTGGTCCTGGTGGGCTGGGAGGCTGGAGTCCGTTTGGCGGTGCTGGATCCCATCTTTTTCCCACCACCCTCCACGCTGTTCCGGACCGCTCTGCGCCTGTCGGCCTCGGGTGACCTGCCGCGGGCGACCGTGGCCACTTTGACGCGCGCGTTGCTAGGCTTCCTGCCCGGGGCGCTGGCCGGCATCGCGCTCGGCATCGCGCTTGGTGTGTCGGTGCTCTGCCGCCGATTGCTGGAACCCTCCCTGGCCGGTTTCTACTCGATGCCCAAACTGGCGCTGCTGCCGATCTTCATGCTGATTCTAGGGGCGGGGGAGACGGCCAGGCTGGCGCTGATTGCGCTGGGCACGCTGCTTGCCATGACAATTCACGTGTTTGACGGGGTCCGGGCGATCGACACGGGCTATGTGGAGATGGCACGGAACTACGGAGCCACGCCCTGGATGCTCTTACGCAAGGTATATCTGCCGGGGGCGCTGCCGCAGATCTTCACGGGGACGCGCGTGACCTTCGGGCGAGCGCTGGTGATCTCGATCTCCGTGGAGCTCGTCACCGGATCGCCCGGCCTGGGCAACATGATCTGGATGGCCTCGCAGACCTTTTCGACGGAACGGCTTTATGTCAGTGTGGCGACGGTGGGTTTGCTGGGGCTGCTGAGCCAGAGCACGCTGCGCCTGCTGGAAAAGCGCGTGATCCGCTGGAGACCCCGCTGATGTGGGCCGAGGCGAAGTACTACGCCAGCATGGGACGAGGCATCTGGGAGTATCTCGGCGAGCCCGTGCCGGCCGATCCGCTGGCAGTGCTGAAAGATCGCGTGCAGCGGCGGGATGAGGCGTTCCTTTATCTGGCACGGGAGGCCGCTTTCGCATTTCCAGACTCCTCACTCTGCCGCCTGCTGCGTGTGGCGCGCTGCGAGTATGGCGATCTGGCGGCAACGGTGCGGACCCGCGGCTTGGACGGTACGCTGCGGATGCTGTGCGAGGCGGGCGTCTATCTGACGCACGACGAATTCAAGGGCCGGACGCCCATCGTGCGGGGCGGCGTCGAGATCCCGGGCGGCGAGGCGAGGTTTCGCAATCCGCTGGTTCAGGGGCGGATGGAGTCCCGGTCCAGCGGCAGCCGTAGTGGCGGGCGGGGCACGCCGACGCCCAAGAACGCGGCATTCCAGGTCTACCGCGACGTGCACGATCGGCTGTGGGAGGAAGAGTACGATCTGTCGGACGCCGAGTGGCTGCAAGTCCGGCCGATCCTGCCCTCCAACACGGGGCTCTCCGGCGCTCTGCGGGCCGCGCGCCGGGGCCGCCCCATGAGCCGCTGGTTCACCACGTCCGGCGCCATGGAAGGCGGACATTACCGCGCCGCTACCAGCGCGATGGTGACCCTGGCGCGGTTGCGCGGCGCCTGTGCGCCCTACCCTCAGATGCTGCCACCCAACGATTTCTCGCCGGTGGCCCGCTATGCCGCTTCGCGCCTGCGCGCCGGCCGGCGGTGCGCGATCCTGGCCTTTGCCAGTCCTGCCGTGCGTGTGGCCGATGCGGCAGTGGCGCAGGGCATCGATCTGACCGGGGTGACATTCTTCAGCGGCGGCGAGGCTACTACGGCGGCCAAGCGCGAGATTGTGACACGGTCCGGCGCCCGCATGTCCACCATCTATCACATTAGTGAAATAGGCCCGATCGGCTATGGCTGCCGCCACATGGATTCGGGCAACGACATCCACCTGCTGATGGATTCCGTGGCCGCGATTACGCGCCGCCGCCGGGCCCCCTTGCAGGATGACCTCGAAGTGGATGCCCTGGCATTCACCACGCTGCTTCCATTTGCTCCCAGGTTCCTGATCAACGCCGAGATGGATGATACCGGCGCCCTTGGTGTGGCGGATCACTGCGACTGCATCTACAGCCGCGTGGGCATGACGACGGTGATCCGCGGCGTGGCCAGTTTCGGCAAGCTGACCGGGCAGGGGGTGACCTTGTTCGGCGTGGATGTTTTGCAGATCCTGGAGAAGGCACTTCCGTCGCGGTTTGGGGGTGCGCCTGGTGATTATCAGGTGGTAGAGCGGGACTTGGGGTCGCAGACTGCGGTGGAATTGCGCGTGAGCCCAAGAGTGCCGGCGGCCACCGCCCAACTGGGGGCCGTGCGGGATTTCTTTCTCGACGAGCTTCGCCGATACTACGGCGGCGGCACCGCCGCGCGCATCTGGACTCATGCCGGCGCCCTGCGTGCCGTTGCCGAGGAGCCTATCGTCACCTACACCGGAAAAGTGCTGCCGTTAGCCCTGCTGGGGCAGGACGGCAATCGAAAATAGCCATGACCAGACGCCAGTTCCCACTTGTGTTCGCCGCCGGCGGAGCGCTCGCGCTACCGGACCGGATTCGCGTTGCCGCCACTCCGCATCTGGCGGTAAGTCCTTTGCACCTTGCCGTCGAGCGGGGCTACTTCCGGCAGCAGAACCTGGAGGTGGAGATCATCCCGCTCAGGCGCTCCGCCGATGCCATCCCGATTCTCGCCAAGGGCGATATGGATGGCGCTTTCTATGCCCTCAATCCCCCGCTGATCAACGCCATCGCCAAGGGGGCCAGAATCCGCCTGGTGGCCGCGCGGGATCAGGCGTTGCCCGATTGCGGCGATCTGGCCTCCATTTACGCCCGGCGAGGCATTGCCAGCGTGGCCGAGCTGAAAGGCAAGCGCGTCGCGAACGGGGCTGCTGCAGGAATTGTCGAGTTTGCCCTCGATTCCGCCCTGGAGCGCGCCGGACTGGCTCCGTCCGATATCGAGGTCGTTCGTCTACGCCCCAACGAGGCGATGGCGGCCTACTCTCGCGGAGAAATAGACGCTCTGACAGGGCCTGACCTCTCCAACATGAAGTCCTTGCAGACCGCCGGATTCTCCTGCCTTACCACCCTGGGCAAGACGCGGCCGGGGTTTCAGCATGGCCACATCGCGTTTGGGCGCAGGCTGCTGGAGGGCCCTCTCGACCTGGGCGCGCGCTTCCTGCGGGCCTATTTCCGCGCTGTCACGGAGTACGCCGGTGGCGCCACACCGGCATTTATGACGGAGTACGCTGCGCAGACGGATCTAGATCCGAAAGCCGTCGTCAGGCAGTGCCGTACTCACGTCATCCCCGGGGGCCAGATTCAACTCGCCTCGTTGGATCTGTTTGCCCGTTGGGCCTACCGCAAGGGCTACTGCGAGCAACCGGTGGATGTCGCGTCACTGGTGGATGACCGGTTTCTGAAGGCTTCGAAAGGAAAATGATCTGGATGGTGCATAGGTTTTTGTGGATGCTCCCGTTGCTATGCACGGGGCTGCTGGCTCAGATTACGGGGTCCTTGACCGGCGTGGTGCGGGATCCTGCTGGCCTTCCGGTCCAGGCGGCGGAGGTGCGGATTCAGGCGATTCTTACCGGTGCCGGGCGCCAGGTCAAGACCGATGACCGTGGGCGATACCTCGTGCCTGGGTTACCGCCGGGCCCGTATCGCGTATCGGCTGCCCGCGATGGCTTCCGCAGCGAGGTGATCGAGCCGGTGGAACTCGCCAGCGGCCGGGTTCTGGACATCAACTTCGACCTGTACCTGGGCAACCTGACCGAGACCGTGACCCTGAACGGATCGGCATCGCTGGTGGATACGACGGCCAGTGCGTGGGGCGGGGCCATTGCACGGGAACAACTGCAATCCCTGCCCGTGATGGGCCGGGATCTGTTTGAGCTGGCATCCCAACAACCGGGCAGTAACGTGATGACCAGTTCCGTGCGCTCGATGAACGCCGGGTTGGGCGCCCGAGTCTCGGTCAACGGCATGCGCTCCAACCAGAACGGCTTCCTGATGGATGGCATCCGGATCAACGAGGCCAGCGGCGCCGCGCCGGCCAGCGCCGCGGGCCTGCTGCTGGGCCTGGACGGCATCGCCGAGCTGCGCGTGGTCACCAATCCGTTCAGCGCCGAGTATGGCCGCGCCGCCGGCGGGGTCTTCACCGCTGTCACGCGCTCAGGCACCAATCAATGGCATGGCAGCCTCTACGAGTTCTTCCGCAACAGCTCCCTGGATGCCCGCAACTTTTTCGACAATCCTACAAGGGACACGCCTCCCTTCCGCCGCAACCAGTTTGGGGGGCTGCTGGCCGGGCCCGTTCTGCGCAATCGCCTGTTCTTCACAACGAACTACGAGGCACTGCGCGAATCGCTGGTGCAGACCTCACGCTCGGTCACTCTGAACGCCGCCGCCAGAGAGGGCGATCTGCCGGGCCGGCGTGTGGCCGTGGCTCCGTCCGTGAAACCCTTCCTGGCGCTCTACCCGCTGCCCAACGGCAAAGACTTCGGCGACGGCACGGCGGAATACATCGCGTCCCTCGGCAGCCGTACCAACGAGAACTACTTCGCCCAGAAGTTGGATTGGTACGCCTCCCAGCGGCTTCGCCTGTCAGGCCGCTACACCTGGGACACGGGCCGACGCAACACCCCGGATCCCTTTCAGGTGTGGGATCTGGCTAGCCAATCCCAATACCAGTTCCTGCATTCCAGCGCCCAGTTCACCGCCTCGCCGCGCACCATCCACGAGTTGAGGATGGGTTTCAGCCGCGTGCTCAACTATGAGCTGGCCACGGTGACCCGGCCGGAGGCCCAGAGCATGTCGTTTCTTCCGGGCATGCCGCTGGGAGCGTTGGAGGTGACGGGCCTGACCGAGATGGGCGGCACGGCGCAGCGCCTGCAACCGCGGCGCTATGTCGTGAACGACTATCAGTTCAATTATTCCTGGCTGCATTTTGCCGGTGGGCACCATTGGACGGCCGGTGCTGGATTCGATCGTGTCCAGTTCAACCAGGTCTCCGACAACGTCCGCTCGGGCTTCTTTCGCTTCACTTCGGTGCCCAACTTCCTGCAGGCGTCGGCCCGTCTGTTTGACGCCATGGCGCCGGGTTCGGACTCAGCGCGAGGGTGGCGGCAGAATCTCTTTTTCGCCTTCCTTCAGGACGAATTCCGGCCGTTGCCATCGCTGGCGGTCTCGGCAGGCGTCCGCTACGAAACCTATTCGACGCCGACCGAAGTGAATGGCAAGATCGCGACGCTGCGGGACCCGCTGAAAGACTCCGCGGTGACTCTCGGCGGCCCGCTGTTTGAGAATCCGTCGCGGGGCAACTTCGCGGCCCGCGTCTCGCTGGCGTGGGATCCCTGGGGCAGCGGAGTTACGGTGATCCGCGCCGGCGCGGGGATCTTCTTCGATCTGCTGACTACGCGCGAACTTATCGTGGCCGGCACCCGGATGCCGCCCTTTTACCGCCGGTTGCAGGTGACGAATCCTTCGTTTCCCACCGGCTTCAGCAATCTGGCGGGCGCTGCAGTCACCGAGACCATCGACTCATTCGACTTTCGGCCCACGCAGCCCTATTCGGCTCAGTTCCAGTTGTTCGTCGAGCGGCAGCTTGGCAAGGGTACGGTGCTGCGCGCCGGATACGCCGGCTCGCGCGGCATCCATTTACCGGGCCAGATGTCGAATTTCAACATCGCCGTGCCGCAGATTCAGAGCGATGGCCGCGCCTACTTCGCGGCCGACGCTCCGCTGCGCAACCCGAAACTCGGTCAGGTGGGCATCCGCGTTACCAATTTCGATTCCGTCTACCACGGCTTGCAGATCGGCCTGAACGGCGCCTGGGGTGACAGGTTGCGCGGGCAGTTGAAGTACGCCTATTCCAAGTCCATCGACAACTCCTCGCGGGCGATCTTTAACGAGTTCCTCACTCCGGACCGGATGCCTACGCCGCTCGACTACCGCCAGAATCGCGGCGTCTCGGATTTCGATCTACCGCAGGTCTTCGCCGCCAATGGCTCGGCCCTGCTGCCGTACGGCTTCGAGTTGCACGGCATCGCGCAGTTGCAGTCGGGAGCGCCGTTCTACCCCTCGGTAGGCTTCGACCGCGCCCGCCTGCGGGCCGGCACCTCGGATCTGGGTCAGAGGCCGGACTTCCTCCTGACGCCAGGGGCCGATCTGATCACCGGCAACCCGGCTCAGTGGTTCAACCCCCTCGCGTTCGGGTTGCCGGCGGCCGGTTACTACGGCAACCTCGGCCGGAATACGCTGCGCGGGCCGGGGCTGGCGATGCTCAACGTGGCATTGCACAAAGTGCTTTGGAGGCGGGAGAACTTGCAGCTTCGCCTGCGAGGCGAGGTTTTCAACGTGGTCAACCACCCGAATTTCCAGATTCCTGCTGATTTGCTGTTGTTTGATAGTACGGGCAAGCGGGTAGGCTCGGCTGGACGGATTGCGGAGACGGCGACAGGGTCGAGGCAGGTTCAGTTGGCGCTGCGGCTGGATTTCTGAGGGAATGCTTTGCTGTAACTCAGAAATGGGGTTCAACTGCTCTCCGCGCGCAGCAGGCTCCTCAAGCCGAAGCGCGCACCGCAGCCTTGGTCTCGTCAGCGAGCGTCAGCAGGCGGCGGGCGTAGTCTAACGTCAGGCGACCTTCATCGGTCAACTCGACTCGCCGCGAAAAGCGGCACCGCTCGAATAGCATCGTCCCGAGTTCTCGTTCGAGCGCCTTAATCTGCATCGTGACGCCAGACTGCGAGTAGCCCAGTGTCATGGCGGCTCTAGTGAAGTTGTGGGTCTCCGCCACAACCTGAAAAGTCATCAGCTGCTGCAAATCCAACATGGAACTTTACATCCTTCCCGGATCTACATACATTGTCTGGCGGGTCCGGAAGCGCAACCCGCCAGTTTGAAATCACACCGCTGGAGTTAGAGCGCCTCGTCGCCCAAGTCCCCATTGCGGATGCGCATCGCGTTGTCCAGCGTCGAGACGAATATCTTCCCGTCGCCGATTTTGCCCGACTTGGCCGTCCGGGCAATTACCTCCAGTACCTCGTCCAGGTGTGAGTCGCCTATCGCAATTTCGAGCTTTACCTTTGGGATCAGATCCACTTTGTACTCCGTCCCGCGATAGACCTCCGAGTGCCCCTTCTGCCGGCCGTGCTCTCGCACCTCCGTGATGGTGATGCCTTGCACGCCGGCCGAGATGAGCGCCTCTTTCACCTCATCGAGTTTGAAGGGCTGAATAACTGCCTCGATCTTCTTCATGGAGACTCCTGTGGATTCCGGTTAGAACTCCGAAGCGTGCACCGCGTCCTCGGGATAGGCCAGCATGCCAAACTCGGGGAGATCGAGACCCTGCTGTTCCACGTCCTTGGAGACCCGCATGGACTTCACGGCGTTAACGGCCTTGAAAACCAGGAACGTCGCACCGAAAGCCCAGGCCGCGCATATCACGGCGCCCATCACCTGCACCATGAACTGTTTGGAGTCGCCGTAAAGCAAGCCAGTCACCCCTTTACCCGCAACGCCCAGATAGCTAGTGGCGCCAACGCCATTCCAGCCCGCGCCATACGTGCCGTCGGCGAAGATGCCGACGCAGATGCCGCCCAGGGTGCCGCAGAATCCGTGCACCGAGATCGCGCCGCACGGGTCGTCGATCTTCGTCACGTTGTCGTTGAACAGGACACCGAGGCAGACCACCAGCCCGGCGATGATCCCGATGAGGAAGGATGAGGTCGGCCCGACAAAGGCGCAGGGCGCCGTGATCGCCACCAACCCGGCGAGCATGCCGTTGCAGGCCATCGTGATATCGGGCTTGCCGAATTTGAAGTACCAGAACAGCATCGCCGTGGCCGAGCCGGCCACCGCGGCGAGGTTGGTGTTGATCGCCACGACGGAGATGCGCAAGTCCGTCGCGCCCAGGGTGGAGCCTGGGTTGAAGCCCATCCAGCCAAATAGCAGGATGAACGTCCCCGTCATGACGAAAACGATGTTGTGGGCGGGGAAGGCCCGCGGCTTGCCGTCCGCGCCGAACTTGCCCAGCCGTGGGCCGAGAACAATCGAGAGAGCCATGGCGCAGAAGCCGCCCACGGCGTGGACCACAGTGGATCCGGCGAAATCAACGTAGCCGTGGCCGAGGCCCATCGAGGTGCCGAGCTGTGACAGCCAGCCGCCGCCCCAAACCCAGCAGCCGAAGACCGGGTACAGAATCGCGCCAACAAAGAGTTCACACATCAGGAAGGCGCCAAACGTGATCCGCTCACAAATGGAGCCGACAATGATGTATCCGGCGGTCTCCATGAATACCACTTCAAACAGCGCGAAGACGTGGCCGCCAGCGTCATACGCCGGGCCAGCCAAGAAGAAGCCCTTGCCCCCGAGCCAGCCCCACGCGCCACTGCCCAACAGAAACTGGTTCAGCGTCGGTGTGCCTCCCAGGTTGGCAGGAGCAGCGTTGATCGCCACCGCGCGAACTGGAAAGCATAGCCCGCCGCGTAGTAGGCGATAAACGCGAAAACGTATGCCGCGAAGTTCATCATCATCAGATGCGCGGCGTTCTTCTTGCGCACCAGTCCCACCGTGAGCAGTGCGAAGCCAGCCTGCATGAAGAGCACGAGGTAGCCCGTGTTGAGAGTCCACGCGAAATTGGTGGCCACGCGCAAGTGGCCCACCGAATCGGCGAATTTTACGGCCAGTGGCTCCTTCGCCGCCTGGGCCTGATATTCATCTGCTGCTTTCTTCGCCTCCGCATACCCCGTAGCGGTCTTGTCCTCCGGCTCCGCGACCACAAACGAGTTGCCGCCAGCGTCAATGACGTTGGTTTTATCGCCTGTCGCGATGCCGGCCGGATCCGGTTTCGGCTCCGGCTGTTGGCCGGGACATGGCGCCATAGCCGCCACCAATAGAGCCGCGGCGAGTCCCAGACGCCAGCCTGGGCGGCGGGTTCGTACAGATCGCGTGTCTGCCTTCACAATTGGTACTCCTGGTTGAATATTCGGACGGGCTGTTGCCAGCTGGGCGCTACCGTTCGGCTCTTCAGGGGTGAGTTGCTGACGTGGCAATCGACGAACGAGATAAGCGAGTATGCCGCGTGGCAATCTTCAGCGTCCAACCAATAGTTCCAATGACCATCGAAACAAAAATCAGTCAGAAGGAGGGTTGGGTTGAGCGTGCCGCCGAACTCTCCATAAGTGACTGTTTCTGAATTACTTATGGTTGAGGTCGAGGCTCTGCCGTCGAGTGGTTCATCGGGCAGTTCATTAGGAAGGCATAAGGATTTCATAAAGAGACACTACGCGGTCCCCGAGAGCTCACCGCGTCTCCGCCCAAGTTCGCGGCACCTCCGTACGCAGCCTCAGCGTCTTCGAATAGCGCCGCCGGAGTGGCTCAGATCTAAGCCATGCGGCGTTGGAACGGCGCCGTCACATCTATCTGAAAACATGGTGGGACGCCAACAATTTCCGCTACAAAATCAAAAAGGGCTGATTTGATTGGTAGAACGGCAGGACTCGAACCCGCGACCCTCTGCTTAGAAGGCGGATTTCGGTCTCCTCCGAAAATGCCCTATTTCCAACTGCTTAGGTTTCAGTGAGATACGCGTAGCCGGTTGCCGCCTGTGGAACCCGGTTGAACCCGGCTGCACCGGGCAGCTTCAAAATCGTGCGCAGCGCCGCAGGTGGCTGAGGGGACGGGCCTGTGACCTTCATCTCATTTGGGCTCCAATTCACTACGAGACGCTCGACTGGGGATTCAAGTATCTCCGGCAGACCACACAGTCGAGGTTTCTTCGAGCAGATCACGCCGCCGCCCAGAGTATGGATTCCTCCGACAAAAGACTCTCGCCGATTTCGACGGGCAGGAGCCGACTGCGGTGGTTGCCGCCGGCGTAAGTCCCTTTGCCTCGCCGGAGGATGACCGGTGCTCTGGCACCGGCGGCGTTTGGACCACCGCTATTGCTTCCGGGGGCCGTTGACGATATTGCCTGTCCCTTTGTCGGTTACGGTGTTGTTACCCGAACCGTTCACGGTGCAATACTCGCTCGTCGTATCCAGCAAGATATCGGCTTTGCCGGCATGGGGGCGGAATTGCTCCAGCATGTTGCCTGCGAGAGTATTGCCGTTGGACGCCGAATCCCCGCCCACATAGATGGCGTTTTCTCCAGTTCCGGAAACGCGGTTGCCCAGGACGGCTGCCCCGCTGACGTTCACCAGCGAGATTGCGTTCTGGTCGAAGAAAGAGGCGCCATGCGCGAAGCTGATCTCGAACGCATTGGCGAAGATCTGTACAGGCTGCCATCTGGCTGCCTGGTTCTGCCCGCCGAAATTCTCCCAGATCTGTATTCCGCTGTTCCATATCCAGGCAGGAGAGTTGGCCTCAAGGGCGTTGTCGTGGATGAGGAGTGCGCTCGATTTCTCCTGCGGAACATAGAATCCCTGGGCGGCAAATAACCCGATGCCTTTCGTATCGGCCAGGCGGTTGAAAGAGACATCGATCCTGCTACTATCGAAATCCGCCAGAGTGATTCCGATACCGGTGTTGTTGAAACGGTTGCCCTTCGCCGCGTTGCCGCCGATCGTGAGTTGAGAGGGTCCAATGTCCCAGAAGCCAGCTCCTACCGCTGTCCGGACAAAGTCTGACGATGTGATTGTGTAGGCGCCAGTAGGAAGACCCGCCAGCCAAGGTTGCACGGTGTACGCCACATAGACGTTGCGGGGTGCAATTGGCGTACCAACGGAGTCATTCACGACCATCCCTTCGAAGCCTACCTCGTCGACGGAGGAGGGCATTGGTTGGGTGTTGGTGTTTGTGACCAGGACGGCGGCCCACACGAAGTACGCGTCCGTTCCGACTATAAATGGCTCGAAATAGCCCGTAGTCGGCTTCTCTTCTGAAATTCGGATCGTGAAACCTTGCAGGTTGATCGCGCCATCCAGAAAAGTGACCAGAAAGGGCCAGGTGTTGGTTGGCCCCGGCAAGTTCAGGAACCAGGTGTTCTTATCGGTGATCTCCAGATCCTTCACGGCCAGAATCACGGTCTTCGTCTTTCCAGCCCCCAGGAGCGTCCCCCGGAAGTTCTGCACCGCCAACTGCCGAGTGTGAAACGTCCCCGCGGAGAGTTGCACCACACACCCGTTGGCGGCGCCGATGCAGGTATTCAACGCCTCCTGGAGGGCCACTGTATCGTCGCCCCCAGACGGCGACACATAGGTAACGGCCGCCCGTGCCAAGTGCGGAGTTCCCGCGGTTAGTCCTACCAGCACGGCCGCGGTCAGCCATGCGCTGCCTTTGATCTTCATAAGCCGGTTCTCCTTTTCGTTGCTAGTATCCTTCTGGCGTTTGGACGCCTAATTGTGCGGCGGCTGCCCGGCGGTCTGGTAGCGTCAAGTCCGGCCAAACGCGGTCACCACGTCTTTAACCGGCCCAGGAACTGTGTTATGCTCGCTTGGCGACGCAGCACAAAAGAAAGGCGAAACGTGGCGGAGCAGGGTTCACCAGCGCCTCCGGAGTCCGATCGGCTGGATTCATGGAAGGAAATCGCCGCCTACCTGGGAAAGTACGAACGTACCGTCCGGCGTTGGGAGGTGGCGGAAGGCCTGCCTGTGCACCGGCACCGCCATTCAGGAGGCGCCACCGTCTATGCGTCCAAGTCCGAGATAGAAGTGTGGCTTGCCAACCGAAGCCAGACGGCGCAAATGGCGGCGCCTCGGAGAATCCCCATCAGCGCGGCCATCTGGGGCATTATTGCGCTGGTAGCCTTCGCCTCCGCGGCCGCCTGGTTCTTCTACCTGGGGCCGGCACGGTATTCCGCGTCTAGGCCGACGCTCGCCGTGCTACCTTTCGTAAATCTGAGTGGCAATCCCGCCGATGAGTTCTTTTCCGACGGCCTCACCGAAGAGATCATTTCGCAAGTGAGCGAGATCGGATCGGGAAGGATCTGGGTCATCGCTCGTACGTCCTCCATGTCGTACAAGGGGAAGACGAAGCGAATTGATGAGATCGGGAGGGAGCTAGGCGCCAACTTTCTGCTCGAAGGCAGCGTCCGCAAGGAGGGTGAACGCCTGCGCATCAGCGCGCAGCTTATCAAAGTCAAGGACCAGACGCACATCTGGTCACAGAACTACGACCGCTCGGCGCGAGAGATCTTCGCCGTGCAGGAAGAGGTTTGCCGGGAGATCGCCGCGCGCATCCGCGGCGCACTTCCCGGTTCCACGCTGGCCTCTCATGCCGGTCCGCACGCCCCTGACCCGCAGGCCTACGAGCTCTACCTGAAGGGCCTGCACTTGATGAACACTCCGTCGCGGGAGTCGATCACCAAGGCGATCGAGTTTTTCCAGCGCGCGGCCGACAAAGATCCGGAGTACGCCTCGGCGCACGCGGCGCTGGCCTTTAGCCGGTTTGCCATGGCGTGGTGGGGATATGCGACGTTCAAGGAAACGATGCCGCTCACCCTCGTTGCAGCGCGGCGCGCTCTGACTCTCGATCCCGACAACGCACGCGCCCTGATGATTGTCGCGGAGTCGCAGTTGGCCTTCGACCGCAAATGGGATGCGGCGTTGCCATTGACCCGGCGGTCCGTCGAATTACAGCCGAGCGATGCCTTTTTGCGTGTCATCCATGCCGACGCACTGCTTATGGCAAACCACCATGACGAAGCCGTCCGGCAGCTCGAGATGGTGCAGAAGCTCGATCCACTTTCGCTTTGGGCTCAGACGTACAGTGCGATGCTGCTGGGAATGATGCGGCGGACCGATGAGGCCATCGCCGCGTCCCGAAAAGTACTCGAATACGACCCCGATAACCTTCATGCACGTTGGGTTCTGGCCGTCAATCTGACGCACAAGGGTCGCTACGACGAGGCGATCGCGGAGTTCCTTCGCCGCAAGGTGCCGACGGCATCGACCAACTGGGCCCTTGGCTATACCTACGGGCTTGCCGGCCATCGTGACGAGGCCCGGCGCATTCTCGACTTCCTCCTCGACCTGTCGCACCGGCAATACATCGTGCCCGAGTTTGTCGCCATCCAGTACATCGGCCTGGGCGACAACGGCAAAGCGCTCGACATCCTGGAAAAGGCCGTTGCCGAGTTCGAGGCGGGTTATATGTACCGTGCCCGGACCGATCCCATGTTCGACAGGCTACGAAACGAACCCCGCTTCCAAGCCCTTCTCGCCCGTTTGAACTTGCCAAAATGAGAGTTCGGGCGCTCTTTCCGGGAGCCCGATGTTGGCGTGGAGCAGAGCCCAGCGTCGCCCGTATTTGCTTGAGTTTACTGGTAGGACCGGCAGGACTCGAACCTGCGACCCTCTGCTTAGAAGGCAGATGCTCTATCCAACTGAGCTACGGTCCCACATGTGCCAACACCTTCAGTTTACCTTGAGGCTGGTACTCGTTCAGCCAGCAGCGCCGCAATTTTAGCCGGATCGTTCGGGACCACCAGCGGCATGTTTCCGAGCGTCGGCGCGATCGGCGCATTCGACGGCGTCTTCAACTGACCCGTGTGGTACTTGTAGATGTAATCCGGGTCCTTCAGCACGTTGCCTGTCAGGATGGCCACCACGTCGGCATCCGGCGCCATCACACCCGCCGCCGTCAGCTTGCGGATGCCCGCCAGCGTGGCCGCCGAGGCTGGCTCACACCCAATACCGCACTGTCCGATGATCGCCTTCGCATCCGCGATCTCCTGCTCCGTCACCTTGCCCACCACGCCATTGGAATCGTCGATCACCTGGATGGCCTTGGGCCACGAAACCGGGTCGCCGATGCGGATGGCCGTGGCCAGCGTCTCGGGCTCCGTCACGGGGACAAATTCACCACGGGCGTGGAAGTAGGCCTCAAAGGGCGCCGAGCCCTCGGCCTGGATGACGGCGAAGCGCGGGAGCCGGTCTACGAAGCCCATGCGCAGCAGCTCGCGGAAGCCCTTCCCAAAGGCCGAGATGTTGCCCAGATTGCCGCCGGGGACCACCACCCAATCGGGGACGCGCCAGTCGCGCTGGTCCAGCATCTCCACCATGATGGTCTTCTGACCCTCGATGCGGAAGGGGTTCACGGAGTTGAGCAGGTAGATGCCGGTCTGATCGGCCAGGACGCGGACCAGCGCCAGGATCTGGTCGAAGTTGGCCTCCACCTGGAGCGTCAGCGCCCCATATTCCAGGGCCTGGGCTAGCTTGCCGTAGCTGATGTTGCCGTGGGGCAGAAAGATGATCGGCGTGAGGCCGGCGGCGGAGGCGTAGGCCGCCATTGAGGCCGAGGTGTTGCCGGTGGAGACGCAGGCCACGCGCTGCATGCCGAGGCGCAGGGCCTGGGTGGCTCCGCAGGTCATGCCGTTATCCTTGAACGAGCCGGTGGGGTTGAATCCCTGGTGCTTGAAAACCAGCGCATCCAGGCCGCTGTACTGCGCGGCGCGGGGCGCGGCCAGCAGCGGCGTATTGCCCTCGCGCAGCGTAACCGCGCCGTGGCTCGCGGTATCGACGAAGCCCAGCATCTCGCGATAGCGCCAGACTCCGCTTTGATCGATGGGCGCGTTGTTCATGCGGCGCTCGCGCCACACTCGTTTGGTGGCGGCGGGGTCCAGGCTCATGCCCGGGTAGTCCGCCTCCAGGAGCGCACCGCAGGTGGGACACGTATAGAGGACGTCTTCGATGGAATACGTAGCGCGGCACTGCGCGTTGGTGCAGAGGAGTTGGCTGTTCACGAACCTTCTAGTTTAAGCGAGATAGAAGACGTGCTCCAAGGCGCCCATCTGCTCGTCGGCGTTGCGGCCGGCCGGATCTTCGAAGAAATCGCGCATTTCGGTCTGCCAGCGCGCGTTGACGTCGAGCTTGGCCATGGCGGCGCGGGCGGCGTCGAAATCCGGCGTCTCCACGTAGCCCACCAGCAGGCCGTCCGCGCGCAGGAAGAGCGAGTAGTTGTGCCAGCCGGTGTCGCTGAGCGCCTGCAGCATTTCGGGCCACACTGCCTTGTGGCGCTCCTTGTATTCGGCGAGGCGGTCTTTCTTGACCTGGAGAAGGAAACAGACTCGTTGCATCTCTGGCATCATATCCCTTGTTGAGGATGACGATATGGCAGACACGCGCAAGCTCGCTGACCTGGCCGGTATTGGCAAGGCGTTTCTCAAGGATTTCGAATCGCTGGGTATCCGCAACGTGGATCAGTTGAAGAAGCAGGATGGCCGCCTGCTCTACCAGCGGCTTTGTGAGCTCACGGGCAGGCGGCAAGACCCGTGCGTGGAGGACACGCTGGTGTGCGCGGTGGCGCAGGCGCGGGACCCCAACCTGCCGGCGGAGCAGCGCCTGTGGTGGTACTGGAGCCGGGTGCGGAAGGCGCGCCCGCAATGATCCGAGTCCATCTCGAAAACCAGACCGTGTCCGTGCGACGCGGGTCCGTGCCCAAGCGGCCCGCCGGTCACGCGCTGATCCGTCTGTTGTGCGGCGGCATCTGCAATACGGATATCGAGCTGTTGCGGGGCTACTACGGCTTTGCGGGCACGCCGGGGCACGAGTTTATCGGCGAGGTGGTAGAGGCCGATAGCGCGGCTTGGGTTGGTCGCCGTGTGGCCGGTGAGATCAACCTGGCCTGCGGGCGCTGCGAGTGGTGCGCGCGCGGCCTGGGCCGCCACTGCCCGCGGCGAAGCGTTCTGGGCATCGTCCGGCAGCCCGGCGCGTTTCGCGAGTTTCTTACTCTGCCCGAGGAGAATCTGGTGGCTGTGCCGGACAGCGTGAAGACCGCGCACGCCGTGTTTATCGAGCCGCTGGCGGCCGCCTGCGAGATCCTGGAGCAGGTGCGGATTCCGAAAGACGCGCGGGTGGCCGTGCTGGGGGACGGCAAGCTGGGGCTGCTGATCGCGCAGGTGCTGACCTTGCACGGCGCGCGGGTGGATCTCTATGGGCGGCATCGGGACAAGATGCGCATTGTGGAGCCGCTGGGCGTTGCGCCGCGTACGGGCCGCAAGCGGCCGGCGGGCGCCTACGCCTACACAGTGGAGGCCACCGGCTCGGCGGAGGGCCTCGGCGCGGCGGTGGCGATGACGCAGCCGCGCGGCACTCTGATTCTGAAATCCACCGTGCATGGCGCCGTGCCCGTGGATACGGCGCCCATCATCGTCAACGAGATCACGCTCGTCGGCTCGCGCTGCGGCCGCTTCGCGCCGGCCATGAAACTGCTGAAGGGCGGGCGGCTGCAACTGGACGCGATGATCTCGGACGAATACGCGTTGAAGGACGCGGTCCGCGCCTTTCAGCGCGCACAGGAGCCCGGCGTTTTGAAAGTGCTGCTGCACTGTTGATGGAACTGTAACGCAGGAATACTACACTGGAGGGAAGTTGCGAACCGCCATTTTCGGCGGAACCTTCGATCCGATTCACCGGGCTCATCTTCGCGTGGCCGAGGAGGCCGCCGAGCGCTTCGAGCTGGATCAGGTTCTGCTTATCACATCGGGGAATCCGCCGCACAAGCCGGCGGGCGCCACCACGTCCTACGAGCACCGCCACCGCATGGTGGAGTTGGCTTGCGCCTGCGACCCGCGCCTGGTGGCTTCGCGGCTGGAGGCGGGGCGGCTCCTGAGCTACTCCTATGACACAATCCAACGCGTGCGGGCCTCGTTAACCGCTGGCGACGAACTGCTGTTTCTGATCGGCGCCGACGCCTTTGCCGAGATCGGCACATGGTATCGAGCTGACGAAATGGTGCGCGCGGTGGAGTTCATTGTTGTGTCTCGCCCGGGCTATGCCTACCCGGCGCCGGCGGGCGCCACGGTACACCGCTTGGAGACGCTGGCCCTGCACGTGTCGTCCTCCGAAATCAGGGCGCGGCTGGCCGCCGGCGCCGCGGTGGATGAGCTGACTCCTGAAGTTCTCGAATATATCCGCCTGCATCACCTCTACACCTCATGACAGCTCGCATCTTTTTCAAACTCATTTCCGCCGTCGTCCTGATCATGGTGGTGGCACTGACAGCCGTTGATTTTCTTGCCTCAGAGATGGCGGAAAGCGCCTATGTTCAGGGCTTGACCGTGGAGATGCAGGACAAGATGAAGATGCTGGGCGTACTGGGCCGGCAGAACATCCTGCAGTTGACGAACGAAAACGTGCGCGCCATGGCGGTGGCGGCCGGCGGGCGGCTCACCGTGATTGCGCCCGACGGCCGCGTACTGCTCGATTCCGAGGCCGAGCCCGCGAAGATGGAAAACCACGGCGACCGGCCCGAGGTGCGGGAGGCTTTGTCGGGGCGGCTGGGTACCGCCATCCGGCGCAGCCCGACTCTCGGAGTCAATGCCTTGTATGTCGCCGGTCCGGTGCGGGAGGGCGCTGCGCGCTTGGCCCTGCCGCTGCGGCAAGTGCGCTCGCAAGTCACCGAGATCCGGCGAAAACTGCTGCTCTACATGGCACTGGCGTTTCTGCCCGCCATCTTGCTGGCGGGGTTCTTTGCGCGCTATTTTTCCACGCGTCTGGGGGCCATCATCGACTATGCCTCGACGCTCGCCACGGGCAACTTCAACGCCCGGCTGGAACGGGTGGGTAACGACGAGCTCGGCACGCTGGGGCGGCAGTTGAACGAGACGGGCGACAAGTTGCGGCTGATGTTTGATGAGTTGCAGCACGAGCATGTGGAGATGGAGAAGCTGGAGCGGGTGCGGAAGGACTTCGTGATCAACGTCAGCCACGAGTTGCGCACACCGCTGGCGTCGATCCAGGGCTATACCGAGACCCTGCTGGACGGAGCCATCCACGACTCCGACAACAACATCCGGTTCCTGAACATCATCCGCCAGAACGCGGAGCGGTTGGGGCGGTTGACGGCTGACCTGCTGACGCTTTCCCGCATCGAGCTCAAGAGCCAGCGTTTTCAGTTTGCCTCCTACTATCTGAACGCGCTGTTGCAGGACTGTGTGGATTCCTTGCAGCCGGTTGCCGCCAAGAAGAAGATCACTCTGGACCTGATCCCCGGCGACCCGACACGCGAGGTCTTCTGCGACTCCGAAGCCGTCCACCAGATGATGTCCAATCTGCTCGACAACGCCATCAAGTACACGCCGGAAGGCGGCCACATCACGGTTTCGACCGAGGAACTGCCCGACGGCGCGCGCATCCGGGTGCAGGATACCGGGATCGGCATCCCGCGGGAGGAGCTGCCGCGGCTGTTCGAGCGATTCTATCGCGTCGACAAAGCGCGCTCGCGCGAGATGGGGGGCACGGGCCTCGGCCTGGCCATCGTGAAACACATGGCCAAAGCGCAGGGCGGGGAAGTGGGCGTGGAAAGCCTGCCGGATCAGGGCTCCGCGTTCTGGTTCACACTGCCGGCTCACGACCTCGGTCTGGGCGAAGAGGGAGCGATCTAAACACGGCTGTCAACTTCAATTCACCGCGCCGTCATGCAATCGTCACGGTAGGCGCGATAATTGTAGAGACAGGCCCAGCCACATGAAGAAAATCCTACTGATCGAAGACGACACCGACCTCTACGCGCTCTTGAAGTACAACCTGGAAAAGGACGGCTTCCAGATGGTGGGCGCCCAGACCGGCAAGGGTGCTGTCGATCTTTGCCGGCGCGAGCGGCCGGACCTGATCCTGCTTGATATCATGCTGCCGGACTCCGACGGCCTGGATATCTGCAAGGGCATCCGAGCGCATCCGGACCTGGCCCACATCCCCGTGATCTTTCTGACGGCGCGCGCCTCGGAAACAGACCGCATCGTCGGCCTGGAACTGGGCGCGAACGATTACATCGTGAAGCCCTTTTTTGTGCGCGAGTTGATAGCCCGGATCAAGATCCAGTTCCGCCAGCAGGCCCAGCCGGTGCGCGCCCTCAAATCCGGCGCTCTGGAACTGGACCGCTCCTCGTGCCGCGTGAAGTTGAACAGCGACGAGTTGCAGTTGACCGCCACCGAGTTCAAGCTGCTGGAGTTTCTGATGGCGCGCCCTGGCGTGGTGTTCTCGCGCGAGCAGTTGTTGGATTCGGTTTGGGGTCATGACCGCGCGGTGACGGATCGCACGGTGGACGTCTACATTCTGCGGCTGCGTCAGAAGATCGAGGACGATCCGGCCAACCCGGCGCTGATCCGCTCGGTGCGCGGATTCGGTTATTCGTTCAATGAGGCCGCCGCTGTCGCGCCTGTTTAGCCACCGCTAATTGAGTGGCCCTTGTGCCGGATTACAGATCTGGATATCGTGTTGGGCATAGAGTCTCTTTTATGCCCAACACACCCTCCCGCCGAACTTTCCTCTCCTCTGCCTCCTTATCGGCCGCCACGGCCATCACGCTCGGACAGCCGCCTGCCGTCCGGGCCGCATCCAACGACAAACTGAAAGTTGGCTTGGTCGGCTGCGGCGGACGCGGCACTCAGGCCGTCACCGATCTTTTCGCCGGCACCGACAACGTTGAACTGGTGGCCATGGCCGACGTTTTCGAAGACAAGCTCGAAGGCTCGCTCCAGCGATTGCGCGATCCCAAGACCGCCGCGCGCTATGCCGGCCGGCCCGTGCCGCGCAACGGAAAGCTGGTGGCGCCCACCGCCGAAGAGCTGGTGAAAGACTTCGCCGCCAAGATCAAGGTGGCGCCGGAAAACCACTTTGTGGGCTTCGACGCCTACAGCAAGCTGGTGAATTCCGGCGTGGACGTGGTGATGCTCTGTACGCCGCCCGGCTACCGCCCCATGCACTTTGAGGCGGCCGTGAACGCCGGCAAGCATGTCTTCACGGAGAAGCCGATTGCCACCGACCCGGTCGGCTGCCGCCGGTTTATGGCCGCGGCCAAACTCGCCGAACAGAAGAAGCTCTCAGTGGTCTCCGGCGCGCAGCGGCACGCTCAGACCAACTATATGCAGTCGGTGGAAAAGATCAAAAACGGCTCCATCGGCGACATCCGCGCGTGCTACTCCAAATACCTCTCCGGACCGGTGTTCCATGTGCAGGCGCGGGACGAGAAGTGGGCCGATATGGAATGGCAGCACCGCAACTGGTATTCGTTCGTGTGGATCTGCGGGGATCAGATTGTGGAACAGCACTTCCACAATATCGACTTCATCAATTGGGTGATGGGTGCTCATCCGGTGCGCGTGGTGGCCAGCGGCGGCATCTCGTGGCGCAAGGGCAAGGAGCTCTATGGAAACATCTACGACCACATGGCGTCCGACTTCGAGTACGCCAACGGCGTGAAGTACTCGTCGCATTGCCGGCAGTATCCGCGCGGCGTCTACTCCAATGTCAGCGACATGGTGGTGGGCTCCAAGGGCGTCTCCGACGGGCTCGATTTGGGCACGGACGACAAGGTGAATCCGTATGTCGTCGAGCATCAGCAATTGCACGCCTCGATTCGCGGCACGGGGCCGTATCTGAACCAGGGGATGTCGATCGCTGAATCCACGATGACCTGCATCATGGCACGCGAATCGGCGTACTCCGGCCAGGCCGTGACGTGGGATCAGGTGATGGCGTCGAATCTGGATCTGATGCCCAAGGCGTTTGATTACAAGCTGAAGATGGACCCGCCGGTGCTGCCGGAGCCGGGGACGTACAAGTTCGTTTAGAACACGTCTGAATATCGGAGGGCGGCGTCCTGACGGGGCTTGTCGTACCATGGAGAAATCCCCCCATGAGTAACTGGCAAGACCGCCAAAAGGCATTACTGGAGTCGCTCTCCGCCCGAATTCTGGTGCTCGACGGCGCCATGGGCACCATGCTGCAACAGAACAATCCCACCATCTCGGATTGGGGCGGCGCTGAGTTTGAAAACTGCTCGGAAAACCTGCTGTTCACTCACCCGGAATGGATCAAGGCCGTGCATCGCGCCTACTACGAGGCCGGGGCCGATATCGTGGAGACCAACTCCTTTGGCGGCTCGCCGGTGACGCTGGCGGAGTTTGGCATTGAGAGCAAATGGCATGACGTCAATGCCACGGCGGCGCGGCTCGCTCGCGAAGTGGCCGATGAGTTTGCCACGCCCGGACGGCCGCGCTTTGTCGCCGGCTCCATCGGACCCACCACCAAGGCCATCAGCGTGGCCGGCGGCATCACTTTCGCCGAACTGCGCGATGGCTTCTACAAACAGGCCCAGGGTCTGGTGGATGGCGGCGCGGATCTGCTGCTCATCGAAACGTGCCTGGATACGCGCAACATCAAGGCGGCGCTGCTGGCTGTGGATCAGCTCAGCCGCGAGCTCGGCCGGCGGATTCCCGCCATTGTTTCGGGCACCATCGAGCGCATGGGCACCATGCTCGCCGGCCAGGCGGCCGACGCGCTCTATACCTCCGTTGCGCACGCCGATCTGCTGGCCATCGGCTTGAACTGCGCCACCGGGCCGGAGTTCATGACGGATCACATCCGCACCATCCATGAGCTCTCGCAGACGCGCGTCTCGTGCTATCCCAATGCCGGCATGCCCAATGAGGATGGCAAGTATCTGGAAACCCCGGACCTGCTGGCACGCCAGTTGGAGAAATTCGTCGACCATGGATGGCTCAACATCGTCGGCGGTTGCTGTGGCACCACACCGGCCCACATCCGCGCCATCGCGCAGATGGTGGAGGGCAAGGCGCCGCGCGCGCCCAAAGAGCCGGCGCACCGCGCCTACTACTCCGGAGTGGACGTCGTCGAGGCGGAGGATTCCAACCGCCCGCTGATCGTCGGCGAGCGCACCAACGTCATCGGCTCGCGCCTCTTCAAGAACATGATCGCCGAGGAGAAATGGGAGGAGGCCACCGAGATTGCCCGGCGCCAGGTGCGCAATGGCGCGCACATCGTCGATGTCTGCCTCCAGTCTTCGGATCGCGACGAGATGCGCGACATCCCGCTGTTCTACGAGAAGCTGATCCAGAAGATCAAGGCGCCCATCATGATCGACACCACGGATCCCGTGGCCGTGGAACTGTCGCTCACCTACTGTCAGGGCAAGGCCATCATCAACTCCGTGAATCTGGAGGATGGCGAAGAGAAATTCGAGCGGCTCTGCCCCATTGCGAAGGCCTACGGCGCAGCTCTCGTGGTCGGCACCATTGATGAAGACCCCGTGCAGGCGCAGGCATTCACGCGGGAGCGGAAGCTGGCCGTGGCGCGGCGATCCGTCGATCTGCTCGTTCACAAGTACGGCATCCCACCGGAGGATCTGGTTCTCGATCCGCTGGTGTTCCCGTGCGCCACTGGTGATGAAAACTACATCGGCGGCGCTGTGGAGACGATCGAGGCGCTGCGCCTGATTAAAGAGAACATCCCGTACGTCAAGACGGTGCTGGGCGTCTCCAATATCAGTTTTGGGCTGCCCGCGGCGGCGCGCGAGATCGTCAACTCGGTATTCCTCTACCACTGCACCAAGGCCGGGCTGGATCTGGCCATCGTCAACGCCGAAAAGCTGGAGCGCTATGCGTCGATTCCCGTGGAGGAGCGCCGCCTGGCCGAGTCTCTGCTCTTCAACACGCCGCCGGCTGAAGTGCCGGACGATCATCCCCAGGCCGGGTTACTGCGCGAGCTGGCGTCCGATCCGGAGAAGCAGGACTGGCGGCTTCAGAACAAGGAGGAGAGGGCCGCCGTCAATCAGTTTCTGATTGCCGCCATCGCGGCGCAGTTCCGCGGCGCAGCCACGCGGGTGAAGAAGCAGGCCGCCGAGTTGCCGCTCGACGAGCGTCTGGCCAACTACATCATCGAAGGCAGCAAGGACGGCCTCGTCGCCGATCTGGATCGCAAGCTGGCCGAGGGCGCGGCGCCACTGGATGTCATCAACGGGCCGCTGATGGCCGGTATGTCCGAGGTGGGCCGGTTGTTCAACAACAATGAGCTGATTGTGGCGGAAGTGCTGCAATCGGCCGAGGCGATGAAGGCCTCGGTGAACCACTTGCAGCAGTTCATGACGAAGGCCGATACGGCGGCGCGGGGCAAATTCGTGCTGGCCACCGTGAAGGGCGACGTGCACGATATCGGCAAAAACCTGGTGGAGATCATTCTCGGCAACAACGGCTACGACGTGATTAATCTGGGCATCAAGGTGCCGCCGGAGGTGTTGATCCGCGCCTGCCAGGAGCACAAGCCGGACGCCATCGGGCTCTCGGGGTTGCTGGTGAAATCGGCGCAGCAAATGATGATCACCGCCGGCGATCTGCGCGAGGCGGGCATCAGCGTGCCGCTGCTGGTGGGCGGTGCGGCGCTCAGCGAACGCTTCACCATGGGCCGCATCGCGCCGGCCTACAACGCCTCCACCTTCTACGCGAAGGACGCCATGACGGGCCTGCGCCTGATGAATGAAATCATGGATCCGGCCACGCGCGAGGCCACGCTGGCGGCCCACCTGCCGGCCGCCGCGCCCATCGCGGACGTCCCCGTCGAGGACAAGCCGCCGGTGGTGCTCTCCACGGCCCGCAGTTCGAAGGTTCGCACCGGCCTGCCCATTCCGCCCATCCCCTATGCCGATCGCAAGGTGCGGGCGGTGCCTCATCTGGCCGAGCTCTGGTCCTACATCAATCCCTTCATGCTCTACGGCCGGCACCTCGGCTACAAGGGTAATTTCGAGAAGGCCCTCCACGAGCGCGAGCCCAAGGCGCTGAGTCTCTTCCACGACGTGGAGGAATTGAAGAAGCAGGTGGCGGCGTTCCTCAAGGTGCGCGCCGTGTGGAGCTTTTTTGAAGCCGAGCGCGAAGGCAACTCCATCCACCTCTTTGAGGCCGGCGCGGCCTCACCAATCCACTCATTCCACTTCGGGCGCCAGGACAAGGCCGACGGGCTCTGCCTGAGCGACTATGTGCTGGATCCGGACGAGAGCGGACGCCGCGATCAGATCGGGCTCTTCGTCGTCACGGCCGGCGAGGGCGTGCGCGCCATGAGCGAGGCTGCCAAGGAGCGCGGCGAGTTCTTCCTGGCGCACGGCATTCAGGCGCTGGCGATTGAGACGGCGGAGGGCACGGCCGAATGGCTCCACCGCAGGATGCGGGAGGACTGGGGCTTCCCCGACGCGCCCGCCACCACCATGCAGGATCGCTTCACGTCGCGCTATCGAGGAAAACGCTACAGCTTCGGCTATCCGGCTTGTCCGAATCTGGATGACCAGCAGGGCATCTGGAAGCTGCTGCGCCCCGAGGAGATCGGCGTCGATCTGACCGAGGGCATGATGATGGAGCCCGAAGCCTCTGTCAGCGCCATCGTGTTCCACCACCCGGACTGTGCCTATTTCACTGCTTCGGGCGCCGGAGAAGAGTAAGGCAACCCCAGTATAAATACCGATCCGCCTCCTGGGTTGGGAATGGCTCTTGCCAGTCCCCCGTGCGCCTCGGCCACCAGGAGGCACAGGCTCAATCCCAGGCCCCGGCTGTGGCGGGCGCGCCCGGCCCTCCTCGCGGGATGAGGCCTGGCGATGGAACTCCTCCCCGAGGGACTACGACGCTGGCCGCGCCGCGGAACTGCGCGCAGACCGGCACGTAGCCCGCGGCCGCCCTAGTGCGGAGCGTTCGTGTGATCAGTCCCGCATCGGCGCCGGGGCCGGTTCCGCCGCGCTCGGCGCTCGATGAGCTGGTTGTGCGGGGCTAGGTCTGCACCCTCCCGGCGCGCCCCGGAATCGCTGAGCGGTCCACCATCTGGTGCGTGAAGTCCCCGGGCGTGTTCCGGAACCTCCGCGCACACCCGCTCAACGAGTCAGGGCCTGCGATTCGTGTGACACGACTGATCGTGCGGCGGTCCGCCAGGCCTGTATCTCAAAGCCGGTAGGCGTTCAGTAGACCACAACTCCCGTCCGGCCCTTGGGGTAGTTGGGCCCGTAGAGCTGGCTGGCCGGCCGCGCGGCCGGCGCGCCGTCGCGAGTCCAGCCGTCGCCACGCGGCGCAAGGTGCTCTGTCATGCGTCCGCGCCACAAGCGAAGCGCGGCTTCGTGGGCCGGCTCCGCCGCCAGGTCGGAGAGTTCGCTGGGGTCGGCAGCTAAATGAAACAGGGATTCCCTGCCGTCGAAGGCGTGAAAGATGTACTTCCATTTCCCGTCGGTCAGCGCCGTCCAATGATTCGATTTGTCGTAACAGACGCCGTGTTCCAGGTCAATCCACTGGCGGCGAACTTGCGTCATACTCTCGCCGTCGCACGCCTCCGGTTTCGCCACGCCGGCGCCCGCCAGCAGAGTGGGCAATACGTCGCGGATCTCCACCGGCGTCCGGCTCACTTTGCCGCGCTCCACGCCGGGTCCTCGCAGGATCATCGGGATGCGCGCAGATGCCTCATATGCGTAGGATTTCCGCCACAGATGATGATCTCCGGTCATGTCGCCGTGATCGCTGAGATACACCACCAGCGTCTCGTCCATCCAACCGCGCCGTGTCAGCGTTTCGAGAATCCGCCCGATCTGCTCATCCACAAACGAGACCGAGCCGGAGTAGCCGATGCGGGCACGCCGCACCAGATCTGCGCCCACGTCGCCATGCCAGATGTCGTCGCGACTGGAGTTGCGGGGCCTGTATTGCTCCGCCCAGCGGCCCGCCACGGCCTCCGGCAGGGCGGCCTGGGCGTAGCGGTCCCACCAGCGCTGCGGCGGGTCGTAGGGGCTGTGGGGGCGCGCGAAACTGACCTTTAGAAACCACGGCTCGCTGCGCTGATAGTTCTCCAGATAGCGCACGGCCACGTCGCCGGTCCAGCGGGTGGGATGGAGCCGCTCGGGCAGGACGTAGCTCTTGGCCGTGTAGTCGTTGAATCCGATCCCCGTCGCGTCGGGATCCAGATTCGGCGCCTCGCTGGCGAACCAGGCTCGGTAGTCGCTGCGGAAGTCCACGCTCTCCACCCGGCCCGATTCATCGAGCAGGGTCTGATGGAAGCCGTGCGGATTGCGTTGCGGCGACCAGTGCATCTTCCCCACGCCCATCGTGCGGTAGCCGGCCGCACCCAACAGGCGGGGCATCTCCACCGGATACTTTTCCGCCACCTTGCCATAGCCCAGCATGCCGTGCCGCCAGGGGGACATACCGGTGAGCAACCCCGCGCGGGCCGGGGTACACGTCGGCGTGGAGGAATAGGCGTGGCGGAACCGCGTGCCCGCGCCGGCCAGCGAATCCAGCGCCGGCGTATGCACCATGCGATTGCCGTCGCAGCCCATCCAATCGGCCCGGTGCTGATCGCTCATCAGCAGTAGCAGGTTTGGTTTTGACTTCGACAGATTTCGGAGAAACGCCGGCGCCGCGCAGAACTCCCGCCGCGAGAGTCCTTCTACCACTGCCAGGCTCTCCCGATCTCCAGCGCCTGAATTGCGCACTCCACATGTCCCTGGATCAGCGACCGCACCTCTTCGGGCCGCCCCGCCAGCGGTGGAAACGTGCCGAAATGCATCGGAATCACCGTTTTGGCGCCCACCAGGCGGCAGGCTACCGCGGCCTCCTTGGGGCCCATGGTGTAGAGGTCGCCGATGGGCAGAAACGCCAGTTCCGGCTCGTAGAGCTCAGAAATGAGAGCCATGTCGAAGAACACCGCCGTGTCGCCGGCGAAATACGCCCGGCGGCCGTCCGGCAGATGCAGGACGAATCCACCGGCGTCGCCGCCGTAGATAATACGGCCTTCGTCGGCGATGCCGCACGAGTGGACGGCGTGGGTCATTGTCACGCGCATGGCGCCCGCCAGCTGGGATCCGCCCTTGTTCATGCCGCAGGTATTGGCGACGCCCGTGGACGCCAGCCACGTGCAGATCTCATAATTGGCGATCACCTGTGGCTGGTGTTTCACGGCCAGCGGGACGGCGTCTCCAATGTGATCGAAGTGCCCGTGCGTGATCAGCATCGTGTCGATGCGGTGGAACTCAAAGCCCTGGGGAAACGACGGGTTTCCGCCCACCCATGGGTCGATGACGATGGTCTGCCCGTCGTCCAGCTTCAGTTGAAATGTGCCGTGGCCAAGCCAGGTGATGTCCAGCATGGCACCCATTGTAGAAGACTGCGGGACGGTCTAGCTGCGTTCGTACTTGCCTGTCACCCAGGACTCTTCCAGATCGTGCCCGTGCAGCGCCTTGTCGAATTCGAAACGCTTGGCGCCCTCCGGCAGCATCAGGCGCGAGGTATCCAGCGCATAGAGCTTGAACTGGTAGCGATGGGCGCCGTGGCCCTTCGGCGGGCAGGGGCCGACGTAGGCGGGCTGGCCGAAGTCGTTGACGCCGTCATGGCCGAGCGTACCCGACACGACGCCCTCGGGCAGTTCGCGGAGGCTGCCCGGGATATCCCACAGCAGCCAATGGGTAAACGTGCCGTTGGGCGCGTCCGGATCATCCACCACCAGCGCAAAGCTGCGCGTGCCGGACGGTGGGTCTTCCCAGGCCAGGGCGGGGGAGAGGTTGTCTCCATCGCCGGTATACCGGACGGGGATGGTGTCCCCTTCATTGAAGGAAAGAGGGCGAACTCGGAACGACATGGGACCTCCAGGGTCGATTCACTGACGCGCTTCTATTCTGAGACCAAAACCGTATTCCGCCAAGCCCGGAATTGTAACGGGCAGTTTTCCGTTGACAGGGATTTCGCCAAACAGCGCCCGCACCGCGGCAGTCTCCGAGGGCAGGACGGTGCTGAACGTCGCCAGGTAGGCCTGCACCCCGGGGTACGCCCGCAGCAGGTAGGGGTTGCCCAGCGCAACAAACGCAATGGGCTTGCCGGTGGCCAGCAACTGATCCACGAATGCCGGATAGTTCCCCGATAGCGCCACGTTGCCGCGATAGGCGCCGGAGGTGACATATGCCGCTATCACCACCGCGCTGCACGATGCTGTTTCACCGGCCAGTTGGGTATACTCGGCCGGCGGCAGTTGCGGATCCAGCAATACCGCCTTTGCTTTCGGCGCCCTCGCCCGCAGCAGGTCCATCATGTCCCGGCCCTGCGTGGAAAACCGGCCCGCGCCCAAAAGATAGAAACAGGCGTTGGCGGCGTCGCGCAGCGGCAAAAGGCCGCCCTCGTTCTTCACCAGAGCCAGCGCCTTCTCGGCCACCAGTTGCGCGGTCTGCTCGTCTTCCGGAGATTCGATCAGATCGCTGAGCGCTTCCAGGTCCACCAGTTTCTTCTTGTTGAGCCCCACGCGCACCTTGGCGTTGAGGATCTTCAACGCGCTCTCGTCGATGCGCTTTTGCGTTAGTCGGCCGCTCTTGACGGCGGCCATGATGGCGTCCACCGAGGCGCGGGCGTTGGTCGGGATCAACAGCAGATCCACTCCGGCCTCAATGGCGCGCACCGCCGCCTCGCCCGGAGGAAAGAACTTCGAGAGCCCCTGCATGTCCATGGCGTCGGTGGTGATCAAGCCCTTAAAGCCCAACTCTTCACGTAGGACGCCGGTCAGGATCGCCTTGGAGACCGTGGCCGGCATCTCCACCGGTTCCAGCGCAGGCACGTTGAGATGCGCCGTCATTACGGAATCCACGCCGGCGGCGATGGCGGCCCGGAACGGCGCGAGTTCCACCTTCTCCATTCGCTCGCGCGTGGCTGAAATCGTAGCCAGCCCGATATGGCTGTCGGTGGCCGTGTCGCCGTGGCCGGGGAAGTGTTTCACCGTGGTGAGGACGGGGTACTGCGCATCGCTGTGCGCGCCTTCAATGAACGCCGTGACGTGCGCCGAGACCGCCTCCGGATTCTCGCTGAACGAGCGGATGTTGATGATCGGGTTGTCGGGGTTGTTGTTGACGTCGGCGTCCGGTGCGAACACCCACTGCACGCCCATCGCGCGGGATTCGCGGGCGGTGGCGCGGCCCAGCGCCCGCGTGGCCTCCAGGTCGTTCGCCGCGCCGTAGGCCATCAGGTGCGGGAACAGCGTGGTGGAGTTCATTCGCATGGAAGCGCCCCGTTCGAAGTCTCCGCCGACGATCAGCGGCACTTTCGCCAGCTTCTGCATACGGTTCAAAAATGCTGCCATTTGGTACGGTTCTGCACGCTTAACGATGCCGTTTTGCACTCTGTTGAGCACGATCAGCCCGCCTACTTTCAGGTCGCGCACCAGCGTCACGTAGTCGCGATACGCTTTGGAACGCGCGTTGGGAGACTCGCCGTAGAACTGCACCATCAGCAGTTGCGCGGCGCGCTCGCGCGGCGTGAGGGACTTCAGCCATTTTTGCGCGGTAGACGACGATGCGGGCGCATGCGCTGCGGGCGTGGATCTTTTCTTTTTCGGGGCGGCGGCCGGCAGGGCCAGGCAGCAGACAATCAGCAGGGCGATGAACCGCATCATGCCCATCAGGCTATCACTCGTGTTGCTTAGGTGGCTGTCGTCTTGCGTGCAGCGGGTGCGGCGCGCTCAGAACGCACGGGCTTGCGCGGCGATTTCAGCAGCCGTTCCGCGGAGCGCACCAGATGCTGCACTTCGTTGGAGCTCTTCATGATGACGGCGTTGGCGCCGGTGTTCTTCTCCGTGAGGCCCAACGCATCGACGAAGCCCGAGATCAAAATCACAGGTATCGTCGCTTTTTCCAAACGGAGTTTTCCAATCAACTCCACACCATCCACCTCGGGCATCTTAAAATCAGTCACCACCAGATCGTAGTGCTCCTTTCGGAACATTTCGAGAGCCTTGTGCGGGTCGGTGGTGCCATCGGTTTTGCAGCCGAGCTCCTCCAGCACCGTTCTGCGGGCCATCATTCCGGATCTGTTGTCGTCCACCAAAAGGACGCGTCGGGTTGGCAGTGTTGACGATTTGGCGCGGGTGACCATGAAGGACCTTGCCGAAGTTAACAGAGCTGAAACGAGTGTGTCAACGTGCCCGTATCACGCTCATCCGAGGCAAGATCGACTTCTTGACTTCCGCACCTTACTGTGGTGAGGCGAGGACTACTCCACTTCTCTCGGCGCAGTGTAGCCCGTCTTCGCCACAACGGTGTATTTCATGGGCTTGCCCTTCTCGTCGATAATCCGCAGAGGTTCACCCGTTTGGGGGTTAATCAGATCCACTTTGAGTTTTCTGAACTTGCCATCCCGCGCCACGTTGGTGGGCTGGTAGGCCAGCGAGTAGGTGTTGCGCAACGCTTCATTGACCTGGCGGAAGATGTTGCCATATTCGCCGAAGAAGCGGGGGAACCACGCCTGGCCGCCGGTCTCCTTTGTAAAGGTGCGCAGTTGGTTGTCGGCCTGCAGGAAGTCGAGCCTCTGGATGGGGCCCATCATCCCCCGGGCGTCGGCCATTTCGCGGATCGCCTGGAGGATCCCGAGTGCGTATACCGGGACGCTGGAGGTCTGGAGCTTGCGGCGTGTCTGGTCGAAGGTGATCTTGGAGAATGTGTCCATGCCGGTGCCGATATAGAGGATCGCCTTGCGCCCCTCGATGTCGCTCATGCGATCGGCCACGTCGGTCAACGCGTCGTACATATTCGATTCGGAAAAGCCTGGGATGCGCAGCCGCGCCAACGCCTCCTGCGTGTCCTGCCGGTTGGTGGAGAAGTCGCTGAGAATCTCGGACCGCAGGTCAAAGGCCACCACGGCGACGGTATCCTCGGGCTTGAGCGTGGAGAGGAATCCGTAGCACGCCTGAAGAGTTTCCTGCCAGCCGTAGGACCAGTAGGACTGGAACTGATTGCTGAACTCGATCACCATGGCGATCGTGATAGGCGCCTCGCCAGTGCTGAATCCGCTCGTCTTCTGCGGCACGCCGTCTTCGAGGATGCGGAAGTTGCCGGCCGGGATGTTCGGGATGAACCTGCCTCGGTTATCGAGCACGCCGACATCCACGGTGACCGTCAGGTTGTCGCTGCGGAACGTGGGGCCGTCGGCTTTGCCGCCCTCACCCGGCGCCTTCTTTTGGATGCGGGAGGGGATTTTGGCGCCTTCGGTTTCCGGCGGCTTCTCGGCGTCCTTGGCATCGCCCTTCTTCTTGGGCCGCGCGACCGTGTCGCCGCTCTCCTTCTTAGGGCCCGCTTGAGCGCCAAGGTAACCGGCGGTGACCAGCACGCCAGCTAGGACGAGAGGTAGGACTCGACACAATCTCATGGATACACCTTCCCAGAACAATAGACGTCAGAATGGCCCCGGCAGGTTGCGGACGGATTACAAACGGTTAGTTGATCCAATCGTCGCGCTTGGTGCCGTGCTTCTTCAGATACACCTGGAACTTCTTTTTGGCCCGCTGGAGCTTCCACTCCTGGTAGCGGCTGTTGAACTCTTCCCGCAGGCTGAAGCGAATCACTGGACCCCTGCCCTTCGCAGCGCCTAGCCCCAGCTTAAGAAAAGCATACCCGAATGCCATCCCGCCCAGATGGGCAAAGTGGCTCACTGAGCCGCCGCTGTCGCCCAGAGCGCTGAGGAAAACGATTGCGCCCATGATCAGCACGTACCAGCGCGCCTCAATGGGGAAGAGCCCGAAGAAGTAGATGATGGAGCGCGGAAACAGGATGCCAAATGCCAGCAGCAGTCCATAGATGGCGCCCGAAGCGCCGATGGTGCGCGTGTTCATAGAGCCGAACATGGCATTGAGAACCACCACGCAGAGGCCCGCGCCCACGCCGCAGAAGAAGTAGTATTGCAGGAACCGCCGCGTGCCCCAGACGCTTTCCAGCGCCGTGCCGAACATCCACAGCGTGAGCATGTTCATGAGGATGTGGCCGAATCCGGCGGTGCTGTGCAGGAAGAGGTAGGTGAAGGGCTGCCAGATGGCAAAGGAGAAGATGACCGAGCGCGGCACCAAGGCAAAGGGCAGGAAAATCTGGCCCACCGGCGTGCGCTCCAGCAGGAAGCTCAGCAGAAAGATGGCGCAGTTGACGATCAACAGCCATTTGACGGCTGTCGTCATGCGATTCATGGGCGGTGGACCGTATCCACGGTCGCGAACGGAGAAGGCCATCGTGCGGGTATCTGCCTCTGACTTCACAATACCATTGATGATTCGCGCCGCTCCTGGAGGCGGTTAGTGCGTGGCTTGGCGCGGGGAGGGCGCCCGGCCCACCTCATGCGCGCCGGCACTGGACGCCGCGGCTGGCCCCAAAACTGAATGGCTGAGCGGACCCACCGATTCTGGTGTCCTGCCCTGAGCCGGCGGCACGGTGGCGGACGAGAAGGAGTTAATTCGAAATGGTTGGCTTTCCGGCTCGGCTGCGAATGAGGCAATTTGCGGCAGCCTGGTGCCGGGTTCCGCCGTTTGGCGCACCGGGGCGACGGCACGCCAAACCGAACGGAGCGCCTCCCACTCCCCTGCCGCCTCTACGGCAGTCCGCGCGTCCCGCTGCACAGCAGCTAAAACTCGGGCGCGCTGACTCGGATCCAGGAAGACGGGGCCTGGCTGACCTGGCATTGGAGGAGGAGCAGCCCTGCCACCCAGCCCCGCGTCTTGCCTGTTGAGAGCATTCGATCGTCCTCAAGACTTCTATCGGTGCGAACGCTGCGATCTAATAGGGAGGATTCCACCTGAGGTGTCTCCCGGACTAGACCCTAGTGGCACGGTTGCCAAAATGAAGCAGTTTGAGGATTATCTCGTCCGCGAATACAGTTCGTCCCGGTTGCTGGTGCGAGCCCGTGTCCGGTTCCCTGTCGCCTGCTGGCCTGCGCCCAAGGCCCAATGGAGTGATCCGGACAGCGCCCTGGGTGAGCTGGACCCGGCGACGCCGCGCGAGGTGGAGCTCAACGCTCGCTTTGCCAAGGGCAGGATGTTCAACGGCGAGATCTACGCCATGCGGCGCCTGCGCTGCTCGGGCCGGCTCAGGCTCGATACCAAGTGCGGCAGCTACTTCGATTCGCTGAACACCTGCGAGGCGATGGAACTGGAACTGATGGAAGGGGTGCCGGGGCTGCCGCTCCGCACGGGGCAGCCGCTGATGGACGGCACGAAGCGCTGTGCGGCGATCGGCGTGGCCACTTTGCTGGTCCTGCGCGAACGGGCCGGCCACTCGGTCGTGCTCGCCCCCATCGCGGCCAAGGGCATGCCGCACCGAGCCGGGCAGCTCCACGTGGTGCCCTCCGGGATGCTCCAGCCGCCCTACTCGGTGATCCACACTGTGCGGACCGAGCTCAGTGAGGAGTTGCACGACCTCGACCCGCCCCAGGATGCGCGGATTTACTTCACCGGCATCGCCATCAACCTGCTGAACCTACGGCCGGAGATCTGCACGATGGTGATTGTCGATCGCCCGCCCTCCCTGCGGCTCGGCGCCGAGTTTCAGCCCGGCGCGCGCGTCGTTCCTTTTGGATCCGACGCGCATCTGGTGCGGGCGCTGCAACTCCACGACACGCCCATCACCCCGCCTGGCGCCGCCGCGCTCTTCCTCGGAGCCAGGGTGCTCCGCCAACTGCTCAAGCCTTGAAACGCGCGGCGAAGCTCTCGTACACGCCCTCGCCCTGCCGGCCGAGCCACTCCTTCGCCCAGCCCGCCACCGTCTCCAGATTGCGCAGCAACTGCGGCGCGTTGTTGAGCTGGCGCAGCTCCGGTACGATGCCCTGGATTCGCTCCCAGACAATCAGATGCTCCAGCGAGTTCTGGATGAACAGCTCGGGATGCAGCACGCCGCTGGTCACAAAGCTCGCCGCCATTTCCCAATACGAAGTCACCATGCGGTAGTTGGCGTTCATGCCGGAGCCGGGCGGGCACTTCGTCTGCCAATCGGCCAGGGACGTCGGTTTGCATTCGCCGACGAACCACGCGCGGGCCGCGCGCAGCTTCTCTTCGCGCCGCTCCTCATACAGCCGCAGGATCAGGTTGGCGTCTTCGTAGGTCGCCGGACGGTTCCAGTCAATTTTTCCCATAGTCGTGATTCTACCTGCTTTGCTAAACTCATCTTCAAAACCATGTCTGGGAACGAAGTTTTCAAACCCACCCACGAGTTCTCCTCCCGCGCCCATGTGCCGTCGATGGAGGCCTACCGCGAGCTGTACCGCCGCGCCGAAGAAAATCCCGAGGCCTTCTGGTCCGACCAGGCCACGAATGAGCTCCACTGGTTCGAGAAGTGGAACCATCCCTTCGAATGGAACCCTCCGTTCGTGAAGTGGTTCGTCGGCGGCAAGACCAACGCCGCCTACAACTGCCTGGATCGCCACCTGGCCAAGCACGGCGACAAGGCCGCCATAATCTTCGAAGGCGAGCCCGGCGATCAGCGGGTCATCACCTATCGCGAGCTGCACAGGCTGGTCTGCCGCTTCACCAACGTGCTGAAGGCCCGCGGCTGCCAGCCAGGCGACCGCGCCATGATCTACATGCCGATGGTGCCCGAGGCCGTGGTGGCCATGCTGGCCTGCGCGCGCCTGGGCGTCACGCATTCCGTCGTTTTCGGCGGCTTCTCCGCCGAGGCCCTCAAGGCCCGCATTCATGACCTCGACGCCCGCATCGTGCTCACCGCCGATGGCGGCTGGCGCCGTGGCAAAGAGGTCCGCCTGAAGGACGCCGTCGACGAAGCCGTGAAGGATTGCCCCGGCGTCAAGGACGTCATCGTCTACCGGCGGACCACTCTGCGCACAGGCCAACCCTGTTCAATGACCGAAGGCCGCGACCATTGGTGGCACGATCTCGACCAGGGCGTCGCCGACGAGTGCCCCGCCGAGCAGCTCGATTCCGAACACCCGCTCTTCGTCCTCTACACCTCCGGCACCACCGGCAAGCCTAAGGGCATCCTCCACACCACCGGCGGGTACCTCACCTACGTCACCAGCACGATGAAATGGGTCTTCGATCTCAAGGAAGACGACGTCTACTGGTGCACCGCCGACATCGGCTGGGTCACCGGACATAGCTATCTGGTCTACGGCCCGCTCTCGGCCGGCGCCACCTGCATGATCTATGAGGGCTCGCCCGATTACCCCGCCTGGGACCGCTGGTGGGACTTGATCGCCCGTCACAAGGTGAGCATTCTCTACACATCGCCCACCGCCATCCGCGCGCTGATCAAGCAGGGCGAGGAGTTGCCCAACCGGCACGATCTGTCGTCACTCCGTCTGCTCGGATCCGTGGGCGAGCCGATCAATCCCGCGGCATGGGAGTGGTATCACCGCGTCATCGGCAAAGATGATTGCCCCATTGTCGATACCTGGTGGCAGACCGAAACCGGCGGCATCATGATCGCGCCGATGCCCGGCGCCGTGCCGCTCAAGCCCGGTTCAGGGACGCTCCCCATGCCCGGCATTCTCACCGAGGTGGTGGATTTCGAAGGCAAGCCCGTGGCCACCAACGCCGAGGGTTTCCTCATCATCAAGCGCCCGTGGCCGGGCATGATCCGCAATATTTGGGGCGATCCAGAGCGCTTTGAGCAGCAGTACTTCGGTCGCCTGCCCGGAGTCTATTTCACCGGCGACGCGGCCCGTTGCGATGAGGACGGTTATCTCTGGATCCTCGGGCGCGTGGACGACGTGATGAACGTCAGCGGCCACCGGCTCTCGACGATGGAAGTGGAATCCGCGCTGGTGGGGCACCCCGCCGTCGCCGAGGCCGCCGTGGTGGGCAAGCCCCACGAGATCACCGGCCAAGCGATCTGCTGCTTCGTCACGCTGAAGCAGGGTAATTGGGATCATCACCAACTGGGGCAGGACCTGCGCAAATGGGTCGCCCACGAGATCGGCGCGTTCGCGAGGCCGGACGAGATCCGCTTCACCGAGGCACTGCCCAAGACGCGCAGCGGCAAGATCATGCGGCGGCTGCTGCGCGAGATTGTCACGTCGCATTCGGTGTCCGGCGACGTGACGACTCTGGAAGACCTCGGCGTCGTCAACAAGCTCGCCACGCAGCACGACGAGGATTAGTCGCGCCAGGGCGTCAGAAATTCGATCTGCGGATCGGGTCCCGTGCCCACGCGTCGGCCGGGAGCCTGCGTTCGGCGATCAAACGCCGGTAGGCGGGCAGAGCCGTGTCTCCCGGCTCGGCTGAACGGAAAATCAGGCGTGGACCAAAGCAGTACTCGACCAGCGCCCCAGACCCTTCGGGCGTTTCGATGGTGCGGACCGAGAGCTCTTCGGCGAAAAGGTACAGTGTGCCGGGCAGTCTGTAGGCGAGAAACACGGAACTCAGCAGGGAATTGGGCAGCGCCGCGCGTGCAATCTCCTGAGGCGGCCCCAAGTCGAGCAACTGACACTTCTGGGCCCGCTCCTTCGATGCCCCACTAAAGGCCCTGGCATTCAGCACGACAATCTCAGTCCTGAGTTCGCCATTCCCGACTCCCGCCAGGTAGAGTTTGGCCCGGCCGTCCTTCTCCAAGTCGCCCAGAGTCGCGGTTCGCAGGTGGCCCGAGTGCCAATAGTCGCGCACTACGTTCCCGTTCCGGTCTAGCGCAGCCACCTGGCTCGGATAGTCCGGCGTCTGGTGTGAGCCAATCAGCAGTTCCGCGCCGGGGCCATCGGGTGCGGGGAGTGGAATGAGCCAGTCGCTGACATATACGTTCCGGAAAATGTCTTTGCGGCTCCTGACAATCCGCCCCGGCTGGAACTTCCACTGGAGATTGCCGCGGCGATCAAAGCAGTAGACCGTATCACTCGCTGAAGTCCCGAGATCGACGCCGGCCGGGAAGATGAGCTCCTGCTGGCCGTCGCCGTCCGTATCAACAAACCTCGGAAGGGAAACGCTGGCCTTGCGCCGTGCCTCCTCCGGTTCTGGCGGGGAGGGGAATGGATACCGCCATGCTTCCCGGTCGTGCGAATCATAGACAATCAGCACGGCGCCTTTCGACTCGTACCGGGCCGGCTCGCCTGCTCTCGGCAGCATAGCCCAACCCGCGATGCCCAGCACCACCACAGCGATCAGACCGATGGCGAAGCCACGCCTCGCACCGGGCTTGGCGGGACTCTCAGGCAGCCGCCCGCCCGTCTCGACTTGCAGCTTCCACGCCTCGAGTTCTTCCACCTCCGCTCGAACACGCCCGCGAGGCCCGAACAGCCGCTTTACCGGCAATCCGCGCGACTCCTCCCACATCTGCACGGTCCGCACCGTGACCCCAAAGTAGCTGGCAATTTCCTTCCAGGATTCGAGCGTGGCCTGCCGCTGCTCTGGCGGCCGTATGGGCTGCACCTTAATGCAGTGAGTCTACAACGACAGCGGCAGGCCGCTCATCCTCGCAATATCGTCACTTCACGCGATTGCCGGCGGTGTTCTACGCCCGGAACGAAAAAGTGCGCGGCAACCGTCACAAATTATCCCCGCCAGTCGTCAAAAGAGCATGATCCTCAGAAGTCCGCTCTTCCTGGTGACTGCCGGCCTCACCGCAGCGGCGCTTCTCCCCGGCATCTGTGCCGGCCAGACCTTCGCCTTGGACTCGCCAAAAGGGTTGCAGCCGCGCGACGTAACCATGGAGGCGACGACGTATCAGGGCCGCAAGGCCATTCGGGCGATACCCTCGGCGGCTTCGGACGCGGCGTTCGCGGCCGGCAAGTCAGCCGCGGGCGGCGGAATCATTGTGCTTCCAGACACCGTGTTTCACAACGGGACCATCGAGTTGGAGCTCAGTGGCAAGCCGCGCGCCGGCGGCACGTTCGCCGATGCCCGCGGGTTTGTTGGCGTGGCCTTCCGCGTGGCCTCCGGCGCCTCGCAATACGAATGTTTCTATCTCCGCCCCACCAACGGCCGGGCAGACGATCAGTTGCGGCGGAATCACTCGGCGCAATACATCTCGTTCCCGGACTTTGAGTGGAGCCGTCTGCGGAAGGAGACACCGGGAAAGTACGAATCGTATGTAGACCTGATTCCAGGTGAGTGGACCAAGGTCAAGGTTGAAGTTAGCGGCAATAAGGCGCGACTCTATGTGCATGGCGCTGCCCAGCCTGTCCTTGTGGTGAATGACCTGAAACTGGGAGATAGCCAGGGCGCAGTGGCTCTGTGGATCGGCGTCGGTACCGAAGCGCACTTCACGAACTTGCGGGTGTCAGAGTGACCCCCGTCACCCGGGAACAGAACCAGACGAGGCGGATCCGTCGTTTGAATAAGGAAAGGAAACCGTGAAATGAGACAGACACCCTTGATGATTGCGGCAATGGCGCTCTCCGTCACCGCATTGAGTGCGCAGACGCCAGCCGCCGCGCAGAACCCTGTATCTGGGGGGCAGAAGTTCCTCCACAACATGATTAAGAACAACATCATCCGGTCCGCTGAGCGGATGCCCGAGGAGAACTACTCCTTCAAGCCCACCCCGGAGGTGCGCAGCTTCGGTCAGTTGATCGGACATGTCGCCGATGCCCAGTACCTGTTCTGCTCGGCAGTGTTGGGCACGCCCAACCCCGCACCGGGCGTTGAGAAGTCCAAAACGGCAAAAGCGGACCTGGTGCAGGCGCTGAAGGACGGGTTTGCCTACTGCGACAAGGCCTACGATGGCATGACCGACGCCCAGGCTGCCGCGACAGTGAAGCTCTTCGGCGCCGAACAGGCGAAGGTGACCGTGCTGTCTTTCAATACCGCGCACAACAACGAACACTACGGCAACATCGTGACGTACCTGCGCCTAAAGGGCTTGGTGCCTCCGTCGAGCGAAAGACGGTAGGAGTCCGCCGGTACAAGCGGCTCGGGAGGATGACCACTGCAGCGGCTCCTCCCAAGCCCAATCGCCCTGGAACGTGGCACGTTAGGGGAGTGTTCCAGACAATGAACGAACGAAGCGAATCAACTCCCGTGGCGCTCGAAGACGAAGCCCGGCACGCGATAGACGGAGATCGCGACGCGCTCGATCGGCTCGTCAGAGCCATCCAGGGGGACATCTACGGCCTTGCCCTGCGCATGCTCTGCAATCGCGAGGACGCCGAGGATGCCACCCAAGAGATCCTCGTCAGGATTGTGACTCATCTCTCGCAGTTCGATTTTCGCAGCAAGCTGAAGACGTGGGCGTACCGGATCGCGGTGAACTACGTGCTGGATGTGAAGAGGAGCGCCGTGGAGCGCATGCACCTCAGCTTCGAGCGATTCTCCGAGGACCTCACGAGTGGACTCGGCCTGGAGGCGCCAGCGGAAACAGAACGGTCGCTGCTCATTGAAGAGGTCAAGGTCGGTTGTACCTTGGCCATGCTGCAGTGTATCGACCGGCCGCACCGGTTGGCGTACGTGCTCGGCGAGATCATGGAACTACCGGGGCCTGAGGCCGCGGACGCCCTAGAGATTTCACCAAGCCTGTTCCGGAAACGCCTGCAACACGCGCGCTCCGCCATTCTCACGTTTACCCGAAACTACTGCGGTCTCGCATCAGATACCGCCCCGTGCCGGTGCAACCGGCAGATGCCCGCTGCCTTGCGGGCCGGCAAGATACGTCCAGACTCGTGTGATTTCGCGGCTGCGCCCTCTTCCTTTCAGGAAACCCGGGATATGGTGCGGCGGGTCGATGAGGCGCGCTGGGCGCTCCAGGTGCATTGCACCAGCCATCCGCGGGCCTCGTCGGTTGACTTCGCGCGGCGCCTGGCCGCCACACTCGATCTGTCCCGCGATTCAGCGCCCGAATCCTGAGGACGCCGTCCCCGGTCAGTTTGGTTTTCACACTGGACCTCTCGTCTTCGTCCAACGAGAAGACAGGAGAGCTTCCGAACATGATCAGCAGACGACAAGCCGTCCAGGCGACCTTCCGAGCCGCGGCGGCAGCGGGCCTTTTCCGCACCGGCCACCTTTCCGCACAAACGGCGGCTCCCAGCGAAATCTGGGTCAATCCAGCCACCGGTGCGGATACGAATTCGGGCGCGAAATCGGCGCCCCTGCGCACTCTGGCCGAGGCGGCCCGGCGGGTCAATCAGAGCACCGGCGATGGCGCGCTAACCATCGTTCTCACCGAAGGCATCCACGTCATCGGCGAAACCACGCTGCTCAAGCCCGAGCGGCGCTCCTTCACCACGACTGCCCGGCTGACCATCCGCGCCGAGGTGCTGCCGGACGATCCCGAGTGGCACACCGGGCGGATGCCCACTCTCATCCACACCATGCCGCTCCCGAAAACCTGGAATGGCCGGCCCGACCCTCTGGGCGGCGCGGCCGATGGCATGCTGGTCGAGACCAGCCACGTCACTATCCAGGGTCTAAAGGTTCTTGGCCTGCCTGTAGTCGAGACTCCCAAGCCGGGTCTGATCCAGCGCCTTTACGCGGTCAGCCGGCTGCGCCGCGACTTGGAAGACCTCGAAATCGCCCAGTGCATCTTCGCCGGCGACGACCTGACAAATCCCAACCACGTCGCCGTCATCGCCAACGGGAATGGCGTGAACGTGCATCACTGCATCTTCCGGGGTCTCAAGATCTCGGTGGTCTACTGGACCGGAGGCAGCGGCGGCCACGCGATGCGCAACTGCTTCTGCGACGGCGTGTACGGCAGCGGGGTCTGGACGGCCGGGATCAAGGGCGACTTCGACTATCGGAACAATGTGATCGCGAACGGCAACTACGCCTGGACCTACCAGGGCGCAGCCTCTGCGCTTGCCGATGGCGGAAATCCCGGCGGCCGGCCGGGCGGAGCCCCAGCCCCGGCGGCGCCGCGCGAACTCATCCACTACCAGGTAATCGACAGCTATTTCGCCAACAACCGCCGGGTCGCCGGCTCGGGCACAGGGGCACGGCTCGAATACCGGGACATGGAGCCCTCCTTCCTCGAACTGGTGGGGACCAAGGTATCCGTCGAACCGGTTGTCATCGAGCGCGACCAGACCAAGCGAAACTACCTCCATCCCGTCGCTGGTTCGGAGGCGGCCAAGGTCGGTGCGGGGCTCTTCCTGAAGCCGATGGTGTAGTAGCCAAGCATCACGTCCCATTTGCCAGCGGCGAGGCCTGCGACATAATGATGCACGTCATCCCCGGCCTCGGCGCCGGCTATCTGTTCCGCCGCCTGCGCCGCTTCCGGGCTCAGCCCTCGCCGGCCGCGTAAGGGATTTTACGCTCGCCGGCGCAATGCGTACTGGAGCGTCGTGTTAGCATGACATTGTAATGTCTACAGGACGGCACCCCGCATCCCTCCGTGCCGCCATCGCCCTACTTCTTTTGGCCCTCTCAGCCCACGCTCAGTCCACCAAGGCCGAGCTCCTGGGAGTCGTTCGAGACCCATCCGGGCTACCCGTCCTGTCGGCCATAATCGAATTGACGAACTCCGGAACGGGGCTCCGCGCGTCGGCGGTTACCGGCCCCGCGGGTCTCTTTCAGTTCCTTGCACTGCCAGCCGGCCAATACCGGGTGACCGTTCTCAAGACGGGATTTGCCCCGCTCCAACGCACCGGCATTACGCTCCGCGTGGGAGATCGCATCGCGCTGGACGTCGATTTGAAGCTGGGCAACGCATCCGAAACGGTGGAAGTGACAGCCGTCGCGCCGCTCCTGCAATCCAATCGCGGCACGGTCAGCTTTATGGTGGATCAGAAGAAGGTCGTCGCGCTTCCGCTAGACGGCCGCAACTTCGTCCCGCTCATCGCTCTCTCGCCCGGCGTCAACCTGCCTCCCGGCAATCTGCTCCCCCGCATCAATGGCAGCCGCCCGCGCGTCAGTGAGTACATCTACGACGGCATCAGCGTCCTCCAACCGGAGCCCGGACAGATCGCTTTCTATCCCATCATCGACGCCATCGACGAGTTCCGCGTGGAGACCAACAGCTACTCCGCTGAGTATGGCCGGTCCAACGGCGGCGTGATCATGGTGAACCTAAAGTCCGGCTCGAACGAGCTCCACGGCAGCCTCTTCGAGTTCTTTCGCAACGAGAAGCTGAATGCCAGAAACCTCTTCGCCACCGGCGGCCCCAAGCCCCGCTTCCGGCGAAACCAATACGGCTTTGCCCTCGGCGGCCCCATTCAGAAAAACAGGACATTCTTCTTCGCCGATTGGCAGGGCACACGCCTCAATACCGGCGTGATTCGAACCAGCACCATTCCTCTATCGGCCCAGCAGCGCGGCGTCTTCACCACCGCCCTCTTCGATCCCTCCACCACGCGCCGCACCGACACCGCCTACGTGCGCGATCCGTTCCCGGCCAATACGCTACCCTCCGGCCGGTTCGACCCTGCCGCCCAAGCCGTCGTCGGCCGCTACCCCGCGCCCAACGTCTTCACCGCCACGGGCGCCGAAGCGGCCGCCAACAACTACCGACGTCTCGGCAACGACGACACGGTGGCCGATCAGTTCGATGGCCGCATCGATCGCTACATTGCCGTCCGACACCGCCTCTTCGGCCGCTACTCGTTCCTTCGTGACGACAGCCGCCCCACCACCCCGCTCCCCGATGGCAGCGGCAACCTCACGACCGGTGTCATCGGCGACACTCTCACACGCGCCGACAGCGTCGTGGCCGAACATAGCTGGAACCTCACGCCCGCCGCCGTCAATCAGCTCCGCTTTGGCTACACGCGCCGGAAGTTCGCGCGCTCTGCCCTCCAGACCGGCCAGCCCGTCGGTCAGACGACGTTGATTCCCAACATCCCCACGAGTTCCTTCGCCGGCGCGCTGCCTACCTACGACATCGTGGGTCTCCAGCAACTCGGTCCGCCGTCCAGCGCCAACTCCACCTTCAATACGTCGGTTACTCAGTTCATCGACAACTACTCCCGCGTGTGGCGCCGGCACAGCCTAAAATTGGGCGTCGACGTCCGGCTCGAATCGCTCGATATCGTGCAGCCCGCCAGCCCCACCGGTAACTTCCAGTTCACCAATATCTTCACCGGGGGGCTCACGCCGGCTGGATCCGTCACAGCCAACACCGGCAGCAGTTTCGCATCTTTCCTGATCGGTCAGGTTGGCCGCTTCAGCATCGATGCTCAGCCGGAGGTACTCAAGCCGCGTGCGAAGATCGCGGAGTTCTTCCTCCAGGACGACTGGCGCCTGAACCGCCGCCTCACGCTAAGCCTGGGCGTGCGCTATACGCTCAACTTCCCCTCCACCGTCGTCAACGATCGCGGCGCCGTCTTCAATCTCGGGACACAAAAACTCGACTACCTGGGTGCCGCCGGTTTGTCGCGGTCCGCGCGCGAGTTGGAAAAGACGAACTTCGCGCCGCGTGCCGGCCTGGCCGTCCTGCTGACGGATTCGCTCGTCCTCCGCTCCGGCTATGGACTCACATGGATCGAGCAGGCAGGTATCACCACACCCTTCACCACACCCCTGTTCCCCTTCATCCAGACACTGGGGCAGCAGACTCTCGACAATCTCAATCCGGCCTTCGTTCTCTCCCGCGGACCTACGGTGCAACCGCAGACCGCCAATCCCGATGCCGGCCTCGGGCAGGGCGTCTTCGGCGCGCAACGCGGCAACGGCAGCGGGTACGCCCAACAGTGGAATCTCACCCTACAGAAGACATTCGGCCAGAACTGGAGCGTGGAGACCGGTTATCTCGGCTCCAAGTTGACGCGGCTCGGCGTGCCGGATGCGAATCTGAACCAACTGACCGTCGAGCAACTGGCGCTGGGCTCCCAACTCACACAGCAGGTGGCAAATCCCTACTTTGGCCAGATCCCGGCCAATACCTCGCTCGGCACGGCCACCATCGCCAGAGGGCAGCTCCTGCGTCCCTATCCACGTTTCACCACCGTCACCCTCTACCGCAACAACATCGGCCACTCCACCTACCACTCGCTGCAGGCGCGCGTGGAAAAGCGATTCTCGCAGGGCCTCACCTTCACTGCCGCCTACACGCTCTCCCGACTGATCGACGATGCCGGCGCTGTCTTCGATTCCGCCGTCCTCACTGGTCCCGTCGCCAACTTCCAGGCCGCCGATAGCTTCAACAAGCGGTTGGAAAAGGACGTATCCACCGGCAACGTGCCTCACATCCTGTCGGCCGGATTCGTCTATGAACTGCCGCCCGGCCGCGGCCGCGCCCGGTTCCTCGGACACTGGCAGATCGCCGGTATTGCCCGCGCCCAATCCGGCAGCCCCCTCGCCGTCACTCAGGCGACGAATCTGAACGCGTTCGCCGGATTCGGCATCCAACGGCCTAACCGTCTCGCTAACCCCACTCTGTCCACGGATCAGCAGAGCACCGCTCGCTGGTTCAATACGGCCGCGTTCGCCCAGGCGCCGCAATTCACCATCGGTAACAGCTCGCGCAACCCGGTGGTCGGTCCACCCTACCGGACGCTGGACCTGATGCTCGGCAAGACCTTCCCCCTGACTGAGCGCCTGCGTGCCGAGTTTCGTGCCGAGGCCTTCAACACAGCCAACACGCCGCCGCTGGGCAACCCCAATGGCAGTTTCGGCAACGCCGCGTTCGGCAGTATCACCACCGCGCTGGACCCGCGCGTCTACGAGTTCGTTCTCAAGCTACAATTCTGAGGTCGTCATGCATCCGGAAGTTCACAATCAATTGGGCGCCACACGGCGAAGCCGCGGCCTGGGCGCGGCGCAACTGGCGCTCCGCGCTGGCGTCAGCCGCCAGACGATCTACGCCATCGAGGCCGGCACCTTCATCCCCAATACCGAGGTGGCCCTCAAGCTCGCACGCGAACTCGAAGTGTCAGTCGAGGATTTGTTCTCTCTCAGTGCCACGAGACCGGACGCTGCCGGATCAGTGCCGGCCGAACTACTCAGCTCCAGAGCCGTCAGCAAAGGCCAGCCCGTCCGGGTCTGCCAGATCGGCGAACGCCTGGTCGCCATTCCTGTCTATGCCTCGCCCGCCTACCTGCCGGAAGCCGATGGCGTGATTTCGAAATCCGGGCGCGTATGCGGCATTGCCGAACTGGTGGTGTTTTCGGAGGAGCAGCGATCCAGGAAACAACTGGTTCTCGCGGGCTGCGATCCCGCTATCGGGCTGCTGTCGCGCATCGTGGAGAAGCTGAGCGGGATCGAGCCCGTCTCGGCTGCCGCGTCCAGCAAACTCGCCCTAAAGTGGTTGAAGGAAGGCAAGGTCCACATCGCCGGCTGCCATCTCAAGGATCCCGCAACCGGCGAATTCAACCTGCCGTATATCCGGAGCGAGTTTCCCGGTGAGAATTTCGCGATCGTCACCTTCGCCCATTGGGAGGAGGGATTCGTGACCCCCGCCGGCAATCCCGAGGGCATCAGACACGCTACCGATCTCGCCGGAAAATCCGTCCGCTTTGTGAATCGCGAGCCCGGCTCGGGCAGCCGCGCCCTGGTGGACCGCCTGCTCGAAACGGCCGGCATCCCCGCCAAAAAAGTATCGGGGTACGACCGCGTCGCCTACGGCCATCTCGCCGCCGCCTACGCAGTCCTCGCCGGCGAAGCAGATTGCTGCCTTGCCACCCGTTCCGCCGCACAGGCATTCGGGCTCCACTTCGTCCCGCTGCAAAGTGAAAGGTACGACTTTGTCATGCGCCGCTCGACAATGGAGACTCCATCCGTGCAGAGCTTCCTCGATGCCTTGCAGCGCGCCAGCCTGCGCCGCCGGCTGGAAGTGCTCGCCGGCTACGACACGGCGCAGACGGGCGCCGTACTCGCCTGAAAACCGCTGCCTCCACGCTCAGCCCTCGATAATCGAGTAAGGCCGAATTCCCGTCGCCCGGCCCGACGTCTCGTCCAGCGTGATGATCACGGCGTGCAACTCCACCATCCCCTTGGCCGCCTCAAAGCGCATCGGCAACTGCGTCAGGAACTTCTGAATCACCGTCTTCTTCTCGACGCCAATTACGCTGTCATATGGTCCCGTCATCCCACAATCGGTCTGATACGCGGTGCCCTTCGGCAGCACGCGCGCGTCGGCCGTCGGGATGTGCGTGTGCGTGCCCACCACGCCCGTCATGCGTCCGTCCACATGCCAGCCCATCGCGATCTTCTCGCTGGTCACCTCGGCGTGGAAATCCAGGAATCGCACAGTCACGCTATCCGGCACGGCCGCCAGATACTCGTCCACCTTCAGAAACGGGCACTCGATCGGCGGCAGGTGCACGCGGCCCTGTAGATTCATCACCGCGTACTGCACGCCGTTGCGCGCCTTGCCCAGGTAGAGCCCGGTGCCGGGCAGGGAAGAGACGTAGTTGCCCGGCCGCAGCAGGCGCGGCTCCCTCGGCAGATAGTCGTAGATTTCGCGCTTGTCCCAGATGTGGTTGCCCGTGGTCAACACGTCCAGGCCCAATGAGAAGAGCTCCTGCGCCACGTTTGGCGTGATGCCGAAGCCGCCGGCGGAGTTCTCCGCGTTGGCGATGGCCAGGTCGATTCTCTCTTCGCTGATGATGCGCTGGAGATTCTCGGCGACGATGCGCCGCCCGGGTGAGGCGAAAATGTCGCCGATGAACAGAATTTTCATGAGAGCAGGAAGAAGGAGCGCACCACAATAGCCGCGCCGGCCTCGGAATCGACCCCTATTTTCATATGGGGGGAGTCCTCCGGACGCCTTTAGGCTTCTCCTTGCGGAGCATGCTCACCAGCGCCATTGTTCGAGTAGAACTCCGGATTCACGAGCTACGGATCAATTATAGAAACCAGCGCCTGCCCCGCAGGAACGCCCCTCGCAGTCAGGATAACACGCGGTTCCCGAAATCAAGTCCGCCGCAGACACTCCGCGATCTCTTTCTCAGGGACGCCGCCCTCCTTGATCATCCGCCAGTAGGGCTCGGTGATATCCACCGTCGTCGAGCCGGCGCCGATGCAGCTGCCGCCGTCGAGAACCAGGTCCACCCGGCCGTCCATCGTCCCGAAAACTTCAATCCCCGTCTGGCACGTCGGCTGGCCGCTCACGTTGGCGCTGGTGGCGATAAGCGGCTGCCCCAGAAACTCGATCAACGCCTGCGCCGTGCGCGATTTGGATTGCCGCAGGGCCAGCCTCCCCGTATTCCCCGTCACTTTCAGAGGGACCTTCGCCGACGCCGGCACAATAATGGTCAGCGGACCCGGCCAGAATCGCCGGGCCAGCATGTAGAAGCGGTCCGGCAACTCCTTCACCAGATCCTCGGCCATCAGGAAATCACTCACCAGCAGCGGCAGCGAGCGCTGCGCCTCCCGCCCCTTGGCGGCGAAGACGCGGCCCACGGAATGGAGGTTGAACGGATCGGCTACCAGCGTGTACAGGGCGTCGGTGGGGATCGCCACCACCTCCCCGCGCCGCAGTGCCACCGCCGCGCGCTCAATCGCCTCTACACTCGGCTGTTCCTGGTCGATTTCAATAAGGTCGGTCGCCACGAAAACTCCCGCGGAGAATAGACGAGTCTAGCGCGACCCGATGGCCTCGGCAACCTCGATTGCCATACTGTAACGTCCGAATGGAGCGCTCAACTGCACCCCGTCCACGATCGGACGCACGTCCTGCACCATCTTCTGCGCAATCCGTACACCCTCGGCCCGCGCTTTCTCGGGGCTGTCGGCCACGCGCATGCGCTCCATGAACTCCTCCGGCACCGGCACGCGCAGTTCGTTCACCATGAACTCGGCGTTGCGATAGGAGGTCAGCGGCCAGATGCCGGCGATCACCGGGATCCGGAAGCCTTCAATGCGCTTGAGGAAATTCTCGATCTGCCGCAGGTCAAACACCGGTTGCGTCACGATATATTCTGCCCCGGCCTGCACCTTCCATTCCGTGCGCCGGATCTCTTCCTCGATATTCAGCGCGCCCGGGTTAGCGCCCACGCCCAGCAGCAGCGCGGTCTGCGAGCCCATCGGATTGCCGCCGATGTCCAGCCCGTGGTTCAGATTGTTGACGATATTCGTCAGCCCGATGGCGTCCACGTCGAATACCGCCGTCGCATCCGGATACGCGCCCATGCGCGGCGGATCGCCGGTGATGCAGATCAGATTCCGGATGCCCGCCGCGTGCGCGCCCAGCAGCTCGGATTGAATGCCCAGGATGTTCCTGTCGCGGCAGCAGAAGTGCAGCACCGTTTCGATGCCGGCGTCGCGCTCAATCAACTGGCACGTCACCTGAGCGCTCATTCGCGCGCTGGCCCGCGGCCCATCCGGCACGTTGATCACGTCAATGCCGGCGTCCTTGCACAGCTTTGAACCCGCAATTTCTTTGGCCGCATCCACGCCGCGCGGCGGCAGGATCTCGACAAACGCCACGAACTTGCCGGCGGCGAGCTTGGCGCCCAGCGACGATTTCTTCGCCACCGGCACCTTCTCCATCACGTGCGGCTTGTCCTTCTGCTCCTCCACCGTCACCTGCAGCTTTTGCAGGCCCGGCTGCAAGGATCGCGCCTCACTCTTGATGCTCTTGATGTGCTCCGGCGTCGTGCCGCAGCAGCCACCCACAATCTTCACGCCCGCCCATAGCATGCGCCGTGCATACTGTGCCATGTATTCCGGGGAGCTCAGGTAGATGTTGCGCCCTTCCACCTTCGTCGGGTGGCCCGCATTGGGCATGGCCGAGGTCGGCTTCGACGTGAACGTCATCATCCGTTCCAGCGTCTCCAGCATCGCCTTCGGACCCACCGAGCAGTTCAGCCCGATGACGTCGGCCGGCGATTCGTCCAGAAACTTCGTGAACGTCTCTGTGGACGTGCCGTCGTGCAGATTGCCCTCGTCATCGATAGTGACGTGCGCCACAATCACCATCTCCGGGCCCGCTACTTCGCGCGCCGCGGAGAGCGCCTCGCGCAGCTCGTGCAGGCTGGAGAAGGTCTCAAATACCAGCAGGTCCACGCCCTCATCCACAAGCGCCTGCACCTGCTCGCGGAAGAGTTCGCGCGCCTCGGCGAACGAGGTGGGACCCAGCGGCTCCAGATGCACGCCCAGCGGCCCCATCGCGCCGGCCACGTACACATCGCTGCGCTCCGACGCCGCTTCGCGCGCCAGTCGCACGCCCGCCCGGTTGATCTCCGCCACCTTGTCGCCGATGTTGAAGGACGCCAGCCGCACCCGGCTCGCGCCGTAGGTGTTGCTCTCGATGATTTCCGCCCCGGCGCGCACATACTCCTGGTGAATCTCCTTCACCATCTGCGGCGTGGTCAGGTTCAGCTCATCGAAGCAGCGGTTGATGAAGATCCCGCGGGCGTAGAGCATCGTTCCCATTGCGCCATCGGCCACGATCGCGCGGTGCGTGAGCATTTGCCGGAATTCGGCGGCTCGGGAGTTTGTTTTTGTCGTCTCGCTCATAGGTGATTGTCACTTTTGGCAGCGCGGGCAATAGTACGTCGAGCGCCCGCCCTGCGGAATGCGGCGGATCACACTCTGACAGCGGAAACACGGTTCCCCTTCACGCCCATAAACCGCAACCGGGAAATTCTCGCCCTCCGCAAAGCCGCCCGGCTGTTCGTAAGCGGCTACTGCCGAGTCTAACGCAATGCGCAAAACCTCGACAATCGCCCCATGCAGCGCGCGCAGCTTCGGCCCGCTGATTCGCGACGACGGTTTCTTCGGATCGATGCCCGCCTGGAACAGCGCCTCGGCCGCGTAGATGTTGCCCAATCCGACCACAGCCTTCTGCTCCATCAGCAGCAGCTTGATGGGCTTCACCGTCTGGCGCGCGGCCGCCGTCAGGTGGGCCGCCGTGAAAGCCGCATCGTCCGGCTCCGGGCCCAGCGCGGCAAATAGCTCCGCCCGCTCGCTCTCTTCGTGGAACGAGATGCGGCCCAATGCGCGAGGGTCGTCCAGCACCAGCCCCCGGCCGTCCTCCAGTCCGAACCAGGCCCGCACTGTCGCCGCCCGCAGCCGCACGTCCGGCAGCACCAGGCAGTTGCCAGTCATCTTAAGATGCACCCGCAGAAACGCCCCGCCCGAGAGCCCCACCAGGATGTTCTTGCCACGACGCTCCACGGCCTCTATACGGTGCCCGATGGCCAGTTCCGCCTTGTTCATCGTTGTCGGCCGGTACTGCCCGCAGGAGGCCACCACGCCCCATGGCGCGGCGATCCTCAGCTTGCGCACCACCGCCTCTACCTCCGGCAACTCCGGCATCTACCAGACCTCCAGTTCCACCGGCGAGCCCAACCCCACGCCGAGTTTCCGCGCAGCCGAGCCCTGGTTCATCGCCACCTCCAGATTGCCGCTACTGCCGGTGATCAGCACCACTTCCCCCTCCGCCGCCTCCGCATAGCTCCGCACCAGCTTGCACACCTCCGTCAGCCCCACCTTCAACGCCAATCCTTTCACCGCCAGCGGTAGGAACTCCGCCGCCGCCAGGTTCGTGATCAGATTGCCGAAGCGGTCCACGTGCGCCACCTCGCCGCTCCAGAATCGCCGTCCCGTCCGCTGCGGCGAGCCGGACGACAGCCGCAGCGCGTCCTCTATCAACCGTCCCGCCTCGGAGGCTTTTGCACCCTTCGTCAGATGAGCCGCAGCCGGAGCAAAAACATCCCTGCCATGAAAGGTTTGCGAGATATTCTTCAACAACCACTTCGCCTGCGTGAGCGCCCGGGCTTTGGCACCCTTCACCGCCAGCAAATCGGTGAGGACCCCGTTGTCTGGCCCCAGAAACAGGTGCCCCCCCGCCTCCACTACAATCGGCCGCCGCGTCGTCCCCACACCCGGATCCACCACGCACAGATGCACCGTCCCCTTCGGGAAATAGGGCCAGCTCCGCCCCAGCAGAAACCGCGCCTGCCCCACCTGATACGCCCCCACCTCGTGCGTGATGTCCACCACACGCGCCGCCGGATCGATGCCCGCAATGACGCCCTTCATGACGCCCACGAAGTGGTCCTCGGTGCCGAAGTCAGTAAGCAAAGTGATGAGCCCGGAACGGGTAGTTGTAGACATGCCTGTTAAACTTAGAATAGCGGGGCTCACGTGCTTTATTTCGACAACAACGCAACAACACCCATAGCGCCGGAAGTACTGGCCGTCCTCCAGCAGGTACAGGCGGAGGTCTACGGCAACCCGTCCTCCATCCACCGGGCCGGCCAGGAGGCGCGCCGCTGCGTGGAGACGGCCCGCGCGCAGGTCGCCCAATTGCTCGGCTGCGACCCTAAGGAGATCGTCTTTACCTCCGGCGGCACCGAGGCCGATAACCTAGCCATCTTCGGCGCCGGGCCGGGCCACATCGTCACCACTGCGATCGAGCACCCAGCCGTCCTCTCCGCTGCCCACGCGCACGGCGATTGCACCGTCGTGCCCGTCTCCTCCGATTGCCTCGTTGATCCCGACGACATCCGCCGCGCCCTGCGGCCCGATACCCGCCTCGTCTCCGTCATGCACGCCAACAACGAGACCGGCGCCATCCAGACTCTGGTGCGCCATGAGGGCATTCTCTTCCATTCCGACGGAGTCCAGGCCGCCGGCCGGATGCCTGTGAATGTCCGCGAGCTCGGCGTGGATCTCTACTCCATCACCGCCCACAAGTTCAACGGTCCCAAGGGAGTGGGCGCGCTGTACGTCCGCGACGGCGTCAAGCTCGCCCCTATGCTCCACGGCGGACGCCACGAGCGCGAGCGCCGCGCCGGCACGGAGAACGTCGCCGGCATCGCCGCCCTTGGCGCCGCGGCAGCCCTGCCGCTGCCCAACGTGAAGGCGCTCCGCGACCGGCTGGAGCAGGGCATCCTGGCCCGCATCCCCCACGCAATTGTGAACTCCGCCGCCGCGCCTCGCATGAACAATACCTCGAATATTCGCTTCGAAGGCATTGAGGGAGAATCACTTGTCATCGCGCTGGATCTCGCCGGTATCGCTGTTTCCACCGGTGCGGCCTGCTCCTCCGGCGCCGTCCATCCCTCGCACGTCCTCACAGCCATGGGGCTCACGCCGGCGCAAGCCAAGTGCTCCATGCGCTTCTCCCTGGGCCGTTTCAACACCGAGCAGCAGGTCGATACGCTCCTCGACACGCTGGAAAAAGCGGTCGCCCGGCTCCGCAAGCTCTCCCCGGTCTATACCAATGCCTGACGAGCTCATCGCCGTAGCCATGTCCGGCGGGGTAGATTCCTCCACCGTCGCCGCGCTCCTCAAGCGCGAGGGCCGCGCTCTGGTCGGCATGACCATGCAGCTCTGGAATCAGCGCCGCCTGCCGCAACTGCAGTCTGAGGGTCCTGCCACCGGTCGCTGCTGCTCGCTCGATGACGTCTACGATGCCCGCGCGGTCGCCGCCCAGCTCGACATCCCTTACTACGTCGTGAACTTCGAAGACCGGTTCGAGCAGACCGTGGTCCGCCCATTCGTGGAAGAGTACCTGCACGGCCGTACGCCTATCCCCTGTACTTTGTGCAACAACCACGTCAAATTTGATCAGTTTCTTGAGATGGCGGATGGGGTCGGCGCCAGCCATATCGCCACCGGCCACTACGCCCGCGTGAACTACAACGAGCGCTCCGGCCGCTACGAAATGCGCCAGGGCCGCGACCTCGGCAAGGACCAGACTTACTTCCTCTTCGGCCTCCAGCAAGAGCAACTGGCTCGCACGCTCTTCCCGCTCGGCCACATGACCAAGCCTGAGGTGCGCGTCCTGGCCGCCTCGCTCGGCATCGCCACCGCCACCAAGCACGACTCCCAGGAGATCTGCTTCGTCCCCAATGGCGATTACGCCGCCTTTATCGACGCCTACTTCGCCGAGCAGGGCATCAGTCGCGATGCCGTGCAGGGCGAAGTCGTTGACACCGCCGGCAACGTCCTCGCCGCCCACGACGGCGTGCATCACTTCACCGTTGGCCAGCGCAAGGGCCTGCACGTTTCGCCGAAAACTACGGATCATGAACCGCTTTACGTTATTGCCACCAACTCGCTCACTCAGCAGGTAGTTGTCGGTCACAACGACGAGCTCCTGAGAGCCGCCCTCATCGCCAAAGACGTCAACTGGGTTTCCATTGCCCCCATCACCGAGCCGCGCCCCGCCCAAGTCAAGATCCGCAACCGCCACCAGCCCGCCCCGGCCACGCTCTACCCCACGGCCGACCCGGCCCGCGTGGAGGTCCGCTTTGATCAGCCCCAGCGCGCCGTCACCCCCGGTCAAGCCGCCGTCATGTACGATTCTGATCTCGTCCTGGCCGGCGGCTGGATAGAATAGCGGTTTGGCGCGACGAACCCATCTCCGCAACCACGCCGAGGCCGCCCTCGTCCGGGCGCTGCTGGTCCTGTTCCGCCGAGCCCCCCGCACCGCGCTGACTGCCTTCCGCCTGGTAGACCGCATCCTACCCAGGCTCCGCCGCGTCGCTGACTGCAATCTGGACCTCGCTCTCCCCGGCATCCCCCACGCCGAAATCATAGATGGCTGCTTCGAGTCGCTGGCTCGCGTTGTAGCCATGCTGGCGAGGTTTCCGGATATCGGCAAGTCCAATATCCACAGCATGATCCGCTATGAAGGCTTCGAACATTTCGAGGCCGCCAAACGCTCCGGCAAAGGCGTCCTCTTCGCCACCGCCCACCTCGGCAACTGGGAGTTCTCCGCCTTCGCCCACGCTCTGATGGCCGAGCCCATGAGCTTCGTCGTCCGCCCCCTCGACAACCCCATCCTCGACGAAATCGCCAGCAGCTACCGCACGCTCTCCGGCAACAAACTCATCGGCCGCGGCAAGGACTTCCTCCGCCCGCTCATCGCAGCCCTCCATCGCAACGAAGCCGTAGGCATCCTCATCGATCAGAACGTCACCGCCGATCGCGGCATCTTCATCGACTTTTTCGGCCGCCCCGCCTGCGTCGATTCCGCCTTCGCCCGCCTCGCCGCCCGCACCGGAGCCGCCGTCATCCCCGGCTACGCTCTCTGGTCCGACGAAGAATCCCGCTACATCCTCCACTTCGATCCGCCCGTCCCCATGTCCGGCGATGTCCAGGCCGACACCCAAGCCATCCACGCCCGCCTGGAATCCGCCATCCGCCAACACCCCGATCAGTGGCTCTGGATCCACCGCCGTTGGAAAACCCGCCCCCCCGGTGAGCCACCCCTCTACTGACCCCACCCACCATTCCCACCTAACCCCATCGGGGGGCGGGCGCCCTCGCCCGCGCGGGTTCCCCTGGACCCGCCCTTCCCACCCCCCGGCGATGAGCCGGTCCTGCTGAGCATTCCAGGCGTCGCGCCACGCGCTACAGGCTACGCGCTACAGTGAGTGGTGCGCACATCCCTTCTATTGACCCTGGCCGCCGCGGCCCTCGCAGTTGCCTGGGTCCTGGGCGCTCGCTCGCTCAGCCTCCTGCTGGACCGCTGGCAGACCCTGCGCCTCGCCGGCGGCCCGGTGGATCAGATCCGGTACGACAACGGCGTGCTCGCCCTGGTCGGCGCGAGATTGGGTCTGCTGACGGCAGAGACGATGCCCTCCGGCGTCAGCGTAACCCTGGGCTCAGACCGACGGGTGACCATCGGGCGTGCAGGTCAGCTGTTCCCATGTGGGCCGGGCCACGCCGTCCCCGCGCCAGGCGGGCTGCCGGACTTCACATTCCAGCCAGACCCCGGCGACACGGTCACGTTCACGCACGAGCAGAGCCATTTGAGCTGGCCGACGCCGCTGGAGATGAACTTCATGACCGGGTCCGCGCCATCGTGGCGCCGCCACCTCTATTGCCGCCTGATCTGGACCAAACGCAGCCGAGCGCGGCTGGAGATGTTGTGGCGCCTCCGGCAGGGCTACTTCGGCGCGGAGGGCTGGCGGCCCCAGCGTATCGAATTCGGATCGGCGGGGCTGGTCCAGACGAATATCACCGAGCCGGCGGAGCTACTCGCCGCCGCCAGCGCCTACCTAACTCGCACGCGGAAGTGGGCACCGGCCGATTACCGCCTCGAAAGCTGCGGGCCGGCGGCCGATGGTCGTGGCGAGATTGTCGCGGCAATTCATCGCGATGACCAGCGGGCGGCCTCTCCCGGCTCGGGATTCTCCGCGGAATTGGTGGTCGACTATGATTCGAGGCAGGTGACTCGGGAAATCGCCGCGCAGTAAATGGGGCACGGCCGGGATCAGATCCGGCCCCCTACCTGACCCGCACCCGCGTCGTCTGAATCGCGTTATTCCCGTACCCCAGCCGGTTCCACTCGGGCTCGGCCGGCTGCATCCGGCTCGCCATGTCTGTCGCCCGCGCCTGCAGCTCCACCGTCCCCGCTTCCTCAACCCGCAGCCGGTACTCCCACCACTGCCAGCTGTGCCGCTTTCGCTCGCCCACCAGACGCGCCTCCCGCCATGGCCCTCCGTTCGCCTTTACTTCCACTCCCGCAATTGGCGCCGCGCCAGACCACGCCACCCCCCGCACCACCAGTTCCCCCCGCTCCACCTCTTCATCCATCTGCGGCTCCGTAATCAAGCTCCGCACTCGCTGCAACGTCAATGGCTCCCGCTCCATTCCCCCATCCCGCTGCCATTCAAAGTAATACCGGTCCGTCTGGTAGTGGCCCTGGAACGGCTCGCTCATCAGTTCCATCCCGGTCAGCCATTTCACCGACGCCACCGCATACCAGCTCGGCACAATCACCCGCAGCGGATAACCGTGTTGCACCGGTAGCGGCTCTCCATTCATCGCATACGCCAGCAGAACACCGGCCCCGCGCGCGTCCTCGATCCGCAGGCTCCGCTCAAAGTGGATCGGCTGGCTCTCCCCCTCCACCATCCCGCTGTCCGGCCCGCGGAACAGCACCTCCATCGCCTCAGCCTGCACACCGGCCCGGTCCAGCACCTCCGCCAGCGGCGCCCCCGTCCATTCCGCCGTGCTCACCGCCCCAAAATTCCACTGCTCCCCCACTGTCCGCGGCTCCAGTTGCGAGCGCCCATTGCCAGCGCACTCCAGCGTTACCACGCGCGTCTCCGCCGGCATGTTCATCAGATCCCGCAGGCTCAAACTCAACGGCCGGTCCACCAACCCGCCCACTTTCAGCCGCCACGTTGCCGCGTCCAGCCTCGGAATCTGAAAGTGATTGCGTACATAGAAACGCGCGTTCGGCATCACAACTCCGCCCACCAGGGCGGGCAGCGAGGTCTCGCAATTCAGTGGATTCCCGTTGTGAACCACCAGCCCGCTATCAATCGCCTGCTGGCACGCCTGTTCCGGATCCATCGCAGCGACCGCGCCGCTCGCCTCAGGATGCACCGCCCCGCACCCACCGGCCGAAACCACACCCGCGCATGTCCCCGCCGCATGCACCTCCACCGTGCCCGCCATCGCGAATGGCTGCATATACGACCGCACTCGCGCCTCGCTGTCACACTCTACAATCATGTACAACGTGTGGTCGCCCCGCACAATCGCTTCCGCCTGCACTGTCACGCCGTGTTTGCGCGCGTTCGGCCGGCTCAGGTGATTCAGTAGAGTCGCCCCCATCTCCGGGTTCGCGGCCGGACAGCGCTCCGCATCGTGCTGGTGACGGACAATGAACAGCGCCATCGCCTATCGCCCGCCCGTCTGCTGCCCCACCCCATCCGGTACCACAGTCGGCAGCCCCGCGATCTTCCAGGCGTCAAACCCGCCCGTCAGGTTAGCCACTTCTCTGAACCCTGCGCGCCGCAGTATGCTCGTCGCAATCGAGCTCCGGTACCCCCCTTTGCAATGCACCACCACCAGTCTCGACTTGTCCAGCTCGCCCTCCCGCCCCTGCAAATGCCCCAGCGGGATCCGCACCGAATTCTCGATCACCGCATCGGCCACCTCGCCCGGCTCCCGCACGTCCAGCACCAGCAGCCGGTCCCCCTCCTGCTCCCGCAACTCTTCAAAATCCTGTACCGCCACCTGCGGGATGTACTCCAGCTCATAGCCGCCCGTGATCCATCCGTGTACCCCATCCACCAGATACCCGGCCACGTTCTCCACCCCCACCCGCGCCAGCCGCAACTGCGATTCCCGCACGTGCTCCGGGTCCTCTCCAGCGATAATCAGCTGCCGGTCTAGCCCCAGGATCCGCGCCGCCCACGACGCATACTGCCCTGTCAACGCAATGTGAAGCGCTCCCGGCACATGGGCCACCGCAAACTGCATTGCCGGCCGCGTGTCCACCACCACCGCCCCCTCCGCCTGCAGCCGCAAAACCTCTGCCGCGCTGAATCCCACTAGCGGCGGCAACTCCGCCATCGGCGCCGCTCCGCGCCGGTTCAGCTCCACCTCTTTCGCAAAATACTCCGGCCTCGCCGGCAGACTGTCCGTCAGCAAATGCACGAACTCTTCACTCGACTTCGCCAGCAAAGCGTAGTTCGTCCGCCGCTGCACGCCGATCGTTGAAGAGCTCTCCGAGCTCATCTGCTTCCCGCAAAGCGATCCCGCCCGGTGCGCCGGCAGCACCACCGTCTCGTCCGGCAGCGTCAGCAGCTTTTGATGCAGGCTCTGGTACAACGCCACCGCCAGTTGTTGTGGCGTCATCGTCCCTGATAGATCCGGCCGCCCCACGTCGCCGATAAACAATGTATCGCCCGTGAAGACACTCTCTGGCCGCGCCGCGTCGCTCAGGTCCTTTGCCACAATGCAGATACTCTCCATCGTGTGCCCCGGCGTCTGCAGAAACCGGAGCTGGCACCGCCCAAATTGAATCTCGTCGCAGTCCGTCACCGCCACGTGAGGAAACGAAGCGCCCGACTCCGCGCCCAGATAGATCCGCGCCCCCGTCCGCTCCGCCAACTCCACATGCCCCGATACAAAATCGGCGTGCAGATGCGTCTCGACGATATGCTCGATCTTCCATCCGCCCTTCGCCGCCGCGTCCAGATACAGCTCCACATCCCGCTGCGGATCGATGATCGCCGCCACTCCGTCCGAAATCACCGCGTACGAGGCATGGGCCAGACAGCCCAGAAAATATCGCTCAATTTGCATGGTCCTAGCTCCCTCTTGACAAAAGCGTACTGTAGAGTATACCTTCGACGGAATGTCCCGGCAAGAGCTGTTCCCATCGCCGGGGCCGGATCGTTCCGAACCACGAGGAGTTCTTCTCAATGTCACTCAGAATCAACGACGAAGCCCCTGATTTCACGGCTCAAACCACCCAGGGCGACATCCGCTTCCACGATTGGATCGGCGATGGATGGGCTGTCCTCTTCTCCCACCCCAAGGACTTCACCCCGGTCTGCACCACCGAACTAGGCACCGTCGCCAAGCTCGCACCGGACTTCGCCGAGCGCAACTGCAAAGTCATTGGCCTCAGCGTCGATCCCGTCGACAACCACGGCAAATGGTCAGCCGACATCGAGGAAACTCAGGGCGCCAAGGTCAACTTCCCCATGATCGGAGACCCGGAACTCAAAGTCGCCAAGCTCTACGGAATGCTCCCCGCTGACGCCGGTGACACCTCCGAAGGCCGCACCGCCGCCACTAACGCAACCGTCCGCACCGTCTTCATCGTCGGCCCCGACAGGAAGATCAAGCTCATGATGATCTACCCGATGACCACAGGCCGCAACTTCGACGAGATCCTCCGCGTCCTCGATTCCATGCAACTCACCGCCCGCCACAAAGTCGCCACCCCGGCAAACTGGAAGCACGGGGAAGACGTCATCATCGTCCCCTCCGTCTCCGACGAAGAAGCCAGGCAAAAGTACCCCGCCGGCTTCAAAACGATCAAGCCCTACCTTCGCACCGTGGCGCAACCCCAATAGCCCGAGCCCCACCTCCGCCGGAGCCGCCCGTCCACCCCGGGCGGCCTCGTCCTCAACTGCAATCTTGACCTCGCCACCCCGAAACCAATTCGGCCGAACGCGCCACCATCATCGCTGGCTGCTTCCAGTCACTCGCCTGGTTTCCCGCGGCCCACAACGCAAACCAAACAGCCTGGTCTGACTGGAAGGCTTCGAGCGTTTCAAGGCCGCCAACTATGCCGGCCCCGGCGTCCTCGTCGCCACCCGGCGCTTTGGCAGTTGGGAGTCTTCTGCCTTCGCCCGCCTCGAATCCGTCATCCGCCAACACCCCGATCAATGGTTCTGGAGCCACCGCCGCTGGAAAACCCGCCCCCGGCGATCCGCCCCTCTCCTAACCCCACCCCACCCAATCCTACCCAACCCCACCCAACCCCACCAATCCCACCCAAGCCACCAATCCCACCCAACCCAACCAGCCCCATCGTGGGGCGGGCGCCCTCGCCCGCGCGGGTCCCCCTGGACCCGCCCAAAGCCAACCACGCATACTACAAAGAGAACGGACATGCGCCTAGCCCAATTCCTAATCCTCAGCACGGCACTCCTCCCCGCCCAGGACTCCCCCCGCACCTTTGCCACCGCCGACGACCTGACCCGCGCCCAGCAGCGCGCCGCCGAGCTCCCCTGGGCCAAGGCCGCCGTCGATCAAATCGTCAACAGCGCCAAGGCCTGGCCGCAATCCCACCTCACCAAGTACGGCCTCACCCAGCTCGAGATCCCCGCCGAGGGCGGCCAATGGACCCTCTGGTACGTCTGCCCCGTCCACGGAGTCAGCCTGCGCTACACCCCGCCCTCCACCCACACCTGCCCCATCGATAACAAGCGCTGGTCCGGCTGGCCCTACGAGCAAGTCATCCTCGATCGCCGCCACGACGATCTCGCCAATGCCGCCCGCGACCTCGCCCTCGCCTGGCGCTTCACCGGCGAGCCCCAATTCGCCGCCCAGGCCGCCTGGATCCTCAATCGGTACGCCGCCCGCTACACCACCTACGCCCTTCACGATAAGGACAACAAAAACACCCGCAGCGGCGCCCGCGCCCATTCCCAGACCCTCGACGAATCCGTCTGGCTCCTGCCTGTCGCCTGGGCCTACGACCTCCTCGCCGGAGCCGACGCCCTAACCCCCGCCGACCGAGCCGCCATCGAATCCACCCTCCTCCGCGCCGCCGTCGAGACCATCCAGCGCAACGACGCAGGCGCCAGCAACTGGCAGTCCTGGCACAACGCCGCCATCGGCGCCGCCGGCTTCGCCCTCGCCGATCGGTCCCTCATCGCCGCCGCCATCGACGGCAAAAGCGGCTTCCGCTTCCAGATGCTCAACTCCGTCACCCCCGATGGCTACTGGTACGAAGGCGCCTGGGGTTACCACTTCTACGCCCTCGATCCGCTCCTCAGGCTCTCCCAGATGGCGTGGACCAACGGCATCGATCTCTACGCCAACCCGCCACTCCGTGCCATGTTCGCCTCGCCCCTCCTCATGGTCATGCCCAACGGCAACCTCCCCGCTTTTAACGACAGCAAGGAGGTGACCCTCTTCAACTACGACACCCTCTATGAGACCGCCTGGTCCATGTACATGGAGCCCGGCTTCGAAGTTCTCCTCGGCCGCCGCTCGCGCGGCCTCAACGCCCTCCTCTGGGGCGCGCCTGAAATCAACAAAGCCCCCCTCACCGGCCTCGCCTCCGCCGCCTTCCCAGAATCTGGCTACGCCGTCCTGCGCGCGCCGGAAGGCGACCACATGCTCGCCCTCAAGTTCGGCCCCCACGGCGGCGGTCACGGCCACTACGACAAGCTCAACTTCGTCAGTTACGCCAATGGCGCCACCATGGCGCTCGACCCCGGCACCCAGTCCTACGCCGCCCCCACTCACAACACTTGGGATAAGGTCACCATCGCCCACAACACCGTCACCGTCGATGAGACCACCCAGGCCGAATCCACCGGCGCCCTCATCTGGGCCGAGCTCGCCCACCCCCTCTACCGCGCCGTCCGCGCCACCGCTGGCGCCGCCGCCTACAAACAGGCCACTCTCACCCGCACCATGCTGCTCACTTCCGAGTACACTGTCGATCTCTTCGAAGCCCAGGCTACCTACGGCACCGACCACATCTTCGATTGGGCCTTCCACATGGATGGAGCACTCACCACCGCGCTCCCCACCGAACCCTACACCGCCTTCCCCGCCAAGTCCGGTTACCAACACCTCGCCGAGCCCCGCGCCGCGCAAACCAGCGACTCCTGGCAGGCCACCTTTGATCCCAACCCCACCGGGCCCATCACCTACGGCTCTGTGTACAACTCCAATTCCAACGTGCGCGGCACATTCCAGACCACTACCGAGCAGGCCGCGTCAGGCCGCTTCGCCGCCAAGGCCACCTACGAGCTCAACAGCGCCGGCTACATCCTCTTCTCCACGCCCATCCTCACCGGTCTGCCCGACGCCCTGCCCACCTCGCTCTCCCTCATGATCCACGGTGATGCCAGCGGCCACCGCATCGGAGTCCGCCTCTACGACGCCGGCGGCGAGAAGTATGTCAAGCCCCTCGGTACAATCGATTGGACCGGCTGGAAACGCTTTGACATCCCCACCGATCTCGCTAACTGGACCCACTACCAGGGCGACGAGAATAACGTCTTCAACGTCCCTGTCAGCCAATTCAATCTCGAGCTCACCGCCGTCACCACCGGCCTAAGGACCGGCGCCCTCTTCATAGACGACGTCACGCTCGCATACGAATCCGGCCCCGTCGTCGCAGCCGATTTCGAGACGCCCCAGCGCAATCTTCGCCTCTGGATGCTCGGCGCACCCGATACCACCGTTGTTACCGGTGCCGGTCTCGGCCCCGATCTCACTCACCCCGTCCCCTTCGCCATAGCCCACCGCACAGGCGGCTCGGCCAGCTTCGTCACCCTCTTGGAGCCCTACCGCGCCACCCCGCGCATCACCAAGTTTGAGCAGCTCCCCGATGGCACCCTGCGGATCGAGGGCGATACGTTCACCGATACCTTCCGCCTCACGCCCGAAGGCGTTCAGAGCTTCAATCGCTGCAACAGCGGCCCTGCCTGCGCGTCGATCTTGTCCTTGGGCAACCCCTTGGGGCTCTGATACCGCAGCCCCGCCAGGAACATCGCCGGTGCCGCCTGCGCCTTCAAAACCTGCACCTGATGCGTGCCGAATAGCACGCTGCCCTCGCAGTTCTCCACGCCCGAATCCGTCCAACCTTTCAGCTTCCACGTCTTCAAGTGCGCCTCGGGATACACCGGCTTCGTCGTATACCCCGCGCCGCCTTCGACGATCTCGATGTCCTCCAGCGGACCGCCCGCCATCTCCACGCGATGGACCCGCGCTTCGTAGTCGCCTTGAAACTGGATCTCGGTGGCGATCTTCGCCGTCACCCCGCCCAGCTGAATGGCGTACTCCAGCTCTACCTTCTCCGCCTCCACGCTGCTGGCCGTCACCTCGCCCCGCCCCGCCGTCTCACCCGTCTTCCGGTTCCGCAGTACGACGCAGTTATCGATCGTCGCCTTGCCCTGGAGATGGTTCACCGCGAAGGAGAAGTGTGACGAATAGCACAGCTTGTTGTACTTGTCCCGGTAGTGGAGTTCCTCGCGCGTCGACTTCGCATTGAAGATCCGCACCTGCCCGCTCGCCCGCGAACCCACCAGCAGCAGCCCCGCCTCCGAGAGCGCGATGGCGAAGTCGCTCTTCTCAATCGGCAGCGGCTCCGGCGCAGCGCTCCAGAACGGGTCATCCCCCGGGATCGTCCAGAACGCAAAGGCCTGCATCCCCCAGTACGGATGGCCGCCGTCGATGTAGCTCTCCTTCACGTCCATCGTGCCTTCCGGCGTGAACGATTCGCGCAGCTTGCCGGCGGTCGCATCATATCCGCCGATGTCGCGATGCCAAAGAACGTTCCGCTCCACCAACGACCGCAGCAGGGCAGGGGAGTGCGGCCACAGCTTCTGCTGATACGCCAGCACCAACGGCGTCAACACGCCCCACCGATAAATCAGCGAACGCCCGTACAGCACGTGCCCGCCATGCCCCGCGAAGAAGTACGGCGCCGTCTCCAGATACCGCGTCAGCCGCGCCGAAAACTTCTGCCGCCACTCCGGATACCGCTCGCCTACCAGCGCATTCCAGTAGAGAAAGTGGCTCGCAAACACCCAGGAATTGTAGTAGTCGTACGCAGTGCCCTTGAACCCGTCGTTGTACCAGCCGCTGTCGCCGGTCGCCATCGAGTCGAGCACTTTCAAGTCGGCCAGCATAAACGCTTCGTCGCCCTGAAACTCCGGCCACTTCTCAGACAAGCGCATCCGCACCGCGAGGTTGACCGTCGTGAACCACGCCCAGTTGTTACCCCGCACCGCCACCTGCGTGCAACTCGCCAGCCAGTCCGCGACATTCTTTCGCTCCGCTGCATTGAGCTTCGGCAGGATCACGTCGCGCGCTACCCACAGGCTCCACGCGATGATCGATGATTCCACCTGCCGCTGATTCTGAGTGCCCGCCGGCGAAGGCAGCCAGTAATCGGCGTGCGCCGGATTGCAGCCGTTCTTGTAAGCCTGCACCAGCGCGTCTTCCACGCCGCTGTCCGGCCCGCGCTTGCCCACAACCCACGCCGCCATCGCCGGCAGCATCCGCGTCACGCCCGTCGCGCTGAGCCCCGATTTCGCCAGGAAGCCCTTCGTGACTGTTGCGCCCGGATACTCCACTACGGCCATGCTTGGTGAAGTCTTGGCCGCGTTCGTCAGATAGCCGCGCGTCACGTCGAGGAACAGCGACGTCACCAGTTCCATCGGCGGTGGTGGCGGAGGAGGAGGCTCGTTCTTGCCGGGTTTCTTCTTCTTTTGCGCCGCCAGGGCCGTCGCCGGCAACAGGCTAAGGAAATCGCGTCGATCGAGACTCATGCTGCCAAAATTATGGCGCAATCGTCAGCCGCTTGCTCACCTTGCGCCCCATCGTGCCGGACGCCGTCAGCACGTACTCCGTCTTTTCCTGGGGGATCGCGTAGAAGCAGCCTTGCAGCAACTTCCACGCCGGAAACGCCGGCGGCTGGATCGACACCTGCTCCGCATTCCACGTCGCAAAACAAATCAGATGCACCGTGCCGTCTTTCGTCGCGCTCGTGCTCCGCACGTTGAAATATTCGATCTTCGGCCCGCGTATCGGATCAGACCGCACCTTTAACTCAAACGACTCGGTCACCACATGGCCGCTGCCGTCCTCGGCCGTCAGCGTGTACCGCGTGTCTTTCACCGGTGACGCCTCCAGGCAGCGATTGAATGTCGGTTTCAATTCCGCCAGCGGCGGATCGATGCGCACGCTCTTCGCGTTCTGCACCCCAAAACAAATGCTCGCCGGCTCGCCCTCGTCGATGATCGCAGGCGAGCCGTAGAACATGATGATCTTGAGCCCCTTAGAGGGGTCCACCCAGTCGAAGGCCACTGGCCGTTTGGGAGGTTCCGGGGCGAGTCGAGCCGCTCGCCACCGCAGCAGGTGCGGCATGCCACCGAACATGATCCAGGCGAATACCACGAGCAGCAGCAAATTCGCGATCTGGACCCAATCCTGCCAACGCTTCATGTGCCCGATTCACGCCATCGCACCCGTTTCCGAGCCGCGACCGTTAGGGAGCGGATGCTCCGAACCTTATTCTACGCCGCCAATCGCCCCGCCCACACGAATGCAGACGGGCAGCACTAAACCATCACCACCCCCGAACTCCACCACAAACTCACCCAGAAACGCCGGCCCCGGCTGCCAATAAAAGATCCCGCCCTCGGCATCAAACGTAGAGCCGATGGGCAACTCCCGCAGCTCACCTCCAACTCGGAGCCTGGCCGTCCATTCCTGCCCTGCATCTAGATGGATCTCCACCCGGCCCAGTTCCTGGATCTCAACGGGCTCCAGCAGACCCTCGCCACCCTGACGGATCGGCGTGAGTTGCGCATCCAAATCAAAGCCCCGCCGGACTGCGGGATAGCTGGCCGCCGCTGTGACCGGCCGCGCTAGGCGGGCCGCCCGCAACTGGTGAGCACGCACCGAATCCGCCGCAGCCGGCGCCGCCGGTACCGAACCCGCACTCGCCCCACCAGCGTTCAGGATGTGGAAGTATCGGCTGCCCATGCCGTCGCCGTGGCCCAAATTGTCGTACAGGATCCACGCGATAGTGTGCATCGCATTGGCGTACTGCGTGGAATCCAGGCTGTACTGCCCCAGACTGCCGCTGCTGTTGGCATAACCCGGGAACAGCGAAGCCACGTCGTTACGCAAGATCCCATAGGCCGGATGACCGACATTGACGCTGTCGATGCTGACCCAGATCGTGGATCCGTCCGCCGCCAGCAAGGCCGGCTGTGGAGTCAGCGCCCAGCCGTCGTTCACGATGGTGCCGGAGATCACCTGACCGGGCGCGGGATTATCGATCGCGCCGAAGGGCTTGATGGAGTGGAGGTTATCGACGGTGATCGTCTTGCTGCCCAACTCGAATGAGTTGCCCTCTTCATCGACGGCGATGGCGTGCAGCTTGAACGTGCCGTTGCCTTTGGCGGGCAGTCCGTTCGTCAGCATCATATAGCCCCAGCCGGAACGGTTGGCATTCGGGCTGGTGGAGTATTTCGCCTCCACGTCCGGGCGCGCACCGGGAACAAACGTGGCGTCGCCGATATAGACGTAGCCGTTCGGGTAGACGGGTTCGGCACCGACGCGGTCCCGCCAGATCGACACCCGTTTCACCCCGATGTCGTCGAGCGCCCAGCCAGTGACAGCGATGCTGCCGGAGATACCCGTGAGGTCGTTCGCCGGCGTGTCGAAAGATCCAAAGGGAACTGTGGTTGTGCTCTTCACGGTGAGCGTGCAACTCACCACGAGCGGCCCGTTGGTGGCCCCCACTGCATTGACGGTAATCTTCCCTGTCAAGGTACCCGCCGGAGTATTCGAGTAAGGGGCGACCGAAACACTGAGCCTGCCGCTACCCACGCCCGTCGAGGGCAACACCCGCAGCCAGGGGCTGTCCGAACTCGCAGTCCAGGTGGTGGCGCCACCCGCCATGGTCAGAATCATCTGCTGGGCAGGCGTGAGAATGGTTCCATTCGCGGTCGCCGCGAATGTCAGTGCCGAGCGATTCAGCGACAGCGTAACTGCCGGCGGCGCTGCGCAGGCGGCGATCGTGAAGGCCGACATCGACATAGGATCCGCTATGAATCGCGGGGCAGCCCCATTGGACGCAGCCATTGTGGTGGTGGCAGGCTCGAAGTCGCCAGCAAAAGAAGCGGTGCCGAGACCCGGCAACGGGCTAGCGCTGTAGGCCACGCCGACGTTAACCGCGATGGTGGAAATGGCGCCAGGGTTGGAGCGGTATATTTCCCAAACGGCTGAACCCGTCCCCCCGGCGAGAGCGACCTGCCCGGTGGTTGCGTCTGCCGTGGAGCCATCCGTTCCGGACGGAACCAAGGTCGCGCCGTCGTTGCTCTGGAGCAGAACCGGCGGGCTGGCACTGCTATAGACGTCGCTGGTCACATTTACCGGGACTGTGATCTTCACGTTGGCAGGAACATTCGTAAACCTCGCGCTGAGGCGCGTGCCTTGGGTTGCCACGCCGGCGTTGTGACCAATCCCAGTGAACGCAGTGTTGTAGAACATGGACTCCGTGTTGTAACTGACGTTGAAGCCATTCTGGCTGGCCGGGGACGACCGCTGACGAAAAGCCGTGCCAAACTGCTCCCTGAATTTCATCGCAAGAACCTTGGCGCCCGGTTCGCACTGGTTGTACGTTGCCGGAGTGGCAGATACCACGATGCCCCTTTGAGCGTACGCGACGGTCACCTGTGGGTTATCAATCGGGACAACCGCGCCGGAAATCGATACGAACATGAGGACCGGGTTGATACCGGCCTGGCCGGGCGCAGGAAGCATACTCGGGTTGGCGCGAACGTTGGCAATACGAAGAGTGCGGTTGCCGGAGTCTCCGGGCGGATCAAAGGGAATGTTCAACCAGACTAATGAGTTGGTGCTAGCTTGCTGTGCCCCTAATATCGTTGGACGCACGCCGTCCTTGTAGATGCCGTTGCCACTCGCCTTGAAGTTGAACACGTTGGGAACTGAAGTGGCCTCGACCTGCTCGGCAGGAGACGGATCGTCAATCAGAAGCAGGGCTTCCGATCGGAAACCCACGGAATCCAGCAAGCGGCTCGTGATGTTGGTGTTTAGGAATATCTGAATGTTGACGGTCGGGATATTCACGCCAACTGCCGTTGGGGTGCCGCCAGTGCAGGTAATCACTACCTGGCCCACCTCTTCTGCTACGCCCTCAGTCCGCACAGGTAGTGGATTGCCAGAAGTGACCACGCACTGTAGCGGGTTCACTTGTCCAGACAACAGGTTCGTCGCGGAAACCAGCGCCGTAAGAAGCAGAAAGGCGTTGCGAGCAATAATCATTTTCTTCTACTCCAGTCAGGTATTCACCCATGTGAGTATCGAAATCTTGACGAGCAGGTCATGCCGAGCACGAAGAGCCAAACTGATTATCACACAGGGTTCTAAGAAATAATTCACCAACTTGTAGGATGTTTATCGGGTGTGCGGTAGCGGCACCGCCGATCTATCAGGACAAGGTCGGCTTCTCGCGCGAAGTCCTCACGACGGCTCGATGGTGAGGCAGAGTGCGCTGGCAACTAACGCTCAGGTCAGCCGTTGCTGGTCGATGGCCCGTTCAAGCAACGGGCAGCGGGTTCTCTCGGCCTGCACGAGCGACTCCAGTGGCAGACCTCTCCATGCTCGCCTTGCCCGCGAGTAGGAAATCAGTAGGGTCACTTACTGCCGAGGCAAAGCAGACCGACTAGCTTCTACATGCGCCCACAGTTGTTACTGGGTACTGGCGAAGCCAGCCCTATTTCAGAACCATCGAGAGTAGGCTAAGCGAACAACTCCTGCGCCCGCATCAACCGATCCTTCACCTGCACCCCATTGGGGCACGCGATGGCGCACCCGCCGCAATCCCCGCACCGCACGGCCTGCGCCGCCGCTGGCATCATCTGGAAGTTCTCGCGGCCCAGTGCATATTCGCCGTACCCTTCCGAATATGTCAAATAACGCAGCATATCCGGCACCGGCAATCCTTGCGGACACACGCCTTTGCATGTCCCGCACATCCGGCAATACAACGGAGAAATTTTCTCCAAATGCGCTGCCAGCACCTTCGAATCTTCGGCCCGATACGGCTCCCGCATCGCCCGCAGATTCTCTTCCAATTGATCCGTATCTTTAATGCTCGGGATCGCCGTATGCACGTACGGCACCCGCAAAGACCACTTCAGCGCCGCTAGCGCTGCGCCCGGCCGCTGCATCGCCGCCTTCGCACGATCGAAATCGTAGCTGCGGTCCAGCTTCATCGACCCCGCCATCACCTTCATCGCCACCACGCCGATTCCGGCGTCCGCGATCGACTTCACCAGCGGCTCCATCGTCGCCGCCATCGCGAAGTTGTACGTCGTCAGGATTACGTCGATCGATCCGAGCTTGATCGCCGCCGGAATCACTTCCGCATGGCCGTTATGCAGGCTCAGCCCGGCGAACCGGATCTTGCCTTCCTTCTTGGCGATGGCCTGCGCTTCCAGCGCCTCCGCCGTAATCTGCTCGGGTGTGTCCTTGGCGTGCAGATACCAGATGTCGATGTGGTCCGTCTGCAACTCGCGCAGCGTCGTCTCCAGGTCCTTCAGCGCCGTCGCCTTGTCCGGCGCCTTCGTCTTGCTGGAGATGAACAACTTCTGCCGGTGCGCCTTCAGCACGTTGCCCACCATGCGCTCATTGTTGCCGCTGGTGTAGACGCGCGCCGTATCGAACAGGTTGATCCCCATATCGACGGCGCGCTCGATCACGCTCGGGTCGGAGGTCACCATGCAGCCGAAGCCTACCGATGAAACCTTCATCCCGGTCCGGCCCAATGTCCGGAACTCCACTTTTTGAGAGGCGGCGGGCGCGGCTAAAACGGCCGGCGCCGCCAGAAACGAACGTCGTGATACTTCCATGGTTGTACTACTCCAAACTTCAGCCCAACTTCGGCGGCAGTTCAGTCAGCGGGCCCATCCACTGCAGCTCGCGCTCGATGTCGGTGTGCAGGCGGTACTTCTTCACCACACTCTCCACCGTCTCGCCGCGCACTTCGATCTTGGCCCGGTCCCACGTGCCCACACCCACCTTCTCGCACCACTGCAGGTAGCCCATGATCGCCGGATCGATGCCCATGCAGTCGGACCCGATGCGGTCCGCCGCCACGAAATCGCGCGAGGCGATGGCGATCTTCGAGGCCACCGGGTTGCCCGAATTCGGCCCGTTGCCTTCCATGCCCTCAAAGCCGTCAATCACGCCCACACCCCAGTTGGAGTGCAGCCGCTCGGCGGTGCGCATGATGTCGTAGTGAGTCTGCCGCACGCCGCCGTGATAGACGCGCTTGTCGTTCCAGCGCTTGGTCTCGGCTTTTTTCGAATGCAGCGGGGCGCCCAACGCCATGTTCTTGATGTTCATGGTGGCAATGACGGTGTTGTGCGTCTTCAGCATGCAGCTGCAGATGACGAAGGCGTCGGGGTCCAGCAGTTGCTGCGCCAGCCGCACGGGCTGCGGGTGGAGGTCGCCGTTCAGCAGGTGGATGGTCTCGAAAGTGCCCACCTCGTTCAGGTCTACCAGCTTGACGTTGAGCTTCTTATGCTCGTCGGCCGCCTGCTGGTATTTGAAGTTGTCGTAGCCCTCGGTGGTGAATCCGGCGGAGGCTTCCGCAATGTAGACCGCACCGTTCCAGCGCGTTGTGGCGATGTAGTCCAGGATGCCGTTCAACGCATCCACGTGCGTGGAGGCAAGCTGCCTTTGCGTGTTCACGATGTTCGGCTTGATGATGATCGACTTCTTGCCGCGTAGCCCCGCGACAATCTCCTTGTCGATCAATTTCATCGCGGCCGTGATGTTGCCGCGCCGGCTCTCGCCCTTTGCGATGGCGGCTGGCGTCAATGCCGGCGTGGCGTTCGTCCTCGAGGCCAACAACAGGCCGGCCGACGCTCCAAAAAAGCCGCGTCTCGAAACACTCTTAACCATTGCGGACACCTCCGTCAATATAGTATATAAGGAGCTAAAGCTCTGTAAAGGAGAAACTGATCATGGCTGCAACAAGACGTGGGTTCCTGGCCGGCGGAATCGGGATCATGGGCGCGGCTGCGGCCGCGGAGGCTGCGCCGGCTGCCCCGGCAAAGCTTGTCCTGCCCGTGCGCACGCTGGGCAAGACCGGACAGAAGGTGACAGTGCTCGGCTTCGGGTGCATGACCACTTCCGATCCGAGTGTCATCGAACAGGCTGCCGATGCCGGCATCACCTACTTCGATACCGCGCGCGGTTACCAGAATGGTAACAACGAGCGCATGGTGGGCGCCGCCTTGAAGGGCCGCCGCGACAAGATCACGCTCTCCTCCAAGACACCGGCCAAGACCAAGGCCGACGCGCTCGCCAACCTCGATAAGTCCCTCTCCGAACTGCAGACCGATCACCTGGATATCTGGTATCTACACTCCCGCCAGAACGCCGCGGCCGTCCCCGATGAGCTCTTCGACGCGCAGGACGAGGCAGTCAAGGCCGGCAAGGTCCGTTTCCGCGGCGTGAGCTTCCACGGCGGACACAAAGAGATGATCCCGCTTCTCATTGAGAAGAAGCGCACCGACGTCATCCTGATGAGCTACAACTTCACGATGGACGCCGAGATGGACGCGCTGGTGGAGAAGGCATCCAAGGCCGGCATCGGCACCGTGGCGATGAAGGTGATGGCCGGTGGTTTCCGCACTAACAAGCCCGGCACGCCGTTGGCTGAGAAGCTCGGCCGCACTGGCGCCATGGCCTCGGCCCTGAAGTGGGCGGTGCGCAATCCCTCCATGCACACCTCCATCCCCGGCATCATGGATCTCGATCAGCTCGACGAAAACTTCAAGGCAGTCGCCACCGGCTACAAGAAGGAAGTCGATGAGAAGATCCTCGCCGCCCAGTTGCGCCACATCAGCCCGCTGTATTGCCGTATGTGCGGCACCTGCTCCGGCGTGTGCGCCCAGGGCTTGCCCGTCAGCGACATCATCCGCTACGTCAGCTATGCCGAGGGCTATGGCGAGTTTGGTCTGGGCCGCGAGAACTTCCAGTTGCTGCCCACCGAGATGCAGCAGGCGAAGTGCTCCGATTGCAGCAAGTGCGCTATCTCGTGCCCCAACGGTGTCCAGGTGGCTGCCCGCGTGTCGCGCGCGCAGGAGTTGTTCGCGTGAGAGTTTGGTTCCTCCTTTCCCTCTCACTTACGATGATGGGGCAGTCTCCGGACTGCTCCATCACGCCCGGCTTCCCCCAGGACGGCAAGGCGCGCACGTTTGATACCGAGACGCTGTATGAGTACATGAACGGCAACTCGGAGGGGTACTTCCTTTACAGCTTCAAAAAGATGAACGGCGTCACGTGCAAAAAGGATGGCATAACGCTGGTAGTCGATTTGAGCGAGTTCCAGTCCGATGAACTGGCCTATGGCATGTTTACCGGCAACATCGATCCGCGCCTGCCTACTGAGAAGATCGGCGCCGGCGGCCAGGTGACCCCCCGCAAGATGATCTTCGTGAAGGGTAAATATTACGCCGAAATCGCAGCGGAGCCCGATGGCGATCACACCGCGCTGCTGCGCACCGCAGCCCAGGCCTGGGACAAGAAGCTGATGGGCTCTTCCGCGCCGCCCGCGCCGCTGTCATGGTTCCCCAAGGCGAAGCTCCAACCCGGCTCGCCGCGATTGGTGCCGCAGAGCGTTCTGGGCCTCCGGCTGTTGAAGCGCGGCTACCTGGCTCTCTACGAGCAGGGCAAGGCCGTGGTGATCCCGGAAGCCTCGGTGCAGGATGCCACCACGTTGATGGCGAAGCTCAAGGAACGCTTCCCCGGCGCGGAGGCGGCAAAACTGGGCGACGAATCGTTCGTTGTCGAGGATCGTTACTTGGGCCGCATGTGCTTCTTCCGGAAGGGAATGTATGTGGGCGGCTATACCAACGTGCCCGCCGGCAGCGATCCCGCCGTGCTGGCCGGCGCGCTCCTTCAGGCGCTGCCGTAGTTAGCATAGTTATAATCGAAGGGTGAAAGCGTTACACCTAGCTCTCCCCCTCGCGCTGGCCATGCTTGCCGGTTGCTCCAAGAATATCCAGACCAACGACGCCGTCAAACAAGGCGTCGTGAACCACCTCTCCCAGAATAAGGGCCTGCAGGTCGCTTCCATGGATGTGGAGGTCACAGCCGTGACTTTCAAGGAAAACCTGGCCGAGGCTACAGTGTCCTTCAAGCCGAAGGGATCTTCCGCGGCCGCAGGCATGCAGATGCGCTACACGCTGGAGCGGAAGGGTGATGCCTGGGTGGTCCAGAAGAAGGCCGATAGCGGCGCGCACACCGGCGCCGCGCCTGGTGGGATGGAGGGCATGGCGATGCCGCAGGGCATGGGCGCGACGGCTCCTGCTGGCGAACCGGCTGCCGGCGCGATGCCTCCCGGCCACCCGCCTGCCGGGGCGCCGAAGAAGTGAAGCGCGTCGCCGTCCTCGGCGGCGGTCCCGCCGGCTCGATGGCTGCCGCGAGGCTGGCCGCGGCCGGTCTGGACACCGTCATCCTCGACGAGAAACTCGCCTGGGAAAAGCCGTGCGGCGGTGGCATCACCTACAAGGCATACGACCGGTATCCGTTTCTGCTCGACAATCCTGCCCCGAAGCGTACGGTCAGCGAGACCACTCTCTCTGACCCGCGCGGCGGGTCGGTCACCATGCGGCTCACCCAGCCGCTGCTGATCTATTCGCGGCTGGATCTGAACCGCCTGCTGCTGGAGCGGGCTGAGCAAGCTGGTGCACAACTGGAAAAGGAGCGCGTCACCGGCATTGAGCGCAAAGGCACAGGCTGGCTGGTAAGGACCCGCAGCGGCGCGCTCGATGCCGATCACCTCGTCGTCGCCACCGGTGCGCGCAACTCCTTGCGCGATGTGGGCACCGAGTGGGCCGCCGCCGACACCATGTGCGCTGTCGGATATTGGGTGCCGGGCGAGCGCGACTGCATCGATATCCAGTTTTTCCCCAATTTTGAAGGCTATTTGTGGGTGTTCCCGCGCTGCGGCCACATGTCGGTGGGCATCTGCGGCAAAGGCGAGTCCACGGCGAAAATGCGCGCGCGGATGGAGCAGTACTTGGCCGAACGCGGCATCTCCACTGAGGGGGCCACGTTCTACGCGCACATGATTCCGGCTCTGGAGAAAGAGTCCTGGCGGCGCAACCGCGTCAGCGGAGAGGGCTGGATGGCAGTCGGCGACGCCGCCGGTCTGGTGGATCCAGTGACGGGCGAGGGCCTGTATTATGCGATTCGCTCGGGCGACCTGGCGGCGGAGAGCATTCTCAATGAAGGGGAAGGGCCCAAGCGCAAACCGTGGGCCTACCGGGCGAGCCTGCAAAACGAGTTTGTCGAAGACCTCACCTTCGGCGCCGGCATCGCGCGCCGCTTTTTCATGGAGCAGATTCTCTACGCCAGCGTCCCGGCCCGCATGATCGAGTGCATGCGAATCAGCCCGCGCCTTATGGAGATCGTCCAGGATCTCTTTTCCGGCACCCAGGGCTATCTCGATCTGAAGAAGCGGTTGCTCGAAAATCTGAACGGCACGGTGCGCGAGTTGCTGTTTGGATCCATTCTCGGCAACCGCGTGGTCAAAGAAGGACGATAACAGACCAGTGAATACGCAACGCAGTCAGCAGCTTCTGGAGCGCGCCCAGCAATTGATTCCCGGCGGCGTCAATTCGCCGGTGCGCGCCTTTCGCAGCGTCGGCGGCACACCCCGCTTCATGGAGCGCGGTGAGGGCTGCCGCATGTTCGACGTGGACGGCAACGCCTATATCGATTACATCGGCTCATGGGGTCCGCTGATCCTCGGCCACCGCTTTCCGCCCGTGATGGATGCCATCCGCGGTGTGCTGGAGGTGGGCACCAGTTTTGGCGCGCCCACCGAGCGCGAGATTGTGCTGGCGGAGATGTTGCGCGACGCCGTGCCGTCGATGGAAATGGTGCGCCTGGTGAACTCCGGCACCGAGGCCACAATGAGCGCCCTGCGAGTGGCGCGCGGGTTTACCGGACGCGACCTGACCATCAAATTCGAAGGGTGCTATCACGGCCACGTGGATTCGCTGCTCGTGAAGGCCGGCAGCGGAATGGCCACGCTGGGCATCGCCGATACGGCCGGCGTGCCCAGGGCGTTTGCCGAGACCACGCTGGCGCTGCCGTATAACTCGGTGGAGGCTCTGGAGGCTGCGTTTCGCGAGCACGGCGATCAGATCGCGGCGGTGATTCTGGAGCCCGTGGTGGGCAACATGGGCTGCATCGCGCCCCAACAGGGCTATCTGGAAGCGATGCGCAAACTGACACAAAAACACGGCGCGTTGCTCATTTTTGACGAGGTAATGACCGGTTTTCGCGTCAATTTTGGAGGAGCGCAGGCGCTCTACGGCATCCGCCCCGATCTCTCCACATTCGGCAAAGTGATCGGCGGGGGGCTGCCGATTGCCGCCTATGGCGGGCGCGCCGAGATCATGCGCAAAATCGCGCCGGTGGGCAACATTTATCAGGCCGGCACGCTCTCCGGCAATCCGCTTGCGGTGACGGCGGGCATCGCGATGCTGCGCCACCTGAAGGCGCATCCCGGAATCTACGCACAGCTCGATGCGGCCGCGGCGCGCGTGTGCGCGGCAGCGCCGCCAGGCACGGTGGTGAACCGGGTGGGCTCGATGTTCACGTTCTTCTTTGGCGTGGACGGTCCGGTGGTGGATTGGGAGACGGCGAAGAAGGCGGATACGGAGCGTTTTGGCCGGTTTTTCCACGCGATGCTGGAGCGCGGTGTGTACTTTCCGCCGTCGCAATTTGAGGCCGCGTTTCTGGGCGCGGCACACGACGAAGAGGCGATCGCCGCCACTGTGGCAGCGATCGCCTCGTTTGAATAGCTCGGGTTTTCGAGCTTTTTAGGCCGGGACCCGGAAGTACTCTTTGGCCAGTTCGGGCTCGACGTTCATGGCGTCGGCCCAAGCCTTCTTTGCCTCGGCATCGCGGCCGGTGGCCTCGAGGGCGTGGCCGAGGTTGACGAGTGCGCAAACAAAATCGGGACGCTGCGCGACGGCTTCGCGATAGAAGACAGCGGCGGCTTCGGGGCCCATCAGGGACTCGGCCAGTAGGCCGGCGTTGTAGTAGACCTCGGGATCGGCCTTGCCAAGTTCGATGAGGCGGCGATGATCGGCGAGGGCCTGATCCTGGGCGCCGGATTTCAGGCAGACGACGGCGCGGGCGCGCAGCGCGGGTTCCCAATCCGGCTGTGCGGCGAGGAGGGTATCGAGCTCGGCGCGAGCTTCCTTGCACTCGTCTGCGTCGTTGTGGGCCAGCGCCAAATTGAGACGGGCTTCGTGCCACTCCGGCTTCAGTGCCGAGCAGGTCCGGAAAGCCTCTTTGGCTTCGGCGGCGGCGTTGCGGGCGAGGCGCAGATTGCCGAGGCGGAACCAGGCCTCGGCGTTTTTCGGCTTGCGCTGGACAGCAACCTGGCAGACCTCTTCCGACTCGGAGTTTCGTTTTTCCCGCTCCAGCAGGACGGCCAGCGCGTTGTACAACTCATCGGTATCCGGGCAACTGCTGATTCCGCGCTCAGCCTTATGCATGGCCTCATTGGCATCGCCGGCGTCGGCCAGCAGATGCACTACCTGGATGTGGGCTTCCGCGAGATCGTCCTGGATGGCGATGGCCTGTTCATAGGCGCGGACCGCTTCCTCGGTTTCGCCCTGCTTGCTGCGGACCAGAGCCAGGTTCATCCAGCGGTCGCTACGCGTCGCTTCCAGTTGTACCAGGCGCTCACACCAGTGGGCCGAATCCGCGTAGTCACCTTGCAGATAGGAGGCAAACGCGGCACCCTCCAGGGCAGCGGGCGAAATTTCTCCCAGCGCCAGGAGCCGCACGCTGCAGTTCATCAGACGGTCTGCGTCCTTCTGCTGGCGGTACAGGGCGATCAGGTTGCCGAGAGCCTCCTTCTGCTGGCTGCCTTCATCCACCAGCGCCTCGTAGAGGCCCGCGGCCTCTTCGAACTCGCCAATCATCTGATAGGCGACCGCGAGGCCAAAGCGCGCCGCGACATCGTCCTGGACCTTCTCCAGATACTGTTGGAGAATTGTTGCCGCTTCTTCGCGCTTCTGGGTGTGGAGCAGGCTCAGGCCCAGGCCGAGGCGCGCCTGGCTGCTGGCGGGGTCCTTCTCGAGTTCCACGCGGAAAGCGGACTCCGCCTCCGGCCATCGTCCGGTCTGCTGGAGACACTGGGCCATGGCGCTGCGAGTTTCCGAATTGCCCTCAGCCAGCCGGTGATAGCGCTCCCAACTTTTGGCGGCGGCGTCAAACTCACACAGCCCCATTTGAATGCGCGCTTGGCTGCAGAGCGCCTCCGAGTTGTTGGGCGACCGGAGCAGGAGGGCAGCCAACTCCCCAGATGCCTCCCGTTCCGCACCACGCAGGTGCAGCGCTGCTGCTCTTCCCAGTTCCGGCGAGGTAGCCTGGGGCTGGATTGTTACTTTGGCCACGAGTGGTGCGTCTGCCATCTGATCGATTCTGTCTGCTGGTTGCATTTGGATTACTCCGCGATCGTCTCCGTTCAGGAGGAAGTGCTGCTCTCGGACCTACCTAGGTAATCGGCTGAACTGCCGCTTCATTTAGGCTCGGGCTGAAATTTTGTGTCAGTCAGGTGCCCGCTTTAGCTGATTTGGGTGCTTTGGCGCTGGGTCTAAGAGGATTTGCATCGATGGAGTCCTCAGTCTCACGGGATACGGTGGCCTTCGGCTCCACGTGCCGGATGCGACCAGGCGACCGAGGGAGGCCGGCGGACGGTGTGAGAGGCCGGGCGCCACCATGGCGAGCGTCAGCGGAGGCGTCGCTAGGATGGTGGATGCGGGATCGAGATCCGTTGTGACGAGAAATTCAGGGCGGGGAAGGCGGACCATCTCCAGGGCCAGGGGCCCAAACGCGGAACCGGAGTTGGCCGGATACCTCCGAAATGTGGTCTGGCTGAACGCGGTGACCGGCGTGACACAGGGAGGGTGGCACGGGCGTTGCGGGGCAAGATAGCATGCCGATCGACGGGTGGTCCGGGCCGGCAATCGAGAGGCGCGCAGAGACGTGTAGAATTGCCGCCGTGTCGAGCCGACCGCCGGGGCGGAATCCTGGGGAAGCCAGGCGGGCGCCAGCAGCAGCGTTTGGAACACTCCGCTGCCGGACGAATCGATCCACGCCGGGGAGACGGGGGCGGCGGCGAGGGGTCCCGGAGCAACCGGGCGCATGGCCGCACTCCTGGAGACAGACACGATGGCCGTCCACGAGGGCGGCTTGGCGGATGGCGCCGTGAGAGCCCGGCTTCCGATCGCCGGGGTTGCAAAGGCGCAGGCAGTTCCGTCCGCGGCCGTCGCCTTGGGCAGTGAGGGGGGGGAGCCAGGCGGAGCGCCGGCCGGCGCCGTGCGGCGCCCAATCGTATAGGCTGCCAAGGGTGGGACGCCGGGGGATCCGGCTGTGGGCGCTGTCGCGCTGGCGGCGGGCCACTCGGTGGCAGGGAGGGTCCTGTCCAAACCGGACTCCAAGCACTGCGGTTGGCAGGCACAGCGGGCGGATCCGCGGTGGGGCGGAAGCTGGGGCCCAGTCCCGTTCGGATGCCACGGCGCCATCTGGTCCGCTGGCGCCGGCTGGAGCACGGCACTCCACTTGGGGGCAGGCCGAGCCGGGATTAGAGGGCCTGGGCAGAAGGGAGTGGTGCTGGCCCGGTGCCTTTGCAGATGTCCCGCCGCCGCGGATAAGGGGCGAGCAGGGAGACCGGCGTGGAGTGAAATCGCCGCCGATCCGGCGCTCCATGCCTGCGGAGTGGCGTTGGCGAAGGTAGCGGGCAGGAAGGCGTCCAGGCGGAGTGTTGCCAGCCCGTGGTGCGGTGGATGGGGAGCCAGCGATATGCCAACGAGCGGCGGGCCGCATGCGGGCGCGGTCTCCGTGCCGGACCCACCGATCCACTGCAACCGGCGGTGGCTGGCCTCTGGCAGGATTGCGGCGCCTAGCAGCCATGGTTCAAGGTCACGCTTCCTGGCGAGGGTGGACGGGGCACTCTCCGAAACCACCGAGGGCCGGGGAGCCGGCAAGAGACCGGCGGCGCACAGCGTCCATGCCACTTGCGACAAATGGACGGGCGGTTCCTGGACAGGCCGGGCAAAATGGCTGACGGCAACCGCGAGGTTGGATAGCTGGTTGGGCCAACCGCCCGCGGCTTGCGGTTTTGGGGCGCCGGGCAGTGCCTTGGGCCAGGCATCTCCCATCCAATTCGTTTGACGAGGAACGGGTGTGTACCGGGCGGGAACCCATTCGCAGCGGGATCTGCTCACGCCCCGCCGCGGGACTTCCAAGGCCGGTCCGCCGCACGGCAATCCGGCGGCACCGGAGTGCGGCACAACCGCAGCGGATTCGTTCCATTCCGCCATGCGGGCGCCACGAGATCCCTCAGGAAGGGGGGTCCATGCCGGCCGAACCAGCCGGCAGTCGGACTTCGCGCGCAGCGGGAGGACTCCGGACCCGAGCCGCGGAGGCGGCAGCAGCGCCAGAGCAGGCGCCGCGGAGGGGGCCAGCGCCCACGCCTGTGGCGTTGCCGCAACCCCTTTGCGGGACAGCCCGGCTTCGTGCCGATGAGGCTGAGGAGATTTCTGCGACAAGCGCCGGGCTGGGAGCGCCGGCTGCAATTTGTATTCCGGCCCGGGCAGAAGGGTGGGTTGGGCTTCGGCGGGCTGGACCCACGCACACTCGCGCTTCGTTTGTGGTGCCGGCAGGGCTGCGGACCGCGCGGGCGTTTGGCGCCGGGGCCGCGGCGCGCAGGACCCAACGGGGGGGCTGCTTGGCGGCGGGGTGAGTGCGGCGGCCGGTTCGGTCCATTCGGACTGTTCGACAGAATGAAGCGGCGGCGCGGCGAATTGACAATGCCAGGCCGGAGGGGGCTGGGGACTGGTCAAGCGCCGGCCGAAACCAATGGCGGCATCCGGCGGATGCAGGCGCTGTGCTGGGGCGAACGCCGGCACTCCAGGGGCCGAGGCGGTCCATTGGACCGGCCGCTCCGGCATGGGAATCCTGGGAGCAGAAAGCTCCACCGCCATCTGGCGCGAGGGGGGGCGTCTCAGTTTCGGCTTGCGTCCCGAAATCATCGGGCCAGAGCCGGCGCCACCCTGGGCGTGCCAGTTGAGCCGTTCCAGGATCTGGGCCTCGCCTCGCCGCTGGTATTGCTCCTCATGTTCCGAGGAACAGAAGCGGGCGCCACGCAGTTTTGCCAGCAAAGGAATTGTGGTCCCGCAGATGGGACACCCATCCGAGAAGTCCTCTGTTTTGTTTGCGCCAGTAGGGGTTGGCCGTGGCGATTCCAGCGACAGCGAGTCCCTGCGCCTCAGCACCTCGGTGTGCAGTTCGCGATGAGCTGCCGAACAGAATCCGCCATACAGCTCGTTCAGTTCGGGGTCCAAAGCGGCGTGGCAGTATTGGCAGTACATCGGTCTTCGGGCACTTCCCGTGCTCTTTCTTTATCGGAGGGAGCCCGAAGATGCATTAGCGTCAGACGAAAAATTACCGAGTGCTGGTGGCTCGCTCAGCCGTCCCGGTTCGCCAACGTTCGCCTGAGCCGCACGGTGAAGAGACCAGCGATGGCGGCAAAGAGACCCATCGAGGCGAAAACGAGGGTGCGGCCTTTTGCCGGGCCAGCTGTGCGGATTGGCCCCGGCGTTTCCTCGGATTCCACGGTGCGGACCAGGAGGTGCACCTCTGTGGGCCCCCGGCCTTCCAAGCGGTTATCGAGGACCAGTTGATAGTGGTCAGGGTCCAAGGGTTTGAAGGAAAAGGCCCCGCGTTTGGAGTAGGACGTGGAGACCTGGACGTCGTGCGCCTCGCCGCGAACCCAGCGCTCGGCGTCCTCTTTCCGCAACAGGACCACGCGCACGCCCGAGCCTCCCCGCAGCACTTCGTAGGTGCAGACGACGCGCACGGGCCGCACTGGCAGCGGGACATCGAGAGTCCTGATGCGCCCCGGACCCACGTTGACGTCATCGTCGTAGAGGGTATTGATCTTGGGTGGTGCGCCGGTTGTGGCCAACAGGAGACCGAGAATTAGTACTGTCATGGCGCCTGATAGACGGCCTTGCCGCCCAGATAGGTGGCCTTGATCCGGATGGAGGGCAGTTCCAGCGGCGCAACGGTCATGACGTCGCGATCGAGCACGAGGAAATCCGCGAACTTGCCCGGCTCGATGGAACCCTTAACCTTTTCTTCAAACGCGGCGTAGGCGCTGGAGAGGGTCCAGCTTTCCAGAGCCTCCTGGCGGGTCATCTTCTGATCGGGCATCCAGCCCTGGGGCGGCTGGCCCTGGGTGTCCTGTCGGGTGAAGGCGGCGTAGAGGCCGAGCATCGGATTGGGCTCTTCCACGGGGAAATCGCTGCCGTTGGCGACGGGGATGCCGAGGTTGAGGAAGCGCCGCCAGGCATAGGCGCCGGCGACGCGATCCGGCCCCAGACGGGCAGCGGCCCAGCGCATGTCGCTGGTGGCGTGGGTGGACTGGATGGAGGCAATAATGGAGTTGTCGGCGAAGATTTTGAAATCCGGCAGGGAGATCACCTGGGCGTGCTCCACGCGGAAACGCTTATCGTTTTTGCCGCCGAGCGCGGCGGCATACGCGTCGAGCACGGTGCGGTTGGCACGATCGCCGATGGCGTGGGTGCAGACCTGAAATCCTTTGGCGGCGGCGACGCGGGCGATCCGCTCAATGTCCTCGCGGGAGGTGATCAGCAGGCCGGAATTGGACTTGTCGTCGGAGTAGGGCTGCCAAAGTGCGGCGCCGCGGGAACCCAAGGCTCCGTCGGCCATGAGCTTGATGGAGCGGACGGTGAGAAAGTCGCCCACCTCAGGCCCACGCTCCGCGAATTCTCGCCACAGCGGACCGTCGCCGCCGATCATGGCCCAGACGCGCAGGGGGAATTTCTCTTCGCGGATCAGCTCGCGGTAGGCTTGCAGGTCGTCGCGGGAGACGCCGGCGTCGTGCACGCCGGTGAGGCCGAGGCGGGCGCACTCGCGGGCGGCGAGCTCCAACTGACGCTTGATCTGGGCGAAGGTGGGCGGCGGGATCCTGGCGCGCACGAGGCCCTGGGCGCGGTCTACCAGGATTCCGGTGGCCTTGCCGCGGGCGTCACGCACGATCTTGCCGCCGGGCGGATCGGGCGTCTGATCCGTGATGCCGGCCAGGGTGAGGGCGCGTGTATTGGCCCAGCCGGCGTGGCCATCGACGCGAGTGAGGAAGACCGGGCGATCGGCGGCCACGGCGTCGAGATCGGCGGCGGATGGGAAATTGCCGCCCCAGTTGGTCTGGTCCCAGTTGCGCCCGATCACCCATTCGCCGGCGGGTTTCCCGGAGGCCTGCTGCTGGACGTAAGCTGCGATTTCGGCGATGGTGGCGACGTGGCGCAGGTCGCGCGATTCGAGTAGCCCGCCGAGGCCGCGGAGATGGGCGTGAGAGTCGATCAGGCCGGGGACCACCGTGGCGCCCTTCAGGTCCAGGCGCCGGGTGCGCGGGCCGGCGAGGCTGGAGAGGTCGTTGCCCACCGCGACGATCTTGTCACCCTGGACGGCGAGCGAGCGCGCCCTGGGCTGGCCCTTGTTCACCGTGTAGATGTTGGCGTTCTCGATGATCAAGTCCGCGGTCTGGGCGGCGGCAGGAATCCCTAGCGCCACAGCCAGCAAGGCTACAATAGGCAACATGGTTGACAGTATTGCACATGTGCCCGAGCCGTCCGCCGCCTGGAAAAGCTGGCTGGGCTGGACGTGCGCGGTGGTGTTGGCTGCGCTGTTCCTGGTCTCCGGATTCTGGAAGCTGGTGGACCCGCTGGCTACCGAGCAGCGCATGGTGCAGATGCTGTTCCCGAGGCAGATTGCCCTGCTGGTGGCCATCGGCGTGGGGATCACGGAGGCGTTTGCCGGGGTGATGATTCTGGCGCCGCGGTGGCGGAGATGGGGCGCGGCGTTGTGCGGGCTGTTGCTGCTGGCCTTTATGGTTTACATGGGGGTGAACTACGCGAAGCTCACGGGCGAGGATTGCAGCTGTTTCCCCTGGCTGAAGCGCGTGGTTGGGCCGGCGTTTTTCGTCAGCGACGCGGCGATGCTGCTGGCGGCGCTGCTGGCCGGAGTGTGGGCGCGGAGCGCAGAGGGGTGGAAACCCGCTACCGCCGTGTTGGGGGCCATTGTCGTCTTCGCAGGCGCTGTGTATGGAATGGCGGCCATGCACCAGACCGGCGTGCTGGCTCCCGCGAGCGTGATTGTGGATGGCAAGCCGTATTCGCTGCACCAGGGGCGGGTGATCATTTTCTTCTTCGACCCCGAGTGTATGCACTGCTTTGCGGGCTCTCAGCGGATGTCGAAGTACGCGTGGAAGGGCGAGGTGAAGGTGCTGGCGGTGCCCACGGTGAATCCGCAGTGGGCGGGCAGTTTTCTGAAAGACACCGGCTTGCAGGCGGCGGTATCCCAGGATGTAAAGCCGCTGCGCGAGGTGTTTCCGTTTACGGATCCGCCGTACGGAATCGCGCTGGAACGAGGGCGGCAGGTGGCGGCGCTGCCGTTCTTTGACGAGAACGAACCTGTGACGGCGCTGAAGAAGCTCGGCTGGGTGCAGTAGGCCGGCGCTACTCGTAGCGTAGGGCTTCGACGGGGTCCAGATTGGCCGCCTTCAGGGCCGGCCAGGTGCCGAAAAACAGGCCAATGGAGACAGAGACTCCGAAGCCGAGGCCGATGGCCCAGCCTGGCACGTTGGAAGGCAACGCCGGCACGAGCTTGCCGATGATCAGAGTGATCAGTACCGAGACCAGCACACCGAGTGCGCCGCCGAGGCCCGTCAGCGTGACGGCCTCCATCAGGAACTGCACGATGATGTCGCCCTTTTTCGCGCCGATGGCCTTGCGGATGCCGATTTCCTTGGTGCGCTCGGTGACGGAAACCAGCATAATGTTCATCACGCCGATGCCTCCCACGAGCAGTCCCAGGCTGGACAGGGCGACGGAGACGAGGACGACAACGCCGAGGATCGAGTCCAGCCGCTTGATGATCTGATCGGCGGTGGTCAAGGAGAAATCGTCTTCGGCATCGGGGGGTGTCTTGCGAACGCGGCGCAGCAGTTGGCGCATTTCCTCCATCGCCTCGTCACGCATGCCTGGGCGAGCCTTTGCGACCAGGATGAGCCGGTCTTCGGTGGGGAAGCGCTGAGCGGCGACGCGATAGGGGATGACGATTTGCGTATCCTGGCCGTTCTGGCCGAAAAATCCGCCTTTCGCTTCGGCAAAAACGCCGAGGATGGTGTATTCGGCGCCGGCCACCGTCACGACGCGGCCGACGGCCCGGCCATCGGGAAAGAGCGCGTCCGCCACCAGCGGGCCGATGACGCAGACTCGCGTGGCACGGTCTGCCTCTTCTGGAGTGAAGACGCGGCCGAGTTTGACCTCGCGCGGCTGGATGTTGAAGGAATTGCCGCTGAAGCCGACCAGCCCGACGTTGTCCGTTTCAAATCCGGTCACCTTGGCGGTGATCAGGCCGCTAGTGAGAGAGCTGATGAAGAGCTGCTGGCTGACATCCTCGATGGCGCGGACACCGGTTTTGATGAGCTCGGCGTATTCGGGGCGAATCGGCTTGCGCTTCTGCTCCTTGGGCGGTCCGCCGCTGCTGGGATCGCCGCTGAAGCGGTTGAGGAAGACGTTGTCGGGGCCGAACTCGGCGAAGAACGTGACGATGCCCTCGCGCAGACCGGAGGTCAGGCTGCCTACCGTGACGACGGTGGTGATGCCGATGACGATGCCCAGGATGGTGAGGCCGCTGCGGAAGCGATTCACCCAGACCGAATCGAGGGCCATGTTGACGTTCTCGCCGAACTGAATGCGGATCATGGCTATTCCGCCCTCAATGCGGTGATGGGGTCCATTTTGGCGGCGCGCTGGGCTGGATACCATCCTGAAAGGACGCCCACGACGGAGGAGACGAAGAGGGCGAGGAAGACGTAGGGCAGGGTGACCGAGAGCGTGACGCCGGAGACGATGGAGGCGATGCGGGCCACGCCGGCGCCGATGCCGAGACCGATGGCGCCACCCAGGGCCGACATGATGATGGCCTCCAGCAGGAACTGCATCTTGAGATCAGACTGGCGGGCGCCGAGGGACTTGCGGATACCGATTTCACGAGTCCGCTCCGTGACGGAGACCAGCATGATGTTCATGATCACGATGCCGCCGACGACGAGCGAGATACACGTTACTGGCACTACGACGGCGCCGATAAGCCCCATGATCTGCCCGATGAACTGCCGGATGGAGTCTGGCGTGATGGTATCGAAATTATCCGGTTTACCGGGGCGGGCCTTGAACCGGTTGCGCAGGGCGACGCGCGTTACGTCGAGAGCTTCGTCGATCTTCAAGCCGGATTCGGGACGGGCTCTGGCAAACAGGACCATGGTCCGCTCGGGTCCATAGATCCGGTTGAAGACCGTGGCGGGAATGAAGGCGACGTTGTCCTGCGACTGGCCGCCGGCGGCGCCGATTTTTTCTTGGACGCCGACGATGACAAACTCGAGGCCCGCCAGTTTCACGGTTTTGCCGATCGGCGACGCCTCGGGGAAGAACTCGGTGCGAAGGTCCTCTCCAATGACGGCGACCGGCACCTTGTTGCGTTCTTCCTGCTCTGTGAAGAATCGTCCGTCTGTAAGGTTCACCTCGCGGATCTCGGCGATGGCGGCGGCGACCCCGATGATGGAGGTTGCCTCCAGCAGGTGGCCCTCATGCCGGACATCCTCGCTACGCAGGCGGTAGGGGCTATAAAGGATGTCCTTGCCCGTGGTCTCGCGGAGGTAGGCGTAGTCCTCCAGCCGGATGCGGTGGTTGTATTTCAGCCGCTCAATGCGCTCGCGGCGCGAAAGGCGTCCCACCTGGAGGAGTTGCCCCACCTGATAGCCGTCGCTGCCGAAGACCTTGGAGGTGGTCTCTTCCGCATAGTTGCCGAGCCCCTCAATGGCGGCGCCGACGATGACGACGCTGCTGACTCCGATGATCACGCCGAGCAGGGTCAGGAAGCTGCGGAGCTTGTGAGCGCGGAGGGAGGCGACTGCGAGAGAGGCAGCGGTCGAGAGAGAATACCAAAATCTCATGAAGTCCAATTGTCCATCAGTTTAGTCCATCAGTTTAGACTCGCGATCCATGGCAGAGGTTCAAAAGAGATTACAATGAAGGCTTACCCGTGCTCTGCACGGAACCGTCCGTATGGTTGAAACGGCCCGACAGAGGCCCGGCGCCATGCCGGACGGAGTGCGAGGAGAACGCTCGATGGCTATTTTAAGTGGGACCACCGCTTCGGCGGAGGGTTCTCAACGGAGTACGTATCGTCAGTGGTCAGGGTCGGATGGATCGTGCCAGGTTTCGATTTCGGGCGAGATGCTGGAACGGATGCGATTCGAGATTTCGCGGGCGATGAACGGGCCAGGGGGGCAGGGCGTAGGCGGTGTGTTGCTCGGCAGCGTTCTCGGCGGCTTTTTCCGGATCACCGGTTTTCACCTCATTCCCTGTGAGCATGCGCTGGGTCCTGAATTCCGCTTGTCTGCCGTAGAGGAGAGCCGGCTGCCTGCGTTGCTGGATGAATTGAGTTCCGGCGTGCGGCCTGGGGAGCCGAGGCCGGTGGGCTGGTTTCTCTCCCATCCGCGCGGCGACGCGCAGATGCGTGAGGAGGAGCGGCGGATCCATCGGAAGTACTTCGGGGGCGGGCAAGTGGCGATGATTGCGAAGCCAGACCGCCTGGGTGAGATAGAACTGGCGATTCACTACGGAGACGACGAAGGGGATGGCAGTCCGCGTTTCGTGGCGCCGATCCTGATGGTGGTTCCGGATGGCTCGTTCCGGACGGCCCGCAGGACGGCGCCTGCCCGACGCCAAGCAGCAGAGGTAGAGATTTCCATGTCGAACGCTCCGGAGCCCGTGCGGCCTGCTGCCCGTTCCACAGGCGGCTCACATTCAACTGGCGCCGGGCCAGAGCGCATGCTGACGCCGGCCCTTGTGGCACTCGGTCTGCTCATTGTGGTGGGGGCCTATTACTGGTACAGCCAGCGCGCAGGGCGGCACGCGGGCGATCCGGCGGCGCCTCAGGCTCCGCTAGAGATGCTCTCGCTCCATGTCAATGAATCAGCTGGCCGATTCTATATTTCGTGGAACGGCAAGGCGGATGCAATCCGAAAGGCCTCGCGGATTGTGCTTCTGATCCAGGACGGCGAGCAGACAAGCCGCTTTCAACTCTCGAACGGCGAAGCGGAGGAAGGCGTGCGGGTGTACAGCCGGACCGGCCGCGAAGTGAAGGTGACGCTCGAGGTGCGTAATGAGAATGGCGGAGTGTTGGAGGAGTCCACGCACTTCGTCTCTTCGGATTTCAGCCCACCGGCGCTGCTGCGCGTGACTCCCGGTACGACGCAGGTTGAAACCTTCGACCCGCCGGAAATATCGCCCGGAACTCCGCAAAAATAGTAAATCCGTACTGGATTGGTCGCAATCTCCTAGAGCGTAGTTGATTACCGCAAATTCCAGGAGATTCCCATGAAACGCATTTTGTCAGTATTTGGATTGTTGGCGGCTTCCGTGTTGACGGCCTCGGCCGCTGACATTGTGGACACCGCCGCCGGCGCCGGCAGCTTTGGCACGCTGGTGACCGCGGTAAAGGCTGCCGGGTTGGTGGATACGCTCAAGAGTGCGGGACCGTTCACGGTATTCGCGCCCACCGACGAAGCCTTCGCGAAGCTGCCCGCGGGCACGGTGGAGGGATTGCTCCACGACACCGCGAAGCTGAAGAAGATCCTGCTGTATCACGTTGTTTCCGGAAAGGTGATGGCCGCCGACGTGGTGAAGATCAAAACGGCCATGACCGTGGAGGGCGGTTCCGCCAAGGTCTCCGTGAAGGGCGGCAAGGTGATGGTGGACGGCGCGACTGTGGTGAAGACGGATATCGCGTGCGACAACGGCGTGATCCACGTGATTGATGCGGTGCTGATGCCGAAGATGTAGGCGACCTCTGTATGTCCAGGCTGGCGGCAGGAGGTCTGGCGGGGTGCCGGGCCTCCTGTTGTTTTTACATCGCTGAAACTCAAAGCAGGCAGGCGTCATCGTATCATCTAATAGTCGACCGACTGATTCCAATCCTGCGAGAGCATCCATGAAACTGAAAATGATGATCGTTCTGAGCCTGGCCTTTTGCGTCACCGCGTTCGGTGGCGTGGTGGGCAAGTGGAAAGTGGCTGCCAATGCCCCGGATGGCAACGTCTACAACGTTGACCTGATCGTGAAAGACGAGGCGGGCAAGGCGAGCGCGGTGCTATCGTCGGAGCGCGGCGAGATGCCGCTGCAGGACGTGGCCATCGCGGGTGATGATCTGACGTTCAAGCTCGTCATGGATATGGGGCCCATCGCGTTCAAGCTGAAGGCGGAGGGTGACAATATTGCGGGCGCGATGACGCTGCCGGACGGTACCGGTGGCAAGGTGACGGGCAAGCGCGACGGCGCGGCGCCGGCCGCTGCCGCCGCCGCCGCCGCCGCTTCCGCGAGCGTAGCGGGTAAGTGGAAGGTGGCCGCCAAGATGCCGGATGGCGGCGAAATGAAAGTTACGATGGAGTTCACGGAGACGGCCGGCAAGTATAGCGGACAGGCGACAACGGAGAACGGAGACGTGGCTCCGGTGACCGACATCAAGCTGGAAGGCGACGTATTCAGCTTCAAGGTCCCCACCGACGAGGGCGCCTGGGCGGGCACGGGCAAACTGGCCGGCAATGAGATCAAAGGAACGGTGAAGGCGCCAAACGGGACGAGCCTGACGTTCGTGGCAACAAAAGGCTAAGATTGCAGGAACGGTTGGGTGACACGCCCCGGAGGTCAATGGCCTTCGGGGCGTTGGAATTTTGGGGTGCCGCCGGGCGCCAGGCTGCGCGAGACTGGTGGCATGAACTTGATTTCCCGGCGCGGTCTACTGGCGTCGACGAACGGCCTGCTCGCCGGCAGGAGCAGAATCCGAACGCTGGTGATTGACGGCATCAACAACCACGATTGGCAGGCGGGGACGAGTGCGATTGTGGAGACGCTGCGCGCCGCGGGCGGCTTTGACGTGGAGATCTCGACCACGCCAAAGGCAGGCGCCGCGGCGGCGGGGTGGGCCCGGTGGCGGCCTGATTTTTCGAGGTATGACGTGGTGGTGAACAACTTCAACGGCGGGCACACGGTGGCAGGTGTGCGGTGGCCGCCGCCGGTGGAGCGGGCGATGCTGCGGTATGTGGAAGGCGGGGGCGGGCTGGTGATTTTCCACGCCGCCAACAACGCGTTTCTGGAGTGGCCGGAGTACAACGAGATGATCGGGCTGGGGTGGCGCGGCAAGGCGTTCGGGCCGGGTTTGATCGTGGATGAGCAGGAACGTATCGTGGTGGTGCCGGCGGGCGAGGGACTCGACCCCGGGCATGGACCGCGTCACGATTTTGTGGTGACCACGCGGGACCCGCGGCATCCGATCACGGACGGTTTTCCGAAGCTATGGATGCATCCGGCGGAACAACTGACGCACGGGCAGCACGGCCCGTCCCGGACTCCGCACGGCGCGTTGGAGAAGGAACTGAACGTGCTAACGTATGCGTGGTCCAAGGATTCGCGCCGGCGCGAGCCGTTGGATTGGGTGCGGCGGTGGGACAGGGGGAGGATCTACACCACAATGCTGGGGCACACGTGGGCGCAGGAAGAGAACCCGAACGTGCGCTGCGCCGGCTTCCGGACGATGCTGGCGCGCGGAGTGGAGTGGGCTGCCACCGGGCGCGTGAGCCTGGCTGTGCCGTTGGCGATGCCGTCGGCGGAGCGGGCGCTGCTGGTGGCGAGTGTGCCGGGCTGCTAGCCGGCGGCGTGGGCGAAGGCGAGCACCGAGGGCTTCACCAACTGCTCCCAGTCCTCGGTGTCGATCTGGACCACATCCTTATGCGTCCCGGCGTTGAAGCTGATGGTCTCCTCCGCCATCAGCAGGCCATCGACCCACACCGGAATCTCCCACAGGGTGCCGTTGCCAAAGGGGGGCATTGCGCCGAGTTCGCATTCCGGGAACAGATCCTGCAACTCTGTCTCCTTCGCCAGGCGCAGGTGCCGGGTGCCGAAAGCGGTGCGCAGTTCGTCCAGATCCACGATGCGGTCCGAGGGCAGAACGGCCATCGAGTAGCCATCTTCATAGTGCACGATCACCACCTTGGCGAACGTGCGCGGGGGCACGTGTTCCGCCCGAGCCGTCTCTCTCGCGGTATAGGAGAGCGGGTGGATATCGTGGCGGTAAGACACTCCCTTGAGTTCAAGAAAGGCGACGAGCCTGTCTAGCGTCTTCATGGAAACCTCCACACTTCCGGACACTACTCCGATTTTTTTGCGGAAACAAGGGGGCGTTACGGCGTTGCGTGTGGCCGGCGGAGAGGAGTTTTCCCGCCTTGTTTGCGCACTCGAACTGACCGCCGAGGCAGCCGTCCAGGCGCGGCGCGGCAGTGTAGTAGCCTGTAGGCTGCATGACGGTGGTCTCTCCGCAATTCAGGCAGTTTCTTTTGCTCGCCCTGGCTGGTACCTTGGCCGCCGCCCTCAAGCTGAGCGTGCTGGACGGCTCCGCCTTTGGCCCCGGTTTTGAGTCCGTCAACGTGGCCCGCAGCCTTGCTGCCGGAAACGGCTTCGCAGATCCCTACAGCGCTTTGGCGACAGGACCCACGGCGCACACCGCGCCGGTTTATCCGTATCTGCTCTCTATTGGCATCCGGCTGCTCGGTTTCGGGGGCGCCTTTGCCGCCGTCTGCATGAGTTTCAATCTGATCTTCCAGGGAATACAGGCGGCGCTGCTGCCGGGCCTTTCAGCCGTACTGCTCGGCGACAGAGTTCCCGGCCTCTGGGCCGCGGGCCTGCTGATCGCGCTACCGCTGATTCCCCTCACCGCGCAGGGCGAGACCGACCTCCAGATTCTGGCACTCATGCTATGCACTCTGATTCCCGTAGCCGGATGGTCGGCCGCGCCTGCCGCACTGCTGGCCGCGCTGGCGCTGCATCTGAACCCTTCCAGTCTCCTCCTGCTACCCGGATGGCTCGTGTGGAAACGTCCGCCCCGGCGATGGCTGCTTGTGTGGGGTTTCACTCTGGCCGCCGCGATGCTGCCATGGACCATACGGAACTATCAAACGTTCGGCGGCATTTTCTTCATTCGAGACAATCTTGGGCTAGAGCTGAGAGTTTCCAATAATGATCTGGCCGGCGCCAGCGCCAAAGGCAACGGCGCCAGCCTCGCCGCCCTGCACCCGATGTTCAACACCGAGGAAGCCCGCGCTCTGATTCGAGCGAGCGAACCGGCCTACATGGCTGAGTGTGGGCGCCAAGCGTCGGATTGGATCCGTGCCCACCCCTCGGCGTTCGCCCGGTTTACCCTGATCCGAGCCGCGCTGTACTGGTTTCCGGCGATCAATGACGGCCATTGGCAGGCGTGGTTGCTGACGCTCATCACGATCCTCTCTCTCGGCGGGATCCTGCGTGTGTGGAAGCATCCTGTCTTCTTCTTTGGTTTCGCGGTCGCCCCCCTGCTGTACTACCTGCTGCAGGCCGACCCCCGCTACCGCTATCCCTACTTCTGGCTCACGCTGCTGGTTGCCGGGGCGTTCCTGCATCGGGTTTATGGCCGGCTGAGAAGGAAGCCCGAGCCGTCCTGAGTCACTGGGACACCAGCGGTAACAGCGGGAGGGGAGGGGAGGGCGGGGAATTGGAGCAGAACTCAGCACTCCATTTCTTTACCGAAACACGGGAGACGGGCGGCGCATCATAATAGGCGTAGCTCTATGGTTCTACGCCTTGCCCTGCTGTTCCTTGCGCTGTGGAGCGGACTATCCGCACTGATGGCGGCCGGCCAACCCCACCCGTTACGCGGACCGAAACCTCCCATCGCCGTCACCGTGCCGGCCAGTATGGAGGAACCGGGCGCGCTTGAAATCGCAGGTCAGATTATCGATCAGCATCTGGGGGGAGAGCAATGATAACCACACTTCTGCTCCTGGCGTTCGCTCCGATTCCGAATGTGTCGCTCCGTCCGCAAACGGTGAAGGAGTTTCAGGCGTACATGGAGGCGGCCGATCGTTCCATGGTGAGCCGCGCGGTTGGCAATACCCGCCTTCCGCTCCTGCCCGACGGTGCGCCAAAGATACAGCCCTGGATGGCCAATAATCCGCGTGACGTCACCGATGGGATGATTCACGACTGGATTGCGGCGGTCTTCGTTCCCGGGGCGAAGGTGGACGACGTAGTTGCCGTCCTCAAAGATTACGGGCGTTACGCTTCGATGTATCATCCGGACGTTCTGCGGGTAAACCTCCTCAGCGAAAACGGAAACAGGTGCAAGATCGTCATGCGCACGGTCAAGACGAAGGTATTCACCGTGATCCTCGACATCGACTATGACGTCGAGTACCGGACGTTGCCCAACGACCGGGTTCAGGTGTGGTCCCGCTCGAGCGCCATTCGCGAGGTGGACAATGCCGGCAAGCCCAATGAGACACGCTCGGCGCCCGACAGGAATGCCGGACTCCTGTGGGCGCTCAATACTTACTGGCAACTGGAACCAACGGACGGCGGCGTATATATGGAGTGCCGTGCCGTCTCCCTGACTCGCGGCATCCCGATGGGGGCCGGCTGGGTGGTTAAGCCGATGGTAACGACGCTGCCCTTCGAATCGCTCACCAATACGCTCACTATGACGCGAACTGCAGTGGAGCAACGGCTAAAGCGCTAAGCGTCAGGTGTTGCCCAGGCGGTACGCCTCGTCCAGCAGTTCCACCACGTGCATGACGCGTTGCTGCTTTCCATACCGTCCGACGCCGGCCTGCAATTGGATGGCGCAACCCACGTTGGCGGTGGTGAGCACCTCCGCACCAGTGCTGTTCACCAGGGCCATTTTCTTCTGGAGAATGGAATCGGCAATCTCGTCGTGAACGATGTTGTAGATCCCTGCGCTGCCGCAGCACAGATCCGCCTGGGGCAACTCCCGGAACGTCAGGCCGGGGATGGCGGCCAGCACCTGGCGCGGGGCGTTGCGGATCTTCTGCCCGTGTGCCAGATGGCAGGAGTCCTGGTAGGTGGCGGTGACGGGCAGAGGCCGTTGCGGCGCGATCATTTCGATCGACGCCAGAAATTCCGTCACGTCCTTCATCATCGTTACGAAGCGGCGGGCCTTATCGGCGTAAGCGGCGTCGTGCTCCAACAGCTCGTGATATTCCTTGAGCGTGGAACCGCAGCCGGCGGCGTTGGTGATGACGGCATCGTAGCCCGCATCCACACACACGTCGATGTTCTTCCGAGCCAGCGCCCGCGCCTCGTCCTTTAAGCCGGAATGGACGTGCAGCGCTCCGCAGCAGGTCTGGCCGGCGGGGATTACCACGTCGCACCCGTTGGCCTGAAGGACCCGGACCGTGGCCTCATTGAGCCGGGCGGAGGTGAAATTGGCCAGGCATCCGGCCAGGAACGCCACCCGGTACCGCTTCTCGCCGCGGGCAGGATACGTCTTGCCCACTTCGTCGAAGAAGAACGGATACTCGGCGCGCGGCGCAAGATGCTCGATGCGTCCCATCTTGCCCATCAGTTTCAGCAGGCCGGTGCGCCGGACCACTTGTTGCAGTCCGGTCGCCTGGTAGAAGTAGAGCATGCTCCCGGCGGTTTTCAGCATCCACGGCGTAACCAGCAGGCCGCTGTAGATGAATCGCCGGAAGGCGCGGATGTGCCACGGACGGGACTCTGATTTTTTCGCCTCAATCTCGGTCCGCGCCGCCTCGATGAGACGGCCGTAAGGGACGCCGGATGGGCAGGCGCTCTCGCAGCCGCGGCAGGCCAGGCAGAGATCGAGATGCTCCAGATAGGAGGGTGTCATCTCCATCTGGCCCGTCGCCACCTGGACCATCTGATAGATGCGGCCGCGGGGCGAATCCATCTCCACGCCCAGTTCGCGATAGGTGGGGCAGTTGTTCAGGCAGAGGCCGCAGTGGACGCATTTGTCGAGATCGACAGCGCGGGGCGCCTCCGCGTGGCGATTGGCCAGTACGGGCGGAAAGGAGGGCTGCGTGGTTTCAGAGGCGGCCATACAGCCTCCCGGCGTTGAGCAGGTTGCCAGGGTCCATCATGCTCTTGAATTTGACCATCAACGAGAGATCCTCGCCCGGTTGGGGCCACTGCTCCAGCGTCGCCTTTTCTTCCGGCGGCGCCGATTCCACGATGCGTGACCAGCCGTGCCCGGCCGTAGCGGCCAGCCAGGAGTCCAGGGCGGCGCGCGCTGCAAAGCCGAGCCAGGCCAATCCGTTGCCCGCCCGCGCCAGCGCCGGGCCCGTCGCCGACGAAAGCACGGCGTCGAGAGCCGACATCGGGTGTCCCACGCGCACGACGAATTCATGGGAGACGGTGAACTGATCCATCGTCTTCCAGAAGGCCGTCTCTAACTCGCCCTCCAACATCTGCGCACCCGGCAACTCGCGGGCGTAGCGGGTCAGCAGCGTCTCGCTGCCTCCGGCACGCAGCACCAGACATTGGCTGCCGCCCCAGCCAAAGCTCTCGGCCGCCGCCGAGTTCATCACATCCACTGCCGCTGGCTGCAGCACGCCGCGCAGCACCGTGTCTCTGGCCGCGCAGGCGTCAGCAATGCCGGGGAAGCGAAGAACAAAAGTGCGTGTTGCCGGCGGCAGCGGCGCGAGTTTGAAGTTGATGCTGGTGAGAACGCCCAGCGTGCCCATGCTGCCGATCAGCGTCTTTTGCACATCGAGGCCGGCAACATTTTTCACCACCATACCGCCCGATTGCAGCAGTTCGCCGTCGAGCGTGGCAAACGTCATGCCGATCACCATGTCGCGGGCGCTGCCGTAGAGCCGCCGCCGAGAGCCGCAGGTGTTCGCAGCCACCACGCCGCCAATGGTGGCGCGCGCGGCGTGCGGCGGATCCAAGGGGAGCATTTGGCCGTTGGCGGCCAGCAGGCCGGTCAGCTCCGCATAGGGCACTCCGGCCTCCACGCTGATGGTGAGGTCCTTGGGCTCGTATTGCAGAATGCGGTTCAGACCGGCCGTGGAGATGCGCAGCGCCGGCGCCGGGATCGCGCCGCCCATGCGGTCCTTGGTGAACGCACCGCCGGTGACCACCGATCGCCTCTCGGCGGCGGACTGTTTCAACAATCCGGCGACGTCGGCCGCCGCCGCTGGTTTTTGTTCGTCCATGGGTAGTTCAATTCTAATAAACTTGCAGCATGGCATCCCGCCGCAATTTTCTCGGATCCGTCGCCACCGGTCTGGCGACCTCTCTCGCCGCGCCTTCCACGATTTTGGGCGCTAACGACCGCATTCGTGTCGGCATCATCGGCCCCGGCGCCCGCGGGCAGGAGCTGATGCACGATGTGCTGAAGTGCCCCGACGTGGAATTTGTCGCCGCCGCCGACGTCTATACCCGTCGTCTGGAACAGGCCAAGGCGATTGCGCCCGGCATCAAGACTTACCTCGATCATCGCTATCTGCTGGAAGACAAGTCTGTCGACGCGGTGCTGATCGCCACGCCGCAGCACCTGCACTGCCAGCACTTTGTCGCCTCGCTCGACGCCGGCAAACACGTGTATCAGGAAAAGACGATGGCGTTCACGGTGGCGCACGCCAAGCAGATGCGCACGGCGTATCTGAATGCCGCCGGACGCACGGTGCAGATCGGGCATCAGGGCTGCTCCTCCGGTCAGGCCGCCGACGCGGCGAAGCTGCTGGCCGAAGAGCCGATGGGCAAGATCACGGCCATCCACATGGTGATGTACCGCAACACGCCGCACGGCAAGCCGCAGTGGTCGCGCCCGGTCTATCCCGACATGACGCCCGAGAACATTTTGTGGAAGCAGTTCCTCGGGGATACGCCAGATGTCCCGTTTGACGCCAACCGTTATATCAACTGGCGGTTTTTCTGGGATTACTCGGGCGGCAACGTCTACGAGAATATGTGCCACCAGGTCTCGTTCTGGTACAGGGCGATGAAGCTGAATGTGCCGAAGGCGGTGACCATGACCGGCGGCATTTATTTGTGGAAGGACGGCCGCGAAGTCCCCGACACGATGTGTGTTTCCATCGAGCAGCCGGAAGAGATGCTGATCAGTTGGAACTCGGGCTTTGGCAATGACAAGCTTGGGGCCGGCGAGGACGTGCTGGGCGACGAGGGGACCATTCAGAAAGCGGCGCAGATCCGCTATACGCCGCAGAAGGCCAACATCAAGGATCGCGCCGAGCGGCTGGGCAACTCCACCGCGCCATCCTACGCGCATATGCAGAATTTCTTCGATTGCATCCGCTCCAGCGCGCCCACCAACTGCCCCTTTGAAGTGGGCTTCCGCACCTCCATCGCCTGCCGCATGGCGGTGGAAAGCTACCGCCAGCAGCGCACCATTCGCTGGGATCCGGCCAAGGAAGAACTCGTCTGAGGTAAGTTCGCGCAGCATGCTTTCCGACCGTTTCTGAGCCGCGACCGTTAGGGAGCGGACGCATATCGGGACACCGCTCCCTGACGGTCGCGGCTCTGTAACTTGCGGCTTGGCCAGGCGCACCTGGTCCGCGCAGATTTCGCAATTTGGAGAGGGTATTCGAGTATTCACCACAAGCCGCCCGCCCACGCGGTAAGGGTCTGTTCAACTTTCAGTTTCCTTCGGGCTACACTGGTAGACATCCAATGACTCGTAACACCCTAGTGCTGTGCATCCTCAGCACCATTGCCTTATCCGCCTGTCACGCCAAGGAAGAAACGCCGCAGCCGGCTCCGGCGGCGGTAGCGGTTCGCGCCGCCTACCTCTCTGCCGCCAGCCCGGAGGCCGATGACGCAGCCCGGTTTCTGGCCGGACTGCCCGGCCGGGAAAGCAGCCCCTGGAAGAAGCTCGAGGCCGATCCCGCCTGGGTGGAGCACGCCGCGAACATGGATCATCTGTGGGCGCTCTATCAGGATAAACGGCGGCCAGGGATGGAGAAATTCAGCAAATCCGAGCTGACCGGCACTCCGTTTGCGGGCGCGAAGATCTGGTATCCGTTCTCCGGCGGCGACGCCCTGACGATGCTCACGTTTTTCCCGGGCCACGGCGACTACGCCATGTCCGCCCTGGAGCCGCCCGGCCGTGTGCCCAGCCCCTCCGAGTTTGAAGGCGGACAGATGGCCGAGCATCTACCGGCCATCGCCGGAACACTGGCCTCGCTGCTCAGCAAAAGCTTTTTCGTGACGCGTGAAATGGACCGTCAACTGCGCGGTCAGGTGACCGACGGAGTGGCCCAGCCGATCCTGATCCTGCTCACCCGCCTGGGTTACAAGGTTCTGAGCCACACCTATGTGCAGATTGGGGACGACGGTAAACTGGCGCGGCGGACGTTGGAAGCCAAGCGCGCGGCGTTCGGGCTGAACCGCGGCATTGTGTTTGAGATCCAGCGCAAGGACGGCCCGGTTGAGGTGCTCGAGTACACGTCTCTCAATCTCGACGACTCGCACATGAAGGACAATTCGACCTACAAGAAGTACGTCGCCCTGCTGGGGCGGCCGGCCACGATGCTGAAGGCCACCTCCTACATGCTGCACAGCAAAGAATTCACCATCATTCGGGACCTGATCTTGGAGCAGAGCGCGGTGATCGTGCAGGATGATTCCGGCATTCCGTGGAAGGGCTTTGCTCCGGAGACGTGGCAGGTGCAGCTCTACGGCGATTACACCAAGCCATTCGGCAAGGACTTCGCCTTCCGGACCCAACCTGACCTGCGGGCGGCCTACGAGGCCCAACGCGCCAGCGTGCGCCCGCTCGATTTCCGCATGGGGTACGGCGCCGGCCGCCAGACCTCCAATTTGCAGATCGCGCGCCGCAAGTAGTTGGCGGCGCCGCGCCGGACGGTCCGGCTGCGGTGAGCATGGCGACTGTAGTAAACTAATCTTGAAATCAGGATTCGTCTATCCTAATTCCTCCCAAGGAGAACTCATAAAATGCCTCTCGTTTCGTTGCGACAGCTTCTGGATGAAGCGTCCAAAGGCGGCTACGGCGTCGGCGCCTTCAATGTGAATAACATGGAGCAGATCCAGGCGATCATGGAAGCTGCCCGCGAGACCGAATCCCCCGTCATCGTGCAGGCCTCCCGCGGCGCGCGCTCCTATTCGCAGGACCGCTTTCTGTATCACCTGATGCTGGCGGCCACGGAGCTCTATCCCGAGATCCCCACCGTGCTGCACCTCGATCACGGCAACAGCCCGGAGACCTGCCAGTCCGCCATCGACCTCGGCTTCACGTCGGTCATGATGGACGGCTCGTTGATGGCCGACGGCAAGACCCCGTCCTCCTACGAGTACAACGTGGACGTCACGCGCCGCGTTGTAGCCGCCGCGCATGCCAAGGGTATCACGGTGGAAGCGGAGATCGGCTGCCTGGGCGGTATTGAAGACGGCCATGGCATGGGCGGCGACGGCTTGTCCCACCTGAGCGATCCGGCCGAGACCGAGCGCTTTGCCAAGGACACCAACTGCGACGCGCTGGCCATCGCCATCGGCACCTCCCACGGCGCCTACAAGTTCACCCGCGAGCCGGACGGCGAAGTGCTGAAGATGGACGTCCTCATCGACATCCACAAGCGCCTGCCGAAGACCCACCTGGTGATGCATGGCTCCTCGTCGGTGCCCAAGGACCTGCAGGACATCATCAACAAGTACGGTGGCAACCTCAAGCCGACGTGGGGCGTTCCGATCTCCGAGATTCAGCTCGGCATCAAGAACGGCGTTCGCAAGATCAATGTCGATACCGACAACCGCCTGGCCATCACCGGCGCCATCCGCAAGGTTCTGTTCGAATCGCCGGAGAAGTTCGATCCGCGCGACTACAACAAGCCGGCGCGTGATGCGATGAAGAAGGTTGTGGCAGAGCGCATGGTCCAGTTCGGCCAAGCCGGCAAGGCCAAGTCCATCATCCCGATCCCGATGGCCGAGATGGCCGAAATGTACAAGAAAGAAGCATAAGCGCTTCCAGTTCAGATTTGTCTGGATTGACAGGTGCGGCGCGGGCCGGGAGGTTGGCGCCGCACTTTTTATGCCCGAATGGGTACCTGCAGGGTCTTCGCCTTTTCGCCGCCCGAAAAAAAATCGGCTCCGGATGCAGATTTTAGTAGATTCCGGGCGCGATTCCTGTTGGACTAGAAGAGTATTCGATTGTCCGCTCCTTTCGGTCGTGATCTCAATCCGATCAGTTTGGTCCGCTATCGAATCGGAAAGAACACAACTTGAAGAACATCTTTGTTGGCAATCTCGATTTCCGGGCGACGGAAGCATCCGTCCGTTCGTGGTTTGAAGAATACGGCGCCGTGGAACGCGTCAGCATCGTCACGGATCGTGACACCGGCCGTTCGCGTGGTTTTGCCTTTGTTGAAATGACCAACGGCGACGAAGCCGATCGCGCCATCAGCGCTCTGAACGGCGCCAGCGTTGACGGTCGTGCGTTGAACGTGAACGAAGCCCGTCCCAAGACCGACAGCCGTGGGGGCGCCGGTGGCGGCGGTGGGCGTGGTGGTCCGCGCCGCGATTCCCGCTGGTAAGATCTTTTCCCGCATAGCACTTTGCCGGCCAACTTCGGTTGGCCGGCCCACCCCCGCATGACCGAACTGCCCGCGAAGGTGCCCATTGGCAACCAGATCCCACACAACTTTCAAGAAACGACAGAAGGAACAGGCCCGCCTCGAAAAAAGGCAGGAGAAGCTGGCCCGGCGCCAACAACGCAAGTTGGATGGCCCGGAGGCAGAGCCGGAGATCGATCCCATCACCGGATTGCCTATTGAGCCGGAGATCGATCCGGAAACCGGGCTCCCCATCGAACGGGACTCCGACGATGCCGACGATGACGCTGAACACGGTGAAGCCGTCCCGGCGCCTGGACAGTCTACCGCCTCCTGACAAAAGCTCGTAAGATAAGATCGATGAGCGATTTTGAGTTCCTTGTCCTGTCGTTGCGCGCCGATGCTGAGATGCAGCTTGGCGTTCTATCCCAAGGTGAAGAGAAGCCTGAGGCCAATCTCCCCCTCGCCCGTAAACTGATCGACACGCTGGCCATGCTCCAGCAGAAGACGAAGGGCAACCTTTCCTTCGAAGAGCAGCGCCTGCTCGATAACACCGTCACCGAACTCCGCTTCCGCTATCTGCAGACCTACGAAGCCCACCAGAAGAAGGCCGCCGAAACAGGCTCAAATGGCTGAAGCGGGTGACGCCTTGCGTCACCTCACGCTCACAGTGATGGGGTCGGGCACCAGCGTCGGTGTTCCCACCATCGGCTGCAATTGTAGAGTCTGCACATCCGATGATCCCCGCGACCGCCGTCTGCGGCCCTCCGTGTGCCTCCAGTGGGACGGCCATGTTGTTGTCATCGACACGGGGCCCGACTTCCGCCAGCAGGCGCTCACCAACGGTTTCCAGCGGCTCGACGGCGTCCTGTATACCCACGCTCACGCCGATCACATTCTCGGCCTGGACGATCTGCGGCCCTTCAATTTCAAGCAGAGGGACCCGATCCCGATCTTTGGCTCTGAGTATACGATGGGCGTGATCCGCACGGTCTTCAGCTACATTTTTCACGACGGGCCCACGCAATCGTCACGGCCCAAAATCCACCCGTGCGTGTTCGGCAGCGATCCCATTGACCTCTGCGGCGTGCAGTTCACACCCGTTCCGGTGCGGCACGGCAACGGAGAGTGCCACGGTTTCCGTTTCGGCCGCAACGCCTACCTGACCGATCACAGCGAGATCCCCGAATCCAGCTTTCCGCTGTTGGAAGACCTGGACGTGCTCTTCCTGGACGGCCTGCGCTACAAGCCGCATCCCACTCATTCCACGGTGGATCAGAGCCTCAAGACGGTGGCCCGCCTGCGCCCGCGCATCACCTATCTCACTCATATTTCGCATGATCTGGAGCACGCGCGCGCCGAATCCATGCTGCCGCCCAACGTACGGCTGGCCTATGACGGCATGATGCTTGAGGTGGAGGTCTGAAGCCGTCCGTGCCTGCGCTCCACATCTTCCGGGGATTGGATGAGGCCCGGCGAGGTTTTGCGCCCTCCGCCGTCACCATCGGCAACTTCGACGGCGTCCACGCCGGCCATCGCCAGCTGATGCGCCGGACCCGCGCCATCGCCGCTGAGCTCGGCGTCAAGGCCTCCGCGCTCACCTTTCACCCCCACCCCGCCACTATCGTCGCGCCGGAGCGCGCCCCGCGCCTGCTCACCACGCCGGACGAACGATGCGCGCTGATGGCGGCCGAGGGGATCGAACAGGTGCTCATTCTGCCGTTCGACCGCGAAATTGCTGCCCACTCGCCCGAACAGTTCTTTGAGACCGTTCTGGTGCGGGATCTCGGGGCGCGGGCGGTGATCGTCGGAGACAATTTCCACTACGGGCGCCGCCAGAGCGGGCACATCAGCGATCTACAGGAGCTGGGCGGTCGATTTGGGGTCCGCGTGGAGATTGTGCCATTGCTGAGCCTGAGAGGGGTCAAGGTGTCATCGAGTGAGGTTCGACGTCTCCTGGGAATGGGCGACGTGTCGATGGCTGCCAGGCTGCTTCAGAGGCCCTATTCGCTGTCTGGCTCCATCGTGCGCGGCGAGGGCCGCGGTTCTATCCAAACCGTCCCCACTTTGAACCTGGAAACGAGGTCGCTCGAAGATTCCACCTCCGCCCTGCCGGCCGACGGCGTTTACATCACGCGGACGGAGGATCCGGATTCGCCCCGCGCCTGGAATTCCATCACCAACATCGGCTACCGGCCCACGTTTGAAGGGCGTCATCTGACGATCGAGACGTATCTGCTGGGACCGTTGGAAGGCGCCACCCCGGCGCGCATCCGGCTGGAGTTTTTGCGCCGCGTCCGGCCGGAACGCCGGTTTGACAGCGCCGCGGCCCTGAAAGAGCAGATTCTGCGCGACGTCGGCCGGGCGCAGGCCTTCTTCCGGCGCACTCAGGCGATGGTGAGCTCGAAACAGAGGGCGTCGGCGGGGTTGGCGGCGGAATAGGCCGGGATGCGCTGGAAGCCCAGGGATTCATACAGGCCAATGGCCGCGCGCATCGAGGGGAGCGTGTCCAATCTGACAGCCCGAACGCCGGGCCGCCGGCCGGCCTGCTCCAGCAGCGCCACGGTCAGCGCCAGTCCGGCGCCCAATCCGCGCGCCTCCGGCTTGACATAGATCCGCTTGATTTCGCACACGCCGGGCTCGATGGTGCGCACGGCGCCGCATCCCACGGCGCGGTCCCCTTCCTGCGCCAGCAGGATGGCATCGTAAAACGTCTCCAGCGCCCGCAGTTCGTCCTCAAACCCCACAGCGCAAACCGCTACGCCTGGCGTCAGCACGTACTCCCGAAACAGCTCTCTGGCCAGTTCATAGTCCTCCGCGGAGGTCGCGATCCGGATGTCCATCGTAACCGTTATGTTACGCTGAAAATTCCCCCTCATTATGCCGGACGCAAGCAGTCAATCCGCTGGAGAGCGCTTCCAGCGACTCGTCGACATCATGGCCCGGCTGCGCGCGCCCGGCGGTTGCCCGTGGGATCGCGAACAGACCTACGATTCCATCAAGCCCTACACCCTGGAAGAGACCTACGAAGTGATGGACGCCATCGACCGGCGCGACTTCCCGGGTCTGGCCGAGGAACTGGGCGATCTCGCACTTCAGGTGGTCTTCTTCGCCCAGATGGCGGCCGAAGAGAACCGCTTCACCATCTCGGATTCGCTCGACGCCATCAACGAGAAGCTGGTGCGGCGTCATCCCCACGTCTTCGCCGACGGCGACGCCGAAACCTCCAGTGAAGTGCTCAAACGTTGGGACGAGATCAAGGTGGAGGAGAAGAAAGCCAGGGGCGAGAAACCCAAGGGCATTCTCGATTCAGTCCTGCGCTCGCAGCCTGCATTGACAGAGGCGGCGCAGATTTCGCGCAAAGCGGCCGGCGCCGGTTTTGACTGGCCCGCGCTGGAGCCGGTGCTAGACAAAGTGCGCGAAGAGCTCGACGAGCTCGCCGACGCCCGCCAGCGGCTCGGGCCCGCCGAGATTGAGGGCGAACTGGGTGATCTGCTGTTCACCCTCGTCAATGTCGCACGGTTCCTCAAAGTGGATCCTGAACAGGCGCTGCGCAAAACGAACAATAAGTTCCGCCGGCGCTTTGCGCACGTGGAGGCGCGTCTCGCCGGGAACGGCAAAACCGTCCAGCAGTCCAATCTCGATGAGATGGAATCGCTGTGGCAGGAAGCGAAGGGCTCCGATTGATCGAACTACGGCATCTGACTGATCTGGGGGACCTCACCGAGGCCGTCCGGCTGCAAAAGACGGTTTGGGGCTTCGAAGACGTGGAACTGCTGCCTCTGCGGTTGTTCGTCGTGGCTACCAAGGTGGGCGGCCAGGTGATCGGCGCCTACGAAGGACTGCGCATGGTGGGGTTTCTGCTGGCCATTCCCGGGCTGAAGAAGGGCGCGGACAACTACCTGCACAGTCACATGATGGGTGTGCTGCCGGACTATCGCAACGCCGGCGTGGGCCGCATGCTGAAGCTGGCGCAGCGCGACGAGGCACTGGCCCGCGGCGTGAAACTGATCGAGTGGACATTTGACCCGCTGGAGCTCAAGAACGCCTACTTCAACCTGGAGCGGCTGGGCGCCGTGGTACGCCGCTATGTGTTGAATCAGTACGGCACCACCACGTCCCACCTGCACGGCGGCCTGCCGACGGATCGTTGCGTGGCCGAATGGCACATTGATAGCGAGCGCGTGCGCGCCATTCTGGATGGCCAAACGCCGCCGCGCCCGGAGATCGTGGAGCGCATCGCGGTCCCCTCCGACATCGCCGTCATCCGCGCCAATCATCCCAAGCGCGCCGGCGAAATCCAGGCCGGCATCAGCCAGCGATTTCTCCAGTATTTCGCCGGCGGCCTGGCTGTCGTCGGGTTTGACCGATCAAAGGAAACCGGTACCTACCTGTTTGCACCATGGAATTCCAAATAGAAGCCATTCGTCTCCACTGGATCGAGATGCCGCTGGTGCATTTCTTCGAGACCAGTTTCGGCCGCACCTATTCGCGCAAGATGATTCTGGTGGAGGTCCGGTGCGGCGGCACATCCGGTTGGGGCGAGGTCACCGCCGGCGAGCATCCCTACTACAACGAGGAGTGGACTGAGGGCGTCTGGGCGCTGCTCAACGAATACATTGTTCCTTCCGTGCTGGGCAAGCGTGTCACCTCGGCCGCCGCGGTGGCCGGGCTCACAGAGGGCATGAAGGGCCACCGTATGACGCGCGGCGGTCTGGAGGCGGCCTGTTGGGATCTGGAAGCGCGGCTCGCCGGCGTGCCGCTGTGGCAGTTGATCGGCGGCGGCGCGCACAAAGAGATCGCCTGCGGCGTGTCCATCGGCATTCAGGACAGCGTGCCGCAGTTGATCGAAAAGATCCGCCGGGAAGTGGACGCCGGCTACCAGCGCATCAAGATCAAAATCAAGCCGGGCTGGGACATTGCAGTGATCCGCGCCGTGCGCCATGAGTTTCCGTCCATCCTGCTGATGGCCGATGCAAACTCGGCCTATACGCTGGACGACATCGAGCATCTGCGGCAGCTCGACGAGTTCAATCTGATGATGATGGAGCAGCCGCTGGCGCACGACGAGATCATCGATCATGCCCGGCTCCAGCGCGCCTTGACGACGCCAATCTGCCTGGATGAATGCATCCGCACGGCGCATCACGCCCGCCAGGCGATTGAGCTCGGCGCGTGCCGCATCATCAACATCAAGCTCGGCCGGGTGGGCGGATTTGCGGAGGCCAAGGCCGTGCACGACGTCTGCGCCGCGGCCGGCATCCCGGTGTGGTGCGGCGGCATGCTGGAATCCGGCATCGGCCGCGCGCACAACATCGCGCTCTCTACGCTGCCCAACTTCATCCTGCCGGGCGACGTCTCCGCCAGCCGCCGCTACTGGCAGCGCGACGTCATCGAGCCGTGGGTGGAGGTCTCGCCGCGCGGGACCATCGCCGTGGGCGACGGGCCTGGATTCGGCTACAAACTGGATCTGGATTTCCTGAAGAGCGTCACGATGCGAGGGGAGAGTTTCTCCGCCTAGTGCCACCCACCCGCACCAAGCTTTACGGTCTGATTTCGCTGATGACGTTTTTCTGGAGCATCAATTACGTTGTCGCCAAAATCGCTCTGCGTTCGTTCCCGGCGCTGCTGATCGGTCCACTGCGCGCCGCTACCGCCGCCGCCCTGCTGCTGCCCGTCTTCTTTTTCCGCCGGGCCGATCTTGGCGAGAAATGGCAGATGCGCGAGGTCGTTGAGCTCGCTTTGCTCGGCGTCTTTGGCATCACTCTGAATCAGGTCTTCTTCGTAGTGGGGATGAGCAGCACCAGCGTGGCCCACGCCGCGCTGGCCATCGCCACCACACCACTGCAGGTGCTGATGCTGGCGGCACTGCGGGGCCAGGAGCGCATCACTGCCCGCAAGCTCGCCGGGCTGGGCGTGGCTATCGCCGGCATCGCCGTTTTGAACCTGGGCCGCGAGACCCGCGGAGCCTCCTTCACTGGCGATTTCTTCGTCTTCCTCGCTGCGTTCTGCTTCTCGCTCTACACCGTGTTCGGCAAGGAAGTCACCAGCCGCCACAGCATCATCACCGTGAACGCGTTCGGCTATCTCGCTGGCGCGCTGGCCGGCGCGCCACTATTGATCCAGCAATCCTGGGGGTTCGATTTTGGAGCCGTGGCCGCCTCCGGCTGGTGGGCGCTGGCCTATATGGCGATCCTGTCGTCGATTCTCTGCTACCTGATCTTCTATTACGCGCTGAATCATCTGACGGCCACAAGACTCGCCGCGTTTTCCTATGTGCAGCCAGTCATCGCTTCGCTGGCCGGATTGCTCATACTACGCGAACCCATTACGTTGCCCATTGCCGCCGGCGGCCTGCTGGTGCTGAGCGGCGTGTGGGTGACCGGGCGCGGCTGATCGATATGGCCGGTTTCCTCCGTCTGCTGAAAGACAACCGCAACTACCGCCTGACGTGGTCCGGCCAGGTGGTAAGCGAGGTGGGCGACAACTTCAACAACATCGCCGTCTTCGCCCTGGTGATGGAACAGACGCATTCCGGCCTGGCGGTGAGCGGCGTGATGCTGGCGCGCGCCGTGGCCATGCTCTTCGCCGGACCAGTGGCCGGCGTGGTGCTGGACCGCATGGACCGCCGCCGCGTCATGGTGCTGAGCGATCTGATCCGCGCAGTCATCGCGCTGCTGTTTGTTTTGGCGGTCTGGCGGCACAGCACGCCGCTGCTGCTGCTGCTGAGCGCGCTGCTGATGTTTGCCTCGCCTTTCTTCACCAGCGGGCGAGCTTCGATTCTGCCCGTGCTGGCCAGCAAGGAAGAGCTGCACACCGCCAATTCGCTCACTCAAACTACGCAGTGGACTTCGGTGGCCATCGGCTCGTTTCTCGGCGGCGCGGTCTCGAAGGGGTTCGGCTACGAGACGGCCTTCGTCTTCAACGCTCTCTCTTTTGTGGTCTCGGCCGCCTGCATCGGAATGCTCCGCGTGCCGGCCGGCGCCAGCTTTCAGGCGGCCCGGCGGGACCTCTCCGAAGACCGCGTGGCCCGCCCCTGGCACGAATACCGCGAGGGGCTTCGCTACATGGCCGGTACGCCGTTGATCCTGGCCATCGGGCTGGTGGGCGTCGGCTGGGCCACGGGCGGCGGCGCGGCGCAGATCCTCTTCAGCCTCTTCGGCGAGGTGGTATTTGCCCGCGGCGCGGCGGGCATCGGCGAGGTGTGGGGCTGCGCCGGCATCGGCCTGATTGCCGGCGGCATCCTGGCCAACACCTGGGGCAAGCGCCTGCGCTTTGAGTCCTACAAGTGGGCCGTGGTGGGCTGCTACGTCGTGCATGGCGGCGCCTACGTGATCTTCAGCCTCAGCCCGAGCTACGCCCTGGCGCTGGTCTTCATCGGCCTGTCGCGCGCCGCCGTGGCCGTCAGTTCCGTGCTCAACTTCACACAGGTGCTCAAGCACGTCCCCGACGAATATCGAGGCCGCGTCTTCTCTACCATGGAATCGATGGTCTGGGCGACGATGATGATTTCGATGCTGGGCGCAGGCGTGGCGTCGCAGACCGTGAATCCCCGCACCATCGGCGTGATCGCAGGCTTGCTCAGCTCCACCACTGCCCTGGGTTGGGGGTACGCTCAGTTTAGAGGCCTGCTGCCGGAGCCCGCGCCGTCCGGCGTGGACCCGGATGATATTGAACTGCATGGAGAGCACGGTGTCTGATCTCACGGGCAAGACCATACTCGTCACCGGCGCCGCCCGCCGCATTGGCCGCGCCATCGCGCTGCGCCTGCATGCCGAGGGCGCGCGCGTGCTCATCCACTACAGCTCGTCGGAAGAGGACGCGCGGCGCACCGCGGCCGAGTGCGGCGATGCGCTGCTGTTCCGCGCCAATCTCGAAAGCGTCGACGAGATCCGAGCCATGTTCGTTGAGGTTGAGCAGCGCGCCGGCCGGTTGGACGGGCTGGTGAACAACGCCGCGCGCTTTACGCGGATTCCAGTTCTGGAGATCAACGAAGACGATTGGGATTTCATTCACAGCGTCAATCTCAAGGCGCCGTTTTTCTGTGCCCAGCAGGCGGCGCTGCTGATGCAGCGTCAGGCCGGGGGCGAGGGGCGCATCGTGAACATCAGCTCAATGGGCGCGTTCCTGGCGTGGCCGGAGCATGTCCACTACTGCGCGTCCAAGGCCGGCGTTGTCTCGATGACGCGCGCCCTCGCCAAGGCGCTGGCGCCCGGCATCACGGTGAACTCCGTCGCGCCCGGTGTCATTCCTTTTGCGGAGAAGGACGATCCGCGCATTGTCGCCATGGCCGCCGGCACGCCCGCGGGCCGCGCCGGCACAGGTGAAGAGATCGCCGATGCGGTGGTCTATTTTCTGAAGGCCACCAACTTTGTGACGGGGCAGGTGCTGCAAGTGGATGGCGGGCTGGGGCTGCGGTAGCGCTAAGGGCCTTCGTCCGCAAGCGGCTCCGGGTCCTGTAGATTCTCGAGCAGCGCGCGGGACTCTTCCTCAAACTCGGGCGCCACCTGGATCTGGCAGAAGCTCTTCCACAGCGGCGTTTCCCCGATGCTGGAGCCGCCGAAAATGCCGGGAAGCTGCAAGTCCCAGCGCTCCTCCCTGATCACGCACTCGATGCCGGCGTCCTCCAGTGCGGCCTTCGCCAGCTTGACGGCGAAACTGTCGCGGGTTTCAAGGACGGTCACGAGTTCCATAGTCGTCTACCCCATATAGAACAAGCTCAGCCGCGGCAGCCCGTAGTGCTCGTACACCTTTCGGTCGAGAAAACTCTTCTCCAGCCGCGCCAGTTGTTCGGCCGTCATCTTGCCCCGGTATGGCCGCAACTGTGAATCCAGCTCGCGGCGCATCTGGAAGAGATCCTCGTCCGTGAGCCTCGTCCGGGCCAGAGCCGCCATCTTGTCTTCCATCGCCGTCAGGCGCTGGTCCAACTGCTCCAGATCGGAGTAGTGCTCTTCCAGATTGGCAAGCAGGCCGGCCACGCCCGTCGCAAGTTCCTCGTAGCCCGGCGCGCGCAGCAGCGCATCTCTCGACTTTTCTAGGTGCGTCCGCACGGCCTCCAGCGGGAATGCCGGTTCCTGCTCCGCCGCCGCAGTCGATGGCACGTTCTTCGCCATCGCCTCGGCCTCTTTCATCACCGCCTGCAGGCAATAGGCCAGCGAGTTCACCATCTGGGTTTTGTGCTTCTTGCTGCGCCACTGGTCGAATGCGATCTGAATCCCGCGCAGCACCGCCTCCAGGGGGATGCCCGCGTTCTTCCACGATTCGATCAACGCCCAATCCAGCGGCGACAGCAGGAATAGTCCGGTCGCCCGCGACCGCTGGAACTGCTCCTCCACTTCGGTGAAGTAGTTGAAGTAGTTCAGCCGCCAGATCCCGTCCTCAGCGTCTTCCGGCATTCATCTCCCAGATGATCCGCAGACCCTCCAGCGTCAGGTCTTCATCGGCGATTTTGACGAACTTCGATCCGCGCGTGATCAGCCCCGCCTGCCCGCCCGTGGCCACGGTGTGCGTGCCGGGGCCCATGTCCAGCATCATCCGCTCCACAATGCCGTCGATCATCGAGATGGTGCCGTAGTACAGGCCCGCCTGGATGGAGCCCACGGTGTTGGTACCGATCAGTTTCTCCGGCTCGCGGAAATCCACCATCGGCAGCCGCGCCGTCTTGGTGAACAGGCCCTGGATCGAGATCCCGATGCCGGGGCAGATGATGCCGCCCAGGTACTCGGCGTTTCCGCTGACGGCATCGAACGTGATGGCCGTACCCAGATCCACGACGATGCACGGTCCGCCGTACTTCGCCAGCGCCGCCACGGCGTTCACAATGCGGTCCGAGCCCACCTCGCGCGGGTTGTCGTATAAAACATTTAAGCCGGTTTCCGTATGGCCGCTGACAAACATCGGTTCCAGCGAAAAATAGCGCTTCGCCATCCCCAGCAGAGACGTCTCCAGCACCGGCACCACGCTGGCGATGATGATGCCATCCACCTTTTCCAGGGGGACGTTCTCCAGCGCAAAGAGGCTGCGCAGCAGGATGCCCCACTCATCCGGAGTCTGCTCATGTACGGTCCGCAGCCGCCAGCGCGTCAGGATCTGCGCGCCTTCGAAGATGCCGATCGTGACGTTCGTATTACCCGCGTCAATCGCCAACAGCATAGTTGTTCTGGTCTCGATTCTTCAGGCTAACACCGGAGTTCAGGCCGGACGCACCCCGCCCGCTGTAATTGTCAGCTCCGTTCCGTCGTCGCGCCGCAGGATCAGAAAGCCATCCGGCGTCAGTCCCGCCGTGGTCCCCACCACATCGCCACCAGTCAGCTCGACGCGCACCCGCTTGCCCGCAACATAGCTCGACGCATTGGTGAAGAGCCGCAGGATCGGCGTGATGCCGCCCGTCTCCAGAATCTTCACGTGCGTTTCAATCGACGCCGCAATCGCTCGCAGCAGGACGTCGCGATTCTGCTCGCTACCGGTTTCCAGCGCCAGCGATGTCGCCTGGTCCCGCAGCTCTGGCGGGAAATCCGGCTGGTTCACGTTCAGACCGATACCAGCCAACACGGCGCCTTCGTGCCAGTGCGCCAGAATGCCCGCCAGCTTCCGCTCACCCACCATCACGTCGTTCGGCCAGCGCAGATCCACGGCCAGTCCCGCGAACATCTGCACCGCATCGGCCACGCCCAGGCCCAGCGCCATCGTCACTACCGGCAGATCCCGCATCTCCACCTTGGGCCGTAGCACCATCGTGAAATACAGCCCGCCGTCCGACGAGTGCCAGTTGCGCCCGAGCCGTCCCTGCCCGGCCGTCTGCCGGTCCGCGCCGGCGATCGTCCCGGTCTCGCACCCTTCGCTCGCCAGCTCCGCGGCGCGGCGCATCGTCGAGTCGATCGAATCATGCCACTCGATCGTTCTCATCCCCATGCCAGCCGGAAGTTGATGTCCAGCGCGCGCGCGGAATGCGTAATGGCGCCGCTCGAGACGAAGTCCGCTCCCGCCTCGGCATAGGCCCGCACCGTCTCCAGCGTGATGCCGCCGGAGAGCTCCACCGAGGCGCGCCCGGCGATGCGCGCAATCCACTCGCGCGCCTCTGCCGGCGTCAGATTATCCAGCAGCAACCGCTTGGCGCCACACGCCAGCGCCTCATCGAGCTCCACCAAAGTGCGTACTTCGATCTCCGCCGGGATCGGTTGCCCGGCCACGGCGGCCAGCGCTTCAGACACTCCTCCAGCCGCAGTTATGTGGTTGTTTTTGATCAAAATCGCGTCGAAAAGCCCCAATCTGTGATTGGTTACGCCACCTGCCGCCGCGGCCATCTTTTCCAGCCGCCGCAGACCCGGCGTGGTCTTGCGCGTATCCAGAACCTTGCACCGCGTGCCGGCCGTCTGCCGCACGTACTCGCGCGCCAGCGTCGCCACGCCACTCAGCCGCTGCACGAAATTCAGCGCCGTCCGCTCGGCAGTCAGTAGCGTTCTGGCCTGCCCGCGCACCCGCGCCAGACACTCGCCTGGCTCCACCGCGGCGCCGCTGTTTTGCAGTACCTCCAGCGAATCCACGCCGCCGAGCTCGGTGTAGACGATCTCGAGCAATTCCGTGCCCGCCACCACCATCGGCTCGCGCGCGTAAAACGCACCTGTCGCTACGCGATCCGCCGGCACGGTGAGCTCCGTCGTGATGTCGCCGTCGCCTATGTCCTCGCGCAGTGCGCGCTGCACGGCGTCCAGGATCTCGTGATGCATCTTCATAGCGCCCGGAGCGACTCCTGGCTCTTGGCCACTTGCGCTTCGTAGTCCGCCATCTTAGCCTTGATCCCGTCGATCACGTGGGCTGGCGCCTTGCTGACAAACGCCTCGCTGCCGAGCTGTTTCCGGCTGGACGCAATCACTTTCTCCAACTGCTCGATTTCCTTAATCAGCCGGGTCCGCATGGCGTCCACCTGCGCGCCGCTGAGCTTCAGCACCATCTCAAACTCAGGCGTGGAGCGCGACGCTCCAACAGCCTTCGCTTCGCCAGCCGCGCCCACGGTGAACTTCGTATTGGTCAACGCCTCCAGGGCCGCCAGTTCGTGGCCGGCCAGGCGCGCAGCCGTCTCGTCCGCCGGATAGAGGAAGCCCTCCAGCGTCATCTTGGGGTCCAGCTTCTGTTCCGCCCGCAGCGCCCGTGCCGAACCCACCATCTCCTGATACAGCGCGAATACGGCCATCCCGTTAGCGTCTGTCCACTCCTCGCGAGCCTGAGGATACGGCGCCAGGCATATGGTCTCGGCCACGCCTTCGCCCTTCCGCACCAGCCTCTGCCACAGCTCTTCGGTAAGGAATGGCATCACTGGATGCAGCAGCCGCAGCGCCTGTTCAAACACACGCAGCAGATTCGTCAGATGCGCATTGGAATCGACGCCCTGCTGGATGCGCAGTTTCTTCAGCTCCACATACCAGTCGCAGAAATCGTCCCACAGGAAACCCCAGATCAGGTCCGCCACTTCGTGATAGCGGAAGCCGGCCTGGGCTGCGTTGATCTTAGCCGTCGTCTCGTTGAGCCGTGCGAAGATCCAGCGATCCTCGAAGCTCTCGATGGGGGCCTCGGAGCCAAACTCGAAGTCCTCCACCTCCACACGTTCCATCTGCATAAAGATGAAGCGCGCCGCGTTCCAGATCTTGTTGGCAAATCCGCGCGAGCTCACCATGCGCTCGTCACTGAGTACAATGTCGGTGCCAGGGGCGGCGCCGCGCAGCAAGGCGAAGCGCACGGCGTCCGTTCCGTACTGCTCGGTCACGATCAACGGGTCGATCGTGTTGCCCTTCGTCTTCGACATCTTCTGGCGGTCGGCGTCGCGCACCAGGCCGTGAATGTAAACGGTCTTGAATGGCACCTCGCCCATCATCTCGATGCCGAGCATGATCATGCGGGCCACCCAGAAGAACAGGATGTCGAAACCCGTGATCAAAACGGTTGTGGGATAGTAGGTCTTCAGATCCTCTGTCTGTTCCGGCCAGCCGAGCGTGGAGAACGGCCACAGCCCGCTAGAAAACCACGTATCCAGCACATCGGTATCCTGCGCCAGCGCCTTGGAGCCGCACTTGCCGCAGACCTCCACGTCCACGCGCGAAACCGTGATCTCGCCGCACGCCGAGCAATGCCACGCCGGGATGCGGTGGCCCCACCAAAGCTGCCGCGACACGCACCAATCGCGAATGTTGTACATCCACTCGTAATAGGTCTTCGACCAGTTCTCCGGCACAAAGACGATGCGGCCCGCTTCCACGGCGCGGATCGCGGGCTCCGCCAGCGGCTTCATCCGGCAGAACCACTGCTTGGAAACCAGCGGCTCCACGACGGTCTTGCAGCGCTGGCACTTGCCCGCGCTCAGTGTGTAGGCGTCGGTCTTCACCAGCGCGCCGGCCGCGTCCAGATCGGCCAGCACGAGCTTCCGCGCCTCATAGCGATCCAGCCCGGCGTACACGCCCGCGGCCTCAGTCATTTGCGCGTTCTGGTCGATCACCTTCACGTGGGGCAAGTTGTGCCGCTTACCCGCCTCGAAGTCGTTCGGGTCGTGCGCGGGCGTCACTTTCACCACACCGGTGCCAAACTTGGGATCGGCCAGATCGTCACAGATCACTGGGATCTCGCGGCCCATCAACGGCAGAATCACCGACTTGCCGTGCAGGTCGAAATAGCGCTCGTCGGCGGCGTTGACGCACACCGCCGTATCGCCCAGCATCGTCTCCGGACGCGTGGTCGCCACAGTCACAAACCGGCCCGGCATATCCTTCACCGGGTACTGGATGTGCCACAGATTGCCCTGCGATTCCTCGTGCACCACCTCCAGGTCCGAGAGCGCCGTATGGCACTGCGGACACCAGTTCACCATGTACTCGCCGCGGTAGATCAGGCCCTTTTCATAGAGCCGCACAAACGTCTCGCGCACGGCCTTGGAGAGTCCCTCATCCAGAGTGAAGCGGTTGCGCGACCAGTCGCACGAATCGCCGATGCGCTTCATCTGGCCGATGATCGTGCCGCCGTACTGCTCTTTCCACTGCCACACGCGCTTGACGAACTCCTCACGGCCCAGGTCGTGCCGCGTGATGTTCTCAGTAGCCTTCAGCGCCCGCTCCACCACCATCTGCGTGGCGATACCGGCGTGGTCCTGTCCGGGCAGCCACAGTGTGCGGTCGCCCTTCATGCGATGCCAGCGTGTGGTGACATCGATCTCGGTGTGCTCCAGCATGTGCCCGATGTGCAGGCTACCGGTCACGTTGGGAGGCGGGATGACGAGCGAGAACACGTCCCGCCCGGAATGCTCTCCAGTGGGCGCATGAAAGTAGCCGCGATCGATCCACAGTTGCGCCCAGTGCGGCTCAAACCGCTGAGGCTCATAGACTTTCTCAAGCTGCATGGGAGACTTTCAGTTTATCATGCGGTCCGCGACCGACCAGCCCGTGATAAGCTGTGGCAATGGTAGGACATAAGAGCTCAAAAGCCGTAATGTTGGCTGCGGGAACCCTCATGGCCGTTCCGTCTGCCTCGCCAGCTGCCGTCATCTATAGCGGAATTCGGAACCTGACCACCTCCTCCCTGGATCCAGCAAACGTCGATGGGTTGATCGAGGTCCGCGTCGATAGCGGCCCCAGTGTGGACTTGCAGCTCTTCCTCGGCGGCCGGATCGCGTTTGCATCCGCAGCCGGCGGGGTCCTCAACGACGCCCAAAACAGCTACCTTCTGCCTCTGGCTCCTGGACAGTTCGTGGGCCCCGCCGACGCACCCTGGATTGGCAAGCTCGGCATCCTTGCCGGTGTTTCGACGCCGGAACTGACCGTTGCTGGTCCTTGGGCGCCGCCCCATCAGACCGGCATATTTGGATTCGCATTTCTTGGCTCTGCCAGCGAAACCCACTACGGATGGGCGCGGGCCAACCTCCAATTCAACCCACCAAACGGATCCAGCTCGGCTACTCTGATCGACTGGGCTTATGAAGATCAGGCCAATACGGCTATTCAGGCGCCCATCCCCGAGCCTTCCACGCTTTCCCTGCTGGCTCTTGGCGCAGCCGGGCTTGCCGCCCTGCGCGCCCGCCGCCGTCAGGCGTAGGCTCCGTGCTGCCGCTGGCGCCCGGCGCTCACTCCTCGCCAGTTCGTCGCGTTCTCTGGGTGGGCTGGTCTGCCGTCACATGGCAAACGATCTCTTCCTTTCTGGATGAAGGCGGTATGCCATGCCTGGAGTCCCTTTGCCAGGGCGGCGCCATGGCCTATCTGCGCGCCGATCCTTACGCCGATCCCGCCCTTTTCTGGACAAACGCCGCCACGGGAGTTCCAGCCTCGATCCACAACGTCACGCTCAGCGTTCAGCGCGAGCCATCGCGCCGCCGCCGCGCGCCGGCCATCTGGAATCGACTGCACCACGCCGGCCTGCGTTCGCACGTCGCCGGATGGCCCGCTTCCCATCCCGCTGAGCCGCTGCGCGGTGTTCACATCACAGATCACTTCGCTCTGCATCAGGGAATGCCTGGCATCGCCTGGCCGCTTGACTCCGGCTCCATCCATCCGCCGAGCCTGCAAACCGAGTTCGCCGCCCTCCGCGTCTCTGCCACAGAGTTCACCGCGGCGGACCTCCTGCCGCTCCTGCCCGAGTCGTCTGCCATCGACGAGTCGGTGGACTCCCTTCCCATGCAACTGGCCGATGTCCTTGCCCGCAATGCGTCCATCCACGCGGCGGCAACCCACGCCCTCGAATCAACTCCATGGGATTTCGCCGCCGTTCACTATCCGGCGCTCTCGCTGGCTCACGGCCTGCCTCGTCACACTATTAGCGAAATCTGCCGCTTCCTCGATTCGCTCCTCGCCCGCCTCTGCGAGATCGCCGGCCCGGACACGCTGGTTATGCTCCTCTCGGATCCTCCGGCATCGCCCGCCACCCAACTTGATCTGCCGGCGCCCGGCCTGCTCTCCAGCGGCATCTTCGTCGTGGCCGGCCCCGGCATCCTGGCTGACGATTGGCTCCCGCCGGTCTCGCCGTTGGACCTTGTCCCGATGACTCTGGAGGCTTTCTCCCTCTCCAACGGCGGGGATGGAGCGCCCAACCATCTGCATACCGCGGAGCCACCGGAGATTGCCGCCGGCGTCGCCGCCCAGGAAGCGGAACTCGAACGCGAAGGCTACGCCGATCCACTCGCCGGTGCGCCCGATCCCACCTCCGGCGCACACGAGTACGCGCTCGGTCTTCATGCGATGGTCCAGGGCCGCATCGAGGAGGCCCGCGCCTGGCTGCTGGCATGTACTCGCCTGCTGCCCGAACCCGCCTTCCCCCACGTCCTCCTGGCCTACGCGGAGTTTCTCGCCGGCCACCGCGCCTCGGTGGAAGCGCTGGTTTCGGCCTTCCCATCCGGACACCCGTTCTTTGACTACGCCGAGTGGATCCGTGCCAATCTCCTGCTTGCCGAGGACCGCCGTGAGGAAGCAGCCGCGCTGTTCGCCACTCACTCCACCCAGCCTCTCCTCCGCACGTTGGAGGGCGACCACTACCGTGCCCGCCGTCTCTGGCTCCAAGCGGAGCAAGCCTACCGCGCCGCCCTGCGGAAGCAGCCTGGCGCCCCCGGCGCCTCTCTCGGCCTGCTGGAAATCCTGATCCGTTTTGCCCGTTACCGCGAGGCCACGTCGTTTGCCGCGGGGCTCATCGCAGTCCACCACCAGGAGCCCCGGTTCCACCTTTACCTCGGCATCGCCCGATACCGCACAGGGGACCATGCCGGCGCGCTCCGGGCCTTGCGCACGGCGCAGCGTCTGATGCCCCGGTCGAACGCCATCCTCCGCTGGCTGGCCCGCGCGGAGGCCCATGCCGCCCACTGACCCAGGGATCGAAATCCGGCCGCCGTGGCCATCGGAGGAGCCGCTCTTCCGGCGTCTACTGCCGGGCACATTGGCGGGCGCGGATCGCCTGGTCTCGGCCGCCGCCGGACGGGGCGACGTATTGGCTGCCGCGGCGTGGTCCTATGTCAACGACCGTGCCTGTGGGCTACGCATCGAGGTGCGCCCCGCCCACCGCCGCCAGGGGCTGGGCCGCGCCCTCGCGGCTGCCGCCATCGCAGCCTGCCGCCACCGGGACTGCGCGTCGCTGGAGGCCATCGTGCCCCATCCAGGGACCTACCTGCTGGCCTCTCTGGGCTTTCGGCAGGAATCCGCTCTGACGACAGTATCCATCGATGTCGAAGCTCAACGCGACGCCCTCGCCGCCGCTGTCCGCCGGTTTGCCTTGCCGCCCGGCTACGCCCTTCGGGATTGCCACGCGGCCGCGCTCGCGTCGTGCCGCCTATGGCAGTCTCACGATCGCATGGTCTCCACGCTGGATCAGATCGCCAATGCCCGCCAGCAGACCGCGCGCGCCCTGTTCCGCGGCGCCCAGCCCATTGCATTTATCTACTACACCCGGACGCCCGGTGCCCTGACCTTCGACCTCTGGGCTGCCGCACCCTCCGCCCGCGGCACCCGAGCTAACCTGGCCCTGCCGGCTTCGTTGATCGCGCCGGCTCTTACGGATGGCACGGCCGAAATCCGCTTCACTTGGGCCGCCGGCACACGTCACACGCCCAGCCTCGCAGCCCGCTTCTCCGCCCGCACCGTGATGATCCAAGACCGCTACCTGCTTCCCTTGCTACCCTAAATGCCATGCGTATGACCGAGATTCAACAGGCACTCCGCGCCGAAGGCCTCGATGGCTGGCTCTTCTTTGATCACCACCGCCGGGATCCGCTCGCCTACCGCGTCCTCCGCTTCGAGCCAACGCAAATGGTCACCCGCCGCTGGTATTACCTGATCCCGGCGGAAGGCGAGTCCGTCGCGCTGGTTCACAAGATTGAATCCCACGTGCTGGATAATCTGCCGGGTGTCAAACGCCAATACGCCGGCTGGCAGCAGCAGCGTGCCGCGCTCGCTCAATTATTGGGCGGATGCCGCCGCGTCGCCATGCAGTATTCGCCGGAGTGCGCCGTTCCGTATGTCTCGAACGTGGACGCCGGCACGGTGGAGCTCGTTCGTTCCTGCGGCGTGGAGATTCGCACCTCCGCCAACCTCATCCAGCGCTTCGAGGCAGTGTGGAGCGCTGCCCAATACGATTCGCACAAACGTGCCCAGGTCAAGGTGGATGCCGTCCGCCGCGCCGCTTTCGATAAGGTCTCCTCGTCACTCCGCGCCAAGGCGGCTATCACCGAAGTCGATATTCAGCGCTTCATCCTCGATGCGTTTGAGGCAGAGGGCCTGTACACGGATCACGGCCCCATCGTCGCCGTCAACGCCAACGCCTCCAACCCGCACTATGAGCCCACCGCCGCGCAGCACTCCCCCATTCGTGAGGGCGATCTGCTGCTGATTGACCTCTGGGCCAAGCTCAAAGAGCCCGGCGCCGTCTACTACGACATCACCTGGACCGGCTACTGTGGCCAGACCCCGCCGGCTGCGATGGTAAACGTGTTCACCGCCGTTGCCGGCGCCCGCGACGCCGCCATCCACGCCGTCCAATCGGCCGCTCGCGAGGGCAGGGAACTGGCCGGCTTTGCCGTGGACGATGCCTGCCGCGGCCACCTGGAGCAACTCGGCCTGGCCGAGTATTTCTTCCATCGCACCGGCCACTCCATCGGCGAGGAGGTCCATGGCAACGGCGCCAATATGGATAACTACGAGACGCACGACGAGAGGCTCATCATTCCCGGCGTGTGCTTCTCCGTGGAGCCGGGCGTCTACCTACCCGAGTTTGGCATTCGCAGCGAAGTGAACGTCTACCGGCACGAGCACGACGGCGAGGTCACCGGCGAGATTCAGAGCGAGCTGCTTCGCCTGCTCTAGCCTGGCGCCGGGTAGAGGGCCGCCGTCGGGCTGCGGGCTAGAATGTTCCTGACTGACTATTTAAGTTGACGCTCTTGTTCTGCGACTTCTGCTGAGGGCGACCCGCGGCTTTGAGGGTCAATCCTCTCCATGTGATTAGTCTGCCAATGTACTGTGAGGAATCGGTTTAGATGGTCAGTCGGCCGCAGCTTCCCGCTCCGCAAAAACCCGATCCTGATTCGCCTGAAGCCGATCCGAACGCGGTCGCGATAGTCCAGGCACCCGTCACAAATCCGCTAACTGGAGGTAGGCAGTCATTCCGCGACATCAAGAGGCAACTAGAGGAAGGCGACCTTCAGAGTCCGGGCGTCCAACGGATGCTATTGGAGGAACTGGAAAGGGCAGAGAACCAATGCAATATCCTTCAGGGATATGTGGACCGTTTTCACGACGCTGATAAGCGGGCGGCGATTCTGACGGAAAAGTTGAAGACGCAGACCGCCCTTGAGATCTTTTTCGGCGTCGGAGTGGGAGTCGGATGCGCCATAGTCGGACTGGCGCCATCGTTGTGGGCATCCGGATTAGCCGGCCCTCTGTCGCTCATTCTCGGCGGAATTCTCGTCGTGGGTTCGGCCATCGGCAGGATAGCAAAACAATGATAGTCAAGACACCCACTGTAAAGATCGTCGGCATCGTCGATCGTGGAGTGCCCGGTAAGGAGCGGCTACATCTTGCCGCAGTCGCCGATGTTAGCTTGAATTACTATGCGGTTTTCGACACTGTATATGTGGGGTCGGCTGGGATAGCTTCAATTCCCCGCCGAGCATATTGGTTCGCGGACTATCAGGTAAAAGCAGGCGACCACGTCATCGTCTACACGAAGCCGGGGGAACAATCGACTAAACAGCGCAATGACGGCTATATCAACCATTTTTTCTATTGGGGTCTCGACAGGCCAATCTGGAAAGACCCGGCATCATGTGCGGTCGTCTTGGAAGTAAGCAACTGGGCAACAACACCGCCCGGATAGCGCGTTCGCCTTTAGACTTTGGATTATTTGCTCCCCTGGGTGTTTAAGATCCCCGGAGGCGACTCTCGGCTAATGACACCGCGAGCGTAGGACTTGCTGCCCTATGTCCGAGTGGCGTCATCCAGCCACGATGGCGGGCAAGGCCACATCTCCGAGATACCGACTACATGTCAACATGGCGCAGTCGACGCCACACCGTCCGATTCTTGATCGGTGCTCCCTTCCGCGCGACATCCGTCAGCGTGGAGCCTCGATTCTCTGACCGGGCAAAGTAACGGGTCGCCGGCCTCAAATCGCAAGAACGGCGCGATGACTGTCTGGACTTTGGCGGATACCGAAACAACCTCTAAAGGCACAGGAACTTGGACCGCCATCTCTCCGTTCTATTGAATGGATCGCGACTCCAAACTTGGGTCACGATGGACCGCAGGGAGATGTGCCGATGTCATTTAGGATTGTGGCGTGGACGCTGCTGGCCGCACTGGCGCTTGCCGGTATTCTGCTATTGAACTATTGGGCTTCGTATCAGCCGCTAAGTACGCTGGCTTACACTGGAATCGCGCTGTCGCTGTTTGGGCTAGCGAATCTGGCTCTTCCCTTCCGCATTCTTGGAATCCGCAAACGAGCCGCCGGTGCCCTGATCCTCGCGGGCGGTGTGGGCCTGGCCATTGCGGCGCTTCTGTGGCCAGCTCCGATGTTCCGCGTCGCGCAATCTGGAACTGTTCTTGACGACAGCATGCCGGAGTACCAATTCTTCGAGAGGCACTCAGCCCGCATTCATGCTCGGCCCGAGCAGGTGATGCAGGCTATTCGCGAATCAACGTTCGGCGACATGAAATCCTTAGCCACCCTCCTGAAGATTCGCGGAGCTGCCTTGCGCACTCATACCACCGGTGATCCTTTCCAGAATAAGCGGATCCTCGATGCCTTTTCGGCGTCTGGTTACCTTTCTGGCGGCAGCGACCATGAAATCGTGATGTTCGGGGTCGTGAATGTGCGGGAGCAACGCCGCCCCGAGGTGCGCACGTTGAAGGAGTGCGCTGATTACCGGGAGGAGGGTGGGCTCAAAATGGCATTTAACTTCAACGTGGAAGATGTGGGCGGCGGATGGTCCACAATCAGCACCGTGACGCGTGTCCTGGCGCTCGACGATTCCACCCGTCGAGGCATGGGCCGTTACTGGAGATTGATTGTGCCCGGTAGCGGACTGCTCCGGCTTCAGTGGCTCGAGGGTATCAAGAGAAGAGCCGAGAGCATGCCCAACCCACATTCGTAGATGCCCACTGCTTTCAGCGACCGGACTGCAGTGTACCAAGACTCGGCTGCGAGGATTTGAAGCGGTCTTCTCCGCCACTCGAACATTGGGCGACCGCGGTCAAGTTGACGGGAAACACCCGACGCTGAGAAGTGTCATGTCGATATTGCCGATCGCCGTTGCGTTGGCTGCGAACACGGAGAACCGACGCCCCGGGATCCGGCGTCAGTATGGCCGCGGCAGCCCAGCTTCCTGCCGCCAGTCGCACGCGTCAGTGGCCCACAAATCCCCAGGGCGACGACAGTCAAAAAAAGAGGCCGGCTTCGAAGGAGTGAAGCCGGCCTTGGATTCTTGATTTAGGAGGAGAAACTGAAGCTTCTGACTTCTTCAGTTTGCCTTCCGGCAGTGGAGCCGGCTATCGCTCCAACGGTCCAGATTCGCCTGGATCGTACTGGTACCCTCGCGCCATCCGGCCTTTAGGACTCCCTGACAATCCGCCCGTCCCGCATGTGCACCGTTCTGTGGCCATAAGCCGCCGCCTCCGGATTGTGTGTGATCATCAGGATGGTCTGGCCCAGCCGTTCGTTCAGATCGCGCAGCACGCCCAGCACCTTTTCGGAATTCTCGGTGTCGAGATTGCCAGTGGGCTCGTCGGCCAGCAGAATGGCGGGCTGGTTGACCAGCGCGCGAGCGATGGCGACGCGCTGCTGCTCGCCACCGGACATCGCGCGGGGTTTGTGGTCCAGCCGGTCCTGGATGCCAAGGCGGGTGAGCAGGGCCCCGAAGCCCTGATCCAGCGGCGCCGCGTTTTCGCTGAAATAGCGGGCCATCTCGATGTTGCCCATGGCCGTCAACGTGGGCAGCAGGTTGTACTTCTGAAACACGAATCCGACTTTGCGGCGGCGCAGGTTGGTGCGGCCGGAATCCGACAACGCCATCAGATCTTCCCCGTCGATGAAGATGGAACCCGACGTCGGCGCGGCCAGGCCGCCGAGGATGTGGAACAACGTGGACTTGCCGGATCCAGACGGTCCCACGATGCTGACGAAGTCACCCTTGGCCACATCGAGCGAGACGCCGCGCAGCGCGGCCACGTCCACATCGCCGGTGCGGTAGATCTTCTTGAGATCCTGAATGCGAATGATAGGCTCTGACATGCTTTCCTCTTACTCGTAGGAGAGAGCCTCGATGGCGTCCAGACGGGCGGCGCGCAGCCCTGGGTAAACCGCACCCAGCAGACTGGCCGCCATGGCGATCGCGAAGGTGGTGGGCCACCAATCCGGCGTGATCTCAGACTGGAGGTTGGAGTGGACAAAGTGATTGATGGCCCAGTTGGCGCCGAACGAAATGACTATCCCCGCCAGCCAGCCGGCAATGGCCAGCAGCGCGGTCTCCCGCACCAGGATGTTGAGGATGTTGACCGGCGATGCGCCCAGCGCTTTGAGAATGCCGATCTCGCGCGTCCGCTCCAGCACAGTGGTGTACATGGTGAGCGAAACCACCAGGAATCCTATCACGATCGATAGCCCGATGATCACCCAGATGAAAGCCCGCAATCCGGGCACATTGTTGAACGAGAACATGCTGACGAACTCTTCGATGGAGTAGATGCTGTAGCCGTCCAACTCCTCGATCTTCTTGAGATTCGCGATGATGCTCTGCGTGTTCTTCGGATCATCCACCTTGAGGAGGATCTGGCTCAGTTTATCCTGGTTGTTGGTGAGCTCCTGAAGCCGCGCCATCGGGACAAACAGCCGCCCGAGCTTGCCTGGTTCCACCACGCCACAGATCCGCCACTTGTGATTCAGGATCGTCACCATGTCGCCGACACGCGCCTTGGATTGCTCGGCGTACCACTGGTCGACGATCAGCTCGTCCTGAGTCTGAAACGGGCCGCCCTGCAGGAACCGGAAGTTGCCGCTCAGCCCGACGAATTCCTTGTAGTCGATACCGCTCACCGACGATATGCCGGCATAGGGTTGGATCACCGTGCCCACGGCGTGCGTGATATGCGGCTGCGCCTGGAAAAACCTGAGTACCTTCTGGGGCATGCTGGCCCCGGAGAGACCGATGACCGAGGCGCCCGGCGGCTTCACCCAGATGTCGGCGCCCACGCCCTTGGCGCGGTTGATGGAGTCGTTGAGCATGCCCTGGCTCAGGCCGACTACCGACAGAATCATGGTGACCTGGAATCCGATGGAAAGCGCGCTCAGCGCGGTGCGCAGCTTCCGGTGTTTGAGGTTTTCGAGAACGAGGCGATTGATCAAGACGCGGTGAATCCTTCAGAGCAAACTTCTATTGTATCGTGCCTAAGCGGGGTGTTCGTCTAATCGGTTCACCTATGCCGTACCGCTCAGGTCCCGGATCTCGCGGTGGAGCCGTATCGCCGATTCCAGAGTCTGAATCGCCAGTGCGGAGCCGAAGCCTTCGGCCTCCGAGATGCGCAGGTTCAACAACGGATCCACCGACAGGAACCGGAGCAGGAAGGAATGGGCGTCCGACGGCTCGCGGTGGGAGAAGATCATCGCATCCAGCGAGTCGGGCGCCATGGCACGCGCTACCACCGCGGCCACGCCTGCAACGAAGCCGTCGATCACCACCGGCAGGCGGTGGCGGGCGGCGCCCAGCAGGAATCCGGTCATCGCCGCGATGTCGAGCCCGCCGAGCGTGCGCAAGCTGCCAAAAGAAGATGCTGCCTCTGCCTGATGGCGCGTCACCGCGGTGCGCGCGCTCTGGACGTCGCGGGCGTGGCCGGCACTGCTATCCTCAGGATTCTGAGGTGTTGTTTCCGCGGCGTCCCGGCCGCTAAACGCCGATAGCAGGGCGGCCGCCGCAATGCTGCCCCCGGCGCCGATCTGGGCCAACCCGGCCACGTCAAAACGCGCTGCTGCCTCCGCCGCCAATTGGAGACCGATTTCGAGCGCGGCGTTCGTCTGTTCCACAGTCATCGCCGCGGTACTCGCGATGTTGGCCGTCCCCGGCGCTATGGGGAAATTCAAAGCTCCCGGCTCCTCCTCGCCGCACAGTCCGACATTGACCAGCAGCGGCTCGATCCCGGCATGGCGGCAAAGCACCTGCGCGGCCGACCCGCCCCGCAGAAACTGGCGCACAGCCCCAGCGGTCCGCGTTGGGCCGTTGTCCCCGGCTTCGGATGCCACGCCGTGGCCGGACGCGAACGCGATTAGGCCCTTCCGGTGCAGCACGAACTCCGCGCTGCCGCGAATCAGGCCGTAGTGGAATACCACGTCGTCGAGGCTACCCAGGCTGAGCGCCCCTCTCGGCTGGCCCGCCGCCTGGGAGTTGAGCTTTGCGGCAAGGTTCTGGTCCAGCATCGGCCGGATGGATTCTATGGCCGTGCGTACTTTGGGAGAGATCATAGTTTTTGAGTTAGATAATTCGCTTCGGAACCCCGAATACCATCCAATACAGCCGTGAAGACGATTCCACCATCCTCCGATTGATCACACCGGCCAGTCGCCGGAAGCGCCGCGATGGTTCAGAATCCATCGGGAACCCGAAATCCACGTCGCTGGTCACGATGATCGCCTCAGCCGGACCCTGCAAGGCGGCGGCCGTCAAACTCGTGGCCTGTTCTTCAATCTCCGCGTCGCTGGCGCCCGCCATCACCTGGTTGGAGATCCAGATGGTCAGATCGTCAATCACCACTGCATCGCAGTGTGGGCTCTGGGCGGAAAACGCCTTTGTCAGGTGAAGCGGCTCTTCCACGGTGAGAAAGCTCGATCCCCGCTCCTCCCGCGCCGCCTCCACCTTTTGCCGGCTCTCTTCATCGTCGGGTTGGAACGTCGCGATGAATCCCAGGCGCGGGCCGTGCGCGCTGGCCAGGGCCAATGCGTAACGGCTCTTCCCGCAACGTCTCCCTCCACCGACAACCGCTAAAGCCACAAGCTTCTCCTTCGGCTGCGCAAGAGCGCAATAAAGAACGGTCCTCCCACCAGCGCGGTCACCACGCTGACCGGAATCTCCATCGCCAGCACTGTACGAGCCAGCGTATCGCAAATCGCCAGGAACGAGGCGCCCAGCAGAAAAGACGCCGGCATCAGGAGACGGTGATCGCTGCCCAACCTGAGCCGCAGCGCGTGAGGCACCACCAGCCCCACAAACCCGATGGGGCCCGTCACCGCCGTCACCACCGCGGTCAACAGCGATCCGGCCAGATAGCCGATCAGAAGCAGCCGGTGCGGCGAGGCGCCCCGCGTGGCAGCCCAATCCTCGCCCACCGCCATCAGATTCCACTGCCGCGCCATCAGGCAGATGCCCGCGCTCACCGGCAGGATGATGGCTGCCATCCACGACAGTGTGGCGGCGTCCACCTGGTCGATGTTGCCCATCAGCCAGTGTACGATCGCGAAGCTCTGGCCCACGCTCGCCAGATTGTGCAGCAGCATGATCACCGACATCACCACGCTGTTGATCGTCACACCGGCCAGCAGCAGCGTGAATGAGGAGATTCTCCTACCCTCCGCCGAGACGGCCAACACGATCAGCAGAATCGCGCCCGCCCCGATCAGCGCCGCCACCCAGAGCGCCGGCAGACCCGCGATGGTGTGCAGGCCCAGGCAGATGGCGGCCACCGCGCCCAGCGAGGCGCCGCTCGATACACCAAGCGTGTACGGAGTGGCCAGCGGATCCCGCAGCAGCGCCTGAAACAGCACGCCGGCCAGCGACAACGCACCACCCGAAAGCAGCGCCACCAAGGTGCGCGGCCAGCGGACGCCGAAGAAAATCTGCGCATCCGGCAATTCGCCGCGAAACGCCCGGCCCAGGTCGATATAGGTTGAGCCAAACAGCGGCGTGAACACCGCCACCGCACCCGTGATCACCGCCGCAATCGCCAGGACTCGCAACGTTCGGGCCGGCGTGACTGTTTCAATCGCCATAGGCGATCCAGCTCTTTCCGCCCGGACGCTTCAGCCACTCGGCTTCCACTCCGAAAATCGAACGGATCCGCTCCGTTGTCAGCGCTTCGCGCGGGCCGGCGTCAGCCTCCACCCGGCCCTTTTTCATCGCCACCACGCGGTCTGAAAATGCCGCCGCCAGGTTCAGATCGTGCGTCACTGCGATCACGAGCATACCCTCCCGCGAGAGTTTCCTCAGCAGGTCGTAGATGGTGAGCTGGTGCTGCAAGTCGAGAAACGTGGTTGGTTCGTCCAGCAACAGCGCGCGCGGTTCCTGCGCCAGCGCCGACGCCAGCACCACCCGCTGCCGCTCGCCGCCGCTCAATGCGCGGAAGTCGCGCGCCCGGAACTCCAAAGTGTCGGTGACGTCCATGGCGCGCTCCACCGCCGCCCAATCCTCCGGGCTCTCAAACATCCCACCGGCGTAAGGCGTGCGGCCCATCAGCACCACCTGCTCCGCCGTAAATGGGAAATCGAGCTTGAGGCTCTGCGGTACCAGCGCCACTTCGCGAGCGAAGTCGCGCCGCTTCCATGCCGTGATCTCCCGCCCGTTCAATCGGCACGATCCGGTGAAGCCCGGCCGCAGCCCGGACATCATCCCCAATAGCGTCGATTTGCCCGCGCCGTTCGGCCCGGTCAGCGCGACCATCTGCGGCTGGTCAAACGTCAGAGTGACGTTGCGGACCACCTCTGCCGCGCCGTAGCTCATGCCTGCGCCCGAGAGTTCGTAGCACACGCTCATCGGCTCGGCGCTCCATGCACCATGCGCTCCAACTGCCGCGCCGCCTCGCCCATGCGCGGACCCGGCCGGATGAAGATCTCCGAGCCCACCTGCCGCACGCTCCGCGTTTGCACCGCCCGAAGGTTCGCGTAGCGCGACCACATCTCCAGCAGCTTGGCCTCCGGCTCCATCGGGTGGCCCTCGACGTGGGCAAAATCGCCCATGTCCAGGATCACATCCGGGTTCGACGAGAGCACCATTTCCACCGACACCTTGGGGTAGGCGATGGGCGAAGACGCCAGTACATTTTCCGCACCCGCAATGGTCATCAGTTCATGGATGAAGGTGCCCGGCCCGGCCCCCACCATGCCCTGCACTGTGCCCGGCGACCGGCCCACCAGGAACAGCGCGCTTTTCCGCGGACGGCCCGCCACTTTCCGCCGCACCCCCTCCAATTCGCTCCGCAACGAAGCCGCCAGTGCCGCTGCCCGCTTCTCCGTGCCCGTCAATGCGCCAATCTTCGCGAGCGAGCTTAGAATGTCCTCGACCCCGTTCTGATTGACTTCCTCCGCCCGCAGACCGAGCTTGCGCAACTTCTCACTCACCTGAATCGGGTTGCTGATCACCAGCACCAGATCCGGCTTCAGCGCCAGAATGCGTTCGAAATCCGGCTCCAGAAAGCTCCCGATTTTTGGTTTGGACCGCGCCTCGGCCGGGTAGGTGCAGTACATCGTCACGCCCACCACGCGGCTGCCCAGCCCCAACGCATACAGCGTCTCCGTGATGGACGGCGCCGTCGACACGATCCGCATCGGCCCGGCGGCCGCCGCCGCCAGAACGCCCGCACCCGCCAGCGCGCAGAGTCGGACTAGTCGCCGCAAAAAAACTCCCTTGCCGCCGCCGCAAACCGCTCGTTCTCCGCACGGGTCCGAATCGCGAAGCGGATCGCTTCACCGCTGACGCCCGGCAGCCGCGTACAGTTCCTCAGAATAATCTTCCGCTCCAGAAACCAGTCACAAATCTCTTGTGCCGGACGAGTCGTCGCCGCAAAGAGAAAGTTCGCCACGCCTGGTGATAGTTCCAGTCCTGGCAGGTCGGCCAGTTGGTCCACCATCCAGGCACGCTCCGTCTCCACTAGCTGCCGCGTCGCCTCGGCATGGTCCGTGTCTCTCACCGCGGCCACCGCGGCTGCCTCGGCCAGTATGCTCACCTGCCACGGCTCACGTCGCCGCGCCAAACGCTCCATCCACTCCTTCGATCCCGCCAGCGCGCCGATTCTCAACCCCGGCAGGGCATGGAACTTCGAGAGCGAGCGCAATACGAGTAGATTTGGATTCTGCCCGGTCCACCACACCGCCGATTCCAGCCTCGTGAACTCGATGAAGCTCTCGTCGATCAGCACCGGACCTTCTCTGCCTGCGATCGCCCGCCGCAGCACACCCACCGGCACCTCTACTCCACTCGGATTCACCGGCTGGCTGATCACCAGCAATCCGCGCTGCGGCCATTTCTCGGGTTCATCCAGCGGCACGCGCAGCGCATGGGGAAACGCGCGGTAAAACTCGCTCCAGACTGGTGTCACCAGTGCGGCCGGCCCGGTCCAGCCCGCGCGCGCCACAAAATGCAGCAGCTCCGTGGCGCCGCCGCCCGCCATCACCTGGCCCGGCGAGATGCCCCACTGCGCAGCCAGCGTCTGCTCCAGTTCGCCCGGCATCTGTGCGGGGTAGTGGCTGATCCGCTCCAGCGCCTCTTCCACCGCCGGACGCACGCCCGGCGCCGGCCCCAGGGGGTTGATGCTCGCGCTCAGGTCCAGCATCTCCCGCCAGTCCCAACCACGCTCTTTTGCAATGGCGAAAAGATTTCCACCGTGACTGATGGTCAAGTCAATTCCTCCGTGCCGCCATCCCGCTGGGATCGCGGCCATTCCGGTAGCAGCCGCCCGCCCGGTTCCACATTCCCTACTTTACTACTCCCCTAGTTAGAGGAAGTTGCGGGTAAACTTCCCAATCGATTCCCATTCTCCGAACCAATGGGCCAAATTCTGGTGTGTTCCTTCGTCCGGCATCAGCGGCGCCATCCTGCGGCCGAGCTGCCGTGAAAGATAGCGGAAGTCCAGCGGCTCACCCCGCTCACAGCGCTCAGCTCCGTCGTAATCCCACCCGCAGACGCTCAATCTCGCCCCGCCGGCGCACTGCGCGGCAATCCACGCGGCCAGGCCGGTCAGCTCCAGCCATTCCAGGTCCGATGCCGGGTTGGTGGTGAAGGGCAGGAACAGATTGGCATACCGGCCCACGCCCGGCGAGGTGAGCCATTCCGAGCCGCGGAGCATTTGATACTCGGTGAAGTTGTCGATGTGCGGCAGCGTCACCACGCCACAACGCGGCGCACTAGCCAGGCTCCAAGCCGGGAGCGATGCAATCGCCTCGCCGTAGCCCGGCATCAGGTCCGGTTGGAATTCCGGCAGCGCAGCGTACCCGATCGGTAGAATCCGCTGGTTCTCCCGGCCCAGATGTACCACCGGCCACTCGCCGGGCGTCTCCGCGCCGGCCGGCGCTTCCACCACCACCGTGTCGAAGCGCTGCCGCAATGCCGACAGGGCCGGCCACCCGGATTCATACACCGGTTCGGGCATCAACCCGCACGCCTCGGCCAGCAGCGCTCCGGCCCGCGAAAGAGCGCCCCCCTCCGGACACGCCACCGGATCGCCGGCCGCCGGCGAGAGTTGCAGCGGTGCGCTGTGATGGCCGTGCTCTTTCAACCAGCAGGCCAAGCCCGCGGCGAAGTGGGTTTTCCCCGCTCCCCGCGTCAAACTGGAGATCACGATGACTTTAACGGACATGGATTGTGGAGAGCCCAGCTAATTCCGGAACATCAAAAGCGCCAGGCACACACCAGCAGGGTGACGTGGCCCTGAACCCGGGCCGGAAGTCAGGCATCACCTTGAGGTTACCCGATTGCGCTAGCGGAGGGAAAGAGCTGTGCGCCGGCAATCCCTCGCCCACCGTAAACACAACTCGGCAGCCGCGGGAGCAGGTCTCCGCGGCTGCCGAATCCATCAAACGGATTCAATTGCTCAGTGGCCGTTTACGCGTGCCGGTGGCGCGGACGCCTCGGCCGCATGGTGCGCCGTCCGCTCCAGCAGGAACGACTGCATCTCACCTTCGTTCCGGAGCAGATCCCGCAGCGTCGTCTTGGTCAGTAGTGCGTCCAAGCTCTTCTGAACCGATCCCCACAATAGCCGCAGGGCACACTCGCCCGAATGCGCGCACACGCGCTCCAGGCCCGAATGCCGGTCGCAGAAATGAGGATTGAAGAAACTGCCGCCAAGCAAACCAAGCACTTCCGAGACAGTCACCACGTCGGACGGGCGCGACAACGTGTATCCGCCAGCCTGTCCGCGGACGCTCGCCACTAGGCCGCCAAGGCGCAAAATGCGCATCAACTTGGCGACGTTCGGTACCGATAGCCCTTCCGCGCGACTGATCTCCGGGATACTGTGACTCTTGGTTTCGCCGTTGCGAGCCATGTACAACAGGCAACGGAGCCCGTACTCTTCCTGGGCGCTAAGCTTCATGACAATATTGTATGCCCAAACTTGGTAGAAAGAGACTAAAAGATTGTTTTTTCTTCTTAGTCATTCACTTAGATGAATCCCGGCCGCCGGCTCAGAGCGAAGAAACGGCGATGCCTCTTCCTCGCCCTCCGCCCGCTGGTACCCCGCCCGTGCGCGGTTCCGGCTCCTTTTGTTATTGTGAATCAAGCCTACCCGCTGCAATACTTCTATGCCTTTCCAGATCCAACCAGTCCAGGAGTTCCTCGTCAGCCCCGCCCTGCCTACCGCGATTTCGCGGCTCGGCGAGCTGGCGCACAACCTATTATGGAGTTGGGATCACACCATCCGGCCCCTGTTTCGCCGCCTGGACCCATCACTCTGGAAGGAATGCCACCGCAACCCCGTGTTGATGTTGGGGCGTGTTCCGCAACAGATGCTTGAGAAAGCCGCCGCTGACCCGCGCTACATCGCGCTCTACGAAAGCGCCTGCCGGCGCTACGACGCCTACATGGCCGCCTCGGTCGATTCCGCCCGCAAGGATTCCATGCTGGTCGCCTATTTCTCCATGGAGTATGGCCTCCTAGAATCTCTCACCATCTATTCCGGCGGCCTCGGCATCCTGTCCGGTGATCACATGAAGGCTGCCAGCGACGCCAGCCTCAATCTCACCGGCATCGGCCTGCTCTATCAGAAGGGCTACTTCCAGCAGTACCTCAACCTCGATGGCTGGCAGACCGAGCGCTACCCTATCAACGACTTCTACACCTGGCCTGTCCAGCCAGCCCTCGACGCCCAGGGCAAGGAGATCGTCGTGGAAGTCAAATTCCCCGCCGGCCCCTGCTTCGTCAAGGTGTGGCGCCTCAAGGTCGGGCGCGTGGATATGCTTCTGCTCGATACCAATATCCCGGAGAACGCCAACCACGAATACCGCGACATCACAGATCAGCTCTACGGCGGTGATACGGTCACCCGCATCCGCCAGGAGCTCATCCTCGGCGTCGGCGGCCTGCGAGCCCTCAAGGCCCTCGGTCTGGAGCCTACCGTCTTCCACATGAATGAAGGCCACTCTGCTTTCCTCGCCCTGGAACGCATCCGGCTCCTCATGCAGGATCACAAGCTCAGCTTTGACGAGGCACTCGAAGCTGCCCGCTGTAACAACGTCTTCACTACCCATACCCCCGTCCCCGCCGGCATCGATATGTTCGATCCCGGCCTCGTCTACGAGTACCTCCACGCCTACTGCGAAACGCACGGCATCTCGTTTGAGCGCTTCCTCGCCCTCGGGCAAGGCGGCACCGACGAGCAGGGCGATCGCTTCTCCATGGCCGTCCTCGCGCTCAAAACCTCGGCCTATCGCAACGCCGTCAGCCGCCTCCACGCCGAAGTCTCGCAGGACATGTTCTCCAAGCTCTGGCCGGATCTGCCTGTTCACGAGGTGCCCATCACGCCCATCACCAACGGCGTCCACCTCCCCACCTGGCTCAACGGCGACTTGGCCCAGCTCTACGACACCTACCTCGCCCCCGAATGGCGCCAGCGCTACCCCGAAGAGGGCGTCTGGGACCAGATTTCCGATATCCCCGATGACGAACTCTGGGAGATCCGCCGCCGCCGCAAACGCCGCCTCATCAACTTCGTTCGCGAACGCCAGACCAAACGCGCCCAGGAGCGCCGCGCCCCTCTCCCCGAGATGCGCCGCATCGCCGAGCTGCTCGAGCCCGAGGTCTTCACCATCGGCTTCTCCCGCCGCTTCGCCACCTACAAGCGCGCAACCCTGATCTTCCGCGATAAGGAACGGCTCAAGAAGATCCTCTCCAATCCGCTGATGCCGGTTCAGATCCTCATCGCCGGCAAGGCCCACCCCAAGGACAACCCCGGCAAGCAGTTCATCCGCGAAATCGTCCAGCTCTCCCGCGATCCGGAGTTCGCCAAGCACATCGTCTTCATCGAAGACTATGACATCGAGGTGGGCCGCGAGCTTGTCCACGGCGTCGATCTCTGGCTCAATAACCCGCGCCGCGGCGAAGAGGCCTGCGGTACCAGCGGCATGAAGGCAGCCATGAACGGCACCCTCAACCTCTCCATCCTCGATGGCTGGTTCGATGAGGCATACGAGGTCTCCGGCGGCTGGGCCATCGGCGACCGCGAAGAATACACCGCCGATATGGATGACCTCCACGCCTGGTCCATCTACTCCCTCCTCGAAACCGAGATCCTGCCCCTCTTCTACAAGGGCAGGGAAGAGGGCGTCCCCCACGGCTGGATGCAGCGCGTCAAGCAGTCCCTCATGAACATGAGCCCCATGTTCAACTGCCAGCGCATGGTCCACGATTACACCACCCGCCTCTACGAGCCGGCCCACGTGTCCTCTCTCTCCATGCGGCAGGACAACTACCAGCCCGCCCGCGAAAAGAACCGCTGGATTGGCCAGGTTCAGAATAGCTGGGGCTCCGTCCGGATCGACGATGCGGCCGAGCAGACCGGAGCCTGCATTCTCACCGGCACCCCCATCGAACTGCGCGCCGCCGTTAACCTCGCCGGCCTCTCCCCGGCGGACGTGCGCGTCGAGGCCGTCGTCGGCCGCGTCGGTCCCGATGGCGTCCTGCGCGAGACCACCGTCGTCACTCTGCCCTTCGTGCAAAAACAGAACGGCGCCGATATGTTTGGACGCGATTTTGTCCCGCACCAGACCGGCCGCCTCGGCTACACCCTGCGCGTCACACCCAACCACTGTGACGACCCGCTGACCCGGCCATGCCTCTCCCCGGTACGCTGGACTCGGCCCTAGCAAAAAAAGAGACTGGATTCCCGGACGGTTCCGTGCTAAGAATGATGATGTGCCGGGTACGGAACCGGCCGGAGTCCGCCGCCTGAGGTGGTCCGGTCGCCGCGTACGGCACTTGCCAGAGCCCTTCCCAAATCCTCTTTTTTGCGGAATCCGCTGTAAACTCCCCCAATACTGGAGTGCCTGCGGCCTGGTGACCAGCTTTGCTCTTTGGACCCCACGTAAGGAGTGGATTCCCTCATATGGATGGCGATCGGAAATACGGCCAGCGTGGCTACATGGATAGTGACCGCCCCAGCGGCGGCGGCAATCGCGGGGAAGACCGGCCCAGGGAACGCGGCCCGCGCCCGCCCCTCGATTTCACCGGCCCGCGCCTCCCGCGGATGGTGGAAAATGTAACGGCCTCGCGCTGTTACAACTGCGCCACTCCGCTGCCCCCAGGCATGGATTTTACAGGCGCCTGCCCCAAGTGCCAGGCCGAGCTGCACTGCTGCAAACAGTGCTCCTACTTCGAGCCGGCCACCCGCTTCCAGTGCCTCAAGCCCATCCCCGTGCGCGTCGCCTATAAGGACAAGCAGAACGATTGCACTTTCTTCCGCGCCCGCGTCACCGTGGCCCGCGATTCGGCGCCCGCCGCCGCCTCGCGCCCTTCCGCCGAGCGCATGGATACCAGCGCCCCCAAGACCGCCAACGACGCACGCATCGCATTTGATAACTTGTTCAAGAAGTAGTCGCGTCCGCCATCGGTGCGGCGCGGCCTGAACTGGAGTCCTATGCGCGAGATTCTCGGCGCGGTGGCGGCCGTCCTCCTGGGCGCGGCCATCGCGTGGCCCGGCAGTCTGGAAGTGTCCACGGGGTTTCTCATCGGCCCCCGCCACGATCCGCATGCCTTCTACGTCAGAAACTCGTCCGCCGCCGCCTGGCAGAAGTCGTGCTCTACCGCCGAGTTCCGCAAGACGGCCCAGGGCCGCCTGCTAGGCGTCACTTTCCCGTCCGCTCAGGCCGATCTCCAGCCCCTCGCCCTCCACGGCCTGCAACTCGTCCGCGTCGCCCTCCAATCTCCCGCCGGCAGCCTCTTCGCCCCCAATGGCGCCCTCCGCCCGGCAGAATCCGCCCGCCTCCACACCTTGCTCGATGCCGCCTCAGACCACGGCGTTGCCGTCGAGTTGGTCTTCTTCGATCCCGCCCTCGATCAGGATTTCGATTCGCCCGACGCCATGCTCGCCGCCGTCCGCCATCTCACCGATTGGCTCATCGATCAGAACCACCGCAATGTCCTCCTCGACCCCGCAGCCGATTGGGGCGACCCCGGCTGGGACTTCGATCACTTCATCCCCCAGAACCTACCGCGTGTCGCCGCCCTCATCCGCGAGCGCTTTCAGCTCAAACACACCGATTTCGCCCTCCCCGTCGTGATCACCGCCGGCAGCCGCCTGGCCGGCAACTCCATCCTCGTCCAGGAGGCGGACGTCATCGTCGCCCACGGCGAGGCGCTCGCCCTGGATCCCCGCACCGTCCAGCGGCCCGTCCTCGTCCGCGAAAAGAGCGCCCAGGGCTGCGCCGCCGCTCTCGAAAAATACGCCGGCTGCCTGGTGGAGGAAAAGGCCGCCACCGGCCTCTACCGCCAGCTCGCGCCCCTCGTTCTCAAACCTGTTCTCCGTTCGCCTAAGCCCTGATTTATCCCGAATTCATCCCAAGGAACCTACCATGGCAGTTGCCCAGCTCGTCGCCCAGCATCGTTTCGAGATTCACGAAAACATCATCGGCCCGCCCGCCCCCGGCGAGGTCCAGGTCCGCGTGGAAGCCATCGGCGTCTGCGGCAGCGATCTCCATAACTTCTCCGAAGGCGGAGTGGGCGACATGCCAGCCGAATACCCCATGGTTCTCGGCCACGAGCCCGTCGGCACCGTCCTCGCCCTCGGCGCCGGCGCCACCGGCTGGGCCCCTGGCGATCGCGTCGCCCTCGAGCCGCCCATCTACTGCTACCACTGCGAATATTGCATGACCGGCCGCCACAACCTCTGCAACACAGTTCGTTTCCTCTCCAACGCCGGCGAGCCCGGCTTCTTCCGCGATCGCGCCAACCTCCCCGTCGAGAACCTCCTCCCGCTCCCCGAAAACATCGGCTTCGCTGAGGCCACGCTCTTCGAGCCGATCTCCATCATCCTCCACTCCTTCCGTTTCGGCGATCCCAAGCTCGGTGAAACCACCGCCGTCATCGGCGCCGGCCCCATCGGCCTCACCACCATCGCCGCCCTCCGCGTCGCCGGGGTCTCCCGCATCTACTGCATCGAGCCCGTCGCCCACCGCCGCGATCTAGCCCTCCTCCTCGGCGCCGACGCCGTCATCGATCCCACTCAGGTGGACGCCGTTAGAGAGGTGCTCGCCGCCACCGGCCAGCGCGGCGTCGATGTCACCTTCGATTGCGCCGCCAAGGACGGCTCCATCAACCAGTCCATCCGCATGACCTGCTCCGGCGGCCGCGTCGTCATCACCGGCCTCCCCTCCGGCCAGTTCACCAACATCGATTTCCAGTACCTCCGCCGCAAAGAGCAGACCTTCTTCCCCGTTCGCCGCTCCAATCACAAGAGCGAGCACGCCCTGCGGTTGCTCAAGGAGCAGGCCCACCGCTTCACCCCGATGATCACGCACCGCATGCCACTGGCCGAAACGCAAAAGGCGTTCGATACCTTGGAGGCGTATGCCGAGGGGATCGGCAAGGTGGTGCTGTTTCCCGAAGGGGCGTAGCGGCTATCGATAATCCGGACAAAGCGGCCTGCTCCGGAGTCTCGACCAAGCCCGATCCGCTGTCACCGCGATTGCGCCGGCTGCCCGCCAACTCGCCCCAGGCGGCTCATCCGGCAACATGGGCGCGCGCCTCTGTTCCGAGCCGCGCGTGTAAGCAAGCGGTGGTCGACAACAAGGGTGAATGTGCTCTAGCGTCAGACGAGGCTAGCGTGTCCCAAGTAGCGGTAGCATGTGGGTGAAGGGCAGGTGCGACCTGCGCTCAATTGGAAATCTCAGCATGCTCCCAGGTGGGTGTGCTCAAACGATCGAGCGTCACCGCGGGGCATTCGGTGGCGATCGAGATTTCGTCAGATGGCGGAAGCCAGTGCCCGTAAGCCTCGCCGAACCAAGTGGTCGCGAATCTCTGCCCGACCTGGGCTGTCAACGCGAGACGATCGGCGTGGTACTCCGCCCACTGGACGCACCGATCACGAACGCGAGAGCGAATCGATCCGCGGCTGAACCGATACCGGCTTGGATTCAACGATTCGTCGAGGTGATCCGAAAAGAAAGGCTCGAGCAATTGACTGGGATTGATGCCGGACCGAAGGCGCCAGCCTTCCGGAGACCGTTCGAATAGTGGCGGCCAAACCTTGTCGCCGATCCGGACGGGATGCCGGAGGTTGATGTAGAACTTCATGCCCGCGTAGTTGGCAGCCAGATCAGCGTTCGAGTAGACACCACTCGTCAGCGTGCCGTAGTACAGATGTTCCTGTTTCACGCCGTGTGCCACAGCCGCGGCGATCGCCCCAGCGGCGTCGCTCCCCTTGGCCTCGCTGTTCATCACCATTTCGAAGTACTGGTGGCCCTGCTGAAAGAAGTGATCAATCTTGTCGGTGCCCATGTAGTGTCGGTAGGCACTCACGGAAGGCGAATCAACCGTGAAGGATGCCGGCACGGGCGAAAAGGCGCGGCGGTAGATTGAGTCAGACAGCCTCGGCCGGAAATAAACTGGACCATCGGCGACCCGAAGCTCTTTCACCCAGTGGGTGAGCCGGGATTCAAGGACAGCGTGGCCGACCCAACGGGATAGGACGCGTTCCGGGCTATCGCCTGTGCGATCGGATTCGATGATCATGACGATCTTGCGGGACAGTGCCGGGCCGATGTCACCAAGGGGCCTCTTTGGGGTGGTGAACTGATCGGTCTCCTTCGCCGACGCCAGATGGCAAACCACCAAAATGGACGAGAGCACAATTGTCAGGAAGATCAGTTTGGAGCGAATGGCGGACATTCTCACGTTACACTACTATCGTACTCCGATCTCGCCTTCCCTGCGTCATACGTTCGAAATGGGCTTGTAACTTGCGACTAGGATACCGCCGTGGGGGATGGAGTAGAGACGAAGTAGAGACCCACTACGGCCTCGCGAAAAGGTCCGTCTGGCTCCCGTTCCCCGGATCGAAAGTCCTTCCATTGGCGCTTCAATTAGAATGGGCTAAGCACTTCTCCTTATGTAGTACAGTTTGATTACCGCCGAAACAACAGGAAGACGTCATGGAACCAGTTCTCTATCTCAGCATCCTCGTCATCGGCCTGATCGCCGGAGGCGTCCTCGCCAGTTTCCTTGTCAAAGGCAGCAGCAGCCCCTCGCTTGCCGCCAGTGAGGCGGAGATCGCCGAGTTCAAGACTCGCATTGAGGAGCGGGATAACACCATCCGCGAACTGCGCCGCGAACAAGAAGAAGCGCGCGTCGAAACAACGCGGCTGCGGGACCAGTTGATGGAATCCACCGGAATCCGTACCGCCGCCGAAGAGCGCGCCACGGCCGTCCCCAAGCTCGAGGCCACCCTCGGCGAGCGCGACGAATTCATCCAGCGCCAGAACGAAAAGATCCTCTCCCTGGAATCGCGCCACGCCTCCCTCCTCACCCGTCTCGACGAGTCAGAAAAGGCCCAGGTGGAGAAGATGAAGACCCTCGAAGAGGCCCAGGCCAAATTCGGCGAGACTCTCAAAGGCGTCGCCGCCGAGGCCCTCGCCTCCAACAATCAGAACTTCCTCGCCCTCGCCGAAACCGCCTTCCAAAAGGCCCAGGAGACCGCCAAGGGCGATCTCGACGTCCGCCAGAAGTCCATCGACGAAACCATGAAGCCGCTCAAGGACGCACTGGAGCGCATCGAGAAGGAGCGCGTCGAAGGCTTCGCTGGCCTCAGCGAGCAGGTCAAGCTCCTCCATTCCGCCCAGCTCAAGGTCGAGGTCGAGACCTCCAAACTCGTCAACGCCCTCAAGGCCCCGTCTGTCCGCGGCCGTTGGGGCGAGATGCAGTTGAAGCGCGTCGTCGAGATGGCCGGTATGGTGGAATACTGCGACTTCGAAGAGCAGGTTTCCGTCAACACCGAGGGCGGCAAGCTGCGCCCCGATATGATCATTCGCCTGCCCAATCACCGCGAGATCGTGGTGGATTCCAAAGTCTCCCTCGCCGCCTATCTCGATTCGCTCGAGGTCCTCGACGATGGCGAACGTCAGGCCAAGATGGCCGAACACGCCGTCCAGGTCCGCGCCCACATCACCCGCCTCAGCGGCAAGGCCTATTGGGATCAGTTCGAAAAGGCGCCCGATTTTGTCGTGGCCTTCCTCCCCGGCGAGACCTTCTTCAGTGCGGCGCTGCAGAAAGACCCCGAGTTGATCGAGTTTGGAGTCGAAAATCGCGTCCTCCTCGCCACGCCTACCACCTTGATTGCTCTGCTCAAGGCAGTCGCCTATGGCTGGCGCCAGGAACGGCTGGCCGATAACGCCCAGGCCATCTCCGATCTAGGCAAGGAGCTCTACGACCGTCTCCGCAAGTTCGCCACCCATATGGACGGCGTGCGTGGCGGCCTGGAGAAGTCCGTCCGTTCCTACAATGAAGCCGTCGGCTCGCTAGAAACTCGCGTCCTCACCAGCGCCCGCCGCTTCAAGGATCTCTCCGCCGGCACTGGCGAGGATATCCCCGAGATCCTGCCCGTCGAGACTGCCATCCGCGAGATGCGCGCGCCGGAGCTCTCGCTCCTGGCCGCGGCTACGTCCAACGGCGCCGGACCCGAACTGTAAAACGTTTCGCCCTTTTGTTCTACAGTAAATCTGGTACCCGCCAGACAAGACGAAAGGGACGCACCGTATGAACCGTAGAGAACTGCTGGCCTCGATGGCCGCGGCACCCCTGGCCGCACGCGGCCAAAGCACGAAACGCCGAAACGTCATCTACATTCTCAGCGACGATCACCGCTACGATGCCATGGGCTTCCTGAAAGCTCAGCCCTGGCTCGAAACCCCGCAGATGGATCGCCTGGCCCGCGAGGGCGTCCACTTCAAAAACGCTTTCGTCACCACCGCCCTGTGCAGCCCCAGCCGCGCCTCCGTCCTCACCGGCGTCTACGCCCACCGCCACAAAATCGTCGATAACAATACGCCCATCCCCCCTGGCACCACGTTCTTCCCCGCCCACCTGCAAAAGTCCGGCTACAAGACCGGCTTCTTCGGCAAATGGCACATGGGCGCCGAAACCGACGAGCCCAAGCCCGGCTTCGATCAGTGGGTCAGCTTTCGCGGCCAGGGCACCTATCTCCCCTCGCCCAATGGCATCAACATCAACGGCAAAAACGTTCCGCAAAAGGGCTACATCACCGACGAGCTCACCAACTACGCGCTGGATTGGATGCGCACTCTTCCGAAAGAGCAGCCCTACTTTCTCTACCTTTCCCACAAGGCCGTCCACGCCGAGTTCGAGCCCGCCCCGCGTCACAAGGGCCGCTACAAGGACGCCAAGTTCATCTACCCGCCCACCATGGCCGCCAGCGGCGAGATGGCCCAGCATCGTCCCATGTGGGTCCAGAACCAGCGCAACTCCTGGCACGGCGTCGATTACCCCTACCACTCCACCCTCGACATCGGCGAATACTACAAGAAGTACGCCGAGACCCTCATGGGCGTCGACGAGAGCATCGGCCAGGTGCTCGACGAAGTGAAGCGCCGCGGCGAGCTCGATTCCACCCTCGTCATCTACATGGGCGACAACGGCTTCGCATTCGGCGAGCACGGCCTCATCGATAAACGCACCGCCTATGAGGAATCCATGCGCGTGCCGCTGCTGGCCCGCTGCCCCGAGCTCTTCGAGGGCGGCCGCACCGTCCCGCAGGTCGTCGCCAACCTCGACATCATGCCCACCGTCCTCGATGCCTGCGGCGCCACAAATCCCGGCGGCCTCGACGGCGCCAGCTGGCTGCCCCTAGCCCAGGGCCGCCAAACCGCGTGGCGCAAAGAGCTGCTCTACGAATACTACTGGGAGCGCAACTTCCCGCAGACTCCCACCATGCACGCCCTCCGCGGGGATCGCTACAAATTCATCCGCTACCAGGGTGTCTGGGATCTCGACGAGCTCTACGACTTGCAGGAAGACCCGCTGGAAAGCCGCAATCTCATCTTCAGCGAGAAACACCAGGCAATTATCAAGGAAATGCGCGCCCGCCTTTTCGACCTGCTCGATCAGACCGGCGGCATGAGCATCCCGCTCCAGCCCGACCGCGGTCCACAGATGGGTCTGCGCAGTCCGGAACGTGGAAAGGCCGCCGAGTTCCCCGATGAATTGAAGCGCAAGCCCCTGCCGCCCTCGCATCAATAGGAGCCATTCCCCATGCCCAGCACGCGCCGCGCGTTCGCCACGTCCCTTGCCGCCGCCTCCGGCCTCCTCGCCCAACAGCCGCCTACGCCCCTGGCGGAAATCTATCCCCCCGCCCGCAAACCGCTCGTCCCCGAAAGCGAGCCCTTCGCCGAGCCCGCCCCCTTCGCCCGCCGCACCGTCGCGTCCAGGCTTCGCCCGTTCCCGCTGACTCAGGTTAAGCTCCTGCCCGGGCCGCTCCAGCAGTCCGCCGCATGGAATCGCGCCTATATGGGCCGCCTGCCCGCCGGCCGCCTCACGCTCAACTTCCGCGCCAACGCCGGCCTGCCCACTACCGGCCAGCCCCTTGGCGGCTGGGAGTCTCCCAAGTCCGAACTGCGCGGCCACTTCACCGGCCACTACCTCTCCGCCTGCGGCCTCCACTACGCCGCCACCGGCGACAACGAGATCCGCGCCCGCGGCGAGGAGATCGTCGCCGAGCTCGCCCGCTGCCAGAAACAGCTCGCAGCCGGCGGCTACCTCTCCGCTTTCCCTATTGAATTCTTCGATCGCCTCCAGCGCCTGGCCCCAGTCTGGGCGCCCTTCTACACCATCCACAAGATCATGGCCGGCCTGCTGGATATGCACCTCCACTGCGCCAGCCGCCAGGCTCTGGACGTCCTCACCGGCATGGCCGAATGGGTCGATGCCTGGTCTGCCGCGCACCCCGCGCCACACATGCAGAACATTCTCCGCCAGGAGTATGGCGGCATGAACGATGTCCTCTACCAGCTCGCCGCCGTCACCGGCGAGGACCGTTGGGCCGGCGTCGCGGATCGCTTCAACAAGCACGCGTTCTTCAATCCCCTCGCCAGCCGCCGCGATGAGCTCCGCAACCTCCACGCCAACACCCACATCCCCCAGGTCATCGGCGCCGCCCGCCGCTACGAACTCAGCGGCGATCCGCGCTTCCGCGATGTCGCCTCTTTCTTTTGGGAAACCGTCGCCTCCGGCCGCACCTACGCCACCGGCGGCACCAGCAACGCCGAATTCTGGCTTGGCCGCCCAGGCCAGCTCGCAGCCGAATGGTCCCGCTCCGCCGATCATCAGGAGTGCTGCTGCGCCTACAACATGATGAAGCTCACGCGCCAACTCTACTCCTGGACCGGCGATCCCCGCTACATGGATTACTACGAGCGCAACCTCATCAACCATCGCCTCGGCGCCATTCAGCCCGAAACCGGCCGCTCCATCTATTTCCTCTCCATGACGCCCGGCGCCTGGAAGACCGTCAACACAGAGGACCGTAGTTTCTGGTGCTGCACCGGCTCGGCTCTCGAGGAGTTCGCCAAGCTCGCCGATACCATCTACTACCGCGATACACAGGGCATCTACGTCAACCTCTTCGCCGCCAGCGAGCTCGACGCCAAAAACGAGGGCATCCGCCTCAGGCAGGATACAAAGTTCCCAGCCGAGCCCCGCACCACCCTCACCGTGCAGGCCGCCCCCGCCAGGCCCTGGACCCTGCGCATCCGCGTGCCCGCGTGGTGCCAATCCGCGCCCACTGTCCGCCTCAACGGACGGCCGCTCGAATCCTCCGCCGCCCCCGGCAGCTACCTCAGCCTCACCCGCTCCTGGAAACAGGGTGATCGCGTCGAGCTCGACCTGCCCATGGCTCTCACCGCCGAGCCCTTCCCCGACGATCCCTCCCGGCAGGCGTTCCTCTACGGCCCCGTCGTCCTCGCCGGCGAGCTAGGCTCGGAGGGGCTCACCGACGAGCTCGTCTACAATCATCAGGGCCCCCAGGTCAGCAAAGCGCCCCTCGCCGTCGCCCCGCTTGCCGCCAAGGCGGCCACTCTCGCCGGCTGGATCAAACCCACCGGCGAGGCGCCCCTCCACTTCCGCACTACCGGCCAGGGCCGCGATATCGCGCTCAGCCCCCTCAACGAGATATGGCAGCGCTTTGCCGTCTATTGGCGGGTCGCCTAGTGCGACCCCAACAACTGGTCCGCAGCTAAGCTTCCGTCACAGGGCTCACTTCGATCGCTTCCAGCTTGCCGTCGCCCTGGGCAACAGCGACGATCTTGAGTTCCATGCCTGCCTTCAGGCTCTGAAAGCTCAGCCCCTTCGCATAGCGAGTGGCGTCGGTCGTCACAATCGTCTCGCTAGTCCCTTCGAGCCGCACGGTCTTCTGGTCCTTGTCGATGCTGGCGATCTTGCCCGTAATTTCCTTCTGCTGCTGGGTCTGTTGGAGGGCCGGCAGGGCGGAAGCCTCCTGCGGAACAAGAACGCCAGTGCTGGAACCCGCGACAACGAACGCGGCGGAAAACGCCGTGGCCGTGAGGATCATCACTAAAGTAGATTTCATCGGATCTCTCCTTGGGATTGGGTTCGCGATGCGATGGGCTTTCCCAGAACGCCCGGCGCTCGCGCTTGCACGATTCCTATGCAGGAAGGCTGCCAATTCAAATAGACGCTGAAAATTGTTGGACTTCGCCCCTCTCCACGCCCCACCCCATTCCGGCAACCACTACCCGCTCCCACGGCGCAGGCGGAACTTTTTGCCCGCAGCCCGTTCCGAATATCGTAAATCTGGAAGGGTGAGATTCATCGCGGCATCCCTGCTCCTGGCCTTCGTCTCAGGCGCCAACCCGGCCCAACCGCCGCCCCCATTCGCCCAACGCTTCCAGCAGATCCGGGATGCCGCCACACCGGACGAGCTCTACCGCTTCCTCTGGGCCTTGCCGAAAGGCGGCGACATTCACAACCACCACGAATACTCCGTCCCGCCCGAGGAATGGCTCCGCCTCGCCGCGCGTGGATCAGCGAAATACCTCGTGCGCACGGGCTTGACGCCCTGCGGCCCCGTCGGCGCGGATCTCCCGCAATTCGTCACGCTCCGCACTGCCACCGTGCAGGCCCTGCCCTCCTGTGTGGAGAAGGACTTCACCCCCCTCGCCACCCTCACCCCGCCACAGCGCGCCGCCTGGCTCTCCGCCCTCCGGCTCGATCGCCCAGGCGAGGGCCGCGATGAGTTCTTCAATCGCCTTGTCCTCCGTACCGCCGACCTCGAAAACGATCCAGCCCTCGTCACCGATCTCCTCGTCTACCAGCTCCGCCAGGCCGCCGCCGAAAACATCACCTACCTAGAAACCCAGGCCGATCCCCGCGGCTTCGTCCGCCCCGATGGCTCGCCCATGCCGTGGGCCGAGAGCGCCGCCCTCTTCCGCCGCCGCCTCGCCCAACCCGACGCCATCGCCACCCGAGTCGCCACGCGCCTCCAGGTGGCCGTCCTGCGCTTCTCTCCCACGGCCCAGCAAAGCCTCGCCGATGCCTTTCGGTTCGTCCATCAGAGCCGCGATCTCTGGGTGGCCGTCAATCTTGTCGGTCGCGAGGACATCCCTGCCGGCCGCGCCACACGCTTCACTGCCTCCTTTCGCGATCTGCGCCGCCGCTACCCCGATGTGCGCCTCTCCCTCCATGCCGGCGAGAGCGATCGCCCCGGCTTCGAGGTCCGCGACACCCTGGCCCTCGGAGCCGAGCGCATCGGCCACGGCGTCAACCTCATCTCCGATCCCTCCACCATGCGCCGCCTCAGCGGCGGCCGCACGCTGATCGAGGTCAGCCTCGTCAGCAATCAACTCCTCGGCTATGTGCCCGATCCCGCCCGCCACCCCTTCCCGCATTACCTCCGCGCCGGCATCCCCGTCTGCCTCAACACCGATGATCGTGGCGCCTACGATTCCAACCTCACCGACGAGTACTTCCTCGCCCTCACGCACTTCCATCTGAGCTGGCCGGAACTCGTCCAGCTCGGCCGCGACAGCCTCAAATACTCCTTTGCCGAACCTGCGCTGAAAAGCGCACTTTTGGCACGTTATGAGCGCAATATCGCGTCATTTCAGGCACGTTTTGACACGCCCGATTGGCGCACTGAAATCCGCTCCATCCATCCCGTCGTCTCCGGCTATGCCGCCCGCTTCCTGCCCCTCTCCCGGCACGATATGATATCGCCCAGGAACTGATACACCAGGAGGTCCCGTCTCATCCATGTCCACCCGCAGAACATTCGTTGCCGGCGCCGGCGGCGCGCTGCTTTCTCAACTCACTGCCAACAAGGCAAACGCCGCGCCCGATAAGCTTCGCATCGCTGTCCTCGGCGTGAACGGCCGAGGTAAGGATCACATCCAGGGCCTCATGGCCCAGCCCGATGCCGAGGTCGTCTGCCTCTGCGATGTCGATCTCGTTGTCGCCAACAAAGCCGCCGATGCGTTCGAGAAACGCTACGGCAAGCGGCCCGCCATCGAGCAGGACCTGCGCAAGGTTTTCGACAACAAGAACATCGACGCCGTCACCGTCGCCACGCCCAACCACTGGCACGCCCTCGCCTCCATCTGGGCCTGCCAGGCCGGCAAGGATGTCTATGTCGAGAAGCCCGGCTCGCACAACATCTTCGAGGGCCGCAAGCTCGTCGAGGCCGCCAAGAAGTACAACCGCATTGTCCAGCACGGCGTGCAGTTGCGCTCCTCCGAGGCTCTACAGGAGGCCGTCGGCCATCTCCGCAAAGGCGTCATCGGCAACGTCTATATGTCTCGCGGCCTCGTCTTCCGCTCCCGGCCCTCCATCGGCAAAAAGGGCGTTGAGCCGGTGCCCGAAGGGCTCAACTACGACATGTGGACCGGCCCAGCCGCCATGGAGCCCTTCTCGCGCCGCATCGTCCACTACAACTGGCACTGGACCTGGAACTACGGCAACGGCGACGTCGGCAACCAGGGCATCCACGAGACCGACATGTGCATGTGGGGCCTCGGCGTCGATCAGTTCCCCGACAAGATCACGGCCATGGGCGGCAAGTTCGTCTTCGATGACGACAAGATCACCCCCGAAGTGCTCACCACGCTTTACCACTACCCCGGCCTGAAGAAGATCATTCAGTTCGAGGTGCGCCCCTGGTACACCAACGACGAGGGCGGCGCCAGCGTCGGCAACATCTTCTACGGATCCGAGGGCTACATGGTGGTCAAGGGCTACGATACCTACGAGACCTTCCTCGGCGCCAAGAAAGAGAAGGGCCCGGCCCGCCGCGCAGGCGGCGATCACTTCGCCAATTGGATCAAGGCCATCCGCAGCCGCAAGACCACGGATCAGAACGGCCCGGTGGAAACGGCCCACCTCGCCAGCGGCCTCGCCCACCTCGGCAACATCAGCTACCGCCTCGGCCGCGTCCTGACCTTCGACCCCGCCAAGGAGAAGTTCATCGGCGACAAGGAAGCCGACGCCATGCTCACGCGCCCCTACCGCAAGCCGTACGTCGTGCCGGACAAGGTGTAAGTGCCTTTGCGGGTCTGCACTCCGCCTGTGCAGACCCGCTATACTGCACGCAATGTCCCCGTCCCCGCTCTCCGCCTCCCTCGCCAAAGATCCAGTCACCTGGCTCTATCCGCCCATCGAGTCCTTCGACACCGGCCGCCTGCCGGTCTCGCCCGTCCACGAGCTCTACTACGAACAGTCCGGCAACCCCGCCGGCAAGCCCGTGATCTTTCTCCACGGCGGGCCCGGCGGCGGCTCCGATCCCAAACAGCGCCGCTTCTTCCACCCCGCCCGCTACCGCATCATCAATTTCGATCAGCGCGGCTGCGGCAAGAGCACGCCCTACGCTTCCCTCGATGCCAATACCACATGGGATCTCGTGGCCGATATCGAGAAGCTCCGCGAGCACCTCGGCATCGCCAGCTGGCAGGTGTTCGGCGGTTCCTGGGGCTCCACCCTCGCCCTCGCCTACGCGCAGACTCATCCCGATCGCACCACCGAGCTGATCCTTCGCGGCATCTTCCTGCTCCGCAAACAGGAGATCGACTGGTTCTACCAGCGCGGCGCCTCCGTCCTCTATCCGGACGCCTGGGAGCCCTACCTCGCCCACATCCCCGAACCCGAGCGCGGCGACCTCCTTTCCGCCTACTATCGCCGCCTCACCGCCGATGACCCGGCCGTGCGCCTCGCCGCAGCCAAGGTCTGGAGCGGTTGGGAGGGCGTCACCTCCAAGCTCCTGCCGGATTCCGGCTTCGCCGGCCACTACGAAGAGGACGAGTTCGCTCTCGCCTTCGCCCGCATCGAGGCCCACTACTTCCACCACAAGGGCTTCTTCGAAACCGACGACCAGTTGCTCCGCAACGCCTCGCGCATCCGCCACATCCCCGGTGTCATCGTGCAGGGCCGCTACGACGTGGTCTGCCCCATGGAGAGCGCCTGGGCGCTGCACCGCGCCTGGCCGGAGGCCGAGCTCATCATCACCCCGGATAGCGGCCACAGCGCCTTCGATCCGCCCAACTGCCGCGCGCTGGTGGCCGCGGCCGATCGGTTCGCCGCTGGTTAGCGCCGTCTACCGGCAGCGGCAAAACCGCGGAGCCGTTCGCACCCGCGATCAGCCTCACCTCTTCCGGAGGCCCGGTTCGAGGACTCCATTGCGGTAGACTCCTATTGGTCCGGAAGTTCCTTACTCGAAAGGCACGAAACTCCATGTCCGTATCCCTCCGCCACAACTCTCGCCTCGCTTCGCAATCACTTTTTCTGCAAGCCGCGCTTGGCGTCCTCTCGCTGGCGTACCCGGCCGCGATCCTCGCGCAGTCCGTGCCGCCGGCGCTCGAGTCCCCCGCTGTTCGTCCGCCCGTGCTGGGGCCAAACGGGGAGAAGTTCGTCGGGATGCCCAAGTTTCACGATCCAGCGCCTTACGACATTAACGAGCACACCGGCTACAAGGAGATTTTTGACGGCAAGAGCTTAAAAGGCTGGGACGCCGACCCCACCATCTGGCGCGTCGAAAATGGCGTCATGGTGGGCGAAACGTTGGAGGGCAAGCCAAAGGGCAACAACTATATCGTTTATCGAGGCGACAAGACGCGCGACTTCGATTTGAAGCTCCAGATGAAGATCGAAAAAGGCGGTGGCGGCGGTATTCAGTACCGCAGCGTCACCGGCGTGCCGTGGACGCGGCCGCAGCCGAAAGGCCAGCCGCCCTATGACCTGAAGTTCATGATGACCGGCCCGCAGGCTGATTTTTGGTTTCCGGTTACTGCGAATACGGCGGCGTACACAGGCCAGTGGTATTCCGAGAACACGATGCAGGGCATCCTCGCCTATCGCGGCCAGGTCACTCAGGCGCTGCCTGGCCAGACCAACCGCCTCGTCGCCAACATCGGCGACAAGCAGGCCCTCGGTGGCTATGTGAAAGTCAACGAATGGAATGACTACGAGATCATCGCGCGCGGCAATGTGATGATGCACATCATGAACGGCCAATTGATGGCCGCATTCATCGATGACAATAAGGACTCGGTCAACAACCAGCCAGGGCTCATCGGCTTCGAAATTGAAAGCCAGCCATGCAAGATCTCAGTGCGCAACATCTGGCTCCGGTTGTTTGACTAGCGGGACAGGTTCTCCTGACTACTGCGGTTTCCCGCAGCTGAAGCTCGCCGCATCGTCGATGCTGCCGCTTCCTTTGTACCTGGCTACCTCCGGATAAGCGCATAAAGGGCGGGTCCGCACCACCTTGCCCTGCACTACCCTTGCCGCATCGATGCGCGCGGGGGCCTTTGCCGCCTCCACCCACTCGAGCAGCGGAGTCGTCGCGTCGAACTGGCTTGTCCCCACACCCCCGCCGCAGTGGAACATCCCAGGCACCATGAAGAGCCGGAAGAAATCACCAGTCGAATCCCCCATCGTGGCCAGCACGCGCTCGTAATACTCCGTGCCCATCCGGGCGTTCAATTGCGGGTCGGCCCAGCCAAAGTACATCAACAGCTTGCCGCCGTGCTTGCGGAATGCCGTCAAATCGGTATCGGTGGCATCGATGATCTGGCGGAGCTCCTCCACCTTCGCTGGGGCGCTGTCGATGTCGAAAGACCGGAATGCCTTTACCGGATCGTCATCCACCCTGCCGCCCAACACGGAGGGGGCCACGAAACGCAGAAAGTTGTAGCCGTAAGAAGTCCACGCGCTCTGCCCATTCGGACCGCTGATCTCCTGACCGATCCATCCGCTCTGCCCGCTCGGCCCGGCCACTTCCGCCCCTACGGGCCAGCCAGGAAAGAACCTCTTGCCCTGACTCATCACATCGCCGTAGATACGCTCGATCGCTTTGATTTGATCGGCCGTGAAGCAGTCCGCGCCGTCAACGCCCGCGGCACAGCGGGGCAGGTCCTGGGCGGGCTTGAAATCGCAGCGCAGTGGATCGTCGATCAGGCCGTCCTTCAACCCGTCCTTGGCATCGCACTGGTCATACACCGATTTCGCCAGCAGCCCCAGCTTCGAGGCCGGAAACGGATTCGCGTTCATCCCCTGCATCCAGTACGCCCGCGACAGATGTGTGGCGGTCTGATACAAGCCGGGAGCGCCAGCGATAATGCCGTCGAAATCATTGGGGAAGCGTTGGGCCAACGTCAATCCCTGGCGCCCGCCCTGCGAACAACCTTCGTAATAGGATTTCCGCGGACCCGCGCCATAGTAGGTCTTCGCCATGAGCTTCGCAGTCTCCGCGGTCAGGTGCAGCGACCGGAAGCCGTAATCGAGAAGTTCCTGCCGGTTGAGTGCAAAGCTGGCGCCGGTTTCCAGGGCTGCGGAGTGCCCCGTATCTGTCGAAGCGGTGACGAAGCCGGCCTTCAAGCCTCGCGCGGCAGTTGCGATGCGGCCCGGGGCTTCAAAGGACTCTCCGGCCCAGCCGCCGTTACCAAACATGTAGAGGCGTTCGTTCCACGCCGTCGGCAGCTTGACTTCGATGTTCAGAGCCGGCTGGACGAAGATCCGAACCCGGCAATGCTCCGGTGCGGCGTCGGTGGCGGCGACAACGCTCGCGCTCACCACTGAATACTCAAAGCCCGTCAGGCTTCGCAGGTCTCCGCAAGCGATGGCGGGCTTGCCTGCGGCGGCCGGAACAGTCCAGTCCCGCAGAGGAACCACCTGCGCGGACACCACTGTTGCACAGAACAGGGGGACAAGCAATTTGAAGGTCGACATGGACCTCCGAGTTTATCGCAAGCCCCGCGTTGGAGATATCTCAAGCTACGCAGATGGCCTGTGGTCCGCCGCCTCAGCCGTACCGGCGCGCTCGAGCGGCCATTCGTCGACTGCCCTTCGGGATCAGTGCATGCCCGCGGGCGCCTGAGCCGTCTTGGGCGGCCGCTTCATGATCAGCAGCAGCGGCAATAGCAGCACGAAGACGCCGGCGAGGATTCGGAATACCTGCACAAAGCTGAGCATGGTGGCTTGGCGGGCCACCATGCCGTAGAGGGCTGCATACGCCTGCTTGGCGGCCGAGGCGGCCGGCATTCCGTGCGCCTCAAAGGAGCGCTGGATGCCGCTCAGGAGATTCCGAGAACCGGCGTCGAAGGGCGTTATGTGGGAGCTCAGCGTCGTCATGTGGGTCTGGCCGACGCGCGTCAGCATGGTGGTGACGCCGGCAATCCCGATGCTGCCGCCCATGTTGCGCAGGAGATTGAAGATGGAGGTGGCGTTGCCCATCTGCTCGCGTGGTATGCGGGCCATGGAGACCGTGGTGAGTGGGACAAACATGAGCGCCAGGGACATGCCCTGCACGAATTGAGGCCAGAAGAAGTCCCAATACCCCGCGCTCAGGTCCAGCCTGGAGAGTTGAAAGAGGGTGAGTGCCCCGATGGTGATGCCGCTTGCCAGGAATTTGCGCGGATCGCCTTTCGCCAGCAGGATGCCCACCACTGGCATGGCGATGAAAGAGCCCAGCCCGCGAGGCGCCAGCGCGATGCCGGCTTGCAGCGATGGGTAGCCAAGCAGCGTCTGGAGCCAGATGGGCAAAAGCACCAGGCTGCCATATAGCACGAAGCCGAGCACCGTCATCAGCAGCGTTCCCGTGGCGAAGCTGCGGTCCTTGAACACGCGCAGGTTCACCACCGGCGCCTCTATCTTCAGTTCGCGGAACACGAATGCCGCAAGGCAGACGATGGACGCCACCAGCAGGCCGTTGATCCAGGCCGAAGAGAACCAGTCTTCCTGCTGGCCCTTGTCGAGCATCAACTGTAGGGTGCCGATGCCCACCGTGAGCAGGCCTATGCCCCAGTAATCGACCTTGGCGCTGCCGCGTTTGATGTAGGACGGGTCCCAGACAAAAGCGCGCGTCATCAGCAGGCAGGCGATTCCTACCGGGATGTTGATATAGAAGACCCAGCGCCAGCTATAGGAATCTGTCAGCCAGCCGCCCAGCACCGGCCCCAGGATGGGCGCCACAACGATGCCGAGGCCCCAGATACCCATCGCCTTGCCGCGCTTCTCAGGTGGGAAGGATTCGAGAAGGACGGCTTGCGAGAGCGGCTGCAGAGCGCCCCCGGCCGCACCTTGAACGATCCGGAAGAATACCAGCATCGGCAGCGACGTGGCGAAACCGCAGAAGAATGACGCGATGGTGAAACCCGAGACCGACATCATGAGCAGCCGCTTGCGCCCGAAGAAGTTGGCCAGCCACCCGGTCATCGGCAGGATGACTGCGTTGGCGACAAGGTAGGAGGTCAGGACCCAGGTGGCCTCGTCGATCGACGCCGAGAGGTTACCGGCGATGTGCGGCAGGCTGACGTTGACCACGGTGGTATCCAGCACTTCCATGAACGTGCCGAACATCACGGCGATGGCGATGATCCACGGGTTGATGGGCGGACGGCCGGCTGGAGACAAGGTTTAGCCTTTCTCCGTGGGAACTTCCATGGCTGTGAGGACGGCGGCAACGACGGCGGCCTCACCGAGAGTGGAGTCGATCATCAGGTTGTAGAGGTGGGGATTGGCCCAGTCGCACCCGAAGTTGTGCCTTACATAATGGGAGCGGGTCAGGTCCATCTCGCCGATCCACTTTTCCAGATCGCCTGGCGCGTCCTGGCGGCGGCGGACGCGCTCGACTCGAGAGGCCAGCCTGGCGTAGACGAACAGGTGGAAGACGTCATTCTGGGCATGGAGGGCGCACTGGGCGCCGCGGCCAACAATAACGCAGTTGCCCTGATGGTGGGCTTCGTGAATCAGTCCGGCGGCGATGGATGCCATAGTCGCCGAGTCGAAGGCGCTCGCGCCGGCGGGTTGGACGACAGCTTCAAAAGCGCCACTGTCGATGCTCCGGCGCGCGACTCGATGCAGCCAGGAATCGACGCGCTCATCGAAGCGGCGCACGAGCTCAGGATCGACCTTCGCCGCCTGAGCGATTTGGAGGACCAGGGCATTGTCCAGCAGGTTCCAGCCGAGGCGCGCGGCCAGTTGCCGGGCGATTTCGGCGCCTCCGCTGCCAAACTCCCGGGCTACGGTGAGAACGCGATATTTCATGTCTTGCCCTTACTTCACCAACACCGAGGAGACGACGGACACGCCAGGACGGAGCTGATGGTTGGGGTCCTGCCCCGGATCGAAGACGATCTTCACCGGAATGCGCTGGACCACCTTCACGTAGTTGCCCGTGGCGTTCTCCGGCGGCAGCAGGCTGAAGCGTGCGCCGGTGGCGCCCGCGATGCTGTGCACCGTGCCCCGCAGTTGACGGCCGCCAAAGGCATCGACTTCGAGTTCCACCTTCTGGCCGGGGCGTATGTTGGCGAGCTGGTTTTCCTTGAAATTGGCCACTACCCAGACATCGTCAATCGCCACCACGGCCATCAAGGGCTGGCCGGGCTGCACGATTTGGCCTACCTCGAGGTTCTTCTGGCCAATGATGCCGCTGGCGGGCGCGCGGATGACGGTCCGCTCCAGACTCAGTTGCGCGGCCTCCACAAGAGCCTTCATCTGAGCCACCTTGCCAGCCGCGGCGGAGGCGCGTGCCCGCGAGGCGGCCACCTGGGGCGGTCCGGCTTTCGCGCCGGCGATTTCGGCTTCCGTACGCGGCATCCTGGAACGCTCTCGCTCCAGAAGGCTCCTGGCGACGGCGATACCCTGGGCGGCCTCGGACACCTGGGCCTGCGCGGCCTCCAGTTGGGCGCGAGTGGCCTCCGCTGCGGCGAAGGCCGTGTCATATTGCTGGCGGGAAACCTCATCCTTGGCCAGCAGCGTCTTCATCCGTTCCAGGTCGGCGGCGGCACGGTCGGCGTTGGCCCGCGCGGCCTTCACCATCGGCTCGGCGGACGCCTTGCGAGCCTGGGCGGCCTGCACCTGGCTTTCGGCCGCTGTGATGGCGGCCTGCACCTCGCCCACTCCCGCCTGCGCTCCACTCGCGCGGCTGCTGGTGGCGGTGGCCGTCACGGGGACTCCGGCCGAGTCCTCTCCGAATTTGCCTTCCGCCTCAGCCAAATCGGCCTTAGCGCGTTCGAGCGCCACCTGGTAGTCCTTGTTCTCAATTTCGAACAGAACGGCGCCCGCCTGGACGATCTGGTTGTTCTCGACCAGCACTTTGGTGACCGTGCCGCCCACGCGCGGACTTACCGCATGAATCCGGCCTTCCACCTGAGCGTCGTCCGTGGTTTCACGGGCCGCTGCGTGGGTCCAATAACCGTAACCGGCGCCACACAGGATCACTAGGATCACAACCGCCGCCACGATTCGCCCGGTGGCGGGACTGCGCCGGGGTGTGGGGGCTTCGTTCAGATCGCTAATCATTGGTTCAGACATTGCTTTCACTTCGCTCCCAACAGGAATGCCGGTATATTCTTTTCGCTCGCCCCGATGGAGCGGGCCAAGGCTGCTTTCGCCAGATTGCCTGCCAGCAGGCTGGAGATCAGGTTCTCGTCGGCCTGGGCCAGCGCCTCCTGGGCCTGCACCGCTTCCAGATTGTTCGTCACGCCGGCGGCGAACCGGTCCTGGGCCTGCTGCTGCTGGCGGCGGGCTAGTTCCACGGTGCCTCTGGCTACGTCCAACTGGTCCGAGGCGGCGTGGAGATCGAGTTGCGCGCTTCGGATTTCGAACTCGATGCGCGCGCGGAGGTCGGCGGCCTGGGCCTGGATACGGGCCCTCGCCGCGTCGGCCTCCATCTCTTCGCCTTTCACCCGATGCCCGTCGAATACCGGAACACGCACTGCCACGGCGGCCGAAAATGTCCCGTGCGAATTGTCAGGGGCCTTGCCGATGGTGCCGTAGTCCGCGTTGAAGCCAATGGTGGGCAACCGTCCAGCAGAGGCGGCCTTCCGGTTGAACTCAGCCGCCTTCAGGCGGGACTGGAGGCTGCGATAATCCATCCTCGATTCCAGAGCCATCTCCACGGCCTGCTCCACAGTGGGAACCGTGACGGAACTGGAGGCGGGCATGGGGTCTGCCAGGCGCAGGGCTCCACCGTCGGGGAGACCGATGGCCCGCGCCAGGCGCAGCTTCTGTTTCTCGAATTCGTTCTGATACGCGATGAGCCGCTGCTTCTGGCCCCGCAGTTGAACGTCGGCGCGCAGGACGTCGATGCCGGCCACCACTCCGCTGGCCTTGAAGTTCACGGCCTGGCCGTAGAGAGCTTGGGCGGCGGAGACTCGGGCCTTGGCAGCGTCGATGCGGCTGGCGCCGGCGGTGGCGTCAAGATATAGCGCCGTCGCGACAAGGACGACAGTGTCGCGCGCGTCCTGGTATTCCATTCCCGCCGCGCGGACGTTTTCGGCTCCGGCCCGCGATGCATTCAGCGTCTGGAAGTTCAGCACAGACTGCGACACCGACATACGCGCATCGAAGATCGAAAACGGGCCGATGATGCTGTTGATGCCGGGGAAGGCGGAGAAGCCAAACGCCGCGAGGTTCACTTGCTGCGACGACCGGGCGATGCGGGCGTCAAGGTGCGGCAAAAGCTGGCTCATCGCCACCACCCTCTGGCCGCGGGCCGCCATGGTGTTCTCGTCGGCGAGAAGCGTACCGAGGTTGTTCTTCAGCGCCAGACGGATGGTCTCGCTCAGCGTCAGCGACAGAGAGCCCTTGCCGGCCTGCGCATCAGGGACGGCGCCGTAATAGGGGTTCTGCGCCTGCGCTGCCACCATCAACGTGGCGGCGGTCAGGATCCGGATCCATTTCATTCGTTTCGAATCCCCCTCCACAGGAGTTCACCCAACGCCTCGGCTTCCTCGGCTGCGGGGGCGCTGGAAACGCCGAGAACCCGGCGTAACAGCAAGCCGCGTGTCATTTCGTAGATGCCGCAGGCCACTGCGCCCGCCGGGATGGCCCGAATCTCGCCGCGTTCGACGGCCCCGGCGAGAAGGTCCTCCAGCAGCTTCAACTGCAGCTCGTACGCCTCACGAAACTGCTGGCTCACCCAGGCGGGGTGTGTCAGATTGCCAAATTCCGCGTGATAGATCTTGAAGAACTCCAAGTGGCTGTCGAGGTACTCCAGGCGCGTGCGGATGAACATCTGGATCTTCGAGCGCAGATCTCCAGGCGAGGCGATCACTCCGCGCGTCAGTTCCAGCAACTGTCCCGCGCCGTGGCTCAACTCCGCCACATATACATCTCTCTTGGACGGGAAGTAGGAGTAGAGCGTGCCCTTCGCCACTCCGGCGACTTCGGCGATCTGGTCCATGGTGGCTTCCTGGTAGCCCTTCTCCGCGAAGACGGTGCGGGCGGCAGCCAGGATTTGAGAGCATCGGAACTCGCAGATCACGTCGTGCTTGGTTTTTGACTGAATTGCCATTACACTCGGGAGTCGATCTTTTGACTCACAAGTCTATTGACTGTACTCGCCGGTCAACCGATTCAAAAAAGTGACGGATACTACGTCTTCAGTTGCTCGACGAAGGCGCACGACCCCGATCGGCGATCCTCGTCAGCCCTGGTTCCTGGGGCGGCCGCCCGCGACACCAGACAGATTGCCAGGCCACGGCAAGACTCCGCAGCGGCTCCAAGCCGGTCGCACCAACCACGTGTTGCCCTCGGCCAAAGCCGGGCAGAGGACTTGAGTGCGGCAGGATTAATCGGCAGCAGTGGCGGCAAGAAGATCGGCGGGTTCTGCCTCGCGCTTGAATTCTCCCAGCGAGATCGGCACAGCCACTTTCAGCATCAGTGTGAAGATCAGGAACCCCAGCGCGAAGATGCCCGCCGCCACGCGCAACTCGCTGAGCGTCGGGGCGTATTCGTAGATCTCACCCAGCGTGTCGGGCGTCAGTCCGGGAATGATCAGCCCCATTCCTTTCTCGATGTACACACCGATGTAGGTGGCCAGGCATCCGATATTCAGAGTCAGCCATTTGCGCCTCGTTGAGGGGATGATGAACAGGACGAAGGCAACCACGTTGAGGGATACCGCGGTCCAGGCATACGGCACCAGCGTGCGATGGCCCCCGAGGCCCCAATACCAGTACTTCGTGTAGAGCAGGTGCTCCGTGCCGGAGTAGAACTCCTTGAATGCCTCCGCGCCGTGCAGAAACAAGTTCAGGAACATCGCGTACGCCATGAGCTCGGCGATCTTCCAGATGGCCTCATCGCGAATCTCAAATTTCGTCAGCCGCCGTAACAGTTGCAGCACCGCCAGCAGGATGGCAGGCCCCGAACAGAACGCGGACGCCAGAAATTGCGGTGCGAGAATCGAAGAGTTCCAGTAGGGCCGCGCAGCCAGGCCGTTATACAGAAACGCCGTCACCGTGTGGATGCCCACCGCCATGGGAATGGAGAGCAACACCATCGGTACAACAAACCCTTTGACATACGCCTTGCCGTGAAAGGCGCGGTACAGGATGTGGGTGGCGACGGCGAAATTGATCAGGAAATAGAGGTTCAACACCACGACATCCCAAGCCAGGATCGAGCGTGGAAAATTCAGGTGCCCAAATGGCGGGATCAGGTGCCAGAACCGGTCTGGCCGGCCGATGTCCACCGTGACGAAGAGCAGGCACATGACGATGGCGCTGATCGCCAGCAGTTCGCCATAGATGACGATTTCGCGGATCGGTTTCCAGTCGTAGACATAGGCCGGGATCACAAGGATGACCGCCGCCGCGGCGACGCCGACGAGAAACGTGAAGTTGCCGATGTAGAAGCCCCAGCTCACCTGGTCTCGCATGGCTGTCACCACCAGGCCCGTAACCACTTGATTCGCGTAGGCGAGCGCTCCGGAAACGATCAGGATTATCAGCGCTGCCAGCCAAAGCCAATAACTGCGGGGGCCATTCAGGATCAGTGCCGCGCTGCCGCGGGCAAATCGGGAGAAGAGTCGTACGGTATTCAATGCGTCCTCACGTGGCGTAGAAATAGAAGAACCGGGGCACAGTATTCAATTCCTCCTTGAGGACAAGAATACGTTTGTGCTCGATGATGTAGCGGATTTCGCTGTCATTGTCGAGGATGTTGCCGAACTTCCTTGCGCCCACTGGACACACCTCGACACACGCCGGATACTGCCCCGTGCGGGAGCGCTGGATGCAGAACGTGCACTTCTCAACGACACCTTTGCTCCGCGGCCGGTTGCCCAGGTAGTGGGTATTCGCATTCACCTTCTCGGTGGGAATCGCGGGCTCAGTCCAGTTGAAATGGCGCGCTCCATACGGGCAGGCGGCCATGCAGTAGCGGCAGCCGATGCACCAGTCGTAATCGATCACCACGATGCCGTCGGGCTCCGTCCACGTTGCGCCCGTCGGGCAGACCTTCGTGCAGGGAGGGTTGCGGCATTGCTGGCAAGCCACGGGGACGTAAAAATGACCCGGTTCCGGAACCTCCGCCGGCTGATAGTAGGGATCGGCATGTGAGAAGTCGACGCCCTTGTCCTTCTCCATCGAAAGCACGCGGATCCAATGCAGCTCGGGCTGACGCGACTGGTTGTTCTCCTCCACGCACGCATAGACGCAGCGCCTGCATCCGATACAACGCGAGATATCAAGCGCATAGGCGAACTCGACACCCGGTTGCGCGCCCTGATCGGAGATTGTGATCGGCTTACTGTGGCTCTCCTTGTAGGTGCGCTCCATTTCCGCGATCGCCGATTTCAGTCGCGTGCGCGGTACCTCGTACAGGCGCTTGGGCCCGCACGCCGTCATCACCCACGTTGCCGCGGCGGCCCCGGCGCTCTGGAAGAACAGGCGCCGCGAGGGTTTGGTCTTGTCGTTCTCCGGATTCATCAGACGGCTCTCCCTTGGTCTCTACTTCGTGTAGCGGACGGGCCGCTGTGGCGCCGGCTTCGGCGCCAACGCGTGGAATCGCGGCTGATGCGGGTTGTGACAGTGCGCACACAGCAGATAGCGCTTTGGTCCGTTCCAATTGCCAGTACGGCGCCCGTGCACTCCGGCCCGCCAGTCGCGCAGCTTTTCCCCGTGGCACTGGCCGCAGAGCCGGTAGGATTCGTCGAAACCCACTCGTTCGCCGCTGGCCAGATGGAGCCAATCGCGGTTGCCCGCGTCGTGGCAGTCCAGGCACCAGCGGTGCTCCTCGTCGTGCTTCAGATTGATGTCGTCATGCATCTCGGTGAGAACCCGCCGCGTTCGATTCGGCTGCCGCCCTTCGTGGCAGGACGAGCACGGAAAGATCCCTTCCGAAAACGGAGGAGGCGGCACCTCCAGATGTTCTTCACTCTTCCGGTTGGCGGACGCGCCCGGCGGCGGGGATCCCTTAGGTGGGTCCACCGCCAGGGACGGCAGCGCGAAGAGTAATACCAGAGCGGCCGATTTCATTGCGTTTCTCCACAGCTAGACGCAGCGCAACTCCACTAGGCGCTGCATCTCCCGCAGCCACATCGCCTGGAACAATTGCAGCCGCTGGCCGATGACGGCGGCCAGATTCAAAGCGATCGAATACGCGGCTCCCGGGTTGGCATCAAAGTGCGCCTGTAACGCGTCACGCGACAAGGCGATGACCTCCGTCTCCACCGGGGCCGTGGCCTTCAGAGTGAATCGGTAAGGCGGTATCAGAGCCGACCATCCAACAGTCTGCCCCGCCGTCCTCTCCTCCACCAGGATGTCTTCATCCCGGCCCCGCACCTGCATCGGGAGTGTCAGACGAATGAGGCCCCGTTCAATCACATACACGCTTCCGGCGGGAGAGCCGAGGCCGAATACCTCGGAGCCGCTGGGCACCTGCATCCGGGTGCCCAGCGCCAGAACCTGGCCCACTTCCTGGGGCGAGAGTCCTCTGAGAAGATCGGGAGCTCCGCTGTTCATGCTTGGCCGCCTCTCACTGCACGAGTGTCGAAATGGTCCTGCCATGCAGCAGGGCCGCTGTCGGGTATGCCAGGAACGACTCCGCCGCCGCCTGCTCCAGACGAACGTGGTTGTCTATCTGCAATAGCAATGCCTCGATGGGCACGCGCGCCTGCATCGACATCGCCGGAATGGTGGCATCGTCGGCAAAGAAGCGCGCCGGTGCGATCTCCACCACAGGTTGCTGCACGGGTTGTTCTTCAGGAGCCGTCTCCGCGGACCGGGTGGCTGCGCCAAACGCAACCGCCGTCACGGCAAAACCAAGCATGCTCAAACAGATGGCCATGAGAAACATTTCCATGGGCTGTTCTCCCTTCTGAGCGTTCCTCCAATGCATGTCCCGTGCCATCGCCGAAAACGCGACATATAAAGGGGATTTACACGCACCATGCCGCCGCCGTCCCGATCTCTGCCAAATTGTCATGCCGAACCTGACAGATCGACAGAGATTGACGGAACCGCTGGACTCTGCCATGATTCGGTAGTCTCTGGGGGGCTGGAGCATGAGGTTGCGCTTCACCAAGATGCCTGTTGGCCTGGCTGTGTGCATTACAGCCGCTGTCGTAGTTGCGTGCGCTGGCGGCGGCTACCTCTACTCCGCCCATCATCGCGACGCCTTGCTCGAAACCGTTCGCGCAGGAGCCATGGCCGAAGGCGAGCTCATCCGCGTGGCGCTCGAGCACCAGATGATTGAGAATGACCGCACCCTGATCGCCCGGATGGTGGAGAGTTTCGGTAAGCAGCCCAATGTCGAGCGTGTCCTCCTCCTGGACCGCCAAGGCGTCAAACGCTTCTCCAGCCGCCCGGACGAAGCGGACGACGATCTCCAGATCAACTCGCCCACCTGCCAGGCTTGCCACCAATACGCGCCCGCCGACCGCGGTTCCAGCCGCGTCATCGAGACCCGACTAGGTACCGTGCTGCGCACCGTCGTGCCCATACGAAACCGGCAGGCGTGCCACAACTGCCACGACCCCAGTCACAAGATCAATGGCATTCTGATTCTGGATCATGACGCCGGCGAGTTCCAGGCAGCCATCAATCGCGACCTTCGCTGGATGGTGGCGGCGACCGGCGCACTCACTCTGCTACTGGTTGCCGTCATCGCCCTCGTGATCCGGGTATTCGTTCTGCGCCGCCTGCAGCGTATGGAAACCGTCGCTCGTCTCGTTGCCGCCGGAGACTTCAATCAGCGCGTTCCAACCGAAGGCTCCGACACCGTCGCCTGGCTCGGCCGCGAGTTTAACGTGATGGCGGACTCCGTCACAGGCCTCATCGGTGAAGTGCACAATCAACGCGAACGCCTGGAGACAGTGATCAATAGCATCGACGACGGGATCGTCGTCCTCGACCCGGACAGGAAGGTCAGTGCCGCCAATGATGCATTCCTGCGCCGCGCTGGGCAATCGAGAGAACAAGTTCTCGGTTGTTGCTGTCTCGACGTCACTCCTGGCGGCTGCAACGTGACGGACTGCCCGTCACTGAGTTGCCTGCGTTCGGGCGAGCGCCAAGTCCGGATTTGCGAGCGCCGCATGCCGGACGGCTCCGTGGCATGGGAGGAGATCCACGCGTCACCGATCCTCGATTCCACTGGCCAACTGATTCAAGTGGTGGAGGTCTGGCGGGATATTTCGGAACGCCGCGCGGCCGAGGCGAACCTTGCCGAATCTCACCGGCTGGCGTCACTCGGCTACCTGGCGTCCGGTTTCTCCCACGAGTTGAATACGCCGCTCGCCACCATCCTGATGTGCGTGGAAGGCATCCTGCGGGAGGTAGCCCCCGACAGGGAGCCGCACTCCGGTCTCGATCACGTCCGCGAAAGCGCGTCGATTGCCCGCGAGCAACTCCTTCGCTGTAAAAGCATCACTCAGCACTTCCTGAGAATGTCGCGCGGCCAGCGGACACAGGGAGACATCGTCGATCTGCAACTCGTGATTGAGGCCGTCTTGCGTTTGATTGAGCCTACGGCCCGCGCTCATTCGGTGAAAGTGGAACTCACTCAAGTGGAGCCTGGACTGCTGATCCGTGCCGACGAAGCGGACCTGCAGCACGCCCTGATCAATCTGATTCTGAACGCGGTTCAGGCCTGCCGGCCCGGCGGCAGCGTCCGTGTCAGCGCCTCAGGCGGAGACAGGATCCACATCCGAGTGTCCGACAATGGCTGTGGCATCGCACCAGAGTTCCTCAAACGAATTTTCGAGCCATTCTATGGCTTGCGGCGGGGCGGCACGGGCTTGGGGCTCTTCCTGTCTCTAAACTTCGTACGTCGTTGGGGTGGAGACATCATCCCCGAGAGCACGGTGGACCGCGGCTCTACTTTCGACATCGTGCTCCCTGCGTTTACCGCTGCCAAGGAGTTCGAACTCGTTCCATGAAAAGACCCGCCTCTGTTCTCCTCGTGGATGATGACCTCGCGTTCCGCCACGTGATGGCCGGTGAACTCAAACGCTGCGGATTCGACGTGTCTGCCGTCGGCACCGGAGAGGATGCCGTCGCCAGCGTTCGCCGCTCCGAGCCCGACGTCGTACTCCTTGATCTCCGCCTTCCCGCTATGAATGGCATGGAGGTGCTGAAGGCTCTTCGGGAGAGTCATCCCACGGTGGAAGTGATTATGCTCACGGGGCACGGCTCCATCGACACGGCAATTGAGGCCGTCCGCTCCGGCGCATTCGACTACGTGCTCAAGCCCTGCGCCCTGGACGAGTTGCAGATTCGGATTCAGCGCGCGATGGACTGCAAATCCCTGCGTCAGCGGGCCAATCTGCTGGAGCGTGGCCTGACTCCTCCGGATCTCGGAAGCTCATTTATCGGCGAAAGCCCGGAGTTCCAGCGTCTGCTGCACATGATCGAGCTGGTCGCACCCAGCGACTCGACCGTGCTCATCACCGGTGAGACCGGCGCCGGTAAGGAGCGTGTCGCCAAGCTGATTCACGCCCGCAGTACCCGCCGCACCCGCCCGTTTGTGGTGGTGGAATGCGCGGCATTGCAGGAGAGTCTGCTGCAGAGCGAGTTGTTCGGGCACGAGCGCGGGTCGTTTACAGGCGCCGAACGCGCGAAGCCCGGGCTTTTCGAGGTGGCCCACGGCGGCACGATCTTCCTCGACGAGGTCGGAGAAGTGAGTCCGGCCACCCAGGTGAAGCTCCTCAGGGTGCTCGACACGTCGACCTTTCGCCACGTAGGCGGGACGGCGGAGGTCCATGTGGACGTGCGAGTGCTCGCGGCCACCAATCGCGATATTCCGTCGATGGTCCGCCAGGGCCTCTTTCGCGAAGACCTGTATTACCGGATGAGCACGATCACGATGGAACTCCCGCCGCTCCGCGATCGCGGCAGGGATGTGGAGCTTCTGGCTCGGCACTTCGTGAAAATGCTGAACGAGCGTTTCGGATCGACCAAGCAGATTGGCGAAGAGGCATTGCGGATTTTGCGACGGCACAGTTGGCCGGGCAATGTCAGGGAACTACTGCACGTGGTGGAAGCGGCGATGGTAGTTTGCGAAGGTGCGGAGATCCGCCCGGAACATCTGCGCGTGAATCTGAGACCCTCCGTGACTCTGACGCCGGGCTCGCAGGAACATGCGGATCTGCCGACACTGGAGGCTCTGGAGTGCCAGCACATTCGCGCTGTTCTAGCGAGTTCAGGCGGACACCGGGGGCAGGCTGCGAAGATCCTGGGCATCAGTGAACGCAATCTCTACAGGAAACTGCGTGAGCACAGCCTGTTGCCATGAAGCAGGTCGGAGCGCCCCGAAATCGCGACGACTTGTCATCCGCCGAAAACCGTCTGCCTACCCGACGCCAACCACTTCCATCGGAGTGGCCCCGGACGAGCGAAGAGTGCGAACATCCCGCATCGGCGGCTGGCCGAAGAAGCGGCTGTATTCGCGATTGAACTGGCTGGCGCTCTCGTAGCCTACTTCGAAGGCCGCGCTCGCGGCGTCCAGGCCATCCATGAGCATCCGGCCCCGCGCCGCCTGCAGCCGGATTAGCTTCTGGTATTGCAGCGGGCTCATCGCTGTCAGCGCCCGGAAATGATGGTGCAGCGTCGAGACGCCCATGCCCGCCAGCTCGGCCAGATCCTCCACCCGCACCGGCTTCGCATAGTTCACCCTGATCCAGGCGATCGCCTTCGCCGTGCGGTGGCTCTGCTCACCCAGCGTCGCAATTGCGCGCAGCCGCGAGCCCTCCGCGCTGCGCAGGATGCGGTATATGATTTCGCGCTGCAGCAGGCCGCTGAGATAGGGAATGTCCCGCGGTGTGTTCAGCAGGTCCACCAGCCGGCAGCAGGCACTCAGAAACTCCACCGTGGTCTCGCCCGTCGCCATGCCCGGACCACCGGCCGGCGCTTCGGCCACCTGAATCTCTTCCTGGCCGAGCAGCTCCCGGACCATCGGCATCTCCAGCTTGAGCGCAAGCGCCAGACACGGCACTTCCTCACTGGCCTCGATCACGCGGCTGGAAACCGGCAGGTCCACCGAGGTCAGCAAAAATCGCGATGCGTCGTAGATGAACGTGTTCTGTCCCAGATCCACTCGCTTCCGCCCTTGGGCGATCACTGCCACGCTCGGCTCATACGTCATCGAGCAGGGCTCCGTCGGCGAAGTCCGCCGCACGAGCATCAACCCCGGAATGTCCGTTACACGTTTCTCTGCGCTGCCCATGAACAAGGCAATCTTGCGAGCCAGTTCTTTCCGTAACTCGCCGGCCTGATCCGGCACCAAGGCAACTTCCTCTCTGCGAGTTTTCATGGTCATGGGCGCACGCTCCTACGACCCAGGATAACCGCACCCCCTGCATGTGAATCAAGAGAGCTGGAGGAATAGGCAATCAATCGGCAGGATCGGGATACCGCTCCCGGGACTCTCGAATCTAACCTGGAGATGGGAGACACCTGGAGAACAACTATGCAGATACGCAAACTGGGAAATAGCGGCCTGGAGGTCTCGGCGATCGGCCTGGGCTGCATGGGTATGAGCTTTGGCTACGGTCCGGCGAAAGATCCACAGGAGATGATTCCTGTCATTCGGGCGGCCGTGGAGCGAGGCGTCACCTTCTTCGATACCGCCGAGGTCTACGGCCCGTTTACCAATGAATCCCTGGTGGGCGAGGCACTGGAGCCGTTCCGCGGGCAGGTCGTGATTGCCACCAAGTTCGGCTGGAAGCTCGATCCGGAAACCGGCAAAAACGTGGGCTTGGACAGCCGGCCGGAGCACATCAAAGAGGTCGCCGAAGCCTCGCTCAAACGGTTGCGCGTCGAATCCATCGATCTCTTCTATCAGCACCGGGTGGACCCCGACGTGCCCATCGAGGAGGTGGCTGGCGCGGTGAAGGATCTGATCCAGGCCGGAAAGGTGAAGCACTTCGGCCTCTCGGAAGCAGGCGTGCAAACCATCCGCCGCGCCCACGCCGTCCAGCCGGTCACCGCGCTCCAGAGTGAGTATTCACTGTGGACTCGCACTCCCGAAAAGGAAGTGATTCCCACCCTGGAGGAACTCGGCATCGGCTTCGTCCCCTACAGCCCTCTGGGCAAGGGTTTCCTTACCGGGAAGATGGACGAGAATTCCAAGCTGGAGGCGGGTGATTTCCGCAGCATCCTGCCTCGGTTCACGCCGGAGGCGATGAAGGCCAATCGCGCGCTGGTCGATCTGCTCGGCGCCATCGCGGCGGAGAAGAACGCGACGCCCGCCCAGATTGTGCTGGCCTGGCTGCTGGCGCAGAAGCCGTGGATCTCGCCCATTCCCGGCACAACCAAGCTGCATCGCCTGGAAGAGAATCTCGGAGCCGCCTCCGTCGAGCTCACGCCGGATGACCTGCGTGCCATTGAGAGCGCCGCCTCGCGCATCACGGTCGAGGGCGCGCGGTACCCCGAACACATCGAAAAGATGACCGGACGATGAGCGGAGAAAACCAAATGAAAAGACGCATCTTTGTCGGCGGAGCATTTTCCGGTATGCCTCTCATCAGCACATTCGCGGCCCCTCCGAAAGTGAAAGCCGGAGACATCCCCACCACGGCCTTCGGCAAAACCGGAATCCACGTCAGCGTCCTCGCACAAGGCGGCGCCCGCATGGACCTCCTGCCCAATGTCTCCGCCGCAGCGGCTCACGTCCGCAAGATGTACGAACTGGGCATCACCTACTTCGATTGCTCCCGGCTCTACTGGGACGGCCGCGCCGAAGAATCCTACGGCATCGGTCTCCAGGGCGTCCGCAAGAATGTCTTCCTCACCACCAAGACCGTTAAACGCAAGGCCAAGGAGGCGAATGAGGAGTTGGAGACGTCCTTCCGCCTGCTCAAGACCGACTACGTGGATCTCTGGCAGGCGCACGCCGTCCAGACGCGTCAGGACATCGACCAACTCCTGGCCCCAGGCGGCGCCATCGAGGCGTTCGAGGCGGCCAAGAAGGCAGGCAAGTGCCGCTTCATCGGGTTCACGGGCCACTACGATCCGGAGGTGCATGCGGCGCTGCTGAAAGCCTACGACAAATGGGACACCGTGATGATGCCGATTCACGCGGCCGACCACGCCTATCTCAGTTTCGAAAAGACCGCAATGCCCGTGGCCATCGAACGCGGCGTTGGCGCCCAGGCCATCAAGGTGTTCGGCAAGGCGTTCCTGCTGCGTTCCATCAGCCCCACCGAGTGTCTCCGCTACACGCTGAGCCAGCCCGGAGTGCACGTTGCCGTCTGCGGCGCAGGCACGCAGGGACAGATGGAAGACAACATCCGCGCCGTGCGGAATTTCCAGAAAATGACTCCGGAAGAGATCGCCGATGTCCGCAAGCGGGCCATCGTTGGTTCGGGCGTCTATACCGGAACCACGATGGAGTACTGGAAGAAGAAGAGCTAAATGGAGCAGAAAGTGAACATCCAACGCAGCGGTTCGCAGCCTTCCGCCAAAGGACCCGCAGAGTATTTCACGGGCACCGTGCGGATTGACCCACTCTTCCATCCGCCCGCCCCGGCCCGCGCATTCGGCGCCGCCGTTACCTTCGAGCCCGGCGCTCGTACGGCCTGGCATACCCACCCGCTCGGCCAGACCCTCATCGTGACCGCCGGTTGCGGCCGCGTCCAGCAATGGGGCGGGCCGGTGCAGGAGATCCGGCCCGGCGACGTGGTCTGGATTCCGCCCGGCGAGAAACACTGGCACGGAGCCGCGCCCAGCACGGCGATGACCCATTTCGCCATTCAAGAAGAGCTCGACGGCAAGGCCGCCGAGTGGCTCGAACACGTTACCGACGAACAATACAACGCCTGACAGGAGCACACACCATGTACAACGCCAAGGCCTATTCCGCTGCGAGCGCCACATCACATCTCGCCTCTTCCACCATCGCCCGCCGGGATCCCTCCGCACACGATGTTCAGGTCGAGATCCTCTTCTGCGGCATCTGCCACTCCGATCTCCACCAGGTCCGCAATGAGTGGAGCAGCATGATGCCCACCGCGTACCCCTGCGTCCCCGGCCATGAGATCGTCGGCCGTGTCACCCGCGTCGGATCCGATGTGACCAAGTTCAAGCCCGGCGACCTCGCCGCGGTCGGCTGCATGGTGGATTCCGATCGCACCTGCCCCGAGTGCCAGGCCGGCCTGGAACAGTTCTGCTCCAACCTCACACTCACCTACAACTTCCCGGATAAGCACCTCGGAGGAGTCACCTACGGCGGCTACTCCGATAGCATCGTTGTGGATGAGCACTTCGTGCTGCGCGTCCCTGCCAACCTCGATCTCGCCGGCGCCGCGCCACTCCTTTGTGCTGGCATCACCACTTACTCGCCCATGCGCCACTGGGGCGTTACCGCGGGCAAGAAGGTGGGTGTCGTGGGCCTCGGCGGTCTGGGCCACATGGGCGTGAAGTTCGCCAAAGCCCTCGGCGCCCACACCGTCGTCTTCACCACCTCGCCCAGCAAGGTGGAAGACGCGCTCCGCCTCGGCGCCTCCGAGGTCGTCCTCTCCCGTGACGCCGCCGCAATGCAGAAACACGCCGGCAGCTTCGACTTCATCCTCGACGCAGTCTCGGCCGATCACGACATCAACGCCTATATCCAGCTCCTCCGCCGCGACGGCAACCTCACGCTCGTCGGCGCGCCGGAAGAACCTCTCGCCGTCTCTTCCCTCGGCCTGATCTTCGCGCGCCGTAGCGTCTCCGGTTCGCTCATCGGCGGCATCGCCGAAACTCAGGAAATGCTGGATTTCTGCGGCGCGCACAATATCACCTCCGATGTCGAGGTCATCCCCATTCAGAAGGTGAATGAGGCCTATGAGCGGTTGCTCAAGGCCGACGTAAAGTATCGCTTCTCCATCGATATGGCCTCGCTCAAATCCGAGTAGCCCCGAATCGCCCTGCGAGTGGTAATACACTGGAGGGCGATCGCACGGGCGAACACCCCGCGCCCCGCAAGGAGCCGCAATGACAGACCTCTCGCGTCGTGATGTACTTAAGGCCGGCGTGGCCTCGCCGGCCGCCGCCGCCGTCACCCTGGCGCCGCCTCCCGCCGAACGCAGCGACCCCACCGCCGGCGCTGCGCTGCGCGAGCGGCTTCTGCTCGATTTCGGCTGGCGCTTTCACTTCGGCCACGCCAACGACGCGGCCAAGGACTTCGGCTTCGGCAGCGGCCGCGCCGGCGGCTTTCAGAAGACCGGCGATTTCCTCACGCCCAGCAGCCTGGCCTTTGACGACGCCGATTGGAAACCCGTCGATCTCCCCCACGATTGGGCCATCGGTCTGCCGTTTCAGAACGACCCGGCGCTCACCAGCAAGGGCTCCTACCCGCTGGGCCGCAACTACCCGGAAACCAGCGTCGGTTGGTATCGCAAGGTGATCGAGCTGCCGGCTTCCGACGCCGGCAAGCGCATCTCGCTCGAGTTCGACGGCGCCTACCGCGAGGCCATGGTCGTCTTCAACGGCTTCTACATCGGCCGCCACGGCGGCGGCTATGATCCCTTCCGCTTCGATGTCACGGACTTCGCCAGTCCCGGCCAGCGCAATGTCATCCTCGTTCGCGTCGATGCCACCTTCAGCGATGGCTGGTTCTACGAGGGCGCCGGCATCTATCGCCACGTGTGGCTGGTGAAGACCGCGCCCGTGCACGTCAAGCAGTGGGGCACCCTCGCGCGGGCCACGCTCAAGCCCGGCACGGCCACCGTCTCCATCCGCACCGAGATCGAAAACCAGGCCAAGGGCGTCCAGAACGTTCGCATCACCTCTACGCTGCTGGACCCGTCGGGCAGGGAAGCCGGCAAGGCCACCTCGGCGCCCCTGGCCATCCCCGATGGCGGCGAGCACACTCTCGAACAGCAGGTGGTGGTGAAGCAGCCGGCCTTGTGGTCGCTGGAGCAGAGGAACCTCTACAAGCTGGTCACCGAGGTCCACGCCGGCGCCGCCGTGGTGGATCGCTACGAGACCCGCTTCGGCATTCGCAGCCTGGCCTTCGATCCCGACCGCGGGCTTCTGCTCAATGGCGCGCCCGTCAAGGTGAAGGGCGCCTGCAACCACCAGGATCACGCCGGCCTAGGCGTCGCCCTGCCCGACGCCATGCAGCACTACCGCGTTCGCAAGCTCCAGGAGATGGGCTGCAACGCCATCCGCACCAGCCACAACCCGCCCACTCCGGAACTGCTCGATGCCTGCGACGATCTGGGCATGCTCGTGCTCGACGAGACCCGCATGCTCTCCTCCAACCCCGATGGCCTTGCTCAGTTCAGCAACATGATCCGGCGGGACCGCAACCACCCCTCCGTCTTCGTCTGGTCCATGGGCAACGAAGAGATCATCTCCATCTCGGATCACGGCCTGCGCATCCTCACCGAGATGAAGCGCACTGCGCTCCGCCTGGACGACTCGCGCCCCATCAGCATCGCTCCGCCGCCCGCCGGACCCTACATGGGCAAGGGCGGCCTCGTCGTCTGTGACGTCATGGGCTACAACTATGCCGATCCGCAGGCCGAGGAGTACCACAAAGCCAACCCGAAGATCCCTGTGATGGGCACGGAAAATGTCAGCGCCGTCGGCACGCGCGGCATCTATATCACCGATCCTGTCAAGGGCCAGGTCAGCTCCTACGATCCCTGGACCACAACGGGCCGCGCCTCGGCCCGCGGCTGGTGGCAGTTCGTCAGCGCCCGCCCGTGGGTGGCCGGCGGCTTCATCTGGACCGGCTTCGATTACCGCGGCGAGCCGTCCCCCAACCCTTGGCCCAACATCAGCTCGCAATACGGCGTCATCGATCTCTGCGGCTTCCCGAAAGACTCCTTTTACTACTACCAGTCCTGGTGGACGGATAAGCCCGTGCTGCATCTGTTCCCGCACTGGAACTGGCCCGGGTTCGAAGGGAAGGAGATCGCAGTCTGGGTCTACTCCAATCTGGAGAAGGTGGAGCTCTTCCACAACGGCCAGAGCCTCGGCGCCAAAGACATGAAGAAGGATCAGCACCTCGCCTGGACCGTGAAGTACGCGCCCGGCGCCATCGAGGCCCGCGGCTACAAGGACGGCCGCCAGGTCCTGCTCGCCAAGCGCGAGACGGCCGGCCCGGCGGCGAAGCTGGCGCTCCGCGCCGATCGCACCGAGTTCGGCGCCAACGGCGAGGACACCGCCGTGCTGACCGTCGAGGTTCTGGATGCACAGGGCCGCGCGGTCCCCATCACGGACAACCGGATCACCTTCCAGGTCTCCGGGGCAGGGAAGTTGATCGGCGTGGGCAATGGAGATCCCGCCAGCCACGAGTCCGACATCGGCTCGTCGCGCACCGCGTTTGGCGGCCTGTGCATGGCCGTGGTGCAGTCGACCAAAACTGCCGGCCCCGTGACCATCGAGGCAACGTCGCCGGGCCTGAGCGCGGCCCGCCTTACCATCGCAGCCAAGGCCGTGGCGCTCCGGCCGCAGGCGCTGGCATGGGAGCGCCCCGCCCCCGCCGGTGAAGGCATCACGGGCCTCTGGAGGCCCAAGGCGGCCGTTGCCGCCACCGCGTCGGGAGACCCCATGGCGCTAGCCGGAGCCGCGGCCGACATGATCTTCATCCTCCGCCAGGAGGGCGGCAAACTGACCGGCGAAGTGGAAGCCACCAGCGGCGGCGGCATCTTCGGCGGCTCCGCCGGCGGCGTCATCGAGGAAGGGAAGATCGAAGGCGCCCAAATCTCATTCCGCGCCGGAGTTACCACCTACACCGGCGCCATCAGCGCGGACACCATCGAGCTCCAAAGAAAAACGCCCCCGCGCCGCCCGCTCGGCGCGGCCCCGGCCCCATCCGCCGCCTCAGCCCCGCGCCCCGCCGTCGGCCCCTCCCCCGACGGTCTGGACCCCTCCTTCGGTGCCGGCTTCGGCCGTGGCGGAGGCCCGCCCGCGCCCTTGGTCCTGCGCCGAGTCGCGCGCTGAGCCGGCTTTCACCACCGTCCGATCGGGATCCAACCGTCCGGGCTCCTCCGTCTCTTCGTGCGCGGCCGCGATGCAGCAGAATCCGGCCCCCCACCCAAGAACATCCGTCTGCTCCCTTCCGTCATCCAGAGGTAGAATCACCACATGCGCAGCGCCCGCCACGTCCATAGGCAAGACCACGGCTTGTGGCTCGGCTACTTGGAAGAGTTTCCTGATTACCTGACTCAAGGCGAGACGTTGGCCGAACTGCAGGACAACCTCCGGGATCTGTATCGTGATCTGACCAATGGTGAGATCCCGGGCATTCGGCGGGTTGCCGAACTGACGCTCGGATGAAGCGGACGGACCTGATTCGCAAGATAGCTACAATTTGCTTTGGTCGCCGACCTTACCTACCAAAACCTCAGTCTTGATACGAACCCGTGAATGCGGTGGAGGAGCCGGCCTCTCCGCGTGAAAACCCAAGCAGGATCAGAGATGGTGACCACCACGACCTTCGCGGGTGCTACCACCTCATATGTCGAATCCGAAGTCCGCTTGATAAGGATATTCGAGTCGGGTTCGATGTTCTGGTCAATGATGAAATCGACCCTGATCGAAAAGTGCTCTTTGGCGCACTTTCCTTCGAATGGAGCCGCCCGGATCGCTGCTTCAACACTGTCCGTGAGTGCTGGATATCCGCGGGACTGAATCTTGATGGCGGTTGTAGCTGAATCCACGAAAACTGCGCTTTGGACGGTCCCTTGAATGCGGCTCTCCAAAACCACCGCTGGATAACTCAATGCCGCAGCTATGTTAGGTATGCAAGATTCACTCTGCCCCTTCGACGGCATTTGAAGGAGCGCTAGCAGAGTCAGGACAGTCACACAGCCCACCCCGCCATCACCGCCGGAACGGGTACGCCCCCGTAGTCCGGGCCTCCTGCTCACTCCACCCAAGCAACTTCCTGACATCGGCCGGCATCGCCGGCGCGCCGGACTTCGGCGCTATCGCCTGGCGTAGCTCGAACCGCTGGACGTCCGGCCCCTGCAGCACCGACCCCGGCGTCAGATCCAGTTGTTGCCCACCTGCCTCAAACTGCGATGCGAACTGCCGGAACTCCTCCAAAGACGTAGCCACCGCACTACAGTTCTGCGACGACGCGGGGCTCCAAGTCACCATCGGCACGGCGGCAACCCCAGGCATCGACGCACGCACGTACACGTTGCCATTTACCTCGGCGGCCTGCGGCTTCGTCAGTTGCTGGCACATCGCAGCGGGCTGCTCAAAGCGCAGCAGTGGACGGCGGCTCGTCGGATTGGCCACCAGCAGGTTGTTCACGAACACATGACCTTCGCGCTGATCGACACCCGGCCCCGTGGCCGGATGCCAACCAAAGTGGTCGCCAGTGGCGCTTCTTTGGTTGCGCTCAAAGGAAGCCGGCGCGTCCAGGAACGTGTTGTTGTAGATGCGCGCGTCGGCGGCGTTCAAAATATAGATGCCGCGGTCGCAGCGCACGAACACGTTGCCGGCGACGGTAACCCCACGCGAAATCTCAAAGAAAAACCCGTTCACCGCGTTCTCCACATAGTTGTTGACGAAGACACCGTCGCGGTTGCCCACGTCGTACCACACGCCGCTGGAGTTCGGATTGTCCAGGATCAGATTGTCGCGAACCGTTACGCGATAGGACTGGTTGAAGATCTTCACCGCGGAGGGATAGTAGCCCGTCAGTTGCTCGATATTGTTCCGCCGGATGATGTTTTTCTCGAGCAGCACATCGGAGGAGCCGATGACGTAGATGCCCTCGGTGCTCGTGTCGCTCACTAGGGAGTTGCGGATGATCAGTCCGTCGCCGCGGAAGTAGCCGGCCACCCGCGAGCAATAGGTGATCGAGACGTTTTCGAGCACGGTCCCGGTGACCTCTTTGCCGTACGTGGAGGGATCCGAGGGGCCCACCGGCTCGTCGGTCGGTTCGTCGGCGGACGTGAAGCGCTTCTTGCCTTCCACCTCCAGCGCGCGATAGGCGTACTGCGTGAAGGTGATGCCGCGGATCACCGGACCTTTGTGGTCGTTGCTCTTGCCATGCACAGAGATTCCCGTGCGAACCAGCGCGCTATCGAAGGCCGTGATCTCCACCAGTCGGTTGGCCGGATTCACGCCGAGATAAACGAACCCGCCCTGATAGTCGATGAAAAACGAGTGGGCGTCAAGCTCGCCTTCCCAACCGGCGGACTTGAGCAATTCGCCATCGAGGAAGACCATGTCGTTGTTGAACCGGTGCAGCGGGGTGCGTGTGCCCTCGTTGGCGCGCTGCCACCAGCCGAGAGGCGCGGCCGGGAAGAGCCGCTTCCACGGAGTGCGCCACACGCCGCCGCGCAGCGCCTGCCACTGCGTGGCCACTTGCGTGCCTTTCAAAATCGGCCGCTCGGCGCGGTATGGCTGCATCGTGATGCCCTGGTTGAGCAGCAGGCCGCCGGTGCGATACTCGCCGCCGCGCATCACAATGGCATCGCCGGTGACCACGCGCTCGATGGCGGCTTCCAGCGTGGTGGGCTCCGCCAGCGCAGCGCCCGCGGCGGCGGACTTGCCATCCGGCGCGACGTAATAGACGTGCGCCGCCTTCGGGATCTCGTAGGTTTGATCGATAGGACCGTAAGGGCCGCCGGAGGGCTGCGCGGCTCCGGGCAATGCCGCCAGGAAAAGGAATCCGACTCCAGAAATGACGCGATACATGATGTCTCCTCTTCGCGCTACGCGGCGGCGAACTTCTTGCGGCGTTCGGCGAGCTCCTCGTGAATCTGAATGTTGAGGTTCTTGCCGATGCTGTACTTGGCCAGGCAGACTAGACCCAGCGCCATGGCGATGGACGGATAAACGCTGGCGCCCAGGCGAATGCCGAGTAGCGCACTCTCGGTCTGCGCCACATTGGGCACGTAGCCATACGCGCTGATGACCCACGCACTGAGCGCGCCGCCGAGGCTCAGCCCCGCTTTCAGTGCGAACAGGATACCGGCGAACATGAAGCCCGTGGCGCGCCGCGAAGTCTTCCATTCCGAGTAGTCGGCGACGTCGGCGATCATCACCCAAAGCAACGGAACCGTTGGGCCCCAGCCGATGGCCCACAGGATGCTCAGCGCGAACATCAGCCCGATTTGCGCCGGGCCCACCAGGAACACCAGCAGCGTGGCAACCATCGTGACGGACATGCCCGTCAGAAAGACCGCCTTGTTCCCGAAGCGATCGGCAAGCGGTTTCGAGTAGATGATGCCGATGATCTGGATCGCGCTGCCCACGACGAAGAAGAGGCTGAGGCCCACCGCGGAGGCGTTGGAGCCATCGGCGTTGACGAGCAGGCCCAGCGCGTCAAGAACGCTTCGCCCGCCGGTAACAGGACCGGCCGATGCGCCCAAACCAAAGTTCCCGAGAAACGCCATGATCTCCTTCTGGTCGAGGAAATAGGCGAAGAAGTAATTCGAAGAACTCCCGCGGACCACCAGCATCGTGAAGATCAGCAGGGTGAGGATGAACATGGTGATCCACGGTCCGCACGTGAAGACATTCCTGAGGTCTTCGCGCAGCGACGATTTCTGACGTGGATCCGCCAGCACCCGCTCGCGTGTGGTGGCGAAGGTGATGAGGTTCAGCACCACGATGATCGCGCCGAATATACCCATCGTGATCGCCCAGCCTCGCGCCGAGTTGCCGCCGCCGAGCTTCGCCACCAGCGGCAGCGGCAGCGCCTGGATGATGAACTGTCCGATCAGCGCGCCGATGAAGCGATAGCGGGCCACGTTATTGCGCTCGCCCACGTCCGGCGTGATGACGCCCATCAGCGCGGAGTACGGCGTGTTGTTCGCCGAGTACATCATCATGACCAGCGTGTAGGTGATGTAGGCGTAGACCAGCTTGCCCTGCGGACCGAAATCGGGCGTGACGTAGACCAGCCAGAAGACCAGTCCGAAGGGTACGGCCGTTCCCAAAATCCACGGGCGAAACTTGCCCCAGCGCGTCTGCGTGCGGTCAGAGAGCGCGCCAATCACCGGGTCAAAGATGGCGTCAGCAAGGCGCAGAATCAAAAACATCGATCCAACCGCCACTGCCGAGAGTCCTACCGTGTCCGTGTAATAACGGGTCTGGTAGAGAATCATCGATTGGAAGAAGAAGTTGGTGGCGATGTCGCCGCAAGCGTAGCCCATCTTCTCGCGGGCGGCGAGTCTGTGTGAACTTTCAGCCATCGTGAACCTCTCTCGAAAAAAGACCTATCTGACTTTCAGCGTGACCTTCCGCAAATCACAATCGCGGGACGAATTGCCCGTCATCACTTCGAAGTCGCCGGGCTCCACCGTGAAACGCATGTTGACGTCCCAAAATGCCAGCGAATCCGGAGTGACGTCAAACGTCACAGTGCGCGCTTCGCCGGGCTCCAGCACGACCCGCTCGAATCCCTTCAGTTCCTTCACCGGGCGCGTCACCGAACTGACCAGATCACGGATGTAGAGTTGCACCACTTCAGCGCCGGCGCGCTGGCCGGTGTTCTTCACATCGACGGAGACACGCGTGGATCCATCCCGCGCGATCGACGCCTTTGAAAGGCGCGGTGCGGAGAACTCAAACGTCGTGTAGCTCAGTCCAAATCCGAAGGCGAACAGCGGCGAGACTTCGTCAAAAAGGTAGCCGCGGCGCGCCGATGGCTTGTGGTTGTAATACGCAGGCACGTGACCCACCGAGCGCGGAATCGTGATGGGTAGCTTGCCCCCCGGATTCACATCGCCGAAGAGGGCCCCGGCCACGGCTGTGCCGGTCTCCTGGCCCAGATACCAGCATTCCAAAATCGCGGGGACGGACTCCGCGAGGCCGCGGATCGAAAGCGGTCGGCCATTAAAAAGGAGCGCTACAACGGGCTTTCCAAGCGACAACATGGCCTTCACCAGATCGTCCTGGAGCCCGATCAGATCCAGGCTCGTGCGGTCCCCCATATGCTGCAAAGACCAAGCCTCGCGCGAAGTCTGCTCGTTGCCGCCGATGGCGAGCACGATGACGTCGGCCTTCCGCGCCGTCTTCACGGCCTCGGCGATCAGCTTGCGGTCTTCCACCGGGTCGGAAGCCAACACCTCGTCCTGGTTCCACGTTCCGGGCTGCGTGATGCCGCAACCCCGGCTGTGCAGCACCTTCACGCTCTTCCCAACGCGCGCGCGGATCCCTTCGAGCACGGTGGAGGCGTGCTTCGGCGCGCCGCTGTACCCGCCCAGCAGGGGACGGTCTGAGTTGGGACCGATCACCGCGATGGTCTTGATCCCACTTGGATCCAGCGGCAGCAGATTGCCGTCGTTCTTCAGCAGCGTGATGGTCTCGCGCGCCGCCTGCAACGCGAGGGTCTGATGCGCTTCGCAGCCGACAATCGCCGCGGCGCGTTCCGGATCCACGTACGGATCGTCGAAGAGACCCATCCGGAACTTCCAGAGCAGCATCGGCGCCACGAGCTCATCGAGCTCGGATTCCCGCAGCATGCCCTTGCGGACGAGCTCAACCAGATGCAGGTAGCAGTCGGGCTCGGGCAATTCGATGTTGACGCCCGCCCGCACCGCCAGCGCGCAGGCCTCCTTCTTGTCCTTGGCGACGAAGTGGCCGTGCGTATCGGGGCGATAGCCGAGCTCCCAGATGGCGTAATAGTCGGATACCACGAATCCTTTGAATCCCCACGCTTTGCGCAAAATGTCGCGCAGCAGCCATTTGTTGGCGTGCGAGGGCACCCCGTCGATCTCGTTGTAGGACGCCATCACCGAGATGGCGCCGCCCTCCTTGATCGCCTGTTCGAAGGGGTACAGAAACGTCTCGCGTAGCACCCTCTCGCTGACGTTGGCCGGAGCACAGTTCATCCCGGATTCCGGTTGCCCGTGTCCGGCAAAGTGCTTGAGCGTAGCGATGACCCGCGTCTTGTCCTGAAACCGTGCGTCGCCCTGGAAACCACGGATCGCGGCGATGCCCATGCGGGCCGCCACGAAGGGGTCCTCCCCAAAGGTCTCTTCCACCCGGCCCCAGCGCGGATCGCGCGCGACATCCACCACCGGTGTCAGCGCTTGATGCGTGCCCCGCGCCCGTGCCTCTGCCGCCGTCATCGTGTATAAGGCTTCCACCAGTGCCGGATCGAAGGTGGCGCCCAGCCCGATGGGCTGCGAAAAACTGGTGCCGCCCACCGCGGCTTGCCCGTGCAGGCACTCCTCATGAAAGATTACTGGAATGCCCAGGCGGCTCTCCTCCAGGAAGAAGCGCTGGATCGCATTGGTCAGCTCCGCGTTCTCGCGGGCTTCCAGACCTTTGCCCGCGTCACTGGGCCGGCCCACCTGTCCCAGGCCATGGCCCTTCTTAAATGCCTTCTCTGCCTTGGCCTGGTCAAACTGCCCGTCTTCATTGATCAGAGTCTGTGCTTTTTGCTGCCAGACACAGACCATCTGCGCGGCCTTTTCTTCCAGCGTCATTCTGGCGAGAAGGTCCCTGGACCTCTTCTCCGGCCTGAGCCTAGCATTCTTGTAGGCAGGAACCTGCGCCTTCGCAGCAGCGCGGTTCGCGGGCGAAGCGAACTCCGACGTCTCTTTCATGCGCTCTCAACTCTATCGTATTTTTGGTGTGCGATTCGTCGGCCCGGACCATTTCGGCGGGCGGGATTCTAGCGGTTCCATGGCGAAACTGAAGCACAGAGAGTCGAGGACGCAGTTGAGCGTCCCGCGCTGGATACGAAACTCGGACATCTGCCGTCCCGCTCCATCAACCGTTAAATCCCAGGCTTTCCGCGTCTCCTTCCCGACCACGTGCCCAGAGAAGGCCATCAAAAGATAGGGTGTGAGTCAATCGGACGAGGTCTACACTTGGGCGTATCTGCACCAAGAAGTGCAGATTACACTCTGGGAAAAAGGAAGTCAATATGTACCCATGTTCGACGCCTAGATTCTTTGCGACCGCCCTGGTTGCAATGTTCGCCTGCCTGGGTGCCGCCGGCACTGCCAATGCTGGCGAGAGCGGCCAGCGCAACTTCGCTCAAGTTTCGGTGGAACCGGCTGTTGACAGCGCGAACGGTAACACCGTGTACTTGCTTACGCCGCTCAAAGCGCCGTTCCCGTCCAAGGCAAACCCGGTAGCGACAGCGCCGCTGTACCTGCCCCTGTACCCAGTGACCTCCAAGTTATCGGCGTCCGATTTCAACTGTCAGCCGGGCAATTGCGATCACGTCAACGTGTTGCCATTCCCGAGCGTGGGCTACGGGCCACTGCCTGGCTCCGACAAAGCCTGCACGGATTTCAACCACGGTAATCCGTGTTCTGCGGTAAAAGGGCACGATCACCTGATAGGAGTCGCTAACACGAAAGGCGACTTCAATGTTGCCTGGCATGTGAAGTTGGTGGTGTTCACACACGCCGCATTCCTGGATGGAAACATTGACGTCAGGATCCAGACGTTGAGCCAACTCAATGAGCTGGTGAAAAGCGGGGATGCCATCATCGTGGACACCCCTGTCACATTCAACTGTTCGATCACATCGGAACGGACCTACGAACTCGGAACCCCTGTCGTGATTCCATATCCGTAGAGTGCCCTGACTACCGAATTAGGCCGCAACAGCGGCTAAACAAGAAGGCGCGGGGGCAGGCGGCGGCACTGATCGGCTGCATCTGCCCCGGCGCCGCCCGCCCCACCCCGGCCCCGCCGCTCCCCCAAGCCCCGTCCGGTTTTTAGGCGATACTAAATCTAACTCACTCCCACCGCGAGCAACCATCTCGCCGAATAAAAGTGGAGCACCTGGAGGCCAGAGCATGAGCAAAATCACACCGTTTCTGTGGTTCAACGACAACGCCGAAGAAGCCGCTGAGTTCTATCTCTCGATATTCCCGGAATCGAAAAAGTTGGGCGAGCTGCGCTCCAGCGGCGTAGGACCGTGGCCCGCAGGCAAGATTGCCACCATCACAATCGAACTCATGGGCCAGTCCATGATCTTCCTCAACGGCGGCCCCGCGCAGGTGCTCACACCCGCTTTCTCCTACACCGTCGCCTGCCAGGATCAGGCCGAGCTCGACCTCTACTGGGATAGGCTGCTGGAGGGCGGCAAGCCCATGGCCTGCGGCTGGCTCACGGACAAGTTCGGGCTGTGCTGGCAGATCGTGCCTGCGCACATCGGCGCCCTTCTGAAGAACCCCAAAGCAATGGCTGCGATGATGACCATGGTGAAGTTCGACATCGCCGCGTTGGAAGCCGCGGCGCAGCAGTAGCTATCGCAGCGCCTGATCCAGATCGCTCCACAGATCCTCGACGGCCTCGATCCCCACGCTCAGTCGCAGCAGCGTCGGCGGCAGGTGCTCCTGCCCTGGAATGCAGGCCCTCCGCTCGATTGTGGATTCCACCGCGCCCAGGCTGGTGGCGTGTTGGATCAACTCCATTCCGGTGCACACCGCATCGGCGTCGTCGGCACTGCCCCGCACGTCGAACGAGATGATCGTGCCGAAGCCCTTGAGTTGCCGCCGCGCGGCCTCATGCGAAGGATGGCTCGGCAGGCCCGGATATCGCGTCAGCGTCACGTTCGGATGGCCCGCCAGGCGTTCCGCCAGCACCATCGCGTTACTCTGCGCGCGTTCCAGTCGCACAGCCAGGGTCCTCACCCCGCGTACCGCCAGAAACGTCTCCAGCGCGCCGGGCGTTGCGCCAGTCAGCTCCCGCGTATGACGCAGCGCCGCCAACAGTTTCTCGTCGCGCACAGTTACCACCCCGCCCAGCAGATCCGAGTGCCCGCCGATGAACTTCGTCACCGATTGCACGGCTACGTCCTCCCCCAGCGCCAGCGGCTTCTGATTGAGCGGCGTTGCGAATGTGTTGTCCACAGCCAAAATCGCGCCCTGCTTCCTCGGCGCGGCGCATATCAGGTCCAGGTCCGCCACTGCCAACAAAGGGTTCGATGGCGACTCCAGCCAGATCAGATCCGCCACGCCGCACATCTCCATCCAGCCCGTCGTGTCCGTCACCGCCAGGCGCTGCACACTCCACCGCCCGCGGCTTTGGCCGGCCTCGGCCAGCCCCGCCACCCCCTGATAGCAGTCGTCCGGCAGCGCCACCACCGAGCCCGTGCGGAGTTGATCGAACACTGCCGCGATCCCCGCCATGCCGGAAGCGAATGAAACCGAATAGCCGCCTTCCAATCCGCCGACGATCTCTTCCAATGCCTCCCACCCCGGCGTGCCATCGTCGCGCGAATACGCACGGCGTTCGCCCAGTACAAAGTTCGACGCCGGGCACGGAGCCACGTTCAGCGGCGAGCCCGGGCGCCTGTCTCGTCCCGCCGAAATCAGCCACGATTCCACCGCGACTGGATCTCCCGCGCTCTGCCCGTCCGCTTGTTTCGAAGTCATGGCTCGATTCTATCGTTCCTGCAAAGAAGACGCCCCGGCAGGACACCCGTCCCGCCGGAGCGTTGCTTCCCTTTCGAAACCGTCTCAGACCTTCTCTGGCACGATATACGGAGCCCGGTATTTCCGCGTCAGCATCGCAGTCGCCTCCGCGTCACCCTTCACCGTCCACGTCTTCTCATCCCAGTTCAAAGTCCGGCCCAAACGGTACGAAATGTTGGCCAGGTGCATCAGCACGCAGGACATCGCGCCCTCTTCAATCTCGGCGTTCAGCTCTTCCTTCTTGCGGCTGCGGACGCCCGCGATGAAGTTCTCAAAGTGATGGTCGCGCTCGATGCGCGCCGGACCCGGCTTTCCGTCGCGCCCCATGAAGCTGTAGTACTTGTTGTAGTTGTCGATGGCGAGATAACCCTCGGACCCGTAGAACGTGTTCCCGATCGTATTACCAGCCTTCTCTCCGCCAATACCCGCCTCGTGGTTGCTGTACCAGTGCCGTACGTCGAACGACATCATCTTCGTCTTGCCGTTCACCACAAATTCGAGATTTGCGTTGATCGTGTTCGGCGTCTCCTGATCGTCGTCGAACATATACTTGCCGCCCATCGCCGTCACCTTCGTCGGATGCGTCACACCCAGGCCCCAGCGCGCGATGTCCACTTCGTGAATGCCCTGGTTGCCCAGGTCGCCGTTGCCCGTATCCCAGAACCAGTGCCAGTTGTAGTGGAATCGGTTCTTGGTGAACGGCCGCATCGGCGCCGGCCCGGTCCACATGTCGTAATCCACGCCCGGCGGCACCGCCGATACCGGCGTCTTCCCGATCGTGTTGCGCGCCTTGAAACACAGCGCCCGCGTCATGTAGATCTCGCCAAATTCGCCGGCCTTCAGCTTCTGCACGGCCTCCTGCAACGCGGGTGAGGAGCGGCTCTGGCTGCCCATCTGCACCATCCGGTTGTACTTGCGCGCCGCCGCCACAATCTGCCGCGATTCAAAGACGTTGTGCGAGCACGGCTTCTCCACATACACATCCTTGCCCGCCTGGCACGCCCAGATCGTCTGCAGCGTGTGCCAGTGGTTCGGAGTCGCAATCGACACCGCGTCGATATTCTTGTCTTCCAGCAGCTTGCGGATGTCCCGGAAAATCGGCACCGGCTTCTTTTCCTTGCGCTGCAATGCGCCAATGAAGCGCTCCGAGTGCGAGTCGTCCACATCCACCAGCGCGGCTAGCTCGACGTTCGGCATCGAGGTCCATGCGCCCATATGGCTGTTGCCCCGGCCGCCGCAACCCACTACCGCGACCCGCACCGTGTCATTCGCGCTCTGCGCCGCACGCACCGTCCGCGTCGCTGTCGCCGCAGCGGCACCCATGAGAAAGTAGCGTCTATTCATTGCTCTCCTTCGCGCGGCGATCCAATCCGCCACTGCACGGCATTATACAGCCACGGCGCCACGAGATGGGTGCGCTCGCGCCTACTTGAGCTCATCCGCCGCCAGCCGCCGGTACTCGACCTTCCTCAGGCCCGCTACTGTCCGATATGACGCAAAGCCCAGCGGCGTCGAGAGGTCGCCTTCGCCGAATGGCAGGCTGAGCTGCCGCGCCGTGATGTCCACATCAATCACCAGATCGTTATCGATCCAGCCCCGGATCCTTCGCTCCGTCACCGCCAGCCGGAACGCGTACCAGCGCCCCTGCGCAAAGTCCCGCAGCAGCGACGTGTCGTTCTCCGAGGCGTCATTGCCGTCCACGTTGGAAAGCCCCACCACCGTCCCGTCCCAGCCACCGTTCGTCCACGAACAGTACGACGCGCCCACCGGAAATGTGATGCCCGCAAAGTAGTCCTGGCCCTCCAACCGCGCCGCCTCAAAACGGATCTCGTAGCCGGTGCGCGGAAACTCGCCCATCCACGTCAGCCCAGTCGTGCGCCCGTTGCCGATCCGGATGATCCCGCCGCTCACCGTTACCTCGCCCCGCCCGCTAAATGCCGTCTGCTTCCATCCATCCAGCGACTTGCCATCGAACAGCGGAACCCACTCGCCCGCGCCCATCGCCGGTACGCCCCAGGCCAACGCCGCCACCAGCCCGCAGAGCCGCGCTATCGACAAGGCCTCTAAACGCCAGTTCGCCTTCAGCAACGCAATCGTGTCGTTCGGAACCCCGGACTGCATACCCACATTCTCCCCCGCCGCCGGCGTCCTCAGCGCAACCATGGCCCAGGCCGGCCTATCGGGCGGGCATCGCCAAAGTTACGCCCACTCCGGCCCCAATGCACACATCAACCACGCGTACGACGTCTCCATAGCTCAGCGCCGCATCCGCGCGCAGAGACACCCCCCGGCCCGGCTGCCCCTGCACGGCCTTGATCAGGTCGGCGCGGAGCTGCGCGGAGGTAGTCGCCGATCCCTGTACTGTCAAAGTAACAGCCCCCGGTGCCTCGCCCTGTGCAGACACCCGGATCTCGGACGGCTGGGCCGCGCCGACGGATACGCGAAATCCCTTCGGCAGTGCGTAGCTGGGTTTGTCTGCCGGCAATGTCTGCGTCGTCAGCAGGTTCGGAGTGTCGATCCCCGCCTCATTCATCGCCTCCAGCACCGCTGCCACGCTCGCGTAGCGCACGCGCGCATCCGCCTTCACATAGACGATCTTCGAGGAACGGCCCGCAAGAGTCTTCTTCAACTCCTCCGTCAACTGAGCAGGCGTGCGCGGCGTGATTCCGAGATAGACGGTACCCTTCTGGGTCACGGCCACAATCAACGCATCCGCCCCATCGGCCTCCGGCATAGCCGCAGCGTGTTGGGTGCCCGCCATCTCGACACTGACGCCGGCACGCAACTCAGGCTTCTGTGCGCCGCTTGGCTCCACCCCAACGGCAGCCATAGTCGTAACCAGAAACAGGCAGCAGAAGTTCCACATGCGCCGATGGTACAACACACCGAACGGCCGCGCGCGGCCCCCTCACGGCAACCAAGCTGCCTCCCAATCCCCAATCCGCACCACTCGGCTTCACTCTGGTGTGCCGAGGATCAAAACTCACCGCCGCGGCTCGTAGCTCGTCATCTGGGAACACTCAGCTCGCACCGGGTCTTCTCCCTCCGCCCGGCACACGATGGTTGTCTAAGCCGGATGTTCCTTCAGGTTCGGGTAGTGCCAGCCGGCAGCGAATGGCCGCGCCCCGGGAAAGTCGTCATCGTTGATGAACCAGGGCGTATCGGATAATGATACGTGAACCGCATAGAAAGGAGGCTAATCGGCCAGTTGCCTGATCAACTACCGGCACGTCTCGATCTTGCCCCCGTTGTCGCACAAGCGTAAATGCACAACAGGATGAGCCCGTCCTTGGTGAACGGCGCATCACCGATTCCCCGAATGGTGAGCCAGACCGTCAGCGGAATCACTCTCGTAATCGTGATTTTGGAAGGCGTTGCCCATCACGGCCAGCAGACAGAGGCTCCTCGAGTAGGACACAATACCCGCAGCGGAGGGCGCCCACACCAGCCCCGCCATGTGCCGCCGCCAGAGCCAGGGCCATGCCTCCTACCGAACTCCAGTATCAGAGGCTCAAGCCTTCCGCTCAAAGGTGGGCTCGTGATCCGTTCCTGCGCAGTCTACGACAAGCCAGATCTCTCCTACACTGCCCGGAGTCAAGGCTTCCGGTCACGCTGGCTGCCAGTGACTTCCCTGACAGACGGCTTTCACTCGAACCCTTTTCAAGCCGCACCCACGTGAATCGGGAGGGGTTCGCCATCGGGGAATGACGGGGCCTGTCTGAGCGCGATGTGGAACGGATGAGTAAACCGAGCCGGAAGCCGTGAGCCGAGCGGAGCGAATCCGACTTCTAAGGTGCTAGCACCTCCCTTGCGCGACGATCAAAGGCGTAGTGTTTACGAAACGCGCCGAATGCCTGCGCGCGACAGCATACTCGAAGGCGTCCCCGGGAAAGGACCTATTCGGTCCGCCGACGCCCTTGGGAAGGGCAGCAGTGTGCGGACGGTTTCTAGGGGTCCAGTTTTGGGGCCGGCCTCAACTCATCCATTTCCATATGACGAGACGGTGAAATCGAATTCCTCTCGGGTGCCCGTAATCCAGGTCTTGCCGCTCAAACCGTTGTGCCCGGACCTCCCGACAGCACGTGATATGAATACTCGCAAAGTCACAACACACCGGTCAGAACTCCGCGTTGAACTTCCCAGGCGCACCAGAGTGCGAGATAGTCTAGCCGTTCACCGGAAGTTCTCCATTTGCACCAGGTCCGCGGTGAACTGGTCCCGGCGTTCGGCCAGGAAGGTGGATCACTCGCCGAGAACCGAACTCCGTGGTCTTGTCGGTACCGCCATCCAAATTACCGCCACCTCCTCGAAATCCAAGCCCGCCTCTTGGGCCGGCACTGGCACAGTCAGTTCCAGTACTCACATTTTGTTGTTCCGACCATACGCTCCGTCCAGATTGCGTGTATCATTCCACTCATATCTGGCTGGTTGTGGGGTGCGTCACCCTGGGAACCTTACGACCACGCCTCTCCTAATCACCTGATTCGATTTAGCTTAAAGAGGAGTTGCATGAAGACACCACAGTCTATCCTGCTGGGGCTGCCGGGCTTTGCCTTGGCGCTCAGCTCATTGGCGTTCGCTCAAAGTCCGACCAGCGTAGTCAACAAGCTCGGTGTGGAACAGGACGTCCGCTCCGGCATGAAGATCATCGCAGATGACCTTCTGAACGGGCCGACCTACCTACCTGAACTCGCCCCGCCCGTAACCGGTCTTGACCTCGTCCCTCAAGTTCAACTTCGTGGGACGAATAGCCAGGTGAACTTCCCATCGAGTGACTACATTCAGGTTTTCACCGGCTTCCGGCCCTTCGTCCATTCCACTCAAAGCGAGGTCTCCACGGCAGCCTCCGGCCGGAACATCGTCGTGGGTTTCAACGACTCCTCGGGAATCCACGTGAGCCCGAACCCCAGCGGACCGGGCCTCGTCGTCGATAGCATCCAGCTCTCCGGCGTCTCCGTGTCGCACGATAGCGGGCAGACCTGGACGCGAGGATTCCTTCCGCCGTCCCCCCAAGGTAAAGGGACTTTTGGCGATCCTTCGCTGGGCGTCGATCGCAATGGCAATTTCTACTACGCCACCTTAGCCGCAAATTCAGCAGGGGCCAATACCATTCAGGTGAATTCCTCCAAGGATGGCGGCGCGACGTGGAGCGACGGCGTCATCGTACAGCAGGACGACGGTTCCGATAAGGAATGGCTGGCGGTTGGACCGGACCCCATCAGAAAGAACCGCGACAACATTTACGTCACATGGACCAGCTTCCAACCCTCTGCCTGCGAATTGCGTTTCGGCCGTTCCACCGACGCAGGAGTCACCTGGATTTCCAAGACGATCTTCGTTCCGGCGGCGAATCCAAATCCGAACTATCCCCAGGACTGCCTGCAGTTCTCAAACCCGGTGGTGGACCAGATCACTGGTACCCTGTACGTGCCGTTCTTGCGGTATAGCAACGCCGACCAGGACTTCATCCAGATGCTGGTCTCCAAAGACGCCGGCGAAACGTTCACTTTCGCGACGTTCAATGTTCCGGGTGCGCCTGAGCCGACTGTCCTGCCAGTTACGCAACCTGGCGAACTGACAGCTTGCGGCGGCGGCAACATTCGTCTGACAATCCACGGCAGTCTCACTGCGGGACCCGGCCGGTTCGGCTATCCAAGATACGTAAATGCCTCTCGCCTCGTGCTGCAACCGTCGGTCGCTGCGGTTAACGGAGTCGTCTACCTCGCGTGGAACAATTCCCGCAGCCTGAGCTTCGGCAGTACGGCCGGCTCCGATATCTGGTTCGTGCGGTCAGATGACGGCGGTCAGTCCTGGGGCGTGCCGGTCATCGTGAACCCGCTGGTCACCACCGATACACACCACGTCCTGCCTTCGTTGGCCATCGACGCCGATCCGAAAAGCGTGCACATCTCCTACTACACCCAGCACGCGAATTCGACCGTCGATCTCGATGTGGCAAACTCCCAGGATAGCGGCGCTTCTTTTCCCATCAGCCGGACCGTCCGGGTGACGGATGCGTCCTTCAATCTTCCGCCCACCAACATTAGATTGACTAACGCTCCGAATTACAGCGCAACCAACTACGACCGCCAGATCGCCGTCTGCTACGGTCTCGGTGAGTACCAGAGCGCCACCAGTGCCAACGGCACCTTGTACGTCGGCTGGGGTGACGCCCGCAATCTGATGACGGAACCGACAAACGCGCTCAGCCCCATCTCCGGCCAAACGCACTCGCAGCAGGATGTCTTCGTGCAGAAGGTGAAAGCTCAATAGCAAGAGGGCTTCGCGGCTGGATTCGTGTGTAAGCTGCTTGCGGCCGGAGTCCCTTCCGGCTGCATCAGTCAACGCAATCCGGCCGCGATCCACCCCGTAACTCGCGTGGCTTCCGCGCCGTCTCCCTGAGCCCTCGCTGCCTCCTCCCCTCCCCCTCCCAAAAACCCGCCTGCGGCCGAGGTCGTTCACGTCGATTTTCCGACTTTCTTTCCCACCGAATCAATCCCTTAGCCGGAAACCACCGTCCAACCCGCCAACTCCGTGCTAGACACTGTGTCCAGGTCAATACTACGTCATGATGTCCACCAACAACGCCAAGCAGCCTCCGCCGCACCAGCCGCGCGCTCTCAAGCGCCAGGTCGACCACTCCCTCTTCGCGAATGACGGCGTCGACATTCGCCTCTACTACGAGGATTCGGCCGCCCTTGAACTCGTGCGCAATGCCGCCCAGGAAGTCATCCAGCCCACCAATGACTTCGAGCGCATTTTCACCCAACAGGCCGTCCGCAACTTCTGGCGCTCCATCCGCGCGGGGAACTGCGAGGCCGCCGCCATCGATGTGGAGATGGCGGATCGACAGCGCACAACCGAAAACAATTGGGGCAACATCAGTCCCGAGGCCGCCCATCACTTCGCCACCCGCGAGCCCCAAACCCGCGCCGCCATCCGCGAGTACGGCAATCTCGAAACCGCGGCCATTCGCTGCTTCAAGGAGACGGTTCAACTCCTCAGGTCTTTCCGTAAGGAGCGCTGAGCCATGGCCCTGGTCCGCATCACGGAAAGGAAGATCACGGCCAATCGTGCGAAATCGCGCAGGTCCACCGGGCCTCGCACGCCCGCCGGCAAGCGCCGATCCTCCCGCAATGGCTGCGTACACCACAGCTACGCCCGGACCCACGCCATGCCCGAGTCCTGGAATGCCAACCTCCACCACGAGGCCCGCCGCTTCACCGTCCAAACGGCCGATCCCATCCGCCGCAAGCGCGAATGCCGCCTCGCTTACCTCGTTCTATGGCACGATCGCCTCCTCGAACAGGAACAGCAACTACTCGCAGCATGCCTCAGCCGCCACCCCCAGGAGAGCGCTCGAGCCGTCCATCTCTTCTCATTCGACCCCGCCATTCGCGCCTTCCGCCGTCATAGCATCCGTATCGATACCAGGGTCCGTCGCGCCATCCGCGCCCTCCACGTCTATCTGAATACTCCGGTGCCGCGCCGTCCCCTCACCGCCCCACGGCCCTCCGTCCGTCCCGCCGGCTTCGAAAACCTCCTCGCCTGCTTACAGGATTTACGCCGAACGAACCCGCAACTGCAACAAAACACAGGGCCCGCACAGTTGCCTGCGGCCCATCCAGCATCCGTCGGCGGAAGTCAGCTCACCGCCTCCCTCCTCCCGCCCTCCGTCCAACTGCCTTCCTCATTGACCGCTTTACGCCGAACGAACCCGCAACTGCAACAAAACACAGGGTCCGCACAGTCTCACGAAGCCCAGCCAGCATCCGTCAGCGGACGTCAGCTCACCACCTCCTGCCGCTCGCTCTCCTTCCAACGGTCTTAACTCACCATGCGTTTTACGCCGAACGAACCCACAACTGCAACAAAACAAACGAGCCCAGCATCGACCCCACGCGCCCCGCTGGCGCCGGTCCGCCAATATCTTCCATAGCCCCACTCTGCGTTGCTCTCACGATCCTCGCCAGACCCATCCGTCTGGACTCGGCCCTATCCACTTGGCTCGGCCTCCGAGCCCACCACGCCCCCATGTCTAACAGATTGCAAAAAAGCAACTTATGACACTCGACCGGCGCCATCGTTAGGGCAGGGAAACCTGCTCGTGTATCGCGCCGTCACATGGCTGTACAGGATCATTCACCTGGGGGCGAATAAAACTTCCCATGACGCTTGCGCTTCGGTAAACGGATTGGTATTCTACTCTCTGGGCGCCGACAACAAGCGGGCAGAAAGCGGAAAGCAAGGCGAGCCGGAAACGGCAGAAACCAGCGGAACGCACAGCCTGGTCGGTTCAAGCTCTTAGCAGTTTTCAAGTTTCCCGATTTTTGGCAAACGGAACTTGTACGCCTCCTGGAAACGGGACGCAAGCAAGTGCGTGCCAAGACGCCATTCGAGGCCGGCATCAGACAGCTCTTCCTTTGGGATCGGTTGCTGATGTTCAGATCTTTGACAATCTGGTTGAACGCGAAGTTAATTC